>CAWDEH010000001.1:0-452588 GCA_963801295.1 uncultured Chitinophagaceae bacterium
TTTCTTCATCCTGGAATAATATGTATTCCTCGTACGTCACTTCATGTTCTTCCATCCAGAAAGAATCCAGGGATATCTTTATTGCAGGTGCTTCATCCGCCTGATGACCGGCTTCCTGATCCGGACTCCCCATCAAAAAAACACCTGCGGGAACAGGAATCATTTTAAAAGAGACCGTTGAATTCGGGATTTTCTGTTCGTAAGGCTGAAAGGAAGCATTCTGCGCCTGCGCATGGGGGGGCAAATAAGCGGTTAAAAAAATAGCGAAAACACAAATCCAGACCTGTTTCATTTTCAAAGCGGTTTTTGCAGATAGTTTTTAAAATGAGCGGAACTCCGCATCCGGATCCTGTGTCTTCTTTTCTCCGTAATGAGAAGCGCGGCGCCGGGAATCTTCCTTATTAGTTTCATTGCTTTACGGGTGGAAAGCACGCTGCAGGCGGTGGATAGCCAGTCGGCGGTGCAGCCGTCATCCGCAATGGCCGTCACGTTCTTTCGCCGGGTGAGTCCGATGCCTGTTGCCGGATCCACAATATGAGAATATCTTTTTCCATTGATTTCAACATAGCGGTAAATATCTCCGGAACTGGCCACGGATTTCTGTTTCAGCAACAAAAGCTGTGGCAATATGGCTTCTTTTTCTTCCGGGGCATTAATCCCGATCAGCCAACCGGGTTTCCCGGGCGGAGGCGCTGCGGCTACAATTTTGCCACCTGCATTCACCATGGCGCAATCGATGCCGTCCTGATGCAGCACTTCGAGGGCGGCTGCGGCAACAAAACCTTTCCCCAGGCCGCCGGCATCCAGTTTCATTCCTTTTTTATCCAGCTTCACGGTGCGGGATACCCAATCCAGATGTATAAACCGGTAGTCCGTTAACCCGCGGGCTTTCTGAAGCGAATTATCATCCGGGAAATATCTTCGTTTTACGGGCATCCCGCCATAATTTCATCAGCGGGCCGACGCTGATATCATAAGCGCCTCCACTTAGTCTGCCGGCCTCCAGCGCGCATTGCAGAATAGTAAAAAGCGGTGCAGACACAGGCACGTAACGACCCTCACCGGCAGTCTGGCTCAAGCGGTTTATTTCGCTGCTGTCTATGTAATCGCTCAATATTTCATTCAACGTTTCTGCTTTTTCAAAGGCGGCACGGGCCGAAAGGGCGGCTTGCACAGAATCGCTGCAATACATCGTAATGGTAAAAGGCGAGCCCATCTCGGGTTTTTCAAATACGAATTTTTTTTGTCCGCTGCTGGCGGGTACAATAAAGAATAATAGGCTGATAATGAATAAATGTTCTTTTATCCCTTATTTTTTTACAGGAAATCCGGTGGAAAAATGTTGCTTTTAAATACAGGTTGAATGTACTTCTTTTCCCAGCATTTTCAGGAAACGGGCCGTAAATTTTATTTACAATCCGTGAATGGTCAGGCAGCAAAAGAATTCCGGTCAGATTGACATTTAATCGATAGCGTGAGCCCTTTCCGCTTTTTCAATCATCTTCGCAATAAAATTCCTTTCAGCCTGAAAAGGGGTCTGCGTGAGGGTCTTTTGAAAATATTCCTTTGCCTTTTGGCGGTTCCCTTCTAAAAAATGCATTTTCCCGAGGGTGGCGTTGAGCAGGTAGTACTGGTTTAAAAATGGGCCTTTTTGAAGTTCATTGACTATTCTGAAAGCCTTCTCCTTTTCGCCTGAATAATATAAGGCGATCGCGTAGCTTAGTTCGACAAAAGGATTGGGGTTTATTTTCAGGAGATTCAGATATAACCTGGTGATGGCAGGCCAGTCCGTGGCGCCAAAACTTTCTGCCTTACAGTGCAGGCAGGCGATGGACGCTTCATAATGATAGGCAGAAACGCCCTCTCCACCGGATTGAATCAGGAACTCGCAGGCGAGGTTTATCAGGTTACGGTTCCACAGGGAACGGTCCTGTTCTTCCAGGTCAAGCAGTTCTCCGGCAGCACTGAACCTGGCTTTAAATCTCGCCGCATTAAATAGCATCAGCGCGTTTAGCGCAGCGGTATCCTTATTCCCATTACCGGATTTTAACAGGGCTCTGTTCATCAGCAGGGCCTCCTCGCAGAGTTCTTCCCTCAGGATTTCCTTTCCCCAGGAAGATTTATATCCTTCATTAAAAATCAGGTAGATGATTTTATGTACAATGGAAACCCTGGCCTTAAGGGCCGGCAGTGAGGGTTCTTCTAACAGGATTTTCTCATCGCGGATCTTTTGCCGCGCTCTGAAAAGGAGTTTTTCTACTCCGTCCACCGACATATCCAGGATCTTTGCGATCGCTTCCACCTTCAGGTTGGCCACATACTTAAGGGTAATGACCACCTGGGTTTTGGGTGAAAGATCCGGGTGTGCGCAGGCAAAGAGGAGTTTTAACTGCGGATCATCGAATGCCGATTCGGAGAGGGCGGATTCACCGGACGGGAATTCTTCTGCAACAAAAAGATTCCTGAATTTTTTCCCTTCCTTAATTTTATTTAAAGCTTTATTTCTGCAGACTCTGAATATCCAGCCTGCGGGATTGGCGGGAATGGTATTGATTCTCCAGTCGGTCAGTGCGGAGGAAAAGGAATCCTGCACCAGGTCTTCCGCCGTTTCCAGATCAATATCCCGGGAGAAATAGAGCAGGGAGCCAACCATTTTTCCAAAATGCGTTTTGTATAAACGGTCCACTTCCTGCTGTACGGGATCCATGCTTAGGGGTTATGAAATGGCAGAACCGGACGGACTTCAATAACCATCTCATTTCGCATGACCAGGGGGCAACCCTGGGCAATGGAAGCGGCCTGGTTCAGATTCTCCGCTTTTATGGCAATATATCCGCTGACGCCCTCTTTGGCTTCAATGAACGGGCCGTCGGAAAGTACCTGGTCTTTGCTCACATATTTACCGGTGGTTACCAGCGGTTCTCCCCCGATATAATTCCCGGATTCTGCCAGGGATTCGGTCCATCGGGTCATTTCCCGGATGCATTCGAGACGTTCTTCCTCACTCATCCTGCCCACCCTTTTCAGGTCTTCCCGGATCAGCAATAAATATCTTTCCATAATAATAAAATTAAGAATTCCTGAGATACCGCCTGCCAGACGAGGTATAAAAAGGAAGCCACGCAAATCGAAATCAGGATCCATCGTATCCAGGCGGCTACGGCAAAGGATATTCCAATCCCGGTTCCAAGCGCAATATAAGCCGCAAGGCAAATCGGGCATTTGGGTATGACCAGCAGCACAAAACCGGGCGCCATCCAGCGAAGCGCATCGAGGCCGCGCCGGAGGAAGGTTCTTTTTTCGGGCGCCCGGGATTGATCCCGCTTTGCCATCGCCGGGCGACAGCATGCACCCGGATTCATGATTGATGTTCTTTTGAGGCGCAGCAGGAATCCGTTTCTTTTAACCCGGCAATCAGGGGTTTATCCTCGTAACGGTCATGATGTTTTACCCAGTCCATCAGGTTAAAAAAAGGGCCGTTCTCATTTCTTCCCATGGGGGTGAGGTCAAGATAATTATAGGCGCCGACCAGTATGTCCTCCCCGCGGCCGAAGGTTGAATACGTGTGGTAGATTTCACCCGTTTCATACTTGTAAAACACGCTGGTGCCCGGCAGTTCTTCCTCCCGGATATCCTGCCATTCATAATTATAAAATTGTTTGGATTTGCCCAGTTCTTCTTTGGGGAATGAAACATGAAAATCGAAATTGAAATCGTTCCGGTAAGCGGAGACCCAGTTAAAACGCCAGCCCATCCGCTTTTTAAATGCTTCGATGGCTTCAATCGGCGCGCGGGATACGGCTACAAACGACACGTCGTGGTTTTCGAAATGCTGCCTCGCCCCATCCACATGATCAGCGGCGAAGGAGCAGCCGGGACAGCCTTCGGCCCATCCGGGCCCGAACATAAAATGCCGGAGGATCAGCTGGCTTCTTCCTTCAAAAAGATCGGCAAAGGTCCGCTTTCCTTTAGGCCCGTCAAAAACATAATTCTTTTCGATTTTCACCCAGGGCAACAGCCTGCGTTCCGCCATCAGCTCATCGTGCAGACGGGTTAACTCTTTTTCCCGGACAAGGTGCCGGGTTCTTGCGGCAATCCATTCTTCGCGGGATACGATTCCTTCCCGGCTTTTTACCTGCTCAGGATTTGATGTGATTGTTTCCATATTTATTGTGTTTATATATAGAGACAACCTGAGGTTTCAAATCCGGACAGTTCTTATCCTTTTTTTTGTCAGCTGTCATTACCCGCCCTTCGCAATAAGTTTATACCCATAAAATAAATCAGGAAAAAGGGTATGGCGGGAATCATAAACGGATAATAGGGAAAACCCGAAAATGCAACTGCTCCGGGGTATAACGGATATAATACGACGCATAAAACGGACAATAAACTTATTCCGGTATAGATGCGGGAAGGGGTTTTTCGAAACCAGCCGGCAGACCGGAGGGAGGCGGCAAAAGCAGCGATGGCGAAATACGTCATTACGATCTCTACAATGGATAATACCCAGACCTGGCTTCTAACAGGCTGCTCTCTTTTTCTCAGGCTTTTTTACACTCAGTTTTTCAAGCCTGCCATTTCCCTGGAGAGTTAATTTATATGGTCGGTTGAAGAGCTCCTGGGATACTTTGAACCGGGCAGACAGCTTCCGGATAATTTCCCTGGAAAATCCCCGGCGGTAATGCAGGATATCAGACAGCAGACTTTTGCTAAATTCAAGCTCCGCGGCAAGTGCGGTTGCCCTTAGTTTGTTTTCTTTCATCAGGTAAGCAAGCAGTTCAACAGGATCTGCTTTGGAAAAGGAATTGTGCGCCCCATCCCATTTTTCGATCAGCAGGGTCAGCAATTCAATCGTATCCTGCTGCGCCCTGGTTTTTCTTTTAGCCATCACCAGGCCTTCCAGAAGATTACAGTAATCCTTATACTGCTCTGTTGATTTTATTACCTTGTATTCCGGTGATTCCATAAACATCTTTTTAATAAATGCTGACCGTATATTGTTTATTTTCTTCACATAATCTGGTATACTCCGCGTGTGTGCCTATCCAACATATAAACAGATGAACTTTTTTTCTTCCAAATACATAATGGCAGATCATGCGGCAATTGTTTCCCCCAAGGTCGAATACTGATCGGTTGCATCCTCTTCCGAGCAGGTCGGTAGCGCCAAAGGTTTCTAATATATCCCTAGGGGTATCCCAGTCTGCACCGTTCAAAACCTGCAACCACAAACGGATAGTTGTCCGGCTACGGGCGTTCTCCCTGGCATAATCCTCCATCGTCTGTCTTTTGACCAAATGCACTTTCACTCCGAAGTCTTTTCAAAATTAATAAATAGTACGCAAATTGAGAACTTTTAATATTTCTCTTATTTAAATATTTTTAGCATACCTATTCAAGATCAGTATTTTTTCAGGAGGCGCAAGAGTGAAAACACCCTGGTTAAGTGAAATTGCCCACCAGGCCTGCGGCATCCAAATCACCACCGGCAACCAATAAGTTCTTATTTTTACCCCTGTTCAATCCCGGTTTCCACTATGTACGAGCTCCTTCATCAGAAAGTCAGCGAAATCATTCATATTACGGAAGAGGAATTCAGCTTTTGCAAAACGCTCTTTCTCCCGAAAAAACTAAGAAAAAAACAGTACCTGTTGCAGGATGGGGATGTCGCCAAATACACGGCCTTTGTGGAAAAAGGCCTTTTGCGCACTTACTCGGTAGATGAAAAGGGGAGCGAGCACATTCTTCAGTTTTCGCAGGAAGGCTGGTGGGTGAGCGATCTCTATAGTTTTTTAACGAATGAACCCTCCCCGTATCAGATCGAAGCGATGGAAGATTGCGAATTGCTTTTAATTTCCAAAAGTTCCTGGGATCTGCTGCTGGAAAAGGTACCGGCTTTCGAGCGTTATTTCCGGATCCTCATTCAAAATAGCCTGATCGTGACCCAGCGAAGGCTGATGGGTACGTTAAGCGAAACAGCCGAACAGAAATATACCAAGTTCCTGCAGAGCTATCCTGATTGCATGCAAAGGGTGCCCCAGCACATGATTGCCTCCTATCTCGGCATTACCCGCGAAACCCTGAGCCGCATCCGGAGCCAGATCGCCGCCCGGAAATAAACCTGTGACATAGATCAATGCCATTTCTTATCCCAGCGCAATGGAGGAACCCTCTGTTCAGGAGTAGCTTTGTGTTACAAAAAAAGCAAAATGGTACAGGAAACAATAGCCATTGCAGGGGCGGAAAGAAAATCAGGATCCATTATTGCCCAAAAGCTTGTCAGGCTTAATCAGCACAGGCTGCTCTTATTATCGGAAGACGAAGATCAGTTAAAGGATCTGCCGGAATGGCTGCAGCAAAAATCGGCATGCGGCCCGGAACAGATTAATTGCTTAAAAGATGGTTGTTGGGAAGCCGATATCATTATCCTGGATATTCCTTTCTCTTCACACGCGGAAGTGGCGGAAAAAATCAGGGAAGTATCCACGCAGAAAATTGTCTTTGTTCTTTCCGGCGATGGACAGGACCCGCTTTCAACAATCAGTCCGGTTGAGGAATGGCAGGATCTTCTTCCCAATGCCAAACTGGTTATTGCTTTAAATCCATTAAGCAGTCCCGGAACTATGCTTTCCGGCGCTGACGGAGAATCCCTGAATATTATTGCAGAAATACTAAAGAAGCTGGGGTTCGAACCCATCATAAAAAATCAAAAATAAAAATTCAAAAAAACAATTATGAACAAGTTACTCGCAACAAACGAAAACAATTGGCCGGCGCTTATCGCCAGACTGGCGCTGGGGATCGTTATTCTCCCGCACGGCGCACAAAAATTATTCGGATTATTCGGAGGTTATGGATTTAGCGGCACGATGGGTTTTTTAACCACACAGGCGGGCCTGCCTTACGTGTTTGCCTTACTCGTGATCCTTATTGAGTTCTTCGGATCTCTGTTTTTAATTTTCGGATTTCTGACCCGTATTGCAGCGATTGGATTTGCAGGGCTCTTCCTGGGCGTGATTACCACGGTCCATCTTCAGAATGGGTTCTTTATGAACTGGAACGGAACTCAAAAAGGAGAAGGCATCGAATACTTTGTCTTTTTATTCGGCCTCACGATTATTACCGTCATACTGGGCGGAGGAAAGGGCAGCGTGGACGCAGCTATTTATAACCGGATTCCCGCAAAAGCAAATAACTAAGCGGTAACATCGTAATGAATTAAATTAAATATATGAAAATAGCATTGATCGGAGCCACCGGATTCGTTGGGTCCGCCATACTTAAAGAAGCTTTGAACAGAGGACAGCAGGTAACTGCCGTTCTCCGGCATCCGGAAAAACTATCCATAAGGGACAAGAACCTTAAAGTGATCGCCGGCGATGTAATGGACACGGAAAAATTGTCGGAACTGATGAAAGGAAATGATGCGGTGGTTAGTGCTTATAATCCCGGTTGGAGCAACCCGGATATCTATAACGAATTTCTAAAAGGTTCGCTATCCATTCAGGCAGCGGTAAAGAAGTCGGGGATTAAAAGGCTGATTACGCTTGGCGGGGCAGGCAGCTCCTATATTGCACCCAATCTTCAATTGATTGATACCCCCGAATTCCCGGCAGAATGGAAAGCCGGCGCCCTGGCTGCCCGCGACTATCTGAATATCCTGCGGAAAGAAGATCAGCTGGACTGGACCTTTGTAACGCCTGCCATTGAAATGCATCCCGGAACTTCCGGCATCAGGAAGGGCGTTTACCGGACAGGATTGGAAAACCCGGTATTCGATGAGAATAAAAAGAGTATTATTTCGGTAGAAGATGTTGCGGTGGCCGTTGTGGATGAATTGGAAAAACCAAAGCACGTTCGTCAGCGCTTTACCGTAGCATATTAAGCATACCGGTACAGCAATGAGTGACTGATAAAATAAAAAATAAAAATGGAAAATACAATGCGGGTGGATATCTGGTCAGATGTAAGATGTCCTTTTTGTTATATCGGAAAAAGGAAGTTCGAAGCGGGCTTGGAAATGTTCCCGCACAAAGATCAGATTGAAGTGAACTGGCATAGTTTTCAGCTTGACCCCAATCTGGAAACACAAACAGATATAAACGTATACGATTACTTTGTTGAGCGCAAAGGAGTTTCGCCAGAACAGGCTGAAAGCATGCACCGTCAGGTAACCCAAACGGCAAAAGATGCTGGATTACAGTTTAATTTCGATCATTCGGTAGTGGCTAATTCATTTAACGCTCACCGGCTGATACAACTTGCCAAAACAAAGGGCCTGGGGAATGAAGCGGAAGAACAATTATTCCATGCCTACTTTACCGCAGGGAAAAACATTGACGATCGCCGAGACATTGGTTCAAACAGGCGTCGCTGCGGGAATGGAACCAAACGAAGTAAGGGAAATGCTTTCTTCCAAGGCATTTGAGGAGGAAGTAAAACAGGATGAACAGCAGGCGCAGGCGATTGGAATCAGGGGCGTTCCCTTCTTTGTATTCAATAATCGATATGCTGTTTCAGGAGCCCAGGCGCCTGAAACCTTTACCGCAGCCCTTGAACAAAGTTTTGGGGAATTCGAAAAGGAAAACAAAATCATTATTTCCGAAGGCGGCGACGCCTGTTCCGTGGACGGAAATTGTAATTAAAAGATAATCATCATCAATGTACAATCTGAAAATTATCAGTTCAACGGTTCGGCCCGGCCGGAAAGGCCCTATTGTCGCCAACTGGATCACTGAACTTGCCAAACAGCAGGGAAACTTCAATGCAGAGCTACTGGATCTGGGTGAAATCAATTTGCCCATGATGGATGAGCCCAATCATCCGGTACTGAAAAAATACCAGCATGAGCATACCAAAAAATGGAGTGCAAAAATAGATGAAGCGGAAGCCTTTATTTTTGTAACCGCAGAATACGATTTTAACTATCCGGCTCCGCTAAGAAATGCACTGGAATACCTGCATCAGGAATGGGGATATAAGGCAGCCGGCATCGTAAGTTACGGCGGCGTGTCTGCCGGAACCAGGGCTACCAATAGCCTGAAAGCAGACCTTTCCAGTTTCAGGATTGTGCCCCTGCAGGAAACCGTTAATTTTCCTTTCTTTAACCAGAATATCAACGACCAGAATGAATTCGTAGTAAACGAGACGTCTCATAAGGCAGCAGAAACCATGCTCAGGCAGCTGGTGCGCTGGACGAAGGGGCTGAAATCGATCAGGGAGAATAAAGAATAATCGTAATGATAAAAATACAGAAGATTACATCATGGAATTAGGATTATATACATTCGCAGATATGCAACCGGAAGGGGTTGCCGGGAAATCAGTCAATGCGCAAAAGCGCATACAGGAACTGATGGAAGAAATAGAACTGGCCGATCAGGTGGGACTCGATGTATTCGGCGTGGGCGAACATCATCGTCCCGATTATGCCGTATCGTCCCCGGCCGTTATTCTCGGCGCCGCAGCCATGAAAACCAAAAACATTAAACTGACCAGCGCCGTAACGGTATTGAGTTCCGATGATCCGGTTCGGGTCTTCCAGGATTTCTCAACCGTAGATCAATTGTCCGGGGGTCGCGCCGAAATTATGGCAGGCAGGGGCTCCTTTATTGAATCATTCCCCTTATTCGGATATAATCTGGAAGATTATGATGAATTATTCGAAGAAAAACTATCCCTGCTGATCGAACTCAATAAAAAAGAAAAAATTAACTGGAAGGGCAAACACCGGCAATCCATTGAGAACCGGGGAGTTTATCCCAGACCCTATCAGGCGTCCCTCCCCATCTGGGTTGCAGCAGGGGGAACACCGGCATCTGCAGTGAGGGCGGCAAAGCTCGGCCTTCCGCTGGCGCTCGCCATCATTGGCGGAACACCCGAACAGTTCGTTCCTTTTGTAAAGCTCTACCGGGATGCTGCTGCAAAAGCCGGGCAGGATATGCGCAAACTGCAACTGGGCATTAACTCGCATGTATATATTGCAGACGATTCACAAAAGGCAGGAGATGAATTTTATCCTTCCTATGCCGCGATGATGAACCGGATTGGCCAGGAACGCGGATGGTCGCCCCTCAGCCGTCAGCAATTCGATTATTCCCGGTCAGCAAAAGGCGCTTTGGTCGTCGGCAGCGTGCAGGAAGTCATAGATAAAATTCTCTATGAACATGAACTATTCGGCAATACCCGTTTTCTTGCGCAAATGAGTGTCGGATACATGCCACACAAAAAGATCATGCATTCGATTGAATTGTTCGGAACGAAAGTGGCTCCAGCTATCCGCAAAGCGACTGAATCAATCCAATAATTATCAACTATCAATTTTTCAAAGTGAACAACATATTAGGGCTGCATCACATCACGGCCATTGCCAACAATGCAAAACGGAACCATGACTTCTATACAAAAGTCCTTGGTTTAAGAATGGTCAAAAAGACCGTCAATTTCGACGATCCGGGAACTTATCACTTTTATTTCGGAGATGAAAACGGCACGCCGGGAAGTATACTCACTTTTTTCCCCTGGGAAGGAATCGGCCAGGGCCGGAATGGAACCGGCATGGCAACCGATATCGGATATTCGGTTCCGGCAGGGAGCCTGGAATTCTGGAAAGACCGGTTTAATGAATTTAACATCCGGCAACAACCGGCAGATGAAAGATTCGGCGAGCAGTTCCTTTCTTTTCAGGATCCGGACGGATTACAAATCGATCTGATCGTTCCGGAAATGGAAGACAAAAGAAAGCCCTGGACGACGGAGGAAGTGAAAGCGAATGCCGCAACAAAAGGCTTTTACAATGTTACGCTGACCTTGAAAAGCATTAAAGCGACTGCAGAGATACTGACGGATGTTTTCGGATATGAGCAGCTCAAACAGGAGGGCAACCGCTACCGGTTCATAACCGGCGCCATTGAAGGCGCGGCTGTTATCGACCTGCTGGAAGCTCCCGGAATGGCTGCCGGACACAATGCTGCCGGAACCAATCACCATATTGCCTTCCGGGTGAAGGACGAGAATATTCAAATGGAATTCCGGGAGAAGATCGCGGGCCGGGGATTAAACCCCACACCTAAAATTGACAGGGATTATTTCTACTCTGTTTATTTCCGTGAACCGGGTGGCGTGCTATTCGAACTGGCGACGGAGAATCCGGGGTTTACCGTTGACGAAACATTAACAGAACTGGGATCACATCTGAAATTGCCCAAACAATTTGAACCTGCCCGGAAACAAATCGAAAAAGTTTTACCGGCTATTTAGCTGAACTTTACTTATAAATTAATTCGCGATTAAACCAATAACATGGAAGAAATTAAACTGGAATTAAATGATAAGGGGCGTGGTTCTTTTTATATAATAGAGGGAAATGACCGGATCGCATTTATGGAAATAGGTATTGGGGAAGGCAGGCTGACAGCTTATCATACGGAGGTTTCTCCGAAAGCGGAAGGAAAAGGACTGGCAAAAGAGTTGCTTTCGCATATGGTGGCGTACGCGCGCCAGCATCGCTTAAAAGTGATTCCCCTTTGTCCCTTTGTAAATGCGCAGTTCAAAAGGCATCCGGAAGAATATGCCGATGTATGGGAAAAGCGTGCAGAATAAAATTATCTGTTCATTCTTAGCAAAATGATACATTATGGCTAATACGAACCCATCACATAAAAAAGAAATTGTCACCGCAGGAAAGGATGTAAAAGAAGCCGGCAGGGTTTTGATCATGGTGCATGGTCGCGGAGCCACCGCAGAAAGCATTCTCTCCCTCTCCGATCTGCTGCAGGTAAAGGATTTCGCACTGGTTGCACCCCAGGCAACCAATAGCACCTGGTACCCCTACTCGTTTATGGCTGTTCCGGCTCACAATGAGCCCTGGCTATCATCTGCCTTATCGTTACTGAAAGAAATAGTGAATGACCTGAACAAACAGGGCATCCCTTCAAAAAACATTTATTTTCTGGGCTTTTCCCAGGGCGCCAGCCTGTCGCTCGAATTTGTTACCCGCAATGCAACCCGGTATGGAGGAATTGTCGCTTTTACCGGTGGCTTAATCGGCGATAGGATTTATCCGGAAAACTATTCAGGCGATTTTGAAGGAACACCTGTGTTCATTGGTACGAGCGATCCCGATCAGCACGTGCCGGTAGTAAGGGTAAATGCTACGGCAAATATTTTAAAAGACATGCATGCCGTTGTAACGGAAAAAGTATATCCGTTTATGGGACATACCATTAACCAGGACGAAATTGAGCTGGCCAATAAACTGATATTAAATCCCGCTGCTGGTCCTACTCCGGAGTAAACTTCAAAATCAGAGAATAGTGGCGAAAGCGCGTTGTGAGATCCGATATGATAAGCGGTGGAGGCATGATTTTTGAAATTACAGCATGCTCTTCAATTCTTAAATACTGAATCATCTGAAAAGTATGCACCCCATACCAACCGCGTTATTATGAAAAATAAACAGCATTATGAAAACCTGATTATAGGATTTGGCAAGGCGGGTAAAACCCTGGCGGCTTATTTGGCCAAACACAATAAACAGGTAGCCCTGATCGAAAGATCGGAAAAGATGTATGGCGGCAGCTGCATCAATATTGCCTGCATTCCCAGCAAATCATTTATTGTAAATGCCGAAAAAGGAATACCTTATGAAAAGGCCTATGAATTAAAAAACGAGCTGACATCTTTTCTCAGAAAGAAGAATTTTGATAATGTTGCCGGTCTGCCCGACGCAAGGGTTATTACCGGCGCAGCATCCTTCGTTTCACCGGATGAAGTGCTGGTAAAACAGGCTGCCGGTAATGAAGAGATGATCATCCAGGCGGAACGTATTTTTATTAATACAGGATCTGAACCCTTTATTCCTCCCATCGCAGGCATTCAGTCTTCAAAGAAAGTTTTCACAAGCGCTTCCCTGATGGAGCAATCTGTTTTGCTCAGGAAGCTGCTCATTATCGGGGGTGGCTTTATCGGCCTTGAATTTGCGGATATGTATGCCAAATTTGGTGCTGAAGTGACCATTTTGGATCATGGAGAAATCTTTCTGCCGAGGGAAGACCGGGATATCGCTGATGAAATATTTAAGGTCCTTACCGGCAAAAACATAAATATTATCATGCAGGCTTCTGTTCAAAAAATTGCAGATACCCCGAATGGCAATGTAAGCATTCAATATAAAAATAAGGACGGCCGCCTCATTGATCTGGAGGCATCCGCCGTACTGGTAGCTACCGGGAGAAAGGCCTCTGCTGAAAACCTGAACCTGGAAGCGGCTGGTATCCAAACCGATGAACGCGGATTTGTTCAGGTTGACGAGTTTCTGAAAACCAATGTTCCCGGCATTTGGGCTATTGGCGATATTAACGGCGGTCCGCAGTTTACTTATATTTCACTGGATGATTTCCGCATCATCCGGGATCAGTTGTTTGGCGGCCCTTATACTACGGTTTCTGAAAGAAAGCTGGTCGCTTCCTCCGTTTTTATTACGCCCCAGCTGGCGCATATCGGCATGCGGGAAAAAGAAGCGCTTGAAAAAGGCTATACTGTAAAAATTGCGAAACTTCCTGCCGCCTCCATTCCCAGAGCCCGGATTTTGAACAATACCACCGGTTTCTTAAAAACTGTTGTGGATGCCAAAAGCGATAAAATACTCGGCTGCACCCTATACTGTGTTGATGCCAATGAGATGATCAATACCATTCAGACTGCAATGAATGCGGGATTGGATTACCAGGCAGTCAGGGATACGATCTATACGCATCCATCCATGACGGAGGCTTTTAATGATTTGTATTCCCTGATCTGAACGGATCAGGGGTCAATACCTTATCTTAGCAAAAGCCGAATTCATTGAATATGGACTGGATTCTTGTCTACGAGATTCTTTATACCCTTGTGCTGATCTTTGTTTGCCTGCGAATCATTTCAGAAACCCATACCACCAGCAAAACCCTTTCCTACCTGCTCGCCGCCGTTTTTGTTCCCTTCTTCGGTATGATCTTTTATTTCCTTTTCGGGCTTAGCTACCGGAAGAAAAAAATCTACAGCAAAAAACTAACAGAAAATGATGTGCTGGCAAAGAAGATCAGGGATGATATTTACAAGCATTCCAAACAAACTTTCAACGAGAATGACGCCAGCCTCCAGGACAACCGGGAACTGGCTTATATGCTATTGAAAGATACCACAAGCCCGCTCACATCAGGCAACTCGGTAAAGCTCCTTAAAAATGGCGAAACTAAATTCCCCGAAGTATTACAGGCGCTCCGGGAAGCAAAAAATCATATCCATATTGAATATTATATTTATGAAGATGATAAAATCGGAAGGGAAATTGGCGAAATACTGATTCAAAAAGCGAAGGAAGGGGTAGACGTCCGGTTCATATATGATGATTTCGGAAGCAGTTCCGTACGCAGAAAACTGGTTCCCCGGTTAATTTCGAACAAGGTAAAGGCCTTCCCTTTTTATAAAATTTATTTTATACTCCTGGCGAACCGGATCAATTTCAGGAATCACCGCAAAATAATCGTTATAGATGGTCAGACAGCCTTTGTAGGAGGTATCAATGTCAGTGACCGGTATATCAACTCATCTGAAAATGTTAAGCAACTCTTTTGGAGGGATACCCATTTGCGCATCGACGGGCCGGGTGTACAGTATCTCCAGTATCTCTTTTTATGTGACTGGAACTTTTGTTCAGAAGAAAAACTTCAGCCGGAAAACAGGTATTTCCCCAGATCCGGTTCTATCCCGGTAAAAGACAATAAAATTGTTCAGATAGCCGCCAGCGGTCCCGATTCCGACACCCCTGCTATTTTATATTCCATCCTTCAGGCCATTAACCTGGCGAAAAAAGAAATACTGATCTCAACACCCTATTTTATTCCGGGAGAGATATTGGTCGAATCGCTCGTGATCGCCTCGTTAAGCGGGATCTCAGTCAAACTCCTGGTACCCGGGAAATCAGACTCCATCCTGGTGAATTCCGCAGCGAAGTCGTATTATAAATACCTGATTCAAAAAGGGGTTGAGATCTATCAATACAGAAAGGGGTTTCTGCATGCCAAAACCCTGGTGGCGGACAGGAAAATCGCCATTGTCGGAACTGCCAACATGGATGGCCGGAGTTTTGATTTCAACTTTGAGGTAAACGCTATTGTATATGACGAAGAAACGGCCAATGAACTGGCCGATATTTTCTTTGAGGATCTTAAAGATGCAGAGAAGATTGACCTGGCCGTCTGGATAAACCGGCCACGCTATATCCGATTGATGGAAAAGACAGCGCGACTGGTATCGCCGCTGCTATAACGCCGGACTACCACTCACTTGCATTATTCAGCAGGGCAATAGCATTGGCATCCAGCTTCAATTGAGTCGCCTTAATCAATGCATCCAGTTGTTCCGTGCTGGTTGCGCTGGCAATCGGGGCCACCACGGTCGGTCTCGTCAGCAGCCATGCAATCGCAACGCTTGCCGGATTGCTGTTAAACTGTTCCGCAACAATATCCAGTGCGGAAAGGATACGATACCCCCGCTCATTCAGGTATTTTTTAATTCCGCTGCCCCTGGGGCTTTTGGAAAGATCGTGCTCGGAACGATATTTACCGCTTAAGAACCCACTGGCCAGCGAATAGTAACCGATCACCCCAATGCCATGTTCGATACAAATTGGCTCCAGTTCTCTTTCAAATGTTTCCCGGTCGTACAGGTTATATAAGGGCTGCAATGTCTGGTACACCGGATACCCATATTGTTTACTGGTTTCCAGGGAACGCAATAATCTCTCCGGGGTAATATTGGATGCGCCGATCATCCTGACTTTGCCCTGTTTCACCAATTGCTCATAGGCTGCCAGCGTTTCCTCTACAGCCGTCGTTAAATCATCATAATGCGATTGATACAAATCGATATAGTCAGTTTGCAGGCGCTTCAGCGAGTTCTCCACTTCCTGAAGAATATATTTTCGCGAAAGATCCTTTTTGCCCTGTCCCATATCGCTGCCAACCTTGGTTGCAATAATCACCTTATCCCGGTTGTTCCGCAGTTTGACCCAGTTTCCGATAATGGATTCCGACTCCCCACCTTTATTACCCGGCACCCAGCGGGAATAAGAATCAGCCGTATCGATTAAATTAAAACCGGCTGAAACAAATGCATCCAGTAAAGCATGGGATTTTTTTTCATCTACTGTCCAGCCAAATACATTTCCACCGAATGTAAGCGGCGCTACTTCAATGCCGGAATTCCCTAATTTTCTTTTTTTCATCTGCTGTCTTTCATTCTGCTTCCCAACAAAAAATTAAACTGATTGTTCAAATATTAAATCAGAGTAAATCATTGACCGCCTCTGCCAGCGATTCATAGCTTGCGTCATAACTGTTCAGCCTGTTTCCATTCAGAAAGAACGTGGGCGTGCCGTTCACCCCGCTCCGTATACCGCCTTCAAAATCCGATTCCACTTTCTGCACAATATCCCGGGATTGTACATCATGGTTAAATTTCTTTAAATCCAAATGTATGGCCCCTGCAAAAGGCGTCATATCGTTCTCATCCAGTTCATCCTGGTGTTCAAAAATCAGGTCATGCATTTCCCAGAATTTCTTCTGAAGTCCGGCGGCTTCTGCAGAGCATGCAGCCATCATGGCCGCAGGATGGGCTTCCTGAAGGGGAAAATTCCGGAATACAAATAATATCTTCCTGCCATATTCCTTCAGGAGTTGTTTAACCAGCGGATGCGCAGCGCCACAATGCGGACACTGATAGTCGCCATATTCTACCAAAATAACTTTCGCCTTTTCATCGCCGGCTTTCTGATCTTTATCATTGATGGGAATCCTTAATTTAGACATGGTCCTGAAATTTTTTTACCAAAATAATTTATTTGTCAACCAGTTTATCCAAAGCATCCAATATACCATCCGCTCCCGGATTAATGCCATCCGGAGAAAGATAGCTCCACTGAATAATCCCTTTTTCATCAATTACAAATAAAGCCCGATGGCTTTCGCCTTCCTCTTCATTGTAAATACCATAGGCCCGCGATACTTCTCCCTTGGGCTCAAAATCCGCCAGCAGCGGAAAATGTAATTTCCGGTTCTGCTCAAAAGCCATGTGGCACCACTTACTATCTACTGAAATGCCCATTATCTCCGCATTGTATTTATGAAAGATCTTCAGCATTTCATTATAGAGCGCCATCTGGTCGCTGCATACCGGGCTCCAGTCCGCAGGATAAAATGCCAGGATCACCCGTTTGCCTTTAAAGTCGGATAACTTTAGTTTCTGATCCGGCGTGGCGTTCAATTCAAAGCCCGGCGCCGGAATTCCTTTTTCCAGAATCATTTGAAATAATTATTAGGTTGATGAATTTATGACCTGTTTCGGTATCAGTATAATAAGCTATTCTTTTGCCTGATGCAAAAATAGAAACATTCAGGAGGACAATTCTTCTATTCCTGTAAAAGAGTCATTAAAATCCGATGATGTAGCCAAAATTCCCCGAAAGACAGAATTTCTGCAAGCGCTCAAATAACCGGGCCAAGAATCTGGACTTTCCGTATTTGATCCGGGATTAAGAGATAATGTGCTGGTACACAGGAAATAAAAAGCCCCCAACCAAGTGAGGGCTTTCATTGTATTAACAATAAGTATTATCCGGTAATTGCCGGAAGGAGTCAAATCTATTTATCGCCGGCGCTTCCCAAAAAGGTAAAAGACACCTACCTGGAATACACTGTTTTTTGCACTTCCGTCGCCACTGTCCTTAGCAATATTGGAGAGACCAAGATTATAGCGGGCATCAATTCCGATATTTGCATGTTTTGATCAGATACCCCACACCAAATGCCCAGGAAAAATCAGTTGAATTAGAGTTGATCTTTAGAATCTACATTATCCTGACCGCCGGATCTTTGCTTTAGCACTCATTAAAAAACCCAACTGAGGGCCGGTTTCGGCAAAAAAACCGGTAGGGTTATTGTATTTAAAAAGCACCGGAACATTCACATAGTTGGCATTCACGGTTCCGGTAAATCCAGATTCGCTAAATTTAGACCCCTGACCGGAATACACTACTTCAGGCTGAAGACTGAATTCATTAAATAATGGAAGGGCGACAAAGGCTCCGGCATTGAAAGCCAACTTTGGTTTTGGCACCATCTGAATTATCTCCTGTAAATGTTGAAAAATTAGCACCCGCCTTTACACCAAACTGAACCTGTGCATCGGCTGCTGCTAATGAGAAAACGGTCAATAACAATAAGTACAACTTTTTCATAAAAATTGGATTTGATTAGAAAACTGAGCAAATCTAATTGCCCGATATTATAATTGCAATAGCACGTAAATATGGATATTTTATTGTGCATTTCACAAAATAACTCCATCGATTAAATCAACTATAATACTGATTATCAATATCTAAAAAGGGTAAATTAAAGGAAAACCCGATAACTATAAGCTTAAAACCGCAGTGTGGATCTGCTTTTCGTTTTCCCAGACATAAATGACCTTTTCCTTATTAACCGCTTTCACAACAGGGAAAGCTCCTTCGCCAAGTGATTGTTTTTTGTTATCCGGAAACAGGGAAACTATTTTTCCTTTTTCATTCCATACATACACGTTCTTTCCATTCAGGATTGTCATACTGCAGTTTCTTCCTTCGGCAATTTCACGTTCAGGCTTGCCGGGTTCGCACTGGTATATTTTATTTTGTCTGCGCCAGACAGTTTCCGGGATTTCCATTTTCATTAACGCCAGTGAACCGCCGTCCATCGGACATCCGTTCAGCGCCCAGTTCCCATTCCCCAATTTAACGGCCTCACCAAAAACTTTTCCTCCGTCATCAGATTGGATCAGGTAAAGGTCCCTGTTCCCGTCAATCAGATTACGGAACATCACAAATACCTTATTGCCTTTTACCGCTACCGATGGTTTGCAGCATTCGCAAACCGTGGAATCCGGGGAAGCATATACCAGCCCGTTCTTTGACCAGCTTTCCCCGCCATCGGCAGAAGCAGCGCCGTAAATCCGGTTATGCCCGGCCCGCATATCAAGCCAGACGGCATACAGGCTGTTACCATCTCCTCCCAACGACATCAGTCCTTCCCTGGCGCTGGAATCCTGATCGTTAACCCTCGCTGTTTTCCGCCACACGCCCTTCCGTTTTTCTCAAATGAATAAATATTGCCTTCTTTATTTCCGGCAATAACTGTAACCCCCAGGCTGCTGATCCCGATCTGCGGGCCGCGGGAATTTACAGAAGCGAGGCCGGGTAATTCCGATATGAATACAGGATCAGCAAATGACTTACCCTGGTCAGCAGAAAAAGAATACATAATACTATCTCCGGTACACCAGGCAATATGCAGCGTACCGTCCTTACCTGTTGCTATAGAAGGAGCATGCCCTTCGCCGATAACGGATGCAGAATGGGTCGTTGTCTGACTGTTATTGCAACCTGCGCAGCAAATGATGAACAAGGCAAGTAAAAAAATAACTGGTTTCATATTTTACCGGGATCCGTTCAATAAACAGAACGGGATCCGTTACAAAATTAACTCAGGCGCTCCATAATCCGTCTAAATAAAAATGGCCGCCTCCTTTGCAGAAGACAGCCCTTTTTTATATCTTTTATTTCAGTCTATTTATTCCAGACAGCCCAGCCCGAAGTCCAGTCGGTTGCGCCATCCAGCGCTCCGATATAAGTTACTTTTTCAAAGAATGCATCGTCCAGTTTTCCGGTAATGTCAAATTTTGCCGCGGTAGACAATGCAGGGGAACCTGACGCCGGTTGCAGGTTCGGCGTCGCATTATTAAATGGATCAGTCAGTTTAATATCCGCAGCATTTGCATAGTAAATACTCAGGTCAACCCCGGTGGTAATCGCTTCCAAAGCGGCATCATCGAGGGTTTTGGGAACCGCAACCATTTTATCGACCTGAAAGGGTTTGCCATAAGCATTGAGAAAACTGTTGTAGAATTTGCTGGTTCCTGCTTTATAGTAGGATGCAGTGGAATCATCATCCAGATCCAAACCGGCTTTTTGTCCGCCCATCACGATGGAATTGGCCAGAATGAATTTGCTGCCTCTTCTCCAGCGCATCCCATAACCATAGTCGGCGCTAACGCCGTCTCCGTTATTTGGTCCGATGGCTGTGAAGTTCGACAAAACCGGGAATGTGATCGGCGCCCGGCTAAAAGCAAATCCATTGGACGGATTTACATTATCCACTTCGAAATTGTTTGAAATATCTCCGGTAGTGCCCTTGTTGTCGGTGAACTTCGGGTCCTTAACCGAGATGGCGAACTGAATCTTTCCCCTGAAACCGTCATCCATATCAAAGTCATCATCTGCACAGTTATAGGCGATCAGGTGTTTTGCATTTACAGTTCCTCCGAAAAATTCAAAAGCATCATCCAGACCGCGGACAACCTGAATGTAATCGAGCGTTGTTCCGGAACCCACACCGTATAAGGAGAGCCCGTTGATCTCATCGCCCGGATTTACCGCCTTGCCGGCATATTCGATCCGGATATATTTCAGCGTTCCGGAATTATCAGCATCATTTGTTCCGCCAAATACGCTGAACGCTGCGTCCACACCGCCTTCCAGCACCGCGTGGTTACCATTGCCCGAAGCCTGGCCGACCAGCACAACTCCACCCAGATCCCCGGGCTGTGGCGTAGCCTCGTTGGATGTAAACACGATCGGATCAACTGCCGTACCGGTTGCATTGATCTTTGCTGTGCGATAGATCACCAGAACGCCTGCAGAATCCTTGTTGGATACAATTTTAGTTCCTGCATCAATGGTAAGCGTAGCGCCGTTATTAACATATACGTATCCCCTCAGCCGGTAGGTCTTATCCTTTACCCAATGCTGATCTGTACTGATGATTCCGCGTATATCCACATTTTTCGCAGTATCCGCAGGAGGCCCCGGATCAGGTTTGGGATCGGGCTGGGTATCACTTTTCTTGCAGGCTGTCCCCAATAGCACAGCCATCAACATAAACGATGCGATCTTTTTCATAATGCTGTTTTTCGATTTTTAAAAACTATATTTTAGTGAGAGTGTGCCGGTAGTCCCGGAACGAACGGAGATGATGATCTTATCCGCCGAGGGATTATATTTAATGTTGGAAGGGTCGTTGCCGAATTTATAATACCAGGCAGATCGCTGGGCCAGCAAATCGCTTACCGTAAGCTTAATTTCAAGCTTGTTACCGATCAGTTTTTTACCCACCTGGAAATCCAGCACATCCCGTGACTTCTCAAAAACATTCAGCGCGCCTTCACTCACTGCGCGGAAACGAAGTCTCGGACCAATCCGGTTGTACAATACATTCACCGAGAAATCATTGTCGGTATTGGCATAGGATAATCCGCCATTCAGGAGGTAGGGCGACTGGCCCTGCATCGGATTGTTGCTGTCTTTATTTCCGAATTTAACAGCGCCTTTGATATAGGCGGCGTTGGCGTAAAAGGAAAGGCGGCTGAAGAATCCGGATTCAATAAAATCCAGCTTCTTGCGCAGTTCAAATTCCGCTCCGTATACGGTTGCCTGATCTGCATTTTCGTACGACAATACATCATTGCCCAGATTTGTCTGCTCGATCGGGTCTGTAAAATGCTTATAGAAAATGCTGGCGGAAATAATCTCCCCTACTCCCGGAAACCATTCATACCGGAGATCGGCATTGCTGTTTTTAGCACGCTTCAGATCCGGATTTCCCCTGATCACGAAATAATTATCATAGTCGAATACACTATAATCTGCGAGTTCACGGAATTCAGGACGATTCACTGCGCGGGATCCGGCCACGCGGATATTTGTCTTCGGGTTCAGTGCATAGGTCAGCAAAAAAGAAGGCAGCACATCTGTATTGTCCTTTTCAATATTCTTTTTTCCCGCAGACGCTAATTGCTGATGGTATTTTTCCATCCGCACACCCCAGGTTAGTTTTATCTTATCGGATAATTTATTATCCAGCATCAGGTATCCGGCATTCAGCAGGGCATTTGCCGAATAACTGGTAGAGTTCGTTTCAATATTGGCGACGGAAAGATTATACTCATCGATATTGGCCGGACTGAAAATATTGTTAAAGCCGGTTTTCACAGTTACAGGGATCTTCACTCCGTAAGGATCCAGGGAAGCGTAACCCAGTGCAGTAACTTCCACTGATCTGTCGCGGTAATAATTCATCGTCCCAAACCTGAACTTCTGCGTCTGATTGAAAAGCGTAAACTGCCGGGTCGCATTGGCATTCACTCCGTAAATGTATTCCCCAAGGAAAGCGTAAACCCTTCCGGCATTCCTGATCTCAGGAGAATTCTCGTTGCTCAGCCGCAGATAATAACTTTCATCAGCATCTCCGTCCGATCTGAAAGTGAGAATCCGCTGATCGGGCTGGTTCCGGTAAGTGTATCCGAAAGATCCGCTCCAGTCGACCGTCCAATTCCTGCCAATCCGGTGCAGGCCTTCCAGCACGGAATTGAGAATGCCGTTGTTCTGTGCTTCGTTGTTTGTACTCCGGATATAAAACGGGTCAAAAGAATTCGTAACATTTAATCCGTTGCGAATGCCCGTCGTTTTCCTGAAATCGTTATTGAAGAGATTTTTAAAGGAAATCTTACTGTTCTTATAAGCATAAGAAAGATTCAGCAGCGCGGATAAGTTATTCTTTTCATCATAATTTATCGTGTTGTAATCGTAGATCAGGGATTTGTCGATCGGATACTCTGTTCTCCTTCTTTCCGAAACGCTTCTTCCATTGCTGTATCCGACGCTGTATATATAACCCAGCTTATTTCCTGTTGGATATAGTTTTGTATTGCCACCGGTATAAGATACGCTCAGGTTCGGCATACTCCTGTTAGCCGCATCATACCCGAAGGTATTGGGAAAGGTTTTGGTAACCGCTCTCTTGAATTCCGGCGATTTCAGAATAAATCCCTTTTCATTCCGGGCATAGGGACCGGGGATCAGGCGTGAATTATCAAAAAAACCAACGGCATCCAGTGAGCCGTCCGGATAACTCTTATAAAAGTTCTTTCCGGTGGTTAAACTATTATATCCGAGGGAGACCGACAATTCACTCAGCGGATGCGAAGGATAATCCCTGGTCACTATTTTCACAGCGCCCCCGCTGAAATCTCCGGGCAGGTCCGGCGTAGGGGATTTATAAATAATCACATTATCCACCAGCGATGAAGGAATAATATCAAAGGCGAATGCCTTTTTATCCGCCTCCGTGCTGGGCAGCACGGAGTTGTTGAGCATGGAAATATTATATCGCTCGCTCATTCCCCGGATCACCACGAATTTATTATCCTGAACGGAAGTGCCGCCAACCCTTTTCAACACTTCCCCTGTATTCTTATCCGGAGATTTTTTTATCACTTCCGCCGAAATACCATCTGAAATGGCCGAACTGCTTCTTTGTAACTGATAGAGGGAAGAAAGCGTTTCCTTTTTAACACTGGCTATAATAACAATATTCTCCAGCTGCGCGGTCGTTCTGTCCAGCGAAACGGATATCCCTTCTTTGCCGGCAGCCTGTATATCATTGATCTGTTTGGTCTGGTATCCGATGCTGCTGATGGTAATATTAAACCGGTGATTATTTTCTACCGGAATAAAAAATCTGCCCTCCACATCAGTCCGGGCGCCGGCAGCAGATCCCTCCACGAGCACGGAGGCGCCGACGAGCGGCGATCCGTTCTGCGCGTCCAGCACCCTGCCGGATAACTTGTCGGCCGGTTGCTGGGCTCTTAAATCTTTATTCAGCATGCTCCCCAGCACAAGCAGGGAAAAAAACAGAAAGCGCTTAGTCAATTTTTTGGCTGGTTTTAATGCGGCAAAAGTAGAAGGGCTGTATTACCGTATCATTAACGGGCCGTTAACTAAATATTAAGGGGGAGAAGGGAATCCTTAAATTCGTAATCGTCATGGGCAGGTATCTTTATTTCAAATTAATGCTGTGTGTTCTTGTCCCTTCCGGGCTTAGAGCACAGCAATTTTCGGACAGCACGATAAATATCTATTTCAATTCAGGAGAATTTTCTCCATCGCACGCGGAAACAAATAAATTACTTTCCGCACTCAGGGGGATGAATTTTAAGGTTAAAAGCATTTCGGGGTATGCTGATTCGGTTGGCTCAGCCGAAAGCAATATCATTTTATCACGGAAAAGAAGCGAGCATATTGCTCATCTGTTGGAGCAGCATTTTACATTACCCCAAAACTTTATGGTACAATCCTACGGAGAACGATACCCGGCAGGTTTTGCAGATAATGCTCATAACCGCCGGGTACAGATTCTGCTGACCGTTCAAAAAGATCGTCCGGATCCGGTTGATACAGGCAAAAGAGTATTAAAAACTTATGTTCTTGATAAATTATACTTCAGGCCCGACGAACCGGTTCTTGAGCCATCATCCATGCCCTACCTCGATCATATTGCAGGAATTCTGAAAACTTATCCCAATGGAAGATTTGAAATCCGGGGTCATGTAAACTGGAATGAAACCGGGGACCCGGCACTTGATTCGGGCTATCGCGAAAAGATGAATGCATTGTCAACCGCCAGGGCAAAACTGGTTTATGATATCCTGATTGACAGGGGAATTCCGCCAGAAAGAATGAGCTATAAGGGAATGGGCAATACGGAAATGATTTATCCCTTTGCATCGAATGATGAGGAGAAGCGGAAGAATATGCGTGTGGAGATATTGGTTATACCGTGAATGGGCGGAAGCATGGATCGTTGGTCAACTGCCAACCTCTCTGTAGCTCAGCCTGCCATCCAGCACAGTTGCTGCGGAAGTAAACGGATGTTCGATTGCTTTCCCGTTATCCATGATATGCATGACCTTCCAGCCCCGGACTTTCAGGTAATCGGCGACCATGGACCGGTGGCAGCGCCACCACACGGCTTCGGAGCACATAAAGGCGGTCCTTTGCATTAAGGCTGCCGTTTCCAATATTTGAATTCCCCTCTTAAAATCGCTGGTCTCCATATAATCCGCATAGCCGCGAAACGCAGCATTGCGCCAGGCCGTATTCTGCGATCCGGGATTAACTTTTCGCCTGCCGCCAAGTTCTTTTATATGCAGGTACTGAATATGGTTCTCCGGCAGGGAAATTTCCAACGCTTCTTTATTAAACTGCGGATAACGCCGCGAACCGGGAAAACTCCGGATGTCCGCAACCAGCGTAATGGCAAAAGAATGCAGCATCGCAATCAGCGTTTCCAATTCCCGGGTCGAATGCCCGATCGTCCAGATCAATTTCTCCTTCGATAAATCCATCTCTATAAATTTCGCTACAACACACAGTCAATTCCGTCAACCGTTCATCCATCTCCTGCAATCCGCTTATCCGGCGCAATAAATTCCGCATGATAAATGCGCATCAGTAAAATGAATAATGAAATGAGCAGCGGACCAAAAACAAGGCCGATAAATCCAAAAAGTGAAACCCCGACAATCACACCAAATACGGTGATCAGCGGATGCACATCTCCTATTTTCTTTTGCAGCCAGAACCTGAATACATTGTCCGTTGTTCCTATAATGATCAGTCCGTAAAGCAGAATGATTACCGCCTTCGTTGTTTCTCCGCCAACGAATAGCACGATGGCCAGCGGAACATAGGCAAGCGCAGAACCCAGAATCGGAATCATGGAAGTAAAACAGGTGAGCGCAAACCAGAGAAAAGGTTGATTTATTCCCATCACGAGGTAGGCGATCAATCCGACAATACCCTGCATAACCGCGATCAGCGGAATGCCGACAGCATTGGAAATGACCATTGTCTTTACCTCCTGCTGTACTTTCACCCGGTTATCTTTTCTCAACGGCAGCACGTCTTCTATCCAGTCCTCCATCTGCTGGCAGCTCGTCAGCATAAAATACAAAACGAAATAAAGCATAAACAAGGCGAGCACCCAGCTAAAGGTAGCCCCCAGGATCAGCGGGAGTTCCTGAATGGCCATGCCGCTTATTTTACGAACCGTTTCTTCATTCAGAAAGTGGTATCCGATTTGCGTTTCCAGGTTCCGGAGAAAACTGAGCAGTGAACCCGTAAGTTCCTGCGCATGGCTGATGGCGTAACCCACTTTTGAGCTGACGGTATTGACCAGAAAAAAAACGGGCAGCAGGATAATCAGAAAGGAAAGCAGCATCAGTACGAGCGCCGCCGCCCAGGGTTTCCATTTGCGGACGAGCAACTGCTTCATATATTTTCTCATGAGAACATAAAAAGTGAACGCCCCCAGGATCGAAGGAAGAAACTCCTGCAGTTTGGAAAAAAGCAAAACTCCCATCAGCACCAGGATGACCAGGAAGAAGAATTGCCTCACTTTTTCGGGATTGAACCTATCCATCCGCAATTTTAACAACAAGTTACTAAGAGTTATTTTTATAGTACATTTAAGTTAACCTTGAGATTTATGAGAAAGATATACTTCATCGCTGTCGCCATTCTGATACTCAGCACAAAGCTGCCTGCGCAAACTAAACCCATCACCGGATTTACGCCTTCTTCCGCAGCGGCTGAATCCAAAACGGAAGATGGATTTGACCAGTTCATCAGCAGGGAAAATATTGGCCGCACCATCCATGAACTCTCTGCCAAGCCCCATAATCTGGGTTCACCCGGCAGCAAGGAAGTCGCGGAAAAAATTCAGAAAAGATTTCAGGAATATGGATTTGATACCCACATGGATGTTTACCAGGTATTATTTCCAACGCCCAAAACAAGGATTCTCGAAATGACTTCGCCTACTGTTTACCACGCCTTGTTAAAGGAGCCTGCCGTAAAGGGAGATGCTACGAGCGGACAGGAAGGGCAATTGCCCACTTACAATGCCTGGAGTGACGACGGGGATGTAACGGCCCAACTGGTGTTTGTCAATTACGGACTGCCCGATGATTATGAAGAGCTGGCCAAAATGGGAATAGATGTAAAAGGAAAAATCGTGATTGCAAAATACGGCAGGAGCTGGCGTGGCATCAAACCCAAAGTGGCGCAGGAGCATGGCGCCATCGGATGTATCATTTATTCCGATCCGAAGGATGATGGCTATTTTCAGGGCGATGTTTATCCGAAAGGCCCTTTCAAAAATGAATATGGCGTGCAACGGGGCAGCGTAATGGATATGCCGGTCTATCCGGGAGATCCGCTGACACCGGGCATTGGCGCCACAAAGGATGCCAAAAGAATTGCTTCCCATAATGAAGCGCCCAACCTCCTGAAAATTCCGGTGCTGCCCATCAGCTATCATGATGCAGACCCTTTGCTGGAAGCGCTGACCGGTCCCGTGGCGCCGGAAGGCTGGCGGGGCGCACTGCCTTTTACCTATCATGTGGGCCCGGGAAAATCAACCGTGCATCTGCAACTGGCGTTCGACTGGAAGCTGGTTCCCTGTTATGATGTGATCGCGAAAATGCAGGGATCTGAATTTCCGGATGAATGGGTGATCCGGGGCAATCACCACGATGCCTGGGTAAACGGCGCTCAGGATCCGGTTAGCGGTCAGGCATCCATGCTAGAAGAGGCAAAAGCCATCGGGGAACTGGTGAAAACGGGCTGGAAACCCAGGCGCACCCTGGTTTACTGCGCCTGGGACGGGGAAGAACCTGCCCTGCTCGGCTCAACCGAATGGGCGGAAGATCATGATTCCCTGTTAAAACAAAAAACAGTACTCTATATTAATTCGGATGGCAACGGCAGCGGATTCCTGTATGCCGGCGGCTCGCAGGCGCTGGAAGGGTTTGTGGATGAAGTGGCAAAAGAGATCACGGACCCGCAAACCAAAGTGAGCGTTTATGAAAGACTGAAAGCTTATAAAGTGGCGAACGCTGCAAATCCCAAAAAGGCAAAAGAAGAAATGGAAAAGAAATCCCTGACACTGGATGCTTTGGGCAGCGGGTCAGACTTTTCCCCTTTCCTGCAGCACCTGGGCGTTCCTTCCCTGAATATCGGTTATGGCGGCGAAGACGACGGCGGGGAGTATCATTCCATTTATGATTCCTAGGATAATTTTATCCGTTTTAAAGACCCGGGATTCCATTATGCCGCCCTGCTTTCCAAAACAGCGGGACATCTTACGCTCCGGATGGCCAATGCCGATCTGCTGCCGTTTGATTTCAGAAGCCTGCTGACCAAAATAAAAACATTCAGTACGGAACTGCAAACGCTGATCAGCGATTTGCGGGAAAGCACTGAGGTCAATAATGAAATACTGAAAGGAAATTACCTGACCCTGGCTGCAGATACAGCAAAACCATTTTTCCCTCCCAAACCAAAAGCGGAAGTCCCGTTCATTGATTTTTCCCCGCTGCTGAATGCAATCCCGGTACTGGAGAAAGCAGTGAATCACGCGCACGAAGTGTGGGATCGCGCGGAGCTCAGCAAAGAAAATCACGATGTGCTGAATCAATTGCTTTACCGCGCAGAACAACAATTATTACTGGAAAACGGGCTGCCGAAAAGGCCCTGGTATAAACACGTGCTGTATGCACCGGGTCTGTATACCGGCTATGGCGTAAAAACCTTGCCCGGCATCCGGGAAGCGATTGAACAAAGGGATTTCAATGAAGCAACCGTGGAAATAAAACGGGCCGCAGCAGCATTGAACAGGCTGGCCGGATACCTGGAGAAAATGTGATGAGCAATTATTTTCCGGACCTGGGCAAAGCGTTTCTGTTAAAGGCGATCCTGCCAGGGATCGCCTTTACAATATCGGGAAAATGAATTCAGACCCTCAGGAAAACCCTTTTCTTATACATAAAGTAGAGGAAAAGCCATTTGATGAAGATATAACACATGGAAAGGACAACGATATTGTAAGGATCTCCCACCAGTTGTCCCAGCCAGTGGAAAAAGCTGTTGGTTGTGTATTCCCAGTTGATGAAATGGCCGGAAATATAAATCAGGATGGAATTCATTCCGATCACTTTAAAGAAAAACGCCCAGCGTTTATAGCCCAGGATATCAATTACATAATAGAATAGCGCCATCAGCAACAGGCTGATTCCGCCCACATTCAAAACAAAGGAGCTTGTCCATAGATTTTTATTGATCGGGAAATCCAGGTTCCAGATTTGCGCGAGTATCAGAAAGGCGACACCGACAACCGCCATCAGGCCTGCTTTTCTGCGGGGCGTCATGGTCCCGTTTTTCAACAGGTTGCCGGTCAGGATGCCCAGCAATCCCGTACTGATAGCGGGTATGGTGGACATGATCCCTTCCGGATCATGAATACCCAGGTAAAGTTTTCCGGGCATGAGCAAACGATCCACATAAGAAGCAAAATTTCCCTCCATCGTCAGGTCGCCCGGCGCAAAGCCCGGTGCGGAAGTGAATTTCAGCAGGAGCCAGTATCCGATGATCAGCCCCCAGAACCAGATAATCTGCGCCCTTTGTTTCGAATAGAGAAAGATGATATTGGCAAACATGTATGCCAGCCCGATCCTTCCCAGCACACTTCCGAAACGGATTTCCGCAATGGGACGGATTTCGAGTCCGTTATTGACCACCAGGCCCAGCAGCACCAGGATGAGCCCTCTTTTAATCACTTTATAAAGGACCTGCTTTCTTGTTTTTCCTTTTTCCAGCTGCTTTGCAATGGAAAAAGGCGTTGAGACGCCCGCCATAAACAGGAACAGCGGAAAGATCAGATCGTAGAAATGAAATCCATTCCATGCGGGATGTTCGAGTTGATCGGAAATTGCGCCCCAGAACGGCGATCCTGTTGCTTTTGCAATATTGTGAAAAAGTGCGTCCGCACCCATGATCCAGAACATATCAAAACCCCGGAGAGCATCCAGGGAATAAAGACGTTCGGGGAGAGCGGGAATAATTTTCTTTGATTCGGATCTATGCGCCGGTTTATTTGGCGATGCCTGCAGGGTGTCCATTTAGCCTAAAAGGATTAATAAGTTAAAGCCAGCCAGGGTTTCTCAGCATGTTTTGAAGATGCACCATCAAGTGGAAGACAATTTACAAATAATTTTAACCTTTTTATTTTTTATTTGATCCCCTGCATGCAGCATACAAAAAAGCCGCCCCAACAACAGGGCGGCTTTTCTGCCAATGAAATGATATTATTTACCGGCCGGCGCAGGATCGGCTCCTCCGCGATCGCCTACCAATAGCCATTTGCCATCTTTCTTCACCAGCACATCCATCCACTTGCCATGTTCTTCAGTTTTCTTTCCGTCCTTATCCTGGAAAACAGAACGGTAATAATAGTCAGTGTATGCAAAATCTCCCTTTACCCAAATGACCAACGGTACGGCATTCCAGAATAAATATTTGCCGCCTTCAGAATTGTAATAGGCTGAAGCCGCGTCCATATTTGTCTTCGGAATCGGGATTGGCGACCTCATCGGCCAGCCCTGATAACTATCGTCATAATAGGAATTGGCCGTTTGCTGATCGCCTTTAATCCAGGCATCCGTAATAGCAGTTTCCGTTTTCCAAACGGCTTTTTGCTCCGGGGTCCATTGAATCTGGGCATGAACGGCGTTAATGGTCAGGTAAGCTGCCAGCAGGGCAACGATACCATTACGAGTGATTGCTCTCATGGAAAGAAATTTAGGTTTAGAAATTAGAGAAATGAATGTGTACCATTTGACAGGGGGAACGAAACGGTCTGAATTGAAAGTTCTTCGAACCTTTGCAGTAAAAATAGAGTCGGGAGGGGGATGGCCGCTATAGCCATAAACCTAAAGTACAGGATTTCTGCCGCATTCCCCCTAAAAAAAGAAAAAATGGGCTTTTATCAAATGGATTGACCGGTTTGGGTATGCTACCAGTCTTTCACCTGAAACTGATGGATGCAGTCTCCTTTTGCTGCATCGCCGTTGAGCTTTCACGCTATTTTTTGCCGGCCCCGTTTTGCTTAATCGCCCTTGCAGCGTGGATCTTTTCTGAAGATCCGACTGGGCTTTACCATCATGAAAAAATAAAAACAATAACAACAACAGGGCTGATAATCTTCTGTGCATTAGTTGTTTGAAGGGATTCGATGAAGGCAAAAAGCGGGTCTTTTATCTGACGCAGGACAAATCATAAAAACCCTTCTCACTGTTTACTTTATTTACATATAAATCCGCATCATCCTGATGAATTGCTTTTATTGTGAGATAAGTAAAATCAAATGCATTTCCAAAAGCGGCCGATTGACTGCTGAATAACATCTTCTGATATTGTTTTGATTTGATGTCCGCCCCATAATGCAATTTGGCAATATTCTGATCCACCTGCTGTACAAGTCCTTTTATTTTTACGATATAGGATTGGTACAGGGCTATTTTTTGCGCATCATACTTCTCCTGGGCAATCAATTTCTGATCAAAGCTTTTCGCAGCCAGCCCATTCACACAGGAACAGGAGGGGTTACCAAAATTATCTGCGGACTTGCATTTCGATCTGTCTGCCTGTGGTATTTTTTCTATTGCATTGGATCTCTCGCTTTCGATGCCTCGGTATGCGGCAGCAAACTCCCGGTCGATCGCCGGCAATTGATTGGCCGCTATATTGTATGTCTCCATCACCAGCCGGATAACAGCCGGATTATCCTGCATCGCCGCATGGCTCCCGCTGCTGGCCCTTCGTTCATTGGCCTGCTGCATCGCCCATTCCTTTTGCTGTTCAGGGGTCATGCTTTGTAATACCTCAGCCAGTTGCTTGGAATCCTGAACGGTTTGGGTAGATGGCATCTGGCTGGCTGTGGATCCGGCAGCTTCTATTACTGCATTGTTGAAATCCCTTTCTTTCTGCGCTACAAGTGTATCCAGATCTTTCATATAATTACCGTAATCCGCAATCACGAGCTGATGATGTTCATTGGTCGTTTTGTTGCAGGCTTCAAAGTTCTTCGCTGCATTTCCCGGAATTTCGAGCTTCGACATGAGGGAAAGTACGCTCATGTCGAGACATCGCTGGGCAGATACGGATAATGCGAATACAAAAGTTAATGCAGTAGAAAAGTTAGTTTCATGTTGAGGGTTTTAAATAAACAATTGCTTTATGATCGGGTTGTTAGGTTTTTGAATATCCGGTAATGAAATGAATACATTAAAAGATTGAATCACATTCCTTCATAGGGAGAACGGTAAGAATGAAAATGACCGCTTATCTGATAGGCCACTTTAACTTTTAATGCCGGATCTCCTCCCGGAGTACTTTCCTCCATCTGAATAAAAGTTGAAGAAAAGCTCCCGGTAATAAATTGCCCCTTTCCCCCCACCCCGGTTATGGTCAATGTGCCATCAGAAGGAATAGCTTCCACATGCGGTGGATTGGTCTCGTCGCTGGAGATTCTGATGATCCCGTTTGCATAAGGCGGGGGAATATCGGCCCCCGCACTTGTTTTACTGGCAAAATGGTAGGTCCCGGATACAACCCCATCCATATTGAACTGCATCTGCACACTCTGTTTTTTGCCGTTTTTTACGATTACATTGATTGCCTGAACCTGCATTGACTTCCCTTTCGGGCTGATACCTCCCGTATACAGAGCATTGGCTTCCGGTATGCCGGCCGGAAAAACATAGGTTACGCCTTTTCCAAACTCGCCGCCGCTGATCGTAAATGAATTGTCGGCTGTTTGGGCATTTGCAGAAGGGATGCCACAAAACAATACGGATAAAATGCTTGAAAAAATGCAGAGCGGATATTTCGTTTTCAACAAAAATGGATTTATGTCAGTTAAAGAATATGATTGCTCTGCCAACGAGTAAAAGTCTACTACTTCTTCACAAACTCCACCCTTCTGTTGTTCGCCTTGCCTTCCGGAGATCCATTGTCGCCGATCGGCTTCGTGTCTCCAAATCCTTTGGTCGAAAGCCGGGATGCATCAATACCCATACTCACCAATTGAGATTTAACCGCATCCGCCCTCTGCTGGGAAAGCGTGAGGTTATGCGCAGCGGTCCCACTATTATCGGTATGTCCATCGATTTCCATATTCACGGCACTATTTGCCTTCAGGAATTTAGCGACCTGATTCAGCACACCCATACTCTCGGGCCTGATAGCGGATTTATCAATATCGAAGGTGATCCCATGGGTAACGAATTTTCCATTGGTCAGGATATTGCCGATCATATTCTGGGAACCGCCCTGGGCTATTTTTACATTCTTAAATATGATGGGCGCTTCCTGTGAAGCTACCCCGACAAAAGTGAGGCTACCAAAGTCCATTTTACAATCCGGTATGACCAGCACCCGGTATTGGTCTACATAAATTTTTATCTGCTTATTCTTATATCCGATGGCAACATGATGCCATTTATTTTCATATTTGTTTCCCGCAATGGCTTCGGGAAAATGCGCCTGCAAGCTTACGCCGGCCTGGTCGCTATAATAATTGGCTTCACTGTTCGTTACACCCAGCAGTCCGTCCTGGTTGTCCTGCCCGTCGGGCAGATGAAGCGACAGATAGACCCCATAGCCTCCGGTTTCAAAATAAACATCATATTCTAGGGTAAATTCATTTCCCAGATAACTCTTCTCCGTCATCTTCGGATACACTTCCACGTAGTTCCCGTCGGTTAAGGTAAACGCAGAAAAACCCTGTTGCTTATTAACCACAGCCTGACCTTTGTTCAATCCCCAGTGTGCCGGAAATTCACCATCCTGATCAGCAGTAAAATCATCATCGAATATAATTTTATCACCTGCCACAAAATCATAATTCTGGTAGGTTTTAATGGCAGGCGCCTGGGCGCCGGAAGGATTCTGATTGCTATCATCTGCGGCGGGGCGGATGCGATTTGTTCGCTGATTCGGGGGCAGAAGCTGGTTTTACTTTTTTTATCCTTTTTCTTTTTCTTAAACAGATTACCAATGCCCTGTTCCGCCTTATCCAGTCCCTGGTCGGCGGCATTGTCCATATCGCTGTTGGCGTGGTTGCTGGCTGCATCTTTTGCAACCTGTCCCGGATCATTTACCTGAGCCTGTACCGTACAAACAGAAAGACAGAAAAACAGGCTGCAGGCAAAAAGTAAAATCCTTTTCATGTTTTTGTTACAAATAAAGGAATAAAACCCTGCTATGACAATCAGATGAAGATATGATATTGGGGAACCGGGCGGGTTCCCGGTCTTATTTTGGTTTTGGGAGAAGAGAAAAAAGGTTCTCGGGTTCATTGGTTGTAATGTATCCCACTTTCTGTGCAAGAAAATATTCCATTTCCGGGACGGTATCCACGGTCCAGACATTTACCTGCAAACCGGCAGCATGTGCTTCACTGATCCACTGCTGCTGTTTGTGGTAAACATTGTAATGATAATCCAATCCCTGAATACCGTCTTTTTTAAGTTCATCCGGAGACTTGTCACCATTCAGGTACATCGTTACGGCGGAAGGATCCAGCCGCAGCACTTCCTTCAATGCATCATAATCAAAACTGATATAGATCACCCAGGCCTGCGCCTTTTTCCGCCAGACCTCCTCCACCACGCGCCTGGTCAGTTCCAGCACATGCGCCTTATCAATGACCGAAGGTTTTATTTCTGCAAACAACCGGGTGTTCTGCTGGGTAATACCCGCTTTTAAATAATTTTCAAATGTCGGCAGGGGCTCTCCGTTAGTGAGGGGGATATTTCAGGAGATCCGTGTATTTGCTGTGCTCGATTCCCATTCCCTGATACGTGGGATCGTGGTTAATGACCAACACCGTATCTGTGGTTAACTGAATATCAAACTCACTTCCCGCGCATCCCAGTTTAATGGCCGCCTGCAATGAAGCGATCGAGTTCTGCGGCAATGCGGTATTCTTCCAGGCGCCGCGGTGGGCAACCACCTTATTCGCAGCGAAGTCACCCTTTAAAATGGTGAATGTCCTTTCCATTACCCGTTTGTTTTCTGATGAAAAGGAAAAGGAGATATCTACCCGGCTAAACTTTTTAAAATATTTCCTTCCCCTCCTGCTTAGAGAAGAGTTCGTTTTTTTTCAGCTTAAACAGATCCGCGTTCGCTCCGGTAAGCGCCGGCGTATATTGATCCACGTTATCCCCCAGTATCCGGCAAAGGGTTCCTTTCATCTGTGTTGCCGGAAAGGAATAATTACTTAAATAAATCCGCAGGCTGTCGGCCGGATGCGCAAAAGACGGAACCGTGCAGCACAAAAATGACAGGATGAGCAGGATCTGCAAACGGCGCTTATTCATGAATACGGTTTTAAAAAGATTGAATGCCAAAGTACGCAATTATTTCGCTATTTTCATATCCATACGATAGCCACCTGATGATGTTATCCGGAATTTTGAAGCGGTTTAGGGCACAAAAAAAAAGACTCCCCCTTATTTTATTGGCGCTGCTTTCCGGGCAGGCCTTTCCCTCTGCATGTTATTCCCAGCCTCCGGTGCAATTTTTCATACAGCAGCTCGACAACCGGAACGGGCTTTCCAACAGTTCTATCAATAATATTTTCAGGGATGCAGACAGCATCATCTGGGTGGCCACCTGGGACGGCCTGAACATGTACGATGGCACTTCTTTTCACGTATTCAATTACAGCAAGGAAAATAATTACAAGAGTATTGGGAGTAATGTGATCCAGCGGGTGGTGGAAGATCATCAGCAAAATATCTGGATCAGTACAATCGGAGGCGTTTCACGATTTGAAAAACATTCCGGGAAAATTCCAGAATTATTTTTATGATCAGTACCAGCGAAGCAGCATCAGTGAACAGGAATACGAACTGGCCGTGGATAAGACCGGCGCCGTTTTTTGCCAGACTTCCAAATATGGTCTCACCTGGTACGATGCGGCGTTGGATACTTTCCGCATCTGCAGCTTTGCCGCGGAATGATTCCAAGATCTCCCGGATTTCTTTTGATAGCGCCAACAGGCTTTGGTCATTAAACAATCATGGCGATCTGGAAGTATTCACCCGCAGCGGGCATCATTTCAATCCGGTAAAAATTTTCCAGGAAAAGAGTACCATCGCTCATTTTTTCCCCGTGAACGGGCATATTTTTTATAGTACTTCGGACGACGGATTGTTCGAAATCGATCCCCGTACACTCATCCGCAAACAGGTCATGCAAATGCAACATGGCATTACCTCCATGATCTGGTACCAGCACCATTACCTGCTGGCCTGGTCCACCAAAGGATATGGCGTATTCGACGAAGATTTCAAAGCTGCCGGGTTCCTGCTGGCGGAAGCCAGGCAAATGCAGGATATCAAAGTAACCTCCCTCGCGCAGGGTAGCGAACAGATACTCTGGCTGGGAACGGACGGAAACGGGATCATAAAAATATATCCCAAAACGAAGTCTTTCGGCACCATTTCCACAGCTGAAAACGGCAATCCGTATAATAAATCCGTCAGGGCCTTTTGTGAAGAAAACGGAAACCTTTGGTTCGGCACCAAAGGAAACGGGATCATAAAAATTCCAGCTTTCTGGTCTAACCCTTCCTCTGTTTCCGCAAGAGAAAATTTTTTGGCGCCGCAACAACTGGATAACAACGCGGTGTACTCTTTAAAGAAAGGGTCGGATGACCTGATTTATATCGGCACGGACGGAAAGGGAATTGGCGTTTACGATTTAAAAAATAAACATTTTCACAAATGGGCCTCTATTCGCGGGCATGACCTGTATACAGAATTTGGGTCCGTCTACGCCATGTTGCAGGACACCGATCATTCCCTCTGGCTGGGGACGAGCGGTTACGGCCTGATTCATTTAAAGATCAACCGGGATGCGGCGGGAAATCTTTCCCTCGCCTTCCTGGAGAAATATGCTTTTAACAATAACAATACCGGCCCGGCCAACGATATCATCTATGCCCTTGCTGACGGCGGGAATAATAAATTATGGATCGGCTGCCGTTACGGCGGGCTGAGCCTGCTGGATAAAAAAACAAGGAATTTCAAAACCTTTAAGGCTTTCACCTATGAAGGCAGCCTGTCCAACAACGATGTACTATCCGTTTATAAAGACAGCCGGAACCGGATATGGGTAGGTACCAGCTACGGACTCAATCTGATCGACAATGCGGCAGGCTCTGCCGATGAACCCCTGTTTAAAAAATTCACCACGGCAAACGGATTACCCAACAATACCATTCATGGCATCACGGAAGACGGAAGCGGGCATATCTGGGCAAGTACCAACCGGGGACTGGTTCAGGTAGATCCCGCCAGCGGAAAAATTTCGAATTACCAGCAGATCGACGGACTCCAGAGCAATGAATTCTGTGATGGCGCGGTATGGAAGGACCAGCTCAGTCAATTGTTTTTCGGCGGAACCTACGGAATCAATTACTTTCTCCCGCAAAATATCAGGAGATCGACCTCGCTGCCCAACCTGCTCGTATCAAACATCATGATGAGCGGTAGGGCAGCGAATGAAAACAGTTTTGCGGTGCTGAAGCCGGAGATCCTGCATCCGCTGAACTATACCATCGAACGCAAAGACGACTTCTTTGAACTGGAAATGAAGGCCCTGAGTTTTCTGAACGCCGAGAAATGCGAATATGCCTACTTCATGGAAGGCTATGATAAAGCCTGGCATTATCCGGGTAGTACTGGAAAGATCACCTACAGCAATATACTGCCGGGCAACTACACGCTGAAAGTAAAATGGTCAAATGGCGAGGGGGTCTGGACTTCGGAAACTCCGCTGCTCCAACTCACCGTAAAACAATATTTCTGGCTTACCCCTTATGCTTTTCTTGTTTACGCCTTATTACTTTCCGGGCTGGGTTATCTGCTTTACCGCTACAAAAAAAACAAACAGGAAATCAGGCAGCAGCTGGCGGTGGAACACGCCATGCGTACCCGGGAGGAAGAACTCCATCGGGACCGGATCAGCTTCTTCACCTATATCGCCCACGAGCTGCAAACGCCGCTTAACGCTGATCATGGGATCCATCGAGCGTTTTATTGATAAGGCGTCTTTCGCCAAACTCGCTTCCGAAAGGCCTTATTTCTTGTCCCTGATCCACCAGCAGGCATCAAAACTGACTTACCTGGTGCATCAGTTGATGGAGTTCAGAAAAGTGGAAGCGGGATTCTTTAAAAACCAGTATGTTTATCTGGATATATCCGGGCTGTTGCAAAACCTGGCTGAACCTTTCATCCCGTTAAGCGATCAAAACCGGATGGCTTATGAAATCAGCATAGCGGCCGGCATTACCGGTTGGACGGACAAGGACAAGTTGGAAAAAATCATCTTTAATCTTTTGTCCAACGCCTTTAAATATGCCGAAGCCAATGAGAAAATCACTTTCTCGGCCAGGGAAAATAATCAGAACGGTTCCCTTGAAATATCGGTGGCCAACTCCGGATGCACGCTTCCCGCGGATCAGCTGAACAAACTTTTCGACAAATTCTATGTTGCCGGCGCAAACGCCGCGGGAACGGAGAAAATAGGGACAGGTATCGGCCTTGCTTTTACGCAGCAGCTGGTCAGCTTACTGAATGGCAGTATAGAAGCGAAGAACGAAGAGGGGTGGATCTGCTTTAAAGTTCGGCTGCCCATCACGGCCGGAAGTCCGGATCAGGTAACAGCAGACAACAGCCCGCTCATTTCAGGAAAACCTTCTTATTTATTTAAGTCCATCACTTCCTATCATGGGTCTCTTCATTCCGGCTCCGCGCTGGAAAATAATAAGCAGGCCATTATTGAAACCTTACAGGAAAACAGCCGGAAAAACATCCTGATTGTCGAAGATGAATCGGAGCTCCGGTTTTTATTGAAGGATATATTTAAGGATGATTATATCGTATCTGAAGCGGCGGACGGCAAAAAAGCGATCGAACTGCTGCAGAAGATGGTTCCGGATCTGATCATTTGCGATGTCATGATGCCGAATATCAATGGCCTGGAATTATGCGATAAGATCAAAAATACCCCCGCCACCTGCCATATTCCTTTTATCATGCTCTCCGCCCGCGACACCGTGGAGCAGCATATGGAGGGCTATGAAACAGGAGCCGACGCCTATATCGCCAAGCCCTTTCATACCAGCCATCTGAAAATTCGTGTACGGAAAATGCTGGAGCAGGCGCAGAAGCTGCACCAGTTCTTCAGAAAAGAAAATGCAACAGATTCTTTACCGGAAGCCGGTCTGCCGGACAACGACCGGCAGTTCCTGGATAAGCTCGTGAACCTGATCGGGGAGAATATGGACGAACCGGAATTCAACGCAGAGCGCATTGAAAAAATACTCAGCCTGAGTAAAATGCAGCTGTACCGGAAACTGAAAACGCTCACCAGCATGACGCCCGGTGAATTTATCAAACATATCCGCTTAAAACATGCGGCGCAGCTGCTGACCACTACCCGCCTCACGGTTTCTGAAATTTTCCACCGTACGGGCTTTAATAACCAGTCCTATTTCTTCCGCGAATTCAAAAAACGGTACCACGCGGCGCCCAACGAATACCGCGCGCAGCAAACGTTGCAGATCTGAGATTTCCTGACGGCAGGGACTTTACCGTTTGTTCTTTTCCAGATTCACTTCTTTTTTATGTTGAACTTTCGAAGAATCTTCTCTGACCAGATAAGGTTGTGAAGGAATTACGGCTGTGCCGGACCCATGAGCCTATTATTTTGGTATTTGAGCCTATTATCAGCCTTACTTAAAATAATGAGCCCAATTTTCTCTTCTATTCAAGGTGAGTCGCCTGCATCTTTTCTATATCCGGCCCGGGTTTTTTTTGCAGGAGAGGATGAGCGATGTTATAATTTACATTTCGCCTCTTTCTAACCGAAATCCGCTGCGGATCAGCAATACTGACCGATCCGGGAAATCCCCTCTTTTTGGTTTGATTTTTGCGCCGGTATAGCAGCAGGCATGCCAGATGCCCACAGCAACCCGCAAAATTCCCCTCCATCCTTCGTCATTCCTCCGTTCTTCCTCCGTCCTGATCCCGCTTTGATCTAACCCGATACCCGCTAGTATCAATACAAACCACAAGCCGGGCCCTCAAAAAGGAGAAACCCGCCTCCTTCCATGGCGACTGCCCGGGTATTCCTGTATAAAAATCTGTAAATGTCCGCTTTATGCAACCGGAGTACACTACTATGCAACGATAGTGTACCGATCCGCCCATGCTAAAAGGTAGATTTATCCTCCGAATTGCTCCATATGAGATTTGCCCGAATTGTATTTGCCGCTTATATCATCTGCCTGTCCGCACTGCCCGACAACGCCTTCGCCCAAAACAGCCGGTTGCACCTGCAAATAGCCGGCGACGCCCAACAGGGCTTTTATGTAAATATTTATGAAGGGAACCGGTTGCAGGTGACGCGTACGGAAGAGCTCTCCATAAAATTATTCAATCTGGACCTGAGCACAACCGCCTCCATCGAATCCTGGAAAGGAGAAAAATGGTCGGGGAATGATACGGCCATCACCCTTAGCAGAACCTCATACATAAAGGAGTTTGACGCCAATCTGAATATCAGCGTCCGGTACGAAGTCATTCATCAGCACATCGTCAAAAAAACGATCCGGCTCTTCCAGCCTTCCATGCCGGACATGTATTATATATTGGAAGAAACGGCGCGGCCGGCAGGCATTCCGGTAAGATACAGCAGCTTCGAGCACGACGATTTCCCCGGCGGGTTTGTACATGAAATGTTTCCTGCCGTGGGATGGATAACCCCCGGTCAGCAATTGGTCGGGTTCCTGACCGATGCCGGGTATAAAAATCAATACACACGCACTACCCGACGCCGTTTCAGCGGACGCGGCGGTGGTTTTGTTGGCATGCGTAAACTTCCCGATCCGGAATTATTCTCCGTGGCCACGGCAGCAGAAAGAAATCAACAGGACAATTATATCCGGCAGACTTACGGCGAAATGTACAACCTGGATGCGGGAACAACGACTCTTTTAAAGCTTCCTGCGCAGTTTCAAAAAGAAGGGAATACAGAAGTCGAAAAAACAGACAGCCTGATCTCGCTTAACCTGCCACCCCGGCAACAGGTCGGGAATATCCTTTTTCCCTCCACTCAAAGATCAGCAGGTATACACGATTTCTTTCCGCTGCAAAGGCTCCGCCCCGGTTGCGCTTAAACTCTTCCGGATAAAGAACGGCAGGCAAAGCCTGGAGCTGGAAGACGGATTAAAATATATTGATGCCTTCCCAACCAACGAAAACGAATGGACTCTTTTTAAAGGAAGCATCCTGGTTCCCTATATCGAAAATGACAGTGTGCAAATGTTTATCGGCACCCAATCCGGCAAGGAATCCACGCTTCAGATAAAAGATCTAAAAATTGAAGAACATCAGCCCCAGCGCGAGCCCTACAATATTCTTCCGCTGGGCAAGGCGATAGAAAAAACCAGTTATGTTTTCATTGAACCGTGGAAGTCGCACAAGGATTTCATGATCTCTTCCCAGACAAGGCTGGCGGAAGGAAAGGGATTCCGGGGTTCGCAGATCGAAAAAATGCTCTACGCCAATTTCAACATGCTTACCTGGATTACTTCCGTGCAGGATTTTACGCCATTCAATGTGCCCAATATGAATTATATGCCGGACATGTATAACCGGGATTGCTTTTTTTCCACCGTCTCTACTTATAATAAGGAATTAAACCTTTCACTCTGGAATCAATGGGCTAAAACACAAACACCCAAAGGGGCCATCGGCACCATCATCACGCCGTATATGGGCTCTGTCGAAGCAAAAGACAATGAAGCAAGCATAGAGTGGCTGATCTGGGCCATGCTGAATAAACGGCGTTTTGGTTTTATTCCCCCACAGGATAAAATTAAAAGAACGGCTGACTACGTATTAAATGAATTTGATTCCGCGGGCGATGGGATATGCCATTCGCACTTTCCGCTTTGTCAGGTTGACATTATAGATTTCAATCCGAAAACAGATCGTTTGGCGGTAAACCAGGGCATGCTGGCCATTGCCCTGAGAACCATTAAAGAACTCGGCTTCCCGGTTTCAGATTCCCATATCGAAAAAGCAGAACAGGGCTACCGGGATTTCTATGACAAGAAAAGAAAGCACCTGCTTTACGACAGGAAATATCCCGATCTCATTTCTCCTACGGATCTCGAACCGGAATTCTTTTCCCTGTGGCTATTTAACCGTCCGATACTGACGGATGAGATGGTAATCAATCAGCTCGATCTGATCCCCGTGCTCAACAAGGTTCCCGGTTCACCCCATCCCGAATACGGAACCACGGCGCCCATTTTAATACGGCTTACAAAGGATAAAAAAGGATGGGCCTATCTCAGTAAAGATTATCAGCCCTTTGAGAAATTCGGCGAGGAAAATTATTCAGATGGAAAAAATGACGGCTATTATTACAACGGAGGCAGTTGGCTTCGACCGGAATACTGCGCCTATGTGGTTGGATTAAAACATGGATGGAAGAAAGCCCGTGATCTCATGGAAAACCGGGTATGGGCGGAAATAAACCTGAATCCGGAATGGCCGTTCAGTAAAGAATTCATTCCCACCAAATGGGAATCCATTCATTCCTGGTGGCCTTCTACCAAAGGACTCTGCTGGAATGTGTTCATCCTGATGGCGGATGAAGTTGCCGGACTTCGAAAACCGGAAATGGATCCCGATTATAAAAAAATCAAATCATAACACCCATTGTTCAATCACAAAACTGATCTAGCATTATGAAACAAAAACTACAGATTGCGTTCAGGCCGGGGTTAGTAAAAATCTCCGCGCAATTATTGCTGGCCACCCTGCTTTTTTTCACTGGTTATTCCCAGGATACCGGTGGAAAGAATTCCGCAGGCAGACATATCTCCGGTTTGGTCTCGAATCAAAAGGGTGAGCCACTGTCAGGGGTAACGGTTATGGTAGCCGGGTCAAAGACCGGTACGGTAACTGATGATCTCGGAAAGTTCAGCCTGACCGTTCCGGAGAGCGATATCAGTCTTGAATTCTCTTATGTCGGTTATCAGACGCAAACCGTTAAAGTGGGCAGCGGGAACGAACTGAATATCAGCCTGACCGAAACCGTGGGTGGCCTGAACGATGTGGTGGTAATAGGCTATACCACACAGAAGCGAAAAGACCTCACCGGAGCGCTGTCCGTTATAGATTCCCGGAGCATCAATGATATTCCGGTAGGCGGCGTGGATCAGATCATGCAGGGCAAAGCGCCGGGTGTGGTGGTTACTTCGGCTTCCGGTGCGCCGGGTGGTCCGATAGAAGTGAGGATAAGAGGCATCGGCACAATTGGAAATAACGATCCCCTGTATATTGTAGACGGCGTTCCGACAAAAGATGGCATCAATGAAATTTCTCCCAATGATGTGGAGAGCATTACCATCCTGAAAGATGCCGCATCTGCTTCTATTTATGGAGCCAGATCTTCCAACGGCGTGGTTTTGATCACAACCAAAAAAGGAAAGTCAGGTGTTCCCCGCTTCAGCCTGAATGCCTATACCGGCATGCAAACTCCGGGTCACCTGATCAAAATGGCCAATACCGCTGAATATGTCCGCGCATTCAACACCGCTGCAATGAATGACGGAAGAACGCAGATCCCGCAGAGTATGATCGATACCCTTCCGGATGTTAACTGGCAGAAGGAAGTGCTGAAATCAGCTCCTATGACCAATGTACAATTTTCCTTAAGCGGAGGAAGCCCGAACACAACCTATTCCCTATCGGCCGCCTACCTCACTCAGAAAGGAATGATCCTGAATTCATCGAACCAGCGGGCGAATGTACATGCAGCGATCATCAGCAACTTATCAAAGATGTTCAGCCTGGGTACAAATCTCAACCTCGCCTATAACAAATACAGGCAGGTCGGAAGTTCCGGAGATGGATTTGGCGATGGTAATCCCGGAGCCAGTATTGTCCGGTATGCTTTATTCAGAACACCGGCAACTCCGGTATATAATAAAGACGGAAGCTTTGTTGATCTTCCCAATCCTTCTTCATTCTTTGGAGACGGATATAACCCGGTTGGTCTCGCCGCGAATACCAACACCAACTATTATAACTATTCATTGCTGGGAGATATTTACCTGCAAATGACGCCTGTAAAAAACCTGGTCATTAAAACAGATTTAGGCACTAACGACATCATCACAGATTATAAGCAATTCAATCCGACCTGGGGTACAAGAAGTATCAACGCCACCGGTTCACTCGGACAATCCAATGCGGACAACTTCAATTATAACTGGACGAACACAGCCACTTATAATTGGGTAAGCGGCAAAAGTGCAGTCAGTTTGTTGGGAGGAACAGAACTCATTTATAACGATTCCAAAGCATTCTCCGGCTCGCAGCAAAATTACCCCAACCAGACGCCTCCTTTTCAATACCTCGACAATGGCATCGGTACAAACCTTGCTCCCTATGGCTCGACCGGTGGTAATGAATCCAGATGGTCTCTATTCTCCCTGCTGGGCAGGGCAGCCTACACTTTTGATGATAAATACCTGGCTACCTTCAGCTTCAGAAGAGACGGATCCTCCAGGCTTCTGCCCAGTAACCGGTATGGAAATTTCTCTTCCGGTTCCCTCGGCTGGAGAATTGATAAGGAAGCTTTCATGCAGAACATCAGTCAGATTTCCTTACTGAAATTGAGGGGAAGCATCGGACAGCTGGGTAATCAGGAAATCGGGAACTATGCGTATATCACGACCATCGGCCCCACCGGAAGCTATTCTTTCGGAGGCGTTCTGGCTCCCGGATATACCATTACTGCTAATGGCAATCCCTTTATCCGCTGGGAAACCAGCACCCAAAAAGATATCGGACTGGATCTTGGTCTTTTCCAGAATGCAATCACTTTTACGGCGGACTATTATCATAAAACCACTTCCGGCATGTTATTACCTGTGCCCGTGCCCAGCAGCGCTGGAAGCGCAGGAAGTCCAACAGAAAATGCCGGGAAAGTGCTGAACAGTGGTTTTGAATTTGAACTGAGTTACAGGAAGAGTATAAACAAAGACTGGCGCTATTCCGTAAGCGCTAACCTGGCCACCGTTAATAACAAAGTCGTGTCCCTGGCGGATGGGAAACCGATTCCCGGCGGACGCATTGACGACAATGTATATGCAACCCTCACTACCGAAGGCCAGCCCATCGGGGAATTCTATATGCTTCGCCAGGATGGCATATTTCAAAATGACAAGGAAGTATTTACGCATGCCTACCAGGGGCCGGGCGTTCAGGCCGGAGATGTAAAATATCTGGATGTAAATCATGACGGCGTGATTGATCAGAGCGACCGGCAATATGTTGGAAGCCCCATTCCCAAATTCACTTACGGATTCAGCGGAACGGTAAACTATAAAAATTTTGACCTGAGCCTTTTCTTCCAGGGCGTATATGGCAATAAAATATACAATCAGATATTAACGGATATTGAAGGCTTCTACCGGGCTTTTAATATTACCGAAAGAATTGCGAATGAAAGCTGGCACGGAGAAGGGACAAGCAATAAATTTCCCAGGCTGTCCTGGTCCGCCGCCCAAAACAATAAACAACCTTCTACCCGCTTTCTGGAAGATGGTTCTTATCTGAGGCTTAAAAACCTGCAGATCGGATATAGTTTTGGCAACAGCCTTTTATCCGGACTGCGGATTTCTTCTGCACGTTTTTTCATCAGTGTTCAAAATGTATTTACCGTCACAAAATACACAGGTCAGGATCCTGAAATGGGCGTAAGTTCCAATGGAGCAGGCGATGGAGTCAGAGCGGTTGGCATTGACTGGGGAACCTATCCCTCAGCAAGAACATTCACTGTTGGAGCCAACCTTAATTTTTAATTATCAATTACATCATTTATGAAATACATTAAAATGTCCCTGATCGTTATATCGGCGCTTGCCTTCGGTATAACAGGATGTAAAAAACAGCTGGACCAGCCAATCCTGGGTTCTTACACAACCGACAACTTCTTCACGACGGATGTCAATGCGCAATTTGCCGTAAATGCAGCCTATTCCCCGCTCATGTTCAGTTCGGGAACAGACAATCCGTTATGGGTCGTTGGCGATGTAGCATCCGATGATGCCATCAAAGGGGGCAATACCGGCGACCAGGCGGATTATGAAGCCGTCAATCAATTTAATATTCTTCCTACCAATTCTGCCGTGGAAGCCATTTGGGGAAGATATTATGATGGCGTGTTCAAATGTAATGTGGTGCTGGACGGGCTGACCAACAACACCGTGGTATCGGAAGCTGTCAGAAAATCATCCATCGCCCAGGCAAAATTCTTAAGAGCTTATTATTATTTTATACTCACTACAACCTATGGCAATATTCCCCTTCATGTGAAAGTGGAAACACCGGAAGAATTGCAGAGCCCGGCCAAACCACAGGATTCGATTTATCTTCAGATTGAACAGGATTGCAAGGACGCCATCGCAGATTTGCCGGATCCATCCGCTTCCCTCCCGGTAGGCGAAGTAAGCAAGGGATCAGCTTATGCGTTGCTCGCAAAAGTCTATTTGTTCGACGCCAACCTGACCAATCACTATCAGCTTGCGGCAGACGCGGCCCAGAAAGTGGAAGATTTCGGATATTACAGCCTGACGAATTTATATACAGACAATTTCAATGCAGATACAAAAAATAATACGGAAGCCGTTTTCACTGTGAACCATTTGTCAGGAGGACAGCAGAACGACCTGAATCAGTTTTTTACTCCGCGCGATCGGGGCGGATGGGGATTTTTTTATCCGACACAGGACCTGGTGAATCATTATGAAAAAGCAACTACCGGCGAAGTGGATCCGCGGCTGGATTATACCGTTGGCCGGGACGGAGAACCCTATTATGATCTCGGATGGGATCCCAGTTGGACCACTACCGGTTACTTATGTAAAAAATGGATCCAGCCCTTATCTGTCATTCCGCAGAACAACCGCGGCCAGGGCAATTTGAATTATGAAGTGATCCGGTATTCGGAAGTCCTGCTGATTCAGGCGGAAGCGCTGAATGAAAGCGGCCATAGTGCAGATGCACTGATCCCACTAAATGAGGTCAGAAAAAGGGCAAGAGAATCTTATTTGTATGATGAATCTTTGCCCGGTTACGGAACCATTCCAGACGGATTGCTTCCGGATATCACCACCACCGATCAGGCCCAGTTACGGGATGCCATCCGCCAGGAAAGAAGGGTTGAACTGGCGCTGGAATTCCACCGTTTTTATGATATCATCCGATATGGAGAAGCTTATGCAAACCCCGTGCTGAAAGCGGTTTCACCCAATTTTGATTACAATAAAAATAAATGGTTCCCCATTCCGCAATCGGAAAGGGATACCAATAAAAAATTGGGACTATGATTATTATCAACCAGTAAAATTAAAAACCATGCGTTCAAATAAATATATTTTGCTTCTCATCCTGTTGGGTAGCATCCTTTCAGGATCCATGATTTCCTGTAAAAAAACAAGCTACCACGCCGGATTATAATTCGGACAAGACCAGGCTGAAAGCGGTGATAGATTCCCTGACGGCTGTTTCCGACGCATCGGTGGAAGGCAATAAACCCGGGACAATATATCCCCGGCGCAAAGAAGGCATTGGATAGTGTGATCAGCCTGGGTACATGAAGTTTATTCATCCAGATACCTATACCCAGGAACAGGTAAACAATGCACTGAATAATTTGCTTCGCGCCGGAAATACATTCAGCTCCCAACAACTCCAGGAAGTTTCTCCGGAAAATCTAATGGGATACTGGAAATTCAACGGCAACGCTAATGATTCTTCCGGTCATCAGAATGACGGCATTTTTAAAACAAACTGGATTGGCCCAGATGCTACACATGCAGTTGATGGAGGCACCCTTCCGCAACTGGTGGCCGACCGGTTCAATCAGCCTAATTCAGCTTATTATTTTGAAAAAGGAGCTACCATTGAAGTGCCTTATAACAATACGCTGAATCCGAAAAGCATGACCATCAGTCTTTGGTTAAAAACAGATGTGCCCAGCACAGGCGGAGATTATATGTTTGCAATGAACCGCTGGTGGGGATATAAACTGAATTTACAGGGAAGTAATTTTTTATACTTCACCGTTTATAAAGGCAACTGCAACTGGGTATATGGATGATGATGGTGGATCCGGAAGCGCCGTTCCACTGAGTACCTGGGTGCATGCCGCAGTCTCTTACGATAATGCAAACAGTACCGTTAAATTCTATCTCAATGGAACAGCTGGTTAAAACCTATACAGATAAAATCGGGCCTCCCGCTTACACTCACCACGCCTTACAATATTACCATCGGCAATGAATTGCCTAAATCAAAATACAATCTGAGCGACTCCAGACGATCCGGATTATTACTGGGGCCCGGACAATTTCACCGGAACACTGGATGACGTCCGTTTTTATAATACGGCATTAACTGATAATGAAGTATTATCTATTTACACTGCAGAAAAGACCCCGTAGTTTTTAACCGGCTCTTCAATACCCGTTGCCGGATTCCCCAGACGGGATTCCGGTCAAGGAATGATTTGCCCGGAAAAGCCCGGAATACATAAAGCGAAAACCTAACTCAAAGGATCACATGAAAGATATATCCAAACGCTTTGAAGCAAACCCATTGCTGAAACCCGCAGACCTGCGGGCGAGCACCGAAGGGCCTGCAAATTGCCTGTCTGTTGAATCCCGGCGCATTTCAATTTCAAAGACAAAACCTGGCTGATCGTCCGGGTGGCAGAAAGGCCCAAACAAAAAAACGGACTGATTTCATTTCCTGTATTGAAATCAGGCAATATTCAGATCATGGAAATTCCACTCAATGATCCGGAACTGAAGGCTACAGATGCAAGGGTGATCAATTATAAAGGAAATGATTATTTAACCACCCTCTCCCATCTGCGCCTTCTTTGCAGCGATGATGGAATTCATTTTCACGAACCGGAAGGATATCCCGCTGATTACATGGGGAAGGTACTCTTCAATCTTTTGGCGTGGAAGATTGCCGGGTTAGTTTTTTTGAGAATAAATATCATCTCACGTTCACGGCTGTTTCTGAAAACGGCGTAGGGGTGGGATTAAAAACAACGGCTGATTGGAAAACTTTCGAATCCCATGGTTTAATGCTTCCCCCCCACAATAAGGATTGTGCGATTTTTGAAGAACGGATCAATGGATATTATTATGCCCTGCATCGCCCGAGCAGCGTGGATATTGGCGGAAACTATATCTGGATCGCCAGGTCGCCGGATGGTATTCACTGGGGAGATCATCGCTGCATTTTAAGAACAAGAAAAGATTGCTGGGACAGCGCCCGCGTGGGCGCAGGCGCAGCGCCGGTCAAAACAGAAATGGGATGGCTGGAAATTTATCATGGCGCCAATCAGCAACATCAATATTGCCTCGGCGCTTTCCTGCTTGATCCGGACGATCCCTCCAAAGTGCTCGCCCGCACGGAAGATCCCATCATGATTCCTTCCGCTGACTATGAACTCAGTGGATTTTTTGGAAATGTCGTCTTCACTAACGGACATATCGTTGAACCGGACGGAGATACATTGACCCTTTATTACGGCGCATCGGATGAATTTGTATGTGGCGCACGGTTTTCAATAAAAGAAATATGTTCACTCTTAAAACCTGATCATGATTAAAAGACTTAAACTCGAAATTAATCATTTCAATAACCAGCCGCATAATTTCCGGATACTGGTGCTGACCAATATGGTCTATGCCATCGTGTTGCCGGTGATTGATATTTTTGTTGCCGCCTATGTGATGCGCAGTTCCAACGATCCGGTAAAAGTGGTGATTTACCAGCTAACCATTTATACAGGCATTCCCCTCACTTTTCTGTTGAACGGGTTCTTGTTAAAGCATTTCAATATCAAGAAATTATACTCTGCCGGCATGATGCTGAGTGGCATATCCATGATGATTATGATGTCCCTACATACGCTTGATCTCACCGGAATTGGTTTCGCCGGCATCACCATGGGCATGTCATTCGGATTTTACTGGGCCAACCGGGATTATCTTGCACTTTCTATTACCAACGACGAAAACCGGAATTATTATTACGGGCTCGAAACCTTTTTTTATACCATTATCGCGGTGGTTGTGCCGGTCGCCATCGGCTGGTTCCTGGAATCTAACGGAGTGGATTCAAAAGTACACCGCCAGTATAAGATCATCACCGGATTGGTTTTTCTGATCACCATCGGAGCTTCCGTGGTTTGTTTTAAAGGGACGTTTGGAAATCCGGCACAGAAGAAATACATCTTTTTTAAATTTCATCCGCTTTGGTACCGGTTGCTTTTCCTTGCGTTGCTGAAGGGACTGGCCCAGGGCTTCCTGGTTACGGCGCCTGCAATGCTGATTATGCTGTTGCTCGGTAAGGAAGGCGCGCTGGGTACGGCTCAGTCCATTGGCGCCATCATCGCCGCCATATTGATGTACCTGGTTGGAAGGATCTCCAAGCCATCGGACAGGATTAAAATATTCGCAGCCGGACTGATCCTTTTTGCGATAGCCGCCGTCCTGAACGGTATTTTATTCAATGCCCTTGGCGTTATTCTGTTTATGCTTTTTCTGCTGGTGGCCAAACCCCTGCTGGATCTGGCTTATTTCCCGATCCAGTTCAGGGTAATAGACATCGTTTCAAAAATCGAAAACAGGGGCGAGTTTGCTTATATTCTAAACCACGAAGCGGGATTATATGTCGGCAGGTTTCTTGGCGCAGGCACTTTTCTGGTACTCGCTTATGCTATTTCCACAGAAATCGCTTTGCGATACGCTATCATTATCATTGCCGCCCTTCAGTTATACTCTATTGCCGTGGCCAAAAGAATCATTAAACAGGGGGCCGCGCTGACGGGACAAAACAAACCCGTGGAAGCCGCTGAAATCGCCGAAAAGGTTATCTTGGGCGAAGTTTGAATACAATGAAAACAAACGCAACGCGTTCATCCTTCCGGATGAACTGCTGATCTGCGCACAACAATTAAAAAAATCGGATGAAATCTATTTTCCGCATCACCTGTTGCTGTCTGTTCATGTTTGTCCTTTGTTCAATCGCCTTCTCCCAGGCCAGCCAGAAGCATTTATCCAGGGTGGATGAAATGGCAGATTTTCCGCAGCCCTTTCAAATTATCGACTTTCATCAGCTGGCATTAAAATTCGATAAAACTGTATTTGATTTCAAAGCGACCGGCAAATACTGGCCGCTGGTTTGGATGGACAGCAGCAACAAGAATTTTAACCAGCCGGTGGCAGGCTTATATACGGCTATCGGTGATGTGCGCCAGGGGCCGGAGAACAACAAGGGCATGTTCCATGAAGCCCTGGCCAACATGGGTTCGGTATTGGGCGCCACGCTGGTGGGAATTGATAAAAGAAAAGGACTGGATTATGTAGGCATGCTGAAAAATTATTTCAACAGAGAAACCGGGTGGGATATTATGATGAACAATACCTGTCCGGAAGTCGCCCTTCTCGGCGGAGGGTATGGGCGCGACTGGTGGTACGATGTTTATCCAAATGTATTATTTTATGCCATCTGCGATTTATATCCGGATGAACCGGGTTTTGATACAATTGCTCATCAGATTGCAGAGAAATTCTACCTCGCTGATTCTATTTTAAGTGGCGACTATCACTATTCCTTTTTCGATTATGGGAAAATGCAGCCCATGAAAAACAATATCTGCGCCCAGCCGGATGTTGCCGCCGGGCACGCTTTTGTCTTATATGCTGCGTATAAGAAATTCGGAGACCGCCGGTATCTCAACGGAGCACTCAGCGCATTGGGTGCGCTGCAATCCAATGAAGTAAATCCAACCTATGAGGTATTAATGCCCTTTGGCGCCTATATGGCCGCAAAAATGAATGCAGAACTGGGAACAAAATACGACCTGGATAAAATGCTGCAATGGTCATTCGACGGAACGGCTGTCTGTCGTGAAGGATGGGGCGTTCTGACCGGTAACTGGAACGGAATGGATATTTCCGGAATTGTTGGCAGTACGGTGGACCATGGCGGATACGGATTTTTAATGAATACCTACGATGCCGCTATTCCGCTGATTCCGATGGTAAGGTATAACCAGTTCTATGCCGGAGCTATCGGGAAATGGATGCTGAATGCGGCGAATGCGGCAAAACTTTTTTATCCGCAATACATGCCAAAGGATCATCAGACCATTCCCGAACTGGCATCTGTTACCAAAGGGGTAATCGGTTATGAAGGGATCATCCATACTTCATCCTATAAAGAACATGAAGGCCTTCAGGCGCCCGTTGCTCAGGGCGACGGCCCCTTATGGGTGGCGGGCAAAAACCCGGATGTTACCCAATTCAGCGTGTACGGAAGCGCACATGTGGGTATTTTCGGTGGAATTATCCGCACTACCGCCACTCCCGGCATCCTGCAATTAAATTTGCTGGCCACCGATTTTTACCGGGATAAAGCATACCCGTCTTTCCTTTATTACAATCCGTTCCGGGAAGAAAAAACAATAACTATCAACCTGCCCCGTGGTGAAAAAACGGATCTCTATAATACGGTGACCGGCAAATTTATCGGAAGAAAATTAAGATCCTCCGGCAAAATAAAATTACTTCCCCAACAGGCTGCTGTTATTGTATGCGTTCCTTCGGGAGGGAAACAGACCTTCGACGGACAAAAAATGCTGATCAATGGGATCGTTGTTGATTACCATTTCGGCCGGAAGGGAAGTCATTGAAGAAATGGCGGCCGGTTCCCGGTCCGCTACAGGGATACACTTAGGAAATATATTTCACAGTATTCTAACATCTGATATCCTGATGCCGGGGAATGAAGTCTTATTTTTAATATGCCAACATTTCGACCCCTATCTGTCTTTGCATGAGAATAACCCTTATCATTACCGCTTTATTTCTGTTCAGTCAGCCATTATTCTCACAGCAGGCCATTATAAAAGGGTCTGTTTCAGATACCTCGGAACACGTCTCACTTCCCCAGAGCAGCGTCATGATTCTCCAGCAAAAGGATTCTTTCCTGGTCTCCTTTACCAGGGCAGATGAAAAGGGTTCATTTTCATTTTCCCATTTACCCCCCGGCAAAGTAATCTTAAAAATCTCCTACCCGGGCTATGCTGATTATGTAACGGAATTTGAGCTCAGGGATTCTGCAGAGAACAATCTGGGCATGATACCCCTGACCCTGAAAAGCAAGCTGCTGGAGGAAGTGGTGGTTCATGGAAATATGGCAGCCATCCGTATGAAGGGGGATACCCTCGAATTTAAGGCCGACAGTTTCAAACTGCAGCAGGGCGCAACGGTAGAAGAATTACTGAAACGTTTGCCCGGAATCCAGGTAGATAAAAACGGACAAATTACGGCGCAGGGGGAAACCGTGAAAAAGGTATTGGTGGACGGAGAAGAATTCTTCGGGGATGATCCGACCCTGGTCACCCAGAATCTTCGTGCCGACATGATTGACAAAGTGCAGGTGTTCGACAAAAAAAGCGATCAGGCCGCTTTCACCGGCATTGATGACGGCGAGAAAAACAAGACCATCAATCTTCAGCTCAAAGAGGATAAAAAGAAAGGGTATTTCGGGAAACTCGAAGCAGGCGGCGGTAACAACGGCTTCTACCACAATCAGTTTATGTTCAATCTTTTTAAAAAGAAATTAAAATTTTCCGGGTACGGCATACTGTCGAATATCGGAACGATCGGACTGAACTGGCGCGACAATAACAGTTACGGACAGAGTTTTGCCAGTGGTGCCGATTATGATGAGACCAACGGCTATTTTACTATTTCGGGCAATGGTGACGACCTGGATTCCTGGAACGGACAGTACAATGGCCAGGGATTACCCGTTGTAAAAACGGGAGGTCTGCATTTTAACAATAAATGGAACCAGGACAAACAATCTCTTAATCTGAATTATAAGATCCTGGATCTCGATATGACCGGAGAAAAGGCAAATCGCTCCCAGTACCTCCTGCCCGATACTTCTTATTTTAACAATCAAACCGAAAATTTCCACAACCATATTCTCCGCAATAAAGCCACCGGCATTTACGAGTTCAACCTGGATTCCAGTTCTTCCATCAAAATCGATATGGATGCCAACAAAGACCATAAAACCACTGAAAGCGATTTCTATAGTGAATACCTGGCGGAAGACAGTAGTATGGTGAATCGTAATAAACGCGTAACCAGCACAACCGGGGACGTGGAAAATTTAAACAGCAACCTGATCTGGCGAAAGAGATTTCACAAAAAAGGGAGAACGCTCTCCTTTAATTTCCGGGAGCATTATCAAAAAAGCACCAGCGAAGGCTACCTGAATTCCGATACAAAATTTTTTGGCAAAGACAGCCTGAACCCTGAACAGCTGATCGATCAGTATAAAACTTTTGAGAATAAAACCCTTACGCTGGATACCAAACTGGCTTATACCGAACCCCTCTCCCGGATTTCAACGCTTGCCGTGAACTATGGCGTTTCAGGTGGTAATAACAATTCATACCGGAGCTCCTTTAATAAATCCCCACTTGGTAAATATGAAATGAGGGACAGTGTTTACAGCAACGACTATCACTTTTCCCTGTTCACCCAAAAGGCCGGATTGCTTTATAATTTACAGGCCCGCAAGCTGCAGTTTAATATCGGGTCGGATATCGGGTTCACCGGATTCAATCAGCAGAACCTGGACAATGGAATAACCTTTAACCGGCATTTCATTAACTGGTATCCACAAAGCCGGATCACCTATAAATTCACACAGGAAAAAATACTGTCGTTCAGGTATTACGGGAGCACGCGTCAGCCGGGCATCGAACAACTGCAACCCCTGGCCAATAATCAGGACCCCCTGAATATATATGTCGGCAATCCGGACCTGAAGCCTTCTTTCAATAACAGCTTCGGAATGAATTTCTTTAATTATAAACCACTTAGCCAGACCGGCTTTTTTGTTAATCTTTACGGCAATGCCACTTCCAATGCGATCAGTTCAAAGGATTTTGTGGACAGCCTGGGAAGAAGGGTTTATCAATCCGTTAATGTAAACGGAAATTATTCGCTGAACGGCAATATCAACTATGATCTCAAAATAAAAAAACCGGAGATCAACATTGGCCTGGGTACCAATTTCGGCGCCAACCGGTACAAAAATATCGTCAATGATGCAGCAAATGAAACCAATCAGAAGAACATTGGTTTTGATTTCCGGATCAGCAAATCGAAGCAAAAGAAATATGATCTCAGTTTATCTTCATCAGCGAATTATACAACCAGTAATTCTTCCATCCAGCAGTCAGTCAACATTCACTACTGGACCTACAGCCTGCACCCGGACGTCGATTTCTTTTTCCCGCTGAAATTCCAGGTACATACGGACTGTGAATTCAATATCCGGCAGAAAACATCTGCCTTTGACAATAATCTGAATACCACTTACTGGAATGCCTGGATTGGCAAAAAATTCTTTAAACAGGAATCCCTGCTGATAAAAATTCAGGCCAATGACATCCTGGATCAGCATATCGGCTTTGAGCGGAATGTCAACAGCAATTATATTTCCCAGAACACCTATACAACCATCAGAAGATATTTCATGTTCTCCATCATCTGGAATTTTACAAAAGCCGGAGGGGTTCAGCCAAATCCTTAATATGCGAAAGATATTTTATTTTATCTCCTTCCTGATGCTGGCCTGTTTCGAAACACGGGCGCAGCATGCGGTCTTTATTTCTGAAGGGAAAATCGAATTTACCCGCACCGTTAACCTGTATGCCCGGATCAATACGGACGATGAATCCTGGGGGGAACTGGAGAAAAAAACCATGCCGAAATTCAAGAACACCTATTTCGACCTTTACTTCTCCCATAACCGGTGGAAATATAAGCCCGGCAGGGAGAATCCGGACAACAACAAGCTTTGGTCGCAGGATGTGGCGGAGAATAATATCATCAGCGCGGATTATACCACCGGCAATTCCATCAGCCAGAAGGAAATTTTCGGGGAATCCTTCCTGATCGCAGATAGCATGCGCAGGATTCAATGGAAACTGACCGACGAGACCCGGGTAATTGCCGGATTTAATTGTCACCGGGCCAATGCCTTGATCATGGATTCAATTTATGTAGTCGCTTTTTATACGGATGAAATCATTACGCCCGGAGGGCCGGAATCCTTTGCGGGATTGCCCGGAATGATACTGGGCGTGAGTATGCCCCACCAGCACTTGGCCTGGTTCGCCAGCAAAGTAGAAGTTGTTCCCGTTACAAAGAGCGAGATGCAGCCACCCGCCAAAGGCAAGAAATGTACAAAAGCGGTTTTCCGGAAAACACTGAATGACGGACTCAAAGAATGGGGGAAATACGGAAGAAAATACATGGAAGATGCATTATTATAATTGACCGGGCGGGTATACAAAAGTATTTCTCACCCTTTCCGACTTCAGTATATAAGTTATCCAAATCATTCCGTATATGAGGGATCGGAATAAGCCGGTCGCTAATTGTTGTTTCAGGTCTCCAACGGGTGCGGCAATCAAGTAATATAAAATAAGCTGGACAAGCTGCAGCGCGAAAACGCCGGAAAAATAATAAACAAACATTTTTGGAAAAATATCCCTTTTGTTCAGAAACCAATAAAGCAGCGCAATGGAGCCCCCCAAAGAAAATAAAGCCATAAAAAGCTCGAAAACAAGCATTCCCTTCAGTCTGGCGCCCCCCAGGTTACCCAGACCCGCCCAGGTGTCTTGCTGAAAATAATGCTGTTGCCAGGAAACATAAATCTGAAGCACAATTCTGATTCCAATGGTTATTCCCAGGAAAAGGGTCCAACCGCCCAGCGGCCATCCCGTTTCCCCGTCATATTCCTGCAAAATGGTTTTGCGGTTTAAATACCGGCACAGGGACGTAAAAGCAACGCCGAAAAAGAAAGCAACCCAAACCAGAACCCAATTAAATTCCCCTTGTTTTTGAGTGTCTGGTGCAGAAGCTCCTGCAGCAGATATATCATTCCGGGAAAAACTCAGGCTCAAACATTTATCGATCTCTTTATAATCTTTTTTATACTGAACGATATTTTCCGAAGGAATATAATCCCTGAAAGTTTTGAATTTATAATGATAAGTAAGCAGCTTCCCTTTTTCTTCCGGGCTAAAGTCAAACTGATAACAATCATTTTTTACATGAAAGCTTTTGATTGATTTCGGAAATTCGATGGGCATTTTCAGCTGCAAATCGTACTGGATGCTGAAGGGGTATGAAAGGGCAACCGGCGAAGTGTTCCCGGAGCCGGGGTCAGGAATCCGGGAACCCAGGGTTTTCGCAAATACATTTAACTGCTTCTTCCCGTCATCCTGTTTATGCCAGATGCCGGGAATCCCATAAGTCTCTTCTACCGACAATTCATTTTTCAGGCTGTCGTCCGTAACTTCAACCGGTTTCATGATCGCGATCCCTTCAAAAATGCCTGCATAATATTTAGTGTAATTGTCTTCAATTTCCTGCTGACTGTTCGACGCGAAATAACCGCGCATATCATCGGCGGCCCCGCCCGAATAGACCGTTCTGACCAAAAACAGCGAACTGTCTGCATCCTCTGCAATCGCAGATTCTGAAACAGAAATATTATACAGAAATCCCGGATCGACCGGTTGTAAATTCGTTTCTCCCGGCCGGAGTACCAGGGCATACCCATAAGCAGGAATAAATGAATTGATCAGTTCCCCGCGTTGCATGGAAATGGTTGGGTCTACAAATACAAATCCGGATGATCGTTTCAATGCTACAATGGCGTGATCAAAACTGGTAGCCGCAGGCGGGTCCTGAGCAAGTTTTTCTTTTTCCAGTGTATTGACCAGCGCCACATACGCTTCGATGTGTTCATGCCGCAGAATGGTTGCCAACAGTAACGCCTTGTCTTTGCAATCTCCGAACCGGCGATCAAAAACCTCGGACGGTGCATGGGGCTGGTGCGTATACACACCAATTTCCAGGCCCATATACCTAACCTGATCCTGCACAAAACGCAAAGCCAGATTGGCGAACTTATCCGGATCCCCTGAAGAATTCCGATGCCATTCCGCAATCTTTCTTTCGAGTGATGCTGAAATGCTGTACTGATAATGGTTAAAAATATCCAGCCCCCATGCTGCCACCCTTTCCCAGCTTTCATATTCCGTGATGGACACGTACGGATCGGCAGTAAACCAGGAAGGGCTGTTAGATTCAGTCTGACCGACAGCTATCTCAGGATTATTCCACTGATATATTTTATAAGGACCCGCCGGCTGCTGCAATGGCATGGGCGCTTTATTGTATGTTTTTATATAAAGGATTCTGGAAGGCTCGGCAAGCAGCGTAAGATAATAATTCGTAACAGCCGTCTGACTGTTAAAAAAAAATTCTTCAGAATAACGTCCTGAAAAAACCGGATTGAAGCCCACCACCGAATAAGCATATTCCACACGGTCAGCTTTCCGCACATCTCTCAGCGTAATATAAGCCCTTTTGATTCCTGTATATTGATAGTCCGATGCTTCGGTTTCCTCCTGAACTACTTTTATATCGTTTGCATTGAGCCGGTTAATTACTTTGCCATTACGTATAATGCAAACTGTATGAAAAATTACCCGTTGAAACTGGGGAGAGAAATAAACAGAAACCTCCGAAGCGTCCTGCACCCCGGATTCATTTACGATCTGGCGGACAAAATGAAAATATTTAGTCTGGTTTACCAGGTTTATCTGCCTGTCTATTAGTTCATAATAATAACCATTGCTGATCCTGGCGGAAGCAGGCTTTTTATTCAGGTCATCATTTACCGTCTGTAACCAGGAAGGAGCAGCCTGAATCTGAATATTATTGCGGGCAGAAGCGGATAGGAAGAGGCATAATAATAAAGCCAGGAAATGGATTTTGTGCACAGTCTGCGTTTCAGGGTTTCCCAAACTTAGTAAATTATCCCCGTTTTTAAAATAGCATCGGTCTTCCTTACGCAACCCATCATCCCGCTTAACGTATACATTTCTAAGCGCGCTAACTATTAAATTACATTGATATTAAATAAAATTATAATGCTTAATAAAAGCCTGATCAGGTTCATCGTAGGCGCCGTGCTGCTGGGTGGGGGTATGCCCTCCTGTAAAAAAAGCGCTTATTCAACCCAACCGCCTCCCTCAACTCCGGTAATTAACGCAAAACTGACCACGAATGCCAGCCTTGGCGCCGTGATTACAGATAGCGCCGGGAACACGCTGTATTTCTTTTCGCTGGATGCCAATGGGAATTCCGCCTGCACCGGGGGCTGCCTGACCACCTGGCCTGTTTTCTATACCTCGTCTGTTATTACAGGCACCGGACTGGACGTAAAAGACTTCAGCAGCATTACCCGTTCCGACGGGTCAAAACAAACCACTTATAAAGGCTGGCCCTTATATTATTTTCAAAACGACAGCAAGGCAGGTGACGTAAAAGGAGAGGGGATTGAGAATATCTGGTTTGTCGCCAAACCGGACTATACCGTCATGCTGGCTAACACCCAACTGGTTGGAAAGGATGCAGTATCTTACGATAGTACTTATCATCCCGGAACCGGTGTAACGCAATATCTGACAGACGATCATGGTGTAACCCTGTATTCATTTACCATCGACAAGGCGAATAAAAACAATTACACCGCGGCTGATTTCAGCAATGATGCCATCTGGCCGATCTATCAGGTAAAGGCTCCGCTGGTTGCGCCTTCCACTATCGACCATTCGTTGCTGGCAACGATCGATGTTTTCGGGAAAACGCAGCTGGTATTTAAAGGCTGGCCTATTTATTATTTTGGTGAGGATGCCGGCAAGCGGGGCAGCACGAAGGGCGTGAGCGTTCCTACCCCGGGTATCTGGCCGGTCGTAAATCAGTACAGCGTTGCAGCGCCGCAATAACGATGAATAACCCGTATCCGTATTGAACCATAAAACCGAACCTGAATAAACCGCAGAGAAAAGTAAAGCAATATGAAATAACTCAGTAATTGTATATAATCACATTGGAGAATCTTAAACAACTTATTGAAGGTTGCAAAAGGCAGGAGCCCAGGTATCAGAAGATACTGTATGAGCGGTTCTATGGCTATGCCCTGAAAATCAGCTTCCGATATGTATACCGTTATGATATTGCTGTGAATGTGGTGAATGACGCCTTTGTTAAACTCTTCCGGCATTTTGATAAGTTCAGGAACGAGGATGATGAAATTCTCGAAAGAATGCTGATGGGATGGATACGGCGCATAGTGATCAATACGTCGATAGATGAATTACGCAAGAATAATATGACACCTGAAATCGGCGGCATCCCGGAACATGTTTGGGAAGAAGCAGATAAGAGTCAGCGTGCGGATCAGTTGTTGCTATATAAGGAGCTGGTCACTTATATAAAAAGTCTGCCGCCGACATACCGGATCGTGTTCAATATGTTCGTAATTGACGGATGCAGCCATTTTGAGATCGCCGATGCGCTGGGTATTACGCATTGGTACGTCAAAATCCAATTTATCCAGGGCAAGGGTATTCTTACAAAAGCTGATTAAAGCAAAGGAGGAGCTTAAAACATGGAATATTTAAATGACGAAATGGATGATCTGTTTCGTAAGGCTGGTGAACATTATCCCCTGAAGACTTCAGATTCAGACTGGGATGCTGTTCTCGGACGCCTGCAACCGGCGGCTGGGGATCAGAACCCGGTTGATGGTAATGAGATTCCCAAAAAGAGGAATAATAAGAACCGGCGTTTTTTCTGGCTACTGCTTCTCCTCCCCCTCGGCCTTTTCAGTATAAAATATTTCTCCGCCGGGGATAAGGATGATTTAAAGGGCAATACGGATCAGGCAAAAATCCCCGCTCCGAATGAAGCGGCAGATTCCCGGACTGCGAGTAATCAGCCGACTAAAACGAGTAATCAGTCAGCAAAAGCAGGTCGATCCCGCTTCAACCCATCTTCCGGAAACGAAAAATAGAGCTTCCACTCATGCTGCCCTGCCTGCCGCACAGGACTATTCTGCAGGAAATGCACGCTTGAATGATCGTAAAAATAAATCCGCCCTTCATCATACATCAGACAATACGCTTGCAAACAATCAGGTTGACAGGTCGTCGCAGGCCTCCGATGCAAATACCGAATCATCTGCAACGGATCCGGGAATCAGCCCTGACAACGGTTCTGCAAATCATTCCGGAACCGGACAGGATGATCATTCAACGACGCCTTCCGCAACCGGAAATAAAACCGCTCAACCGGCATCCGTACCATCGGGCTCCGGGGCGCCGGTTCTTCCGGACCAGCCCGATAAACCCGCGCAAACCGACAGTGCAAAGGATTCCGTCAGGCTTTCTGCTCAGAATCAAAAGAACAAAAAACCAGAAAGGATTTCAAAGCAAAAAGAAAGAGGAATCTATCTCAGCGCGCTGGCCGGTCCCGATTTCAGCACGGTTAAATTCCAGTCCGTAAAAAGCATGGGCTATAGTTTCGGCTTACTGATCGGCTATCGTTTTAATCAGCATATTTCACTGGAATCCGGCGTATACTGGGATAAAAAAGAATATTATAGTGACGGGGAATATTTTAATAAAAGCAAGACGGGCATACCCAGTTCCGTAAAGATCAAAGACCTTAATGGGAACTGTGGCATGTTTGAGATCCCGGTAAGTTTTCGCTACGATTTTGGCTTCGGCAGAAAAGGCCGTTTCTTCTCAACTGCCGGCTTGAATTCCTATATCATGAAGAAAGAGAATTATGATTATACCACAAATGATTATCCGGGATGGTCCAGAAAAGTCTCGTACAATAATTCATCAAATAATTTATTTTCCATCCTGCAGTTGAGTGCAGGATACGAATATAAGCTTGGGAAAATCGGGAGAATCCGGGTTGAACCTTATCTGAATATTCCGCTGAAGGGAGTGGGAATCGGCAGCATGCCCATTTCCAGCGCCGGACTTCACCTGGGCATTACAATTCCCTTTCGATAAACCAGTAGCGAAAGGACTGAAAAATTCCGGCAAAACCGGAAGAGGGAATGCCATGCCTTTTATTAATGAATTGACCGGTACAGGCCAAATAAAAACAGATGAAGAAAAACTATTTTATTATCGCGGGGGTTCTGTTACTGCTGATCATCGGATGGGGCTTTTATAAATACAATAAACCCCATGCCGGCATAACGGATCAAAAAATCGATTATACTCTGACTGCGGCCGATCTTTTCAACAGTTTTCAAAAAGACGAATCAGCAGCCAACAAAAAATACCTGGGGAAAGTGATCGAAGTAAAAGGCATGATTTCAGTTATACAAGCGGGTTCCGGAAACACCAATATCCAGATAGACGCTTCCCCAATGGGTGGCGTGAACTGCAGTTTTTCAAATGCGGATGAGCAGATGCTAAAAACCCTGAAAAAAGGAGATACCCTTACCGTAAAGGGGCGCTGCACCGGGTTCTTAATGGATGTGAACCTGGTTGATTGTGCACTGGCCGATTAAGTATGATTATAAAATTTTCCCAGATATAAAAATACCATTATGAAATTCCGCATTCCCATCATCTTGTTCGTCATTGCCTGCTCCTTGTTTCTGGTGATCTCCTGTTCCAAGTCTAGCGAGGATAAGCTCAATAACAACGGCGGCAGCGCCTGCGATACCGTCAATATGAAATACACAACTGACGTACTTCCTATTCTGCAGGCAAACTGTTATAGTTGTCACGGTAATGGTAATACGGCCGGCAGCGGGGGAATTTCACTGGATAGCTATGACGGCCTGAAAAAATATGCTGACAATGGATACCTGGCAGGCAACATCACACACGCAGCAGGATATATTGGAATGCCCTACGGTTTACCCAAACTGCCCGACTGCGAAATCAATACCATCCTGGACTGGATCAAACGGGGCGCCCAAAATAATTGACCGATCCCCTTTATTCACTTCTATTATTCAGTTATGAGACCATGGAAATTAATTGTTTGTTCGCAGATCTTTATGATGCTTTGCTTTCAAAGTCATGCTCAAAAGTATTTATCCCGCAACGGGTTTGTCGGCTTTTATTCCAAAACTCCATTGGAAGACATCATCGCAGAAAATAATCAGGCGTTTGCCGTGATTGATACGGCCAAACATCAAATCGCTTTTGCCCTGCTGATAAAGGGATTTATTTTCAGAAAAGAACTTATGCAGGAACATTTCAATGAGAATTATGCTGAAAGCGACAAATATCCCAAGACCGAATTCAACGGAACGTATACCTGCAGCCGTCCCATCGATAAAGAAGGCATATATCCCATCGTGGTGAGCGGGAATCTTACACTACACGGTGTAACCAAATCCATTGAGGAGCCTGCCACGCTGGAGATAAAATCCGGCAGCATGCTGGGAAACAGTTCTTTCAAATTAAAGCCTGAGGATTTTAACATGAGAATCCCCTCCCTCGTGAGAGATAAAATCGCCAAAGAAATGAATGTAAAAATCCGTGTAACCTGGTCCACCTTAAAATAAACGCATATGCCAATAAAAAAAATTGCCTGTATCGCCTTCCTGTTTTTCGCTCAATATTCACTGCGCGCGCAAACGGACTCCCTGATGCGGATGCTCAACGATTCCCTGTCATCCGCCTCCGGCTCAACGATTGTTACCGGCACTTTCAAAGCCACGCATGTCATCAACATGCAAACCATTGAATCGCCGGCCGCGGGTGCGTTGAATTTTGTGATCCAGCACCGTTTTGGTCAGCTCAACAGCGGTAGTTATAATTTTTTCGGTCTGGACAATGCCTCGCTGCGTCTGGGCCTGGAATATGGCCTTACGGACCGCCTCGCCATCGGTATTGGCAGGAGTTCCGTCCAGAAAACTTTCGACGGAAACATTAAATATAAACTGCTTCGCCAAACGGAGGGGGTACATGCCGTTCCGGTTTCCCTGAGTTTATTCGGCGGCATCAGCAACTACACGCAGCATTATGCGGATAAGGATTATCTGAATGCCAACTACCGTACGGCCTATACCGCGCAATTATTGGTTGCCCGTAAGATCAGCAGCCATCTCTCCTTACAACTCGCGCCCACCTGGCTCCATTACAATCTCGTGCCCACCGCAGAAGACAAAAATGATGTATTTGCCCTTGGCGGAGGAGCCAGAATGAAAATCACAAAGCGCATGAGCATCAACGCCGAATACAATTATCTCTTGCCCAACCAGCTCGTATCAACTGATGTACACAATTCCTTTTCCCTCGGTTGGGATATTGAAACAGGCGGCCACGTATTTCAGCTCGTCTTCAGCAATTCCCAGAGCATGATCGAAACACAGTATATCGGCCAAACCACGGGCCGTTGGAGTAAGGGAGATATTTATTTTGGCTTTAATATTTCGAGGAATTTTAATCTTTCGAAGAAGGCGAAAGCAGGATGAGTTGACAGTTGACGGATGACGGTTGACGGACTCCAGTGTTGCAGCAGAATAGTATTTAGTCTTTTTGATTCACATAAAGTCCGTCAACCGTCAACTGTCAACCGTCAACTATAAACTTCCGCATTCACCACACACCCCAACCTCTCCCCCTTCAAACCCGCAATCATATTCTTCGCGGCAATAACCGCCATGGCATTCCGGGTTTCTACCGTGGCGGAGCCGATATGCGGCAGTACCGCTACATTCGGCATTTGGAGCAGGGGATTGTCCGGATGCATGGGTTCCGGATCGGTTACATCCAACCCGGCGCCCCAGATCACTTTGTTTCTGAAGCGCTTCGATCAGATCGGGTTCGTTGTGAATGGAGCCCCGGGCCGTATTGATAAAAATGGATGAAGGTTTCATTCTCGCAAAAACTTCCCTGTTGAATTTCCCTTTTGTTTCAGGTGTCAGTGCGGTGTTTACACTTAATATATCACTCTGCTGCAGAAAGCTCATCAAAAGAAACCCATTCCGCATTTAATTCTTTTTCAGCTGCTTCATTCCGACTGCGGTTATGATAAATGATTTTCATCTGAAAAGCCGCCGCGCAGCATCTGGCCAGTTCAAAACCAATTTTACCCAATCCGAATATGCCCAGGGTTTTCCCCCTGATCTCGATGCCCAGATTGGCCGTGGGTTCAAAAAAATCCCATTCTCCCCGCTGGAATGGTTCTGATGCATATAAAAGGCTTTCCTGGAAGTGGCCAGGATCAGTAAGAAAGCAATATCAGCCGTTGCATCACTCAATACGCCGGGGGTATTTCCAATCGGGATCTTTAGTGCGGTTGCGGCAGCAACATCCACCCGGTCATAACCCACAGAATGCAGACTGATCACTTTCAAATGAGCAGCAGGCTGTTAAAAAAGTTTTGTCAATTTTGTTCCCGCCTGCACTCAGCAATGCATCCGCGTTTTTGCAATATCAATTAATTCCTGCGGTGTTAAATCTCTTTTTTCCGTCCATTGTGTAATTTCGATCCCGGCATCCCTGAGCAATTGCAATCCGGCTTCCGGAATAATTCTGGTTATAAATACTTTCATTTCCGCTCTCAGTTTTCAAGGTGTTAAAATATTGCTAATATCAAACGGGTGCATTACTCCCGGATAAGGGACCCTGGCTTACTTCCTTCCCATCCTTCCAGACCGCCAAGGATCTTTCTTGTATTCAAAATATTCTTTTCAGGATTTTCATTCAATACAATAAAATCCGCTTTCTTTCCCGGTTCCAGTGTTCCATAACGATCATTTATTTTTAATCCGATGGCTGCATTTTTTGTGCCTGCCTCAATGGCCTGCAGTGGCGTCAGCCCGGCATGTACCATTGACTCCAGTTCCCATTGTTCACAAAATCCCTGCGCGCGGGAGGGCTCCGCGCCTGAATCGGTACCCATCGCTACCAGGATACCGGCATCTGACATTTTCTTCAGATTTTTCATGGCAATTTCCACCGCGTGTTTATTCTGAAGATAATCCGGAGAATTCCTTATTTTATCCCGGTAGGTCTTGCTGCTGATCATTTCATATACGCCGGGCTCCAGGGAAGCTTTGAAAAATGCACTGCTCATCCATCCGGGGTTTTCCGCATAGATATAGGTTGATTCATCCCGCGTGAGCGTAGGAATATAAGCCACTCCCTTTTCTTTCATCTCTTTCAACAGTTCATCGTCAACCACTTTATCCCGTGATACTGTGTGCGATGATATCCAGGCCGGCATCCACCAGTTTATGAGCGTCTTCCAGGTAATACAGATGCGCCGCAACCTTGATACCATGCTTATGCGCTTCCCGGATAATGGCCTGATAAATTTCGGGTTTCATCTTTTGGGCGCTTCCGCCAAAATCATCCACCCACATTTTTACAACACTGGGATGCAGTCTGGCCAGGGAATCCATTTCAGCAGGCACCTGTTCTGCCGTAGCCGGACGGAATAACTGATCGGTCCATGATCCCCCCGGCGGTGAAGCCGGCGCTGCAAATCCATAACCGGCGGAATAAAGCCTGGCGCCCGGAAGTTGCCCGGCCTCCGATGAATCGCGGAACCCATGAAAGATCAGCGGCCGGTCCGTACCCATGCAAAGCAAAGCGCCGACCCCGTATTGTTCATATCTTTTTAACTGTCTGAGTAAATTTTCCCGGGTATAGTTCTCTGCACCGATTTTGGTTCCTTTCAGCACCCCCACATGCGCATGTGCACATATCAGAGCCGGCATGATGGTTTTACCACTATAATCCTTTACCTGAACATCCGCAGAAAGTTTTGGATTGCCCATGGATATATCAGCAATATGATCCCCTTCCAGCAGCAGATTCGCATGTTGTCTGGCGTCTGAACCAGTACCGTCGATGAGCGTTACATTCTTTAATAATATCTTCCGCGACTGTGCAGATATCGAAAGGATCCCTGTTCCCGTAAGCATCCAAAACAGCAATAGTGCGTATTTCATTTTCAATGAATTTCAAAGACCATACAAAGTTCGCCGTTTTGCAAATACGATCCGGATTAATAATGCTTTTAAAATCCCGTCATTTTAATGTGAGCACCACCACGGATGCAGGAGGCAACTTCACCTGCAACACATCTCCCTTTAATTCCGCCCCATTGAAAGAAACCGGTTTTATTTTTTCAGGATCATCAAAACTATTGTGGTCCTGAATATTTGGGGAAGATAAAATCCTTCCGCTGACTTTTTTATAAGCCGCTCCGTCGAATTTCACCGTTACCGTATTGGATTTATCCGGATCGATATTCACCAGCGAAATATGCACATGCCGTTTTTATCTTTTGAAGCGGATGCGGAAATAGCCGGCAGCGATTCATTACCCAGTACAAAGTTTACATTATTCGCAAGCGTAACCGGAATCAGTTTCGGCATCCTGATGCACATTGTACATTTCCATCACATGATAGGTCGGCGTAAGGATAATTTTTTCTTTGTTGGTCAGAATAACAGCCTGCAATACATTCACCATCTGGGCAAGGTTGGCCATGCGTACCCGGTCTGCATGATTATTAAAAATATTCAGTGTAACCCCTGCAATCATCGCATCCCGCATGGTATTTTGCTGATATAAGAAACCCGGGATTGGTGCCTGGTTCCACATCATACCATCCGCCCCATTCATCCACCACCAGCGCAATTCTTTTTTTCAGGGTCATATTTATCCATGATGGCTGAATGTTTGGTTACCAGCTCTTCCATCCGCAGCGCATCCTTCATGGTGGCAAAATATTGTTGCTGGCGTAAAATTAACTGCCGGCCCTTTTGCATTCCAGTCGATAACGGAATAATAATGCAGCGCCACACCCTCCAGCATATTGTGCGGAATATCGCGCATCATCACTTCCGTCCAGTGATAATCGTCCGCATTGGCGCCGGATGCAATCCGGAACAGTCCACTGTATCTCCGGTCATGAAAGTGGCATACTGCCGATAAATATTTGCATAATATTCTGCCGTCATATTTCCGCCGCAACCCCAGGCTTCATTGCCCACACCAAAATATTTACGTGCCATGGTTTTTCCCGGCCATTGGCTTTGCGCCAGATCGGACATCGGGCTGTCTCCGTCAAAATTTACATATTGTACCCATTGCGATAATTCCTGAACGGTGCCGCTGCCCACATTGCCCGCCAGATAAGGATCGGCGCCGATGCGTTCGCACATATTCAAAAAATCATGTGTACCGAAACTATTATCTTCCGTAACCCCGCCCCACCATTTATTTACCATGGGGGCCGGTTTTTCTTTCGGGCCGACGCCATCCTTCCAGTGATAGGTATCGGCAAAACAGCCACCGGGCCAGCGCAGCACCGGAACTTTCAATTTTTTCAGTGCCGCAATAATATCATTGCGCACGCCTTCGGTATTGGGAATCATCTTGTTGGTATCGCCCACATAAATACCATCGTAAATACAATGGCCCAGATGCTCGGCAAAATGACCGTAGATATTTTTATTGATGGTAACTTTTGCCTCGCCGGCATGCAGGGTCAAAGTACGGTTGCTGACTGTAAACCCGGGCGACAGAAAATAACCCCGCCATCAAAAAGGCTACGCTGAAGCTTTTCATGTTTTTATATTTTGAAGTTGAAAAGTTATTTCTCCGGGCTCCGGATTATAAAATGTAGTTTATACATTTATTTCATCCCGTTAAGGTATTAAAAATATCAATATGGATATCAGCAGGGCGCCTTCCCTGTTATTCGCTGATAAGGGTGGTATACGCATACGTATCCAGCGTAAAGGAGGCGCCGCCGTTTTTTACTTTGATGGCCTTCCCTTGTTTCATAGACTGGTTTACACCGGTAACGTATATGCGAAAGGATTTTACGCCGGACGGAATACCGCTGAGCCTGACTTTCCGGGTCGCCCCGTTATTGACCAGGTGCAATGCATAAACCCCTTTTTGATTGTCTCCCAGGGCAGCGCAGGAAATAAAATGATGATCCCCCTGAAGATTCATGGCTTTCAGACCCTGCCGGCGTGGACGCAAGTTGTTTCAGATTCCAGAAACGCTGAGTCGGATGCAGGGGCTCGCTATTCCCAAAGATCCCTCCGCCTGCGAGGGGTGAATAATCGGCGGTCAGCTGCCATTGAAGAATGGATTCAGGCTGGCAAATTGCCAGCAGCCTGGTATACAGGTTAATCTCCTCCATGGCGTAAACAGGTTCTTCAAAAATTGCCGGATAGTTCCAGGCCGCCGCATCAATACTGCCCTCTCCCACCAATAGCGGAAGTTTTAATTTCGTTGCCGCCTCCGCCCATTTCTGCAGCGTGCCGGTTTCCCAGCCTCTCCAGGAATGAAAGGAAACCGCACCGATATAAGGATGTGTTTCCGGATCGTTCATGGCAGGGTAAATAAACTCGTAAGTCGTGGCATCTGAATTGTCTCCCAGGAGCAATTTTGTTTTCAATCCGCGTGAAACCAGATAAGCGCCCAGTCCTTTGATCAGGGCCGCATGTTCTTCTCCGGTTTGCCGGATATTGATCCCCAGGTCTGATTCGTTAAATGAAAAATCACTCACTTCCACCCCATAAGCCTCTTTCAGATAAGCAATATAATCAGCGATGGATTTATATATTTCTGCATCTTTCGTATGATCTAAGGGATTCCCCCAAATGCCGTCCGGGCCCGGCCTGAATCTGGGAGCGCCTACAATGGCCCAGGAGGGGGAAGACCAGGCGGTAAGGATAACCGGTATACCCATTTTACTCAGTCTTTGCGCCATTTCCATGGCTGCCTTCACCCGTGGATCCAACCGGCCGGCCTTTGCTTCTTCAATGGGGTCTTTGCTGAGTTCAGGCTGCCAGAACCGCCAGGGCATTTCCACACGGCTCCGGGCCACTCTTAGATTCTGAAGACAGTAGTCGATCACCTGCGGGTCGGTCTTTTCATTCTGCAAGCGGAAATTTCCACCCAGGCCTGCGAAAGCACGGCCCGCATTCGCCGTATCCAGACGCAGGGTAACCCGTTTTTTATCGATTGCGCCCGTAGCCTTTATCGTAAATGTTTTGGCAATCGATTGTCCCTTTAACAAGTTACCCAATGGTATCGGCAGATACACCTGGTTGTGCAACTGCCCCTTCGTATTCTCTTTCCTGACAATCACTTCGCCCGGTTCACTGAACTTTATTTCAAGTTGTCTTTCCGCTGAAATAAACTTTACCGAACCGGAAACCTTTTGCACATGATCCGGTCCGGAAATAGCGTTTAATGGAATAGTGTGCCCCTTATCCGCCTGCATGCCAGCCCCGGCATAATATTCCTCCGGAAGCGAAAGGCTGAAATAAACCAATTCCGGATTTTCGGCCGTATCGGATGAAACCTGAATGTTTAGTCTTGCCTCACCCTTCCCTGCTTCTTCCACCGTTTCTGTAAAATGAATTCGATCGATTGCTGTTGTTACGATTTGCCGGTTTCCTTCCCTTGCATACTTTGGTCTTTGTTTTTCCCGGCCGGTCGCTTTGATATCCGACCAATCCTTATCGACTACCCTCAAACTACTCTCGAAACTCATGGGTTGCCCACCCACCCGGATGGAAATAATATTACCCCAGGGTTCCAGTTCCGTCTGACCGAATCCTGCGAAATGTATAACCGGTATAAACAATCCCAGGCAAAAGATCTGTCTGCCATATTTTTTAATATCGGATAAATTGAAATATTTCATTCTTAAATTAGTTATTCAGGTTGAAAGAGCCGGATGTTAAAAACGGAGAAACCCCTACCCGGGGCCGGAAAGTTAGTACGAAGGGCAGCTACATCGCAATGATAAATTAACTTATTGCAATGAAAAATTAACCAGCAGTGGAGGGCGAAAACCTCCGGCCCATAAAACAAAAAAAGCCGCCCCAAAATCCGGGACGGCCTCTTTTAACAATTAACAATGTCAATGCTCCATTTCCTGTGCCGCTTCATAATTAATATGATTTTCGGCAATCCGGGTCAATAGCTTATCCGCTGCTTCTTCTTCCTTAATATTCTCATAGAGCAAATCCGCAACATCTTCATGACCCAGGTTTTTTGCCAGCTGGATCAGGCCGCCATAAGTGGCAATTTCATAATGCTCCACCTTTTGCGCCGCCAGTACAAGGCCTACGTCGCGGGTGGCTGTTCCTTCTTCTGTATCCTCAATAATGCTGGCGCCTTCCCTGATAATCCCTTCCATGGCATCGCATTTTTTTGCCTGCGCTTTTTCATCCATCAGTCCAAACGCTTTTTCCACCCGGGTAACATGCATTTTGGTTTCTTCCAGGTGGTCCTCAAACGCTTTCTTCAATTCTTCGGAATTTGCCGCCTTCCTCATTTTGGGCAGCGCCTGAACAATATGTTTCTCCGCCCAGAGGATGTCCTTGAGTTCATCGATAAAAAATTCCCTCAACCGGGAATCATGCGCTGCAACAGCGGTTGACCTTGAGTTTCCCATATTCGTTTTCTTTCCTGATTTTGTTTCCATATGAATTCGTTTTTGTTTTGTATATAAAACAATACTGGTTAAAAATCTGTGCCAGAAATACGGAAAGGGGGATCGGGAGCGTGCGGGCATATAATTCTACAATAGGGCCGTATGCGAACGATTGCGCCGACTTTGCGGACATTGATGCGACTTCATGCTTTCGGTTTCTTTACATCCTTTTTAACGTCTTCAATATCTTTTTTTATTTCATGTACTTCCTCGTCCTCTTCTATTGAATGGGGTTGCTGAAGATCCTTGTTTGTTTTCGTAGACTGACTGAAATTCAAATAGTACTTCTGGATCATTTTCATTTCTTCTTCAGTCATATTTTCCGCATTCACCAGCCGGTTGCTGGCAAACTGATGTGCCGCGATCAGTTCATTCAGCTTTAACTGAATGGCCATTGAATCTTTATTCTGCGCTTTCTGGATCAGGAAAACCATCAGAAAAGTAATGATGGTGGTGCCGGTATTGATCACCAGCTGCCAGGTTTCGGAATAATGAAATGCGGGACCGGTCACCGCCCAGCCAATCACGAGCGCCAGGGCAATAATAAAAGCAGGCGTGCTGCCGGTGGCCTTGCTGACTCTGGACGAAAACCGTTCAAAATATCCGGGCTTGTTGTGGTGTTTGCATGTGGACTTTTTGAGGCATCTTATGCAAAAATGAGTCCGTCAGCATACCCTTTGTGGCATTTACCATCCACCTGACCCCAAACCGGTCCACCAGATTCCCGTGCCAGTCGCCCCAGAATTGTTTTTTAAACGGAATACCAACCTGTGCGCCCGCGGCGAGTTTCCCGTCGAAACTAACGAATGGACAACCTTTTATACTGCTGATGATTCCGGAACTTCAGTTATTTGCTTTGGAAGATTCCTGTTGTACCGATAAGAAATAAACCGCATCGCCGGAAAAATGAGAAAGAATACGAAGCGGGCGGCATAGGACATCCAAAGGGTTTGAAATAAACACAACGCAAATCCCAGCAGAAAAATGATGGCTATCGACAGGCTCCTGATCCGGCCGTATTTCAATCGACGGGATCATCCAGCAGAAAGTCAGGTTGCGGCGGGGGTTACTAATATATACCCAGATCAGATAAAGGGCAATGGCAATCAGGAACATATTGATCGAATACCAGCTCCAGGTAAGTCCAAATTACCATAACGAAAATTAAATCCGGTGGAAAAGGGAACCAGCGCGATCCAGAACAGCAGGTGCAGGTTAAGCCAAAGCAATCCGGAATCATAGGAAGTGACAAATGAGAAAAGCCGGTGATGGCTAACCCAAAACTGCCCGATCACGAAAAAGCTGACCGGGATGTGGGTAGTTTCTCCATAACCATTGATCACTTCCACACGGGAGGATAAATTTCTTCCGGTAAACGAATGTCAATGAAATATTTTCTGATGGTTTATTGATTCACCCGAAGCAAAATTAGGGGATATGAATATGGATTGTGGGGAAGATGATTATACATTTGTTACTTATCAGCATTCCCGTATGAACGTTCAAATTGAACCCGGCTGGAAAAATGTACTGGACCCGGAATTCAACAAGCCTTATTTCCTGCAGATCGTCCATTTTCTCAAAACAGAGAAGAATCTGGGTAAAACCATTTATCCGCCCGGCAGCCTTATTTTCAATGCCTTCAATACGACGCCTTTTGATAAGGTAAAAGTCGTGCTCCTGGGTCAGGATCCCTATCACGGCCCGGGTCAGGCGCACGGCTTGAGTTTTTCCGTTCCGGATGGCATTCGTCCCCCGCCCTCCCTCCAGAACATTTTTAAAGAACTGCAAACCGATACCGGCGTTCCGCTTCCGGCAACCGGCAATCTGACCCCCTGGGCAGTGCAGGGAGTGCTTTTACTGAATGCTTATCTGACTGTGCTGGCCAGGGCGCCCATGAGTCATTCGCAAAACGGCTGGGGGGAATTTACGGATGCGGTTATTCATAAGATCTCTGATCTGAAAAAAAATGTCGTTTTTTTACTCTGGGGAAAATTCGCGCAGGAAAAACAGCCGCTGATCGATGAAACAAAACACCTGGTGCTGAAAGCGGCGCATCCTTCCCCTTATTCGGCAGACAAGGGATTTTACGGATGCCGGCATTTCTCGAAAACCAACGAATACCTGATGAAAAACGGGATCGATCCGGTTGACTGGAGACTATAATTCCCGGAAACTTCTAAAGAATATGAAAAGCATTAAAAATATTTTCGGTCGTGTTTGGGCAGCCTGGGGCGCCCTGGTTTTTATAACGACCATGATTATTTTTCTGATCCCCTTTTTTTGTTTTTGCTATTTCCGGAAGGAACCCGAAAAAACAAAACACTTTATCCGTTATTCCCGGGTATGGATGGATATCTTTTTATTCCTGGTGGGCTGCCCACTTAAAATAACGGGCAGGGAGAATTTTAAGAAGGGCGAGACATATATCGTGGTCAGCAATCACAATGCGCTGATTGACGTTCCGGTTTCTTCGCCCGGCATTCCCGGTGGGAATAAAACCATCGCTAAAGCGGAGATGGCTAAAATTCCGGTCTTCGGACTGATCTATCAGACCGGCAGCATCCTGGTTGACCGGAAAAGTGAAAAGAGCCGCCGGGAAAGCTTTACCAAAATGCACGAAGTGCTGAACATGGGCCTGCACATGTGCATCTATCCGGAAGGGACCCGCAATGTGTCCGGCGAACCGCTCAAAGCCTTCCACGACGGAGCATTCAGACTCGCCACCGGCAGTGGGAAATCCATTATTCCCATGATCATCTTCAATAGCCGCAGAGCCAATCCGCCTGATAAAGGCTTTTTCCTGCTCCCGGTAAAGCTTTATATGGATTTTCTACCTGAAGTAAAGGTAATGCCCGGAGAGCCGGTTGAGCAATTGAAGGGCCGGGTACATGAGATGATGAAGGAGTATATTGTAAGGCATTCCGGGAATAATGCGGGCTAAAGAACACATCTTTCACTTATAATGTCTATGTAATCCGCTATTCCGTTAATAAAATGTCCTGTTCCGGTTTATCCGCAAATCCCGCAATATGCCCGATTTGGGATTGATCGTAATACTGAAGGAACGGTACAATCCCACCGGCGTAACATTAATGGAAAGCTGCCAGCAATGCATATCCCGCGAGAGCGATCCGGTGAAGGATTGAATTTTTAAATTCTTCACATCATAATAAGTACTGTAACTGACTTTCCATTTCTCCGTCAGGTTAAAATCCCCGTTCAGGATCAGGGAAGAATTCAATATTGTCTGGTAACCGCTGTAATCCGGCTTCAGCGTCCGGTTGAAATTGAGTGAATAGGAAATATTCACCGACCAGGCTATATTAAAGTCCACAAATTCTGCCGGGTTATTCCGGATATAATTCAATTCAGCCTGCTGCTCTTCCAGGGTCATGGGCAACTGGCTTTCATTATCCGTTTTCTGCTCCTCGGCCTTTTTAGCGTCCTTTGGTTTGCTTTTGAAGGAAGTGGATATAGCAATATTACCGCCGGTGATATGCCCGACATTAAAGCCGCCATTCCCCTGCCAGGTATATTTGTCCAGGCGGTAGCCGATACTGTCGTACTGATACGGATCCAGCACGGTGGATGCGGAAATATTAATCTTCTGGAACAAAGTGCTTCGGAAATAAATATTGAAATTGGAGAGTTTAAAAGAATCTGCCAGGTAATTATAACTTCCCGTGAATCCGAATCCGTCGATGAGTTTCATTTTCTGATTGGCCCCCGTGCTGGTATCTGTTTTGGATTTCAATTTCATTTCAAGATTATTATCAACCCCGAAATTGATACCGCCAAAAGTACCCGGAGAAAATCCGGAGTAAATATTTCCCGTATACCGGTTCAGGTTTTGGTAATGACCCAATCTATCCACCTGTATATTGGTATAATAGCTTTTTGCCAGATCCGGCGTGTACGAAAATCCGAAACTGGGCCGCATAGTATGCCGGATACCCAGAATATTGCTGGTCTTTTTGAAATGCTGAAAGGTTCCGAAGATCGCCGTACTGAAATTCAGGGAGAAGGATAATGAATTGGCAAAATAAATTCCCTGATGGGGAATGGTATCCACTTTTCCTGCGGCCTCATTCCAGGTAAAATCATATTTCCTGGAAAGAATACGGTTCTGATAACTCACTCCGGGAGAGATCTGCAAAGGCCCCACAGGTGGCAGCGACAGCGAAATGGGAATACTGTTCTGGGCGCCATACTGAAAGGTATCCAGCATATGATGGATACTGAACAGCGAATCATAAAAACTGGTGAGACCCGAAATATTGGTATTAAGGCCGATGCCGAGTTTCTGATACCATTTCTGCTGACCGACAAAATCTTTTGGCGTAAAAGGATAAATGGTTACCGCTGTAAATCCAATGCTGGGCACATTCACATTCACCAGGCCGCTCTGGTTATTCTGGCTGTGGTTCCCGCTCACGGTCAGGTTATATTTCCCGTTCCATGTTTTCGAATAGGCAATGGAAGAACTGATCTGATTATTAAAGTTAGCCGTCGGGTCATTTAAAACATAGCGGTTGAACTTGGTGGACATCAGGTTAAGGTTGGCGGAAAAAGTTTGTCCCGGATGGGCTTTACTGTCCACCACATGGCTCCAGTTCAGGCTATAGGTTTTTGAATCGTCGTATGGCGTTTTCCCCGAATTGCTCAGCGTACGGGTTTTCTGGTAAACGAAATTCATTCTTCCGCTATAGCGGTAACGGACTTTGTATTCCGGAGTGAAATATAAATTATACCCCCCGTACGAATAGAGGTTTGCCCGGACCGTAACATCAAAATTATCACTGAGCACCCGGTAATAGCCGAGTCCTTCAAGGCCCAGCCCGTATTGGGAACTTACGTTAAAAGTGGGTGGCAGGAATCCGGAATGCCGCCCCTGTGAAATCGGGAAAAATCCAAAAGGAATATAAATGGGAACCGGAACGCCCTCGAACTCCGGATGCACTGGGCCGGAAATGGCCATTTTTTTATTGATGAGCTTCATCTTATTTGTCCGGAAAGCAAAATGAGGCGTATCCAGGTTACAGGTGGTGAACCTTCCGTGAAAGGCATAATATTCATCCCTGGAGATCTTTTTCATTTTTTCACCCATCACAAACATTTCGCCGCTCTGGGTAAAAGTGTTCACTGTAATGCCCTTCTGTGTTTTCATGTCGAAAACGATGGAGTCTGATTGCATCGTGCTTTCTGCCTGTGTCATCTTCGGTTTTCCAATGATCCTGTTCCCCGTATCCAGGGTATAAGTGGCCGTGAGCAGATCGTGCGGCTGATCCATCCGGATCTTATAGGCATCCAGGTTGATATCCTTATACTTGGTATTGGCCGTATTGTACAGGGTCACATTCTTGGTTGGCACATCCAGTACCACAGAGTCAGCAGCACTATAAGTAATAGGCGCATCCAGCGAATCTTTGGAGAGCGTAACATGAAAAGTGTCGGTTTGCTGAACAGCAGAATCAGCGCGAAAAGGAATCGTATCCTGCTGCACAGCTGAATCTGCAGGAATAGTATCTCTTGCTGCTGCAACAATTTTTTCCGGGATTGTGTCGTTTGAAAAGACTGGAATTTTACCGGAAGTAGCTGAATAACCTCTTGAACTGTTAAGAGTTATACAAAGGAATAACAACGCAAAAATCAACGTGGAAACGTATTTTAAGCTAATTTTGCCTCCGTTATTCATAAGTGTTATGCTGCAAAAATAGGAGTATCCAGTAAAAGAAATTGTGAAGATTAACATCCTGACTGTCAAAATGTAAAGTATGCAGAGAGCGGTAACCGGGTTTATTATTTTCTTTTTCATTTTATTTGCATTCAGTTCCTTTCAAAACGGAGGTTCCCCCGGCCAGCGGGCTCCGAAACTCCATACCCTGATCATTGATCCGGGGCATGGCGGCCAGTTTCATGGCACAAAAGGGTTGATCTCTGCCGAGGAGGACGTAACCCTGGATATCTCCCTTAAACTGGGAGACGCCATCAAAAAGAATTTCCCCAATATTAAAGTGGTTTTTACCCGCACAACGGATGGCAGCGTGAACAATGCAACCACGCTGAAGGACGACCTGCATGCCCGGGCCCAGATCGCCAACCAGGCCAGGGGAGATCTTTTCATCAGTATTCACTGTAATTCCACCCGCCAGCCGCCGGGGGGCTATTATGAAAGAAGAGTTGTAGGGCATAAAAAGAAGCTGGAATACGTAGGCCGCGGCAAAAAAAGAAGAAAAAAATGGGTCAATGCCGCGATCTATAAGAGCTACTGGGTGAAGAACATGCGGGTCGGAACAGAAACCTATATCTGGAAAGCCGGCAAGCAGGAAAATAAAACGGATGCCATCAATGAAAGGGATGAGGGCGGGGAAATAACCGATAGCGCCGAGGAGTCTTTCGACATGAGCTCACCCGAAGCCCGGATGCGCGCCCAGCTTTACGAAAAGAAATTCTTTAATAATAGCGCCCTGTTCGCATCCCTCGTGGAGCAATCCTTTGCTGCTGCGGGACGCCAGAGTTACGGCGTAAAACAAAGGGATGTGGGTATCCAGGTGCTGCAGGCCACGGGCATGCCCAGCGTTTTAATTGAAGTAGGTTTTCTGAGTAATAAGGAAGAGGAAGAATACCTGAACAGCAATAAAGGACAGGATGAAGTGGTACAGAATATCATAGATGCGCTGAAGCGGTATAAAGAACAGCTGGAAGGTTCCCCCGATACCATTCAGGCCGCACCTGCGGATGCCGACAACCAATAAACGATTGCCCGGCCACGGCCCATCTTTGCCCAATGATCTTTTTCCTGTAGGTTTGTGAACTTAAAGAAAATGTGAAGGTGGTTCAGCGTCATTTCTTATAAAAGACCCGGAATGAAAATTTCAAATGAAACCAAAATAGGCGCCCTCACGGCCATCGCCATTGCCCTGCTGATTCTCGGGTTTAATTTTCTGAAGGGAAAAGACCTGTTTGAACACAGTAAAAAGATCTATGCGGTTTTTAAAGGGGTGGAGGGTTTGGAAACCTCCGATGCCGTAAAGATCAAAGGACTTGAAGTAGGTTCCGTCTATGCCATTAATCCCGTGGATAAAAATGTGGATGGCATCCAGGTAACGATCAGCATGAAGAAAGACGTGAACATTCCAAAGAACTCCGTGGCGGTCATCGATGCGGGCCTGATCGGATCTGCCTCCATCATCATTAAAAAGGGCGACGACAATGAATTCATGAAGGACGGCGATACATTAATCACCCAGGAAAAAGGGAATCTTTTATCCGAGGTGCAGAGTAACCTCAGCCCGGTGGTATCGCGACTGAGCAGCACCCTGGAATCCCTGGATTCCCTGATCAGGGCAGTCGGTAGCCTTTTTGATCCCAATCTGAAGAATAATTTCGCTTCCCTGATTGGTAATCTGGCGCATTCATCGGCTTCACTGCAGGTGCTCCTGAACGAAAATACAGGTTCTCTTGCCCATGCCATGGTTCACCTGGACAGTTTTACCAATAACCTGGCCAGCAATAACCAGCGGATCACAGGCACACTGGATAACCTCGAAAAGACAACCGGTAAACTGGCGAACGCAAAAATTGACGAGACCCTGCAGAGCGCCCAGTCGGCCATGACTTCCCTGAAAGATGCCGTGGATAAAATGAACAGCAAAGAAGGTTCTCTCGGTTTATTGCTGAATGATAAAAAATTATATCAGAACCTGGAATCCACTACCCGCAGCCTGAACACCTTACTGGATGACCTGCGTGTTCACCCGAAACGGTATGTGAATATCTCCGTATTCGGAAGAAAGGACAAAAGCGGACCGCTTACCGCCCCAATCAGCGATTCCTCTGCCAGGCCGCCAAACCCGCACTGATGAATTTTTACACCCGCCTACAGAAAATCAGCGAACCGATTCCGGTAAAGCAATTAAAAGACATCAGGCTGCATAGCCGGCGAACCGGTATCGCAGAAGTCATTTGCAGTAACCATAAAAATAACGGATGAAACAACTGGCGTCATGGCTGTTGATTTTCGGCTCCTGCTGTTTGAGCATCCGCTCCGTAGCGCAGGTGGCCGTTCCTTTTAAATCTAAAAACGGCGACAGTACCAGTACTGTTTATATCTGGCATACGGATACCCTCCGGGAGGTGCAGAAGGATTCTGTTTCCATACAAAGCTTATTCGGACATGTGAAGCTGCAAAGTGAAAAAACGCTTTTTTATTGCGACAGCCTGTCCATGAACCATAAAGAAAATTTCATTGAAGCATTCGGGAACGTGCATATCAATGACAATGATTCCACCGACATCTATTCCCAGTACATGAAATATTTTGTGGATACAAAATTCATTATTTTTCAGAAAAATGTAACATTGAAAGACGGGCGGGGAACCCTCAGCACGCAGGAACTCACTTATGATATGAACCAGCATATCGGGAATTACCTGAACAACGGAAAAGTGGTAAATCAGCAAACGACGGTAACCAGCAGGGAAGGCACATACTATGCCGATACAAAAGACATGTACTTTAAAAAAGATGTGGTGCTCAAAGATCCTGCCTATGATCTGACGGCGGATTCTTTACTATACAACAACGATCAGCAACTCGCCACATTTATCACTACAACTTTTATTAAGGACAGCAGCGGACGCACCATCCGGACCAGGGAGGGCTTTTATGATCTCAAAAATCACCGGGCGCAGTTTGGAAAAAGGCCTACCATCAAAGACGGATCACAGACCATTACCGCAGATGATATTCATTTCGACGACAGCGTTGGCATCAGCACGGCGACCGGCAACGCCGTTTACCGGGATACGGCCCAGGGTTTTTCAGTGATTGCGAACAGTTTGGTCGCCGACAAGAAAAACAATACCCTGCTGGCCACTCAAAAGCCATTGATGATCCTGAAAGGAGACAAGGATTCGATTTATATCCGCGCCGACACCCTGTTTTCCGGGAAAATTCCGGACTCGGTTTTAAGCCGGACAGATTCCGTGCAGGGAATGGCCATTGTCAAAACAGCCCGCGATCCGAACGACAGCAGCCTGCGCTTTTTACAGGGCTATCATCATGTGCGCATTTTTTCCGACTCCCTGCAGGCGGTGGCAGATAGCTTATATTATTCGGGGATGGACTCCATTTTCCGTTTATATACGAATCCCATTGCCTGGGCCAGCGGTTATCAGGTAACCGGCGATACCATGTTCCTTTATACAAAAAATAAAAAACCGGATCGCCTGTATGTATTTGAAAACGGCCTGGTGGTTGGTAAGGCGGCCGCTAACATGTATAACCAGGTGAAAGGGAATACCATCAATGGCTATTTTAAAGACGGCGCAATAGACTATATGCGGGCTAAAGGCAGCGCGGAAAGTGTCTATTATATAAAGGACGACAGCATGGCCCTGGTGAGCGTAAACAAGGTAAATAAGGCAGACATCATCGACATGATCTTCAAAAATAAAGAGCTCAATAAGGTCGTGCTCCGAAACGATGTGGAGGGCGTTATGAGTCCCATCCGGAAAGTCAGCCCGGAAGATATGAAGCTTCGTAATTTTAAATGGCTGGAAGATCTGAGGCCAAAGACGAAGATGGAGTTGTTTGAAAATTAGTGAAAAAACAAATATCCCACCAGTATCGCAGTAATGATTGCTGCCAGATCCGCCAGTAATGCCGCAGGAATGGCGTAGCGGATATTCTTAATTCCAACGGATCCGAAATACAGCGCAGCAATATAAAAAGTGGAATCGGCCGTCCCCTGGAATACACAGGAGAGCTTGCCCGGAAAAGAATCCGGCCCGTAGGCCTGCATCGTGGCGATCATCATACCACGTCCGCCGCTGCCGCTGAGCGGTCGCATCAGCGCCGTAGGAAGGGCGGGCACAAAATCGGTGTTCACATGCAACATTGTAAAAATGGATCCGATACCATGAACGATATAGTCAAAAACCCCGCAACTCCTCAGCACACTAATGGCCACCAGCATGGCCACGAGATAAGGAATAATGGTAACCGCCACCTGGAACCCTTCCTTGGCCCCGTCGATAAAGGCATCATACACGTTTATTTTTTTGACCATTCCACCGATAATAAAAACCACGAACAGCAACAGGATGATCCCGTTGCTGAAAATCTTTGAAAAAGGATCTATATAACTGCTGTGCGCCCGCAGCATAAAAACAAGTGATGCAATGAAAAATGAAATGCCGCCGATCCACAGCAGGATCACCGGCTGAAATAAATTGATCCGCTGTTTGATGGCTACGACCGTCAATGCCACTACGGTGGCTGCAAAAGTGGCAATCATGCAGGGAATGAAAATACCGGTCGGATCGTTGGACTTCAGAATGATCCTTTGCGCAATGATGCTTACCGGAATAATAGTGAGTCCGGACGCATGCAGCACCATGAACATAATCTGCGCATTCGACGCGATATCCTTCGACGGATTGAGTTCCTGCAGGCTCATCATGGCCTTCAGTCCGAACGGCGTGGCGGCATTGTCCAGCCCGAGCAGGTTAGCGGAAAAATTCATTACCATATGCCCCATGGAAGGATGGTTCTTCGGCACTTCCGGAAATAAGCGATTGAAAAACGGCCCGATGATCCGGGAAAGGAAACGGACAGCCCCCGCTTTTTCGCCCACATTCATAAATCCCAGGAAAAGCGCCATCACCCCGATAAGCCCGATGGCGATCTGCACGCTCACATTGGCGGAGTCAAAAACGCCATCCACAATGGTTTTAAAAATATCCGTATCTCCGAAAAACACAAGCCGGATCAGGGCCACGACGAATGCAATCAGAAAAAAAATAATCCAGATGAGATTCAGCGCCATAGCCTTCCGTTAATTGTGGGTTGAATATAAGTAAATAAATAACGATCCCTTAAATACTTCTATCTTTGCGGGCGCAAAAACATTCCGGCCCAACTTAAAATTAATAAATCATGGCGTTAAAAGCAGGTATTGTCGGTTTACCCAACGTTGGCAAATCCACCCTGTTCAATGCAGTCAGCAGCAGTGCAAAGGCGCAGGCCAGCAATTACCGGTTTTGTACCATCGAGCCCAATGTGGGACTGGTAGATGTTCCCGATGACCGACTGAATAAACTGGCTGAACTGGTTCATCCTGATCGGATCGTACCGACGCAGATCGAGATTGTGGACATCGCCGGACTGGTCAAAGGAGCCAGCAAAGGCGAAGGGCTCGGCAATAAATTCCTGGCCAATATCCGCGAAGTGGATGCCATCGTTCATGTGGTTCGCTGTTTTGAAGATGAAAATATCCTGCGGGAAGAAGGCGCCATCGATCCCGTTTCGGACAAGGAAATCATTGATACCGAACTTCAGCTCAAGGATCTTGACAGCGTGGAAAGGAAATTTTCCCGTACAGAAAAATTATTGCGTACGGCCGATCCGAAAATAAAAGCAGAATATGAGATATTGAAACTTTGCAAAGAGCATCTCGAAAAAGGAAAAAATATCCGGGAACTGGATTTGAATAAAATAGAAAAATCAGCCATCGCCGATCTCTTCCTGCTCACCGATAAACCTGTACTGTATGTCGCCAATGTAGATGAGGCGTCCATGCATACCGGCAACAAATTCTCCGAAGCATTGAAAAAATCAGCAGCTGCAGAAAATGCGCAGGTGATTGTGATGAACAACTCCATTGAGCAGCAGATTGCCGAACTGGATAACGCAGAAGATAAAGCCATGTTCATGGAAGAATATCACATGAATGAGCCGGCATTAAATAAGCTGATCCGTTATACCTATTCCCTGCTCAACCTGCAAACCTATTTCACCGCCGGCGTACAGGAAGTCCGCGCATGGACAATTCACAATGGCTGGAAAGCCCCCCAGGCGGCGAGCGTAATCCATACCGATTTTGAAAAGGGATTTATCAAGGCCGAAGTGATCGCCTATGACGACTATTTAAAATATCAATCCGAAGCCGCCTGCCGCGAAGCAGGGAAACTCCGGATTGAAGGAAAAGAATATGTTGTGAAGGATGGGGACGTGATGCATTTTAGGTTTAATGTGTGAGAGGCTCGGGGTTGACGGTTGACCGATGACGGTTGACAGACTCTATGTGAATCATCAAGTCTAAACTCTATCACGTTGAAACACCGGAAGTCCGTCAACCGTGAACCGTCAACCGTCAACCCTATAAATTATACCCCAGCGCCACATAATACAATCCCCCGATTCTCGCATTCCCGATTGCATCGACATAATACTTATTCAGGATATTTGTCGCGCCAATCTTGATGGTGCCGAGAACCTTTGGGATCTTCATGCTGATTTGTCCGTCGAGCGTTCCAAAAGCCGGTGTGGTTCCACTCACAAAAGAAGATTCATAAGTATAACTTTCCTGCCAGCGGTAGGTCAGATTAAATCCATAACGTTTTGCAATGGTATAGTTCGCCACTGAAAGATTGAATTTCACTTTTGGCGTATTGAACTGGGTCAGCACATTCGCGTCATTATTGGAAATATCATTGTAGGCGATATTACCGGACGCCCTGAATCCCTTTGGCAGCGCATATTCCAGACCGAGACCAGCACCAACCGTATTGACCTTATTGCTGCTGTTGGTATAAATTCCAAATGTGTTCGCTGGTGTTTGTCCCTGTGTCAATGGGTTTTTCACCAAAACCGTCAGCCCGATAAAATCGGTGTACTGCGCGTAGAAACCATAGATATCAATCAGTAGTTTTTTGGCAATCAATCCTTTATATCCCAGTTCCCAGGAAGCCACGGATTCCGGTTTGAATTCTTTGAACTGGTACTGCGTGGGCGGCGTGCCGGTTCTTGAATAATTTCCCAGGGCAGCGGTATCATAAGTATTGCTTCTTAAGCCATAGGCATCGATGAACTCGGGCAGACCGCCGATGAGGCGCGCAGAACCTGTCTGCAGGTTAATGTACTGATCCTGTGTTGACGGAAAGCGATAAGCCGTCTGAAAGGATGCGCGGATAAAATTATCCGGCGCCACCCGGAATACGGCAGTTACCCGCGGTGTAAAGCGGCCTTTAAAATTTGAGTTCTTATCATATCTTCCGGCGAGGGTTATTTTCAGCAGATCATCAAGAAATCCTTTTTGTACCTGGGCAAAAGCGCCGGTTTCATTGATCTTGATGGTTCCTGCTGTATCTGCGAAAATGGTTCCGTGGGAATTCAGCACAAATTCACGGGTGGAAGCGCCTACCGTGATATCGGCCCATTTGATGAGATCTGAAAAATTGTACATTCCTTCTCCCACATATAAATTGGTCTTGTCGTTAAACTTTCCACCAGCAGGAATAGCGAGTTGCCTCAGCGAATCCAGCGACTTATTAAAAGATGCCGTTCCGGGTTGTAACCGGTTGGCATCGGCATAAGCCCTCGCGGCTGTACTGGCCGTAATATAAGCCTGATCAGGCGATTGTCCTCCGCCCAGCGCAGCGCCGAATGCCTGTCCGTAAGCACCCAGATAATTCGGAGCCCAAACGGTTGCTGTTGGCGCATAAGCTTCATTCAGCAAAGTAGCCGCGGCTACCATATCATAGGAATCGCCCGCATTTTCCTGGGTGGTATAAGCCCGCACATAAAAACGTTTACCAGATACTTCCGCCTTATATTGCCCGATTCCCACATTCTTTAAACTATACCGGTCAGTTCCCTGATAAATGGTGCTGGTTGTACCGTAGTTGCCGGTTAAACTGACCGTTGTATTATCGGAAATTTTATAAAACAATCCGGCAGAGGCTTTAAAATTATAGGCTTTATAATCCGTCATGCTGTTTTCATTATAACCGGTGCGGCTTACTCCGGAATTGGCGGGTGTGACTGCAGCAAGCTGACCCGCCTGCACGGCCATAGCCTGGTATTGAGCAGCAAGGGCAGGATTGCCGGCGCCCGCAGCTGCGAGAGCAGCGGCCGCATAAGCAGCAGATGCCTTATTCAATTGATCCTTTACATTAAAATAGGCGCTTTCATCCCCGTAGCTGTTTACGCCGTTGTAATCCGGCAGGCTCCGGTCACCCGGAACAGGTTGTCCTTTCAGCGCACTGAAATTGCGGTAATCAGAAACCATCCAATCCTTTGCCTGCGTATACTGGGCTGAAATGCGGAAGGCAAATTTATTATTGAATGCTTTTGCATACCGGGCCATCCAGTCATAATACGGAGCTGCTTTACTGTTATCATCTCCGATATGATTGACGCCCTGTTTGATTTGCGCGCTCAGGCCCTGGTATTTAAACGGATCCTTACTGGTCATCAGGATCGTGCCCGTCATACCCCCGGAGCCATAGAGTGCGGAAGATGCGCCGGGCAACACTTCCACATTATCCACATCCAGTTCATTCAGGCCGACAATATTTCCTACGGAAAAATTCAGCCCGGGCGCCTGATTGTCCATTCCGTCCACCAGCTGGTTCACTCTTAAATTGCCACTGCCCATAAATCCCCGGGTACCCATGGTTTTAAACATGATGGAGGAAGTCACGACGTCCACACCTTTCAGGTTGCCGATCGCGTCATAGAAAGAAGGTGCGGGAGCCTGCCGGATATCTGCGCTGCTTATTCTTTCGATGGAAACCGGCGATTCAAGGCTTCTGATCCGCGAGCGGGTTGCCGAAACAACCACTTCCGTTCCGATGCTGGAACTGGGCTGAAGTTCTATTTCCAAAACCTGTGCGCTGTTTTCAACCAGCACTTCTTTTGATTCATAACCGACTGAAGAAACAATCAGCGTGATGGGAAAAGCCTGGCTGATATTTAGTTTGAAAACCCCGCGGCTATCGGTAAACGTACCCGAGGCCGAGCCTTTCAGCAGTACGGAGGCCGCCGGAATGGCTTCTTTCGTTTCAGCATTACTGATTTTTCCGGTAATGGGGGCAGTTTGTGAAAAAGCATCTGTTTGAAGTACAAAGCAAAAGAAAAGAGCAGCTAAGGTGTTGATCAGGTATTTCATGGCAACCGATTTTGATGATTGAATCGAAATCAACAGGAAAATATACAGTCTTAGTACAGTTAAATTAAACCTATTTCGTGAATAAATCTCATTCTGATCTTATTTAAACACCCGGGCCTTTGAAAGCATCAATCACCAGATTTAAATCAGTGAATTTAAAATCAAATTATAATATTTGCAGTCAAATGGACGAAATGAATTCTTTTTCTTTTCCGGATCAGACAGCTTTTTACCGCGGCAAGGTCCGGGATGTTTACAGCATTAAAGACGAGTGGCTGGTCATGATCGCGTCTAACCGGATATCCGCTTTCGACGTCATTCTTCCCCGGCCGATCCCTTATAAAGGACAGGTTCTGAATCAGATCGCTGCATATATGTTAAATGCAACCCGGGATATTTGTCCCAACTGGCTCTTATCCACGCCCGCTCCACAGGTGAGTATCGGAAAACGCTGCATCCCTTATCGGGTGGAGATGGTCGTTAGGGGAAATTTAACAGGTCATGCCTGGCGTGAGTATTCGGCGGGCAAGCGGAGTTTATGCGGCGTGCCATTGGCCGGGGGACTAAGGGAAAACGATTACTTTCCCCTTCCCATTATCACCCCCTCCACCAAAGCCGAAGCCGGTCATGATGAAGACATTTCCAGGGAGGAAATTATTTCCCGGGGTATTGTGCCTGAGCCCGATTATGAGGTGCTTGAAAAATATACCCTCTCTCTTTTTGCAAGAGGAAAAGAAATTGCCGCCAAAAGAGGGTTGATCCTGGTGGATACCAAGTATGAGTTCGGAAAGATCGGAGAAACCATTTACCTGATGGACGAAATCCATACGCCGGACTCCTCCCGCTATTTTTATGCCGATGGTTTTGAAGACAGGCAGGCACGCGGTGAAAAACAGAAACAGCTTAGCAAAGAATTCGTGCGCGAATGGCTGATCGCAAATAATTTTATGGGAAAAGAAGGACAGACCGTTCCTGAGATGAGCGACGAATGGATACAAACTATTTCCAACCGGTATATCGAATTGTATGAAAAAGTGATCGGGGAAAAATTCGTGCCGGTGAATCTGGATGAGGAAAAGATCTATGAGCTGATTGCGGCAGCGTTGGAAAAGCTTCTGCGCGCTGAATAATAGATGAGAAAATCTGGTTTTATTACTCTTCCATATTTTGCACAACCTTTTAACAGGTGACCTCCTTATTGCAGGCTCACAAATATGCGTGCATCCGGAAGTCGAAATTTCAGAGTTCGGTACCGTATACGGGAATTTTCTTTTTGGGGATTTTCCCGGAATGTTGATGAAAACCCTGGCAGATTCTTCCACCGGGTTTTTGGCCTGTTGTCTTCGGGGTTTCTTCGGGAAGTGTTCGGGAAGTCTTCGGGAGCTCCCGAAGACTTCCCGAAGAGACCCCATATACTTCCCGAAGAAAACATGGCGACAACAGCAGCAAGCCGGATAAGAAAAGCGAAACGGATTTCCGGCCAAAAGAAGGGGTAATGCTCAAAAAACAAAATTACCGTATACGGTACCGAAGTCTGAAATTTTGCCTCTGCGCCGCCGCATATTTGTGGGTTAACCGAATCCGGCTTCTCCTGAAAGGGGAAGTTATTTTAAACCCGGATTCAACGCCCTCCGCCTGGACTTATTGAAAACCTTCTGATCATTCACCTTCCCTTTGCGCAGCTGCTTCTGCTCCTCCTCCGGAAGATTATAAACTTCCTGGCATTCCACACTGCAGCAGCCATCATATTTTGCAGCGCATTCGGCACACTGGATAAACAGCAGATGACATCCGCTGTTTTTACAGTTGGTATGCGTATCGGCAGGTCTGCCGCATTGGTGGCACCGGGCGATCACTTCCCCGGAAACGGACTCGCCCAGGCGGTCGTCGAAGACAAAGTTCTTTCCGCGGAACTTATTTTCAAGCCCTTTTTCTTTCACGGTATTGGCATAGTGGATAATGCCGCCTTCCAGATGATATACCTGCCGGAATCCCTGGTGCAGTAAATAAGCACTGGCTTTTTCGCAACGGATGCCGCCCGTGCAATACATGATCACCGGTTTGTCTTTTTTCCCTTTCAGCAGTTCCACGGCCATCGGAAGCTGTTCCCGGAACGTATCGCTGGGAATTTCAATCGCTCCTTCAAAATGACCCACTTCATATTCATAGTGATTACGCATGTCCACGACAACCGTTTCGGGATTCCCGCTGAGTTCATTAAAGGCTTCCGCATTTACATACCTGCCCTTATTCTCCATACTGAAATGCTCATCTCGGATACCGTCGGCTACTATTTTCTGCCGCACTTTAATCTTTAACACCCAGAAGGATTTTCCATTATCGGCAATAGCCGTATTCAGCCGCAGGCCTTTCAGCGGGTCAATGGTTTCAAGATAATCCCGGAAGTCGGGTACCCGGGAAGCCGGCACGCTGACCTGTGCATTGATTCCTTCATGAGCTAAATAGATCCTGCCAAATACTTTCAAATCAGAAAGCGCCAGGTATAGCCGGTCCCGGAATTCCCCCGGGTCGGAAATGGGAAAATAACGGTAGAATGAGAGGGTTGTCCGGGACTCCGTTTCTTCCTGCAGCCTTTGTTTCAGCTCTTTTTGCGATATCCGGTTATGAAGGGTTGCCACAGGGCAAATTTACTAAAGGATTCAGGTTAAAAGAAACCGGAGCCCATTTCGTTAAACCCTTCCAAATTGGTGAAAAATTTTTTACTTTTAATTGATTTTCAACGCAGAAACCCAATCCATGAAGTTTGTTCCCTTTCTGATATCCGCCACAGTGACCATTCTACTGGTCATTGTCTTTAACGTTCAATGGGGGCAGATCCCGCCCATCGGGAAATTCCTGAGCCCGCAACATGGTTTCTGGCAGAATGCGGAGCCGATAGATAAGGATTTTGGCCAGGATCTGGTGCTTTCGGGGCTGAAAGATCATGCAGAGGTATACCTGGACGACCGGCTGGTACCCCATATTTTTGCCGCAAACGACGCAGACGCCTTTTATCTGCAAGGCTATATACACGCCAAATTCCGCTTATGGCAGATGGAATTTCAAACTTATGCCGCCGCGGGCCGCATCAGCGAGCTGATCGGGCCCAAGGCATTAGACTACGACCGGGAAAAAAGAAGACTGGGCATGGTTTATGCCGCCGAAAAGGCCGTAACTGAAATGGAGAAGGATTCGGTGTCGAAAACGGAAGCGGATTCCTATACAGCGGGCGTAAATGCATATATCAGCACGCTGAAAGAAAGTGAACTTCCGGTAGAATACAAACTGCTCAATTACAAACCGGAGCTTTGGAGCAACCTGAAAACAGCCCTGTTCCTGAAGTTCATGAGCCTCGACCTGGCGGGTTCCGAAGACGATTTTGAATATACCAACCTGCGATCCCTCCTGGGCTACAGCACGTTTAATAAGATGTTTCCCATCCGTCCGGATTCACTGGATCCAATTGTGCCGGCGGATTCTTATCACAAAAAAATGCCGGAAGATTCAGGTGTGAACCGATCGCTTTATCCGCCTTTAAGTAGTTTGGAGAAGACCTCTTCAAACAGCATTCCTCACCCCCCTCCGGGAAGTGATTCAGCCTATCTGCATAATACCGATACTGTGCGGGTAAAATCTTCCAAGCCCGATAAAGACAATGGAAGCAACAACTGGGCGGTAAGCGGAAAACTAACAAAAAGCGGCGCACCCATTCTCTGCAATGATCCGCACCTGGGTCTGAACCTTCCTTCCCTTTGGTATGAAATGCAGATCAACTGCCCCTCTTTCAATGCATACGGGGCCAGCTTTCCCGGCGCACCCGGCATCATCATCGGATTCAATGACAGCTGCGCTTTCGGATTCACCAATGCCATGCGGGATGTACGGGACTATTATGAAATAAAATTTAAAGACGACAGCCGCCGGGAATACTGGTATAACGGCCAATGGGTGTCAACGGATTTTCGTTACGAACATATTTTACTGAGGGATTCAACGGAATATATTGACACCGTTGCCTACACGGTTTTTGGCCCCGTGATGTACGATAAAAGTTTTTCCGGCGGCCGGCAAACCAATAATAAATATTATGCTGTACGATGGAAGGCCCATGATGCGGGAAACGAACTGATGATCTTTAACGCCCTCGATCATGCGAAAAACTATGCCGATTATCAGGCAGCAATAAAATACTTGCATACCCCCGGACAAAATGCAATTTTTGCAAGCAAAAACGGGGACATTGCCATTTGCGACCAGGGAGAATTCCCGGCCAAATGGTTCAGGCAGGGCGATTTTGTAATGCCCGGAACCGACAGCACTTATGCCTGGCAGGGGACGATTCCCCAGTCGCTGAATCCTGCAATGTATAATCCCGAACGGGGATTCGTAAGCAGCGCCAACCAGTATCCGGTAGATCCCCTGACCTATCCATATTATCTCGGCGGAGATTACCTGAATTACCGCGGCATGATGATCAACCGCTACCTAAGCCAGATGAAAGATATCAGTATCAGCGATATGATGAAACTGCAAACGGATAATTATAATCTGTTTGCTGAAATGGCGCGACCGGTCCTGTTAAAGAACATCGATCCTTCAGCGCTCGGTCAATCGGAAAAGAAATATTATGACCTGTTGCAGGAATGGGATCTGCGCTATGAAGCCGACAGCAAAGCGCCTTCCATTTTTAATATTGTATGGGATAGTCTGACGGCCATTGTATGGAATGATGAACTGGGAAAAGATGGTATGCCCGGATTTTATCCGCATGAAAGCACGCTGCTGGAAGGGATTCTGAAAGATTCCGCTTATGAATTTCTCGATGATATCCGGACACCCGGAAAAGAGACGCTGCAGCAGGATGTATTACTGGCTTTCCAAAGAGGCGCTGACGCCTGCAGGCAACTGGAAAGAGAAGGCAACCTGGTTTGGGGAAAAATGAAGGGAACCCATATTGAGCATCTGGCCAAGCTGGATCCCTTCAGCCGGCTCAATATTATGAATTCAGGCGGAAAGTATGCGATCAACGCAGTCAAATCAAATCATGGCCCCAGCTGGCGCATGATTGTACAACTAACAGCCAATACAGAGGCGTATGGCATTTATCCCGGCGGACAAAGCGGTAATCCGGGTAGCGCCTATTACGATAATTTTATTGATAACTGGGCAAACGGAAAATATTATCCATTGTGGATGATGACGAAAGATGAAGAGAATGATTTAAAAGTCAAAGCCACCATCCGGGCAACCCCCCGTTAAAACAGCCAACTATGCTTAAATATATTCTTTCCATACTGGTTACCGCCCTGCTTGCTTTTGTGAGTGGTTTGTACATGCCCTGGTGGGGAATTGCCCTTGCTGCTTTCCTGGTCAGCGCAGCAATTCCCCAGAAACCCGCCTTTTCTTTCTTATCCGGATTCCTGGGAGTATTTCTGCTGTGGGAGGTCCTTGCCTGGTGGATCGATAACAAAAACAGCGGCATCCTTTCTCAAAAGATGGCCTACATTTTTGGATTGGGCGGATCCTCCCTTTTGCTGATCGTTATTACATCGCTGATCGGTGCGCTCGTTGCCGGTTCCGCTGCGCTGGCAGGCTCCTATTTCAGACGACTTATTTTCCATCAGCAAACAACCGAACCAAATCAGGAATAGTATATTATAAAGGAACGCAACGAAGTAACGCTTAGCTTCGTAATTATTCTCTGTTCATGAAGCAGTCCTTTCTATTTATTTTTTTCCTTTTCATGCTGGTTCATTCCGCCCTGGCAGGAAGGATCAGCGGCACGGTTACGGACGATAAGGGGAATATCCTTCCCTATGCTTCCGTTTTTGTAAAAGGAACTTCCCTCGGCACCACAACCAATAACAATGGGAAGTACTTCCTTAATCTGCCCGACGGCCGTTATACAATCGTCTGCCAGTATGTGGGCTATGCCCGTCAGGAAAAAATAATGATCCTCGGAACAGAAGCACAAATCCTGAATTTTCAATTATCGCTGCAACAGACAACAATGAAAGAGATCGTGGTGCAGGCGGGCGCCGAAGATCCGGCTTATGAAATTATCCGGCATGCCATTAAAAAAAGAAAGTCCTACGAAAACCCGCTGGATTCTTTTACCTGCGAAGCCTATATCAAAACCCTGTTAAAAACCCGCAGGCTTCCTTCACGCATCATGGGTAAAAACTTTTCCGACCAGGACCGGAAAGCCCTGGGCGTGGATTCGGCCGGAAAGGGAATTATTTATCTCTCTGAATCCATCACTAAAATTTCTTTCAAAAAACCGGACAGGATTAAACTGGAAGTGATATCCGGAAGGGAAAGCGGCACCAATGGATTCGGATTTAATTTTCCCACTTTCATCAATTTCTACAATAATAACGTGAATGTATTCATTACGCAATTGAGTCCCCGCGGATATGTATCCCCGATTGCGGACGGTGCTTTAAATTATTACAAATATAAATACCTGGGATCCTTTACTGAAGATGGAAAAGAAATCAACAAGATTCAGGTGATACCAAAAAGGAGGTTTGAACCGCTGTTTTCCGGAACCATTAATATTACAGAAGGCGACTGGAGGATCCACAGTCTGGACCTTATGCTGACAAAGGATTATGAACTCGAAATTGTAGATACCCTCAAGATCCGGCAGATACAGGTTCCCATCACCAAAAATATCTGGAGAACACAGAACCAGATCGTGAATTTCAGCTTTAAGAAAATCGGCATTGATGCCACCGGCAATATTCTGAATGTTTACAGCAAATACGATCTGGGTCCGAAATTCAGGAGAAAATATTTCAATAATGTCGTCGTGAAATACGATACGGCCGTCAATAAAAAAACGAGAGAATACTGGGACTCGCTCCGGCCCGTTCCGCTGGAGCCGGAAGAACTGGAGGACTACCGGATCAAGGACAGTATCTATAAGAACAACCACGATTCGGCATCCAGCAAAAGGGTAATAGATTCCCTCCGGAAATTACAGGGGAGAATAACCGTAAAAAATATATTGGTCAGTGGCGTGAAACGATCCGATTTTCATCCGGATCGTCCCTTTTCATTCGAAACGCAGCCCCTGCTTCCGAAGCTGGAATACAATACGGTTGAAGGGCTGGTGGTCAATGGAGAGGTAAGATTCATGAAAGAAAACCTCAACAATGGAAACAGCATTGAATTCATCCCGCATGTCCGCTATGGCTTCAGCAATACCCGGTTAAATGCCTGGGGCACCCTGAATTTCAACCGCAAAAAAGCCATCTTTGATATGAACGGCGGCAACCAGAGCCGAAGTACCTGGTCCTTCTCCGGCGGGAAAAGAGTGAGCCAGTTCAATCCGGAAAATCCGGTCAGTCCGCTCATCAACGAAATCTATACGCTGTTCTTCAGAAAGAATTATCTGAAAATCTATGAAAACCGGTACGGCTCCGTCAAATACAGAACCCGCCTCGACAATGGGTTGCGCATTGCCGGCTCCATTGTATATGAAGACCGGGTCTCATTGAACAACACCAGCAATTTTTCTTTTTTTGGAAATAAGGAAGAAGTGTTCAGTCCCAACTATCCCTATGAAAAATTGATCGCGCCCATGCCGCGGCATCAGGCCCTGATTGCCGGGATTGACCTGCAGTTCAAACCGGGCCAGCGTTACATTGAATTCCCGGACAATAAACTCGCCATCGGATCCAAATACCCGACTCTCGCACTTTCTTACCGGAAAGGCATACCCGATATTTTCGGGAGTGATGTGGACTACGACAAATGGCAATTTTCCATTTGGGATAACCTGAACCTGAAGCTCCGTGGAGAATTCAAATACCGGTTCAGTATCGGGGGCTTTTTTAATACCCGGAATTTATTTATTCCGGATTACCAGCATTTCAATGGCAACCAGACTTTTTATGCAAGCCCCTATTTAAACAGTTTTCAGATTGCACCCTATTATGCCAACAGCACCACCGCCGCTTTTTATGCTGTGGGTCATATTGAGCATCATTTCAACGGAATGATCACGAATAAAATTCCGTTATTACGAAATCTGCAATGGAACCTGATTGCCGGCTCAAATGCATTTTATGTAAACCGGAGCAATAATTATGTGGAAGTTTTCGGAGGACTGGAAAATATATTCAAAATCTTCCGCGTGGATGTGGTGGTTTCCTATCTGGATGGCAAGACCGGTCAAGTCGGCGTCCGGCTCGGATTTGATGGACTATTCGGTGGTTTTATAAAAGCAGCGCTGAATAATCCCGGAGGAAGGCCAGCGCAAAGACAATAAGTAAAAATTCAGTACCCCAAAAAACGATTTTCGGGGCTGGCATTTCGCCGTTTTGGGATAAATGCATTTCCTTTATCCTTAATGACATAGTCCCGCCATCAGATCCTGAACCTCTGCCAGGCTATTAAAACTGTGCAGGGCAATACGCAGTCTTTCTTCTCCTTCCGGAACGGTTGGATAAAGAATCGGACGTATATCCACATGCCATTCAGCAAGGTGATTGGAAACGGCTTTTACGTTCTCATTTCCCGGAATCAGCAAGCACTGAATGGGTGTGGCTGAATTTTTAAAATTTAATACTTTTCCCGAAGCTGTCTGAACAGACTGATTCTTTTGGAAAAAAGCAATCAGCTCATTCAACTGCCGGCGTTCTGCATGCAATTCAGGAAAAATTTCATAAGCAGCTTTAATTGCCGCCACTGCTGCCGGGGGCAGTGATGTTGTATAAATAAAAGGCCTCGAAAAGTTGATCAGGTAATTCCGGAGCACCATACTGCCCAGCACAGCGGCCCCATGGCAACCCAATGCCTTTCCAAAGGTATGAATCCGGGCAAAACAGTTCCGGTGCAGTCCTTCCTTTTGCATCAGCCCTTCACCGCTTTCACCGATCACACCGGTTGCATGCGCTTCATCAACAATCAGGTGTGCGTCATACTGTTCGCACAGCGCAACAATTTCTTTGAGGGGCGCCTGATCTCCATCCATTGAAAAAACCGATTCGGTTACCACAAAGCAATTGCCCTTTTTCTGTTGAAGTTTTTTCTTCAGATCTTCCGGATCATTATGCAGAAAAGAAAGGGCATTGGCTAATGAGAGCCGGGCGCCATCCCGGATGGAAGCATGACTCAGTTTATCATAAAGAATGGTATCGCCTCTTTCCGCCACGCAGGCCAGCAATCCCAGGTTTGCATCGTAGCCGGAATTGAAGATCAATGCCGCAGGCGATTCATGAAATTCAGCAATCAGGTTTTCCGTTTCTTCGATTAGCGGATAATTCCCTGCCAGCAAGCGCGAACCAGTGGAGCCATGCGCATAAGCATGCCCTTCCAGCGATGCTTCAATTAATCCGTTCCTTACAATTCCCAGGTAATCGTTGGAAAAAAAATCATGTTTCCCTTCCGCCAGTTGCAAACGGCGATAGGCATTCCGATGAAACCTGTCCTGCAATTTATCATCAAGGAAATCTGAATTCATGTATGCGAATTTCTTTATTTCATTTATACCTGTTCCCATATTCCATTTATGCGCCTTCCCCCGCCAGTAAAATATCTCGTATGAAAGTCAAAAATCGTTCCCGGAATATGCCTTATTCCTATCTTTATTGGCCAAAGATCCACTTAATCGGAACAATCGCCAAACCATGAGCAGCGCCAAAAACATTCTCGGTCTTCAGCTTCCGACCGATCCGCGATGGGTCGACCTAGCCGGCATTTCCATTGAGGAAATCCTGACCGATCACGCTTTCTGCGAACAAAAGGCTGCCACTACCTGCATATCCCTCATTCAGAAATATTCTGACCGCCCCAGGCTCGTGGATGAACTGGCGCCCATTGTTACAGAAGAATGGGGCCATTTTCGCATGGTACTTGCGGAGCTTAAAAAAAGGGGATTAAAACTGGGCAAACAAAGAAAGGATGAATATGTGAATCATCTGATCGCCTTCCAGCGCAAGGGCGGAGATTTCGAAGAACGTTTTCTCGATCAGTTGCTGACTATGGCGATGATTGAAGCACGGAGCTGCGAGCGCTTCAAACGGCTGAGCGAAGGATTAAAAGATGAATATCTGAAGAACTTTTACCGCCGCTTTATGGAAAGCGAAGCAGGACATTACCATCTCTTCATCGGCCTCGCCGAAAACTACCTCGGCAAAGAAAAAACCCGTAAGCGCTGGGAAGAATGGCTTCGTTATGAAGCCGGCATCATCTCTAAAATTGATGTTCGCGGCGATCGCATTCATTGAAGACGGCAGATCCGTTAAGGCAATGGATTCGCCAATACAGCTGGATCTAAAACAGGGTGATTTTACTCCTCATTTTAGGGTGATTTTCTTTTGTGTCTAAAAAATATCGGGATAATTTTGTTATATCTATTTGAATAACGGAGTTCAGTTCAAATAATAAATTAAGGCTGGGTAGCAAAAACATTTTTTATGGCCCATCCTGTACAAAACACTGAACACAGAAATTTTCCTGATCTCCACGCTGTTTATATGAATGAAGATTTCAAAAATGAATTCCAGCTTATCCTGTCCAGCTTGCAGCGTTTGGACGGAAAAATCGAGGCTTTCCAGTCGTCTGTAAGGGAGGATTTGAAATTCATGGATTCAAAAATCGAATCGCTCCGAACAGAAATAAAGAATGATCTGAAACAGTTCGCTACCAAGGAAGATCTAAACCGCTTTGCTACAAAAGAAGATGTGAGCCGTTGCGCTACCAAAGAAGATCTGAATCGTTTCGCTACAAAAGAAGATGTGAGCCGTTGCGCTACCAAAGAAGATCTGAACCGTTTCGCTACAAAAGAAGATGTGAGCCGTTGCGCTACCAAAGAAGATCTGAATCGTTTCGCTACAAAAGAAGATGTGAGCCGTTGCGCTACCAAAGAAGATCTGAATCGTTTCGCTACAAAAGAAGATGTGAGCCGTTGCGCTACCAAAGAAGATCTGAACCGTTTCGCTACAAAAGAAGATGTGAGCCGTTGCGCTACCAAAGAAGACCTAAACCGCTTTGCTACAAAAGAAGATATGAATCGCTTTGCCAGCAAAGAAGATCTGTTAAGGCTGGAAGATAAAATTGATCAAAAATTTGCAACCAAAGCTGATTTAATGGCTATGGAGGAAAGAAATACACTCCGCTATGCAACCAAAGAAGATCTGTCTCAGGTTAAATTTGATCTTGTCAGATGGACATTCGCATTCTGGGTAACCCTGACCCTCATGATACTCGGGCTTTATTTAACAAAATAGCCCATTTTAGCCATCGGAAGAAAAATGCGCAATCTCCTGCTTGAAATCCAAAAAAGGATATTTCTTTTCCAATTCCTTTGTTTTCAGGAGTTGCTCATTCAAAAAGCGCCGGTGTGCTTCAGTACCTGGATGAAGCGCCTTGTGACGGTAAGCAATTTGAACTTTCTTAATTTCTTCTGCAATCTTTGCGGATTCAGGTTCCACATAATATTGCATAAAATTTTCCAGCACGAATCCGGTTGCCTGATAATTGGGGTGCACCATATCCTTATCATAAAAACGATAGTCCCGCAGCACGTCAATCACCAACTCATAAGCCGGAAAATAATAGATCCGTTCAAACTTATTTGCAAAGTGATGAACCACTTCAATCAGACGGGCCTTGCTTCGGTTGTTCTCTATAACCCCGTCCCGGATATGCCTCACCGGGCTTACTGTAAATACAACTTTTAAAGACGGATTGAATTCGAGCAAACGGTAAAGCGTTTCGTCAAATGCGGAAAGGATTTCCTCAACAGACAACAACCTTTTACTGAACCAGTCTGCCGGCGCCCGGTGACAATTGGCCACAGCCGTGTGCTCTTTTTTAAGAGAATAGGAAAAAGCAGATCCGAGCGTAATGATCAGCCAGTCTGCCGATTTTAAAAAAGCATGCGCTTTCCATTGCGACTCGTTGATCCTGTCCAGACAGCATTGCTGATCCGTATCTGAAAAAACGCCATGATGATGCCAGCTCTGCCAGAGCTCGTTCAGAAAAAACAGATCTGTTGTTCCGTATTGCTTTCCTTCAATATAAGAAACCAGGCTTTCGGCAACACTCAGCGGATCAAAGAGAATTCCATTCGGATTTTTCAGCAGATCGAATTTCACCTCTTTCAAATAATTGCCGATATGTTCCGTGAAGCAGGAACCGGTTAGCAGAATCTTTTGCTGATAACGGATCTTTTCCGAAGGTTCCGCGATGTTTATCGGTAATAAAAAGGGATCCACATTAATGATTTAAAAAGATACCGGCTGAGAGCGCCCTACTTTTTTGCAGCGCTCTTTCATTCAATGGAGGAAGCAGATTTTTCTCACGGAAATAATCTATCAGCAACAAACTGTCCATATTCCCCACCAGTTCATCTCCAGCCATCGGACAACCTCCTATTCCATTCAGGGCGCCATCGAATCTGCAGCATCCAGCATAAAAAGCAGCTTCCACTTTCTCCAGGCTATTTTCCCGGCGGGAATGCAGGTGAACCCCGGTCTCGATATCGGGAAACCGGCTGATAGTAAAATTCGTAAGCGAATAAACCTGATCTGCTGTTGCCAGTCCCACCGTATCTGCCAGCGAAATAACACCCACTTTCATCTCCACCATTTGATGAATCCAATCCTGCACCATTAATTCCGACCAGGGATCATTGTAAGGATTCCCAAAAGCCATGGAAATATAAATGACCAGCCGTTTGGAACAGGCAACACAAAGCTCCTGTATCTGACGCACAGTCTGCAATGATTTTTCAATCGTACTGTTCGCGTTCCGAAGCTGAAATGTTTCGGAAACTGAAAACGGAAACCCGATATCGCCGATTTCCGGATAAACGCAAGCCTCGGCTGCCCCCCTCGTATTCGCCACAATGGCTAACAACCTCGTTTCGGAAGATCCCTTATCTAATTTCGCCAGTACCTCCTTCGTATCCGCCATCTGCGGAATCGCTTTAGCTGAAACAAAACTCCCAAAATCCAAACTATCAAACCCAACCGCCATCAATGCATTCAGATACTCCACCTTCTTAAGTGTTGGAATAATACTCCCCCACCCCTGCATTGCATCGCGGGGACACTCGATTAGTTTGATTATTTTACTCAAAACAAAAATTAAAAATTAATAAGTCGGCTTAATTTTGCTCCTCCAAATCTCCGTCAACCGTCAACCGTCAACCGTCAACCGTCAACCGTCAACCGTCAACCGTCAACCTCTTCCTCATTGCTTCATACAAGCTAATTCCCGCTGCAACCGAAACATTAAATGAATCAAAATTCCCCGCCATCGGGATCGTAAAATGCTGATCCGCGGCTTTACGCAAATAAGGCTGAAGACCCTTATCCTCGCTGCCCATCATGATGCAGCAAGGTTCATTCCAGTCCAGCTCATACACTTTCTTTGCTGCCTCCATGCCGCTGGCATATACCTTTATCCCGTTCAGGTGAAGGGTGTCGACTGCTTTCAGCAAACTGTTTACCCGGCATATATGAATCTTCTCCAGCGCACCCGCAGAGGATTTCAGCGCCTCTTCATTCAAAGCGGCGATGCCTTTATCCGGAATCACCATGGCCTGGGCTCCACAACAAACAGCCGATCTGGCAATAGCGCCGATATTCCGCACATCAGTGATGCCGTCCAGTAAAACAAATAAGGGCGGTATGCCTTCAGCTACGACCTGATCAATCACCTGCTGTAAATCTGCATACTGAAAGAGCGAAGCAATGGCGAGCACGCCCTGGTGGTTGGCCCGGGTTAATGAAAATAGTTTCTCCTGGGGTACCTGCTGAATGGGAATGCCGCGCTGCTCCGCCAGTTTCCGTATTTCACCAATGGATTCGCCGCTTACATTCCGCTGGAAAAGAATTTTATCGATTCCCCTGCCGGACTGAATAGCCTCAATCAACGGCTGTCTTCCAATGATTAATGAAGAATCTTTCAATTATTTATTTTTTTAATTTCCCCTGAAGCAGCAGGAGCTGAATCCGCTGAATAGCCGCAACGGACATTGCATCGGTAATGGCTCCGGACTCCAGCATGACCAGGGCTTCAGCAAATGGAATTTTTTTTATGGTTAAGGCCTCTGTTTCATCCGGCATGGGTTTCCGCTGCTCAAGTTCCCGGGCCAGGTAAATAACAGAAAATTCATCTGAAACAGAATTCGAAAGATGGAGTGTCAGCATCTTTTCCCAATGCTTTGCAATCAGCCCGGTTTCTTCCAGTAATTCGCGTTTTGCCGCCGCCAGCGGATCCTCTTCGACGCCCCCGCCCCCTTCCGGGATTTCCCAACTATACTGATCCAGCACAAAGCGGTACTGACCTACGAGATAAATATTAAATTCCGCATCCAGGGAGACTACCCCGACCGCAAGATTTTTAAAATGCACTTTCCCATAAATCCCCTGCCCGCCGGAAGGATTCAATACCTGAAATTCCGTTACCCGGATCCAGGGATTATCATAAACCGGCCGCTGATCCAGGATCTTCCATGGATTTTGATGATTATGCATGACCGAAAATACTAATTATAATGGCTGATCCGGGCCGGAACAAAAACAGGGTTAACCGAAAGGCCAACCCTGTTCCAGATCTGATGCGGATTTATTTTATTTTGAAGGCCTGCTTTACTTTTGGCACATAATCCAGCTTCTCCCAGGTGAACAATTCCACTTTTTTCTGAATGGTCTTGCCATCGGGCGAAACAAAAGTTTTGACAACCGTTTCGGGTTTACGGCCCATATGTCCGTAAGCCGCTGTTTCACTATAGATCGGGTTGCGCAATTTCAGCCGCTGTTCAATAAAGTAAGGACGCATGTCGAAAATACGCTGTACGATTTTACCAATCTCCCCGTCTGTCAGTTTCACTTTTGCAGTTCCGAAAGTATCTACATGAATCGACGTTGGCTGCGCCACGCCGATTGCATAAGACACCTGCACCAGCACTTCATCCGCCACACCGGCAGCAACGAGGTTCTTAGCGATATGCCTTGTGGCATAGGCCGCACTGCGGTCCACTTTGGATGGATCCTTACCACTGAAAGCGCCTCCGCCATGTGCGCCCTTTCCACCGTAAGTGTCTACGATGATTTTACGGCCGGTGAGGCCGGTATCTCCGTGCGGACCACCGATCACAAATTTTCCGGTGGGGTTAATGTGGTACTTGATCTGATCATTGAACAGGTGAGCGTATTTTTTATACTTTGCCTTTACCCGGGGAATGAGAATCCCGATAATATCTTTTCTTATTTTATCCCGCATCTTCGTTTCGGTATCAAAATCATCATGCTGGGTGGAGATGACGATGGCATCAATGCGAACGGGTTTATTATTATCGTTATATTCAAGCGTTACCTGGCTCTTGGCATCGGGACGCAGGTATTTGATTTGTTTGTCTTCCCTTCTCAATGCAGCGAGCTCAATCAGCAGCATGTGGGCAAGATCCAGCGCCAGCGGCATATAATTATCCGTTTCATTGCTCGCATAGCCGAACATCATTCCCTGATCACCGGCTCCCTGGTCTTCTTTCTTCGTGCGCACAACCCCCTGGTTGATATCGGAAGATTGTTCATGGATGGCAGAGAAAATACCGCAGGAATTTGCTTCGAACATGTATTCGCTCTTGGTATATCCGATTTTACGGATCACGGAACGTGCAATTTCCTGCACGTCCAGATAAGCTTTTGATTTCACTTCCCCCGCAAGTACCACCTGCCCGGTAGTGACCAGGGTTTCACAGGCTACTTTGGAATGCGGATCAAAGGCGAGAAAATGATCGATGAGGGCGTCTGAAATCTGATCGGCCACTTTATCGGGGTGACCTTCGGAAACACTTTCGGAGGTGAATAAATAAGGCATGTTAAGCGTTTTGAAATTGGACTTACAGAAATAAAAAACCACTAATTACGCTGGTAATTAATGGATGGCGATGCAAAGATAACAGTTGAATCATGAATTATTTTTGTTAACCGCAAAGATCTTTATTGAGAAAGGTCTGTGTATAACTGCAGGTAGTCGGTCAGGTCGGATTCCGCATTAAAAGGCAGGACCTTTTTCCCGCGAACCTTACTGAATTCATCCACCAGTTTCTTATCCGTTTTCTCAGCGCCAAAAGTAATGGCGTCAGCAAAAAGCGCTCCGCTCCGGAAAAGCGCCGTATTGGTACCTTCAGTAAAGGGCTCCAGGTCCTTTTCCTTTATGGAAGCATGGATGTTGGCAATCTTTGTGAAATCAGCTCCCAGTTTTTCCTTGAAAGTGTTCTGTCCGATCGTAAATACCACTTTACTGTGGGCAAAAACGGGTTCTTTCTTATATACCGTTTTCAGATAAAAAGGAATCAGTCCGGTCATCCAGCCGCTGCAGTGAATAATATCGGGCGGCCAGCCGAACTTTTTAACGGTTTCCAGCGCGCCTTTGCAAAAGAATACCGTACGCAGGCCATTGTCGTCAAACCACTTTTCTTTCTCGTCATGAAAGATGAATTTCCGCTTGAAAAGGTCTTCATTCTCCAGAAAATAAACCTGCAAACGGGCATTGGGAAGGGAAGCCACTTTAATCTGCAGGGGATAATCGTCATTATCTACCGAAACATTAATACCGGAAAGCCTGACCACTTCGTGCAACCGGTGCCTCCGCTCATTGATCACTCCAAACCGGGGCATGATACAACGTACCTCAAAACCATTATCGTTCGATTTGATGGCTAACTTATTCACGGTTTCGGCAAACTCTGTCAGCTCCAGGTAAGGCGACATTTCATTGGCAATAAATAAAATCCTTTTCTTTGCTACCATTAGGAAGGGAATTGGTGAACAGGAGAATACCTGAAAATTAGTTTGCAAAGGTAAGGTTTATTCGCTAAATGGGCTTCCGGACTGGCTCCCGCAAGTATAAAACGTTGAAAATGATTATTTTTAAGAAGGCAGCTGATTTAAATGACTACTTGAAAAATGAGCGGAAAAAGGGCATAAAAGCCGGATTCGTCCCAACGATGGGCGCCCTGCATGCGGGTCATATCAGCCTCATTCAGGCGTCCCGGGCGACGTCAGACCTGACCATTTGCAGCATTTTCGTGAATCCCCGGCAGTTCAACGATCCGAAAGATTTTGAAAAATATCCGGTCTCGATAGAAAAAGATATCCTTTTACTTGAAAAGCAGGGAACCGATATACTTTTCCTTCCGACGGTCGGGGAAATCTATCCTCCGGGAGAAATCCTGGAAAATTATGATATCGGTCAATTGGAAACCGTGCTGGAGGGTCGTTACCGGCCCGGGCATTTTCAGGGCGTTTGCCAGGTGATGAGCCGGCTGCTGACACAGATCAAACCGGACCATCTTTTTATGGGCCAGAAAGATTTCCAGCAGTGCCTGGTGGTAAAACAATTAATATCCCGGATGAACCTTCCCGTGGAATTTCATATGGTGCCGACCAGCCGGGAGGCGGACGGACTTGCCATGAGCAGCCGGAACAGCCGGCTCAGCGCGGGTCAGCGGAAGAACGCCGTGGCAATTTCCCGGGCGCTGAAATATATACGGGATCATTTTGCAGCAGGTGATCCGTCGGAAGTACTTGGGAAAGCACAGCAACTGCTGGATACCGCCGGGTTTACAACAGACTATATAGCCATTGCAAAGGTCACGGATCTGCAACCGGTAAAGGAATGGGATGGAAGAGAGAAAATCATTGCCCTGATTGCCGCTTTTCAGGGGGAAGTCCGCCTGATTGATAATTTGCTGCTCAATTGATTACTTTTGCAGGCTAAAATTTCAGCGCCAATGGATATAGAAATTCTGAAATCAAAAGTTCACCGGATAGTGATTACGGAGGCCAATCTGAATTATGTGGGCAGCCTGACCCTCGATGAGGACATCATGGATGCCGCCAATATGATCGTGAATGAAAAAGTTCAGGTGGTGAATGTGAATACCGGCGCAAGAATCGAAACCTATCTGCTCAAGGGTAAAAGGGGTTCGGGCACCTGCTGCCTCAATGGCCCTGCGGCCCGCAGCGGCTCAGTCGGAGATATTGTGATCGTGATTTCTTACGCAAGAATGGATTTTGAAGAAGCCAAAAAATTCAAACCCCGGCTTGTATTCCCAAAGGACGGGAATAAAGTATAGTCGCGTTTTCGTACCTTACCAGCCTCTATGAAGAAGACGCTTTTATCAGGCCTCCGGTATTTTATTTTTGCTGCCCTGGCTATATTTTTTGTCTGGTTAAGCGTTCGCGGACTGGACCGCGGAAAATGGGAACAGCTGAAAAAAGCAATGGATCAGGCGCATTACTGGCTGCTGATTCCGGTTTTTGCATTACTTCTTTTAAGTCACTGGTTCCGTGCGCTGCGCTGGCGGCAGCTGATGGAGCCCATGGGCTATCATCCTTCACGGCTGAATTCCTTCCTGGCGGTAATGATCGGATATTTCGTTAACCTTGGCGCCCCACGCCTCGGGGAAGTGGTTAAATGTACCATCCTTGCCCGTTATGAAAAGGTACCGGCGCAAAAACTCGTCGGCACCATCGTTGCGGAAAGAGCTTTTGATGTGATATGCTTACTGATTGTATTCGGGCTCACTTTTGTTTTCCAGTTCAATATCGTCAGTACGCTGGTTCATACTTATGTATATCCTCTTTTCCAGAATAAAGATGGGCAGCCTGCCTATCACAAAGTCATTATCCTGCTTTCTGTTATCATCGTCTTTTTTATTGCGTTGAAAATTATCTTCAGCCGTTTCGGACATATCAACCTGGTTCAGAAATTTAAAGAAATCCTTACCGGTGTATGGCATGGCCTGATCAGCGTTCGCTCTCTGAAAAACAAACCGCTGTTCTTTGTTTATACCATTACAATATGGCTGCTGTATCTTCTCAGCACATGGTGCGGTTTCTTTGCGATAGACGAAACCAGCCGCCTCGGCCTCGCTGATGCTCTTACGGTACTGGCCATGGGCAGCGTCGGCATGATCGTCTCTCCCGGTGGCATTGGCGCATATGCCCTGCTGGTGATGGAAACCGTTGCCCTGTATAATATTCCCAAAGAACCCTACGGGCAGGCGCTTGGCTGGCTTCTCTGGTTCGGACAATTCCTAAGCTTTATTACTTTTGGTGTGATCAGTTTTATTTTATTGCCCCGCGTAAACCGTGTTAACAAAAAACAGGATGAAACAAACCCGGATTATACAGGATAAAATTTTTTCTGCCCGCGATATTGTTTTTCAGTGCAACCGCTGGAAACTACTCAGCAAAACCATTTCCTTTACGAACGGCTGTTTCGACATCCTGCATCCCGGCCATATTGCTTCCCTTTCAGATGCCGCCCGGGAAGCCGATTTTCTGGTGGTGGGATTGAATTCGGATGCGTCGGCAAGGCGGTTAAAGGGTGAAGGCCGCCCGGTAATGGATGAGAAATCACGTGCTACCCTGCTGGCGTCCCTGCTAATGGTGGACGCTGTTGTGATTTTCGAAGAAGATACGCCGCTGGAATTGATTCAGCTTGTTCAACCGGACGTGCTCGTTAAAGGCGGCGATTATACCATAGATCAGATCGTCGGTGCGAAGGAAGTACAGGCCGCCGGCGGCCGGGTACTGATCAATCCCATACTGGCAGGTTTTTCGAGTACCGGCGTTCTCGGAAAGATCCGGAGTCTGTAAGCGACAGCTTTACTCATTCAACCGGGCTTCTTCCAGATCCAGTTCCCATTCCCGGTTATTGAGCAGTTCATCGGAATACAATCTTTCTTCCCTTAATTTCTGCAGTTCCGCTCTCCTGGCTGCAACAATTTCCAGTAACATTTTTCTGTATTTAGGCAAAAAACCGGAAGCTGCTTTCGTATTTTCGTCCTGAAGCAGTTTTTTATTGGCATTCTCGATCATTCTTTCATAGCGGTCTTTTAAACGCCGGTATGCATCAATGGCATTTAGCTCTTCGCTATAATTATTCTGCATATGATTCAATGCCGCCCAGGCAAGCCGCAGGCGGATGGCCGCTTCCTGTTCCGCCGTGTTGTCGCTTTCCTCATCCGCAATTTTCAAAAACCGGATAACCCGGGGAAGACTAAGGCCCTGCAAAACCAGGGTAAACAAAATAACAATAAATGTAATGAACAGAATGAGGTCCCGCTGGGGGAAAACCTCTCCATTGGATAAGGTTAGCGGAATAGCCAGTGCGGAAGCCAGGGATACCACTCCACGCATACCGCTCCAGGCAACCAGAAAAACATTTTTCGGAACAGGCTTCCTTTCGCTGCTCCTGATCTTTTTACTTAATAAGCCGGGGAATATAAGCGCCGGGAAAAACCCAGATGATCCGGATGATCACCGTAACCAGGCTGATCGCCACCGCATAAAAAATAACATTTCCCAGGCTGTATGCTCCAAGTCCGGCAATGATCCGGGGCAGTTGCAGTCCGATTAAAATAAAAACCATTCCATTCAACAGGAAGATCAGGGTTTCCCAGAATGCGTATATCTGTATGCGTGAATTGTAGGTGAAAATGATATGCGAACGGAAACTTAAAAATAGACCTCCACTCACCACCGCCATGACGCCGGAGAAATGAAAATGCTCCGCCGTGATGTACATCAGGTAGGGAGAAATAAGCGTTAATGCGGTGTCCACGCTGGGCGATGTTGGCAAAAGCCGGTGAATATTATAAAGCAGGTAAGCAATTACGATTCCGGTGACAATACCGAGACCGGCTACCACGAAAAAATCTCCCGTCGCCCTCCAGAAAGTGAATTCTCCGGTTATCGCGGCAAGCAGGGCAAAACGGAAAACAATCAGGGAAGAGGCATCATTGATCAGACTTTCCCCCTCCAGGATCGTAACGATCCTTTTCGGAATCTTCAGGTCCTGCAATACAGAAGTTGCGGCAACAGCATCCGGTGGCGATATGATGCCGCCCAGCAGGAAGCCAAGCGCAAGAGAAAATCCCGGTATGATGGCATGCGATAAAAAAGCAACAGCGGTGGATGTAAAGATAACAAGCCCGAATGCCAGGAGACTGATGTTGCGACGTTGTTCCCAGAAGTCCTTCCAGGAAGTATTCCAGGCTGCGGAATAGAGTAAGGGTGGCAGGAAAATCAAAAACACAAAATCAGGATCCAGACTGATGATCGGAATGCCGGGAATGAATCCGATGATCAGTCCGGAAATAACCAGAAATATCGGGTAGGAGATTTTTAATTTTTTACTGAGTATGGTGAGCATGGACACCGCAAACAGCAGAGACAGGATCAGCAGTAAATTTTCCTGGACCATCTCCGAAAATAAAGATTTTTATTTGTTTAATCTCTATTCCCGGAATCGCTATATCAATGTAATATAATAACCGATAAAATCAATTACCACTCATCCATATTATGCTAATCTTAATACCACGAAGATTGCACACAACTTATTTTTGTACGCCTGAAATCGAACATAAAGTTCTCTTAGTAAAATATTGCGATTGTGATGAATGGTCAGTGCAGTTGAATAAACCTGTCTGCAGGAAGAGTAAATTGCAATTGGAATAAAAAGCAGGTAGTAGAAACCACCCGCGGATTCACATGAGAAAATTCCAGGCACCCTGGTAATCTAAACTCTACTCAAAAATAAACAGGAATAAATAAATTTTATTCGCTCAGTTACTGAAACAGGAGATCATCGTTACGAACTGAACATTTTTGTGATTAAACCCGGTATTAAGTCATCCGGCCCTCAATCAATTATAACCAAAATGAAAGCGATCATCATTGAAACAGCCACTCAGCAGACCGGAACCCTGCAGGAACATCTTCATTCCCTTGATATCCGGATTGAGATTTTGGCCAGCTTCAGCCGGGCGGAAGAAGCGTTGAGCTGGTTCCGGAATAATCCCCAGCCCGATCTGTTGTTCATGGAGTTGGATCCCGACAAACGAACATCCGTTAGCCCTTTTTAATCAGGTGGAAATTTCCTGCCCCGTGGTTTTCATCATCACCAGTGATCAGAACGGATCAACCGGCCCGCTTCCCAATTGCCTGGACACATTAACGAAACCGTTAGACCGATACCGGCTTGGAAAATGCATTCAGCATTACCGGGAACTCCGGGAGTTCTTCATCCGGAATCACTCCTCCCTGTTCGAACATTTTAACGGAAAAGAAAAACTCAAATCCCGCATACTGATTAAAAAAGGAACCGAATACCAGACCTGCAGGATCGCCGATGTGGCTTATTTCTTTTCGGTCCATAAGCTCGTTTTCCTGGTTGACAGGGAAAACAAAAAATACCTGACAACCGCCAAAAGCCTTTCAGAACTGCAGTCACAACTGGATCACAGCACGTTTTACCGGGCGAACCGGAAATTTATTGTGAACGTGAATTATATCCGTGTTTTCAGCATGGCCAATTCCAGCCGGATCAACCTGAAACTGGCCCTGCCGGTGAATGAACCCATCGTTATCAGTCAGCAGAATACCAGTTTATTCAAACAATGGATGGGAGAAAAATTATAAATGAAAGACCAGCAGCGCCCTTTGCTTAACAAACCATAAATACCCTTACAATGAAAATTTTAATTATTGAAAGCGACCTTCAGCCGGCACTCTGGTTAAAGCAGCGCCTGCTGGAAACTGAAACAAAAATTGAATCGGTAGAAATTTGCAGCTCTGTAAAATCATGCCTGAAGAGTCTGGATACCGCTGTGCCGGATCTCATTTTCAGGGATGTGGAATCGGACGTCCACCACCCGGATATATTGAAGGATTTACAACTATGCCCCGTTGTGCTGATGGGCCCTGACTGCGGATTACATCCAAAATCCTTTGGCATGAATTGTTTTGATTACCTGAATAAGCCCATTGACCCGATGGATTTAAAAAATATTCTGGATAAATACCAAAAAATTAAAAATCATTTTATCAATAACATCGATCGCTTCATTGAATTCATGAACGACCGGAACCAGATAAAAAAACGCTTCCTCATTAAAGGGAAAACGGAATATTACCCTTTGCTCCCGGAAGATATTGTTTATATAAAGGCAGATAAAAAATTAATCTCCCTGGCCGATAAGGACAATCAGCGGTATGTGGTAGAGGATTATAGTCTGAGTACGCTTGAAAAAAAACTGGATGAATCGCTTTTTTACCGGGCAAACCGGAAATTCATCATCAATGTTAATTATATCAGGCGTTTTAAACCATTATCCAAAAGCAGGGTTAGCGTGGAACTGGCGATTCCCGTGAATCCGGAAATCCTGATCAGCAGGGAAAATTCGGTCGTTTTTAAAAAGTGGCTTGGTAATCTTTAAATCCATCGTTAATAATCGTCATCCTGCTGCCGGGTTCTCGCCGTTCCGCTGATGATATACGTGTTGCCCGGATCATCCGCAAACTGCGCTTCCAGGTAAATACTGTCTGTAGCCAGCCCGGTTTTAGAAACACCTCCGTTGCGTATTATTTTACCGTTTGCAATGGTAATGGCTACGCCATCATTGCCGTTTACATCAGTGTATTCGTTAAGGGAACTGCCTGTTGAGAAACTGAGATTTTGAATATCAGCTTTTACTTTGCACTTAAATCCGTAACCAATCTCCATGTCATCAACCCAAAGAGAGTCATCGTTGGCCGATGTATTATAGGTACTAAAACTGACATGAGTGCCCAGCAGATCGTCGGTACCCAGCCTAAGGGTAACCCACCATTCATTGGCCATTGCCTTTGTGCTGACCGGCGTATTGCCTGCAGGCTCGTTTTCTTTTACGCAACTGCAAAATGATATCAGCAAAGCGCAACCGACGATCTTAAAAATCCTGTTCATAGAATCACTTTTAAATAAGGAATTATTGCTGCTGCCATTGTTTGAGCGATATTAAAGGTCCCTGATCCTCCAGGTTAATTGTCCACGCGATAAGGCCTGCCGTATAAGTTCCGCTGCCATTCATTCGTCCCGCAGCAGAAGATTGTTCAGGGATCGTAATATGGATCCCGTCCGTACAAAAGAAATAAGCCTGAATAACCGCCGTGCTGCTCCCTCCCCAGCAATTGCTGCTGTAATAAACACCTGGCGCAACTTTCGTGATGTCCGCTGTCAATGCTGCAGATCCAACATTTGCATAAGTTCCTGAAATATTTTTAGACGGGTCATCCGCTTCAGGAATAACGGCAATCTTTCTGATAACGGATGAAGTATATCCATCCTTGTTTACCGCGGAATAAACAAGATCATAGATCCCCGGCTCATTAAAATTGACCGATCCGGAAACCATATAATCAACAGGCACACCATTCTCCGCTGCAGTGGCGCCGGAATCCTGGTAGTTTCCGCCAACAACCACCGACTCAAATGCCTTCCCGATTAAATTCAAAACCACATAATGCGTCACTTTTGAAATGCCTACCTGATTGTCCGTATTGTGCACGGTATACTTATTACAGGATACAAGAGCGCTCTGAAATAGGATTAACAGCAGGATTATTTTATTCTTTATCATATTCGTCATTTAATGTTACTTACCCCACCATACAGGTGTTGTGAGGGGGACCTGCGCCGGCGTGTTTTTATTTCTCGATCTTTCCACATCAGGAAACACAATTCTCTTTGGGAAAGCCTGTCCCAATACCGATGTTGCCGACACGACAAACTGCCCGGGTATATAGCTTAAGTCCGTGGAATACACAGGGCTCGTTGAAGGGAATCCGGTCCGGTTTCTTTCAAACCAGGCTTCCAGTGCATGCGAACCTGGCAACGAAGCCCATTTCTGGGTGATGATGGCATCTATTTTATCATCAAGACTTCCACCCGCTGGATAAGCATATCTACCGCCGGGTGCTAAAAACGAAGCGGCATCAAAGCCATATACATTGAAAGCTGCTGTTACGCCGGCATTATACAGTGCCGCTGCCTGATCCCCGCCAAAATATCTTTCCCTTGCCTCGGCCTGCATAAAATAAGACTCAGGTCCTGAAATAAACTGTACCGGATCCGTTGCATGCTGTACAAACTGTGGTCGAGGTTTTATAAACCGGATCGGTACTCAGGTAATTTCCCTGATCAATGCCAACAGGTGTTGAGGTTCCGAAATAGGATTCGATCCGCGGGTCGTTATTACTCTTCAGCCAGCTGATAAAAGTTACACTGGCTTTCAGGTTGGAGGGCGTATTCAGCGCATAAATATTTTGCGCATAAAACGGATTCTGTTTATTGGGCACATCTGTCCATTGTGTTACGCCGGCATCTTCCGTTAAAAATTCTGCCCCTTCATTATATAATGCGGTAATGCCTGCCTGTGCTTCGTCCGGCCTGGCATTCACCATCCGCAAATACATTTTTAATTGTAAAGTATTGGCAAAAGCCATCCATTTCGAAATATCGCCGCCAAAAATATAATCTTCGCCGCCCGGAACAGAATTGGTTGATGCAGTAAAATCTTGATTAAGCGCCGAATCAAGATCAGATAAAAGGACTTCATAAATACTATCCCCTTTATTAAAGGAAGGCTGCAGGTTCTCCGCACCCTGAAGCGCGTTGGCATAAGGAACCTGGTCGTAGAGATCAACCAGTACTTCATAGGTATAAGCTTTCATTACCGTCGCCATCAGGTAATAATTCCAGTCTTCTGAAGCCCTCGTTTTTTCCAGAATGAGTTGCAGATCATTCAGGGCGCCGGTATACAACTGGTTATACCCGGTATTCAGATCCGAATTGGATACATTGTAAGAATCGAAGTTCCGGTACTGGGAAGAAGAAACATCTTCCGTGGTATATTCAGACCACAACATGCCGATGATCGCAAGTTCACCGCCGATGGCAGATGCAGCGGATATTACAGCAGCCGGAAACAAAAGTTTTGGCGTAGCCTGATCCGTCGATGGATTATTCGGATCATGATTAATATCCAGTTGTTTTTTACAGGATGAAAAAAAGATTCCTGTTCCCAAAGTAAATCCGAACATTATTTTTTGCAGGTTCATGAATAGCCGGTTAATATGAATAATATGATTTTCTGAAAAATCAGAAACTTGCTTTTAATGAAACTCCGAATTGAACAGTTGTGGGTCCGGTGGGTGAATATTCTCCAAATTCACTTTGCAGGTCATTTCCCAGGTTGGAAACTTCCGGATCTATATACGCGTTTCCTTTGGGCAGCCAAAGAATAAAATTTCTTCCATAAGCTGACAACATCAGGCTGCTGGACATTAATCGCTCCGGCCCATTTTGCCGGCAGCGTATAGGAAATGGTTACATCCCTCAGCTTGAGAAATGACTTATCGATCAGCCGCATAGGATACGCAATGGGCTTATTATTATTTGTATAGAAATAACTGTCGAAAACACTTTCTCCGATCTGGGTTTTATTTTCCACATATACCGGTTTGTCATCCGTTCCGGGAACCTGATTCACAGAATTGGGAATGATAAAGGGCTTCCGGTCGTTATAGGTTGTAATTGCAGCATTTCCGGAGAACATGGTAATGTCAGCTGTGGAACTGTAAAATTTGCCACCCTTGCGGTAATCCAGTGAGAAACTCAGCGACCAGTTTTTATAGGAGAAGCTGTTTACGAGCCCCATGGTAAAATCCCTTTGGGAAGTGCCGATATCTGCTTTCGTGGGCGCTTCCACCGGAAACCCGGTCGTTGCATCCACAACAATTTTGCCGTCCGGCGTATAAACTGGCACCGGGCTGTAAAAAATACCAACCGGTTTGCCGGGGAAAAGATCGAATTCCATTCCTCCCGACAAACCATCATTGCCTATCCTGGATTTTATCCAGGCCGTTGGCAAGCCTGACTACTTTACTCTCATTTTTAGCAAACGTGTAATTAATATTCCAGTTGAAATTTTTTGTCCGGACCGGATTTACATTCAGCGTTATTTCAATACCCCGGTTAGTAACCAGCCCGACATTTTCTATAATCCCGCTGTATCCGCTGGAAGGAGAAATGGGAACATTGAAGATCTGCCCGTCGGTTTCCTTATCATATACATCCGCATCAATGCCAATGCGATTGTCAAAGAATCTGGCTTCCAGTCCCAGTTCCAGCTCCCTTGTCAGGATGGGCTTCAGATTCAGGTTTCCGATGCTGGGCGTAATCGTAAATCCATTTACGCCGGCAATGGGAAAATTGATCTGACCATAGGGCATTCCGGTAGTAGGCGGAATATTACCCTGCTGAATGGTAGGATAAATCAGGTAGGGTTGTGCATCTGCGCCGGTTTCTCCATAGGCAGCCCTGAATTTCAAAAGAGAGATTTTGCTGTTGTCCATTGCGAAGGTTCTGGAAGCCAGCCACGCGAGATTGGCGCCCGGGTAAAAAAAGTTATTGTTATTGAGCGGGAGTGTAGATGACCAGTCGTTACGGGCATTGACCGTAAGAAACAACTGCTCCTTATAACCCAGGGATGCCTGCGCATAAACTCCGATAATTCTTTTTTGGAAGCTGCTGTTGGCGCCGGTAGGCGGACTGTTCGAATTTCCCAGATTATAGAAGAACGGAATGGTAAGTCCCTGGATCGCCGAGGTCACATTGGATATCTGTGTTTGATAGTAATTGGAACCAGCGATAACATCCAGATTGAAATCTTCACCCAGATCCCTGTTATACTTGAGAATAAAATCAGCATTAATAAGGCTATTGTAGTCAGATTGCTCCTGGTAGGAACCAAGGTCCGCCTGCCTCGCTGAACCATCTACGTTGTTTCCTGAATTCCAGCTTCCGGGCGTGGGTGCATTCACCGCATTCCAGATCTTCGTTCTCGTATTCGCAAAATCACCGCCTATCCGAAACTGAGCTGAAAAAGAATGACTGAATTTATAGGTCATGTCAATTTTTCCGAAGATCCGGTCCGACTTCTGGCTGCTTCCGTTTTCAAATAAATCATAATAGGGATTCTCGGCAAAAGGCGTAAAATAATTATCTACATTAAAAAATTTATTCTTGTAATCCCTGAAATCTTTTATCCGGATATCTACCGGAATCTGTAGCAGATTCACAAACAGATCATTTCCCAGTCCACCCAATGAAAATTTCGCGGGCGTGGTGAGATGCCGGTTGATATAATTCAGCGAAGTGCTGATCGTGAAATTATTAAAGGTTGCAATTGGTGCGCAGGGCGAAATTGTTGCGCTGAAGTTTGTCCAGCCCGCCGGGTAATATCCCGTTACCCGAGATATTTCCGTAGGAGAAATAAAAATTCGTTTTTTCGTTACCGCCGGAAATGGCTAACGTATTATTCGCTTCCGTACCCTGATCATAAAAATCCCGGATACTGTTTTTTTGAAATGAAAAAGGTTTCACCAGCTGGGAATTATCCACGGTGGCGCCCCAGGGTCTCATTTTACCGTCCAGTGCAGGACCCCAGCTTCCATTTTGCCCGATATCTGAAATGGCTCCCCAGCCCTGACCGAATTCCTGCTGCTCATCGGGCAGTTTGCCTACAATCGAAACATTAAAAGAACTGGCCAGATCAACTTTTAATTTTCCGGCCTTCCCTTTTTTGGTCGTGATCAGGATGGCTCCGTTTTTGGCCACCGAACCGTACAAAGAAGATGCGGATGTGCCTTTGAGAATGGTAATACTCTCAATGTCATTCGGGTTTACATCATTCATGGCATTTCCATAATCCGTAAGCGCCGGTCCGTTTCCTCCCGCTCCTCCGATATCAATGGCAGCATCACTGAGCGGAATGCCATCGATTACATACAACGGCTGATTATTGCCTCCTCCGATTACGCCAAATCCCCTCAATACCACTTTAACGGATGAACCGGGCGTTCCGCCTACCGTAGAGATATCTGCACCCGCTACTTTTCCTTCAAGTCCGTCCAGCATTCCAACCGGGGCGACCTTATTAATGGCATCCGTATTAAAAGTTGTAGTGGAATATCCCAGCTTTGCTTTCGTCCGGCTCTGTCCGAGGGCCACTACTACTACTTCACTGAGGGCCGCCGACTGCCCCGATTGTAATACAATCGAATTGTTTGCCAGTTGCTGTAAAACAAACTCTCTTGTTGTGTAGGCCGCTGCGGATATGATCAGTGTCTGTCCCGGAGATGCTTTTATTGCGAAGACTCCATTGATGTCTGCAGCTACCGTGGTTTTGGTTCCTTTTACAGAAACTGTGGCAAAGGAAACCGGTTCGCCGTTCACGCCGGAAACCCTGCCTGTAGCGGGTTCTGTCTGGGCGAACGCACAGACAGCTGAAATAGATAATAAGAAAAAGAGTAAATTTCTCATGCGCTTTCTTTTGTCTATTAAAAAAATACCGGAAGACCGGACAGATCGTTTTGCCGGCGTTAAGAAGGCGTTTCCAGCATCATATAAACGAACGAAAGACAGAAAAAAGGCATGGTTAGCTGTTCAGTAAAGGGATCGAAATCCACCAACCGTTAAAATGAATGGCTGAACTGTAATAAAACAGGAATAAAAGCAGGAAAAGCAATATTGAAGAAACCTAGCCCCTGTACATACGCTCAACCTCCTGCACGATCACTTCAATTTCGCGATCATCGCCATGTGCGTCGTAGGGTTGTTTGAGACTGCTTCCGAAGAAGAAAGCAACTGTTTGCCAGAAACGGGCAGTAAATCCGCCCCTGTATTCTTTAATGATGTCGTAACAATTATTCCCGGTTTGCCGGTTAATGAGTTTCATCAATACTTTACCCTGGTAAACCGACAGGCTTTCCATGGGATCCGTGAATTCTTTTTTCAATTCTTTTTCACGGGATTTGATATAAATTTTTTTCTTTTCTTCAGAGGGAATTCTGGCCAGCTGGCTATTCATATCATTTAAAATGATGCCCGCCTTGCGGGCATAAGGATAGGTAACATATACCGCATTCCGCAGGCGCGTCATGGCTTCGTAGCGTTTGCGCTGGGAACGCGTCATGGCGCGAACAACGTCAACCATGGCGAAGGTCTGCGCCGGAATCGTATCCCCGTCGTATACCACGATCATACTGTAAAGGGTATCATTCTTCCCAAAGCGATTGGCGGCGGCCTGCCGGGATGTTTTTGATCCGGAGGAGGTATCAGGGCTAACGGGTTGTTGGGCACAAACGGTCTGCGCCGAAATCAACAGGATCAACGGAATAAAAAACCTGAAATATGTGGGATAAACCGCCCGCATGGCCGTTAAAGTTAGCTAATATTCTGCGATCATGCAATCGGGGGAGGTTCTGGCCGCAGGCGCTGTTTCCGGCGGTAAAAGATGCTCATCCAGAAGCCGGAAACCATCACCAGTATGCCGATCCAGACCAGGTTGATCTGCGGAAAGGAATAAACTTTCAGGGCCACAAACGGAACCATATCGCTGGATTCTTTTACCCGCAATTCGATCTTCCGGTCATTCATTACAGAGCCCAGTTCAACCGCCAGGTTCTGGGCAAAAAGCGTATCGGCCACCCGGTGAACCAGATTGTCTTTCACATACAGCAGGGGCTCGATGGTATAATGCATGCTGTCCCGGCTGATCACCCGGATCTTAGCCAGCAGCGCCGTATCCGAAGCGGTAAAATGATATTTATCCGTATTGGGGATTGATCAAAACCGTATCCAGGATCATCATTCCTTTGGAATAGAAAACCGTATCGTGCAATGAAACCGGGTGGGATACAAAACCGCTGGTATCTTTTTGCTTGTCCAGAATATTCGCATAACTGATATAGGTAAATATATCATGGTCTATATAATGTCGCTTGTCCGGATTGTTGGAATAGTTCTCCACCCCCTTGGTATTCTTGATGAGGTTCGGCCAGAGGTCGAACGACTCACCGGTTTTTTTATCCTGGAAATTGATCCGGAAATAAATGATGTTTCCGGCCTTGTTTACAGAATCATTGCTCAGGTAGGTGGTATAGTATTTCCCCATATCTGTTTTGACATCTTTCAGCAGGGTAATATTTTCGAGCGGGTTCTGCTTTGATTTCGGATCGAAAGGCAGATTAATACCGGTGGTATTAATGGAAAGCACTTCCTTTTTGGCGGAAGAGATCAGGATGCCAACCAGCAGGATGCCAAAACCTGCATGAGCAACCGAAGGACCGGATGCCCTTATCTTTCCTTTTAATCCGGTAAAGATATAGCCGGCATTGGCGACAAAGGAATAAACGCCTCCAAAGAGCGCCAGGTGAATGGCGGCGAGGTAACCCGTACCATATTCGGTATAATGAATGCCGCCAAAAGCGCTGATGCAAACGGAAATCACTAAAGCAATAGCCGTAGCGGGCCATAACTTCTTCAAAAAATAGCTTTTGGAGAGTGTTTTTATATTTCAGATACTGTACGGTGGCGGTAAGCAAACCCAGGATGATGGCAATAAAAATCTCAATCCGGTTATAGGAAAATTTAGGGTCATCTCCCGTGCTCCAGTTGGTGCCGAATAATTTATTGATTACCGGCAGGGAAGTGGCGATACAAATAAAAATGGAGGATAAAAAGATAACGAGCGAACCGATGAACATCCAGAATTCGCGCGACCAGGTATTCTCTTCTTTTTTAATATGCGGAATATTCCGGTAATTAATAATATAAAGTATGATGGCCGGAATAAAAAAGACCAGGATGAACAGGATCAATTGCAGGTCCATGCCGGAACCGACAAATGCATGAACAGAGGTATCGCCCAGGATTCCGCTGCGGGTGAGGAAAGTGGAATATAAAACCAGTACAAATCCCAGGATCAGAAAAAGATAAGTGGCGCGGAGCGAATGGCCGGTCGCATTATAAACCACCTGGGTATGCAGGCCGGCCAGCAGTACCAGCCAGGGTACGAGCGATGCGTTTTCTACCGGATCCCAGGCCCAGTAACCACCAAAAGTCAGGGATTCATAGGCCCAGGCCGCCCCCATCATGATGCCGGTAATCAGCATGGCGCAGGAAAACAGTGTCCAGGGCAGGGCAATACGGGTCCAGCTGCCAAAATGTTTTTTCCAGAGCCCGGCAACCGCAAAGGAAAAAGGAACGATGGTGGATGCAAAGCCAAGAAACAGGATCGGCGGATGGATCACCATCCAGTAATTCTGCAGAAGGGCATTCAGGCTTTGTCCGTCCTGCATTTGCGGTATGGACAGATAATCCGCCCGCTGAAAGATCGGGGCCTCCTGAAACAGCTGCCGCACCAGTAAGAACGGGCTGTGTCCGATCTGATGCCCGAAAACATAAACACCCAGGATCATGGTTGCCAGGCAAAACTGGGCAAAACTGATTATGGTCAGCACCGGCGCTTCCCACTGCCTTGCCTTAAACATCAGAATGATGCCCAGTATTCCATGCCACATCATCCACAGCAGAAAACTGCCTTCCTGAGCCTCCCAGATACAGGCCAGCAGGTATTTGGGATCCAGTTTTAATCCGGAATGCTCCCAGGCAAAATTGTATTCGAAATAATGTTTTTGAACGATATAAAAAATCGTGGCAAAAACGATGAAGATGGAAATCGTATTGATATAAAAGGCAAGTCGGCCCAGTTTTTTCCAGCCCGCCTGGTCGTCCAGGCTTTTTGCATTGGCGGATTTGAAATAAGAGAGGGTGGCGACAAAGGAGGCAGCGAATGAAAGTACTACAAAAAACTGGCCCAGTTTCCCGGGCATCAGGTGTTCACCAACATAATCCATGATGGGCTCTATTGAGTTTGACTGAGATTCTTTTTTGCAGCTTCAGGATCGTCTTTGTATTTGGACGGACATTTGATCAGAATTCCTTCTTTTTGTGTGATCTCAAACACATCCCCGTTCATTTTACCTTTCAGCACGATCCGTTCTGCTTTTTCCATATCATATGGTTTTCCATAATGATAAACGACTTTGGCGCGGTTGCCCAGGGTATCCTGAATATGAAAGCTGAGATAATTGGGATCTTTAACCGGATTATATTCGATGGGCAGGCTGTTATCCAGTTTTGCGATGATGGTAACGCTTTTGCCCTCTTTCTGACGGGCAGACGCAATGGTTTCGTAGGTGGAGAGATTGCCCATAAAACTAACCAGCAGGCCGATGGAGATGGCAATAAAAACGAGAAGGATGATGTGGAGGCGTTTCATGAGCCGCAAAGTTACCCCAAAAACCGATGCGGGGCGACTTTTTTTGATTGTTTTGCCGGGAAACATAATCTTTTGCCCTTACCACATACTGCACTAACTTTGCCAGCCGTTTTAAGGAAACAGTACCGAAAACAATGACAGACCTATCCCATTTCGATTCCAATTTCCAAGCAATCCGAAGAATACCATTTTTGGCCTTCCTTTTACCGAAGAAGATGCCCGGCTCATTATTTTACCCGTTCCCTGGGAAGTAACCGTAAGTTATGGCTCCGGAACCTCCCGCTGCGGCGAGCATATCTTTAATGCCAGCATGCAGGTGGATCTGTTTGATCCGGAGAGCGGACAATGCCTGGAAACAGGGGATTTATATGCGTCACCCGGACCGGAAGATCCTGATGAAAAGTGATTACCTGCGCAAGGAAGCCGAACTCTATATTAATTATATTTCCAAGGGCGAAGAAGTGGAGAAGAATAATTTCATGTGCAAGTCGCTGAAGGAAATCAATGAAGGAAGCAGCCAACCTGAATAAATGGGTGTATGAACAAACGGCCAATCTGCTGCGCCAGGATAAACTGGTGGTGTTGCTGGGTGGCGATCACAGCGTACCGCTGGGCTATATGAAGGCCATTGCCGAGAAATACGGCGATTTCGGCATCCTGCAGATAGATGCACATTGCGATCTGCGGAAAGCTTATGAAAATTTTGATCACAGCCATGCCAGCATCATGTACAATGCGCTTAATGAAATTCCACAGATCAAACGGCTGATCCAGCTCGGCGTACGGGACTACAGTGAAGAGGAATGGAATTATATCAGCGAAGCCAGCACCGCGTGATCACTTATTTTGATAAGGAAATCAAAGAAAGATTATATGAAGGGCAAACCTGGCAGCTCATCGTGGATGAAATTATTCAGCAGTTGCCCGCCCAGGTATATGTTTCTTTCGATATCGACGGACTGGATCCGAAAATTATGTCCGCATACCGGAACCCCGGTGCAGGGCGGCTTTGAAACAGAACAGATTATTTACCTCATTAAAAAAATCAGTGAAAGCGGCCGGCGCTTCATCGGGTTCGATCTGGATGAAATTGCGGTGGGCGAAAGCAACTGGGATGCAAATGTGGGCGCCCGCATTTTATGGAAACTTTGCAATATGCTCCTGGCTGCCAATCCATTGCCGGTAACCCGCATAAAGAGCTGAATGCGCTACGACTATGTAGTCACCCTGAAAAGGGAAAATGCGCAGGCAAGACCGACCTCGCCAGCTTTTTCCTTTTGCTTTTTTCGATTACTGGCATTCATCCTTGTCCAGATCCGGATCTTTTCAATTCAGTTTTTTTCTCAGCATCGGCATCCATCGTCCTCCTTGCCGGCATTCTTATTAATATGTCCGCTTCGCGAAAAGGAAAGGAAATGATTTCAGATAACTGGTTCTGGCGGCCGGTTTATTCTGGATCGGCATGCCTTTTTTCCAATGGATGATCCTGGTATTTATTTTCTTCGCCATGATGGAGGCCCAGGCGAAATATCCCCTGGAAATCGGATTCAGCGCAGACGGATCGTGATGAATACCTTTATTTAAAAAAAAAATCTCCTGGAACGAACTTGCAATCCGTGATTTTAAAAGACGGCTTCTCACACTGGATTTCAAAAATAACAAATTACTCCAGAAAGAAGTACTGGATGATGATGATCCGGACGCGGGCGAAGAGGAATTTAATGAGTACTGCAGGGAGCGGTTGGAGAGGATTGACAGTAACCATCATCCTCATTATAATCATTAAATTTGCCGCCATGAATTCCCCATTCCTCCTATATTCCGACGGAAAGGAAATATCTTTCGAAGATATTACCCTTTATGCCACGGCCGCAGCGGCTGGGATGCCCTGCCGGTGGATGAAGCTGACTGGATCCTGCTGCCGGAAGGCGGATCCCTGTATGAACTCCCCGGACAGGCGCGGCATCGGCATTGATGTGAAAACCGGTGAAATGCGTCTTTGCGAAAAAGGCTGGGCAGTTGCGGCTTTTATTCCGCCGGCGCATACCGGCCTTTACCTCGCCGCTTATGAAACCGGACAAAGATGCGCCTACCCTGCCCTTATTTTGTTATACGGCTGCCGGCTGGCTCGATGAAAAATTTTATGTGCCGGCAGTCCGCATATGAACAGGATATCCGCCAGGAATCCGCCGGATATTCCGAAACTAAAATCGAAACCGGCGCTCAGCATTTACTGAAAGCCTATCCCCATAACCGGCTTGTCAAACACCTGATGGAGAACTGCTGCAATACCTATCATTGTCCGGCAGCCCGCAATTTTTCCCTCGGCCGATGGGAATGTCCGGTACCGGTTTCCCCTGCCTGCAATGCCAACTGCATCGGCTGTATTTCCTTTCAGCCGCAGGAAGAAACCATTCATTCCACACAGGACCGTCTCACTTTCAGACCCACGGCCGAAGAGATCGTGGAATTTACTGTTCCCCATTTGCAAACGGCCCCCTATCCCATTGTGAGTTTCGGTCAGGGATGTGAAGGCGAACCCCTGCTGATGTGGGAAACCATTCGCGAAGCCATCACTGAAATCAGAAAACATACGCAGCGCGGCAGCATCAATATCAATACCAACGGGTCCAAACCGGCATCGGTGCAGGCATTGTGCGATGCCGGATTGAATTCAATCCGGGTAAGCATGAATTCCGCGCAGAAACATATTTATGAAGCCTATTACCGTCCGAATAATTATGTATTTGAAGATATTGTGGAAAGCCTTCGCGTAATGCGGAAGTTCCGGCGGATGGACATCCATCAATTATTTTGTTTTTCCCGGGCATGACGGACAGTGCGGAAGAATATGAGGCCCTCAGAAAACTGATTCAGAACCACGGATCTCAGGATGATCCAGTGGCGGAATTTTAATATCGATCCCGACTGGTATCTGGGAAAAATCGGCTATGCCGATACCGGCGAAGCCATGGGCGTCGGAAACCTGATGGATCTTTTACGGGAAGAATTTCCGCTGTTAAAATTTGGTTATTTCAATCCGCCGATGGAACGGATCCATGGCAATTTTGAAAAAGATTTTGCATCTTGATGAAACGAGGATACTTCACAAACCTTTGAACTAACTTTACTTCTTGACAACATCACGATCACATATAAGGAATTTGAAGCCCGGAAAAACCGGCTGCGTCCTTATATACTTTCCTCATTTGCACAAGCCTTTTCCTGCTTTTTTTCCTGGTTTCCTGGACCCTGCCCTTTAATCCGCCACCACCGGTGGAAGAAGGACTTGAAGTAAACCTGGGAAACAGCGACAGGGACTTGGCGCCGATCAGCCCTTCCTGCCCGGTGATCCGTCGTCCACAGAATCAGCAGAAATATACTCCACCCAGCCCGGTAGCCCCACAAAAGAAGCATTAAAGGATGTGGAAACAGATGATCAGAATCCCGATCCTGCCCCGGTTGTCAAACAACCCCCCGTCACCAAACCCGAAGCCACAAAAATTCCGGATAAAGATCTGGCAGTAAAAAATCCGCGTTACAAAAACCGCCGATAATCCCACTCCGACGCCTCCCCGACCCAAAGCCGTATTCCAGGGCGTGAACGGAACGGGCAACGGTGGCAACGATGCAGATCATTATAAACCCGGCGGCAATCAGGGTATTGCGGGTGGCAAGGGAGACCAGGGCGCCCCCGGCGGCGATCCGAATTCAACCAATTATAAAGGAGGAGGCCATGGAAACGGCATCGCCATCCTGCGCGGCCTGCAGGGAAGATCCTGGCGCAGCCTGCCATCTTTCACCGATGAATTCAATGAAAATGCAAAAGTGGCTGTCGACATCCATGTGGATGCAAACGGAAATGTAACCAGTGCAGAATACCAGCCCCACGGCTCCACCACCTCCGACGCCAACATGAAAGCCATCGCCATCCGCAAAGCCAAACAGATCAAATTCAATAAGGGTTCTGATGAGTCGGTGGGGACGTTGATATTTAATTTTAAACTGAAGAATTAATGTTAGGTGGACAGTGACGGTTGATGACGACGGCATTACTACCTGACAGAACATCTGTAATTCATAAAGTCCATCTACTGTCACTGTCAACCATTAACCCTCTCACCACCCCATCCCATAATCCTCCCCGAAATTACTGCTCCCTCCCCAGAAGCTGCCATGTTTCCAGTCGTAGTAAATGGCATTGATCGGGCCGCTGGAGCGGTCGGCAAAAGTCATTTTATATCCAAGGTCTTTTAATTCTTTGCGTGTCCAGACCGGCGTGTTGCTGTTCATCCAGATACCGCCGGGATGGGGTTTCCGGTCTTCCAGTTTTTCGCCGCCCAGTGAAAGCCACAACTGATCGCTATTAAAATTTGGCGCTTCGGTTGCTTCCTGAACGGTCATTCCGAATTCCACCATATCAAGAAAAACTGCAGCAGGTTCTGATCCTGCGTATCTCCGCCCTGCACGGCAAAGGAAAGAAACGGCTTGCCATCTTTCATGGCCAGCGTTGGCGTTAAAGTGACGCGGGGTTTTTTGTACGGCTCCATCACATTAAACGGATCAATTGTGGAATCCAGCACAAAACTTTGCATGCGCTGACTCATACCCACACCGGTATTTCCGGCAATGCAGGCAGGAAGCCATCCTCCGCTGGGCGTAACAGAAACCACCCAGCCTTCTTCATCGCAGGCTTCGATGGATGTGGTGCCGCGCCAGAGGCGGTCGGTGTAGAGGGAGTCGGAATCGTTGGTTGACGTACGTTGACGGTTAGATGGTTGATGGTGACTGAACGCGCTTGGGATAGCTGTTGTGTTTTGGGCGAATGCGGATTCAGAGCTGGCTATCCTGCCAATTGTAGCTTCAGCGTTCTCACCTGAGGCTTTGCTCGCCGTAGCTTTAGCAAGGAGGGCCAGTTAGTGCCAAATCTTTTTTTCAAAAGATCGGTATAAGGATTTGTTTTCCCTTCAAAGGGATAGGGATCGCCGGGAGCAGCGCAGCATCGTTATGATCATATTGAATGAGTTTGGCTCTTTGTTTTGCATATTCTTTACTTAGCAATCCTTTCATGGGTTCATCGGGAGCAAAATAAGGATCACCATAATAAAAATCGCGGTCGGCAAAAGCAAGATTCATGGCCTGATAAAGCGTATGAATATATCGTGTGCTGTTATATCCCATTTCTTTCAGATCAAAATTCTCCAGGATATTCAGGCATTGCAGCATCACCGGGCCCTGGGTCCATTGCTGAAGTTTATAAACTTCAATTCCTTTATAATTTACATGCAGCGGCTCTTCTTCCAACGGTTTCCAGCGGGCAAGATCCTCCATAGTAATCAATGCCGCCCTGTTCCTGGCATCCCCGCACAAATTCTTTTGCAATATCTCCTTTATAAAATCTTTTGCAGGCTGCATAGATGGCATCCTTCCGCGATTTCCCTTTTTTCAGGGCATCCTGTTCCGCTTCCACCATTTTCGTCAGTGTGGCCAGCAGATCATTCTGAATAAAAATTTCACCGGCTTCCGGCGCTTCTCTTTTTTCTCCGGGATGGGTGATAAATACTTTACTGCTGTAGGGCCATTCTTTTATTCTTTTCAGATTGCTTTCAATACTGTTGGCGGTCTGGGCTTCGATCGGATAACCTGCTGCCAGTTGCATGGCCGGTGCCAGCACTTCTTTCAGACTCATCGTTCCGTATTCGGCCAGCAGATAACAAAGCCCGCCGGGAGTACCCGGCGTTACGGCTGCCAGCGGTCCCTATTCCGGTGGAAAATAATAACCTTTGCTTTTATAAAATTCCGCAGTGGCGGCTCCGGGCGCAAAACCCAACGCATCTAATGAAATCACTTTTTTCGTTTTGGGATTATAGATGATGGCCTGCGTTTCGCCGCCCCAGCTCAGCACATCCCACATCGTGCAAACGGAAGCCAGCATAGCGCAGGCTGCATCCACTGCATTTCCACCCTTCTGAAAAATCTGCGCGCCCGCTTCCGCACCCAATGGCTTTCCGGTAATGGCCATCCAGTGTTTTCCATGCAATGGCGGTTTTTCGGTTTGCTGGGAAAAACCATATCATTAAAAAAAGCAGGCATACCGCAGTAAGGAAATGTTTCATAAGCAATGTTTGTTTTTTAAAGATACAAAACATGGTTCATGGATGACGGTTGACGGTTGACGGACGCCTGGAAATATTGGATAACGAAAATGAATTTCAGCAGTTCATGCTGGTAAAATTTAATCGGTTATTCTCACACAATGTCCGTCAACCGTCATCCGTCAACCGTCAACCATTCTCTTAACTTTACCCAAAAACCATCCATGTCAACCATCAAGTGCCCGAATTGCCATCATGAGTTTGCGATGGAAGAAGCTGTGTCGGAGCAATATAAAAAAGATCTGCGGGAACAGATGATCTCATTCACCCGGAAAAAAGATGAGGAATTTCAGAAGAAGGCGGCGGATATTTCAAAACAGCTGGAACAGCAGCAGGATCTTTTTAATAAAAAGCTGAATGAAGAAAAAAAACAACTGCAGCAAACCATGGAAGAGAATCTGCGAAAAAGCATCAGCGCTGATTTTGAAAACCGGCTGGCTCTTTTACAGCAATCAAACCAGGATCATCAGGAAAAACTGAAACTGGCAAGAGATAAGGAGCTGCAATTCCTGCAAAAGGAACAGGATCTGAAAAATAAGGAGGCCGAACTGGAATTGTCCGTTCAACGGAAATTGCAGGAAGAACGCGAGAAAATTGCGGGCGAAATCCGGAGTATCGAAGAACAGAAGACTGCATGCGAAAGAAACCGAACATCAGCTCCGGCTGAAAGAAAAGGAGAAACAACTGGACGACCAGAAAAAGCTGATAGAAGAATTGCAGCGTAAAGCTGAACAGGGTTCTATGCAATTGCAGGGAGAAGTGCAGGAGCTCGCGCTGGAAACTTTACTGCAGGCTTCTTTTCCATTCGACGTGGTGGCGCCGGTGGGGAAAGGCGTACGGGGCGCCGATTGTACCCTGACCGTCCGCAACAGCCTGGGACAGGAATGCGGAAAAATCATTTATGAAAGTAAGCGAACGAAAAATTTTGAGGGCGACTGGGTTGACAAATTAAAGCATGATATGCGTCAGCAGGGCGCACAGCTTGCCGTGCTGGTAACCCGCGTAATGCCAAAAGACATGGATTGCTTCGGAGAAAAAAACGGCGTATGGATCTGTAATTTTTCTGAAGTCAGGGCCTTGTCGCAGGTATTGCGCGACGGCATCATCCGGATCTTCCTGGCGGCGCGCACGCAGCAGAATAAGGGCGACAAGATGCAGTTGCTGTATGACTATCTCACCGGATCCGAATTCAGCGAGCAATGGAAAGCCATTCGGGAAGGATTCTCGGCCATGAAAATGTCTATTCAGCGGGAAAGGGATATGATGGAGAAATTATGGAAAGCACGCGAAAAACAATTGGAAAAAGTGTTGTTGAATGCCGCCCATATCAAGGGCTCGATGGAAGGTATCGCGGGCCAGGATACTTTCAATATGGATCTGATTGATGACGCGGATGAAATATTGGGAATTGAGTAGAGTCAACCGAAATTCATCAAAGTCCCGAAGCACATTAATCCTGTAAATTAAAGGTCAGGCAATAGATCGCATATTTATCAGCATGCGCCTTATCAGTATTTCTGCAACTCAACGGGTTTCCGGACGCGGATGTAACGGTGGCGCAAATACGGGATTGGCAATACCGTTCAGATCATACTCGATCTTACCACCGAGGATGGTCATTTCCGCTTCCAGTTTTTGGACTCCTTCTATTCTCCGGCCGACATAGTCAAAAAATCCGAATTTTCCCTTGCGCAGATCCAGAATCGCGATATCAGCTTCCGCGCCGACTGACAGATTCCCCAGTTCCTCATGTTTTATTTCCCGGGCAGGATTCCAGGTGGTCGCGTTGATCACCGACCGGAAATCCATACCCATGGCCATAAACTTGGACATCACATTCAAAAGATCTTTCATTGCATTGTTCATGCTGCCGGTATGTAAATCCGTACTGATGGAATTGGGCAGGAACCCCTGTTGCAGGGCAGGAATGGCCTGACTGAAAGCAAAACTGATCCCTCCATATCCGACGTCAAAAATAATTCCTCTTTTCCGCGCTTCGAATACAAATGGTTTTACTTTCCAGGTAAGCGTATCCACGATGGATTCACGGGATCTCAACTGGGCATAGCAATGCGTAAAAATATCGCCCGGCCGCAGGTGTTTCATAAACAAGCTCTTCAATGGAAAGTGGCGGCTTGCTGCCGCCGAAATCAACCATCACAGGAATATTGGCGAGCTTTCCGGCTTCCACCGCCTGGTCAACGGCTGTCCAGTCATGCCCCTCGAAATGCGCCGTTTTAATGCCCACCACAATTTTCCGGTTGGCCATTGCCGTCATAGCCGTGAGTTTTCCATCCATATCGCCCGTATTCTGTTCATAGGCGCCGCCCCGCATACCATCCCCGACAATATTCAGCATGACCAGAATCCTGGTTTTGGAATTGTCGATGATATTCTTTTTGAAGAGGGCAAAATTCTTCCATCCCGAACTGCCCGCATCCACTACAGTCGTGACGCCGGTCCTGAAAGTGAATCCGTCCGGTGCAATGGCCGACAGTCCGTCGCTGAGATAATGATCCGGCTCGGTGCCAAAGAAATCATGGGTATGTATATCGATCAGACCGGGCGTTACATATAACCCGTCTGCATTTACCACCTGTACGGCATTTGCCGTATCTATTTTTTTTGCGACAGCAGCGATCTTTCCGCTCCGGATGCCGATATCCATAACGGCGTCAATATTATTTTTTGGATCAATCACATGACCATTCCTGATCACGATATCATAGGATTGTCCGAAGCTGGAAAATGAAATCAGAAATAATGCAGCGCAGCAGCATATCGTTTTTATCATACTATTTTTTTTTGCAGATGATCAATGTTTTTTTTGAAGCGCCCAAAGGTTCCTTAACGCTTTTTGAAGGCAGCGTGATCTTCCAGATTTGTCCGCCTGTTCCGCCATATTCAATCACATACACGGTATGGCCAATCAGCACTGCATCGGTAGGCTGCTGGAATCCATCCACGATGCGGGTGGTATGCATGACGAAATTATCCATCTCTTTATCATAGTTCATTTTAAGATGTAACAGGTCCGATCCTTCGGAAGTGAACGGATGCATCAGGGCTTCATTCCTGCCCAGTGAGTAACGGATCACAAATCCGTCGCCGCGGAATTCATCGGAAAGCGCCCGCTTTGTATCGAAAAACAAACCCAGCGGAGAAGAATGAGGAGTAAACGTACTAACGGCAACGCCCGTCTGATCACCGTCCAGCACCCGCCCGGAATGGCCCCGGTATTCATTGGCGTCGGGGCCCATATTCTGCACACCGGCAGAAAATTTTACGCCTGCAGGGATTTTCGGGAAAGTGGAATCATCGTAGTAATAATGATTCCGCCAGGAATGAGAAGACGGATTGATAAAAGAATCTGTGGCCGGATCCGGTTTCCATCCGGGGAATTGCTGGGGGTTTTCATTGCCTCCCAGAACCCATGGAAATCCGTAGTGATGATGCTGTCTGATCCAGAACATATCTTCCGGAAAATCATAATCGGAAGAATTCACCACCGCAAAAAGATTTCCCGAACCGTCAAAAGCCATATCATACGCATTCCGGATACCTTCCGCATACAACCAGCCTTCAGCCCGGAGTTTTGCCGTATCCAAAGGCAAAACAAGGTCATGGGCATCGATGGGGAATCTGAAGATTTTTGAGGTGAGCGCGATATCGCGGGTATTGGGATAAAGTCCGCCATTATCTTCAATTTCTCCATGATCCGTGCGGGCTCCGCTGTTCACAAAAATATATTTCCCATCAGGGCTTACCGCCAGTGCATTCCATCCATGATCATAAATGGTTTTATTTGCCGGATATTCCGGAGTGGTAAAAACGACTGACATTTTCGGGGGTCCCGCGTTTCCGAATTCGAAACGGACCATTCTGCCGCTTGTTCCCTTTTTATTGTTCAGGTCAATATTGCCGCAGAGGAAAAGGGTATTTCCATTCCAGATCGCTCCCTGCAGCCTGCTGATGCCATGGTCTGCTGCCGTTAGCACTTTCACAGAATCGGGATGACCACTGTTGAGGTGGGTTATTTTAATTACATCGCCGTCAAATGTAGTGTACCAGAGGTCTCCGCTTACCGGATTTTGGAGAATGCGTACCGCCATCGGTCCGACGCTCATCAAATGCTCAACTTTAATATCCGGACGCAGCGCCCGGGGCGGAACAACCACTTCAACACTGAAGGCAAGGCTTTTCACATAAGCAGCCAGCGACCAGCGTTGTTCTTCCGTAAAGCTGTTTTTAAAAGACGGCATGATGCCCCTGCCGGTATTGATTTTCCAAAACAGCTCACCCATGGATTCTTTTTTAATTCTTTCTGAATGGAAATTTGCCGGTTTCTGGGTCTGCCCCTGCGCCATACCGCCATCGCCATAACCATTCACACCATGGCAGGATGAACATTGTACGGTATAAAGTTCCATCCCCTTTTTTGCTGCAACATCCATATTATCAAAAGCAAACCTGAGCTTCCTGCTTTCGGGTGGAGCAACCCATTCCTTAGTCAGGTCATCCGGTTCTTTATTACCAGACTTGCATTGGATAAGAAAGAAGGAGAAAAAGAATACAGACAGCCATATCTGTACCCCGACAATTATTTTATTGATTTTAATATTTTCTGCAACCGGCTCTGACAAGCAGTTCATTTTTATTTGCTTTGGTAAATCCTGTTAGCCCACAGTCAAGGACATCATTTCAAAGTCCGTCAACCGTCATCTGTCAACCCTTTCATACTAGCGCAGCACCAAAAACCTCCTTCAGCCTCTTCGCCACCAGCTTCTCCTGCCCTTCCCGCATTACCCAAACGGTAATATGGATGCTCTTGTCATCATGCGGCATCACTTCGATGGAAGGATCTCCATTCCTTAATTTTTCCTGCAGGTCTTTTATGGAGAGTTTGGCGGTATCCCAGGTTAATTCCAGCGTCGGCGTAATATTGCCCAGTGGCGGCACGAACACCCTGCTGTTCACTCCTTTGATGGATTTAGCTGCGTTTTCAATAACCGCGATATTCTTTTCCCAGACCTTCCATTCTGCCTCATGATCATATTCAATATAATGTTTCAGGGCGGCATACATGCCGAAAATCTCTTCCTTGTTCACTTTCATTCCCCTGCCGATATTAAATCCCCTGGGTGGCATATGCAACCTGGCTGCCGTGATAATGCTTTTCTTTCCCATCAGCAATCCGGCGCTCTGCGGACCGCGAATAGCTTTACCTCCGGAGATGACGACAAAGTCGAATCCCATGTCGTTGAACTTCCAGAGATTTGAAACCGGCGGAACATCCGCAGCGATATCGATGGAAGTAGGAACCCCATGCTTTTTGGCAATGGCCACCCATTCTTCGTGCAGGATCTTTCCCTTGTCGGCTTCAATATTCAGAAAATGCATTAGGGCGGTGTTGGCATTAAAGGCGTTTTCCAGTTCTTCAGCCGTTTCGATGATGATCAGTCTGGCGCCGGTATTCGTAAGGGCATGATTGTAATCAATGGCATGCGCTTTCTGAATCAGTATTTCGGTTTTCATGCCGCTGCCTTCAATACGCGGAAGCATTTTTACCTTATCCAGATCAGTGCCGGTTAAAACGCCCGCCACGCCAAGAGTAAGTCCGGAAAAAGCGCCGGCCGTTACCACAGCCGCTTCAGCATGCACCATGGCTGCTATTTTTTCGCCTACTTTATCCTGCAGTTCGTCCAGGATGCAGAAGTCAAGAGAAGTGTTGCTGATAGCAGCCATCACTTCCTCCCGCATCAGCGAACCGGTCATAAAAGTATAGGTGCCGGCAGCATTAATAAACGATCGGACTCCGAGTTCCTGAAAGAGGTCGCGTTTGGATCGCGGCAGATTGCGGGCGTTTGTTTTTTCCGGAATGATCAGTTCGCCGCCAAGTGTGGTGGCGAAGGGTAAAATGGAAATACCTTTTAAGATGTCTCTGCGTTTCATATGGCGCTCATTTTGGTTAAGGAGATAATACTGCGGGAAAGGTTTACATGTGCTGCTTTGTCAAAGATGGCAATGGCCGCACGCGAAGCCATTAATTCTTTATTACAGATCTGCATGCTGTTGTCATACAAGTTGATTTAAAATTTTTAAATGAAGTGAGAATAGGGCAGGATATAAAACCTATGGTAAAATAACACTTATTGCGCAATTTATACGCGACCCGGTTTTTAAATAATTTTATTATTGACAACTACATGAAAAGCCCGACCCGAGCAATTCCGAACTAATGGCTGATTCGGCTCCGGCTGTCACTTCTCTTCTGTCCTCACATACAGGTAATATGTAATTGCAGACATCTATAAATGAAATCACGCTCATGCAGCGGAGATTTTACCTGTCATCATGCGGCAAAAGAACATATTTTAAGAAGGAAGATATGTGATATTTGGTCCCGTTTGATCTTTCTCCAATATATGTTGTAAATGCGATTGAAAATAGTTGCAATAATTCGCAGATTCTTGTCAGCTACCGGAAGCCCGATTAAAGGGGTAAACGCAAAACAAAGCAACGGGAAGTCAGAACACAGCCTTAGTTGAAATAAAAATAGCAGCCATGAAAAACTAATAAGAAGTTTATTATCATCAGGCGGCGATTTGGGATAGATAGGCGATTTTGGAAGGGAATTTTCAGTTGTTTTGCAGAGGGACAAACGGGGAAAACGGGCGGATAAAGAAAAAAATGTATGGACGAATATAAAAATATAATTTAACTGAATAAGCGACACCCTGCGAATATTATAAAAGGCTATGCGATCAGGGAGCAATTACGCATTTAAAGGAAAAGGAAACCCCGAAAGCTGAATGTATTCTGCAATACAATAGTTATTAGCTTCGGTGCATTTCGTTCGGAGAAGGAAGTGTGCTACGGTAAAATTCTTGCATCAATAATCATCGATCAGCTTTGAAACATACTTCAGTCAGGGAATTAAAGAAATCCTTCCGGGAAGCAGTGGAAGATTATATTGGCAACCTGTAACAAGCTGGAAAGTCCCCCGACAAGACTTACAAAGGGACTTTCAATGTACGGGTTTCACCAGATTTACACAAAGACGCAACCACTTTCGCACCGTAAATAATATTTCATTGAATGATTTCATTAAAAGGCTATCCATTTTACTTTATCTCATAAAGAGAAAGTAAAGGATGAACTTCTGCTGTACGGGTTAGAATCAATTCGACACGAGATCTCAGCGATAATCAGGTAACAGCAATCCTACTGGAAGGCGCTATCCCAAGCACTGATCAGGCTCACTCGAGCGAAGGCACCTAACCGGATTCGAAATAGCCGCGCGAATTGCCTGGAAGCTGATGGTCACCATCGTGATCAGCAAAGCCCCCGCTCCTACGGCCAAAAAGATCCATGCCCTGAGTTCCGTACGGTAATCATAATTCTGCAGCCAGCCATGCATGTAATAATAAGCGACGGGTACGGCGATCAGAAAGGCAATGCCCACCAGCAGGATGAATTCCTTCGATAACAACAACCACACATTCAGCACCGTGGCGCCCAGCACTTTTCTGACGCCGATCTCGCGTGTGCGCTGTTCGGCAACAAAAGATGCCAGCCCGAATAATCCCAGGCAGGAAATAAATACTGCCAGCGAGGCAAAGAACCCCGCCAGCTTGCCGATCCTTTCCACATCGGCGAATTTGGCGCTGTATTCGGTATCCACAAAAGAATAGGTAAAGGGACTGCCCGGATTATGTTTCCGGAATACTTTTTCTATTTTCCCCAGGGCTTCGGATGTGGCGGTTTGCGTGGCCAGCTTCATATCGATCACACTTACATTTTTATAATTCAGCAGAAAAAAGGTCGGCTTTACCGGCTGGAACGGAGATTCCCTGATCATATCCTTTACCACGCCGATTACCTGATATTGCTTTCCCCCGGTTGTTACAAGTTCCGTCAGCGGATGGGTGAATCCCATGATTTTTACCGCCGATTCGTTTAAAATGATCGTTGACGTGTCGGTTGAAAATGCACGGGAAAAATCCCTGCCCTCCGTCACTTGCCAGCTCACGGCTTTTCCGAAATCGTGCGTCACGGAATTGGACATCAGCAAGGGATGCGCTTCGGGGCTTTTCCCCTTCCAGGAAATATCCGTAGTACCACCCCACTGCTGGGAAATGGGGCAGGAGGATTCTGCAAAGGCTGCTACTGCGCCGGTGTTGAGCAAGTCTGTGCGAAGGGTTTCAGCATGTCCCTGAAGTTCCGGCGTATTCATATTCACTTCTATGAGCCGGTCCCTGTTATAGCCCGTTGGACGGTCCTTTGCGAATTCAATTTGCCGGAACACCACTACGGTTCCCGTGATCAGCATTACAGATACACTGAATTGCAGTACCACCAATACTTTGCGTGGAATGGCCGCAAAACGGCCCGCGCGGAAAGTGCCTTTCAATACTTTTACCGGCCGGAAAGAAGATAAATAAAAAGCGGGGTAACTGCCGGCGATGAGCCCGGTAAGCAGGCTGAATCCCAATCCGGTTAGCCAGAATAAAGGATTTAACCAGGGAATACTCATCTGTTTTCCGGAGATCCCGTTGAAGAATGGCAGGATCAATTGCAGCAAGAGGATCGATAGTGCAAAGGCCGAAGCCACCATCAGCAACGACTCACCCAGGAACTGGCTGATCAGCTGCCATCGCAAAGAGCCGATGGTTTTCCGGATGCCCACTTCCTTCGCCCGTTTTTCAGAACGGGCGGTACTCAGGTTCATGAAATTGATGCAGGCCAGCAGCAATACAAAAACTCCGATAATGCCGAATAGCCAGACGAAAGTGATTAGTCCTCCCGTATTAACTCCATCTTTAAAATCGGAATACAAATGCCAGCGGCTCATCGGGAAAACAAAAAATTCAGGCTTGTAGCCCGGCGGATTGTCCATCTTCATCCGGATATCTTTGATTTTTGCCGATACCTTTTTAAAATCCGCAGCGTCCTGCAACTGCGCGTAGATCTGCCAGGAATTATTATCCCACACATGGGTTGAACCTTTTACCCCTTCGTCGGAAGCGGTATACAATTGCCAGGTAGCCAGGAAATGCACATCCTGAAAACTGCTGTTTGCCGGAAAGTCCTGATAAATGCCGGCAACCTTCACGGTGGATTTATTGTCGAGTTTAACGATGCGACCCATGGCACTCACCGGGCCAAATAATGCTTTTGCCAGTGAAGAGGAAAGCAGGATATTGTTCATATCCTGCAAACTGCGGCGACTGCCCGTTAGCATATTCAGCGCCATCATTTCCGGGAAACCAGGCTCTACATAATTACCTGTCTCAGCCAGTTTTTTATCCCCGGCAGCCAGAATAAGCTTTTTATTGGAAGAAAGACTCACCTGCCTGAATTCCGGATATTTGTCGCGCAGTTCTTTTGCCAGCGGAATGGGCATCACATTATAGGAAGCCTTCTCTACATCGAATTTCACGAACTGCCAGAGCTGGCCGATCCGGTTATAATTGGAAAAGGATTTATTGAAGTTCAGCTCGTCGTGTATCCAGAGCCCGATGAGCAGCGCGACTGCCATTCCGGTAGCCAGTCCCGCGATATTGATAATGGAATATACTTTGTTTCTGACCAGGTTGCGGAACGCAACTTTGAAGATATTTTTTATCATTGCGGGTATATTCTCAAGCCATATGCCAATTCGTATTCAATTGAAACAGAGGAAACTGTTCAGAGAGCCAGGATGGGTATTGTTCATTTTTGATACAGCATTGCCCGCTTTCGACCCTTCGAGGAAGTGGCCCTATTACCGCTGAAAATTGTCTTACATTGCCAGTCCGAACTGCAATGCAGTGACGCTGCCCGTAAGGAAAATTCCTTTTGCGCCAGGGTTAAACGTGAAGCACAGCTTCGCGTATTTTAATTTTTTATCCATTGCCAACTATAAGATTCTTCTATGTCATCCGTTCGCATAAATACTTTGCCTGTAATCTACTTCTTCGATGCCACTTCTAAAAACTCAAAAAAGTGAATTTGAATACTGTCTTTCTGAACCATCAGGTAGCCATCGTAGTCCGCACCAAATGCCTGAAAGCCTAATTTGTTTAAATAAAAGTCTCTGGTAATGAGCCTTATTACGCATTGGTAGCTTCGGATTAACGGCTGTGAGCATATTTATTTAGATTAAATCTGATAAACGCAGTCAAATATAAAAAAAAATCTGTTCGCCTGTTTTATTTGTCTGTTGTTTTTCTGTACTCAGTAATCGACATTATTTCCCAGCGCAAAAAGCTCCTTCACGTGACTTTTATCATTCGTTATATCTTCAACAGTATCCTGAATAAAAAGTTTTCCCTTGTTAGTCAAAAAGTAAAACCTAACACTGCCTTTATCAGGAAGGGGCATTTCTATTGTTGATTTGGCAAATGTCAAATATTTTTGTCCATCATTTACAAATGACAATGCCGCATTCCTGATGTTTCATAGCAACGCCTCCTAAGAAAATTTGCCCCGTGCTGAAATAGATACTTGCGTCACCTGTTTTGAAAGCCACAACACTTATAACAGCTTCTGTAATATGCCACTCCATTATCAAACCGAAGACAATTATGGATTTCGTATCATCCAACTCTAATTGGAGCTGTTCTGGTGTTGAAAATGATTGTTTTCGAAGTGCTGAATAATGATTTCCCTTCACTTTGGTTTCCTTAGGCTTGTCTTTTACTTGTTGCGAATTTCCTTGTCTGCTCGCTTTGGGCTTATTGTTGCAGCTAACCAAATAGAAGACAAGACCACCAATTAATAAAATTCCGATTATTCCATAAATCATTTTTATTTTTTTCAATTGCTATATTTAACAATTCTTCGCTATGCTCATTTGAAGTGCTATAACTGCTTTTGTTGGCGTTAGCATATATCTCGCAATGCGCTTAGAATCAATAGCAATAATTGATTTATGACGTTAATCGTTTTATATTTCGTATAACATTGACCGCTAATGACCGAAATTTATTGAATATACAGAAATTGCCAATCTAAGATTAAATTATAGGATACTCAGAAACTTTGGACATAACAGGATCACTCTCACGAATACACAAAACTCAGCACCAGATCATCAAACAGCTTATAATAAATAGTAAGCCGCTTATCCCCCTGCTTCCGGAACGCGAAACTCATCTGCCCGAGGGCTTCGCTGCATGCGGATAAAATAGGGTTCAACCCATTGAATCTGTTCCCGGAAATTCACTCCCCCCAGGCTGTACCATTTAAAAATGGATTCCTTGGCCGACCAGAGCAGGGTGAGCTGACGAAGGCGGTGACCGGTACGGTCCACATCGTCGTAAGCAAGGGCAAGTTCTCCGGCAGACAGGAATTTTTCCCGGATCCGTTCAATACCGGGACTGCCTGCTCCACGTCAATCCCCACGCGGTGCCGGGTGCTCACGATGGCGGCCGCAAAAGTTCCGCAATGGGAAATGGAAAAATGATATTGTTCATCCGCCAGATAGGGCTTGCGGGTATCGGCGATCAGAATTTCATCAAGGGGAAAATCAGGGAACAATTCCGTAAGCAGATAACGGCCGGCCAGGTGCTGCAATCTCTTCAGCGGATGGGACACATCCCGTTTCAGCGGTACCCTTTTTAAAAAAAAAGCTTCGTCTTCTTCGATGTGCCAGATGCCCAGTCTCGTAGATTCGTTGATATTATGTTGATAAAATAAGGGCATCCCAAAAAAGCTTAATCGCGAAATTCGCCTGCGTTCTGGCATGGAACTGAAGGCGGAACAAATAAACAAATAAACCGTCAAACGCAATGATTTTATCTGACAAGCGCATTCTGGAGGAAATGGAAAAGGGAACAATTAAGATTGAACCGTACGACCGAAGCTGCCTGGGCAGCAATTCCTATGACGTTCATCTGGGCAAATGGCTGGCCACTTACCGGGAACATATACTGGATGCCAAAAAACACAACGAGATCGAATATTTCGAAATACCGGAGGAAGGATTTCGTGCTCTATCCGCATATTTTTTATCTGGGCGTCACGGCAGAATATACGGAAACACATGAACATGTGCCTTTCCTGGAAGGCAAATCCTCCACCGGGCGGCTGGGCATCGACATCCATGCCACCGCCGGAAAGGGCGATGTGGGATTTTGCGGAAACTGGACACTGGAAATTTCGGTGAAGCAACCCGTACGCATTTATAAAGGCATGCCCATCGGCCAGCTGATTTATTTCCCGGTAGATGGGGAAATAGAAGTGAAATACAACCAGAAAAAAGATGCCAAATACAGCGGCCAGACAAACAAACCGGTAGAAAGCATGATGTGGAAGAATAAATTCTAAAATGCTTCGCGTCCGAATTTTTTATAATAGGCAATGGCCAGTCCGACCACTTCATCATAGGAATTAATCCCCTGCGGTTGACGGTTGGCCTTCAGGTAATCGCCATAGATCCTGCGGATAATGGGTTCAAAAGGATTTTCGTATTTTTTATAAAATGCTTTCAGATCCCGAAGATCCTGCCGAACAGCCGGCTTTAATGACTCCCGGTAAGGGATAAACGAAGTAGAATCCCGGGCATACAGTTCACTGCGCTGCATATAAATAAAGATCCAGATAAACCGAATACCGGAAAGCGGGATCGCTGGAAGATTTGGTAGCAGATATCCGGCAAAATTCGCTTCTTCTTCTTTGGCATATCCCAGCTGGTGCCCGATTTCATGACAGGTGGTAAAGGGCTGAACAAAAACCGGGACGGTTGTATTTACCTGCGCCTCCCCGGTAAACGGATTATAATAACCGCTGAATCCCAAATAATTTCCCAGGTAGCTATAGAGAGAAGGTTTTACAGAAGGATAGGTGATAATAAAATACATCGTCATGCGCAGCATAAGCACGGTAAGCTGCCGTCGAATACCTGAAAAAGATCTGTCTTTATGATTAAGTTCCGGTCTCTTCAGGCGGGCAGCTGAATCCAGATCATTCATCCGGAATACAATTGCACTCAGCAGATTCTTGAGTTCATCGTTGGAATAGGGTCTGGATTCCAGGTGCATCTGGCTGGCAATATCCGGGCGGTCATAATTCAGTCCCCACAAAATATTAAAAACCACATAAACCCATAAGGCAATGGACAAGCAATCGTCCTGCACAATAAAGAACAGGTACTGCCGGTGCAGCCGTTCGTCTGAAAGCCTTTCGTAAAAAATCGGCCAATGGAAATCAACCAGTATAAATGAAACCGATTGCATACAGAATATCACCCACACTGAAAGGGATCCAGCCAAATAGCAAAGCGTAGAAGACGTGCAATAACAGGATAAATACCGGTTGAATAATATTTTTCAACTGCATTCGGGAAAAAAGAAAAGATTTTAATTCCGGCTGCAAGTATTACCGGAATCAACCAGGGTGCGATACCGTTTCCAATGCATACCCTTAAAAATACATTATTATTACAGCATCCATACTATATTGCAGCTTATACAATGTCATGGATCTTGATTTTAACAGGAATGAAGATAATATGAAGCAGGCCCTCAGTCAGCTCCGGAACCGCTTTCAAAAGATTGCACTCGGTGGAGGAACGAAATGCAATTGAAAAACAGCATGAAAAAAATAAACTGACAGCAAGGGAAAGAATCGACTACCTGATCGACGACGACATTCCGTTTCACCGAAATCGGCGCATTTGCCGGATATGAAATGTATGAAGAATATGGAGGCTGCCCGGCCGGCGGTACGGTTGCCGGCATTGGTTATGTAAGCGGCCGGCAATGCATGATCCTGGCCAATGATCAGACCGTAAAAGCCGGCGCCTGGTTTCCCATCACCGGTAAAAAAAATCTGCGCATGCAGGAGATTGCCATGGAAAATCATCTGCCCGTCATTTATATCGTGGACAGTGCCGGTGTATTTCTGCCCCTGCAGGATGAAATATTTCCGGACAAAGAACATTTCGGCCGGATATTCCGAAACAATGCGCGAATGAGCGCCATGGGCATTACGCAGATTGTCTGCCGTCATGGGTCCCTGTGTGGCCGGCGGCGCTTACCTGCCCATCATGAGCGATGAAACACTGATGGTGGAAGGCAATGGTTCCATATTTCTGGCCGGCCCCTACCTGGTAAAAGCAGCCATCGGGGAAACTACCGATGCAGAAACCCTGGGCGGCGCCGAAACCCATACCGCCATTTCCGGCATTGCGGATTATAAATTCAAAACAGAACAGGAATGCCTCGACCAGGTAAAAAAAATCATGGCAACACTGGGTCATCACACACAATCGGCCGGTTTCGACCGTATCGCAGTCCGGTAGCTCCTGCAAAAAATCCGCAGGAGATTTATGGACTGTTCCCGTCAGAACCGACAAAACCCTATGATATGCTGGAGATCATCAACCGGATCGTGGATGCACCCGGAATTCAACAGTTCAAGGAAGATTATGGAAAAACGATCATCTGCGGTTATGCGCGGATTGAAGGCTGGGCCGTGGGTATTGTGGCCAACCAGCGCATCGTGGTAAAAACAAAAAGAGGGGAAGTGCAGATGGGCGGCGTGATTTATAATGACAGCGCCGACAAAGCTGCCCGGTTTATCATGAACTGCAACCAGAAAAAAATTCCGCTTGTTTTTCTGCAGGATGTTACCGGATTTATGGTGGGCACCCGAAGTGAACAATCCGGAATCATAAAAGACGGGGCAAAAATGGTGAATGCCGTGGCCAATTCGGTGGTCCCGAAATTCACGATCATCATCGGCAATTCCTATGGCGCCGGCAATTATGCCATGTGCGGCAAAGCCTATGATCCGCGGCTTATCTTTGCCTGGCCGACTGCAAAAATTGCGGTGATGGGTGGCGAACAGGCTGCAAAAACCCTGTTGCAGATCCAGGTCGGCGTCACTGAAGTCCAAAGGGCAGACGATTGATCCGGCAGAAGAAAAAAAATTACTGGATGAAATCCGTGGCCGTTATGAAAAACAAACCAGCCCTTATTATGCCGCAGCCCGGCTATGGGTAGATGCAATCATCGATCCGCTGGAAACCCGGCATATTCATTTCCGAAGGGATTAAGGCGGCCAATCACAATCCGCGAGATTCAATGAATTTAAAACCGGCGTATTTCAGGTTTATGCGATGTCGCGATGACTCTTACACTTTATCAAAAATAACACAGTAATTTTGCAGCAACCATGTATCATGTATACCGATGGCTCTTCAAGAGGCAATCCCGGCCCGGGCGGATACGGAACCATTCTCATGTGGAAAGGACATGTCAAAAGAATTGTCCGGCGGATTCAGGAAAACCACCAATAACCGCATGGAACTGATGGCGGTGATCGCCGGACTGGAAGCCTTAAAAAAGGAAGGGCTGAAGGTACAGATTTATTCCGACAGCCAGTACGTGGTCAAATCCGTCGAACAGGGCTGGCTGAAAAACTGGATCGCCACTGATTTTAAAGGCGGAAAAAAAAATAAAGATCTCTGGCTTCGATTTTACGAACTCTGCCAAAAAACATCATATCCGATTTCACTGGGTAAAAGGACATGCAACCAATCCCCACAATAACCGTTGCGATGAACTGGCTACGATGGCAGCTGATGGAGGGGGGTTGGGGGTGGATGAGGGATATGAGGAGGGTTGACGGATGACAGTTGACGGTTAACGGACTTCCAGTGTTACAACGTAACTGCATTTGGGCATGTAAGAATCACATGAAGTCCGTTAACCGTCAACTGTCATCCATCCACCTTATTCAGCCAGCGCGTATCGCTCCCCACTCTTCCTTATCAAAGTAAAACTTCCGAAAAGAATAGCGGAGAAAACCAGCGTGGCGATTACGCTGTTAAGTAAAAAAGGAATGCCGTCGGCATAACACATCATCAGGCCATCCCAGGTTTTGGGTCTGCCCAGTCCGCGGGTGCCATCCCATCCTGACCAGACAATAAAATTGGAAAACAGAAAGTAAACAATCGGAGCAGCCAGGGAGGCTGTTGCTATATTGAGAATATTGTATTTTTTAATGGCAAAACCAATAAATACCAGCAATGCAAACAGAATATAATTCTGCCATTGACCGCCATAAAAACCCGCCATGTCGGTAAGTCCGCCCATATACAGCAGCTGATACAGCAAATCCGAAATAAACATAGACAGAACCGGCATGATCAGCGCCCATTTCCTGTTCTTAATCACCGCCCCGGCAAAAATGGCCATTGCCCATTGCGGTGCAAACCCATAAGGGCGGCCCGGAATGATGCGGTAAATGGCTGCAATAAATACCAGCAGTATAAATGACCAGATTAATGTTTTTGTATGCTTCATCACTTGTATTTAGAACTGTAAATTTAATTGATTTTGGAAATATGGCGGGATTTTTCGTTGACGGATGACTGGTTGACGGTTGACGGACTTTATGTGGACCATCAAGATCAAATACTGACTTACTGTATCACGGAAGTCCGTCAACCGTCATCCGTCAACTGTCAACCCTCCGGCACGCCTCCCCTATAAACCACCCCATCCTCCAACCCTTTCAGACTGCTCTGTGCGCCGTCGAAACTCACCCAGGATTCACCTTTTTTTCTGATGAATGGCGGGGCGCCTTTCTCTGAAACTTCAACGGACCCTTCCAGGACGATAAATATCTGTACAGATCGGGAAACCAGGCTCAGTTCATGCCCTTTCGCCAGATGGATCCGGCCCAGTTCAAAATCAGGAGCCGGTGTGGGATAAACAGCGATGGACTTGTCTGCCGTGTGGCCGTGAATAATATGCGGAACAGTCGGCTCAAATTTCAGATGTTTCATCAATTCGGGAACATCCACGTGTTTGGCTGTGAGCCCTCCGCGCAGCACATTATCGGAATTGGCCATGATCTCTACATTCTGGCCTTCCAGATAGGCATGCGGTACGCCGGCATCCTGAAAAACGGCCTGCCCCGGTTTTATTTCCACCAGGTTAAAAAAATAAATGGAAAAAATGCCCCGGTCAATATCACCATTCAGGTTATAGGTAATTGCAGCCCTTGCGGCCCAGAAGTCTTCTTTATTTTTTTTCAGTTTGTTCACCTGGTAATGCGGAACGATCCGGTCGAGCAGCGTTTTTAAATGCCGGTTTACCTGGGCCTGCGGCATTTCCATCACGTGCTTATATAATGCCTTGTAATTCCCATTCCCGAAAACCGGCACCAGGAAATGCAGCTCCGGGATTTCATGCAGGATCCGGTCCAGTTGTTTCACCGGTTTAAAGCCATGCAATAACCAGAATTCACTTAAGGCCAGCATCGAGTTCCGGCTTATGATTATCATCCTTGTAATTTCTTTCGGGAGCGATCAGTTCAATTCCCTGTTGATTCTCCGATTCAAATTCCTTCTCCGCGTTTGCTTTTGACGGATGAACCTGGATGGAAAGCATTTCCTTTACATCGAGAATTTTCAGCAGCCAGGGCAAGTCTCCAAACTGCTGCATTGCTTTTTCACCCAGTGTTTCTTTCGGATAAGCTTGGATATAATCTTTCAGCAGGATTGTGCCGCCTTTCGCATCTTCTATTTCGGCACCTCCCCTGTTATGGGTTCCCAGCCAGTATTCCGCGTAGGTTTCACCCTTTTTTACGGGTAAATTCAACAGTTTCGGCAGATAGAAATCCCCTCCCCAGGCGTAGTGTTGTACTTTTCCCCGTGATGGGCATCACCTTATCTTTACTCAGTTCCATATTTTTTATTAGTGGCTCAAAGTAAAGCAAAAATGGCCGCACATAACAAATTTGGAAAAGCGGGTGAGGAAATGGCGGCCGAATGGCTCTGCCGGCACGGGTTTGAGCTGCTGGCCCGGAACTGGAAATCAGGCCGGCTTGAAATCGATATCATCGCTTCAAGGAACGCTGTATTGCATTTCATTGAGGTCAAATCGAGGCATGATGATCTGTTCGGTATGCCGGAAGACTGGGTCGGGAAGAAAAAAATGCGGCATTTATTGAAAGCCGGCGTTGCTTATCAGGAAAAATATCCGGTATGGGATCTCGTGCAGTATGATATCCTTTCCATTTTAGTTGATCAGGATGGCAAACCGGATTTCTTTTTTATAGAAGATGTATATTGCTGGTAATGGCTACCCGAAATACAGGAACTTCAGCAATCCTCCCATTCTACGAGGCAAATATTCAACGTGAGCAGGAATCCATCCGGAAGAAAAAGAAAATAAAGAGCACGCTCGCTTTTTCCAGGCTGCTGATCTTTCTGATCGGGGCCGGTCTCTTTTATTATTTCTGGCCCGCGATCGGTTATGCAGCCATTGCTGCCATCGGAAGCCTCATCCTGCTCTCTGTGCTGGTACTGATGGATGCCGGCAAAACGGATGAGATCAAAAACCATGAAAGACTGATCCGGATCAACCGGCATGAAATGGATGCCCTGCAGCATCAGCTCGGAGGAATATGATGACGGGCGGACTTTCGCCAATCCGGTTCATGCCTATGCCTCCGACCTGGATCTGTTCGGGCCTGCTTCCCTTTTTCAGTTCATCAGTCGCTGCGAAGCAGATCAGTCTAAAAAATTACTGGCGGATTCCCTGTTGAAACCGCTCCCGATTCAGACAATCAGAGAAAAACAGGAAGCCGCAAAAGAGGTTTCCGGCAAAATGGAATGGTCACAGCAATTCCGGTCGCATGCCATGGCCCACCCGTTGAGCTTTCAGACAGAAAAGCGCTTGCTGCTGTGGATCAACGACCCGGATGTTTTATTTAAAGCGTCTTACTGGAAGGGAATCGTTACCGCTTTTTCGCTGATCAGTCTGGCCAGCCTCGCGGCCTATATTTTCGATTACCTGAGTTTATCCGACTTCACGCTGTTCCTCGTTATTTTCGTAGGCATCGCATATGGGATCAGCTCAAAAATCACCCCTGCCTGGGCATTGCTGTCCCGTATCGAGCCGGAAATGAACGCCCTGTATGAACAACTCCAGGCCCTGGAGCAGGAATCCTTTCATATCTGCTTTCATGAACGAAGTAAAAAGTAAGACCCGGGTTGCTGATAACCTTCCTGCATCTGCCGCCATCGGGCAGTTAAGGGGGATCCTCAAACGGTTTGATTACCGGCTGAACCTGGTCGTCTCTTTCTTCCTGAATACTTTTCTGCTCTGGGATCTCCGGCAGTTGCTCGCCCTGAACGACTGGAAGAAAAAAAACAGGGAACATCTGGCAAGCTGGTTCTCTGCGGTGGCTGAAACGGAGGTGATCATCAGCCTGGCTTCCCTGGTAAAGAACCAGCCGCACTGGCATTTTCCAAAAATCAATGACCTGTATTTTAACCTGCAGATGCAGGATATGGGACATCCCCTGATCCCGGAAGAGAAATGCATCACCAATTCTTTCAGCATGGAAGGAAGCGGGAAAATTGCCATCGTCACCGGCTCCAATATGGCCGGCAAGAGCACGTTCCTCCGCTCACTGGGAACCAATCTCGTGCTCGCTTATATGGGGGCGCCTGTTTACGCCGCTTCCTGCGAAGCCAGTCAATGTTTGTACTGAGCAGCATGCGGGTAGCCGACAACCTCGCCGAGAACACTTCCACTTTTTATGCGGAACTGAAGAAACTGCAGTATATCATTGAAAACGTGAATCAGCGAAGAACAGGTCTTTATCCTGCTCGACGAAGTATTGCGGGGAACCAATTCGGACGACCGGCATGCCGGTACCAAGGCGCTGATCCGCCAGCTGATCCGGCAGCAGGCAGTCTGCGTGATCGCCACCCACGATACGGAACTGGCAAAAACAGAAGCGACCGAGCATCCCGCAGCCATCAGCAACTATCATTTCGACGGACAGATTCAGGGCGAGGAATTATTTTTCGACTACCGGCTCAGAAAAGGGATCTGTGAAAGCCTGAATGCAACCCTGCTCATGAAAAAAATAGGTATTCATTTTGAGGAGTAATATATTTACGGCCCGCTAACCGGATAGTATTCATTTACGAATTTTCATTTCAATGGACAAGCCCAAGGTTAATCTCAGATCCTTCAGAAAACTCGCGATCCGCAATAAAAAAAGATTCAGGAATTTCATCGGCAGACTGGAAAAAAGCAAAGCAAAAAACCTGCAGCTGATTACGCTGGAAGCCAATGAACTGGCCTGGGCGGAAACAGATTGCCTGACTGCGCAAACTGTTGCAAAACGATGACGCCCACCTTCACCCCAAAAGATATTACCCGGATTGCAGCCCACCTGGGCATGACACGGAAAGCCTTTCGTGACAAATGGTTGTATAAGGACCGTACCGGCGACTGGATCAATAAAAAACAGCCCTGCCAGTTCCTGGACCTGAAGACAAACCTCTGCGGAATTTATGAAGTGCGCCCGCAGGACTGTGCCGGATTCCCCCACCACAGCACAAAAAAAATCGCTGAATACGGGCATGTGTTCAAGCAGAATGTGGAATTTTGCCCGGCTACTTACCGGCTGGTGGAATTTATGCAGGCCGGACTGGCAGATGGAAAATGGGAGCTTAAAAAATAAGCAGGATGTGGTCTTCTTAAAAAAAAGGATTCAAAGCCTGGCTGCAATTGGAAAAATCACTTTCCGATCATTCCGTGGAAGCTTATCTGCGGGACATTGAAAAGTTTACCCAGTTCCTGGAATACAATAACCGCAATCCGGCGCCGACAGGAAATTATTTTAAAGGATCTCCAGGAATTTCGTGAAATGGATCGGCGAACTGGGCATGACCGCTACTTCCCAGTCGCGTATCATCTCCGGCATACGCTCCTTCTATAAATATTGTTCGCATGGAAAATATCGTGAGCAGGGATCCGACCCTGCTGTTGGAAACACCCAAACAAAAAAGATCCTTACCGGATTTCTTAACCATCGCAGAAATCGATCAAATTCTGGGAAGCGTTGATCTGAGCACCGCGAAGGCGAAAGAAACCGCGCCATCCTGGAAACCATGTATAGTTGCGGACTGAGGGTAACCGAAGTGGTTAACCTGCGTATATCATCACTTTATCCGGATCTTGGATTCATCAAAGTAACAGGGAAGGGAGATAAGGAACGACTGGTTCCCATCGGGAAAACGGCCCTTAAATATATTTCCATTTACCGCAATCAGGTCCGCGTACACAGCAGCATTAAACCAGGCAATGAAGATATCCTCTTCCTCAATCGCCGGGGTGCGAAACTTTCCCGCCAGATGATCTTTATTTTTTTGAAAGAACTGGTGAAACAGTCAGGAATAAAAAAAACCGTTTCCCCTCATACTTTCCGTCATTCCTTTGCCACCCACCTGGTGGAAGGCGGCGCCGATCTTCGCGCCGTGCAGGAAATGCTGGGTCATGAAAGCATCACGACCACAGAAATTTATACCCATCTCGACCGGGAATACCTGCGGGAAACCCTGCAGAAAATTTCACCCGGCATTTCAGTAATGCTTCATTGTCCCGACGGATAATCCATCGCATGACGAAAATTCCCCGTTAATTTTTCGTAACAGGGAGAAGCCGGTACATACCGTTCTGGCAAGGTTGTTGAAATTATAACAGGTATCATCACTCACTTAAAAACTTACAATATGAGTTTACAAAGAATATTCACTGCTACGTTATCCGGTATTGTGATCGGACTGTTAATAGCACCCGCAAAAGGGAGCGAAACACGCCAGAAATTAGCCGATTCCGCCGATCAGATCAAGGACAAGATCCGCCGTCTGCGCGGCGCCACCAACCAGGAGCTGGATGAACTTCAGAAGTATTTGAACACGAAATTCAGGGCCTGCGCGACGATATCCGGGAAAAAGTGCTACGGTTGATCGATGTGAGCAAAAAAGGCTACAATCATGTGAAGGCCGAAGCGATGAGTTGATTGAATCGTTGCATTTCATAGCCCCGATCCTGTCCGACAGAAAGACAGTGCCGGGGCTTTTCCTTACCCAGATTCCCGTAGCCTGTTTGCTCCTGACAACCTGGCGCATTTTCACGCTTCATCGATGAATCCCTTGTCATCATCATCGGCTCTTTTAAAAGCCTGCAATAACAGGCTCATCCCCACCACCCCCAATGCCCCGATCGCATTCAGCCAGAGAAAACTGATATTTACGATGCCCCGCTGGTTGAGGAGATGAATGCTGATCACAAATACTTCCGTGATCAGGGCGCTGATGAAAACCGGCGTAGCGGTTACTTTTTTGAGATAAAAAGCCACCAGGAAGATGCCCAGGATTACCCCGTAAAATAATGATCCCAATACATTAACAGCTTCGATCAGGCTATTGCCGATATTATAAGCAAGTTGGGCAACAACTACACAAAAAATTCCCCAGAGCAGCGTGTACCATTGGGAATACTGGTATTCCTTTTCGGAGCTCAGGGGAACTTTAACACATCGCTTATGAATATCGTTGATGGTAGCCGACGACAATGAATTCAGGGCCGCAGCAATGGATCCCCAGGCCGATAAAAAAATCACCGCGATCAGCAATCCGATGATTCCCTTTGGCAGGTGATCAACCACAAAGCGGAGAAATATATAATTGGTATCATTGCTGTCGCCCTTCACTTCCGGATCGTCTAGCCAGCGTTTGATGGTCGCGCGGAATTTTGCCTGTTCCTTCTGTGCGTGCTGCATGACCAGTCCTTCCTGCATCCGGTTGACCACTTTAGCTTTCGCATCGGGCTCCATTTGCGCTACTTTTTGATCCTGCAGCTGATTATAATTTTTTAATACCAGCTGCAGGGAATCGGCATATTTCGTTTTGGAGAGTAATTCAATCTGGGTCTGATTAAAAAAAATCGGCTCTTTGGCAAACTGGTAATAAGAAAATACCAGGGTACCCGATCAGCAGAATGCCAAATTGCATGGGCACTTTCACCAGGCCGTTCATCAGCAATCCCAGTCTGCTTTCGCGGGTGGAGCGGGCCGTCAGGTAACGGCCCACCTGGCTTTGGTCCGTACCGAAATAAGATAGCGGCAAGAAAGAATCCGCCGATGATGCCGCTCAGCATATTGTACCGGTCATTCCAGTTAAATCCTTTTTCATCCACACCGGTAGTGATCACATTCAGCTTGCCTGCTTTTCCGCTGATATGCAAAGCATCCGACAGCCCCACATTATCCGGTAAGAGGTGAACCACCATATATCCTGCCAGCAACATGCCTCCGAATATGATCACAAACTGCATCTGTTGTGTATAAGCAACCGCCCTGGCGCCTCCGGTAACGGTATAAATGATCAGGAGCCCGCCCATGAGGATGTTCGTCCACAGAATATCCCAGCCAAGCAAGGAAGATAAGAATGATGGAAGGCGCGGAAATACTGATGCCGGTGGAAAGACCTCGTTGTATTAAAAATAGCAGGGAGGTAAAAGTGCGGGTTTTGCCATCAAATCTTTTTTCCAGAAATTCATACGCGGTAAATAATTTCAGTTTGTGAAAAACCGGTACGAACGTGATACAGAGCACGACCATGGCCAGCGGCAATCCAAAATAATATTGAACGAACCGCATCCCGTCGGTATAAGCCTGGCCGGGTGCAGATAAAAAAGTAACTGCACTGGCCTGGGTTCCCATAATACCCAGCAGGATCATATACCAGCGGGAGGAGCGGTTCTGAAGAAAATAACTCTCCAGATTTTTCTCCGCCCGGCTTTTATACAATCCGTATAGGATAATCCCTATCAGCGTAACGATAAGAACGATCCAGTCGGGATAGCTCATGAGAATTGTTTGGTAAAGAAATAAAAACAGATGATCAGAAAAATCAGAAATCCGATCACCAGCGCATACCAGGATTTCCAGGATTTAAAAATCGGCGGCTTTCTCGTCCGGTGATGGTTCCATATTATTTTTTTGAATTTCCGCGGCTGGCCATCAGCATGGCGGCGATCACGCCCAGCAATAAACCGATGATCATGCCAACCGTAACTTTCTTAATCAGCCGTCCGACCAACAATCCGGTCACGATCGCAATAACAAATGCAATTTCTCTTCTCTTCAGCATGTTGATTATTTATTCGTATTTTGATTCTGGGCAATGAGGTTGGCGAGTAAACGGTAAGCCCCCGGAACGCCGGCAGGCAATTCCCGGAAAAAGACCAGGCCCGTATAAATAAATTTTCCTTTCCCATAATCGGCGGTGATCAGGCTTCCGGAAAGATCCGGCTCTCCCTGATCATGCATGGAAAACAGTTGCTGGTATTTCGGATCTGCATCCGAGGCAAAATAAATTCCCCGTTCCTGTATCCATCCTTCAAAATCCTTATCGGTGATCTGATTGGGAAAATGCAGGATCGGATGATCCGGCAGTACAAAATTGTACTTTGGCATCTTCTTCCGTTACCCGGCTGTTGGAAATGCTGAATGGATAGGGCCCGATGCGGGTCCTTGCATTTTCCGAATTATTCCGGTTGTATTGCACGATCAGGTTGCCCCCGTTTTTGATATAGTCCATCAGCAATCCGTACTTGCTAAAAAGCCAGTCGTGCACATCATAGGCCCTCACGCCCGCAATCACAGCGTCGAGATGCGAAAGCGAGGAGGCTGTTAAATTATTTTCATTCAGCATACTGACTGTATAGCCCATTTCCCGGAGGGCATCCGGTACTTTATCTCCCGCGCCTTCAATATATCCGATCCGCGAACCTTTAATCTGCAGGTCGGTGGAAACGAGTTTGGCCCTTACAGGTTTGAAATAATTAATTCTGGGAATATGTTCATAGGAAATGGTCCGGCATTGCATGATGGTATCTGTTTTCCCGTCAGCAATTTGCGTTGCCCAGGTCCATTCGGGGTTTTGATTTCCGTCCATGGATTTTACCTGAAAATCATGCAGTGTGCCGGATGAGGAACCGGAGCTAATATCAAAACCAGATGCCTTTGTAAGACTGAACGCTGATGAAACAGTATTCTTTTCCGTCGCTAAATCAGTACCGGAATGCTGATCTGACGCCAATCGTTTTTCCTGCGCATCTCCGCCAGTTTTTGATTGATCGATGACTTCCAGATTTTTCTCATTCTTCCCGTTGAATAATAAAATTTCCGGTTTACAGCTGGCGATTGTTTTGGGAATGATAACGAAGGGTTCAAAACTTTCTCCCTTCGCCGGCTGGGTATAGTCATAGACCACCGGTTTTTGAACGGCAAATAATTGTCCGCCGATTTTTATTTTGAAGATGGCCGTCAGCGCCGGCTTATTTTGTGCATCGCCGATCAGTTCCTGCTCTTTCACATTATAGGAATTCTCCGCCATCGGTTCTTCCAGCCAGTAGGGTTGTGAAACGGGAAGGCCGGCCAGGGAAACCTGCAGCGACAATCTGTAATTCTTTTCGGGTTCCAGCTTTTGACTCCAGCCGGTATCCGTTCTGTTAATGGATACCTCACTCAGGCTCACGTCCAGTTTCGAACGGTTAACCAGTTGCAGGTTCACTGTTACCGACTGGTCTTTAATCCCATAGGGCTGATGTACGGTTGCTTCTATCCAGAGACCGCTGCAGGCTTCAATCAGTTGCTGCGCTTCGGCGAGTTTCTTCTTTTTCCAGTAACCGTCCGCCAGCGCATTGATGCGCTGGTAAATGCTAATCAGTTGTTGCAGTGATTTTGAAGGATCCGCCGGGTTATAGGTTTTGATCAACGTATTGACCATGGTTTCGATGGCGGCTCCTCCGGGTACGCGCTTCCAGCTATCGTCCACGCCTTCCATCAGCTGCCGGCTGGCCTTCTCTCCTGCTGTCAGGGAAAAATATTCTGTCGAATTCCCGAATGATCTGGAAGCGCCGAAGCCCTGACTGCGGTGCTGGCTCCGGCTTTCCGCTGCTATTTCTCCATAACTTTTCCCGATCAGCGGATTGAAACCACCCACATCAATTTTCAGCTGATCCTCGCTGGTATTATTATTTCCACCGAAATTATAATTGTTCCAGAAAATGCGTTTGGCCTGCCAGGGATGGACGCCGTATTTAAATTGTTCCGGAAATTTATTCGGATCAGCCGCGGCCGCAAATGCCAGATGGGCGAGTACAGAGGAAGCAGAATGCTGTCCATGCCCCGCTCGTTTGTCTTCCGGAAACCGCGTAACGATCACATCGGGCTGAAATTTCCGGATCACCCAAACCACATCGCTCAATATTTTTTGTTCGTCCCACAGTTTCAGGGATTCCTCCGTTGTTTTCGAAAACCCGAAATCAAAGGCCCGTGAAAAAAACTGTTCCGCGCCATCAATGCGGCGCGCGGCCAGCAGTTCCTGTGTTCTGATCAGGCCGAGTTCCACGCCCTGTTCGTCGCCCAGCAGGTTTTGTCCGCCGTCTCCCCTGGTCAGGGAAAGATAACCCGTGCGATATAATTTCTCTTTGGACAGCCAGGCCAGCAGCCTTGTATTTTCATCATCCGGATGGGCTGCCACATACAATACGGTTCCGAGCACGTTCAGCTTCTTCATCTGTAATAAGATTTCGGAAGCGTTGTATGATTCAGGGGCCTGGGAGCAACCGTACTGGGTGCCCAGCAGGAAGAACAGACCGGCGGTAAAAAATATTTTCATCCGGAAAACAGTCTTTAGTGATTTGGCAAATTAGTGAATCCCTCCCGAAACTGCATCCCTTATTATATTGATGGTGAATGATTAATATCCCTTTCCTAATTTTATGCAAATTCCCGGTTGCTCATGATATTGAAAAGATCCCGCGCTTTGATGTGCTTATCCTTTGTTGGGTTTAGCCTTTCTCTTTCAGCACAAACCAATACTGCTTTTAACTATACGAGTAAAAAGAAAGTTGAATGTAATCAGGCGGCAGTCGTTTCCGCTCATCCGCTGGCCAGCATGGCCGGCATCCGCATGATCAAACAGGGCGGCAATGCCGTTGACGCCGCCATCGCCACGCAGTTTGCGCTGGCGGTTGTTTTCCCTGGCGCCGGCAACCTGGGCGGCGGCGGTTTCATGGTGATCAGGCTGGCGGATCATCGGAACATCACGCTGGATTTCCGGGAGAAAGCCCCGGGCAGGGCCACACAGAATATGTACCTCGATGCGCAGGGAAATCCGGTTAAGGGAGAAAGCATCAATGGACATCTTGCCTCCGGCGTACCCGGTTCTGTAGCCGGCATTTTTGACGCGCTGAAATATGCGCGGCTTCCCATGAAGAAGTTGATTCAGCCGGCTATTGACCTCGCGGAAAACGGATTCGGGATCACAGCAGCTGAAGCTGCGAACTTAAATGAATCGCAGGCAGATTTCAGAAAATACAACAGCATGCTGCCGGTTTTTGTAAAACCTTCCGGATGGAAAGCGGGCGATACCCTGATCCAGAAGGACCTGGCTAAAACACTCCGGCTGATCCGGGATCAGGGTGCAAAGGGATTTTATGAAGGAGAAACCGCCCGACTGATCGTAGAAGAAATGCAGCGCGGAAAAGGATTGATCAGTTATGATGATTTGAAAGATTACCAGGCGAAAGAACGGGCGCCCATGATCTTCACTTATAAAAAGGATTATACCATTATCACGATGCCCCTGCCCAGCAGTGGCGGAATACTATTGCCCCAGATGATGCGGATGGTTGAAAACAGGAACCTGGCGGCAGACGGATTTCATTCGGTGAAAGCGATCCAGCTGATGACAGAGGTAGAGCGGCTTGCTTATGCAGACCGCGCCAAATTCCTGGGTGACCCGGATTTCTATAAGGTCCCGGTGAAAACGCTGATCAGTTATCCTTATCTCCAATCCCGGATGGCTGATTACAAACCCGGGATAGCCGGTAAAAGTGAAAATGTAAAAGCAGGCGATATTCCGGAAAGTGACGAAACCACGCACCTGGATACCTATGATAAAGAAGGCAATGCGGTTTCCCTCACCACCACCCTGAATGGCTGGTATGGCTGCAAGACAGTTGTCGGCCACGCGGGCTTTTTCCTGAACAACGAAATGGATGATTTCAGTATGAAACCCGGCGTGCCGAATATGTTCGGCGCCATTGGCGGAGATGCCAATGCCATTCGTCCTGGCAAAAGAATGCTCAGTTCCATGAGCCCCACCATCGTTTTAAAAAACGACCGTCCTTATCTCGTAGTGGGCACACCCGGCGGCACTACCATCATCACTTCTGTATTCCAGACGCTTGGTCAATATCATCGATTTTAAGCTGTCCACCGAAGAGGCCGTTAATGAACCCAAATTTCATCACCAGTGGCTGCCCGATACCCTGTTCATCGAAAAGGGGTTTCCCGATTCCGTCCTTACCAGCCTCCACGATATGGGCTATAAAACCGTAACGCGCAACTCCATCGGCAGAACCGAGGTCATTAAGATCCTTCCCTCCGGAACCATTGAAGCCGTTGCAGACGGGCGGGGGGATGATGGGGCGGACGGGCTTTGAGGGGTGGATGGTAGACGGTTGACGGTGGATGGACGAACCTGTAATGAAAACTGCCCGACTATTTACAGATACGCTGGGTTGTTGATCTTTAACCCGCATAAAGTCCGTCCACTGTCTACTGTCACCATCTACGATTCGCCATCCACGATTAACCCTATTGCTGATCCAGCCCTCTTTTTGTACTTTTAACCCCTAATCTTCATATCTGAAAAAAGTTGGGAAAATACTCCGTAATACGCTGCTGACACTGATCCTGCTCCTGGCTTTGTTGTGGGTGCTCATTCAAACCCATCCCGTTCAGAACTGGCTGGTAGCGCAGGTTACCAACAAACTGGCCAAAGACCTGCACAGTAAGATCAGCATTAAAAATGTGGAGTTTTCCTTTTTCAATAAAATGCTTTTGCAGGGAGTATTGCTAAAAGATCAAAAAGGAGATACCCTGCTTTCTTCCGGTCAGGTTCGCCTCAATATCACCGACTGGTTCTTTTTTAAGGATAAAATTGAGTTAAAGTACATCGGACTGGACGAGACCTACATCCGGTTATCCCGAACCGATTCGGTATGGAACTACCAGTTTCTCGCAGATTATTTCGGCGGGGGCGGGCCGGAGAAAAAGAAACCGATCGAACTCCAGCTGGGCCAGGTTCAGATCACCCAACTGCACCTGCTGAAGGCCGATGGCTGGCGGGGCGAGGATATGGAGCTGCGAATGAGGGCCTTTTCCATGGATGCAGACAGCGTGGATATTGCCAGCAAAAAAATGAACATCGCATCCCTCTATTTTACGGAGCCCGATTTTGCGATCCGGAATTATACCGGCAACCGCCCGCCCCTGCCGCCGGATACCGGGGAAATCATTCACAACGATCCGCTTCATTTGCGATGGAATACCGGCGACTGGAATATCCGGGTGCAACATGCGGTTATCGACAACGGCAATTTCCGGGATGATAAACTGGCGGAGAAAAATATCTCGCCGATTTTTGATGAATATCATATCCATTTCTCCGATATCCGGGCAGATTTTAAGAATGTCGCTTTTGTAAAAGACAGCATCACGGCAAAAATCAATCTGTCAACAAAAGAGAGAAGCGGCCTGACAGTAAAGAAACTTACAGCCAACATGAAATTCTATCCGGAAGGAATGGAATTTTATAATCTCGACCTGCAAACGGACAGAAGCCATCTGAAGAATTTCTTTGCCATGCGGTTCAGTAGTTTTGACGATCTGTCGGACTACAATACCAAAGTGAAAATGGAATCTAATTTCGTGGATGCCACCATCGACAGCGACGATATTGCTTTTTTTGCCTCCGGACTTAAATCCTGGAAGAAAAACATTTCCATCACCGGAAAAATAAAAGGCTCGGTATCCGATCTCCAGGGAAATAATATCCGGATCCATGCCGGTCAGCATACTACATTGTACGGAGATATTCATTTAACCGGGCTGCCGGATATGGATAAGACCTTTATCAATTTCAAGTCAAATGATTTCCGGACCACCTACAATGACGCCATCACATTCATCCCCTCACTGAAAGATATACAGCAACCGCATATTGACCGTATACAGAATTTGCATTTCGTTGGAAATTTCCAGGGCACCATAAAGAATTTCAATACCTCCGGAACCATTGAAACCAATATTGGGTCCATGGTGACCAATGTGAGTATGCGGTTCCCCGACAAGGGAGCGACAGTTTATTCGGGCACCCTGCTGACAAATGATTTTGACCTCGGGAAATTCATGGGCGACAGCAGCCTGGGTGCTGTTTCTTTTCGGGGAAAGATAGCAGGCAGCGGTCTCAGCATCAATACGGTCGATGCCGTCCTGGACGGAAATATCCGGCAATTCAATTTCAAAGGTTATACCTACAACAATATTTTTGTGAACGGGCAGCTCACAAAAAAACGATTCAACGGAACCATCATTTCAAAAGACTCCAACCTCCTGGCAACATTAAACGGTTTGATCGATCTCAGCGGAACAACGCCAAAATTTGATTTCGATGCAACGGTGGACAATGCCAACCTGCTGGCCGTCCATTTTCTGAAAGACAGCCTTTCTTTCAATGGCAAACTGCGGTTCAATTTCTCGGGAAACGATATCGATCACTTCCTGGGCAAGGCCCGTATTTATGATGCAACCGTAATTAAGAAGGGAGAACGCTTATCCTTCGACTCGCTGGTGGTGGAATCGAATATCATCGACAGCAGCAAGACCATTACGGTCATGAGCAACGAATTTGAAGGAGCCATCGTGGGTGAGTTTTCCATAAAAGAACTGCCGGCTGCTTTCCAGGAATTCCTGCACCGTTATTACCCGAGTTATATCAAACCCAATACCCATAAGCTTTCCCAGGAACGATTCAGTTTTGTGATCACCACCAGAAAAGTGGATGCTTACCTGGATATCTTTGATAAAAACCTCAAAGGGTTTAATTACACCAATATTACCGGAAGGATCAACAGCAAAGAAAATCTGCTGAACCTGAACGCCAATGTTCCGCATTTCAGCTATAAGAACATTTCCTTTTATAAAGTAGACCTGAGCGGAAACGGGAATTTCGACAGTCTTTCGCTGGATGCCAAAGTGGCCGAAGTGTATGTGAACGACAGTCTGCATTTTCCATCCACGCACATGCACCTCCGCTCTTTTAATGATTTGTCGGATGTAAAAATAACCACCAGCGCCAATCAGACTTTAAACGCAGCCAATGTTGCTGCACAGGTACAAACGCTCGAGGATGGTGTGCGGATCAAATTCAAGCCGTCCACTTTCGACATCAACAGCAAAACCTGGACGATTGACAAAAATGGCGAACTCACGTTCAGCCGGAATATTGTGGGCGCCAATGCGCTGAGAATTTACAGCGGCGACCAGCAATTGCTGATCAGTACGCATCCTTCCGGAGACGGCAACTGGAATGATGTGCACATGGATATGCGGAAGATCAATATTGGCGACTTCTCCCCTTTCTTCGTGCCGGATGAAAGACTCGAAGGCCTGCTCACCGGGACGGTGGATATTACAGATCCGTTCAATCATACTGAAATGCAGTTCAGGGGAAATGCGGAAGACTTCCGCTTCTCTGACGATTCCATTGGAAAACTCGACCTGACAGCGGATTACAGCAAGCAGACAGGTCTGGTGAATGCGCAGGTTCATTCGGACAATATGGATTATCATTTCGATGTGCGGAGCATTATTAATACCAGCGACAGCGCCACGCAACCGATCAATATCATGATCCCGGATCTCGTGAATACGAAAATTGACCTCCTGCAAAAATACCTTGGAGCAGTTTTCAGCAATGTAACCGGCTATGCGACCGGGCAATTGCAGATTGTGGGAACCGGGAGGAACCTGGATTATATCGGGGACCTGCAACTGAAAAACGGAAGCCTGCATGTAAACTATACCCAGTGCACCTATAAGATCCCGGCGGCTACCGTACACCTCCGCGCCGACCGGATCGATTTCGGTTCTTTCCAGATTCAGGATACGCTGGGTAACAAGGCAGAAATCAGCAGGGGCGTATTATACCACCATTCCTTCCGGGACATGCGATATGATTTTGCGCTGAACACGAATAAGCTGCTATTGCTCAATACGAATATTGCAGACAACAATCAGTTTTACGGCACGATGATCGGCGGGGCAACGGTGAGGCTCAGCGGACCGCAGGAAGACCTGCAGATGTATATTAAAGGGGAGCCAACCGACAGCTCCAATATCTTTATTCCAACTACCACCAGCCGGGAAAGTGCAGACGCCGATTTCATTGTCTGGAAAGTATATGGCAAGGAAATGAAACCGCAAAAAGCGCCCGGAGCGGAAGAGAATTTTACGGTCACCCTGGATGTTACCGCCAACAACTATGCAAATGTTTACCTGATCATCGATCCGTTAACCAAGGACATTATCAAGGCTAACGGTCATGGTAACCTGCAGATTGTTGTCGGCACCAATACCAATATGAACATGCGCGGCAAATATGAGATTGACCGCGGTAATTATAATTTCTCCTTTCAGTCATTTATCCGGAAACCCTTTGTATTCAAGGAAGGTTCCAATAATTATATTCAATGGACCGGCGATCCCTATAATGCCGACATCAACATCCAGGCCGTTTATGAGGCTGAAAATGTGCAATTCGGCGATCTGGGAGTAAGTGATAATGTGATCCCCAATGGCGACAAACTAAAAACCTATCAGGGTCCTGTTTGGGTAGTGGCCAATCTGAGTGACAAACTCATGCATCCGGCGATAACTTTTGAAATCCAGTTGCCGCCCAACAGCCAGATGCGTAATGATTTCGGCATCTCTTACCTGCTGGATACCCGCATCGGGGGCGATCCGAATGAATTGAATAAACAGGTCGCGTTTTTACTGGTCTTCAACAGCTTCGGTCCGCTCACAATCGGAGGCAACGCCCTGACGGCGAATGAAGCGGTGGGCGGCATTTTCTTCAACAGTATTTCCGGATTTATCTCCAGCGCCCTGAGCAATCAGTTCTCCAATATTTTTCAACGGGTATTCAAGGATAAAAGCATCCGGGTGAATTTCAACACTTCACTTTACAACGGGATTCCCATACAGGAAAGTATTGACCGCACTTACGACCGCACCAACATGAACCTCTCCGTGATCAAAAGTTTTCTCAATGAGCGTTTAACCTTCACCGTTGGAAGCGCTCTTGATTTCGGTCTCACCGCCCAGCAGGCGCAATACGCCGCCGTTCAGTTCCTGCCCAATATCACCGCTGAGTGGAAGATCACCGAAAACGGGCGCGTGGTGCTCACTTTCTTCTACCGCGATTCCTACAATTATTTAAACGTCGGCAACCATACCACCAACAGTTCGGGTACGAGCATATCCTACCGCCGCGACTTTGACCGGCTGGATGAGTTCTTTAAGAAAAAAAAGAAGGCCGACAGTACAGCGGTTGAAGAAAAACCATGATGTTAATGTGGAACAGACCTCACTGTTCTTCATACAGCTCATGTCCCAATTTATCTCTCTTGGTCCGCAGATAGCGCTCATTGTGGGGGTTGCTGGGAATCTGAATCGGAATGGTCTCCACAATTTCAATGCCGTAACCAGCTAGCCCGGCGCGTTTTCTCGGATTGTTGCTGATCAGTTTGAGCCGGGTGATGCCGAGGTAACGGAGAATTTGCGCGCCAACCCCATAGTCTCTTTTATCCATCGGAAAGCCCAGGTGGATATTGGCTTCCACCGTATCCATGCCGGCTTCCTGTAACTTGTATGCTTTTAATTTATTCACCAGTCCGATGCCGCGGCCTTCCTGGTTCATATACAGAATAGCCCCGCTCTTGTTAGCTTCCACCATCTGCATGGCTTTGTGCAGTTGATCCCCGCAATCACAGCGCAGGGAACCGAGAATATCACCGGTGAAACAGGAAGAATGCACGCGCACCATCACGGGTTCATTTTCCTTCCATTCTCCCTTGATAAGCGCCAGGTGTTCGTTGGAAGTATTTTTTTCTTTAAAGGCAATGAGTTTGAAATGACCATATTTGGTGGGCATATCTACCCGTACAATTTCCTCGATCAGTGAATCGGTTTTTAGCCGGTATTCAATCAGATCCCGGATCGAGATCAGTTTAAAATCAAATTTCTTTGCAATCTCCTTCAGCTGGGGAAGCCGCGCCATACTGCCGTCTTCATTCATGATCTCCACCAAAATACCAGCGCCTTCAAAGCCTGCCAGACGCGCCAGGTCGATGGTAGCTTCCGTATGTCCCGCCCGTCTCAGCACACCGCCCTTTTTGGCGCGTAAAGGGAAAATATGTCCCGGCCGGCCGAGGTCGGAGGGTTTGGTTGCCGGATCGATCAGCGCTTTAATGGTCAGTGCACGGTCATGCGCAGATATTCCGGTTGTGCAGCCGTGACCCAGCAGGTCTACCGATACCGTAAACGCCGTTTCGTGCAGTGCCGTATTATTATTTACCATCAGCTCAAGGGACAGTTCATCGCAGCGTTCTTCAATCAGCGGCACACAGATCAGGCCCCGGCCGTGTTTGCTCATGAAATTCACGATCTCGGGAGAAGCATTGTGTGCGGCAGTAATAAAGTCTCCTTCATTCTCACGGTCTTCGTCGTCCACCACAATGACCAGCCGCCCTTTTTTGATATCTTCTATTGCATCCTCTATTCTGTCTAACATTTAAAAAATATTTGATCACAAAGTTAATATATATCTAAGCGCAGTTATAGCACCCTTCTTAATCAATTGATTGTCAAATATGAATAAAAATATCTTCCGGGCAATCCGCTGGCAACCACCCTGTTGATAAAAAACAGCCGAAGAAAAAATATATTATTCAATTTTTTCTTTCCTTTAACATTCGAACCCCGCGCCTGCTGCCATTTGTTAATGTTTAATTAATCATTCAATGGCAGTTTCTCCTGATCTCTGCATTTATTTTGCTCAACAAATCAAATCCGTTATGTTAAAACGACTCGTGCTCCTGCTCGTTACGTTGTGTTCATCATTTAGTTTATTCTGCCAGGTAACCACTTCCGCTATTACCGGCGTTGTCCGGAATTCGAAAAATGAAAATCTCCCCGGATCCACAATCATCGCTACCCATGTTCCGTCGGGAACGGTTTACAGCACAGTTGCACTGGCCGACGGATTGTTCACGCTTTCCAATATGCGGGTGGGCGGTCCATACAAAATTGCAATCAGCTATACCGGATATAATACGCGAACCTACGATGATATTCACCTGCAGCTCGGCGCCCCGATGAAACTCGAAGCCATCCTGGAGGACAATTCCAAAACCCTGAGCGAAGTAACGGTCAGCTACCAGCGAAATGCGCTGATCAGTCCCAAACGCCAGGGCCCTTCCGTTCAGATCTCGCAGCAGGAACTGCAGACGCTGCCCACCATTACGCGCAATATTGATGATTATGTACGGCTGGTTCCGCAGGCGCAACCGCGGAGAAGCAACACCGATGGCAGCACCCTGGGCATCGCGTTCGCCGGGCAAAGCAATAAGTATAATCAGTTCACGATCGACGGCGCCAATGCGACGGATATATTCGGCCTCGCGGCCAGCGGAACCAATGGCGGACAGGCTGCGGTAAATCCCATTCCTTTCGATGCCATCGAACAGGTACAGGTGATCCTTGCTCCCTATGATGTAAGCCTCAGCGGGTTCACCGGCGGAGGCGTAAATGCCGTTACCCGTTCCGGCACCAATACATTCCATGGATCCGTATACGGATTCAATCAGAACCAGGGACTGGTAGGAAAGAGCGCGGATATCAAATCCGCTTACAGTGATTTCCACGACTGGCAGTACGGCGCCCGCCTGGGTGGCCCGATCATTCAGAACAAATTATTCTTCTTTGTGAATTATGAAGGGGAAAGAAGATCGCAGCCCCCATCCAACCTGCCGGGAACCAGTCAGTCCCCGATCCGTACATCCGCGCTGGACAGTCTCAGCAACTTCCTTCAGGATGAAGGAAAGCATCCGGGCTGGAGTTATAGTCCCGGCGCTTATAATGGATTTAACAGCGAAAAAAAATCCGATGCGATCTTTGCGCGCATCGATTGGAATATTAATCAAAAGAATAAACTCACCCTGCGGCACAGTTATGTAAAGGGCAGCAATTTAAATTTCTACCAGACTTCGCCCTCCATCATGAGCTTTTACAACAATGCCTATATTTTTAACTCTACGACCAACTCGACCGTACTGGAACTGAATTCGAATATCAGCAGTAAGTATTCCAATATGCTGAGAGTCACCTATACTTCTACCCAGGATAAGCGCGAGACACCGGGATCCCTTTTCCCCGCAGTAAAGATCGCTGATAACGGGGCGACCTATAATTTCGGAACGGAATACAGTTCCCAGGCGAATTCCCTGGATCAGAGCGTACTGACCATAACAGACAACTTCAATGTCTATGCCGGTAAACATACTTTCACCTTTGGCACCGACAACCAGTTCTACAATTCCAAAAATGTTTTCCTTCAGGGCCTGGTGGGAAGTTATACTTATAACAGTCTGCAGGATTTCTATAATGATGCATCCGGGGCGCCTGCTGCTTATGCCAGCCAGTACCAGACTGTTTATTCAACAGATCCGAAAAATCCCACGCCCATTGCCAATGTAAAAGCGTCCCAGCTCGGATTCTATGCCCAGGACGCATTTGCCGTTACAGAAAATTTCAACCTGACCTATGGCATCCGGGCCGACATCCCCATCTTCGCCGGCAGACCTGTGGCAAACGATGCTTTCAACAGTTCTGATATCGCCGTAAACAATAACGTGGCGACCAATAAAGTGCCTTCATCCAAAGTATTGATTTCTCCGCGTATCGGTTTTAACTGGGATGTAACCGGCGACCGCCAGACCCAGATACGCGGCGGCGTGGGAATATTTACCGGGCGCGTTCCCTTTGTATGGATATCCAACCAGTACAGCAACACGGGTATCGGCACCATTTCGAGCACGCTGAATGCGGCAGCCGTGGCCAGCAATGACGTACACTTCTCGCCCAATGCGCCCTTTCATCCCTCCACCGGCGTGGGTCCCGGTATCAACGTAACCGACCCGGATTTCAAATATCCAAGAACCCTCCGGAGCAATCTGGCCATTGACCGGAAGCTGCCTTTTGGCATCGTAGGTACCCTGGAAGGAATTTATACAAAAACACTGCAGGATATCCTGTATCATGACCTGAACCTGGCGCCGGCCACATCGCAATTGGTACTGGGTAATTCAACCCGGCCATTCTATGGCGCCAAGGTTAACACAGGATACTCAAATATTTACGCGCTCAGTAATACGACAAAGGGATATTCCTATAATATCACGCTTTCGCTTGCCAAGCAATTCAGCAGAGGATGGAGCGGCAGGGTTTCATACAGTCTCGGACACTCGTACGGTGTAATCGACGGCACGTCCAGCACCGCGGCTTCCAACTACCGATATAATTACAACATCAACGGGCTGAACAATATTGATATGGCAAGGAATAATTACGATCAGGGTTCCCGTATCGTTGGTTTTATTGGTAAGAAATTCAGCTACGGTAAGATATTCAGCACGAATATCGGGCTGGTGTACACCGGCAATTCCGGCCTTCCCTTCTCCTACGTATATTTCGGCGACATCAACGGCGACGATGGATCCACACCCGCCAAACTCAGTACTGCCGGCGGAGCGGACCTGATCTATATGCCCGCGGATGCATCGCAGTTTGTCGATAAGAATGGCATGACGGCTGCGGAAGAATTTGCCGCTTTCCAAACCTATATGAACTCGACCAAATATTTAAAAGATCATGTTGGAAAGAATACCGAAAGAAACGGCGACCGGCTGCCCTGGGAAAATCATTTCGACCTGAAAGTGGAAGAGTCCATTGCCGTTTACAAACAACACACTTTATCCATTTCGGTTAATATTTTCAATCTCAGCAACCTGCTGAGCAATAAATGGGGGCATTCCTATTATATCAGCAACCAGGAATCCCAGCCCCTTACCGTGGATCATTTTGTGGATAATGGCAATGGAGCCGTTACGCCTTACTATACTTTCAACCCGACTTTCGGGCTGAACAAATACACGAACAAGCCCTGGCAGTATAACGATTTTCTGTCGCGGTGGAATATGCAGATCGGATTGCGGTATAGCTTTTAATAAATTGATAGTTGATAATGGATAATTGATATACTTCGTTATCCATTATCAACTATCAATTATCAATCATCTTCCCCAGGCCCATTTGAGAAAATGCGGCATGGCAAGCGCCCAGGTGGCGGGGTTGTGGGTACCGCCAGGTATTTCGAGGTAAAAGATGTCTTCGTTTTCTTTATAACCCTTTTGAACGAGTTCACGGATCAGGTCGCGGGTGTCGTCAATGGAGTCGATGATGCCATTGTGATTGCGGTCTTCTGCTTCATCGGCTGTTCCGCATTCAAAGAAGAACTTCAATCCCGGGGTATAAGCCCCTTCATGAATAAGGTTGTGCATCAGGCGGTGAACTTCATCGCTATAAAGGGGATCAGCCTGATCCAGGCTTCTCCACCAGAGGGATCCGGAAAAGACCGCGGTATGCCGGAAGACCTGCGGATGGGCCCAGCTGATATCGAGTGCGCTCAGTCCGCCCAGGGAAAATCCCGCAAATGCCCATTCCGGGAAGACGAATTCCGGAAAGCACTGTTTGATATAAGGGATCAGTTCCCGGATAACAAAATAAGTGTAACGGGGCGCATAAATACCCCTGCTTCTGTAGTCGGGCGCATGGGCCGTCCCGTATTCAAGTTTTCGCTGGGGGCCGGCATGTATTCCTACGCAAAGCAGCGGCTGAATGGATTCCGTTCTGTATAACTGATCGAGCAGGGGCGCAAATCCCATCCTGCCCAGATCCTGTCCGTCGTTGATCAGCAATACCGGAAGGGAGTCCGTTCCGATATGTGCAGGCAGGTAAAAATCGGCCACTACGCTTCTTCCCAGCGCTGCAGAAGCTATCGTTACCGATCTCCTGATCACCGTTTCCGGTTTTACGGATTGCATAAATCCAAAAATAATAAAGAATCCGGAGTTGATCGTTTTTGTTGCATTTTAAATAAATTTGGTTGGCCGGCAGGCTGGCGACTATGGATATAAAAGAAGAATATCACAAATGGCATTCACCTTCGCTTGACCGGGACGTGGAAATGCTGGTATTTGGTTACGCCGGCCAGCCGGTGATCCTGTTCCCTACTTCCCAGGGCGCTTACTATCAGAATAAGGATCAGGGAATGATCGAGGCTGCAAGATGGTTCGTGGAGAATGGTAAAGTAAAAATCTATTGCCCGGATACGCTGGATTCTGAGACCTGGTATAATAAATCCGTTTCCCCGATTGTGCGGGCGCATAATTATGAATGCTACGACCGGATGCTGAGCACGGAACTGATCCCCTGGGCCCAGCACGAAACAGGTTATGAGCGCATGGCCCTCGCCGGTTGCAGTTTCGGCGGATACCATGCCGTAAATACTTCCTTCCGGCATCCCGGTCTTACCAGCTATTGTTTCTCCATGAGCGGCGCATTTGATATCCGGAATTTTGTAAACGGATATTATGATGATTCCGTTTACTTCAATAACCCGGTGGATTTTATCGTAAATGACAACAATCCCAATCTCTGGAAGATGGGTATCGTGCTCGGTACAAGTGAACATGATATCTGTAAAGGAGATAATGAAAGATTAAGTGGCATCCTTCAGCTGAAAAATATCAATCACTGGCTGGACGTGCGGCCCAATGCGAGTCATGACTGGCCCGTGTGGCGGGAGATGTTTGCGCATTATTTGTCGTTGATGCAGGACAGCTGAAGAGTTTGGTTAATGGTATATGGTGGATGGTGGATGGTCTTTATGTGTAAATCCGCACATGAGATCCATCCACCATCCACCATATACCATTAACGATAAAATTGTAAAAATGAAAAAAATAGGAATCCTCTACGGCAAAGAACGCTCCTTTCCCATGGCTTTTATCGAAGCAGTGAACGGGAAGAATATCCGGGGTATACAGGCGGAGCCGGTATACATCGATAAAGTAATGCAGGGCGAACCCAGCGGATATTCGGTGATCATCGACCGGATCTCGCAGGATGTTCCTTTTTACCGCGCTTACCTGAAAAATGCCGCACTCACGGGAACGGCTGTAATCAACAATCCCTTCTGGTGGAGCGCCGATGAGAAATTTTTCAATAATGCGCTGGCTACAAAGATCGGTGTGCCGGTTCCTAAAACGGTCATCCTCCCCTCCCGGGAATTGCCGGAAGAGACTTCGGCCGATTCATTTTCCAATCTGGCTTATCCGCTCGACTGGGAATCCATTTTTCAGTATACCGGATTCCCTGCTTATATGAAACCCTTTGCCGGCGGCGGATGGAAAAGTGTTTACCGGGTAGACAGTGCGGAGGATTTTTATCAAAAACACAGCGAGACCGGCCGCCTCGTCATGCTCCTGCAGGAAGAAATTGTTTTTGAAGAATATTACCGTTGTTATTGTATCGGCGGAAAACATGTCCGCATCATGCCGTACGAGCCCCGGAATCCGCACCACCTGCGATATGCGGCCGGTTTTACGCCTTCTGAAGAGCGGGTCAGGCAAATGGAACAGATTGTATTACGGATCAATCAGTTTCTCGGATACGATTTCAACACCGTGGAGTTGGCGATTCGCGACGGCATTCCCTACGCGATTGATTTTTGCAATCCGGCGCCGGATGCTGAAAGAACCAGTGTCGGGGAAGATAATTTCAACTGGGTGGTTGAAACATCCGCTGACTATGCCATTGAACGTGCACTCGATATCCGGGACGGGCTGGACAACCTGACCTGGGGTGAATACCTGAAAAAAAGCACGGCTCAGAAACCGCTTATGGGCTGATTCAGCAATCAAGACCCCTATTTAATATGGCAATTATCAACTATCAGAATTTTACCCTGGGCATCGAAGAAGAATACATGGTCATTGATCCCGAAACCCGGGAATTGAAAAGCCATGAGCAGAAGATTGTGGTGGAGGGGCAAAAAGTTATCCGCGACAAAGTAAAAGCCGAAATGCATCAGGCGGTCGTTGAAGTGGGAACCGATATCTGTGAAGACATCCATGCCGCATTCAAAGATGTCGCCTTATTAAGAAAAACGATCTCCCAGATAGCAGGCGATATGGGTCTCTGGGTTGGCGCTTCCGGAACCCATCCTTTTAGTCACTGGGAAAGTCAGCTCATCACCGACCATGCACGCTACAATGAAATCGTGAATGAATTGCAGGAAGCGGCGAGGAGCAATCTGATTTTCGGTCTGCATGTGCATGTGGGCATGGAAAGCCGGGAAATGGCAAATCATATTGCCAATTCCACCCGTTATTTCCTGCCGCATATCTATGCGCTCAGCACCAACTCGCCCTTTTGGGAAGGGCGCAGTACCGGGTATAAATCATTCCGCACAAAAGTATTTGATAAATTTCCCCGCACGGGCATTCCGGAATATTTTGAGAGCATTGAAGCCTATGAAAATTTTGTGAAACTGCTGGTGAAGACCAATTGCATCGACAATGCAAAAAAGATCTGGTGGGACCTGCGGGTTCATCCATTTTTCAATACGGTGGAATTCAGAATTTGCGATGTTCCCCTGACGGTTGAAGAAACCATTTGCATCGCCGCATTATTCCAGGCCATCTGCGCCAAGATCTATAAACTCCGGACGCAGAACCTGAACTTCATCATCTACCCGCGCGCACTGATCAATGAAAATAAATGGCGTGCGAGCCGTTATGGAATTGACGGCCACCTCATCGACTTCGGAAAAGAAGAAGAAGTGAATACCCGCGCGCTGATATATGAATTACTCGATTTCATCGACGATGTAGTGGATCCGCTCGGGATCCGGGACGCCATCAGTATTATTCCAAGAATTTTTGAGACCGGAACGGGAGCTGATCGTCAGCTGAAGATTTATGAAGAAAGCAAAAGCCTGGTTGAAGTGGTTGATTATATTCACGATCAGTTTCTGCTGGGGATATAAGCGTTTGCGGATCGAGGGTATTCCAAAAACTGCATCAGTGTAAGCAACTAACTTCAAAAATAGGGTCATCAAAAAATGATTTTTCGGAGTTTCATCGGAGTGCTAAAAAATATTTTTTCAAAAAGGAAGGATCTTTCTGCTTTTGATTAGCTGCTCATTTCTGGTAGGGGCTAGGGGCCCTCTAGGGGGTTTTCAGGGGGGCCGGAGGGGATTCCCCCTTTGCCGCTCCAACAAAGACCCTACAAAGACCCTATCCGGACCCTCTCCGGGCCTTTTTCCAAGACCCGGGAATTTTCAAAAAAACAGGATTTATTTTCTAGCACTCCGATGAAACTCCGAAAAACCGGCTTTTCGCAAGCCTATATTTGCAACAGGCGATACGGGTAAGATGGCGAATTAGTTTTGGGAAACAAATTATTGAACGATGCGCAAACTAATCATGAAGATGTCGCTCTCGGTCAACGGTTTTGTCGCCGGGCTCAATGGGGAAGCCGATTGGATCTTCAGGCGCCCGGATGAAACTTCGAGGGCTTGGCCGTAGCGCAAAGTCAGCCATCAAACTTAGAAGAGCCTCTCAATCACCATCGCACTGGCCCCGCCTCCCCCGTTGCAGATTCCTGCTGCGCCGTATTGCGCATTACGCTGATGTAAAATATTGATCAGGGTCACGATGATTCTTGCCCCACTGCAGCCCAGCGGGTGACCCAGCGCAACAGCGCCACCATAAACATTTACGTTTGCGGGGTCCAGGTTCATCCGCTTGGTATTTTCAATGCCGACAACCGCAAATGCTTCGTTGAGTTCCCAGAAATCAATTTGCGCTGGTTTTAATCCGGCTTTCTGAATGGCTTTGGGCACTGCGAGAGAGGGAGAAGTGGTAAACCATTCCGGCGCTTGTTCGGCATCTGCAAAGGAAATTATTTTCGCCAGTGGTTTTATGCCCAGCTCCTTTACTTTTCGTTCATTCATGAGAATCAATGCGGCTGCGCCGTCGTTCATAGTACTGGCGTTAGCGGCGGTTACCGTTCCTTCTTTCTGGAATGCCGGTTTAAGCTGTGGTATTTTGTCGAATTTTACATTGAAAGGTTCTTCGTCTTTCTCTATCCGGATGGTCTCTCCTTTTTTCTGTATTTCAACAGGAATCACTTCGTTTTTAAAATATCCCTGATTCCAGGCTTCCTGCGCCCGCTGGTAACTGGTTATGGCGAAATCATCCTGCGCTTCCCGGCTGATCCCGCATACGGATGCACAAAGCTCAGCGGCATTCCCCATGGCCCTTCCGTCGTACACATCGGTGAGTCCGTCTTTTGCCAGACCATCGATGAGCATACTGTTCCCGTATTTATTTCCCCACCGCAACTGATCAGCATAAAATGGCGTATTGCTCATACTTTCCATTCCGCCGGCCACCACTACTTCGGCATCTCCGAGTAAAATACTCTGTGCAGCCAGTGAAACGGCTTTCATTCCGCTGGCGCAAACTTTATTGATCGTCGTGCAGTTGACCGAATCGGGAAGTCCGGCAAACTTAGCCGCCTGTCGCGCCGGGGCCTGTCCCAGATTAGCCTGCAGCACGGAGCCCATCAGCACATCATTTATTGATTCTGCAGATAAATGGATTTTCTCCATGGCCCCCCGGATCGCCATTGCGCCCAAGCGGGTAGCAGACAGGTCTTTGAGTTGTCCGCCGAAACTACCAATAGGTGTTCTGACGGCAGATACGATGTATACGGATTCTTTCATTATCCTTTTTCACAAGTTAGTTCAATTCGGCTGAAAATGGCCGCCATACCAGGGTCCATCCGGCGAAGGGCTAACTCCTGGCTAGAGGTTGGCGCTATCATAAAAAATGTAATAAATGGGATTGATTCTGATAAAAAAAATGCCGCCATCGGCAGCAACTAATATTGTTTCGGCTCCATACTTGTATGTCGTATCCGGGTAATAATAATTTCCTTTTCTGTTATGCGGTAAGCAATTCGATAACGATAAATTTCATACGCCCTAAAACTCCCATCGTTATTTTTTCGGTATTTGTCTGGCGGGTTCATTTCAGGATTGGCAGCAAGTCTGCGGGTAGAAGCTAAAATATCAGCCCTCACTTTCTCTGCATTTTGATTAGAGTCCAGTAAAATATACCGGTATGCTTTTTCCAGTTGATGCTGTGATCGGGAAGGCCATCTTACTTCTCTCACCATTTGGCCGCCCTTTTTTCCATTTCGTCCTGTGTAATATAGCTGCCCGCTTCCACTTCTGCTAATGCTTCATCAATTTCTTTATTATACTGCTCTATACTGATACGGTCAGTATCTTCATTGCGTCGTTGCAAAAATGTTTTCAGCATCAGCAATACTGATTTTCTTTCTACATCATTCAACTGTACAAAATAATTGTGCCACTCCTGCTCTAATGCGTTTGCCATATGATTCGTATTTCTACAAATTTACTTCTTTAATCTACTAACTAAAAGCTGTCCTGAAACCCAACAGTTTGTTCCGTGTTATCCGGCAGATCCACAGTTTTGGCCTTGATAAATTCATTATCCATTTTATCCTTGTATAATCTAAGGATCTTATCCACTTCTCACCGCCTGTCAGGTCCATCCGGCCGCGCAGGTTTGCTTTCCGGTTGCGCCGCCGGGGCGGGTCTTGGTGATTGTGGTGCAGGCCGGGACTGCTGTTGTGGCATTTGCCTCGGAGCAGGACGCGGCGTTTGATGTTGTGGTGCTGGCCTGGATGCAGGCCGCGGCGTCTGATGCTGCGGACCAGGTCTGGGCGTCTGCGGCGCTGTTCGCGGCGCCTGAGGCTGCTGATGCGGAACCGGGTTTGCATTACGTCGTGGCATTACAGGCTTTGTATTTTGCGGCTGCGGAGTTTCGTTTCGTTGATTCGGTACCGGTTTCGGTATCCTTTCCCGGCCTGACGGCCTTGCGGGTTGCGGATTCGTGGGTGCCGGCCTTGCTGTTCTCGGCTGAACGCTTCCGTTGTTTGGCGCGGGCCTTACCGGTTGATTAGCCGGTGCTGAAGGCCTGTTTGCATTGGCCGGCTGAGCGGGACGACGAACATTCCGGTTATATCCCGGCAGGGTAGCCGGTTTTACTTTTTGCAGCGATTGAACCCTGGCAGGTGCGGGTGGTTTGGGGGAGGCTGCACGGTTGACTGCCGGCCGGTAAATGGTTACCTGTCCGTTTTGCACCTGTGCCCTGCCCGGTCGCGCGGATTCGCGGATATTTACCGGGCGAACCGTGGTGCGCGTATATCTTTCCACATTACTTGCCTGCGGACCACGCATGTATTGCGGCCGGCCACCTCCCGAATTAATATTATTAATAACCGTGATATTATTAACGATCGTGGTTCTGGTATTGTAATGAACATACCGTGTATTCATACCCGGACGGCCCATATAATTCCGGGGAACAAAAGTCCAGCAATATACCGGTGGCCGGTAAGTATTCCATGCCACCCCGATTTGTATCCTCGGCGCGATAGGAGCCCATCCGTAGTTGTCGCCATATTCTCCCCAGGTAACCCAGGCCGGAGCCCATTCATAACCTGGAACCCACATCCAGCCATAAGCATCATCATAAAACCAGTTGCCATAATGAAATGGAGCCCAGCCCCAGCTATAGTCTGAAACCCAGGTCCATCCGTCGGGGGTGTATACCCATTGGCCTGAGCTCCCGTAAGGCCGGAAGCCCTGGTTTACCCTTGTTGGTATCCAGACATATCCGTATTGATTATAATTTACCCAGGATCCGTAGGGAGACAACTGATCATAAAATATCTGGAAACTGACGGTGGCGCCCTGAGCGTAGGTTTTATTGGTCTTCAAAATAAATCCAAGCCAGAAAGACAAAACAATGATGATGCTCAATATTTTCCTCATATCGTTAAGTTTTAAACAATAAACATGCCGCCGGAACAAAAAAATTTACACTTTATATTTTATCAATTAAATTTAGTCTTTCATTTTACTTTCCTTTCACACAAAATTTGCCATGGGAGATCTTCAGGTTAAGAAGCAGACAAAGAAATATGATGCAGTGATTGTTGGATCCGGTGCCGGTGGAGGAATGGCGGCTTATGTGCTCGCGAATGCAGGGTTAAAAGTTTGCCTGATCGAAGCGGGTCCGATGTTTGATCCCAAAACAGATTCCAACCAGTTAAAAAATCCCTGGGAGTCACCCCGCAGGGGCGCCAGCACAAAATTCGGCCTTTTGGTGATTTTGATGGATGTTACTGGGGATGGGAGATCGACGGTGAGCCTTACACCCAAACCAAAGGCCGGGAACCACCAACTGGGAATGGTGGCGGGCGCGAATGCTGGGCGGCCGCACCAATCACTGGGGCAGGATTTCCCTGCGTTTCGGCCCCAAGGATTTCAAACGAAAAAGTATTGATGGCCTGGGCGATGACTGGCCGATCGGTTATGAAGATGTAAAACCTTATTACGATAAAATAGACAAATTGCTCGGCGTATTTGGAACCAATGAAGGATTGGCGAATGATCCGGACGGATTTTTCTGCCGCCTCCCAAACCCCGGCTTCATGAACTATTTATCAAAAAAGCCGCGACCGGTATCGGCATTCCGGTGATCCCTTCCCGCTTGTCCATTCTCACCAAACAGATAAATAAGGAACGCGGCGCCTGTTTTTTTTGTGCGCAATGCGGCAGAAGCTGCAAAGTATATGCTGATTTTTCTTCCTCTTCCTGCCTGGTGATTCCGGCATTAAAAACCGGCAATGTGGATCTGATCACCAATGCGATGGCGCGTGAAGTACTGACCGACAAGGAAGGGCTGGCAACCGGCGTTTCCTATGTGAATAAAGACGGATATGCAGGAATACCAGGTGAGCGGAAGAACGGTTATTCTGGCAGCCAGCGCCTGCGAAAGCGCAAGGTTATTGCTGAATTCAAAATCGCAGCGCCATCCAAACGGACTGGCCAATGCCAGCGATGTGGTCGGCAAATACCTGCATGATTCCACCGGCGCCGATATGGGTGGCATCATTCCCGCAACTATTTGACCGCAAACGATACAATGAAGATGGAGTGGGTGGAATGCATGTCTATACGCCCTGGTGGCTGGATAATAAAAAACTTGATTTTCCGCGCGGTTATCATATTGAATATGGTGGCGGGTTTGGCATGCCGTTGTATGGTTTTAGCTGGGGCATTGAAAACCTGAATGGCAACTATAAGATAAAAGGAAAACAAAAAGAAGCCGGCGGATATGGCGCTTCGCTAAAAGAAGATTACCGTTATTTTTTCGGCGCACATGTGGGCATGGCCGGCCGCGGAGAAGCGGTTGCCAATATCAGATAACTATTGCGAAATAGATCCCGACGGTGGTTGATAAATATGGAATTCCGGTATTGCGTTTCAATACCAGTCATACGGATTATGAAATCAAACAGGCCAAGCACATGAAGGAAACCTTTTCGGAGATACTGCATGCCATGGGCGCCGTAATCACCTGGGGAGGCGATGATGGTCCGGAGAATAATTATGGTCTTCATGCACCCGGAAATATTATTCATGAAGCAGGAACGGTGCGCATGGGAAATGATCCGAAAACATCACCGCTGAACAAATGGAGCCAGGCGCATGATTGCAAAAATCTGTTCTGTGTGGATGGCGGCCCCTTTGTTTCGCAGGCAGATAAAAATATTACCTGGACAATCCTGGCATTGTCCATGCGAACATCCGAATATATTGTTGACGAAATGAAAAAAGCGAATATCTGAAATAATTGAAATTTTAATAACAGAATTATGGACAGAAGAAAATCGATTAAAGACCCTGATCGTCGGCGGCATTCCACCGGCGTGATTGCTAGAAGCCTGCAAACCGGCTGAAAAAAAACCGGACGCCGACAGCCGCTGCAAGCAAAAGAAGCAGCCGGCACGGGCATCAACCGGATGACGGAAGAAAAGGAACATGAAAAGAAAGTGCTGGCTGAAAAACTTTTTTACGCCGACGAGATGGCAACCATTACCATCCTGGGAGATATCATCATACCGAAAGATGATGTCAGCGGCAGCGCATCCGATGCAAAAGTTCCCGATTTCATTGAGTATATCGTAAAGGATATGCCGGAGCATCAGACGCCGATGCGCGGCGGACTGCGCTGGCTGGATATGCAATGCCTGAACCGTTATGAAAAATCCGTTCACAGACTGCAATCAACAGCAACAGATGGAAATGGTGGATCGATAGCGTGGCCCAAAAAAGCAAAACCGGAAATGGCCAGGGTGTGGCTTTTTTTAACCTGATGCGCAACCTGACGGCTACAGGATTTTATACTTCTGAAATGGGTGTAAAAGATGTGGGATATATTGGCAATCGTTCCAAACCAATGGAACGGCGTGCCGGATGATGTATTAAAACAATACAAACTGGCTTACACGGAAAAGGAATTGAAAGAATGTGTCAGTTTCTCCTGAATCGCGCCGGTTTGAGATATTTTTAATTTTCGATCGCATTCAGGTAATATCCTTCTTCACTCAGCACAAAAGTGTTGGGAACAAAAGAAAGCAGGGACTGGGTGATCATGGATGCTGCTTCGCTCAGATAGGTGGCGCCGATTTCCGGTGTACGAACAGCAAACTGCCAGCTTTGAATTTTAAGAAATGCGACTTTACTTTCCTGGGTAATCTGGTTGTCCATCTGGCGGAAAATCTCGGCAAGACGGTCCTGTTGATTGTCGATGTGGGGTTGCATAGGTTCAGATTTGGGTTTTCTGGGGTTGAACTTTTAAATAAACGATAATCCTGCTACAAAAAATTGTTTTGGACACCCAATATCCTGCGAAAACGGTTTACCGTACCGGCCTCATTCTGAGGCCCTTCCCTGCTTCCCTTTGAGCGTTGCAGCCAGTTTAATCGCATTATACGCATTTACCACGCCTCCGCCGGCCGACAGGGTTTTAAAATCAACGGACTGACCCGTTGCCGCCATTTTTACTTTTGATCCCGGTATTTTCATTACGGAATGAGTAATCACATATTTTAGCTGCCGGGCGCTTAGTCCGGGATAATATTCCAGCAGCAGTGCTGCAATTCCGGTAACCACCGGCGCCGACATACTGGTTCCGCTATAGGTTTCATATTGATTGCCGGGCACGGTGGAATAGATCTTCACACCGGGCGCAAACAGATCAACCACAGACCGGCCATAATTGGAGAACCGGGCAACGACCAGGCTGTCCGGTCCGCTGCTGTTAGCGCCCACCGTAATAAAAACAGCTGATTTTTCGTGGCCTCCGTCAATTCCTGGATTTGGGTAGTTCGTGATCGTATCAATATCCAATCCGTCATTTCCCGCAATGTGAACAAGCAATACGTTGTGGGCTCCGGCATATCGTATCGCATCGTCCACCCATTCCTGACGGGGGGAGAAATATTTACCAAAACTCATGTTGATGATCCTGGCTCCGTTATCCACCGCATACCGGATGGCAAGGGCGATATCTTTATCGCGCTCATCCCCTTCCGGAACTGCCCGTAGCATCATAATTTGTACATTACCGGCAACGCCATCAATTCCTTTCCCATTATTCCGGGATGCCGCAATGATGCCGGCCACATGGGTGCCATGCGCAGCATTTCCCGCAGCCACATTATTATTACCATAATCCCGATCATGAATGTTATTGAAATCATCTTTTACAATATCCCTTCGCTGGGCATTCGGGTCACCGGAAAAACTATTCAATTCCAGTTTCGCCCCCTCAAGGTATTTCCCTGCTTCCCGGATGAATTTTCCAAGCGTCATATCGGCCGAAATCCCATATTTCCTGAAATACTGCAGGCCATTTTTCTTTGCTTCCCAAACAACAGAATCAGTGGCTTGCAGTTTTTTAAGATCCTTTACATACACTTCCTTTTTATTTAAAACAGCCTTCAGGATACTGTCGGTAAACTGCATCTGCGGAATCACCCTGGCCACCATGGACACTGTTTTTGCCTGCGCCAGGGAATCTTTCAGAAAGCCTTCTTTTACCCGTTGCCTGTAATTTTTTTTCAGCATCAACGCTCATTGAATCCGGTAAGAGGGAATCCAAATGATTCAGGCGGTAATATTCACGGTAAGATTCAAAACTCTCTACCAGAATATTCCTTCCGTCTTTTCCGCCCAGAAAATTCCATCCATGCAGGTCATCAACGTATCCGTTGTGGTCGTCGTCAATCCCATTCCCCGGAATTTCCTTTTTGTTGGTCCAGATATGCCCGGTCAGGTCCTCATGCGCAGTATCAATCCCTCCGTCAATCACCGCTACAATCACCGGATGACTTTTTTTCCCTTTTAATAATTCGCGATAAGCTTTGGTTACACCTGCTCCGAATAAACCATCATCCCGGTAGTCGAGTAACTGCCAGCCGTGTTTCGCATATTTCTCTTCCTGAGCCTGCAGGCTTTGGATACAAATCCCAAAACAGATGCAGAGCAGGAACAAAAAAGCAAAAATTCTTAAGAGGCGGCTCATTAATCAATATTAAGCTTCCTAATTTAGCGCAGTGGCAATATATCAAATATTTGAGTTCTCAACTGCATTTCATACACGCATTCACAATCCGGTATGAAAATGATCAAGCCGCTCAGCAGCACGCTAAACCTATACAAAAATGCCTACAGCGGATTATCCCGGTCTACCTGGTTGCTTTCCCTGGTGATGCTGGTAAACCGGAGCGGCACCATGGTGCTTCCCTTCATGACCATCTATCTGACAGCGATGGGCTTTACGCTTTTCCATGCCGGCATTGTGGTGGGTTTATTTGGCGTCGGCGCCATTTGCGGCGGTTATCTGGGTGGAAAGCTAACGGATAAATGGGGATTTCACGAGGTTCAGCTATTTACCCTGGGCGGCGGCGGTCTGCTTTTTATTGTACTGGGTTTAATGAAAAGCTATCTGCTGATTTGTCTGTTCACTTTTATTCTGAGCCTGGTAAATGAAGCATTCCGTCCGGCTAACAACAGCGCCATTGCGCAATACAGCAAGGAAGAAAACAGAACCCGGTCCTTTTCCCTGAACCGCCTCGCCATTAACCTGGGCTGGGCGTTCGGTGGAACGCTGGGCGGATTCATCGCATCTTTCAATTACCATTTGTTATTCTGGATCGATGGAATGACCAATATTTTTGCTGCATTTCTTTTGTATTACCTGTTAAAATCAAAACCGGTTGCCGAACCGGAACATAAATCAAAACCGGTTATTCCGCTTGCCCGTTCGGCCTTTCACGATAAGACCTATTTGCTCTTTATCAGTCTGGCCATTCTCTATGGCACCTGTTTTTTTCAATTGTTCTCCACCCTGCCGGTATTTTACAAGAACTCATTTACAGCTGTCTGAATTTTCCATCGGGATGCTCATGGGATTGAATGGGATCATCATCGTGGTGATTGAAATGGTGCTGGTGTTCCGGCTGGAAGCAAAACAAAAGATCATGCTGTTCATCTCCACCGGCGCTTTGCTAACCGCCGGTTCATTCATTATTTTCAATCTGCTTCCCGAACATCCGGCAACTGCTGTCCTTTCGGTGATCCTGGTAACTTTTGGAGAAATTTTTGCCATGCCTTTTATGAATACTTACTGGACAAGAAGAACCATTCCGTCGAACCGCGGGCAATATGCGGGACTTTATACCATGGCCTGGTCTGTGGCGCAGGTAGCAGGCCCAACCGGCGGCACCTGGGTGGCCGGGCATTTCGGGTTCGGTTATCTATGGTGGTTAGCAGGGGGAATCTGCCTTTTAACCGGCATTCTTTTCCGCACAGCAAAGCTTTAGCGCCGATCAGGACTTTCCGCCAAATACTTTTTTCAGCAGATCCGTAACCTGGGCCGCGGGATCCTTCCTGATCTTCTGTTCTTCCTGCGCTACATAATAGAAAATACCATCCATGGCCTTTTGTGTTACAAAGGAGGCCAGATCCGGATCCACTTTCTTAAAGGTGGTTGGTAATTTATTATACGTATCAAACAGCGTTTTCCAGTATTTGGTTGCACCTGTTTTTTGCAGCGATGAATCGATCACGGGATGAAAAGCTGTTGTTAATTCCGGCGAAGTTGATTTTCTGAGATAACCCGTTGCGGCCGTATCAGCGCCCCGCAATATGCCCAGTCCATCCTGTACGGTCATTCTTTTTACGGCATTCACAAAGATGGGCGCCGCAGATTTGGAAGCATCTTCAGCCGCCCGGTTCATACTCAGGATGGCGTCATCCACCAGCTTGCCCAGCCCCAGGTTGCGCAGGGTTTTTTCCACATTCTGTGCCTGGGGAGGCATCAGGACTTTTACAGCAGCATCTTTAAAGAATCCGTCGGCTGCGGAAAGCTTGTCGGCACTTTTCTGTGCGCCCAGGGTCAATGCCTGCTTCAACCCGTTGATGATCTCATCGGAACTCAGGCCGGAGCCACTGCTGCTGTTCCCGGTTACCTGTTTTTTCAGATTCTTTAAGAAGGTTTGAGCCTGGCTCATCTCCACTAACCCAACCGCTAAAAATAATACGCTAAAAAGTTTTTTCATTTTATATTGATTTTAAACTGAATCCACCCAGGGACTGCTTTCCGGTTTAGCTGAAACGAAAGTATAAAAAGGTTATTTTACCGTCTCTCCCAAAATCGGTGAATTCCCCTGTCAGTCTTTCCGCCCGTTATCCATTGTCAACTATCCATTGTCAATTATTCCAAAATTATCCTCTTAAAAACAAAGAAAATGTTAACCCTCCGGCCAAATCGGCCATCATTACAGCAGATCGGTGAGTTTTCTTACTTTTGCCGATCCAATAAATAAATATGAAAAGAATTTCCCTGTTCCTGTTCATTTCCGCCCTGTGCTTCAGCAGTTTCGCCCAGACAAAGAAGAAGCCGGCTGCGCATCCGGTTCATAAAACAGTTCACGCTGCGGCTGCTGCGCCCGCTCCTTTAAAAAACCTCCGGGATTCCCTGAGTTATTCCATCGGCATGATGGTAGCCAATTTTTCCAGACAGCAGGGTATTTCCGATATCAATACCATCCAGGTAAGCAATGCCATTAATGCTGAAATGAAAGGCAGCAAACCCCTGATGGATCAGCAGCAGTGCCAGCAGGTAATGATGGACTATGTGTCTAAAATGAAAGCAGGAAATGCCGAAGCAGCGAAAAAAGCAGGCGCCGCCTTCCTGGAAGAGAATAAAACGAAAGCGGGCGTTATCAGCACGGCTTCGGGCCTGCAGTACAGTATATTGAAAGCGGGCGACGGGCCTAAACCCCTGGCGACCGATAAGGTAAAATGCAATTATGAAGGAAGGCTGATTGACGGGACTGTTTTCGACAGTTCGGATAAACAGGGTCATCCTGTTGAATTTTCTGTTGGCGGCGTAATCAGGGGATGGACCGAAGCCCTGCAACTCATGCCGGTCGGCAGCAAATGGCGCCTTTTCATCCCCTCCGATCTCGCTTATGGAGATCAGCAGCCGGGCCCTGAAATCAAACCGGGCTCCACCCTCATTTTTGATGTGGAATTGCTGGAAATCGTGAAATAATCACACATACAGCTTCTCGTAATATTCGGTAGCCATGCGACCCGAGTCGAACTGAAAGCGTACATCGCGCATGCCATTCTTTATGATCTGACGCCAGGTATCCCGCTGTTCATAATAAAGCGGGAGGATCTGGTTTTGGAGAATATCATACAATTGATTGAGATCATATTCATCCTGATCCGCCACCGACATATTCGCATAGTCCGCTTTCGGGATCACAAATCCGTTATTCCCCTGATGGATGAATTCCGGAATCCACCCGTCATCTGTTGAGAAGTTGACAGCGCCGTTCATGGCTGCTGTCATGCCGCTGGTGCCGGATGCTTCCCGGGGAACGCGGGGGTTATTCAGCCACAGATCCGCAGCCTGCTTAAGCCTTTTGGAAAGACCCAGTTCATAACCTGTCATAACCGCCATCCGCGGATGCTCTTTGCTCAACTGCACCAGGAAATTAAAATCGTTGATGGCGGGATAATCCATCGGATAGGGCTTACCGGCAAAAATGATCTGAACAGGGTATTTAGCATTATTCAACAGCGCGTTGAATCTGGTTTTTATCCCGGGTAATGAGATCGGCCCTTTTATACCCGGCGAATCGGCGCGCCCAGACGATGGTAAATATTTTTGGATCGAACAGGCGGCCGGTCTGATCGGCCACCAGTTCAAAAGACCGCTTCTTCAGAAATGATTTCCGGTCGTCCAGCCAGAAATCATCACTTTCTTCCAGCTTCCCGTACATCTGCTTATCGGCCCAGTATCTCCAGTTTTGTGCGTTGGTGATATAAATGATCGGACAGATCCCGCTGTACTTGCTCCATAGCGCTTTTGAAACCTGGCCATGTAAACGGGAAACCCCATTGGCAATATGCGCCATTCGCAGGGCCACCAGGGAATGATTAAAAAGATCGTCCTGCGTACCGGTAAGGTCCCGGGCTTCCTGCAGCGTTAAACCACAGAAATAACTCATTTTCTCACAAAGAAAAATATCATGTTTTTCATTCCCGGCTTCCTCCGGGGTGTGCGTGGTAAAAACCAGCCGTTTTTTTACTTCATTTATATCCTTGTTGAATTTCTGATACAGATAAAACGCCGCACTGATCCCGTGCGCTTCATTCAGATGATAGCGGTCCGGATTGAATTTTAATTCATCCACCAGTTTAGCGCCTCCGATGCCCAGCAGGATGAACTGGGCCACTTTGGTCGCCACATTGGCATCATACAGGCGGTGACTGATGGTCTGGGAAACGTAATCATTCTCCGGCAGATCCGTACTAAGCAAAAAAAGCGGAGCGCCGTTAAAGGTTTCCGGGGCCAGATAATATGCTTTTACCCATACCGGGTGATCATGAATGGTGATCTGATATTTGATGCCGGTATCCTGTAAAAAGGGATACTGCTTTTCCACCCAGGTTACCTGCAGGGTCTGATCCTGATTGCGGGCCTGGTCGTAATAGCCGTATTTCCAGAGAATGCCGACAAAGATCATATTCTGCCGCAGTTCATAAGCACTCCGCACATGCGAGCCGGCAAGAAAGCCCAGTCCGCCGCTGTAAGTCTTCAGCGGCTGATGAACTGCAAACTCCATGGAGAAATAGGCTACTTTCTTTGAATAACGATCGTCGATTGGGTAAGGGTGAACAAAAGGTATAAAACTCATAGTTGATTGGGTAAACGGATGCGAAATTATTTTATTTTGTTGTTTTTCTTTGCTTTTGATTTAACCGGCTTGGGTTTTGCCTCTTTGTGCTTTTGATAAACTCCTTCAAAATAACACTGGATTCCCCTGTGATTGCCACAGCCTTCCAGTTCTTTCATCCGGACAGTTTTATCGGTAAAGGTAAACTGAATGGAGCAGGGATCGCCATTTGAACTGTAACGGGCTACGCCGGGAGAAACGATCCGGGCTTCTCCTTTTAGTTCGCCGGTACATTCTCCTTTGTTCTTTTCGAAATGGACAAAAAACCGGAGGACTGAATTGCTTCTGCCATCCCTTACTGAAATAAAGTTCCGCCTGTCCTGAATATAATCGCCCGAGAACTTATGTTTACGGGAGAAGCTGTCGATGGGGTTGTACACCTGGGCCTGTCGCGGTTTTTCTTCATTAGACTCTTTCAGGATCAGGGTAAAAACGCCGGCGTCCTCATTAAAAACATAGATCGATTTCTTATAAAGATTCTGGCCTTTCTCTTTTCGCTGGCGGTTTACCGTGATGGTATACCGGTTATCCATGGAAGAAAAATACCGGGCATCCGGATCCTCATCCGAATATACCAGGGGGAGAAGGGCTTTGAAATGGCCCTCGCTGCTGAATCCCATCACATACAACGCTTTTTTAGTTCCCGCATATTTCAGAAAATAATAGGTCTCCCCTTTCTTTACCGCCACTTTTCCGGCGGCATAGAATTTCGATTTCGTGTTTTTCCCCCAATGCTTTACGAAAACGGAGTCCGGGATGAACTGGAGGAGGGCAGATGCGCTGATGGCTGAATCCGACGGTTTTTTTGACAGAGAGCTGTCGGCAAAAGCCACAGGCAGTTTAACCGCGGCAAACATTCCCATAAAATCTTTATAATCAATGGGTTTCTCCTTTTGGCCGGATTTATCCCCCTTTTGGCTGCAGCAATAAAAAGAGCACAAAGCCAGCAAAACCAGCATTTTTTTCATTAACACCATGAACCCGATTTAAAATCAAAAATAAAGATTCGGCAATAACTGCGCCCCGGTAATATTTTTAGCCACTATTCAGAACATATTTTAGATTTGTTGAAATCAGCCCTCCAAAGCAGTCGGCGAAAAACACCCCGAAGGATTTCATGAAGCAAACCGAATACAAAGATGTTTCTTTAAGCGAAGTACATGGTACGGTAGAAGTTAATCAAAATGGTTCGCGGTGGAAACAGGTTTTTTCCTTTTTTGGCCCCGCCTATCTCGTGAGTGTTGGTTATATGGATCCCGGAAACTGGGCGACGGATATTGCCGGAGGCAGTCAGTTTGGATATGCATTGCTCTGGGTACTACTGATGAGCAATCTGATGGCCCTGCTGCTGCAAAGTCTTTCAGCGCGGCTGGGTATTGTTCGCGGAAGGGATCTGGCGCAGGCCAACCGGGAAGCCTATCCGAAACCCATTAATTTCTGCCTGTATATCCTGGCGGAAGTAGCCATTACCGCCTGTGATCTGGCGGAAGTACTGGGGATGGCCATCGGCATTCAGCTATTAACCGGGCTACCCCTTATTTACGGCGTGATCATTACCGCCCTGGATACCTTTCTGTTGCTTACCCTGCAGAAACTGGGTATGCGGAAAATTGAAATGTTCATTTTAGGGCTGATCGCCGTGATCGGAATTTCATTTTTGCTGGAAATCCTGATGGCGCGCCCTCATTTCGGCGAAATCAGCCGTGGATTAATTCCCACCCTTCCCAACAGCGCCGCCCTGTATATCGCGATCGGGATTATTGGCGCCACAGTTATGCCCCATAATCTTTATCTGCATTCTGCGCTGGTGCAGACACGGAAAATAAAAAGAGAGGAGTCGTTTATCCGGAAGGCATTAAAACTGAATTTCCTGGACAGCAGCATCGCCCTTAATATGGCTTTTCTGGTCAATGCAGCCATATTGATTCTGGCGGGAGCGGTATTTTTCAAATCCGGTCATGCGGAAGTGGCTTCCATCCGCGAAGCGCATGAATTATTGTCCCCTTTACTGGGTTCTAAAATTGCTTCCGTGATGTTTGCGGTTGCCCTGATCGCCGCGGGGCAAAGTTCTACGGTTACGGGCACACTGGCCGGTCAGATCATCATGGAAGGTCATTTGCACCTCCGGATAAATCCGATCCTCCGCAGGCTGATCACCCGGATGCTGGCCATCATCCCCGCAGTTATTGTAATCGGGATAGCGGGCGAGCAGCAGGTGGATCAATTATTGGTATTGAGCCAGGTGATCCTCAGCCTGCAGCTGGGTTTTGCTGTCATTCCCCTGATCCATTTCGTGAGCAATAAAAGGACGATGGGCAAATTCACCATTAACAAAATCACGAAGTTTTTTGCCTGGGTCATTGCTTCGTTACTGGTATTCCTGAATATGAAACTGGTGATTGAAGAAGGCGGTACATTTTTCAGTCAGCCCGGTAACGGGATCTGGAAAATATTGCTTACCGTTGTTGCATTGGCAGCCATAACCCTGTTGCTATATGTTTTTATACATCCCTGGGTTGGAAAACTACCCCATACGGAAACGGCTATGCACGGAAAAGAACCCATTATTACGAAGCTGGAAATTCCGAAATTCAGGAAAATTGCCATCGCCCTGGATTTCAGCCGGCACGATGAAAAGCTCCTGGCTTTTGCCATTGGTCAGGGTGGAACCGAAAGCACTTATATCCTGATCCATATTGTAGAAAGCGCTTCCGCCCGCATGCTGGGTAAACAAAGTGATGACCTGGAAACCCGGAATGATCAGGAAAGGCTGGACAAATATCAGGAAACACTGGAGGCTGGCGCGTTCAAAGCCATCACGCGGCTTGGGTATATTAACCGCAGCCGGGAAATTGTCCGGATCGTTCGGGAAGAGCAGGCCGAAATGCTGGTGATCGGTGCGCACGGGCATACCGGATTAAAAGATTTCATTTATGGGGAAACGGTCAATACCGTCCGGCATGAACTCCGGATTCCGGTGCTGATCGTGAATTTATGAGGGCCGTTTCATCAGGTGCTTCAGCCGGCTGAAAGTCTCCGGTTTCATATTCAGGTAGGAAGCCAGGTATTTTTGGGGAACACGCTGTAAAAGATCTGAATTATTGCGGACGAAATTCACAAACCGGTCGGATGAACTTAACCGGAGCCGGTCGTAATCAAACAGCTCCCAACTGAGAAACTGTTCGGTGGTGATGAGCCGGCCAAGTCTTTCCATTTTCGGGCTGAATTCATATAAACGGTCGACATCTGTTTTTGTGATGGAAAGAACAGATGTCTCTTCCAGCGCCTCCACGGCGTAGTTGGAAGGATTTCCGGAAAGAAAAGATCCGTAACTGCAGATCAGTTCATTTTCCCTGGCGAACTGGGTAACCATTTTCTCTTTCCTCCGGAGGAAAAACTTTATGGCGACCCCGTTCAGTATAAAATTCAGGTAATGCTCCACCTCGCCTTCCGCAACCAGCAACTGCCGTTTCCTGAAATGACGCAATTCAAACATTCCCCCGAGCATGGCAAGTTCCCCGTTCGTGAGCGTAACATATTTTGATACGTAAGCATTTACGGTATCAATAAACTCCATGGGTGAAATTTTAACATTGCAAAGTAGCATGATATAACGGTTTGCGGAAGTATATATGATGCGTGAAAGGATAAAAATATTGTTCCCGTTTATGATTCCCTAAGTGGGAGCCCTTAGTGGCTCCGGCTTTGTAAAATGATCCATTTCATGTAGGTTTGCTGACTTTTGAAATAAAAATTCTGTTTTCATGGCAAAGAAAATTAAGGTTGCGAATCCGGTCGTGGAACTCGATGGGGATGAGATGACCCGGATCATCTGGAAATTCATTAAAGACAAACTGATTTTACCTTATCTCGAACTGGATATCAAATATTTCGACCTGGGTATCGAATCAAGGGATCAGACCAATGACCAGATTACGGTGGAAGCGGCACATGCCATTGCAAAATACGGCGTGGGCATTAAATGCGCGACCATCACCCCCGACGAAGCCCGGGTAAAAGAATTTCACCTGAAGCAAATGTGGAAGAGCCCGAACGGCACCATCCGGAATATTCTGGACGGAACCGTGTTCCGTGAACCCATTGTGATAAAAAATATCCCCCGGCTGGTACCGAACTGGACCGCTCCGATTATTGTCGGCCGCCATGCCTTCGGCGATCAGTATCGCGCAACGGATACCGTCATCAAAGGAAAGGGAAAACTAACCATGACCTTTACACCGGAAGACGGCAGCGAGGCCACGGTATTCCAGGTATATGATTTTAAAGGGGACGGCGTGGCCCTGAGCATGTACAATACGGATGAGAGCATTAAGGGATTTGCCAGAAGCTGTTTCAATATGGCGCTCAGTAAAAAATGGCCGCTTTACCTGTCCACTAAAAATACCATCCTGAAAAAATATGACGGAAGGTTTAAAGATATTTTTGAAGAAATCTTCCAGCAGGAATTTAAGGCTGAATTCCAGAAGGCAGGCATCACTTATGAGCACCGGCTGATTGACGACATGGTGGCCAGCGCATTGAAATGGCACGGGAATTTTGTATGGGCCTGCAAGAATTATGACGGGGACGTACAAAGCGATACGATTGCGCAGGGATTCGGATCCCTCGGACTAATGACTTCCGTACTGGTTACACCGGACGGAAAGACCCTGGAAGCGGAAGCGGCGCATGGAACCGTAACCCGGCATTATCGCGACCACCAGAACGGGAAACCCACTTCCACCAATCCCATTGCTTCGATTTTTGCCTGGACCCGCGGACTGGCTTTCCGGGGCCGGCTGGATAAGAATGATGAACTGATCCGTTTCAGTGAAGCGCTTGAACAGGTTTGTATTGAAACGGTGGAAAGCGGTAAAATGACCAAGGACCTGGCGGTATGTTTACATGGGCCCAAAGTAAGTCATGGGGCGCATTACCTGTATACCGAGGAATTCCTGGATGCCATTGATGAGAATCTCCGGAAGAAAATAAGCTAATCAGTAAAAAAATAGAAATCGTTAAAAAGCCGTCCCTTTGAAGAGGACGGCTTTTTAACGATTGTTTGCCAATATAAACAGGGCTTATTTTTTTACAGAGTCAACCTTAGCATTGATGCTGTCTTTTGCAGCGCTGGCAGTTGAATCAATTGCAGCCTTTGCAGTGTCAGCAGCGTTGGTAACTGTCTGTGCTGCAGAATCTGTTGTAGCTTCTGAACTTGAACTTCCGTTACAGGCTGCAAATGAGCCAATTGCTAATACAACCAAAAGTTTTTTCATTGTAATGTGTTTTTGTGAATGATTTTAGGTTAATACCCCATTTTGGAAAAAGTAACCTTAACCAAATGAAAATAATGGCCGGATTTTTAGAAATAATTCGTAGCTAACTGATAATCAACATATAAATAAGTTGAAAACGGCTTAATTTTAGCAGGTTACCCCCGGCCCGGAAAGGGAGCCATTCTTTTTTAAATTTTCTTCCGGACGATTGGGTTACGAATCTTTACTTTCAGTATTAAAATAGACAACTGCGTGACTACGGACAGTAATGAGCAAGGGCTATTGAAGGGACTGGCGCAAAATGAGCGGAAATCCATTGAGGCAATTTACAGGGACCATTACAGCATGGTTCAGAGCCTGATTATCAATAACAGTGGAACTTCAGATGATGCAAAGGATATTTTCCAGGAAGCGCTGATCGTTTTATACGAAAAGGCAAGATCCGGGAGCTTTGAACTTCACGCCCAGTTAAAGACTTATATCTATGCCGTTTGCCGCAGGATGTGGTTGAAAAGATTGCAGCAAAACCAGTGGTTCTCGGGGGATCTGGCCAATGCGGAGGAAAGTATCAGTATTGCCGAGGATCTGGAAAGATATGAGCACCGGAATGCTGATTTTGAATTGATGGAAAAAGCGATGCAGTATCTGGGAGAGCCCTGTAAATCATTACTGGAGTCCTACTATCTGCAAAAAAGAAACATGACGGAAATTGCCCGGGAATTTGGTTACACGAATGCAGAAAACGCAAAGAATCAGAAATACAAGTGCCTGATGAGACTGAAAAAGATATTTTTCGGTCAGTATAAAAAACCTTAATCGTAAAGAAATGGAAGAGTTGAATTTGATTGAGTCCATTGAAAGATATATTCACGGGGAAATGCTTCCCGAAGAGAGGGTATTTTTTGAGGAGCTCAGAAAAAACAATCCGGGTATTGATCAGATGGTGGTTGAACACACGGTTTTCCTTCATCAGATAGAAAAATACGGGGATCGCAGGAACCTGAAAACCACGCTTGAAGAAGTACACAATGACCTGTTTGATTCCGGACAAATCAAGCAGGCCCGGGAAACCAAAGTGGTCAGGCTCTGGCTCAAATACCGTAAAGTGATAGCCGTTGCGGCATCCATAGCCGGCATTACCGCATTGAGCATTACCGGCATCACCAACTATTTCGCACCCAAAACAAACAACCGCTCAATCGATTACCTCAGCCGGAAGATCTCCATTCTGGAACAAAAGCAAAATTCTCTCAATAACAAGATCAATCAGGCTCCTCCGAAAGATCATACGGAACCTGCTTTTAAATTTGGCGGCACCGGATTCCTGATTGATACGAAGGGTTATCTGCTCACGAATGCGCATGTGGTAAGCAATGCTTCCGTTACGATCGTTCAGAATGTTAAAGGGCAGGAATTCAAAACCATGATTATTTATCTCGATCAGACTTCTGATCTGGCGGTTTTGAAAATCATTGACAGCAATTATAAATCCCTTTCCGCCATTCCCTATGGCATCAGCCGGAGCAATATCGATCTGGGAGAAGCCATATTCACCCTGGGTTATCCGCGGGATGAAATTGTTTATGGCGAAGGCTACCTGAGCGCCAAAACAGGTTTCCGCGGAGATACCTTAGCCTGCCAGATTTCGGTGGCTGCAAATCCCGGGAATAGCGGCGGGCCTGTGCTGGACAAAAACGGGGAAGTGATCGGCATTCTCAGCAATAAGCAAACCGAAGCGCAGGGCGCCGTATTTGCGATCCGTTCCAAATACATACTGAATGCCCTGGACGAAGTCAAAAAAGACAGCGCTTACAGTAATATCCATTTACCGCAGGGTTCTTCCGTAAAATCCCTTGACCGCATTCAGCAGATCAAGAAGATCCAGGAATGTATTTATATGGTGAAAAGCTATTGATAAAATGATAACGAATAGTTGCCAGATGTCAATTATCCGTTATCAATTATCAATTATTAAACGTTAATTTTTCAGGATAAGCACCTGCTGCGACCAGTGCATGCAGGCTTTCCTTAACGCCCGGCGCATCTTCTTTATAGGTTACCCCAAACCAGCTGGAGGCGGTCGGGATGATTTTGATCTGACCCTTTCCTTCCTGTATAAAACGGTCGCCGATGATGGGAATAAAAAATTCGGCTTTGGGATCCTGGCCTTTCTCTGAAAGGAATTCAGCAAATATCTTTTCGATAAACCCAAAAACGGAAGGATCAAAACACCAGAAATTCATGGAGACTTTCGCATTATCGGGAACGAAGAATGTTTTACCATCTTCTTCATAAGTAATCTTTCCATCTTTATTCCGGTAAATCTTCGTCCGCTCATGAATGGAAACCAGGTTATTATTTTCATCCACATCGCATACGCCCCGGCTGACGGAACCATTTTCCGAAAGGGTTTTGGCCAGATCATAACCGATGATGCTGTAAGCGGAAGGGTTTATTCCTTTTGTTAAGAACTGATGGGCTTTTTCGAAAGCATCCCTTCCATAGAAATCATCGGCATTGATTACGGCAAAGGGATCAGCTATGGCCTTTTTTGCACATAGCACGGCATGTGCGGTTCCCCAGGGCTTGGTACGGCCGGCGGGTGGCTGATAGCCATTCAGGTAATCCGTCATTTCCTGGTATACATAAGCGGTTTCTACCCTGTCTTTCAATTTGGGCTCAAAAATCTGCTTAAAATCATCGGCAAAATCCTTACGGATAATGAAAACAATCTTCTTAAATCCGCTTCTGATGGCATCATAAATCGAATAATCCATGATGGTTTCGCCTGAAGGTCCGAAAGACTGCACCTGCTTCATACTTCCGTATCGGGAAGCCATTCCGGCAGCAAGAATCAATAAAGTTGGTTTCATCCGCTTTCTACTTTTTAATTTTACTTTTTAATTGGTTCACAGGAAGCCAATTACTGTAATTTTATTGCGCTGCGAAAATAAATAATAAAGGGAAACACCCGAAGATTAATTCACATGGCGGATGTTACGGTTAACCTGGATGATATCACAATCGATCCGCTGGATCTTCCCGCCTTCCGGGAAAACAGCCTGGACGTACAGGTGCTTCGCCTCGATAAAATTCACCCGGAAATTTCAGGCAACAAATGGTTTAAACTAAAATATTACCTGGAGGAATGCAGCAAAGCGCAAAAGAAAAAGCTGATCAGTTTCGGAGGAGCTTATTCCAATCACCTCGTTGCCCTTGCCTGCGCTGCGCATGCTCACGGCTTTTCATCGGTCGGATATATCAGGGGAGAGGAGCCCGGCGTTTTGTCGCCCGCCTTGTTTACCGCAATGAAATATGGCATGGAATTACAGTTCTTATCCCGTGATATTTACCGGGATAAAGAAATGCCGGCATTCTTAAGCTCCCTTCAATCGGAATTCCCCGATGCGCTCATTATACCCGAAGGGGGTTCCGGTGAACCGGGTATACGCGGAGCGGAAGAAATTCTTACTCTCCGGGATACGCGCGCGTATACGCATATCTGTTGTGCGGTTGGAACCGGAACAACGCTTGCCGGTCTGGTGAATGCGAGCCTGCCGCATCAGCAGATAATTGGTATTTCCGTTTTGAAGGGAACCCGGGACCTGGAGCCGATGGGTGCATTCCGGATTAACAGTCAGGAGAAATTAAACCGGACCCGGATCATACATGATTATCACTTTGGGGGATATGCGAAAAAAACTGCCGCACTACTGGATTTTATGAATGAAATACATGCGGTATCCGGCATTCCGACAGACTTCGTATATACCGGAAAACTCGTGTATGCCATTTCCGATCTGGCCCGGAATAACTATTTTCCCATTGGAAGCAGGCTGTTAATCATTCATACCGGAGGCCTTCAGGGCAACCTTTCTTTACCTGCCGGCCGGCTGCACTTTTAATCGGCTAAAAAAGGTCGCTTCCCTTATCTTTGCCGGGTTCTCATCAGATAAAAGACACCGGTCGTGCCATGCGATTTCTTTTTGCGCCGTTTTTACTGTCCCTATTTATCCTGCCCGCTGTCAAGGCACAGGAAACGCTCCCCGGTTTTACAGCTTCCCTGAAATCAAATGGCAAAGTGGTCATCAGCTGGAAAAACGCTTATCCCTCTATTAATCAGATCAGTATTCAGCGGTCAAAGGACAGTCTGCGCAATTTCACCACCCTCATTACCGTACCGGATCCGCACATCCCCGAAAATGGATTCGTAGACGGCAAGGCGGATGGAACCCACATGTTTTACCGGCTCTTCATACTTTTCGGGAACAGCCGGTACATGTTCACAAAATCCAGGAGGGCCATAACGGAAAGAATCGTTTTACCCAGATCCGAGCCTGTGAAGTCCGTGGCAAAAGAACCTGTAACTAAAACACCGGCAGCAAAGCCGCCCGGAGCAAAACCTTCCATTGCAAAAACACCGGTGGCGAAGGCAGAACCCGCGGAGGAGGACCTTATCATTCCGAAAATCGATAATTCCCGGATTTTCTATCTGCAGGATAAAAGAAACCTGAAAAAACCGGTTGTGAACGGCACCGGCAAGTTCAAAACCCCGACCATTGAAGTGGAAAAAACCCTGTTTGTAAAAAGGAGGGATTCGGTAATCATGCAACTGGATGGAAACAGGGTGCGCAGTTTCAGTGATTCCCTTTTAAAAAAGACAAAAGATACCCTGCTCTTTGTAAATACCGATACCCTGCTGATTAAACCCTACGTTGAACAATTCGTTGAAAAGAAAGAGGTTTATAAAATTTCGCCCTATGTTTTCACGGCAAAGGACGGGAACGTGAATATTGCGCTGGCAGACTGGAGTAAAAAACAATATTCCGTTCGTTTTTTTGAGGAGGATAATACGCCGTTGCTCGAAATAAAGGAAATTAAAGATCCCCTGCTGATCATTGACAAAACGAATTTTTTACACTCCGGCTGGTTCCGTTTTGAATTGTATGATAATGGCCGGCTCATGGAGAAAAACAAATTCTTTATTCCGAAAGAGTTTTAATTCCAAACTGTATTCCGATAATTATCTCTTTCGATGATAGTGATAACGACAATACGGTTGCATGTTTCACGTCGTACCTTTTCTTAAATTTGCCTGACATGAAAGAACCCGTTTTATTTAAGGATCTGGGGAAAATGGATTACGCGGAGGCCTGGAACTACCAGGAAGGCCTGCTGCAGGAAAACGTGCAGATCAAAAGCCGGATCAGGTCGGGAGATGCCGGATCGGAAAATCTTTCTACGACGAATTACCTTTTATTTGTGGAACATCCGCCGGTATATACGCTGGGCAAAAGCGGACATGCAGAAAATGTATTGCTGAATGAGGCCGAAAGGGAAGCGCGCGGAATCCTTTTTTTTCAAACCAACCGCGGGGGGGATATTACTTTTCACGGGCCTGAGCAAATCGTCGGATACCCGATCCTGGATCTGGAAAAATTCGGTACCGATATCGGGAAATACCTGCGTAACCTGGAAGAAATCATCATTCGTACCCTCGCAGACTACGGCATCCGCGGGGAGCGATCAAAAGGGGAAACGGGTGTCTGGATTCAGCCGGGCGTTCCCGGAAGGGAGAGGAAGATTGCCGCCATCGGCGTTCGCTGCAGCCGCTGGATCACCATGCATGGTTTTGCCTTCAATATTAATACCGACCTGAGTTATTTTGACGGCATCATTCCCTGTGGCATTCCGGACAAAAAAGTCAGTTCGCTGGCAAAGGAACTGGGCCGGGATATGAATGTCGCCGATGTCAAAGCGCATTTGAAAATTCATTTCGAAGAGGTATTCCATGCCTCGCTGATCGCCATGGCGCCTACCCGCCCTGTGCAGGCTTCCGTTTAATACTTATAAAACGATTGCCCTGCCGCCGCCCATCCCCTGTTTCAAGGCAGTTATTGACGGTCTCTTCTCAAAAAAAATGATTTTCAGAGCCAATGGTTCTGAAGCCGATCAGAGAGAGATCAGAGTGAGATTAGAGGCCGGTCAGAGGCTTTAAGAATAGCCGGTTAGACATCAGAATTATTGACATTTATGAAAAAGCGGATACCGCCTGTCCGCAAAGGGCGGATAAGTACAGAACAGCCTATTTTTGCCTGAATGAAAAAGCAATTCTTCATACCTCCTGTTGCTCATAAGGAAGGCCCCTCCTCCGATGAAAAAGAAGTTCCGGCCCCCGGAGTCAGTATTCCGCCCGGTGCGGAGGAAAGTTCCGAAACCTCTGATGTATTATATGAAAGACTGAATCTGCTGGTAGATAAAGGACAGGAGCCCATGCGGCTCGACAAATTTCTCACAGCGCGCATAGAAAATATTTCCCGGAATAAAGTGCAGCAGGCGATTGATGGCGGCCGTGTGCTGGTAAACAATAAAGTGGTTTCGGCTAATTATAAAATCAGGCCCGGAGACAATATCGTCAGCTTTTCGGACAAACAGGCTCCGGGCGAAGAAATCATCCCGGAAAAAATGCCGCTGAATATTTTTTATGAAGATGAGGAAGTACTGATCATCAATAAACCCCCGGGCCTGGTTGTTCATCCCGCTTCCGGAAATTACAGCGGAACACTAATCAATGGCGTCGCTTACTATCTTCAGGAAAAAAATAAAGCCATATCAGAAGAAACGCTGCCCCGCTTCGGTCTCGTTCACCGGATTGATAAAAATACCAGCGGCCTGCTGGTGCTGGCAAAAACCAGTCGCGCAGTAGCGAGCCTCGCCAAACAATTCTTCGACCATACCGTAAAACGACAGTACACGGCCCTGGTATGGGGCGATCTGGCGGAAGACAAAGGTACGATCATCGCGCATGTAGGCCGCCACCAGCGATTCCGCAAACAGTTTGAAGCATATCCGGATGGAGAACATGGCAAGGAAGCCATTACCCATTACGAGGTGCTGGAGCGTTTTGGATATGTGACCCTCGTTCAGTGCGTTCTGGAAACGGGGCGCACGCATCAGATCCGCGTACACATGAAATCCATTGGTCATCCTTTATTCAATGATGACACTTACGGAGGAGATAAAATAGTAAAGGGAACTGTATTCAGCAAGTACAAACAGTTCGTTGAAAACTGTTTTGCCATTTGCAACCGGCAGGCCCTTCACGCTAAAACCATCGGGTTCATTCATCCTGCTACCAAAGAGGATAAATTATTTGTGAGTGAACTGCCTGCCGATATGCAGGAACTGATTGATAAATGGAGAAAATATACCGGAACGCGGATTACGGACCGGGGAAACTGAATTAAAAGCTGTTTTGAACCTGGGATTTCTTTGTAAATGCAGCACCCAGCAGGGAGCCAATGACGCCGATAAGCAAAGTACCGATAACGACTCCTATAATAGCAAAGGGGATAAACAATCTTCTCGTCATCGATAACGCTGCATCTATATTGCTCTGTGATAAAGTGCCTTTCGCTTCCATTTGTTTTCGCGCCTCTTCCAGGGCCAGCTCTTTCGATTTCGGGAAAAATAAAAAAAAGAGCAATAATTGTATATATCAGCATGATCCCGGTAATAACAGCGCTTACCTTAAATCCATAACCGAAAACATTCCCAAAAGTTACATTCCCGTTATTCTCTTTCCCAAAGCTGATGCAGGAAATAATGAGCGCCACAATCAAAATAATGGCGGGCAACCATTTGAACCAGCTTGTAAACGTAAGATTTGCGAATTTCCCAACCAGATCCACAAGAATAAGGATTAATGAAACAATCAGCGCGACATTGATAAATGTCTTTCTTTTGGGTTCCATGGAAGTTGTTTTAGGTTTAAATATTTGAATGATCAAATATACCTTTTCCTGAATAATAATACCACCAGGGAAATACGAGGATGAATCATGGATCAATAAACGAACAACCATGGATCATTTGATACATTCTGACGGCTTTCCGGAGTGAATATAAATTTGATTACCAATTGTTTATAAAAGAGAGCGGTTTTGAATATAAAACAAGGCGCAATGGCGAACCGGTAAAGAGCCTGCATTCGGCATGAAATACGAACTTCAATCAAACCACTTCATTAACCCATCGGCAATCATTTCATTGCCGGCCTGGTTTGGGTGATTTACCTGGCTCATGTAGTCTTTTATATTTTTACCTTCTTTTTCCAGATTTTGAAACGAGAGAAAAGAGTCCGCCAAACCAATATGATATTTCCCCGCCAGTTCCCTGATCTGATCTGCGTGCAATTCCAATGGGTTATCTTTTGCCAGCATATCGATTCTCTGATCCGGAGAAGGAGTCAGCAGAATTATCTTTATATTCCGTTTCAGCGCATCCCGGATCATTTTATCCCAGGATTCTCCCGGATTTCTCCAATCCTGCTCCGATATCATTTAAGGCATAGTCAATAAACAATACATCGGGCTTATGAACCAGCACATCTTCTTTAAATCGCTTTTGTCCGCGTACTGAATTTTCCCCTCCGATCGCCGTCACAATCACGTTGATTACCGCGTAAGGATATTTCTCCTTTAGTTTCTTCAATAAAAGAAAAGGATAAGATTCGAAAGTATGCACTTCGTGATTTGCCTGATAACCTGCCACAACCGAATGACCATGGAACACCAGGTTGATGGTCCGGTTATTTGGCCACACGGCTGTCAATTCCTTTTTGACTGAAGAGAGGTAGTCCGCCGTATCAGCAACCTGTTTATCCTGCCCATTCCCAATTAAAGAAATCATCAGCCCGGCAATAAGAAATAATGCTTTCATAATATTATTTTACGAATTCTGAAGATACTTCAGCGAATCGTTACCGGGCCCAATAATCCGGATTCCATCAGCGGAGTTTGCGCCCATCGCAGCTTGTCTGAACTAAAAGAAATATTTGTTTTAGTATATTTTTCTCCCGTCAGGGCGTCTCCGGTTAACCGGTTAGACCAGGTATTGGCTACTTTGATCTCAATGGAATTTTTTCCACTATGAATGATTCCGCTTACATCAAAACGATGGGGCTTTGTCCATGTGATTCCCAGCCGCCGGTGATTAAGCCATACCTCCGCAACTTCGGATAAATCACCCAGATCAAGATAAATGCTGTTGCCCTCTACCTTGGGAATATCATTTGCGAAATGAAAAACTTTGGAATAAGTAACTATCCCGGAAAAATATCTGATGCCTTCGTTTTCAGATTTACTCCAGGAGATGAGTTTGGGGAAAATAGCAGTTTCCGGAGCACCCCAGCCGCCGGGAAAGCTGAGATGCCATGAGCCTTCAATATTCCATATTTTATTCTCATTGTCTATTTGTTTTGTTCCGGTTTCCGACCGCAAATTAAAATGCCCGTTCTCTAAAAACTGTAATCCCGATTTTGTAAACTCAATCATCGGAACCGTTCCATTTGTACTGATGATTTCATTATAGTGAGAACCGGCCGCTTTTTTTCTGAAAAGGATGAACAGTGAGCCATACGGCGGCAGGGTAATTGGGATTTTAATTTGCTGGCCGTGCGCGCTATAAACGGATACCGGTACGATATCCCCGGAAACCGGGTTCCAGATTTCTGGACACTTCCCCTGCTGGCGAAACAAACAATTCCGGGAGATCCACTGATCCGTGGTATTTCTGATCATATAAAAATCAAGCCCGTGCAGCTGCGTGTGAATATAATCTAATGCGGCTGCAGCACTGTCTGAACAGGAGAAATCAGGCGGAACCGCAAGCTGCGCCAGCACTGTTATTGGAGGGATATCAGTAATCTTTCCGCTTTGCAAAACTTTACTTTGATGCAGGAGATTTGTTCCGGACCAGAGTTGCTCCGACATATCCCGGATTAATTTGTACTCCGTTTCGGTATGATATAATGCCAGAATGCCATCAGGCTTTGGACCGGTAATAACGGCTCCCTGCTGCAGCAACTGCCTGAGTTTGGTTAGTATGGCCGGATTGGTAAAGTTCATGTTGGCCAGAACGAGCAATTTAAATCTGGCGCCACCGGGTAAGATTAAGCACCCGTCTTTTACCTGAAGTTTATTTAGCAGAATGTCAGAATTGATCACCTCATAATCATATCCCTGCCCCACCTGGAAACGGGTATTTTTTGGAGCGACATAATTTGGAATTTCATCTCCGTAATAATATACAACGTCTGCTGTGAAATGCGTTTGCTGAAGCAAATAAGAAACCCGGGCAAGATACGTGGTGAATGGTTTGATCATCGGCCACCAGATGCGCTTATCATTAAAATGAGTGCCGGCATGATACACATTTCCCGGGAAACCAGTACCTGGCGGATTATGACTGAACCCATGTATCACCACTTTATTCATTCCTTCGCAAAAAGCCCGGTCGGCCAGCGGCTTCAAATCAAATGGACCTTCCTGCCAGTTCCTGAAGCTGGTAAATGATTCCTCTTCAACAATTCCCCGGTTATAAATATGGGAGGCTGCTGATATTTCCTTTACGACCCGTAAAATATCAATACTATCCTGATTATAATAATAATGGCGATTCCAGAATTCACCACGGGGTATATCCAATGAACCGAGTGCCTTCAACGGCTCCACCGGAACATGATGCAATGGCTCCCCGGATCCTCCTGCTTCGCAGTTAATTTTCAGGCCGTAAGCATTGGCAATTTTTTTGGCTTCCCGGTAAAGATTGTTGATCATCAATTCCGACAAGGTCTTTCTGAAATCAGACTGAAATCTTTCCAGCTCTTCCGGTCGGAATAATCCAGGATCAAAAAGAGCCGGAATGAATTTATGCAGATCGTATCCGTTCAGTTTTTTAAACGCCGCAGGCAGGGATGGAGTCCAGGTTAATCCGGTTGCTTCATAACTTGCGAGATAGAGGCTTTTTAATGTGGTTTTATTAAAAGGGCCCAGGACCGACTGCAATTGATTGATAATATAACTAAAATGAGCATGTACGGCAGCCGAATCAAAATGATCTATAATCGGGCCGGTGGAATGCGGACTGGGTAGTTTAAGCTGTTCACCCGAATTGGAACTGACGTACCGGAATATCTCCCAGTCGCCCGGAGGCGCCTCCCAATCGACCATTTCAGTAGCCGGATCGAAAGAAGCAGACAGATCGATTATACTATTGGTATCCAACTTCTCCTTTTCACTATTCATTCGCATCGCCAGTACAGCCACCTCTTCATAATACACCGGCTTTCCGTCTGGGCCGGAAGGAATTAATGATTTGCCTTTTTTATCCCGCTTTTCAATTTTAGGAAAAGGCAATTTTATTTTATGCGAAACGGAATCACTCCACCGGAGGGTTGAATAGTACAGGGATTTTGCGGCGTATTTGGGTAGCGTCCAGCTTCCGCCTGCGTTCCAGCTGCTGGACACGTTAAAGCCTGTTTCTATATTTAATTTTGTAGCCTCTTTTATCGCAAATCTGATCGATTCCAGCGAACGCTTACTCATGAAGGCCGGCCCTGCAGGAATCAGGCTATCTCCATTCGGAACGCCTATTTCAAAAATATCTGCGCCACCGATCCCGGCTGCTTTCATAGCCAGCAACTCCTCTTTCAATCTGACCGTATCCGTATTCCCATTCAGCCACCACCAATAAACTTTTGGACGGGCCACAACCGGTGGATTCAGGAATCCCTCTCTTAACCTTTCATAATTATCCGCAGCTCTGTTCTGAGCATATATCTTTTTTTCGCCGCAGAAAAAAAGAATCCAGCTGATGCCTATGATAAGAAAGCCCCTTTTCATAATAAAAGGATTAAAAGTGACCATTGCAAAACTACCAGGCGACTACCAGGCTGCCGCTCACCTTTTCCACTATATAGTTTTTCCCAAATTCTTTTTCTCCTGCTTTAAATGGGATTTGCCCCGTTTTCCACGGATAACCGGAATTCAAATAAATCCGCAGCATCTGTTCCGTGACCCGATCTTCAGGATAGATTCTGACCGTGGCATTCTCTAATCCGGTTATTTCCAGCCTGCGGCTTATTTCTCTTTCTCCGGAATAAATCTCCTTACAGGAAACAATTCCGGCGGACTGCTGCACAAAAATCCTGCATTCCCGGTGCCAGGCGGTTGGCAGATAATAAGTGGATCTGCCGCTGTCTAATACAGTCTGGAATCCGTTTAATAAGGGTGCGCCCTGCGGAAATTTAAATTGCTGCCGAACGGTCGTATTGGGAACATACCCGGAAAAATAGAATCCGTTATTACTTCTGGCAATCGTGAGCATGGGATCTTTAACAGCCGGATCATGTTTTTCAAAGCCATAGTATAAACCAAAAGCCTGTAATACCTTTCGTAAATATATTCCGCCGATAACCCACTTTTGAGGATCATCCGGCTTCAATAATTTTCCCCCCTGAAAGCTGCTTGAATTCGTACCCCGCACATAGGCGACCTTTCCCCCGTTCCATTCCGGCCTGGCCCTTACCCAAACAGCGTCCCTTTCCTGGTTGTTCTGTTCCATTTTCACATAGAGCCGGGTTGAAGCATCGGTTGCATCCTTGAGTACGGTTCGCATTCCGCCGCCGCAAAAAAGCTTTCTGTGATTGATTTGATCCGGCTCATTTTTTTCTTCCGTTTCATGGGAGAAGACTGAACTGATATGAAATTCGCCTTCCAGCGGACTTTCATTTTTAAGATTCATCAACGCTAAAAAAGATTCACCGGAATGATCTGCCGGGCCATAGATGATTAGTTTTCCGCCCGACCTTACAAAGCTGATCAATGCATTTTCAAATGCCGATCCGGAATCGGGCGCTACAGATACCAAAATAGATTCGTCAAATAGATGCTGCTTCCGGCCAATGGCCGATTGAAAGGAAGTAGTGGAAATTACAGTGTTCAGAGGGAAGCCGGTATTAATGGCCTGCCTGATAAACCAGTCACCATAATAAATCTCGGGCAACCGGCCGTGCTGTTTATAAGCCCATTCATGATATTCATCAAATGGATATACCCAAACAACGGGGCCGGGCGAAGTGGGCTGATCATATCTGGCTTTTAAAATATGCGGTATTACTTCATCAGGTACTTCCGCCGGCATATTACCATAAGAATTATCAATCGAAAGAAAATTCAAATGGGTAGGCGTACGCGTTTCGCCGGCCCCGTTGATCCGCGACACGGACATCGGCAAATAAATATCGTGCGGTTCGCTGCCGTACCGGTCGAACCAGGGGCTGTTCACCCACCAGGGATCATGTGTATAATACCGGAACAGGAACCTTTCATCGGGCAGCTCCGCGATGCGCGACATATAACCGGTCATTTCCAGTCCGAAATCTCCGTCCAGCGCTGCCCAGGGCGAATTCGGCGGCGGCAACAGATTATAGTGACCATTATAAATATCCTTTAAATCCACACCATCCCTGGCCAGATCGGTGCCGGTAGATAAATTGGTTCCCCTGGTTTCTATTCGATACTTCGGACATTCCTTCCGGAACAGATTCCAGAAGTCAAGGATCTTGTGCCGCACATCTTCCAGTCTGTCTTCCTTAAAATTTTCACCGGTAAAAATGGCGCCTGTGGATGACCAACCTTCCACACCGAATCCAAAGCCATTGCTTAACCACAGATAATCATAACCCAGATCATGCAGGAAGTGCTGGCTCTGCCTTCCGAAAAAAACACCGAAGGGCGTATTGGCCGGAATGCCGGAAGGAAAGCCGGCATAATGAATGGAATCGGCATTCAGTACGGAATAGCAACTGACAAACGTTTTATGTCCCATGGCGCTTCCGCCCAATATTTCCGTATGTCTTTTGTATTTAAAATCTGATTTCGCAAATTCAGGCCCCGGATCAAAGGTTGCTCCGATGCGAATATGTTTCCCGGTGAGTTTTTTCCCGGTTTCCTTCAATGTCTGGATGATGAATTTAAGATCCCCATATGTAAAAGCAGGTGGGTGCTCCTCGTACAGATAAGCTCTTTCATGCAGCGATAATTCTTTGGGACCGGAATCAACCGCATGATTTGTATTTGGATTGCCCATATACCTGCCCCATTCCAGGGGCTGGGACAGATCACCACGGTAATCCAGTATTTCCGAACCATCGGCCGTCCAGAGCATGACAGAAACCGTATCCGCATGCCGCAACAGGGAGCTCCATTGCGTGAACATTTCAATGGCCACTTTTCTGATATATTCCTTATCCTTTTTCTTAAAAGGCTTCAGGGATGCTTCCAGCGTGATATTGTTAAATGGAACTCCTTTTAGAGATGATTGTTCCGGCTGCAATACCGTCTGCCCGATGCCGGGCATTGCATAAAGGAGGATTAATCCGGGAAGCCAATATTTCCACCTGATTTTTAGGGCCATCTTCTTTTTTATTTTGCTTAAACAGAACACCGTTCCAGGCAATGTCAATACCCTGGATTTTGAATTACGGCAGCATTCAGATCGACCTCGTTTTGCGGAATGGGAAATATCAATTCATAATCTTCAACAGAAAAATGCTGGCTGGTACTGTTATAATAAGCATTCAGTACAGCTTCCGTTCTTCCGGTTCTGAGGAGGTCGAACCACCTTTGCCCTTCATCCAGAAATTCCACCCTTCTTTCCTTTTCAAGAGCGATCCTCAGATCATCCTTGCCAAGTCCCGATAAATCAGTAAGCTGTGCCCGTTCCCTTACAGCATTGATATACGGAAATGCGTCAGGCGTATGATCCGATTCATTGAGGGCTTCCGCATACATCAGCAACACATCGGCATATCTCAGCACGGTAAAAGTGATGCTTCCGTCAGTAACATCGATTGCCTTAAAATCTACAAACTTCAACCCGTACCGGTTATACGTCTTTGTACCATTAATCAATGGTACGGAATCATTTACTGAAGCAGCTTTTCGCGCATCTCCGGCCTCATAAGCGTTCATTATATCCAGCGTAGGAACAATTCTCCCTGCTCCCTGCTGATTATTCTGAAAAATAGCCATGCTGGTAATAGCCGGTGAAAATAAGTAGGAATAATTATTGCCAATCGTTTTTCCGGAAACGAATTGTATCTCAAAAATGGATTCAGCCAGGTTATTATTCCCGGATGAGAAAAGGGTTTTGTAAGCAGGCGCCAAAGAATAATCGTGCGAATCGATCACTGCTTTCAATTCGGCAGCAGCTAAATCATATTCATGAAGGGTAAGATAAACTTTTCCGAGCAACGTCTTCACCGTTCCCAGCGAAGCCCTGGTTTTTTCAGGGTTCAGGGTAGCGGGCAATAATCCTTCCGCCGTCGTAAGATCGCCGATGATTAAGGCATATGCCTTTTCGCTGGGTTGCAGGGATAAATCCGCAGCCAGAATCTGCTCCGGACTTTTGAATTCTTCCGTGGTAATGGGAACATTTCCGAAAATTTGCGTCAGATAAAAAAAGCTGTATGCGCGCAAAAACAGCGCTTCTCCTTTAATCCGGTTTTTAACCGCAACATCAAAATCCACCTTGTCGATCCGGTTTAAAATGGTATTGCATTGAGAAATGGTTGTTAAGAATGTTCTCCATGCACTACTGATATAACTGTTGGTAGGGTTCACAGCATTCTGGTCGAGTTGCATTTCACTTACGGAAGGAGAAGTCCATTGAATTTCCGCGTTATCCGTTGTTAATTCCCCAAGATATAGCATCGTACTGCCACTAAAGTATCCCCGGAAAGTTCCATATACCCCTGTAAGGGCCGATTCAAAATCACTGCTGTTCCGGAAGAAGTTCTGATTGCTGATTTGAGAATCGGGCGTTAAATCCAGGAATTTTTTGCAGGATGAAAATGTAATCATCAACAGCAGCACGATTATTATTTTATATTTCATAATACAATTTTTTTATTGCTTGGTTGAATAATTAAAAGTTGAAGCTTACGCCGAGGGTATACGTTCTCGGATTCGGATAGGCAAAATAGTCCACTCCGCTTGCTGTTACATTATCGCCCGCAATGCTGCCTTCAGGGTCATAACCCGGATATTTCGTAAACGTATAAACATTTGTAATATCGCCGTAAACGGTAAGCGATTGAATCTTGAGCCGGTTCAGGGCTTTTGAGGGAATCAGATAAGACAGATGTATATCCCTGATCTTTACAAAAGATCCGTCGAACAAATACCTGGAGGTTGAGCTCAATGTAAAAGCATAGTCATTTCTGATGGCTCTTGGCATGGTTCCGTTTCCGGGATCGGAAGGAGATTTCCAGCGTTGATCCACAATGGCCAGCTGATTTTGTACACCCGCATCGTTCAGATTGATTTCTCCTCCTTCAAAATACACTTCATTACCGTGCGAGGCATTGATGCTTACACTCAAAGTCAGCCCTTTGTAAGTGAAATTATTTTGAAAGCCCCAGATATAATCGGGCCAGGGATTCCCAATTATTTTTTTATCCGCTGTTGTTATTTTGCCATCTCCGTTAACATCCTCAAACTTCAGATCACCCGGCACAACACGCGGAGACTGTATCGGACTCTTGGTAATTTCCTCTGCTGTCATAAAAACGCCGGTGGTATGCATCAGATAGAAACTTGAAATAGGGGAGCCAACCTGGCTTATCTGGTAAGCAGAATTGGTGATCCTTACTGCATTACCATTCAGGGCCAGCACTTTATTTCTATTGAAGCTGATATTGAAGCTGCTCGACCATTGAAAATCCTTAGCATTTATATTTTCTGTATTCAGGGAAAATTCCACTCCTTTATTTTCCAGTTCCCCGATATTCTGGGTAGAACTGCCAAAACCCGAAGCAGCCGGCAGGGTAACGTTCAGCAATAAATTCTTTTTCAGACTGCGGTATATATCAGCCGTAATGGAAATCCGGTTATTGAACAACGCGAGATCAATACCGGCATTTGTCTGAACAGATTGTTCCCAGGTTAAATTGTCATTCGACAGGCTGGAGGGCGTTATACCGGATATCACCTGGCCATTGCTAACGTACCGGGTAATACCCAGCAAGCCCTGGCTCGCATAGTTACTGATCAGATTATTTCCCGCGATACCATAGCTTGCGCGGAGTTTTAAATTACTGATGAATGATACATTCTTCATAAATGCTTCATCAGACAACCGGTATCCGACCGAGACGGAAGGGAATGTCCCCCACTGGTTATTGATGCCAAACCTGGAACTTCCATCCTGGCGGAGGGTGGCAGTGAGGAGATATTTCTGGTCAAAAACATAATTCACCCTTGCAAACCAGGAAACCATTGACCACTGCGACTGATAGTTTGTTCCGGTTGAAACCTGCCCTGCTGCGAGATAAGTAATTTCATCTGTTGGGAAATCAGAAGCTCCGGCCTGTAAAATATCATCCGTATTCTTCTGAACGCTAAAGCCTCCCAGGGCGTCGAACTCGTGCTTCTTGATGGTTTTACGATAGTGAAGCGTATTTTCATTTAAATAGTTAATGCTTTTTATTTCCGTAACTCCGGCGGTTGCAACACCTGTTCTGCTGGTTGCTATACCAACCAGGGAAGATTTCCATAACCTGGTTTCCCTGCCGGTATAATTAACGCCGATCGAAGATTTGAAATCCAGTCCGTTCGCAATATGCAATTCGAGATAGGTATTGGAGAACAAATTGGTGAAATCGCGTTTATCTAGAAAATTTTCATTAATCACCAGCGGATTTTCAACGGGAATTCCGGTAGCCTGAGAGAACTCGGAATAATAATTGCCGGCTGAATCATAGATAGGGATGGTCGGATCGCCGGCCAGTGCCGCAGAAATCAAACCGCGGTGTTGCAGATGTCCCTCTGCCCGGGCAAAATCACCATATGAATAAGATCCGGAAAATGAAGTACCCAGTTTTAAGCGTTTGGATAACTGGGCATCAAGATTTGTGCGAATGCCGAACTTTTTATAGTTGGAGCCAATCATGATACCTTCCTGGTTCATGTAATTTCCGGATACATAATATTTTAGTTTATCCGCGCCGCCACTCGCAGACAACTGATAATTCTGTACAGGCGCCTTCCTGAAAATAACATCCTGCCAATCTGTTCCCCCGGTAATGGATCCGGGATTTCGGAACGAAGGCTTCACCTGCGTGGACGTACTTCTAACGCTGTTGGGATCAGTGGCATTTCCACCGGCATATACCCAGGCGTTATCCCTCCCGTCAGCTACGAAAGAGGCATATTGTGCGGGAGACAGAAGATCCAGTTTTTTTGCCAGTTCCTGAGATCCCGCAGATACATCAAAACTGATGACTGCTTTTCCCTGGCTGCCTCTTTTAGTGGTGATAATCACAACGCCATTGGCTCCCCTCGAACCATATATCGCGGTAGCGGACGCATCTTTCAATATTTCAATTGACTTGATGTCCGCAGGATTAATTGTGCTCAAAGGATTGATCCGGTTCGTGCTACTATTGCTTGTTATTCCGCTGGCGGAATAAGAATTTGGCCCGAAGCTGGTCAGATCAGATCCGCCGCCCCCCGTTCCGATAGCGTAACCATCAACCACATATAAGGGGGAATTGCCGCCGGTAATGGAGCTTACGCCTCTTATCAGCACATTTACATTTCCACCCGGTGCGCCTGAAGTCTGCACAATCTGCGCACCCGCTACTTTTCCCTGCATCATTTGATCAAAGCTGGAAGAAGGCCCGAGTACGAGGTCTTTTGAAGAAAGACTTACAATGGAACCGGTCAAATCCTTTTTCTTTTGCGTTCCATATCCGATGACCACAACATTGGATAGTTGCTGTTTTGCCGGCTGCATTTCCACATTCATCTCCTGATTGCTTTCAACAGCTATTTCCAGCGTCTCAAACGCCACATTTGTAAAGATCAGTGTGGCGTTTTGCTTTACTTCAAGATGAAATCGTCCCTGCGCATCCGAGGTGGTACCATTATTGGTTCCTTTTTCAACAATGCTTACCCCCCCGATCGTTTGCTGGTTCTCCGAAGAGGTAATGATTCCGCTCACCGTCATCCTGGCCACCTGAGCGGTAAGACAGTTGAACAATAATGTTAACCCGAGTAATAAGATACCGGATTTAACTGGCAGGCACACGTTAGAAAACTTGTTCATTTTGTAAAATTTTGGTTTGACTTTATCAGGAAATAATAACAGATTCTATATTCAGGTAATTCGCAATTTTTTGCAATGTGACTGCATGATGCCCCACGCCTAAGGCGAAATGATGGGTGGGTCCTTCCCTTACCCATTTCTTCAGAAATAACTTTACACCCGGTTTAAAATATCCCCTGGTATTCGTATTACCCGTTGGAGGAATCGGGCCGACTACAGAAGTCCCTTCTGAAATAACAAATTTGATCCGGCCTTCATAAGTGGAAGTAATGCTGAGCATGGTAATGGGTCCTTCTTTAATCTTGAATTCCACACCGGCGCCATAACCCGGTTTCCCGTGATATTTTTTTAAGCTTCTTAATATGGGCTTACCCTGGGCAATTGAAATATTATGAGGTCCGTCGTGCCCGACCAGAATGAAATTTTCTTCAAAATCAACCGGATGAAATTCTGCAAAGCTTCCGCCAATACCCAGCCGTTCCATAATTAACATGGCGATGCAACATTTCAGGTCAGATTCACCGCACATTGGAAAACCTTCTCCGGTTAACAAAGAGTTTCCCACAATCAGATTGGCCATTACATTCCGGGTAATGCTGTTTTCTTCTCCCTCATAATAATAGGCCAGGCCGGTTAATTTTTTTGCCTTAACAAACTGTTCCAGGGCGACCGAAACGCGCGCCGACATTTCCAGATCGGAATCCCTTAATTTTTCGGAGATGGGATCAGAAACGGGATCAGGGGTGTCAAAAAAGCCCAAAATCCGCTTCTTCTCCGCTTCCATGGCGGCTGCAGAAGCCCGGTGGTATTCACTTACAATTTCATGCGCCTCGCATTGCACGATATGCAGGCCAAAAAAAGAAGTAAGCATACTGGCATCGGAATGCATATCCAGCATAGCCTCGATAGGATGACCGATATGACCTATTCTGGCGGACTTGAGGTCATGTAGCACCCGGGCAATATTGCAGTATTCTGCAATCTCCTGATCTGCCTCGGGATCATTGAATAAGGTTCCAATGATAACATCGGGAGGTTTCTTTCCCATCCGAATGGCTACGCCGGTAAATTCGGGCAGGGAGCATACATCATCATTATATAATTGCTGGTGAGTAGACGCATTTCCATAGTCCAGCGCCTTCTCAGGCTGAAGCGCAACTAAAACAATAGGGGTATCCAGGCTTTTTACAATGATCCCGAATGTACCCGAGGTTGCATAGGTTAACATATCACAGAAAACAAAGTCAAGGTTCGCAGCTTTCAGTTTCGGCACTAATTCATAGGCAGCATCCACGTTATCAACCAGGCCAAAATCAATTACCTCCACTTCGTTCTTCTGCAGCTTTTCTATAAAAACTTCCTGCTTCTTTAACATTTGTTCATACAGTCCTTCAAACTGTGCCCAGTATTTTACATAGCCCACCCCAAAAACACCTATTCTCGGGATGGTTTTCTTCCGTTTTGTAAAAGCCGGCTTCCCCGGTGAAACTTTTACCGATCCATCCCTGATGACTTTCGTTTCTCTGCTCATATTTTACCTACTTTAATGTTTTATATATTTCCTAACGCACTAACTATAATTGATCAGAGGCTTTCTTCAAAATCAGCCTTGCCAGCTAATTCCCTGCCGTCTTGTTGATCAGCGATCCATGATTACCGGTTCCCGTAATGAATTGAAAAGAAAAGGGTTTTATTTTGGGTATGAAAATGATAAATATTAAAAAAGACAGCGGATACAGCAGGCCGCAGATAATCCACAGGGGATCGTAGGAGTAATTCCGGACAACTACACCGATCACCGGATTTACTACGATTCCAGCTATAGCTCCGGCCGTACCGGACAAGCCTACCACCGTAGAAGTGGCGAAATCGCCAAAAATATCTGCAATGGATGTTATATAATTGGTAATCCAGAATCCATGAGCGAACATAAGCAACGACATCAGGCCAATAGCACTGGCAAGGGATGAAACGCTTTGAACAAACATTACCGGAATGGTAAGAAAAGCGGCAATTCCCATGATTGTTTTCCGGGCGCTGTTGATGGAGAAATTCCTATGAACCAGTTTATCGGAAAGATATCCGCCAAGCATATTGGAAACGCCTAAGGCCATAAAAGGAATCCAGAAGAGGTGGCCAATCGCGTCAAATGACACATTTCTCTCCTCATGCAGATACTTGGGTATCCAAAACATGATAAAGTAAAAAACAGGATCCAGCAGGAACCGGATGACGAGAAAAACTACGGCATTTTTATTGGCCAGAATTTTTAAGAAAGGAGCTGTTTTCTTTTCCACAGCAGGGGTATCGGGAGACTGCTTTCTCTTCCAGGGAATGAGCATCCATAAAACCACCCATACAACCCCAATGATGCCGGAAACGACAAAGCTGCCGCGCCAGCCCAGCGTATTGGCCAGCCATACGGTTAAAGGAGGAGCTATTACCGCCCCGATGGCCGAGCCGCCGATAGCGATACCATTTGCAAATGCTCTTTCCTTCGGGTCGAATAATTCATTTACTGTTTTAACGGCTCCCGGGAAACAGCCGCCTTCTCCCACTCCTAATAAGAACCGGAAAATCAGCAACTCATAAAAGCTGTTCGCCAGTCCGTGTAATCCGCTGGCCAAAGACCAAATACCAACCGAAAATGCAAGGCCTGCCTTCGCACCAAATTTTTCTGTTAACCTTCCGCCAATAGTAAACATCAGGGCATAACTGATCAAAAAACTCGTATTGATCATCCCATATTGAACATCAGACAGACTGAACTCCCGCTGAATCTTTATAATAGTAATGGACAACACCTGACGATCCAGGAAACTTAAACCCGTAGCGATAAACACCAGGAATAGAATGATCCAATGAATTCTGCTCAATTTCATATGTTAACGCTCTAGGACTAATTTTTTAATGCCAATCCTTCTTTTTCGGGCTAACGACACCCGAAGGGCTTTCAGCTGTATTTCCCATTCCTGACGGGTTGAAAGCAATTGTACAGCCTAGCCAAACAATCGTAACCTAACGCACTAAGTATAGATCAAACATAAACAAGATAAATGTAATGCAAAAATTTTTTTATCCTTCCGGCTCCGGGATCAACCTGCTGGCCTTGGATAAATGGTGTTATTTTTGCAATCCCCGGCAGAAGCCGGGGAGCGAATAAAAATGGATGCTCCTGGTACAGACCAATCCGGATCAGACCCTTCTTGTAACCTATTTTCTGCAAATGAAACCTAAATTCATTACGATCAGCAACGCGATCATAGAAAAGATCAAAGCAGGTGAATTATTGCCGGGAGATAAGATCCCTTCTGAAAATGATCTGATCAAAACCTTTCGCATCAGCAATACGACAGCCCGAAAAAGTTTATTGGAAATTGAATCAAACGGCTGGGCAAGAAGAATTAAGGGGAAAGGTACTTTTGTTTTGAACCGGACCGTTGAGCATCAGTTGTTAAGAACGCTGGGGTCAATAGATTCAACCCGCAGGGGATTTAATGACAGCCTGAAGGCGGAAGGGTTTAATCCCAGGAATATCATTCTTGAAAAAGTGATTCTAAAAGACGGAATTTCATCGAATATCATTGGAAAGCATTTTATTATTGAAGGACCGGTATTGAAAATACACCAGTTGCGGTATGCCGATGAAGATTTAATGAAAGACGAGGTCCGGTATGTCTCTTTAAAGCTTTGCCCCAAAGCGGACCGCTTGCCTACAGAGATCTCTTATTTCAAAACGTATGAAGATCAGTATAAATTGAAAATAAACGATATAAAGCAAACCCTCAGCGTGGAAATGCTCGAACCGGAAAATCCGGATAATAACTTTGGCGCTAAGAAACCCATACCGGTATTTATCCTTGACAGTGTTATCCTAACGGAAAATGAGAAAGTGATAGAGATCGAAAGGTCTTTCTACAGAGGAGATAAATATAAATTTGCCATTATAGCCCAACCCCATTACAGTAAATAAATCTATCCAAAACTCATTTTATAGTCAACTTTTATCTTCCCTTTGGAAATATCGTCGAGCTTTCCCCGGAGTAATTTACGTTTGAGGGGTTTCAGATAATCAATAAAAAGTTTGCCTTCAATATGATCATATTCATGCAGGATCACGCGGGCGGTAATCCCATTGAATGTCTGGCTGTGATGCTGAAATTGTTCATCCTCGTATTCCAGGGTTACCGCTTCATTCCTTACTATATCTTCGTGAATCTTGGGAATACTCAGACAGCCTTCCGAATAAGCCCAGGGTTCTCCGTTCAATTTCAGGATTTGGGGATTAATAAAAACCTGCCTGATGCCCGGTCCGTCCGGATATTTATCCTTATCTTCTTCATCCAGGTTATTAAAAACCTGGGTGCTGTCTACAATAAAAAGGCGGATGGATTTATTAATCTGCGGCGCCGCCAGGCCCACGCCGCTGCTTTCATACATGGTTTCCCACATATCCTCAATCAGTTTAGCCAGCCCGGGGTAATCGGCTTTGATCTCCTGCCCCCGGGTTCTCAGCACCTGTGCACCGTAGGCAATTATTGGTAAAATCATGGAGCAAAAATAATAAAATCGGGGCATTTAGAGTTCACCTTCGTTATCTCTCAAATACTCCTGCAACATCATCGTCGCTGCCACCTGATCCACCATCCCCTTTTCCCTCCGTTTACTTTTTTTAAGTCCCATTTCCAGCATGGCGCGACTTGCCATCACCGAAGTATGGCGTTCATCTACCGGGAGAACAGGGATTTCCGGGAATTTGCGTTTCAGGATACCGATGATCCGGTGAACATGCGGCGTTGCATCGGTTGGGCTTTCGTCCAGGTTTTTTGGATCGCCAATCAGGAAGAGTTCTACCTTTTCTCGTTTCAGGTATTCTTCCAGAAAAGTAAAAATTTTTGCAGATTCAATGGTCGTTAGTGCGGTGGCGATGATCTTCAATGGATCAGTGACCGCGATACCGGTTCTCTTTAATCCGTAATCAATGGCCAGGATGCGTGGCATGGCAGATCAGTGTTTATGCATGACAATCATATCGGTAATCACAAATAAGGAGAACATTACACTGGCAATTCCGTTGGCTGTCATAAAAGCCAGGTTCACCCGGCTCAGGTCATGCGGCTTGACAATCGCATGCTGATAAATTAGCATGCCGGTAAACAACGCTGTTCCCAGCCAGTACCAGTAACCAAAAAGACCATAAAGACCCGCGGTCAGGACGAACAATGCGCTAACCAGGTGAAGCAATGATGAAACCATAAGTGCATTTTTCTTCCCAAGCCAAACCGGAACAGAGTACAACTGGCGGGATTGGTCGAATTCCACATCCTGCAACGCATAAATGATATCAAACCCGCTTACCCAGCAGATCACGGCACCGGAAAATAATAATGGCAGCAGGGCAAAATGACCGGTTACTGCAAGAAATGCCCCGATCGGCGCAAGCGAGAGGCCCACGCCCAGCACCATATGGCAAAGTGCTGTGAACCGTTTGGTATAGCTATAAAACAAAATCACAAAGAGCGCAACCGGAGAAAGATAAAAACAAAGGGCGTTGATGAACCAAGAGGTGATCATAAAGAGCAGGCAACAGACAATCACAAACCGTAATGCACTGTTTGCCGCAATGAGACCCCTGGGTATTTCCCTTATAGCGGTTCTCGGATTCTGGGCATCAAAATGACGGTCAAGATAGCGATTGAAAGCCATGGCGGCGCTTCTCGCTGTAACCATACAGATCAGGACCAGAACGAACTTAATTGCCAGTTCCGAATTCGTTACGGGATCCGATACGGATAATGTCTGTTGGTGATAGACTCCCAGAAAAAAGCCGATGATCGCGAAGGGTAACGCAAATAAAGTATGCGAAAATTTAATCAGACTGAGATAATTCTTTACGCTGGACATGCTGTATAATTAATAATTTGAAATCTGAAAATCAGGGACATGCGTATTGATATTCTCAAATCTCCATATTAGCTCTGACCATTTCCCACAAAACAATTCCCGCAGCAACCGAAACATTGAGGGAGTGCTTCATGCCAAATTGGGGTATTTCAATACTATGCTGGCAGTAAGCCAGCACTTCCCCACTCACTCCCTCCACTTCATTGCCAAAAACCACGGCCAGCTTTTCATCCCCGGCCAGTTTAAAAGACTGAAGCGGAATACTCCCCTCCACCTGTTCCACAGCCACCGTGTGATAACCGGCATCGCGCAGTTGTTGAACCGCTTTGGAGGCGGAATCCACATACTTCCATTCAACAGTATCCGTTGCGCCCAATGCCGTTTTATGAATATCACGATGAGGGGGTCGGGGCGTATAACCGCATAAATAAATGCCTTCTGCAAGAAAAGCATCAGCTGTCCGGAACAAACTACCCACATTATGCATGCTCCGGATATTATCCAACACTAATATGACCGGTAATTTTTCTGCCTGGCGGAACTCCTCCGTGCTCTTACGGGGCAGTTCATCCATCCGAAGTTTCCGCATAAGGCAAAGATACAGTTCGTTACGGAAGATGCGGGATACCGGCCACGGGTTTATCAGTCTGGCCGGTTAATACAAACATCAATATATTATAAGCTTTTTACCCCGTATTGAGTTGCCTGTCAAACCCGCCCGTTCCGGGTTTTTAAGTTGTTCACACCCGGGAAAACCCTGTTTTTTTTGAAGATCGCTTGCTTACTTTTGCCGCATTCCGCTTGCGGGAACGCCATGGATCGACAAGCGAAAAACTGCTCATGTCCAAAAATTCTGCCGACACGCCACTGATGCAACAGCACCGGGTTATTAAACAAAAATATCCGGATGCCATCCTGTTGTTCCGGGTAGGCGATTTTTATGAAACTTTTGGTGAAGACGCCATACTGGCTTCCGCAATTCTGGGCATCACTCTCACGAAACGGAATAATGGATCTCCGACTTCCAGTGAGCTCGCCGGATTTCCGCATCATGCGCTGGATACTTATTTGCACAAACTGGTAAAAGCCGGTCATCGCGTTGCCATCTGCGATCAGTTGGAAGACCCCAAACTCGCCAAAGGGCATCGTGAAACGAGGGGTTACGGAAATGGTGACGCCCGGTACCGCCACCAAGGATAAGCTGCTGGAGCACCGGAGCAATAATTTCTTTGCGTCCGTTCATTTTACGACTGAAATATTAGGCATTGCATTTCTTGATATTTCCACCGGAGAATTTTTTACCGCCGAAGGCGATCAGGAATATATCGATAAATTGCTGCAAACCCTGAATCCGGCAGAAGTGATCTTTCAGCGAAATCAGCAAAAACTTTCAAGGAATTATTTCGGCAGCAGGTTTTACACTTATACCCTCGAAATGGATCTATGATGAAGCCTATGCCACAGAAATATTGCTGAAACATTTCCAGACGCATACCCTCAAAGGATTCGGCATTGAAAACCTGACACAGGGAATTATTGCCGCAGGCGCCATCATCCATTATCTTAAAGATACAGAGCATCCTCACCTGCAGCATATCAGCAGCATCCAGCGACTCGACCGGGAAGATTATCTCTGGATGGATAAGTTCACCATCCGGAACCTGGAACTGCTTCCTTCGGGTGAACAGCAGCATTCGCTTTTGCAAACCATGGACAACACCGTTTCCCCCATGGGCGCCAGGCTGATGAAGCGATGGATGCTGATGCCGCTGAAAGAGTTAAATCCGGTTCAGGAAAGGCTAAATCTGGTGGAATATCTGATCCGGGATCCTGAGCTTCGAAACAGTCTCTCGCAGCACATCCGGCAATGCGGCGATATGGAAAGGTTGCTCAGCAAGATTCCATCTAAAGAAAATAAATCCGAGGGAAGTATTGCAACTTGCCCGTGGATTAAGGGAAGTGGCGGCCATATCAAAAACTTTGCAGCGATGCCGCAAACGATTATTTAAAAAGACTTCACGGATTCATTAAATCCCTGTCCCATATATGGCAGAGGATCTTTGACCAGATCGTGGAGAATCCACCTGCCCTGGCGTTCAAAAGGGAACATGATCCGGAATGGCGTACTGGCGGAGCTGGATGAACTGAGAAGTATTGCCTCCGGACGGAAAACAATATCTTGCGGAACTTCAACAAAAAGAATCCGAAAACACCGGTATCAGTTCACTGAAAATCGGTTTTAACTCATGTATTCGGATATTATCTTGAAGTAACCAATTCCCACAAACATAAAGTACCGGATACCTGGATCCGCAAACAAACGCTTACGAATGCGGAGCGGTATATTACTCCGGAGCTGAAAGAATATGAAGAAAAAATAATGGGTGCCGAAGAAAAGATCCTACAGCTGGAATGCAGGATCTATCGACCAGATTATGCTCGACTTGCAGGATTATATTGCGCCTATGCAGATCAACGGCAGTGTGCTGGCAGTAATGGATTGCCTGCTTTGCTTTGCACAAAATGCCCTTCAATACAATTACAAAAAACCTACACTGCATGACGGCCTGGAGCTCGAGTTGAGGGAAAGCCGTCATCCGGTTATCGAAAGAAATCTTCCGCCTGGCGAAGAGTATATTCCCAATGATATTTTCCTGGATCCGGAAACACAGCAGATCATTATTCTGACCGGGCCCAATATGAGCGGTAAAAGCGCTGTGCTTCGTCAAACCGCCCTCATTACACTGATGGCCCATATGGGAAGTTTTGTTCCCGCTGCAGATGCCCGAATCCCCCTGACAGATAAAATCTTTACCAGGGTAGGCGCTTCTGATAACCTGAGTGCAGGGGAATCCACTTTCATGGTGGAAATGAATGAAACAGCCAGCATCATTAATAATATCACTTCACGCAGCCTGATTATTCTGGATGAGATCGGCCGCGGCACATCCACTTACGATGGCATTTCCATTGCCTGGAGCATCGCCGAGATTCCTGCATCGATCTCCGCTTCAAACCCAAAACATTATTTGCCACGCATTACCATGAACTCAATGAACTGGAAGAAAAATTTCCCGGAGTAAAAAATTATCATATCACCAATAAGGAAGCTCGGAAATAAAATTATTTTTCTTCGCAAACTGGCGCCCGGCGGCAGCACCCATAGTTTTGGAATTCACGTGGCGAAGATGGCAGGAATGCCGGCGGACCTGATTGCAAGGGCAAATCAGATTTTACAACAGCTGGAAGAAAGTCGCGGTAGTGCAGGAGCCGGATTAAGTGAAAGCTTAAAAAAGATAACCGGGCCGCAGTTACAGCTCTCCATTTTTGACGCACATACCCAAACCTTTGAGGAGATACGGAAGTTATTGTCAGCGCTGGATATCAACCGGCTCACACCGGTGGAAGCACTGCTCAAACTGAATGAGATCAAGAACATGCTCAGATAGTTCAGAGATAACTCAGCCACCAGTTCCGGTGATGGCTCTTATACCGGGTATACCACCTGCAGAGGGGATATAGAAGTAAAATAATAGCAACCCAGATGCTATATATGATCCATAAATTAAACCCAAATCGATCCGGCCTGAATAAAAAAGGTAAATGCTGCGGGGCAATATCTTTCGCAGGAAATTTTTCAAATATAAAAAAGACGACAACCAGCAGGTGGATCACATATATATGCAGTACATAAAAAAAGAAAGGCACGCGTCCAAAGTTAATCAGCCATTTAAAAGGCCTTTCTCCCGCCCGTTCCAGTACACCCAGCGCAATCAGGGAAACGCCCACCGTCATGCCAATATAATCGAGGGAAGGTGGATATTTCGTAACGTTTAAAAAAGATAAGAGGGTATAGACAGCTGATCTTTGCCCCGACCAGGCAGATGGATCACCATATGCATTAATAAGGCGGAGTATAAGAAAAAGTAATAGCAGGGCTGACCCGGTACCGAATAATATTTTTTTCCGGAAAGCGGCAGAAACCTCCTTACTAAATACTTTTCCAATTCCATAACCCAGCATCATGATGCCTGTCCAGGGCAGGAAAGCATATACTATTAAAACAACATGATGAGCAAAAACCGGATACGGCTTAAAGAAACCATGATGTACAAAGTCCCAGAGTAATCCCACTTCCCCGTTTACTGCAGCTTCGGGATAATCCAGCAGGTTATGGCAGCAGATAATGATGAGTCCAACCAGCAGTATGATCCGGGAAGTTGCAAAGCGGACAAAAATTCCCAGAATAATCATACTGATCCCGATGGCCCAGATCACCTGCAATATGACGATATTATAAAAGGGATTGAATGTCCAGGCAAAAGTCACGATGAAGATCTCTACCGCAACCAGCCAACACCCTCTTTTTATCAGAAAAGAACTCATTTCGGATTTGGTTTTCTTCTGACCCATCAGCCACGCGGAAACTCCGGCCAGCAAAACAAAAGCAGGTGCACAAAAATGAGTAATCCATCTGGTGAAAAATAAAGCGGGCGTTGTACTGGCGAGATTGGTGGGTGAATCGATTGCTGCCGTAATATGAAAATAATCCCGTACATGATCAAGCGCCATGATGATCATTACAACCCCCCTGAGAATATCGATGGAATATATCCTTCCTGAAACAGGCGTTTTGGTATTCATCACATAGGAATAAGCTTATACAAGATAACACTTAGATGGATCAATTTCGTAAAACCCTTCCCGATCCGGGAAGAAATAGGCCCAAATTTACTTCACAGTTAGTTAATAATCAATAAGTTATATTCTGGCATACTGCTGGTAATGAATAGGCGTAATTAAAATCTATGAAAACAAGCATATTTTCCGCTGCTTTTGTCCTGACCAGCATCTTAGGTTATGGATCCATCCTGCCGGTTACATTTTCCGGCTTTGAGGCAGATTACAAATTCAATCATGTCGATCTGGTATGGAAAACAATGATGGAAAAGGGCATTGATCACTATGAAGTGGAAAGGAGTACAGATGGCGTACATTTTTCGCAGATTGCCAGCCTGCCGTCTAAAACAACCATCAGCAGCAATGCCTATCAGCTCGTTTATAATTTTATCGACGAGAATCCGCTTTCCGGAATTTCTTATTACCGAATCTGGGTGGTGGGTAAGAACAACAACACCAATCAGTCGTCAATTGCCCAGATCAATATTAACCAGGTCCAGGGTACCAAAATCTATCCTACGGTGATCCGGAATAATACGGTTTATATTCAGACTGACAAGCCCCTTCCAAACGCCCGGCTTGAATTTTATAATATTTCCGGTAAGAAATTAAGTGAGACCAACTGGGATTCCTTAAGCGGTCGCCAGGACTGCACGGTATCACAAGCTTACCGTTTGCCTGCAGGGACTTATGTGGCAAGGCTTACATCGAATGGTCAGCCGGTGAAGAGCCAATTACTGATCGTGGAAAACAATTGATAAATAAAGAAATGTTAAGATCCTGAAATATTTATAAGTGTGAGAAACTTTTAGGACGAAATGAAACAGCAAATCAGAATAGCCGTAAATTTGTGGCTGTAGAGCCCGTTTTTGGTCCAAGATCCATCTGGTTCCCTTTAGAAAATTTCTTACTCAAAACACATAAAAAGATCCAGCATAAGCATGACTGGATTTTTTTATTTCCCGGAACTCATCAGATCAGTTCTTTCAGCTTCGCTACTACCCGGTCAACTTCCTGTACGGTATTATGACGGTTGAAAGAAAACCGGACAGTAACCCGGTCCGAATCCGGATAAATGGCCCGGATCACATGAGAACCCTGTTCGGCGCCACTTGTACAGGCACTCCCTCCGGATGCACAGATATGGTTGATATCCAGGTTAAAAAGGAGCATTTCACTCTTATCCGATTTCGGAAAACTTACGCTCAGTACAGTATACAGGCTTTTGCGGAAGGGATCCCCGTTGAATGCAACTTCAGGAATGACCACCTTCAACTGATCCGCCATATACTGCCGCAGATTTAAAATTTCCTTTTTTTCCGTTTCCATCCGGGCATGCGCCAGTTCAAGGGCCCTGGCAAACCCTACAATCCCATAAACATTTTCTGTGCCGGCCCGCATATTACGCTCCTGTGACCCTCCATGTATATATGGATGTATTTTAACTTCTTCATTGATATACAGCATGCCAATCCCCTTGGGTCCGTGAAATTTATGGGCGGCGGCAGTTATAAAATGAACCGGAGTCTTTTTCAGGTCGAATGGGTAATGCCCAACAGTCTGTACCGTATCTGAATGAAAAACGGCCCCATGCCTTTTGCATATTTCCCCGGCGGCATCCAGGTCCAGCAGATTGCCAATTTCATTATTTGCATGCATCAGGGTAACCAGGCGTTCTGGCCTTTATACCGGAAAGCAACCCTTCCAGGTCCTTCAGGTCGACATGACCGTCCGGCAGCAATTTCACATAATGAACCGCCGCATCTCCCTTTTGCCGGTAATATTCCACGGTATGCAGGGTTGCATGATGTTCTATCGGGGAAGTTATGATGTGCCGGCATCCAAGATCATAAATGGCGGCTGCAATGGCCGTATTGGTGCCTTCCGTTCCGCAGCTGGTAAAGAAAATCTCTGCGGGATGGGCATTCAGCAGGCGGGCTGTCGATTTACGGGCCTGCTCCACAGCCATCCGGCCTTCTCTTCCATAGGAATAAATGGACGAGGGGTTACCAAATTTTTCCGTGAGATAAGGCATCATCGCCTCCAACACTTCAGGATCGAGTGAGGTAGTGGCGGCATTGTCGAAATATATTCTTTCCATGACGAAAGGCAATTTGAGATTTTTTAAAGAGGCATGTTGGACGGATCTATCCCCTCCCTCCGGGTAGTTCCGGGTTCTCCTCCGGATTAATTTCCGGAACAATTAAATAAATTCCTGAATATCCTTCATCAATCGCCGGGCAATATTATTGGCCGTTGTTTCGAAATTACTCTCTGCATAAATGCGAATGATGGGTTCGGTATTCGACGTGCGGAGATGTACCCAATCCTCATCAAATTCAATTTTCAAACCATCTTCTGTATTGGCAGGATGATTCTTATATTTTGATTTGATCTTACTGAACAGCTCATTTACGTCGATGGATTTCCCGAGTTCTATTTTATTTTTGGAAATAAAATAGTCGGGATATTTGGAACGGAATGAACGCATTCCGTTTTTATGATGTGCCAGAGCACTCAAAAACAAACCAATTCCGATGAGCGCATCCCTGCCATAATGAAGATCCGGTACAATGATTCCGCCATTCCCTTCTCCTCCGATCACCGCTTGTACAGCCTTCATTTTCTCTACCACATTCACTTCTCCGACAGCGTGAAGGAAAATATTCGCCCCCGTGCCGGATTGTAATTTCTTTGAGCGCCTTAGTGCTGCTCATATTACTCACAGTATTCCCCGGCCTGCGGGCCAGCACATAGTCGGCAACCGCCACCAGGGTAAACTCTTCTCCAAACATGCGTCCCGTCTTCACAAACAAAACAAAGGCGGTCTACATCCGGGTCGACGGCAATTCCCAGATCTGCTCCCGATTTTTTTACTTCGGCACTTAATGCGGAAAGGTTTTCCGGCAGCGGCTCAGGATTGTGGGCAAATCTGCCATCCACATCTTCATTCAGCACGGTGATCTGTTCTACTCCCAACGCTCTTAAAAGAGGCGGTACGAACAAAGCGCCAGTAGAATTGATTACATCCACGACGACTTTAAAATTCTTCTGTTGAATAGCCTGTCGGTCCACCAGTGGGTATTGCAGAATAGCCTGAATATGTTTTTCCTGGTAACTGTTATTCAAAAGGCAGGTCCCCAGCTTTTCAACCGGTGCAAACTGATAAGCATCTTTCGAAGCGCGGTCCAGAATCCACTTACCGTCCTGTTCGCTGATAAATTCGCCTTTCTCATTCAGCAGTTTCAGCGCATTCCATTCTTTGGGGTTATGGCTGGCTGTGATGATGATCCCGCCAGCTGCGTTTTCACCGGTAACGGCAATTTCAACAGTCGGAGTAGTGGATAAACCCAGATCGATTACGTCCAGGCCAAGTCCGTTCAGCGTGCTAATCACCAGGTTCCGAACCATTTCACCACTGATCCGGCCATCGCGGCCGACAACAATTCTTTTGGAATGACTTTGATTCTCTTTGATCCAGGTCCCGTAGGCGGCAGTAAACCGGACAATATCCAGGGGGCTGAGGTTCTCATTGGGTTTGCCGCCGATTGTACCTCTGATTCCTGAAATACTCTTGATCAATGCCACAAGATTCCGGTTTAATTGAATAGCAAAAATACGGTATTCGAGTGACTGAAACGCAGGCGGCCGAAAGGCAGATAATAATTTATACCGGCAGATTTTGCCGGATCAGGCCGATAAATTCATCGAAAAGATAGCGGCTGTCGTGAGGCCCGGGTGTAGATTCCGGATGATATTGAACGGAGAAAACAGGTTTGTTTTTTACACGGATACCTTCGATGGACTCATCATTCAGGTTAACATGGGTAATTTCCACGTTTTTATTTTTCCGGACGGCCTCCGGATCCACTCCGAATCCGTGATTCTGGGTAGTGATCTCACATTTTCCGGAAACCAGATTTTTTACCGGGTGATTGAGACCCCGATGACCATGATGCATCTTAAAGGTAGGAATCCCATTGGCCAGGGCCAGCAACTGATGCCCAAGGCAAATGCCGAAAACCGGTTTCTCTTCTTTTAAAAGTTCTTTCAGCGTATCCACGGCATAGCCCATGGAAGCCGGATCACCCGGACCGTTCGAGAGAAAATAACCGGTCGGGTAAAAAGCCTTTAATTCGGCCAGATCCGTTTTGGCCGGAAAGACTTTTACAAAAGCTCCCCGGTCAACCATGCATTGAATAATATGTTTTTTTACGCCATAATCCAGCACCGCAACCCGCACCGCGGAATTGGGATCTCCTGCTTCATAAGTATTTTCTGTCGACACAACAGATGCCAACTCCAGTCCGTCCATATCGGGTACCCCGGCCAGCTGCGCTTTTAACTCATCCACATTCAGATTTTCCGAGGAAATGATACAGTTCATGGCTCCCTTTATCCGCACATGGGATACCAGGGCCCGCGTATCCACGCCTTCAATACAAACAATATGATTCGCTTTCAGATAATCATCCAGTGAGCCTTTTGCCTGAATCCGGGAAAATTGTTCTTCCAGGTTTCTTCCGATCAGTCCCCTGATCTTTACAGAGGAAGATTCCACATCCTCATCCTTCACCCCATAGTTTCCAATATGCACACTATTCATGATCAAAACCTGGCCATAATAACTCGGATCGGTAAAAACTTCCTGATATCCGGTCATTCCGGTATTAAAACAGATTTCTCCGGAGCTGGTTCCGATTTTACCATAAGCTTTACCATGATGAACAGTTCCATCCTGAAGAACTAAGACTGCCGGCTGTGAAATATGAGTTGAGGACATGTGTTTAGAAAAGTTTTGCAAAGAAAAGAAAAATAATGTGAAAATATGGGATGTGGAAATATGAAATGAATTTCAATAACATTGCACATTTGCCTGTTCTGTACTTCAAAAAAAAAGCCCTCCGAATGTCGAGGGCTGTCATTTTTTTCAAAAAGGATTCCATGTTTATTTTGCGGGTTCTTCCTTGGTTTCGGAAGGGCTTTCCTTAATTGCTGCGGGTTCAGCAGTTTCTGCCTTTTCCGCAGTTTTCTTACGGCTTCCGGCGCGGCGGGTTCTTTTTCCGGCTTCTTTCGCTTCGCCTTTTCCTTTTCCGTAGATTTCGTTGAAATCCACCAGTTCGATCATGGCCGTTTCTGCCGCATCTCCCTGGCGTTTGCCCAGCTTAATGATGCGGGTATAACCTCCGGGACGGCCGGCAATTTTTTCAGCAATGGTGCTGAACAGTTCGGTAATCGCTTCTTTATCCTGCAGATAACTGAACACTACCCTGCGTTGGTGCGTGGTATTTTCTTTAGCCTTGGTGATCAGCGGCTCTACATAAGTTCTGAGTGATTTCGCTTTGGCCAGGGTCGTAACGATCCTTTTATGTGCGATCAGCTGGGTAGCCAGATTGCTCAGCAGCGCAGCGCGGTGTGAGGCGGTTCTGCCTAGATTGTTGATTTTGTCTCCGTGACGCATGACGTTTTTAGTTTAGACCTTGTACCGTGTCAGGAATTACAGGATTGTTAATGTGAAATATGAAATGTGTAATGTGAAATTAAATTCTCTAATTTCAAATTCAAATTTATTACTCATCATCCAGTTTAAGCTTGCTCAGGTCCATCCCGAAATGCAGACCTCTTTCATGCAAAACCTGTTCGATTTCTGCCAGGGATTTCTGACCGAAATTGCGGAATTTCATGAGGTCTTCCTGTTCGTAGGTAACCAGTTCGCTTAAGCTGTTGATCTTGGCTGCCTTCAGGCAGTTGAATGCTCTTACGGAAAGATCCAGATCTTCCAGCGGTGTCTTCAGCACTTTACGCAACTGAAGGGTTTGTTCATCCACCAGGTCTTCTTTCTTCTCTTCCTTATTATCGAAAGTGATGTTTTCATCCGTGATGATCATCAGATGCTGAATCAGGATCCGGGAAGCCTGCTTAACGGCTTCTTCCGGATGAATGGTTCCATCTGTAGAAACATCCATCAGTAATTTTTCAAAATCCGTGCGTTGTTCCACACGGGTATTTTCGATGGAATATTTTACGTTCTTGATGGGCGTAAAAATGGCATCGGTAGGAATGTATCCGAATATGGCATCCTTGGGCTTGTTGTCTTCAGCCGGAACATATCCGCGGCCTTTGCCAACGGTAATTTCAATATCCAGCCGTGCAGATGCATCCATGGTGCAGATCAGCAATCCCGGATTCATCACTTCAAAACTGGGCAATCCTTCGCCGATGGTGGCGGCTGTGAATTCGGTTTTGTTCTTCAGACTAAGGGTAACTTTTTCCTGCGCCACTTCATGGTCCACTTTCTTCTTGAAACGAACCTGTTTGAGGTTCAGGATGATTTCCACCACATCTTCCGTCACTCCTTTGAGGGTTGCGAATTCATGGTCAGCTCCTTCTATTTTTACCCCGATGATCGCATATCCTTCCAGTGAATTCAGCAATACCCTGCGCAGGGCATTGCCGATGGTTACGCCGTAACCGGGCTCCAAAGGACGGAATTCGAACTGGGCTTCGAAATCAGTAGCTTTTTGAAGAATGATTTTGTCTGGTTTCTGGAAATTTAAAATGGCCATATTTAAATTTTCGATTATTTACAAATGATGAATACGACTTACTTGCTGTACAACTCCACGATCAGCTGTTCCTTGATATTTTCCGGAACACTTTCCCTTTCCGGCCAGGCAATGAAAGTACCTTTCATTTCCGTTTCGTTCCAGTCCAGCCAGTTGATCTTATTTCCCTTTCCCTTTGGCCGCGCTGGTAATACCGGCATTAACCTGGGAAGAAGGTTTTAAACCGATGCTGTCTCCGGGTTTTAACTGGTAAGAAGGAATGTTCAACACTTCTCCGTTGACCGTAATATGTTTATGCGAAACGAGCTGACGGGCTCCGGGCCGGGAAGGAGAGATTCCCAAACGGTATACGGTATTATCCAGTCTGGCTTCCAGCAGGCGGATCAGGTTTTCACCGGTTACGCCTTTGCGACGGGAAGCCTCTTCAAAAGTTTTTCTGAATTGACGTTCCAGCACACCATAAGTGTATTTTGCTTTTTGCTTTTCTTTTAACTGGAGTGCATATTCTCCCAGCGTTTTCCGCTTTTTGGTAGCCCCATGCTGACCTGGCGGATTGCTGTTCTTGTCGAGCCATTTTCCGTTCCCTAAAATAGGTTCACCGAATTTGCGGCAGATCTTGGTCTTTGGACCGGTGTAACGTGCCATAAATATTATTCAGATTTTTAAGTACCCGGACAGGATTATGAAAAATCTTAAAATGGAATCCTGGCCAGCTTGATTATAAATACCGGATCGCTGAATCAGACCAGCATTCCGGGGAAATACTAAACCCTTCTCTTTTTAGGAGGACGGCAACCATTGTGCGGCAATGGAGTTACGTCTTTGATCATCACCACTTCGATTCCGTTATTGGCAAGCGAGCGGATGGCGCTTTCCCTTCCGGAACCCGGACCTTTCACATATACATCCACTCTTTTCAAACCCGCATCCAATGCGGTTTTGGCGGCATCCGCAGAGGCCATCTGGGCGGCATAGGGGGTATTTTTCTTGGATCCCTTAAATCCCATCTTGCCGGCACTGCTCCAGGAAATAAGCTGCCCGTTCTTGTTGGTAATGCTGATAATGATATTGTTGAAACTCGCAGATACGTGGGCATCCCCGTAAGCATCTACCTTAACAACTCTCTTTTTTGCAGCGGCTTTTGCGCTGGTCTGCTGTTGTGCTTTTGCCATGTTCGAACTAGGTAATCTTGTTTTATAATGTTTCCCGCTTTACGGGCCGAATCAATCCTCCGCCTGCACCCGGTATCCGGTATTGATTCTGTTATGGTGCAATTTATTCAGACGCATCCGCTGCCGGATGCTGATTATTACTTCTTAGGCGCCTTCTTTTTACCGGCAACTGTTCTGCGTTTTCCTTTACGGGTACGACTGTTGGTACGGGTGCGCTGACCACGAACCGGCAGCCCCTTACGATGACGCACCCCACGGTAACAGGCGATATCCAGCAAACGCTTGATACTCATCTGTACTTCAGAACGCAGCGCGCCTTCCACCTTCAATTCGTTGGTGATGATATTCCGGATGGCGTTCAGCTCATCATCATCCCATTGGGAAACTTTTTTATCCATGCTGATCCCCGCTTTGCCAAGAATATACTTGGCAGTGGTTGAACCAATCCCGTAGATATAGGTCAGCCCGATTTCCCCTCTTTTATTTTTTGGTAAGTCTACACCGGCAATACGCGCCATCTTTTATTTTTTAATACTGAATGATCAATTACGGAACCCGGGATTATCCCTGACGTTGTTTAAAACGGGGGTTCTTCTTGTTAATGATGTACAACTTTCCTTTGCGGCGCACGATTTTACAATCCACACTGCGTTTTTTTATTGATGCCCTCACTTTCATACAGATCTTTTTACTTTTTACTTATATCGGAATATAATTCTTCCCCGGGTTAAATCATACGGACTCATCTCCACCCCCACTTTATCCCCTGGAAGTATCCGTATGTAATGCATCCTCATTTTCCCTGAAATAGTAGCCAGAATTTCATGGCCGTTTTCCAGCTTCACCTTGAACATGGCATTAGAAAGTGCTTCCACAATAGTACCATCCTGTTTAATGAGCGCTTGTTTAGCCATAGATTTTGGGAGCGCAAAGATAATATTACTCAGCGAAAGAATAAAATTTCGGGCGATAAATATCCGTAATGCCTGCTTCCCGGGCCCGAAACAGGCCCAAAAACCCTGAATTTGAGGCTTAATCGCGGTTCAGACCCACTTTGGTCATCTGATGATAGTAATTCTGAAGTTCATGAACCCCGATGGGGTGATTGATATGGCGCCGGTCCTCGCGGTACCAGATCTCAAAATCGCTGAAATGGTCCTTTTCAGGCAGCAGAATGCGAAAGGGTCCCCTCAGATATTTTATTGATTTATCCCCGTTCTGTTCTCTGGTAAATTGCAATTTCTGAAGCTGATCATCATCCAGCGGGATCGGGTACAGATCTGCCGGCGAATACCAGAATTCCTGTTCCCCGTTGAGAACCCGGACCAGTTTATCCTCATGGTCCAGTTCCAAAACTTCACCTTCAAACCGCTGACCCTCATAGTCTACCTGAACAAGATCGCCGCTTTTAACTTCGTGGAATTTGATCATATGACTGCCTTTTTGAGGGTATGAATATAAAAAAATTATCCCAAAAACGGTGCGGCAGGAAACTTTTCAACCGTAAATTTCCCTTTTCTCAGGCCGGATTACAGCGAACGCCCTACCACATCCCGGCCCGGCCAGGGTATAACGGCCAGGATAATGATCAGCGCCAGAAGAAATAACCAGAAAGCCTTTTTATACTTTACGGGGTCTTTTATTTGTTTTTTTACCATGCCCCGGGCAATGGTGATGAATGCCGTCGCAATCACCATACCCGTCGGATGTTCAACCCAGAAAAACCGGTAAAACTTATCTTTCATCAGATGCACGCCTTCCGGAAGTCCGGAACTAAGTATGCCATAGCGACCAAAAAATAACAGGAATAATCCGATCAGCAGCGTGATATGTGCGCTGATCATCGTAAAAAGCCAGAGTTTGGCATCTATATCGCGGAGTTCCCTGTTTTTCTGCCATCCTGATAAAACTTTGTATAATGGACAGCAGCAGCAGAACGAGGATTACCCAGCGAAAAATATTGTGAACCTGTAAAAGTACTGCTTGCATATAAAAAATTTAGGGTGAAATTAATTCTTTTCAGCATGCCAGCTCTTAAGAACCAACGGGAATGATTGTAGTTTTACGGTATGATATTCCCGTATAAACTCATTTTCCTGCCCGGTCTGGCGCTTATTGCTGACCGCATGTGGAAATGCCCCGGATGCTTCTCTGCCGCCAGGCGTGGAAGCCAACCCTGCTTTTGCCAGTCTTAACGACAGCATCAAACGATATCCGGAAGATGCGGACCTTTATTTACGGAGAGCCACCCGTTTAACCCTGGCCAATGCGCATGAAATGGCTTATCCCGATTTTAAAAAAGCATGGTCGCTGAAGCCTTCCGGGGAAACTGCATTGCCCTATGCCGCTAATCTGCAGATTCTGGGTAAAAATGCCGAAAGACTGGAACTGCTGAAGGCCGGTTCTTCAAAATTCCCCGCAAACCCGCAACTGCAGCGATTGCTGGGAGATGCTTATGCAGGAAGCGGAAGCCAGGGGCTTGCACTGAAACAATACCAGGACATGCTGAACAGGAACCCGGCGGATTTTGAAACCTGGTATGAACAGGCCATCCTGCAGGAACAAATGAAAGATACAGCCGCAGCCATCCTTTCACTGCAAAAAGCCTATGAACTGCAGGGAGTGGCTACTTACGGCCTTGAACTGGCGCATCTCTATGCGGAACAAAAAAATGCAAAAGCCCTGGAGATCTGTAACCAGATCCTGAAACAGGATTCCGCTTCCCTGCTGATCGATCCGCTTTTTATCAAGGGTATTTATTTTTCTAACCTGAAGCAATATCAAAAAGCGATCGTTCAGTTTGATTCCTGCATCCAGCGCGATTGGAAAACCACCGATGCTTACCTGGAAAAGGGAATTGCCTGGTATCACCTGCAGAATTATAAAGCTGCCATCAATACTTTCAATATGGCTATCACCGTTTCCAATACGGATCCCGACGCCTACTATTGGCTGGGCAGATGCTATGAAGCCACCCAAAACAAAGCAGAGGCCATCAGCAATTACCAGAAAACGCTTTCGCTGGATAAAAGTTTTATCGATGCAAAAGACGCCATCGAAAGACTTCAATCCGGATTTGGGGATGCTTCCCACTAGCGCTACTTTTGTTGATGGTTAATGTAGTCAACTGTCAACCGTCAACCGTCAACCGTCAACCGTCAACCGTCAACCGTCAATTATCAATTATCAATTATCAATTTCCTCCCATGCCGCTCGTCGCCCCTTCCCTCCTTGCTTCCGACTTCCTTCACCTGGCAGATGTTTGTAAACTGGTGAATGAGAGTGAAGCCGACTGGTTTCATCTGGATGTGATGGACGGACGTTTTGTTCCCAACATCAGTTTCGGTATTCCGGTGATTGAATATATCCGCAAGGCAGCAAAAAAAATCTGCGATGTGCACCTGATGATTGAAGAGCCGGAAAAACTCACGCCTGCTTTTAAAAAAGCGGGCGCCGACACGCTGATCGTACACCTGGAAACCTGCCGCAATCTGCACAGTAATATCCAGCAGATCCGCGCACTCGGCATGAAACCGGCAGTAGCCATCAATCCGCACACTCCGGTGGAAATGCTGCAGGATATTTTACCCGATCTGCATCATGTATTGATTATGACGGTGAATCCGGGTTTCGGCGGACAAACATTTATCCCGCATTCCCTGGAAAAAATCCGCGAAATGAAAAAGATGATCTTAAAAACGGGAAAGGAGATCCTGATTGAAGTGGACGGAGGTATATCTCTTGAAAATGCAGCCAGCAGTGGTTGAAGCGGGAGCCGACGTGCTCGTGGCGGGAACCACTATTTTTCAACATAAGGATCCGAAACAGGTGATCCGTCTGCTCAAAAACAGCTAAGCCCGAATCATGCTGAAAGACCGCTTCAAATATCCGGGTCCTTTCCTGCTGGCTGCTCTTTTATCTCTCCTCCTGTTACCGGGCATAATCTTCGCCCAAAAACCCGGCGCAGTCGTTTCAGGAAAAGTGCTGGACGAAAATGAACAACCGCTGGCCAATGTATCCATTATCATGCTGGGGCATGAAACCGGCATTCGCAGTTCGGATTCCGGCAGCTTCCGGATTCGGGTTCCGGCCGATAAAGCTTTTGCCCTGCTGTTCTCCTATACAGGTTATAAAACGGTTCAGCAGAATTTCCTGCTGAATGATAAGGAGCAGGAGCAGGTGCTGATCCGTATGGAAAAATCGGATCAGGTCCTGCCCGGTGTAACGGTGAAGGATGAACGCGACCGCAAGGAAGCCGGACTCATTCGCATTAATCCGAAAGACGCTATCAACATCCCATCGCCAACGGGCGGTATTGAAAGCCTGATTAAGGTATTTGTGGGTTCAACCAATGAACTCACTTCCCAATACTCTGTGCGCGGAGGAAACTACGACGAGAACCTGATCTATGTAAATGACTTTGAAATTTTCCGTCCCTACCTCGTAAGCAATGCACAACAGGAAGGCCTGAGTTTCATCAATCCGGAAATGACCCGAAATGTGAGTTTTTATAATGGCGGATTTCAGGCAAAATACGGAGACAAAATTTCCTCTGTACTCGATATTCAATATAAAACGCCGAAAAAATTTGGCGGTTCCGCCTATATCGGACTGCTGGAGCAGGGATTGGAACTGGAAGGTTCATCCAAAAATAACCGCTTCACCTATCTGATCGGCACGCGAAACCGCAGTAATAAAAACCTGCTAAGCGCACAGGAAACCAAAGGGAACTATGTGCCTTCTTCTGCCGACATTCAGGGGCTTTTTACTTACCGGCTGAATCAGAAGAATTCGCTCGAATTATTTTCCGTGTATTCAAAAACAGCCTTCAGCCTGATCCCGCAATCGGCACAACTGACAACGGCCGTTTTCTCTCCCTATTTTTCATCCAACCTGGCCCTCGACGTTTTTTTTAATGGCCAGGAGAAAGATCGTTATGAAACCAGTCTCCTTGGACTTACCTGGAACCAGCAACTGAATAAAAATCTGAAACTGAAATGGATGATTTCCGAATTCAGTGACCGGGAAAAGGAATCCTATGATATTACCGGTGATTACTTGTTCGGGGAAAGGGATTTCGATAAGTCCAGCGCGGATTTTGGAAACATTGTCAATCCCCTCGGAGAAGGAACCTATCAGAATTACGCCCGCAACCAGCTGAATATTGATATCCTGAATTTATCCCACAAAGGATTTCTAAACAAAAAGAACCACTACCTGTTATGGGGGCTCAGCGCAGCAAGGGAGACCGTGCATGATCATTTGAATGAGTGGCAATATCAGGATTCTGCCGGATATTCCCTGCCCAACCAGCCCGGCTCTCTTGTATTATTCAGTGCGCAAAAAGGAAATGCAGATCTGATCACCGGCCGGTACACCGGATTTATTCAGGATAATATTTCGTTTAACGATGCCAGGGACTTTACGTTGCAGGCCGGGGCAAGATTTAACTATAATACCCTTAACCGCGAATGGCTGATTTCGCCGCGACTTGCATTTTCCTGGAAACCAAAAAAATCAGGTCAGGATGTGGTTTACCGGGGATCCGTCGGGATTTATGATCAGCCGCCTTTTTACCGCGAACTCCGAAAACCCGACGGATCGGTTAATACCGCATTGAAAGCACAGAAAAGCTGGCAGCTGACCGCAGGGGCTGACTTCAATTTTCATGCAAATGAGAAGCCATTTCGTTTATCGGTAGAAGCATATTATAAGAATATGTGGGATGTGAATCCTTACGACATAAATAATGTTCATATCCAATATTTCGGTAACAACAATGCCAAAGCCTATGCCATGGGGATTGAAGGAAGGCTGTTTGGCAATCTGGTAAAAGATGCTGAAAGCTGGATCAGTATCGGATTCATGCGCACCCGGGAAAAAATTGCCGGAGCGCAGTATTATGATTTTACGGTTGATTCCCTGAACCGGCCCATAGACAGCAGCCAGGTGCAACAGGGCTGGATCAGAAGGCCAACCGACCGGCTATTTACCATGGGCATGTTTATACAGGACTATCTTTCAACCAATAAAAATTTCAAAGTATACCTGAACCTGCTTTATGGCAGCAATCTTCCCTTTAATATACCCGGAAGTGTTAAATACCGGAATGCGCTGGTAATTGATCCCTATATCCGGGCGGATATCGGATTCAGTGCGCTTTTGCTGGATAACGATAAAAGCAACAGAAGAAGCCACAACCCCTTTCGAAACCTCGAAAATATCTGGGCCACCCTGGAGGTATTTAACCTGATTGACCGGGAGAATACAATTTCTTATCTGCTCATAAAGGACTTCGCCAATACCACTTACGCCATGCCCCAACGGCTAACTCCCCGGCTGATTAATCTGAAACTGATTACCCGGTTTTGAGGGGACTGTGGATTCTGTCCAAAAAAGAATGAAAATTTCCCAAACAGGGATTTATTGCCCCGCTTAACTATTCGCAATATATTAATAATCAGCAGTTTAATTATTGGCAAAGGAATAGATAGTTATCAGGTAAATCGACCCGTATGAAATCTAAAATAAAGAACCTGCTGGAAATGCTCAAAGAGCTGATCCCTGAAACAAATCAGGACCGTCAGGGTTACAATAACATGCGACTGATACCGGTGCCGGTAAAACCTCAGCAACAAAGGCCTAACCCATATAATACCAACAGATAATGTTCTATTTAAAGGAAGAACAAACGCCTAAACCAGCTACCCAGATGGAAATCTCATCTTACCCTGAAAAATTTTCCGACGATATCGTTGTGGAAATCAACGCCGAAGCGGAAGACCATTGCATCATTGTGCTCACCAACCATTCCGGAAGGATCCGCAGGATGATGGGTGTCAACCTGAGCCAGGGAAATAATAATATTCACGTTGAGAACGTGGATACGCTGGAATCAGGACTTTATCACCTCAGTGTAAAAAATATCGATTCAACCCTTTTATATACATCAACATTGACCAAGTCATAATCCCACTATACCTAAACTTACCAAGTTTTCAAGTTTTTTAGCTGCACTTTTATAAGGATTACGAGGGGGCCTTTCCAGGCTCCTTCTTTGTTTTGGCAGGGTGATATAACCCTAAACAATACAATCTTTCCGAGTATTTTTAAAAGCACTTTTTGCAACAAGGGCTTTTAAAAAATGGATCATGACGAACCTCCTTAGAACAAATACAAAGAAACATCTCCTTGAAGATGTAACCCGGCTTATCGAAGAAAGCAGATCATTTGTAGCCACTACAATTAATGCTACATTAACTATGCTATATTGGAAAATCGGGGCGCGTATCAACGATGAAATTTTAAATAACAGACGCGCCGATTACGGAAAACAAATTGTTGCGACACTGTCGCAACAATTGGAGAAATTACATGGTAAAGGGTTTAACTATTCCGCACTAAGCAGAATGATAAAATTTGCAGAATTGTTTCCCGATGAGTCAGTAATTGCTTCAGCCATGCGCCAATTGAGCTGGTCTCATTTCACGCTTCTCATTCCTATTAAAGATCCTTTACAGCGGGAATTTTATGCAGAAATGTGCCGCATAGAACGCTGGAGTGTAAGGATCCTCCGTGAGAAAATAGACGGAATGCTTTATGAACGCACAGCCTTAAGTAAAAAGCCAGCCAACTTGATAAAAAAGGAAATTAAAAAATTGCGCGATAAAGACATTCTTAGCCCCGATCTGGTATTTAGAAATCCCTATATTTTAGATTTCCTGAGATTAAAAGACACTTACAATGAAAAAGATCTGGAGGCGGCCATTTTAAGAGAAATGGAAAGTTTCATCCTCGAACTCGGTCAGGGATTTGCATTTGTTGAGCGGCAAAAGAGAATGATTATAGATGGCGAAGAATATAAGCTCGATTTACTTTTTTATCATAGGAAATTAAAGCGACTAATTGCGATTGAACTGAAATTGGGCAGATTTAAAGCAGCATTCAAATCACAAATGGAACTTTATCTGCGATGGCTGGAAAAACACGAATTGCACAATGAAGAAAGGAATCCTCTTGGACTGATTTTATGCACAGAGGGCAATAAAGAGCAAATTGAATTATTACAACTGGATAAGGCAGGTATAAAAGTATCTCAATATCTCACTGCATTGCCTCAAAGAGATCTGCTAAGGAAAAAATTGATACAGGTAATAAAGCTTCAAAAAAATAAATAAAAAATTCAGGCCTTCAGGGGTTTCTGCTTTGTATTAATGTGAGGCATAAAATCCCGATTTTTATTCGCAGTTGCCGATTCCGGATTTTCAGCAATCAGTAAATTTATTCAGATCTTAATCGGGTCAGTTGATAGTCCCTCTTTATTTAATCAATAAAAAGATAACAGCCGTTAGTGCGTACTCATTTCAAACTCTGATAGACCACTTGCTCGAATTTCATTGACAGATCTCCATGCGTATTGGGAACCTGCTGGGTCATGATCAGGCAAATGAGTTTTGCTTTTGGATCTGCCCAGTAAGTGGTACCAAAAAAACCTCCCCAGGAAAAACTATCTGCATTCCGCGGATTCCGCGCTCCTGACTTTTCACTGGTAATATCAAAGCCCAGTCCGAAATTATCAACCCCATTAAAAGTAAAGTCCAGTTGCCCGCTGGTCATGAGTTCCACCGTACGGGGCGCAAGAATCTGAACGCCATTGTATTTCCCTTTGTTCAGCATCATTTGCAGAAATATCGCATAATCATAAGCGGTGCCGGTTAGCCCTGCACCTCCCGAAAAATAGTGCTTTTTAATTAATGGATAATCCGGATCTATCCCCGTCTTATTTTTATCCCACACCAGAAGATGGCCGAGCGAATCTTCCGTATAAACGGTGGAGAGCCGGCTTGCTTTTGAGGCTGGCACATTGAAATAGGTATCTTTCATACCCAGGGGTCTGAATATTTTTTCTGAAAGGTAATCTTCCAGGTTCTTACCACTGATCACCTGCACCAGGCAACCGAGCACATCCACACTGAGCCCGTAAGTCCATTTTTCACCGGGGTTATGAATCAATGGCAGCTTTGCGAGCCGCTGAATGGTTCCCAGCAGATCCACATCCACCACACCAAGGCCACTGGGTATTCCCGCTTTTGCATAAATCGCTTTCATGGAAGGACTGCCGATGCCGGGATAGTCAATGCCGGAAGTGTGTGTGAATAAATCCCGGAAAGTAATATCTCTTTTTGCAGGTTTGGAAGTATAGGTACTGTCCTTTTCATTAAACTGATCCAGAACCTTCGGGTGTCTGAATTCCGGAATAAAATCCGCAATGGGTTCATCCAGCATAAATTTTCCCTCTTCATATAATGTCATGGCAGCAACGCTGACAATGGCTTTTGTCTGGGAGGCTAGCCGGAACAGCGCATCTTTCGGCATCGGTTTTTTTCCGGAAGGATCAAAATATCCATATCCTTTATATTGAACAAGCTGGTTATCCTTTACGACAATGGTTACAACATCCTTTATCCAGCCCTTCTGAATATATTGATTGACCAGCGTATCAATCCTCAGAAGCCTGGAATAATCGATATGAGAATTGGTTCCGGTTGTAATGGTCTGCCCGCCAGCAAAAAGACATAAGAAGGGAAGAATAAAGAGAAGGGTTACAATTCTTTTCATCATCAATATTTTCAAAAAGATAGGACTATTTTCTGAAATCGCGCCGGGTTAAACCCCCTACGAATCCCGGCCAGCCGCAGGTTACTCTTTGGTAAAATTCCTGATGCTGATTTCTTTTCTTCAGCATGATTTAACTTTGCCACATGACTAAGCTATCCGTAAACATCAATAAATTCGCCACCCTCCGCAACAGCCGCGGCGGCAATAATCCGGATGTGGTAAAAGCGGCCATCGACGCCCAGCGTTTTGGCGCTGACGGGGTAACCGTTCATCCCCGGCCGGACGAACGGCATATCCGTTACGCCGATGTATATGCGATTAAAAAAATCATCCGTACCGAATTTAATATTGAGGGAAACTGCCAGGAACAGAAATTCGTTGATCTGGTACTGCAGGCAAAACCCGATCAGGTGACCCTGGTGCCGGATGCATTGGGTCAGATTACCTCAAATCATGGATGGGACACTATCCGGCATTCGGATTACCTCAAAAATATCATTCGCGTTTTCAAAAAAGGCCGGCATCCGGGTATCTATTTTTACAGATCCCGATGAAAAGATGGTAGAGGGCGCCGCCCTTGCCGGAACCGACCGCGTGGAATTATATACCGAAGGATATGCCATTGCTTACCGGAATAACAGGGAAAAAGCGATTGCTCCCTATATCAAAGCAGCTTTAAAGGCAAAATCACTCGGACTGGGCGTTAATGCCGGCCATGACCTGGATCTTGAAAATCTTCAGTTTTTTGTGAGATCTATTCCTTACCTTAGTGAAGTATCCATCGGTCATGCGCTGATCTGCGATGCGCTGTACCTTGGATACGAAAATGCAGTGCAATTATACAAAAGGCAGCTGCAGCCGGATTAATTTCAGGCGCGCCATAAAAATACCCCCTACTCAGGGAGCCGCCAGTTCACTTCAAAAAAATCAACCGGTACTTATAAGGAGCCTGATATAGACCCTGTTTCGGTCTTAGATAAGGCAGAGATAACCCAGAGATAAGCCAGTGATAAGCCAGAGATAAGCCAGCATTATAAGGATCTGGCTTATCTCTGGCTATATATTCAATTTACAATAACTTATTACTATATTATATAATACCAAAACCAGAAAGGAATCCAAGGCTTCCCTCAGGCCTGGCTAAAAATTAAAACAGATTGTTTTTGCGGAAATTAACGATGCGGTAGCCTTATTCAGGTTCATTCACCCCGAAATATGGCTGTTCTGAAGCCTTAGTTGCAGCCTAATAGTTCGCAGAGCCGTGCATCCAGCTCAGGGCCACGCAGATTCTTTCCAACGATCTTTCCATTGGGATCGATGAGGAAATTCTGAGGGATCTGTTGTATATGGTATTTCGCAGCGACCTCATTATTCCAGAATTTTAGATCGCTTACCTGTACCCAGGCCAGATTATCGTCGTGGATCGCCTTGATCCAGGGATCCCGCGCCCTGTCTAAAGATACACCTAATACCGTGAAATTTTTGGATTTAAATTTTCCATAAGTAGCCCGCACATTCGGGTTTTCCATCCGGCAGGGCTGGCACCAACTGGCCCAGAAATCAACCAGCACATATTTTCCTTTGTAAGAGGAAAGACTGACCGGATTTCCCGCTGTGTCATTCTGGGTGAAATCAATGGCATCGGTTCCTACGGCGCCGATCTTTCCGTTTTCAATCTGTTCATTTATATATTTTCCATACATGCTTCCCTGAACCTGAGGGGCTAAAGTCTGATATCTTCTTTCCAGCAGCAGCGGATCATCGGAAAGCTGATTCGTAACAACCAGAATAAAGGGACTCACATAGGAGGATTTTCTTTGACTGATAAAACTGTCAATTTTTGATTCAACAGTACCAGCGATATTGCTGTAGGTTTCGCTGATGGAATCTCTTTTAAGCGCCCCTTCCGGGGAATTGGCGAGTTTGCTCAATACATTCAGCTGGGCAAAATAAGAATTGAAGGTCTTTTGAAAATTCATGAAATCGTCGTGACTGGATGATCCGCTCACCTTAAGTGCAGCAAGATCTGCCGAAGAGCCTTCCACTTTCACATTTTCATTCCCGATAAAAAGAACAGTTTTCTTTTCCACTCCGCCGAAATTCAATTCATAGAGATTGGGTTCCGCCACATGCCCTTTCAAAATAAATGCACCGTTTTTCACGGATGGTCCTGGCCAGCGTATCAGTAGGCTTGTTGGCATCCGTAACAAAAACGGCTGATTTCTCGGCGAGCCCGTTGATATGACCATTAATGGTAAAGCCCAACGGTTTTACATTTTGCGCACTGGCAAAACCAATCAGCGCACTAACCAATATCAGCAATCTTTTCATGTTCTCTTTTATTTTTATTGCGAACTCTTTTTACTTTTTAATTTCTCCTCGTGCCGCCCCTTAAGAACGTCTGTTATATCCTGCAAATTATGTCCCTTTGCCTGTAAAAGAATCAGGTAATGAAATAACAGATCCGATGCCTCATTCAGAAACAGGGAATCGTCCTGATCTTTGGCCTCAATAACCAGTTCTACTGCTTCCTCTCCTACTTTTTGTGCGATCTTGTTGATCCCCTTTTTAAACAATCCGGAAACATAAGAGTTCCCGTCGGGATTATTTTTTCTTTGCCGGATGACCGCTTCCAGTTCAGGCAAAAATCCGGCCGGTTCGTTTTTCTCGTTCCAGCAGGTGTCGGCCCCGGTATGGCAAACAGGCCCTTCCGGTGTCGCCTGAATCAGGAGGGTATCCTGATCGCAATCAACCGCTAAGTTCCTGAGGGTCAGGAAATGACCGCTTTCTTCACCTTTGGTCCAAAGCCTTTTCTTTGACCGGCTGTAAAATGTCAGTTTGCCAAGCTCAATGGTTTTATCCAGGGCTTCCTGGTTCATAAAGCCGAGCATCAGCACTCTTCCCGTCCGGTCGTCCTGTACAATGGCAGGCGCCAGTCCATCGGCATATTTCGAGAAATTCACTACCATATCTGCAAAATTAGATTCTAATATTGATTCCTTCCGCTTTCAGATATTCTTTTAATCCGGGAATGGGGATTTCCCGGAAATGAAAAATACTGGCCGCCAGCGCAGCATCTGCAAATCCTTCTTTGAAAACATCAGCAAAGTGAGCCATGGTTCCACCTCCACCGGATGCGATCACCGGAACAGGAAGCGACTGCGCAAGTTCTTTTGTCAGTTTCAGCTCGAATCCGCTTTTCGTTCCGTCTTTATCCATGGAGGTCAGCAGAATTTCGCCGGCTCCCAGCTCCACGCCCTTTCGCGCCCAGTCAATAACGGTGGTTTCCGTCGCCACCCGTCCTCCGTTCAGATGCACATAATTTTTCCCATCGGCCGCTTTTTTGGCATCGATCGCGAGAACCACGCACTGGCTCCCGAATTCCTTAGCCAGTTCGGCAATCAGCGCCGGGATTTTTAAATGCGGCCGTATTCACGGAAATTTTATCGGCTCCGTTTTCCAGCAATACCTGCACATCGGCGACAGATGAAATACCACCCCCAACGGTAAAGGGGATATTGATATGATGTGCGATACGTCGCGCCAGTTCACTCAGCGTTTTTCTTTTTTCATTGGTGGCGGTAATGTCCAGAAATACCAGTTCATCGGCCCCCTGTTGCGCATAGAGGGCGCCCAGTTCCACCGGATCACCGGCATCCCGCAGATTGAGGAAATTCGTTCCTTTAACCGTACGGCCATTCTGAATATCCAGACAGGGTATAATTCTTTTGGTCAGCATCTGGCGAGGTCCTTTAGTTTGATCATGCCTTCGTAAATCGCTTTGCCAACGATCGCTCCGCGACAACCGGCCGCTTCCAGTTTAAAAATATCATCGAGCGAACGGATTCCTCCGCTGGCAATAAAATGCAGGTCAGGAAATTTTGATACTATATTTTTATATAATTCCAGGGAAGGCCCTTTCATTGCGCCATCCAGGTTGATATCCGTGCAGAAGATCTGCTTTATTCCGGCCTGAATATATTTTTCAATAAAATCATAGATCCAGATTGCTGTGTCTTCCTGCCATCCGCTGACAGAGATCTTTTCCTCACGAACATCTGCTCCCAGCAGGAATTTCCCGGCCCCGTAGGTCAGCAGCCATTCCATAAAAAGCTTTTCATTTTTAACTGCTATACTGCCGATGGTTGCAAATACAGCGCCGGAATCAAATACGATCTGTAAATCTTTGCTGCCGGCAATACCGCCTCCGAAATCAATGGCCAGACTGGTTTTGCCCGCCAGGGTCTCCAGCACTTTCCAGTTTTTTACCGCGCCCTGTTTTGCCCCGTCGAGATCAACAAGGTGCAATCTCTTCAATCCCGCGTCTTCAAATTGCCGCGCTACTTCCAGCGGATGCTCGTTATATATTTTCTGCTGTGCATAATCTCCCTGGGTGAGCCGCACGCATTTCCCGTTAATAATATCAATGGCCGGAATCACTTCTATTGACATGCTAGAGCTGGACTAAATTTGAATAAAGTTTTTTAAAATCTGTTCGCCGGTTGCAGCGCTTTTTTCCGGATGAAATTGCACGCCGTAAAAATTATTTTTATGCAGGCCTGAGCTATAGGGCTGAATATAGTCTGTTCTGGCAATCGTATCGGATCCAAGCCCGGCATAATAACCGTGAACAAAATAACAGAAGCTGCTATCCTCCACATTCTTAAACAGCGGTGTTTTCAGGTCATAAATATTATTCCAGCCAATCTGCGGCACTTTGAGCAGCTGTTCTTTTTTCGGTTTGAATTTTTTCACTACTTCCTCAAATATGCCGAGGCATTCCGTATCGTTTTCTTCGGAATGTTTACACATCAGCTGCAAACCCAGGCAAATACCCAGTACCGGCTGTTTCAGGTTACGGATCAGCAGATCCAGTTTTCGATCCCTCAGGTATTGCATGGCCGTGCTGGCTTCGCCGACACCGGGAAAAATGACTTTATCGGCCGCAACAATTGTATCCGGTTCATCCGTTACCTGCGCTTCCACGCCAATTCGCTCCAGGGCGAACAACACGGAGCGGATATTTCCCGCATTATATTTTATGACGACCAGCTTCAATTCAGACTATTTAAAAAGTTTTTCGTTCTGGTTTCAATTTCTTCCGGTCTGGCGTTTTCAAGCGCTTTAATAAATGCCGTTCCGATGATGGCGCCGTTCGCATAGTTACAGGCTTCGGAAAAACTTTCCTTGTCCCTGATTCCAAATCCGATCAGTACCGGATTGCGGAGGTTCATTGATTTCAGCCTGGAGAAATACTGCGCCTGATCAGATAAATTCTTATTCTTTCCAGTGGTGGAGGAAGAAGAAACGGCATAGAGAAATCCCGTACTCAGCTCATCGAGTTTCCGAATCCGTTCTGATGAAGTTTCAGGCGTTACGAGAAAAACAAAATCGAGTTTGTATTTGCGGATCAGCGGGCCGTACTCTTTTTCAAATTCATACATCGGCAGATCCGGAAGAATGAGGCCGTCCACACCTGTAGCCGCCGCATCGCGGCAAAAATTCTCAAACCCATATTGTAAAACCGGATTCATATATCCCATCAGCAAAACAGGCAGCTGAACGCTATTCCGGAAATCCTTTAGCTGTTGAAAGAGCGTGACAAGGGTCATTCCGTTTTCCAGCGCTACGGTACTGCTGGCCTGGATCACCGGGCCGTCGGCCAGCGGGTCACTATAGGGCATTCCGAGTTCAATCATATCGGCGCCGGATTGCTGCAATGCTTTCATCACGGGCAGGGTGCTGTTCAATGCCGGGAATCCCGCCGTACAATACACATTCAAAATGTTATTTTTCTTTCGCTGAAATAATTCCTGAATCCGGCTCATATAAATTGATAAAAGATTTAGCGCTTATTCATTCGTCCAATGGTGCTGGAAATAATGACTTTCATTTTTCCATTGCTTTCATATAAGTATCCATATCCTTATCTCCACGCCCGCTCAGACAAATCACCACCGCAGCTTCTTTTGGAAAGCGGATTTTCTCCAGGGCCGCCAGCGCGTGCGAAGATTCCAATGCGGGAATAATTCCTTCGAGCCGTGTCAGGAGAAAAGCTGCATCCAAGGCTTCCTGGTCTGTGGCGCTATGAAACTCAGCCCTTCCGGATACAAATAAATTCGCGTGGAGGGGGCCAATGCCCGGATAATCGAGACCTGCAGAAATGCTGTGTGGCTCCACTACCTGTCCGTCGGCTGTCTGCATTACCAGGCTCCGGCTGCCATGCAGCACACCCCTTTTTCCCAATTGGGTGGTGGCGGCACTCAAGCCGCTGTTTACGCCAAGGCCTGCAGCTTCCACGGCAATGAGCCGCACTTTTTCGTTATCGAGGTAATGATAAAAAGCGCCTGCCGCATTGCTTCCGCCGCCAACACAGGCGATCACTGCATCCGGATCTTCGCGACCGGTCTTTTCTTTCAGCTGATATTTAACTTCCTTGCTGATCACACTTTGAAAGCGCGCCACCATATCCGGGTAAGGATGCGGCCCCACCACGCTTCCGATAATATAATGGGTATCATCCGGATGATTGATCCAGTCCCGGATCGCTTCATTGGTTGCATCTTTTAATGTTTTACTTCCGCTCATTGCCGGAATAACCTTCGCTCCCAGCATTTTCATGCGGGCTACATTCGGCGCCTGGCGCCGGATATCTTTTTCGCCCATATAAACGATGCATTCCACGCCGCGCAGCGCACAGACAGCTGCAGTGGCCACGCCATGCTGCCCCGCTCCGGTTTCTGCAATAATCCTTTTTTTCCCCAGCCTTTCGGCGAGTAAAATTTGACCTACCGTATTATTTATTTTGTGCGCACCGGTATGACAAAGATCTTCGCGCTTTAAGAATATTCTTGTCCCATACCGCTCACTTAGTCTGTTTGCCAGATATAAAGGTGTCGGGCGGCCCACATAATCTTTCAGCAGCACATCATACTCCCTGATGAATCCCGGCTCCTGTATAATTTCCAGATAACGGGTTCTCAACTCCTCCACATTCCTGTACAGCATCTCCGGAATAAATGCACCGCCAAATTCACCGAAATATCCCTGCTCCGATGGCCGTTGATATGTTTTTATTTCAGTCATAACGTCATTAAATTTAAGTGCTTCCAAAAATGCTTCAATCTTCGCCATATCCTTCACCCCGCTGCTGATTTCAAAACGACTATTGATATCGGCCGCAAAAAGTCTTTTGCCAACCGCTTCTTCACTAAAGGCTTTGAGCCTGTCCACATCCTCCGGCTCAATTCCACCACTCAGAAAAAATAATTTATCTATCGTTGCCGGTTTTAATACATCCCAGTTGAATTTTTTTCCCGTTCCGCCATAGCCCACGCCCAGCGTATCGAACAGGAACATATCGCAGGATTCCTCATAGGGTTTGATGATCCAGGATATCGGGTCATCTTCTCCCATCCGGAATACTTTGATGGCGGTGACATAGTTTGCGATCTGTTCGCACTGGTGTGGATTTTCATCGCCATGCAATTGCACCATGTCCAGTCCGTATTCATCCACTGTACGCATCATTTCTTCATAAGGCGTATTCACAAACACACCCACTTTGCCGATCCTTAATTTTGCTTTTCGCAGTTCCTGCCCGCTGATATGCCTGGCCGCATACCGGGGCGATTTCGGATAAAAAATAAACCCGGCAAAATCAACGCCCAGTTCGTCAAGCTTTCTCACCTGATCGAGTTGCGTCATGCCGCAAACTTTTACTCTCATAAAGCTTCCGTTTAAGTTGGTCAACAAATGAGGCAAAAGCAATCGCCGGATCGGATTCTTTCATAAACTGCTCTCCGATCAGAAAGCCGTTGAATCCGGCAGATTTCAATGTGCAAATCGTTTCCACATCATGAATGCCGCTTTCTGCTATGATGGTGTTACCGGCAGGCAATTTACCTGCCAGTTCAATGGACCTGTTGATATCCACTGTAAATGTTTTCAGGTCACGGTTATTGATTCCGATCACATCCACCGCATCGCAAAGATTTTCCAACTCTGATTCCTGATGAATTTCCAATATCGTTTCCAGTCCGGACGCTTTGGCAAAATTCGCAAGTTTTTCCGTATGTTCCGGGCTGAGGCAGGCTGCGATCAACAGGATGGCATCTGCGCCCATTGCCCTGGCTTCCACGATCTGGTATTCATCAATCATAAAATCCTTTCTCAGTACCGGCAGCGGATTTATACGCGCTCTCATCAGGTCTTCCGCAGAGCCGCCAAACGAAGGGGTATCTGTCAATACCGAAATCGCGGAAGCGCCGTATTGAGCATATGCCGCGGTCACCCTCTCCACAGAAGCATCCGCATTAATGATTCCTTTGGAAGGGGATCGCCTTTTAAACTCTGCGATGATTCCGGATTTCGACGGATCATTCAGCGATTTCCTGAAAGAAATAACAGTTCTTGCAAAAAAAGGGCTTTTCTCCAGCTCTTTTACCGGCGTATCCATTTTACGCTGCCGCACTTCCTCCCTTTTATATCCAATGATCCGTTCCAGTATATTTTGTTCCTCCATTTTCAAATTTTCAATGCTCAGGTTTTCAGATTTTCATTGCATCGCCAGTAATTTCTCCAGCGATCCCAGCGCCCGCCCGCTTTCCAGACTTTGCACCGATGCCTCAAAGGCTGTATCATAATTTTCATAGGCTCCTGTGCAATATAACGCCATTGCAGCATTTGCAAATACCACAGCATTTTGCGCCCAGGTTCCCTGGCCCTTTAAGATCTGCAGGAAGATTTTTGCTGCTTCCTCTGGCGTAGTGCCTCCATAAATATCGGAAGGCGAAACCATTCGCTTTCCCAATTGCTCAGGGGTCATCACCTGTTCTCCTTTATTGGTGATCACGCGGGCATCGCCGGTAAGCGACAACTCATCATAGCCATCCAGGCTGTGAATGATGGCGAAGGAGGAAGCGGTTTGCTGCAGCAGGTAAGTATAGATCCTCGCCATTTCCAGATTATATACGCCCACCAGCTGGAATTTCGGTGAAGCCGGATTAACCATGGGGCCCAGCATATTAAAGAAGGTGCGGATACCCAGGTTTTTCCGGATAGATCCCACGGCTTTCAAGGCCGGATGAAAAAGCGGCGCATGCATAAAACAAATATTGGCTTCAGCCACTTCTTTTTTCAATTTTCCGGAATCATTACTCAACCGATATCCCAGCTGTTCCATCACGTTAGACGCGCCGCTGATGCTGGTGGCGCCATAGTTGCCGTGTTTGGCCACTTTTTGTCCGGCTCCGGCAACGATGAAGCAGGAAAGCGTAGAAATGTTAAAGGTATTTTTCCCGTCCCCTCCTGTTCCCACGATATCAATCGTATCCTGACCATCCAGATCCACTTTCACCGCCAGTTCCAGCAAGGCATCGCGAAAACCCTGCAACTCCTCAATGGTAATACTGCGCATAAGGAACACCGTTACAAATGCCGTCATTTCCGGTTCATTGTACTGGCCCCGGGAAATATTCACGAGTACCTCTCTTGCCTGCTCCCGCGTAAGGGTCTTGTGTTCAAATAAAAGCTGTAATATCTTTTTCATTTTATAAAGTAAAAAATGGTTGGCCTTTAGCCCATATTTCCTTTATTTAATTATTCCCAACCAGTTCCTCATCAGTATTTCCCCCTCCGGCGTCAATACACTCTCCGGATGAAACTGCACGCCCAGCACATCGTACTTCCGGTGACGGAGGGCCATAATATGGCCTCCGGGGTCCCTGGCTGTAATTTCCAGTTCATCCGGAAATCCATCCGGGTCAACCACCCAGCTGTGATAACGTCCTGCCATAAAAGGTTCCGGCAGACCGGCAAAGAGATCAGCATTCGGCTGCAGACCGGATGACGGCTTTTTTACAATATTCACCGGCAATGAAACACCGTGGTATACTGCTGAGAGGTTTATCAGTTTGCCACCGAACGATTCTGCAATAGCCTGGTGGCCCAGGCAAACACCCAGGATGGATTTAGTGGCTGCATATCGCTTGATCAGCGGCAGGAGCAATCCGGCTTCGGAGGGAAGACCGGGGCCGGGTGATAAAATAATTTTATCATATTCACCTGCTTTCCCCAGGTCCAGCTGGTCGTTCCGGTAAACATCCACTTTATTCCCGATGATTTTCTCCACCAGATGAACCAGGTTGTAGGTAAAAGAGTCGTAATTATCAAATACCAGTATTCTCATAATGATTTTCTTAAATGTTTCGGGCCAGTTCAATGGCGCGTTTTAATGCGCCCAGTTTATGATTCACTTCTTCCAGTTCATTTTTGGGTTTGCTGGCCGCTACCACACCGGCGCCGGCCTGGTAGGTCAGGGTGTTCCGGCGGCTGAGCAGGCTGCGGATCATGATGGCCTGGGTGCAGTCGCCGTTGAACCCGATGAATCCGATACAACCTCCGTAATAACTTCTTGCCGTCGGTTCATAGCCGGCGATCAGCTCCATGGCCCGTATCTTGGGCGCCCCGCTCAAGGTACCCGCGGGAAAAGTGGCAGCCAGCAATTCGAAAGGATTACTGTTTTTTGCAAGTTTTCCCTTTACCTCACTAACCAGGTGAATGACGTGTGAATAATACTGGATCTCCCGGAAATGCACAACCGAAACCTCATCGCATTTCCGGCTGAGATCATTCCGGGCAAGATCCACCAGCATTACATGTTCTGCATTTTCCTTGGCGTCTTTTAGCAATACATCCGCCATTTCTTTATCTACTTCATCATTCCCCGTTCTCCGGCAGGTACCCGCAATGGGATGCATTACGGCCTTTCCGTCTTTAATCAGCAACTGGGATTCGGGTGACGAGCCCATGATGCGATAATCACCGTAATCGAAATAAAATAGGTAAGGACTGGGATTTACATTCCGCAGCGCCCGGTAAACATTGAATTCATCGCCGATAAAAGGCAGCTGATACCGGCGGCTCAGCACGATCTGAAAAACATCTCCCCGGAAACAGCTTTTGATCCCTTTCTCCACCAGGTCCATATATTCCTGATCCGTCAGGTTACTTTTCTCCTCTCCGCTTACGCTGAAAGGATATACCGGCACATCCTTGGAGCGGATCCGGGATTCAACAACCGCGAGTTCACTTTCAATGCCGGGAACCTCATTTTCGCAGATATACAATTCATCCTTAAAATGATTGATTGCGATAACATATTGGTAGAGGCGGTAACGCATCAGCGGAATCACCGGTTCTTCCTTTGCGTCGGGCAGATTGATCTTATCAAAAAAACGAACGGCATCAAAAGTGGTATATCCAAAAAGGCTCTGCGCCGTTTTTACAGGCTTCTCACTGGCTGTTTCTACTTCAAATTGCTGCATATACTCCCAGAGCAGGGCCGGAACGGGTGCGGATTTCAATTCAACTTTTTCAGTGGGTCTTCCGGGATATTTTAATTCCATCCGGAGATTGTCGGAGATTTCCACTCCGCCGATGGCATGAATGCAAATGAATGAATAACTGTTTTCCGCCGCATGATAATCGGTACTTTCCAGCAATACCGTATCCCGGAAGCGGTCGCGCAAACGAAGGTAAATGCCTACCGGCGTATAAATGTCGGAAAGGATCTTTTTGTAAGTCGTCTTTAACTGAATCTTCTTCATAAACCGCCTGATGATTTTTTATGATTGGCCCGCTTCATCCGGTGCACAAAAAAAGCCCCGGATAAAACCGGGGCCTGGTATGTTAACTACATAGCTATCGCATTACGCGCCCCGATCGGAGTTTGTATGCCACCACCATGTATTATTGATCAGTTTCTTTGTCATGCTGTGCAAATATGAGCCCTAATTTTCAAATTACCAAATCGGTTTCAGACAATTCCTTTGGTCGTCGGCAGGTAATTACTCAGCGGATCCCGTTTTACTGCCATCCGGACGGCTTTGGCAAATGCCTTGAAAATGGCTTCAATTTTATGATGTTCATTCTCGCCGCGGCATTCAATATTTAAATTACAGCGTGCTGCATCGGAAAAGGATTTAAAAAAATGGAAGAACATCTCCGTAGGCATATCGCCTACTTTTTCCCTCTGAAAAGATGCATTCCATACGATCCAGTTCCGGCCGCCAAAATCCAGCAGCACACGGGCTTCGGCATCGTCCATCGGAAGCGTAAATCCATACCGTTCCATGCCCCGTTTATCTGCCAATGCTTTGGCAAATGCTTCGCCGAGTGCAATTCCGGTATCTTCAATGGTATGATGCTCATCAATGTGCAGATCTCCGTTCACTACGATCTTCAGATCCATTTTCCCATGGCGGGCAATCTGCTCCAGCATATGATCAAAAAAACCCAGACCGGTATGAATATCGGCCTTCCCGTTTCCATCTATGTTTAGTTCAATATGAATTTTCGTTTCATTGGTATTCCGATCGTGCGCCACCTGCCGGAGACCGGATTTCAGATACTGATAAATATCTTCCCAACGCGTGGTTTCCAGGGCAATTACTTTCCGCAGTTCCTGAATCGAATCCTGAATTTCCTTTCCTCCGAGATTTTCATCATGCTTAATCCATATTGCAGAACAGCCCAGGTTTTTTGCCAGCTGCACATCCGTAATACGATCTCCGATCACATAGGATCCGGGCAGATCATAGGCTTTATTATTCAGATACGTCGTAAGCATTCCAATACCCGGTTTGCGGTTGGGAGAATTTGCCGCCGGAAAAGATTTATCAATATGGACCGCACTGAAACGGATGCCTTCGTTTTCCAGGCTTTTCATGATCAGTTCCTGAACGGGCCAGAATTTCTCTTCCGGAAATCCAGGCTCGCCCAATCCATCCTGATTGGTAACCATCACCAGTTCATAATCCAGTTCACGGGCAATCCGGCCCATGTATTCAAACATGGCCGGATAGAATTCCAGCTTTCGGAAATCATCAATCTGATAACTTGGCGGAACTTCCTTAATGAGCGTTCCGTCGCGGTCTATGAATAATATTTTTTTCATTTTCTGATTTACTGGCCTCTTACCGCCTTCACCTCCGATACTTTCACCATGGATGCATTATTCCCGAAACTGCGCCTGATATAAGTGAGCACATTCGAAATGTCCTCATTTGTCGTAGCTGGATTTCCCATCATAATATGCGGGGCGATTTGTTCGCCATTGACTGCAGGCAGACTTTTTCCATTGACAAGGTATTCGATCAGGGCTTGTTTATTTCCCGTAACGAGTGCGGAATTGACCAGGGAGGTTTTGGTTACGGGAGTTCCAACGCCGTCAGCCCGGTGACAGGTCACGCACTGGTTCGCATAAACCACTTGCCCTGCTTCAACAGCCATTTTCTTTGGCGATTTCCGCGCAACGCAATGGTTTTCCTGAGCCAGTATTCCTGCCTGGATTAAGAAGTTGCCGGCAATAAAAAGCAGCAGTCGTCTTTTTTGGTTACCGGTCATTTGGCTTTATAGGTTATTTTCCAGATAGTTCCTTTCGAGTCATCTGTCACATAGAGAGATCCGTCGGACCCTGGGCCAGTCCGCAGGGACGATGAACCGTTTTCCCGGATGCCACCTGATCTGCCGTGCCGCCGAATCCATTGGCGAATATTTCCCATTTACCGGAAGGTTTGCCATTGCTGAACGGAACAAAGGCAACATAAAATCCTTCCTGCGGTTCCGGAGCACGGTTCCAGGATCCATGAAATGCTATAAATGCGCCATTCTTATATTTTTCAGGAAACTGATTCCCGGTATAAAAAAGCAAATCATTGGGCGCCAGGTGACCAGGAAATGCAACAATCGGATCAATGGCATCGGGCGCGCCGGTTTTTTTCCCGTCTCCTCCATATTCCGGCGCGAGGATTTTCTTTTTCTGGAACTGATCATAATAAATATAGGGCCAGCCGGCATCAGATCCTTTATGCAATTCATACAGGCATTCTGCAGGAAGCTCTGCGTTTTGCTTGTCAGTATACAGTTTAGGAAAAATGGATATTCAGTTGATCCCGGCCATGCTGTGTTACAAACAAGGTATGGGTTGCCTCATTCCAGTCGATACCCATGGCATTCCTTATTCCGGTAGCATACCGCTGACCATCCCCGTAAGTCTGATTGGGTTTGTCTGCTTTAAATACCCAGATTCCGCCGGCCGAATCCAATACCGGGCAGGGTTTCATGCCCATGGAGCCTGTTTTCCGGTCTTCGATCTGGCAGCTGTTGGAGAAGGCGCCGATCGTTACATATAAGTTGCCATCATCATCCAGGGTAATGGGTTTTGCTTCATGTTCGCCGCGGGCAATAAGTCCGGTCACGATTTTTTCCGGATTGTTCGGATTGCTGACCGTTCCATCTCTGTTTAATTTAAACCGGTAAACATCCTCATCGGAAGTAGCATACAAATAGCCATTTTTTATAGCCATGCCGGTTCCTTTGAAATCTCCGAAATCACTTTCTTCATCTGCCACACCATCGCCATTTTTATCTTTCAGCAGTACAATGGTTTTGCCGTTTTTCTGTCCGTTTAATTTCACATACACATCACCGTTGGGCGCTACGGCAATATGACGGGCTTTACCGAGTCCGCCCGCAAATATTGTTGTGCCAAATCCTTCCGGCACTGTTATGGTAACATCCGCCGCAGGTATTTCGGGTTTTGAAACAGCCAGCGAGTCTTTGACTGCCAGGGAATCCTTATTTGTATTTTCGGCTGTTGAGCCGGAGCCAGTGCCCCTGACAGGATGCCGCAAGCACCAGTACCACTGCAGAGCAATTTGTTTGAAATTTGTTTCATAAAAATCCTGCTTTTATAAATGAATAGTAAATGTATGCAATTCAGATTATGCTTAAAGCCTTCAGCAACTCCTCATTTTCCGTTTTTTTACCAACGGTAATCCGTAAACAATCATTACAAAGCACAATCCGGGATCTGTCCCGGACCACAATTCCCCGGGTTAGCAGGGATTCATAAACGGCCTTAGCATTGTCTATTTTAACCAATAAAAAATTCGCATCACTCGGATATACTTTCCTTACAATGGGCAGTTTGTCAAGGTCAGCCGCCAGTAATTCCCGCATCGTCACGATCTCCTGTATTCTTTCGTTTACACTGGCGGTTTCTTTCAGGGCTTTCAGCAGCAGATCCTGTGTGGGTTGGCCGATATTATAAGGCGGCTTGATCCGGTTCATCACCTCAATTATCGGTTCACCAGCAAAAGCCATACCCACTCTAAGTCCGGCAAGCCCCCAGGCTTTGCTCATCGTTTGCAAAACCACGAGGTTCGGGTATTCGGTAAGCTCCCGGATAAAACTCTGTTGCCGGGAGAAATTGACGTACGCTTCGTCAATTACAACCAGCCCATCAAAATTATTCAGGACCATTTCGATGGCCTGGTGGTCAAAGGCATTCCCCGTTGGATTATTGGGTGAACAGAGCCAGATGATTTTGGTATTTTCATCTGCCAGCGCCGCCATTTTCTCCAGATCGGGTTGAAAATCCGCTGTCAGGATTGCCTTCCTGACCTCCACATCGTTGATTTCCGCACTCACTTCATACATTCCGTAAGTGGGTGGGTTAATGATGGTATTGTCCTTTCCCGGATTGCAAAATGCGCGGTATAGCAGATCAATGCATTCGTCGCTGCCGTTGCCGAGGAAAATATTCTTTGCCGGAACGCCTTTTATACCGCTCAATAATTCTTTGATCTTTGCCTGATGCGGATCAGGATAGCGGTTATACTGTTCGTGAATAGGCGAACCCAGGCTATTCTCATTGGCGTCCAGAAAGATCTTTGCCGCACCGCTGAATTCATCCCGGGCCGACGAATAGGGCACCAGCTTTTTGATATTACTGCGCAGCAGTTGATTAATGTCAGGCATTTAAATTATTTTTCATTTGTTTAAGTCTGATTTCCACGGCTGCTGCGTGTGCCTGCAGGCCTTCTGCCGTCGCCATTTCGATCAGGGTCCGGCCGATTCCGGAAAGCCCTTCTGCAGAAAGCTCCTGAAAGCTGATCTTTTTAATGAAGCTGTCCACACTTACGCCGCTGTAAGCTCTCGCATAACCGTTTGTGGGTAATGTGTGATTGGTGCCGCTGGCATAATCTCCCGCTGTTTCCGGAGCAAAATTCCCGATAAATACAGAACCGGCATGCTGTACGGCGGAAGCAAGCGCCATTGCATTTTTACAGGCCAGGATCAGATGTTCCGGTGCATAGGCATTTAATAATTCCATCGCCTGGTTTCCATCCTTCACAATAATCGCCTTGCTGTTCTCCAGCGCCTTATGGGCAATGTCTTTTCTTGGCAGGGAAGCAATCTGCAGATGGATTTCACGAATCACCGTTTCCGCAATTTTTTTATTCTCCGTTACCAGGATCACCTGACTGTCCGGGCCGTGTTCACACTGTGATAAAAGATCTGCGGCCACAAATGACGGCACCGCTGTTTCATCGGCATATACCGCCAGTTCACTGGGACCGGCAGGCATATCAATGGCCACCCCTTCCTGCTGCAGTAGCTGTTTGGCGCAGGTTACATATTGATTACCCGGCCCGAAAATTTTATCCACCCTGGAAATGGTTTCAGTGCCATAGGCCATGGCGGCGATGGCCTGTACACCTCCTATCTTATAAACTTTGTGGACCCCCGTCAGGGATGCGGCATACAAAATGGCCGGATGCAGTCTTCCGTCTTTACCAGGTGGAGAACATAAAACAACTTCCCGGCATCCGGCAATCCCTGCCGGAATGGCCAGCATCAATACCGTGGAGAATAAGGGCGCCGTTCCGCCGGGAATATACAATCCCACTTTTTCTATGGGAACGGATTTTCTCCAGCAACGGATACCCGGCATCGTTTCCATTTCTTCTTCCTGTACCCGTTGTTTACTGTGAAATTTTTGAATATTGATTTTCTGCCTGACGGATGGCGGCTTTCAGGGGCTCAGATAAGGTGGTCTCTGCTGCTTTCCATTCGGGCTCTGCAACCAGCCGCTCCTGCAGGTCCACCTTATCAAACTCCAGTGAATATTTGTCAACCGCCCTGTCGCCACCCAGCCTTACTTCCTCCATGATCCTTCTTACCGCGGTTTCCAATGAAGCTGTATCTTTTCGCGGTCTTGCCAGTATTTTTTCCCATTCTTCTTTAGCGGGATACTCAATGATATACATGGATGAATGGATTTATTTTTACAAAATCATTTTTTCTATCGGCACTACCAGTATACCCTGCGCTCCCGCCGCTTTTAGTTTTTCAATGATATCCCAGAATTCATTTTCATTCAGCACGCTGTGCACACTGCTCCAGCCAGCTTCGGCCAGCGGCAATACCGTTGGACTTTTCATGCCCGGCAACAAGGAAATAATTTCGGCAAGTTTGGCATTCGGCGCATTCAGCAGGATGTATTTGGTATGCCGGGCTTTACGTACCGAGCGGATCCGGAACAATAATTTTTCCAGGATTTCTTCTTTTCCGGCATCCAGGCCGGGTGGCGGATTAGTACCGCTTCCGATTGCAGAATGGTTTCCACTTCTTTCAGACCATTCATAAACAAGGTGGATCCGCTGCTTACCAGGTCTACAATGGCATCCGCAAGTCCAATGCCGGGAGCAATCTCCACGGAACCGCTGATCTCATGGATCTCGGCCGATATATTTTTCTCTTTTAAGAAAGTCTGTTACGAGTACAGGATAGGTGGTGGCAATTTTTTTATTATTGAGAAAATCCGCCCCGTCGTATTGTTCATTTCTTCCAACAGCCACGCACAACCGGCATTTGCCAAATCCGAGTTTTTCCGTGATCTGCACTTTCTTATTTTTTTCATAAATGACATTTTCCCCCACAATGCCAATATCGGCCACGGCGTCTTCCACATACTGCGGGATATCATCATCGCGCAGAAAAAAGACTTCCATTGGAAAATTATCCGCTTCTGTTTTTAATTTATTGATCCCGTTTTTGAAATCAATACCGCAGTCTTTCAGCAGCTTAAGGGAATCCTCATACAGGCGGCCTGATTTCTGAATGGCGATCTTTAATTTGGTGGATGACATGATTTTTTGTTTCGGTTGTACTTAAAAAGAAAAAGGGCTTACCTTTCGATAAGCCCCTGCGATTATATTTTTTACACAAAACATCAGCAGCTTACCGGTTCGGCAAGAGATGATGATGATGTATGGATAAAGAAATATTCATGATGAACCTGGCGCAAAATTAATTGCCTCAAAGCATTATGCCAAAATTATTCTTATTTGGCACCCTTAGCATCCGCGAGGAATTTTGCCAGGCCGATATCCGTTAACGGGTGTTTCAACAGTCCCAGAATAGGTTCCAGCGGGTGAAGTCACCACATCGGCCCCGGCTTCAGCGCATTGAACAATATGCAAAGCACTCCGGATGGAAGCCGCCAGGATCTGGGTTTCATAGCCCTGAATGGCGTAAATATTGGCAATTTGTTCAACCAGCTGAACACCATCCCAGTTACTGTCATCAATTCTTCCGATAAAAGGAGAAACATATTTGGCGCCTGCTTTTGCCGCCAGGATCGCCTGCCCTGCTGAAAAAACCAATGTACAATTGGTAGTGATATTGTGGTCGGTAAACCATTTCATGGCTTTCACGCCTTCCTTGATCATGGGAACTTTCACAATGATATTAGGATTGATTTTGGCCAGTTTCTTCCCTTCTGCAATGATGCCGTCAAAATCGGTAGAAATCACTTCCGCACTAACATCGCCCTTAACCATGTCAGAAATGGTTTTATAGTGTTTGGTGATGTTTTCTTCTCCCCTTATTCCTTCTTTGGCCATCAGAGAAGGATTTGTGGTTACCCCATCCAGTATACCCAGATCATTGAGTTCCTTGATCTGAGCCAGGTTGGCGGTATCAATAAAAAATTTCATATACTATAGATTTATACGATTGATAATAAAAAAAATGGCAAGTTACTTACATCGCACCGCTACGACCACCTACCCTTGCTGCCTTCCGGCCCTGGGGGATTCAGCAGGAGCTGGTCGTATAAGACTTGCCGGTGCAAAGGTAAGATAATTGGGTGAAGAGTGGAAATGCGTAGATCGTTGATGGTATCATGAATATACTGGTGTAAATCGGTCTGTCAGGTCACTGTCAACTTCTTATTGCGCCCCCAGCGTATTCAGCGAGAACATGCCCACCAGTTCATCCGCTCTTCCGCCCATACTGCGGTAATAAACCAGGATCAGATAGTCATTTTCCGTTTCAAAATGATTGCCTTCCGTCAATGCAAAGGAAGCTTTTGCCGCCGGGTCGTTTTTCTTTTTCGTGACATAAGCATAGTTATAAAAACCCATTTTCAGCAATGCTGAGCCTTCATAAATCCCCTTTTGTTCATTGAAAATCATGCGAGTGGCATCATTGAACTGATATCCGGTGAGTTCGCCGAAGAGATAAATATCCTGGTCGGCTAAAGCGGTATTGTCCGATGGAATAAAACTAAATTTAACAGTTGCATAATCTGTCTGGTAGAAAGGATTAATGCTTTCCGTGGTCTGAACAAAATATCCTCCGTTATAGTCGGCATAATAATAATAAGGCTGGGCGGAACGGTCCGGGTCCGGCTTCACATAGATCGTTGTGCTTTTAGGCAGATAATCCGCTTTGGCCACCCGGTCGCTCTGGTAACGAAAACTCTGCAGGTCGAGCCATCGCCATTGTTTTCCCCCGGGGAAAACCGGAATATCATCGCTGTTGTATTCGAAATTATTGCCTGAATAAAACGAAGGCTTGTCGATGTAAATGGCGTTATCCCAACGGTGATTCTGCAGCAATACCACTTTCAGTTGCTGAAAGGGATTTACCAATGAAAGCGCCCGGCTGTTCACATTGAATTGAATTTTCTGATTTGTTTGGGAAATCTGTGGATTCATAGGCTGAAAAAATCTGCCCCGCAATGGAAACTGCATTGTCCACCACCAGCATTCTTTTAGTAAAGGCCAGTTTAGCAGTGTCGTTGTCCAGGAAAACTTTCAGGAGATAATTTCCGGAACGGGTAATGACAGAACCCTGCTCCGGAAGAACAACATGATAATGCGTGTATCTCGTGAGCGCAATGGATGAATAATGATAATCCCGGATGGGGTTTTGCGCAAATCCGCGGATATAATCAAAATTGCTGATCTGCACAGGCGTCCAGTCGGCATTACACAATTGATAGGTATAATAATAATTTTTTACGTTGGCATCCAGATCGTCAAAATCCAGGTTGAGTTTATCTCCCCCGTTCAGGCTCAGCACCGGATAAGCCAGCTGATTGTCATTCAGATAAAGCTGAACCGTTTGAATATTCGGCATATAAACAGCGTCGGGTAATTGTGCGGCGAGGGGATGGGAGATGATGAGGAGACAGAGAGAGATAGATGATTTCATCAGCATTTTTTATGTTGACGGTTGATGGTTCCGTTAACTGTCAACCACAATAATAACGCAATTCTAAAAAACTTTTCCATCCCCACCCGGAAGTCTATTTTTGAGCCGAAATCATAAAATTATTGAGTCTTTCTTCTTTTATAGCCCGCAGAATTGCTTTTAACCGGCAGCATTCCTTTTCCAGATTTATCATCCGGCTGGCGGTAGCGGCAACGGCTATCAGCGTGATGGCCATGATCCTTACCATTGCCTTTACCCAGGGATTTCAGCATGCCATTGCGCAAAAAATGTATGGTTTTTCCGGGCATATACGGGTACAGCATTATGAGCCGGAAAAAGCCGAGACCTCTGAAGAACAGCCCATTGCAGCAAATGATACCGTATTGCGAACACTTCGCTCCGATCCGGATGTTTTAATTGCCCAGCCTTTTGCTACCAAATATGCCATTGTAAAGGGCCCCGAAAGTTTTGAGGGCCAGTTGTTAAAAGGAGTGGACAAGAATTACGATTTCCATCATCTGCAGGGTTTTCTGAAATCGGGCCGCTGGATCAGCTTTCCCGACTCCGCTTACAGCAGTGAAATCAATCTTTCATCGTATACCGCCAATCAGCTCAACCTGCATACCGGTGATAAATTGTTTTCGTACTTCATTCAGCCCGATGGCTCCTATCGTGTGCGTCCCATGAAAGTTGCCGGAATTTTTAAAACAGGCATCGAAGATTATGACCGCACCAATGCCATCGTGGACATCCGGCTGATTCAGCGGCTGAACAACTGGAAACCGAATGAAATCGGCGGATATGAGCTTTTTATTAAGGATTACCGGATGGCGGATTCCATCAGCAACCGCATCTATTTTACGCTCCCTGCCGGATGGAACAGCCTTTCCATTAATGAAATCTATGGAAATATTTTCGACTGGATTAATCTCTTTGACACCAATGTGGCCATTATCATTATCATCATGGCCCTGGTGGCCATTTTGAATCTGGTCACCTGCCTGATCATCCTGCTGCTTGAAAGAACCCACATGATCGGCCTCCTGAAATCGCTGGGTTCACCGGACCGGACCATTCAGCGGGTATTTGTATTTCACGGCGCAATGATCACCGTCGGCGGCATATTGCTGGGGAATGTGCTGGGATTGCTGATTTGCTGGCTGCAGCAACGCTATGGCTTCATTACGCTGCCGGAAGACACTTATTTTATCTCTGCAGCCGTGGTAAAAATTTCCTGGCTACAGGTGATGCTGGTGAATCTGGGGACTTTTCTGATTTGCTTTTCCGTTTTGCTGATACCCAGCTTTCTGATGATCCGGAAAATGAGTCCGGTAAATGCCCTGCGCTTCGACTAATTATTCTGTATCATGTACAGAATAATCCCGGTGGCCACCGCGACATTCAGGGATTCGGCAGATCCGCCCTCCCGGAATACGGATCCGGTGACTGGCCCGTCTTATCAGTTCCTGCTGAAGTCCGCGGGATTCATTTCCGATCAGGATCATTCCTTCGGAAATCCCTTTTTGCCGGTCCAGATCTTCCCCATCCAACACCGCCGCAAAAGACGGAACAGCGCGGTGAGCGTCCATGTATTGTATCAGGTTCTGATAGGACGTCTCCACCCGCGCGATACTGCCCATCGTGGACTGCACCACTTTCGGATTGAACAGATCGGCCGTATCCGGACTGCATACTATCCGCTTTACCCCAAACCAATCGGCCGTGCGAACAATGGTGCCCAGATTTCCCGGATCCTGAACATTATCCAGAACCAGTGTTATGCCTCCCGGCTTTTCCGGAACAGGAAAAACCGGTTTTTGGAAAATAGCCAATACCTGAGCAGGGCTGGTTAAAAAAGAGATCCTTTCCAGTTCATGGAAATTCGTTTCGATGATAGCTGCTTTTCTCCTTCAGTGAAGATTCATTTCCGATCAGCCAGTCCGGAGTTGCATATACGGTCACAAGTGCTGTATTGCTGCTCTGCAGCAGTTCCTGCACGAGCTTAGGCCCTTCTGCAACGAAGACCCCTTCTGCATCCCGGAATTTTTTGTGGCCTAAACTTTGGATATATTTGACCTGCGATTTTACAAGCATCTGTTTCCCGTTTAAATTCTATGTCATATTGCCGGCAAGTTACAGCATCATTGATCAGACCCGCAATCGTTCCGGCGATTCTATTTTCTGCGCTTTTTTCCTGCCGGATTCCGAAGGACTTTCAGCATGGTAAGCCCTTTGTTTACAAAACAAATATAAAGCTGGAAGGAAAGATGAAGAACGACCAGCGGCAGGACATGATCCTTCGTTTGGAAAACCAGCTGGACGACAGTCTGCAGACCAAGACGGTTACCGCCTTCGACTGGCCCTGGCACCACCTTCCAATTATCTATAAAAAATTATCCCATCCGCCGGTTTATGACTCCCTGAACCTGGGCAGATCCGTCAGCTATATGAATGCCCTGCTGCAGGCCAACGGCTATTACTCACCTGAAATCCGGGACACCGTTCTGATTAAGACTACTCGCAAAGGGAAAGTATATTCCGAAAAAAAATTCAGGGGACAAAGCAAGGAAGAACAAAGGGTGACCATCAATTTTAAAGTTAAACCCGGGAAGCAGCTCATATTTGATTCGATAGCCTATGATATCAAATCTCCGGAGCTTCAGTCACTGGCCATGGATTCCCGCTCCCAGTCCCTGATTAAAAAAGGTCAGCCTTACACAAGACAGGTACTGGTAACAGAAATCAACCGGCTGGTGGATAGCTTCCGCAATCACGGTTATTACCGTTTTACCAAAGAAGATCTATATGTGGAGCATGATACGGTTTTTGCAGCCCTGATCGATCCGTCGCTGGATCCCCTGGAGCAGGCAGAACTAATGGAGCAATTAAAGTTAAAAAAAGAAAACCCCACCATCAACGTAATCGTAAAACAACGCGATATCCGGGATTCGAGTCACCTCGTGAAATATTATATCGGAAACGTGACAGTTTATCCCGACCTGCCGGTAACTGAAGATACCTTTGCTGTAAAAACCGATACCGCGGTGATCCGGAACATAAAATTCATTTCGAGATCAGATAAGTTCAAACTTCCTTTTCTTGCCAACAATATTTTTCTAAGGCCGGGGAGATTGTATAAGCAGGATAATTATTACCGTACATCAAACCGGCTCAGCCAGTTTTCGGCCTGGCAATACAACAATATTGAATTTCTGAATTCCACACAGGCGGATTCCCTGCTGGACGTTTCGCTTCGTATGTATCCCGCGAAAAAGCAAAAACTCACTGTTGACCTCGAAGCCAGCCGGAATACCAACGATATTGTGAGTGTATCCAATTTATTCGGTACAGGAATTAATTTCGGGCTGCAGAACCGGAATGTTTACAAGCAATCCGTTCAAACCAATACCAACCTCCGGGGTGGTGTGGAGTTTGGTTCAAGTTTTATTCAAACCACGCTGGCCAGTTTATCACATACCATCAGCATACCTCGGATTATTTCTCCTTTCCCGATTAAAAGGGAAGGCAGACTTCGGATGGCGCAAACCGTGATTAATACAAACCTTACCTATACGGACCGGCGCGACCTCTTCAAGCTCCGCTCCATTAACGGCTCCTTTGGTTACCAGTGGTCGAGATCGCGGCAGCATACCGAAGGAGAGTTAACCGTGAGTTCAACCCGTACTTTTCTCTGGAAACCCCTGAATGTTGAATTCACCGGCCTGACTACGACCGACAGTCTGGATAAGATGATTAAAGCCAATCCCTCCCTGAAACTCGCTTTCCGGCCGGGGCTGGTGATCGGTCAGCAGGTAATTTATAATTCCGTGAGAACGAAAGGGAATAAGTCCAATTTCCTCCTGGCAAAACTGGAAGAAAGCGGAGCCGTGCTGGGTTTTATCCGCTCCCTGGATGAGGGTCAGCTATTCCGTTATCTGCTCGGTGAGCTGGAATACCGGCATAATATTGACTATGGCAATAATCAGCTTGCATTCAGGGCGTATGGGGGCGCAGGGTTTTCCTATGGGCGTACTAGTACCGGTTATGAACACACGCTGCCCTTCTTTAAAGCTTATTTTGCCGGAGGTCCGAATAGCATGCGGGCCTGGCAGGTTCGGCAACTGGGTCTCGGTTCATCAACATTTTACAGTGATACGCCCTATAATAAAATAGATCTGCGGTTCGGCGATATAAAACTGGAAGGGAATGTGGAATACCGGTTTTTACTGGGAACACTGTTTGGCATTAAATTAAGGAGCGCTCTTTTTACGGATATCGGGAATATCTGGAACTGGACACCCATCGATACTTCGGCGATGGCGAAAGGAAGCGATTTCAAATTGAACCGATTCTATAGAGAATTCGCGGTGGGCGCCGGTACCGGCCTGCGCTTTGATTTTAATTATTTCCTGATCCGTCTGGACTGGGCTTACAAAGTAAAGGATCCGCAACGAATCGAGGATCCGGATCAGTGGTTTTATAAATTATCGCTGGGTAGCGGACAACTCCAGTTAGGGATCAATTATCCATTTTAAATTTTTCGACTGCCTGTTCCATCGTCAGAGCTTCATCCAAAGTGTACTCACCAATACGCGTACGGCAAAGCTTACTCAGGTAGGCGCCGCAACCTAATGCTGCTCCCACATCATGCGCCAGGCTCCGGATATAGGTGCCGGTAGAACATACCACCCGGAAATCAATCACCGGTAAATGTGCAGCAGACATTTCAAATTCCCGGATACTGATCTTTCTGGGTTCCAGGATTACCGATTTGCCCTGTCTTGCCAGATCATATGCCCGTTTGCCGTCTTTTTTGATGGCCGAGTAAGCCGGTGGCATTTGCATGATTTCCCCGATAAATAATTTTGCGGTTTGCTGTAGCTGAGCATCGGATACTCCCGAGAAATCCTTAACATTTTCCGGTTCGTTTTCCAGATCGTAGGATACGGTGGTAGCCCCGAGCGTAAAAGTTCCCGTATATTCTTTTTCCCGGTTCATATATTCACTGATCTTTTTGGTAAACTTCCCGGTGCAGAGAATTAACAATCCGGTGGCGAGCGGATCGAGTGTTCCGGCATGACCACTTTCACCTTCACCAGGTTTCTGATTTTTTTTACCACATCGGCCGAGGTCCAGTGCAGTGGTTTGTTGATGAGTATTACCCGGCCGGCTTCAAACGGATTTTCCATATCCGTCAAATGTAAGCAATCAAATTTCGCGACGCGCCTTGATCTGCAGGTATTTATTAATTACATCCACCGTCAGCTTTTCCGGCGCCGTTAATAATGCAGGTATTCCATACCGTTGCAATTCCTTTACAATCGCTTTTTTCTCCAGTATAAATTTCTCGGCAATCACTTTTTCATATAATCGTTCGATATTTCCCGCATCGCCCGAAGCCAGCGCCTGAAGAGATGTGTTTTCAAAAAAAACAACCAGCAGCAAATGCTTTTTAGAAATATTCCGGAAATAGGGTAATTGCCTGCTGAGGGAATTCAGGGATTCAAAATTCGTAAAAAGAATCAGCAGGCTTCGCTGCGGTATCCTGGTTTTGATGAGTGAATGCAAAAAAGCATAATCAGATTCCGGGAAACGGGTTTCCAGTTTATACAGGGCGTTCATAATACTGTTCATCTGGGTTGCGCGGTGATTTGCCGGAATAAAATCACCTGCCCTGTCTGCAAAAGTGATCAGGCCTGCCTTATCCTGACGGGATATTGCAACACCACTTATAATCAGCGTGGCATGCACAGCATAATCCAGCAGGGTAAGACCTTCAAAAGGCATCTTCATCACCCTTCCCTTATCGATGATACAATAAACCTGCTGGCTCTTTTCGTCCGTATAATTATTGATCATGAGCTGGCCGCCCGTTCTTCCCGTAGCCTTCCAGTTTATGCTCCGGATATCATCGCCGGCAACATATTCCCTGATCTCTTCAAATTCCAGGCTGTGGCCTGTTTTTCTCACCTGTTTAAATCCAATATTGCCGGGATCAGTAATGTGCGCCAGGAATTCAAACTTCCGCAGCAATAAAAAGCTGGGATACACTTTCACGTGTTGTTTTGCAGGAATGGTTTTCCTGCGCACAATCAGCCGCAACGGGCTTTTTACAAATGCCTGAATATCTCCGAAATACATATTCTCCCCGTTCTTTCGGACGTATGGTATAGGGAATGATTTTTTCATCCTGCGGGAAAATAAAATCCCGGATCAGAAAATCCCGGATCTGCAATTGTTCCGGAAGTTCATCAATCAGCTGAAGCGATATCCGGAATGGATAGGCATTTTTTATGATCAGCTGAATATGGTTTTCATCGCCGTTGCTTAAACGGTCCGGTACATTCCGCTGAACGGTTACAGACTTTCTGTTGAAAAATAAAATCAACCAGTCCAGCAAGCACACGGGCAAAAACAGCATCAGTAAAATCCGGGCAATTTCAAACAGGAAGGGCAGTCCGTAAGAGAATACAAATAATAATATAATCCAGGCCAGCAACCAGTAAAACCGTTTCCCGAAAAAAAGTGAAAGATAAAATCGTTTTATTCAGCTCATGCTTATCTTGGAATTTCCACTGCCTGAATAACTTCCCTGATAACATCGTCGGTGTGCCTCCTTCCATTTCCTTTTCCGGCGTCAGCACCAGCCGGTGTCGAGTACGGCAGGAGTTACATGCAGAATATCTTCCGGAACAACAAAATCCCTTCCGTTCATGGCGGCGATGGCTTTGGATGCCTGAAGAATACCAATGGAAGCCCGGGGAGATGCCCCGAGATAAATGGATTTATGTTCGCGCGTTGAACTGACCACTGATACAATAAAGCGAATCAGTTTTTCTTCCACATGAATGGCGCTGACCTGCTTGCGCAGGGAAGCAATCACCGATGCATTCAGAACAGGGCCGACCAGTTCCTCCAGCAAATTTCCGTTGCTAAATGGTGTTTCGTGACCACCTGAAATTCTTCCTCCGCATTGGGATAATCCACATTGATCTTAAACAGGAACCGGTCGAGCTGAGCCTCCGGTAAATGATAAGTTCCCTCCTGCTCCACGGGATTTTGTGTTGCCAGCACCAGGAAAGGCTGTTGCATTTTCATGGTCTGCCCGTCAACAGTCACCTGACGCTCTTCCATCACTTCAAAAAGCGCAGCCTGCGTTTTTGCCGGCGCCCGGTTAATTTCATCTATCAATATAATATGACTGAAAATAGGGCCCTGCCGGAATTGAAAGAGCAGTTCTTTCGGATTAAAAACAGAGGTTCCGATAACATCCCCCGGCATCAGATCCGGAGTAAACTGGATACGGGAAAATCCGACAGAGATGGTCCGGGCCAATAATTTTGCCGTAAGGGTTTTGGCCACGCCAGGCACGCCTTCAATTAATATATGTCCGTCTGCCAGCATTCCGGCAATGAGTAATTCAATCATTTGTTCCTGCCCGACAATAACTTTTCCGATCTCTGCCTTTAATCTGTCCAGGGTTTCCCTGAATTCCTGCAGGTCCGTTCTTTCGGGAAATAAATTTTCTTCCATCGTCATGATTAGGATTTATTAAAAAGTTCCATTTGTTGCTGAAGGCTCATCAATTGTCGCATCGGACATTTCCATTTGCATCCGGGATTCATGAATCGCACTGACCAGACTCCGGATTTCTGCGGTGCTTCTTCCGCTGCGAATTGCCAGCTTCCCTGAAAATTCATCATTCAGTTCGGTCGTTGGGATATGGTATGCGGATCGCACCTGTTCCAGGAATGCAGCAATCATTTTCATTGCCAGGTTCTGATTGTTTTTTTGCTGAAGATATAAGCGACCTACTGTTTTTACAAAATCCACGGAAGCATTTCCGGGAGCGGGGGATGTTCCGGATCGCCCGTTGCTTTCTTTTGGATTCAAACAAATACAGAAGCGAAAATAAGGCGATGGTCAACCAGAAAGCCCACCGGAGCGCACGGTTACTGAGCATAAAGTTCAGGGCGGAAAAATCTCCTGTTGTCCTGTATCTGAAATAATCATCCCAAAGCACTTCACTGGTCATTTTGGGAAGATAAGACAGGGTAAAGTCATAATAAGTTTTGTTCTTTTTATGCAGTAAAAAAAAATTGGAGAACGCCATCGGCGCCAGATGAATAAAAACCGAACCTCCATGACGATAAGCAATCCGGATAAAATCAGGTTTCCCCAGGTAATTCCTTCCCAATACCTGCGTATGGGCAGTGTCCAGGGAAACAAAATAAGAATCCAGACAATATCCCGGATAAATATAATTTACTGAATCATGTCCCACCGGTTTGTAAAGACTCAGTTGCAGGCTGTCGTTATAACCCCGCGACAGGGAATCGCTTAGTTTAAGTGAAGGGCCTTCAGTAAATTATTCCCGATATGGATGGCGGAGATGAATAGCTGATGGCCCGAACCGGCAAAATTAATCATAGACTCTACTTCATCCTGTTCGGGAATCACCGAGGGACTGATGATAATATAAGATTTCAGATCTGATCCGCTGTCGTTTGCATTTACTGCATCATAATAAAAAGTCTTCGGAGAAACTGCATTAGTATGAATCGAAGCGTTCGGGAAAAGGGATGAAAGATTCTCAAATGCATAAAAACTGCCATAGGGTATTTTGTCTTTACGCCAGAGGCTGACATACTTGTTCAATGTCTTTTGCCTGGTACAGGAGATGCACGTACCGAGTACCGGTAGGCAGAAAATAAAAATGATATGTCGTGGAAATTAATCTCAATGCTCCAGGCTTTGTTGAAAGCGGTTGAATTTATTCTGTAATAAATCAAACTGTTCGCTGTTAGGGATAAATCCGCCATAAAAAATATATTCGTAGGCTGTAGCCAGAAAACGGAAATCTCCCGCCTGCTGCGGATCCTGAAATGCCCGCACCATGTCGGCATTGGTGGCGGAAGCCCGGAATCCGGTCGCTTTCTTTTCAGCTGCGAAGCGGATCATTCTTAAATACATATACCGGATGGCCATTCTGTAATTTCCGGTTTCACTGTATTTTCTTATCGCTTCCTCCAGGTCGGTTTCGGCAATATCCGCAGGATCCTGCATTGAATCCGGATGCTGAACCGGTTTCTGACGCCGGTTGAACCAGGTAAAAGAATTCTCTTTCGCCAACCGGTAAATTCCGTAGCTCAGGAACAGCAGGAATAAAAGGAAAAGAGAAATCCGGAAAGCCTTGCTGAATAAAAATTTAAATAAATGGTCGCTCCATTCAGGATTCTTCTCCGGAATAATCTTCCAATAAGCGGAATCATTGGCATAAGCAAAATCCGGGTTCTGCTGATAGGCTGCAACGCGGCTGTCCGGGACTTTCCGTAAACTTCGGGAAACGGCAAAGCTGTCCGCGACGGGTATGTGAATATCTGTTCCGATACTGTCGGTCTGACAGAAAACTGTTTCCATGCAAAGCAAATAACAGCATAAAACTAATAAAGAGATGGTCAGAAATTTGAACATACCGGATCGCCAGAGGCTCAGGATTTTAAAAGTTCAGGAATCGAAAATTTCCGGCTCATCCGGACAGGATAAAAAATAAAATACCAAATAATAAATACGAGTGAGCCGATCAGGATAAACAGGCTGAGCCAGACCGGCATACCGGAATAGCGGGTAACAAATCCTTCCAGGAATGCAGCCAGGATAAAGAAAGGCACCAGACCGATCATCAGTTTCACGCCATCTTTTGCACCCTGTTTCAAAGAGGGCAGCCTTTTGTAGGTTCCGGGAAAAAGCAGGCTTTTGCCCAACAGGATACCTGCAGCGCCTGCGATGATAAAAGAAGAGATCTCCAGCGTGCCATGTATCCAGATCACCAGTACCGATTTCCATCCGAGCCCCTTCGCAAAAAAATAATATTGAAATGAACCCAGCATTACGCCGTTTTTAAACAAAAACCAAACCGTACCGAGACAGGCAAGAATTCCAGAAACAAAAATGAGGAAGGCAACCTGAATATTATGAACGGCAATCCAGAGAAACATCGACAGGGCATCCTGACTCTTATATACCCCGAAAGGATCGCCTTTCGCAATATTTTCTTCCGTCATTTCAACATAGCGGTCGCCCAGCACGCCCCTTACAAAATGCTGATCGTGCGAAGCGGAGAAAGCGGCCATCAGGGCAAAAGTCAGAAATATAATCAGGGAGTAAAGCAATTCCCGGTGATGTTTCCGGACAATGAGCGGCAATTCCGATTTCCAGAAACGGACGATCCGCGAAGATTCCTCCTTCTTATTTTTATAGATACCCAGATAGATCCCCGACGCCAGCCTGTTCAGGTATTCTGTAACCTTACTCTGCGGATAAAAGGTCCGGGAATATCCCAGGTCATTGACCAGTTCGGTAAACCGTTGGGCCATTTCATCTGGGTCTGTGGTAGGTTCGTATTGATATGTTTTCCACTTCTCAATATTCTGCTGTATGAATTGACCTTCCCGCACAATTGGTTTACATTTATTGATAAATATAAAAAATAAACCCATTCGGACTTTCCGTTATATCTTGTAAAACTGGATACCGGTTTTAATATTGAAGTTGCTTTTCCCATCAGCCCTTTTCACAGGCGAATGTTCGCCTGGTGCATGGATACATTGCTGATGATCCTGTACGGATACGGGTGCTCAAAACTATTTGGGTTTCTTCCCGAAAAAAAAGCAGCAAACGCAGAATGGCTCTGGGTATTGATCAGTTTGCCCGTATTGCTGTATTATCCGGTAATGGAAATACTAACCAATGGCCAAACGGTCGGAAAAAAATTACTGGGGATCCGGGTCATCACGCTGGAAGGCGGACAGGCAACAGTTAGTCAGTATATCCTGCGCTGGGTTTTCAGAACGGTTGATTTCCCTGTCTGGATCTTCGGAGCCATTTTCACCGGAGCATTACCCTGGTACTGCAGTATCCTAACTTTTTCGGGCATGGGCTGCGTGATCATGTCTCATAAATCCCAGCGTATCGGAGATATTATTGCCGGGACCATTGTTATTTTCACCCGGAGCAGAACTTCCTGGCAGGACACCGTTTTTACAGAAGTAGAGGCGGGTTATAAACCAAGGTATCCGGAAGTGATGCGGATGAGCGATAAAGATCTGAATTCACTAAAAAGAATTATAGAAGCGGTTAAAAAAAACAACAATCACGAAATTGCCTTCCGTATCGGGGAAAGAATAAAATCAAAATTATCCATGCAAACGGATCAGGATCCGCTTGAATTCCTCGAAACTTTACTCAAGGATTATAATTTTTATACTTCTTCCTGAAAATCAGCGCCCCACGGCAGCTCCGACAATGGCAGCGACCAGGGCCAGCGCATACAACCCCAGGCATATAATGGCCATGATTCCGTAAAATTTCAAATAGGATTTCAGATTCTTAAAAGAATTAATCAGCAATTCCTGATCGTTACTGCGAAGCGCAACCCGCATTTTGGAACCAAAATGATAAAGATAAAGTGACGGGAAAAAAACCAACAATGCGATAACAACGTAAAGAAATGCGAAGAATCCGCCACCAAGCATGGAAGCACCTCCTCCCATACTGCTGAATGCGGAGGACATAAAAGAACCCAGGAATAATCCTACCAGCACCATAATCCCGGCTCCTACAAATCCGATAATGGCAAGAAATCTTGCCCAGCGGGCAGCCTCTCCTAAATAAGTGATAGTCTGCTGATCCAGCTGCAGATCAAACAGGTTGGTTGAGGGGGTTTCCTGATCCATGTTGGAAATGTTTTAGGTACACAATTAAAGAAAATTCCCACAAAGAACCAAGAGAAACCGGCGTTCCCGTCTGATAATCAATAAGCCCGGGCAAACAGTACTCTTTCCCGGCTCGGTTTCCCCGAAAGAATACAAACCCCGTTTTCCTGCGGATTATTCAATGGAATGCAACGGATCGTAGCCTTCGTTTTTTCTTTGATCAATTCTTCAGTTTCGGGGGTTCCATCCCAGTGGGCGGAAACAAAACCTCCTTTCTCATCCAGCAGCCGTACAAATTCCTCCCAACTGTTTGCAGGACTGATGTGCTGCTGGCGGAAATTCAGGGCTTTCTGATACATCTGCTGCTGAATTTCCTGCAGGAGGTTCTCAATCTTTTCCACCAGGCCTTCAACCGGAATACTGGTTTTTTCTTTTTTATCGCGCCTGACTACTTCCACCGTTTTATTTTCCAGGTCCCTCAGTCCCATGGCAATGCGCACCGGAACCCCTTTCAGTTCATATTCGGCAAATTTCCACCCGGCCGGTTATTGTCACTGTAATCAAATTTTACCCGGATCCCCGCTTTCTTAAAAAGAGTGGTCAGTTCCTTTCCTTTAGCCTCTAATTGTTCTTTCTGTTCATCTCCCTTGTAGATCGGAACGATCACCACCTGAATAGGAGCAATTTTTGGCGGCAGGATCAGGCCGTCATCGTCGCTGTGCGCCATCACCAGTGCTCCCACCAACCGCGTACTGACGCCCCAGCTGGTTGCCCATACATAATCCAGCTTGTTTTCCTTATCGGAGAATTTTACATCAAAGGCTTTGGCAAAATTTTGTCCGAGGAAATGAGAAGTGCCTGCCTGCAATGCCTTACCGTCCTGCATCAGGGCTTCAATACAATAAGTATCTACAGCGCCGGCAAAACGTTCCGCTGCCGTTTTCACTCCTTTAATCACCGGCAGGGCCATATAATTCTCCGCAAAATCGGCATACATATTCAGCATTTGCCGGGTTTCTTCAATCGCTTCTTCTGCAGTGGCGTGGGCAGTATGTCCTTCCTGCCAGAGAAATTCGGTAGTGCGCAGGAAAAGCCGGGTACGCATTTCCCAGCGCACCACATTTGCCCATTGATTAATCAGCAGGGGAAGATCGCGGTAAGATTGTATCCAGGTTTTGTAAGTATTCCAGATGATGGTTTCGCTGGTGGGCCGAACGATCAGTTCTTCCTCCAGCTTTGCTTCCGGATCAACGATGATGCCGTTGCCTTCCGGATCATTCTTCAGGCGGTAATGGGTTACCACTGCGCATTCTTTTGCAAACCCTTCCACATGAGCTGCTTCGCGGCTCAGAAAACTTTTCGGAATAAATAAAGGGAAATAGGCATTTACATGTCCTGTATCCTTAAACATCTGATCCAGGGTATCCCGCATATTTTCCCATAAGCGCAAAACCATAAGGCCTGATCACCATACAACCCCTTACAGCTGAATAATCGGCCAGTTCACCTTTCAGAACCAGGTCATTATACCATTGTGAATAATCGGTTTGGCGGCTTGTAATTTCTTTACTCATACAAAAATGAAAAAACCGGAATTAAGGAGTTTCCGGCTACGGCTTTTAACAGTTTCCGGCCCCTGAAAAATTATATTCCGGGCAAATAATTATGTAACTTTGTTTAGACGCGCAAAAGTAGTAACTTAAGATTGAATCATCCAAAAGCTTTCACCATGAGACATTTATATACACTGGTTTTCATCGCACTGGTTTCATTAACCAGTTGTTCAGTTTACAGAACCAGTCCGACCCCGGATGATGTCTATTACTCACCCGGCGTTCCGGCTGATGAAGCAGCTGCTACGTCCGGCAATAACAGCGATGATTATTACAGCGCGCCGAATGAAAATTATGTAAGAATGCGCGTGCAGGATCCGGACCGCTGGTCGTATTTCGACGATTACAATTCCGATTATTACGGCGGTTATTCTCCGCTTGGCTATGCCAGTCCTTATTCCTACAATATTGGCTTAGGCCTCGGATTCGGATACAGCCCCTGGATGATGGGTGGTTTCGGCTACTATAGTCCTTTCAGCTACTGGAACAGCTATTACGCCTGGAACAATTATTACAATCCTTACTATGGTGGCATTACCGTCATCAACGGCAAAAATTTCAATTCACCCGCCTATACCCGGCTGAGTACATTCAATCCGGCAAGTTATCAGAACAGGTCCTATAACAACCGGCCAAACAGTACCAACCGGTTTTATAATGGTAACACGAGAGTAAATAATTCTGCGCCGGTTCGTCGTTCGTCGAATTATAATACCACCAATAACGATCGGAATAATAATTACAACCGGCCGACTTATAACCGGCCACAGGTCAACAATACCCAACCTGTACGTACCGCCCCTTCTAATTTTGGAGGCGGAAACAGCGGAGGTGGTGGTTCCAGGGGCGGTGGCGGCGGAGTACGCCCGGGCAGGTAATTCCATTAATTATGATGAAACGTTTTTTATTTCTGGGCCCGCTTCTTTTCTCCTTTCTTTCGCAGGCGCAGTTACCTGAAGATGCTTTGCGCCTATCTTATACCAATCCTTCCGGGACAGCACGGGAACAGGCCATCGGTGGCGCTATGGGCTCACTGGGCGGGGATATTTCCTCGAATTTTGTCAATCCTGCCGGGCTTGGGTTCTATAAAACCAGCGAATTTTTACTCAGTCCCGCTTTTGGTTTTTCGAAGACCAAAAGCGCGTATTTATCGCAGAATGAAACCGGACCTGGTAAGAATCAGTTTACCCTGGGTACATCCGGACTGGTACTGGGAAGGGCAACCGCTCCGGATAAAAGCACGGCTTTCAGTTTTGCCATTAACCGGAGTGCTGATTTCAACGGCCATGTCCGTTATAGCGGAAAGAATGATTATTCTTCTGCTGCGGAAGCTTATGCTGAAGAGTATGCCTATTCGGGCCTCTCTATCGATGATGCGCTGACTCAGCCCGGCATTTCACTTTCTTACGGAACCCGGATGGCCCTTTATACCTATTTAGTGGATACGGCTACTATCGGAGGCATCACGCAGGTAATTGCACAGCCGCAAAAAGTACTGGCAGAAGGCGGCCAACTCTACCAGCTCAACGATATCAGGACTTCCGGCGGCATTACCGAGCTGGCTTTCGGATTCGCTTCCAGCACGCGTGATAAATGGTATCTGGGTGCCTCTGTCGGAATCCCGATTGTAAATTATCAGCGTGATCAGCAGTATACCGAAACGGATCTCAGCGGAAATACGAATAATGATTTTAATTCCTACACTTACAGGGAATCTTATTCTTCCAAAGGCGCAGGTGTGAATATCAAGCTGGGCGCCATTTTCCGGCCGAATGCCTCCTGGCGCTTCGGGCTGGCAGTGCATAGTCCGACCTTATACTCGCTCACAGACCGTGTGGATGCCACGTTATTTTCGGATGCGGAAGGTTATCACCATCCGGATTCCACCAGTTCGGCCATTATGGATAATAACAGCGGTGGTGGGAATAGCTTACGATATGATCTTTCCTCACCCTGGCATTTTTTGGCAAGCGGCTCTTATGTATTTGGAACCGGAACAGATGCCACGAGCCGCCAGGGCTTCATTACCGGCGATATTGAATATATCACAAACAAAAGTCCGCGCTTCAGTCTTCCATCCGATTATGATGGTTATTATACATCCTCCGACAATAGTTATTACGACGGACTAAACAGCACCGTTAAAAGTTACTATAAAAACAGCTTCAATTTCAGGCTTGGCGGAGAAATGAAATTTAATGCGCTGGCCGTACGGGCTGGGGGATCCTATTCACTGAGTCCTTATGCGGGATCAGACATTAAGGCCAGCCGTGCAACGGTCGGCGGAGGGCTTGGCTATCGCAATCATGGTATTTTTGTTGACCTTACCTACGTGGAAAGCTTTCAGAAAGACGCGAGCTTTCCTTACCGATTAAGCGATAAGGATAATATTTATGCAACAACCAATCAAAATTCCGGCAATATCATTCTTACGGTTGGTATTAAATTCTAATCATCCGGATAATGATTCACTCCGGTATTGATCAAGGATTTCCCGCAATGAATTTTTCTCTGTCCAGCGTATGGTGGGGTTTTTCTTAAACCAGGTCATCTGTCGTTTTGCGTAATTTTTTGTATGCTGTTTAATCTTTGAAATGGCATCCGGCAAAGCGGAGTTCCCATTCAGATAGTCAAACAACTCTGAATATCCGACAGTCTGCAATGCATTCAGTTCCTGAAAAGGAAGCAATGAACGAACTTCTTCCAGCAATCCGGATTCCATCATCAAATCAACCCGGTCATCGATCCGCCGGTATAAAATATCTTTTGGAATCTGCAGTCCAAAACTGATTACGCGGAAGGGCCGGCTCTTTTTAGGCATGTTTCTAAAGGAGAGAACAGACCGGCCGGTGCTTTCCATGACTTCCAGCGCCCGCATCATCCTTTGCGGATTTTTTGTTTCGCCCGATTTATCAAATTCCGGATCCTTTAAGCTGATCTGCTGCTGTAACCATGGCAATCCGTTCTGTTTAAATTTCTCCCGGATCCCCGTTCTGATTTGCTCATCTGCCGGTGGCACAGGGTCCATCCCTTCACAAAAGGCTTTGAGGTATAAACCGGTACCCCCAACCATTACCACTACATCGTGATCCCTGAATATTTCATTTACCCATTGCAGGGCAAGCTCCTCAAACAAGGCTGCATTTACTTCTTCCTGAATGGAATGGGAATTAATGAATTCATGCCTTATTTCCTGCAACGCCTCCGCAGATGGTTTTGCAACCCCAATATTCAGTTCCCGGTAGCACTGACGGGAGTCTGCAGAAATAATGGACGTTTGAAATTGACGGGCGACAGCCAGCGACAAAGCCGTTTTTCCGGCAGCCGTCGGGCCCGTGATGATGATGACGGTTTTAGCGTCCATCATTCAATGCCCGGTTCTTCCGGTTCTTCTTCAGGGCCGGCGTCTTCATCTCCCGGATCACCTGTTTCTTCTCCCTCCACTCCAAATCCCTCTGCACCCCGGCCCAGATCATATTTTTCTTCCACCTCAGCCAGTTTATCTCCAACCAGTCCGCGCGTTCCATATTGCGAAGGGGCAATGCCTTCCGTTTTAGTAACGGCGGGATATTCCAGCTTGCTGTTTTCTTCTTTGGAAACATGGATCAGTTCTACCAGGAAGGTCCAGTTTTTTACAAAATCATAGAGATAAACAAACTTTTGATTAGGATCTTTGATCTCGGAACCAATCGGGGTTTCCGACATGATTAGGGGAGCGACCTTGTATTCCCTGTCATATTTCTCCAGCGAAATTTCCCTGCCTCTTTGCCAATGATCATTACTCCGGAAAAAAGTGGCCTGATGCTTATTGTCAAATTCATAGGCTTTTAAAACCCCTTCATGAAGTTGAAGAAAACGCTGGTTATGTTTCACCACCACGTCCCTGTATACACTGTCGTCCTCCTCAAAATAAATCCTGAATTTTAATACTGCCATATTGTTCCTTTAGGTGATTCAAAAATAAAATAAACCATCAAATTAATGGCCAGCTTTATTTTTCGTAGGAAATGGGGCGAATGTGCCTATTTTACCGGTTTCAGGTCCATTGCAGCCGCCTTTTCCAGCATAAAGCGATAAGCCGCCTCATAGGAATTCTCTATCTCTCCTTCCAGAATCGCCTCCCGGATCATATTTTTCAGATCTCCCACCTGCCTTGATGGTTTGATCCCGAAAATTTCCATGATCATTTCCCCCGATACCGGCGGCTGCCAGCTGCGGATCCGGTCCTTCTCTTCAACTACTGCCAGCCTGGAGCGGACAAGTTCAAAATTCTCCAGATATTTTTTAACCTTTTGTTTGTTTTTTGAGGTGATATCGGCTTCACAAAGCATCATGAGGGAATCGATATCTTCCCCGGCGTCAAATAAAAGCCGGCGGATGGCAGAATCTGTAATATTTTCTTTCGTCAGGCTGATCGGGCGCAGATGCAATTCCACCATTTTACGCACAAACCGCATTTTCTCATTTAACGGAAGCTTAAACCGGTCAAAAATTTTGGGGACCATCCGGCCACCCACCACTTCATGACCGTGAAAAGTCCACCCATGGCCTTTCTCGAACCGTTTGGTTGCCGGTTTCCCGATATCATGCAAAATAGCTGCCCAGCGAAGCCAGAGGTCATTGCTGTTCACGGAAATGTTATCCAGCACCTGCAGGGTGTGATAAAAATTGTCTTTGTGTCCGAGGCCGTCGATATATTCCGCACCCGCCAGCGCCGTCATTTTTGGAAAAATGATTTCCAGCAGCCCGGACTTATAAAGAAGTTCGAATCCAATCGAAGGTTTCGGAGAACAGATGATTTTATTGATTTCTTCGGTTATCCGTTCCTGTGAAATGATCCGGATGCGCGGCGCATCCTCCGCAATGGCATCAAAAGTTGCCAGATCAATAGTAAACGCCAGTTGGGAAGCAAACCGGATGGCCCTCAACATCCGCAGCGGGTCATCGCTGAAAGTGCTGACCGGATTGCCGGGTGTCTGGATTCTCTTCTCTTGAATGTCTTTCAATCCGTTAAATGGATCTATGAGGAGTCCGTAATTATCTTCGTTCAAACTGATAGCCAGGGCATTGATGGTAAAATCCCGTCTTTTCTGATCGTCTTCCAGCGTACCAATCGTTACTTCCGGCTTACGCGAGGCAGGCCGGTAACTTTCTTTCCGAGCCCCTACAAATTCCACATCCAGTATGCCAGTAGCCGAACCAGGATCCGGCACATTGATATGTGCGGTTCCGAAATTCTTAAAAAAAGAAACGACTGGTTTGGGCGAGAAGGACGCCGCTACCTGATGCGCCAGTTCAATCGCATTTCCCACACATACAATATCTGCATCATTGGTGGGCCTGCCAATCAGTTTATCCCGCACAAATCCTCCGATCACATAGGCTTCCACCTGCAATCCTGCAGCTGCTTCTGCGATTTTACGGAAAAGCAATAATTCATTTTCTGTGCAGGAAATTTGCATGGGGGCAAAGGTAAATCAATCAGTATGGAGCAGCAAGGAATCCGCGGTCAGGGAAGGGTATTTAATAACTGATCATTCCGGATTTCCTTTGCGCACCGAAAATGCGTTTCGGGGCATTCTTTATATCCATGCAATCCGCAGGGTCTGCAATACAAAGGTTCCGTATGCTGAACAATAAAGCGGATATCCGATAATGGACCGAAACCAAATTCCGGCACCGTTGAACAATAAACCGCCGTTACCGGCGCGTTCATCGCCGAGGCAAAATGCATTGGGGCGGAATCGTTTACATAGTTCATGGTGGCAGCCTGCATCAGGGCTGCAGATTGAAGAAAGGTTAATTTCCCGGCCAGTATTTCAATTTGATTGATTCCACTTTTTTTCCGGACGGAAGCTTCTTCCACATGTCCTCGGCGATTATCCGCGTGATCAGCCTCTTTTGCAATTTGGCTTTCTCCTGCTTTTACCCATTCCCGGGTTGCTGATTCCCGGATTGACTCGCAAACCACCACATCGCCGGGTCCTCCCAGCAACAATATCCGGTATCCGAAGGGAATATTTCTTATAAAAGAAACCCACTGTTCAGCCGGATATTGCTTGGTGAACCATACGGATGCAGGACTCACGGTAATGAATTTCCCGGAGTTAAAGGCTTTAATGAAATCGAAATCACTTTCGGAGGGATATAGCGCCGGCCGGAAATACGATGGATCCGTAAAATGCCGGATAAGTTCAAGATTACGTTCCGTTTCATGCAGGTTTATTCGTTCTCCCACGACATGAGGAATTTTTTTTGAGAACAAGAAGCCAAAGGGATTTTTGTCAAACCCGATGGTTTCCTTCGCAGCAGAGAAAACCGTTAGGAGACCGGTAGCTGCAAAACGCTGCAGGTTGATCACTTTATCGTATCTGTTTTTGCGGATTTGACAGATGAGTCGGAAAAGATTCTGCAGTTTTCGCTTTTTTTTGTCCCAGATCAGCACTTCATGCAGAAAAGGATGATTTAAAAGCAGCGTTTCATTCCCTTTTCTCAGAAGGAAATCTATCTGTGCCTGCGGAAAAACAGCATGCAACTTTTCAATGAGCGGGGTAGCGAGTACCACGTCGCCAATAAAGGCCGTTTGTATGATCAGGAATTTTTGCAAGTGCGATATAAAAATATTTTAGGAATACAATTGGTTAATCTGTTTCATAGTGCCTCCCGACCCGGACGGCGGGGGCATTGGTTCCTGCGACGAATTTAATAATTGTTTGAGGTAGTCAAGACAACTTTGTGCATCAGCGGTTCATTTTCTCAGGACCTGCAATTCCCCGCGGTTATTGAAACGGACCACGGTTGAAGCACTGGCGGGCTCTTCGTCTGACTGACGATATTCAACAACATAGTTCACCGCCTTCCTGATTTCAAGGGAAATATCGTTAAAATTAGCAGGCGCTTCTTTGCCGGAAATGTTTGCAGAAGTGGATACAATGGGCCTTCCAAATCTTTTGATCAGGTGTTTACAGAAATCCTCTTTCACAACTCTGATGGCAATACTACCATCCGCGGCAATCAGATTTTCCGCCAGGCCAACCGCCCCTTCATAAACAACGGTTGTAGGACGAATCGTCTTCCGCAGATAATCGAAAATATAGGGTTCCGGCAGGCTGACATACTTATTAATATCCCGAAGATCCGCCAGTAATACGATCAGTGATTTGGATTCGGGGCGTTGCTTTATTTCGTATATTTTCTTTACCGCCGCCGGATTCGTTGCATCGCAGCCGACTCCCCAAATCGTATCCGTTGGATAAAGAATGGTTCCACCGCTACGCAGTTTCTCCAGGCAATGAACGATATCATTTTCAAATTCCATAGTAAGCTTTATCAAAAATAGGAGAACTTTGCCCCTTCACCTGTATGTTTGCAAAAAATTCAGAATGGACCTTAAATCTCTTATTGAAGAAGCCTGGAATAACAGGGATTTATTAAAGGAAGACCGGTATAAAAAAGCGGTGGAATCCGTAATAGAAGAAACTGACAAAGGGCGGCTGCGTGTTGCATCCCCAACCAATGACGGCTGGGTCGTGAATGAATGGGTGAAGCAGGCCATCCTGATGTATTTCGGAATCCGTCAGATGCAGACCTGGTCTTTGGAACCTTTTGAATTTTATGATAAGATGGCATTGAAAAAAGATTATGCTTCCTTAGGGGTTCGGGCCGTTCCGCATGCGGTTGCCCGTTATGGCGCCTACCTGGCGAAAACGGTTGTACTGATGCCGAGTTATGTGAATATCGGAGCTTATGTAGACGAAGGCAGCATGGTGGATACCTGGGCAACCGTGGGCAGCTGTGCCCAAATCGGCAAAAGTGTGCACCTGAGTGGCGGAGTAGGTATCGGAGGCGTATTAGAGCCCTTACAGGCCGCTCCCGTGATCATTGAAGATGGATGCTTTATCGGTTCGAGAAGTATTGTGGTGGAAGGCGTAAGAGTGGAAAAGGAAGCGGTCCTGGGCGCGAACGTGGTACTGACCCAGAGTACAAAAATCATTGATGTAAGCGGTTCTTCGCCGGTTGAATATAAAGGGCGGGTTCCTGCCCGCAGTGTCGTGATTCCCGGCGCCTATCCCAAAAAATTCCCGGCGGGCGAATACGCTGTCAATTGTGCGCTGATCATCGGCCAGCGTAAACCTTCAACGGATTTAAAAACGAGTTTGAATGATGCCCTCCGGGATTTTGGAGTAAGCGCCTGATAATACCTGCAATAAAACGATGTGGGACTCAAATATCAGTGTTGAAGCATTCGGATCATATCCGCTCAGAGGGTTGTGAAAAGCGCCGGATTATTTCTTTCTGCTGTTTCTATCGGCGAATAATCCGAAAGAATATCCGCTTTATTTTTCTGAATGCACACGTCGTGTTCGAAATGCACTGAAACACTGTGATCAAGGGTTCTGACCGTCCAGCCATCATCTTCCGTATATACATCCCGTTTCCCTAAATTGATCATCGGTTCGATAGCGAGAATCAGTCCTTCTTTCATTTTTATTCCCGAACCCCGTCTCCCATAGTTGGGTACCTGCGGTTCTTCATGCAGTTTTCTTCCCAGTCCATGGCCAACCAGTTCACGAACCACGCCATAGCCATATTTTCTTTCCGTATGCTCCTGAATGGCAAACGAGATGTCGCCGACCCGGTTACCGGCAACCGCCTTATCGATTCCCTTATAAAGGGATTCTTTGGTAACCCGGATCAACTGCGCAATAGCTGCACCCGGATCGCCGATGGCAAATGTATAGGCATGATCTCCGTGGAATCCGTTTTTGAATACCCCGATGTCAATCGAGATGATATCGCCATCTTTCAATTCCTTGTCATTGGCGAATCCATGGACCACCACGTCATTTATTGAAATGCAGGAATTAAAAGGAAATCCATTATAGTTCAGGAAGGATGGAACAGCGCCCTGATCCCGGATATAATTTCCAATGAACTGATCTAAAAACAAACTGGTGATTCCCGGCTTTAAGATTTTTGCTGTTTCCGTAAGGGTCTGACTTACCAGCAAACAACTTTCCCTGGCCAGTTCAACTTCCGCTTTTGTTTTGTAATAGATCATCCTAGATTATCGCGTTGGTTACCGACTGCCGGCCCTGGATACGACCGGATTTCATCAGTCCGTCGTACTGTCGCATCAGCAATTGGGTCTCGATCTGCTGCAGGGTGTCGAGAATTACGGCCACCATAATGAGCAGGGATGTTCCTCCGTAAAATGAGGCAAATCCATTGGTAACACCTGCTCTTTCGGCAAAGCCGGGAAGAATACCCACAACGGCAAGCAGGATGGCGCCCGGAAGTGTTATCTTATCCATCACAGAACCGATAAAATCCGCGGTAGGCTGTCCGGGTTTTACACCGGGGACAAAACCATTATTCCGCTTCAGGTCATCTGCGACCTGCTTCGGATTAAAAATAAGGGATGTATAAAGAAAAGTAAATCCGATGACCACGACTCCATAAAAAATCATATGTACCGGATTCCGGGGATCGGAGAATATTCTGGAAATACCTTCTTTATTTTCAAAACTGGTATAAGAAATCAGGGTGGGAAGGAACATGATAGCCTGTGCAAAAATGATGGGCATTACACCGGCAGCATTCACCTTAAGTGGAAGGAATTGTCTTGCTCCACCGAACTGCCGGTTTCCTACAATCTGTTTGGCATAGTTGACCGGGACTTTTCTCACGCCCTGGATCAGGACAATCAATCCCAGGATAACAGCAACCATCACGGCTACTTCAATTACAAAAATGAGGATACCGCCGCTGCCCATGGCCGACTTGGCCAGGAATTCATTTCGCATAGAACTCGGGAAACGGGCAAGGATCCCGATCATGATGATAATGGAAGTTCCGTTCCCTAAACCTTTATCGGTGATCTTTTCACCAAGCCACATAACGAATAAGGTACCGGCAGTAAGCAAAATGGGCGTAGTTACCCAGAAATAAGGACTGAAGCTTTCAATAATCGCATCATGCCCCATGGATCTCAGGTAAGAAACATATGCATAAGCCTGTGCGAAAGTTACAATTACAGTCAGGTAGCGGGTCCACTGGTTAATCTTATTTCTTCCGCTTTCCCCATCTTTCTGAATTTTTTGAAACTGCGGAATCAGGATACCCGCCAGCTGCATGAAGATAGAGGCTGATATATAGGGCATGATGCCGAGCGCCAGGACAGAAGCCTGGGAAAAAGCACCACCCGAAAATGCATCGATCAAACCGAGAGCGCCTGATTTTGCGCCGCTGAGGCTGCTCAGTTTGTTAGGGTCTATTCCCGGCAGTACAATAAAAGTACCGAAGCGATAAATCAGTAACAGGGTAAGCGTTAATATGATCTTGCTTCTCAGTTCAGCAATACCCCATATATTTTTTAATGTCTCAATAAGTTTCTTCACGTGCTTTCGGAATTATTTTATAACCGCCTCAACAAAAAAGACGCACCGGAATGCGTCTGTGCAAGTTACATAAAACTATTTTATGATTTCTACCGAACCGCCCGCAGTTTCAATGGCTTCTTTGGCCTTGCCGCTTACGGCATTTACCTTGAAAGTGAGTTTGGATTTCAGTTCTCCGTTGCCCAGTATCTTCACCAGATCCAGCCTGGAAATGAGGCCGCTGGCATAGAGGTTCTCGACAGAAACTTCCTTAATATCATATTTTTCAGCGAGTTGTTCAATCTGGGAAAGGTTGAATACCTTATAAGATACCCGGTGCGGATTTTTAAACCCACGTTTTGGCAGTCTGCGCTGAATTGGCATCTGCCCCCCTTCATGAGCCATTTTACGCTGGTAACCAGCCCGGCTTTGTCCACCTTTATTCCCCTTGGTTGAAGTTCCCCCTTTACCGGAGGCCTCGCCGCGACCCAGTCTTTTTTCCTTATGTGTTGCGCCCTTTGCCGGCTTGATGGTATGTAAGTTCATTTGAGCAATTTGAAAATTTGAGAATTCGAAAATTTGGAAACTAATTCGGGATAATATCGGAAAGCATTTTCAAATTCCGCGTTATCATCCCCGTTCGTTTCGGTGGCTTTCGCTATAACTTCAGCGACCGGCGAAGCATTTCAAATTAATTTACCTCTTCAACTTTCAGCAGGTGATCCACTGCGCGGACCATACCCAATATCTGGGGCGTAGCCTCGACTTCCCTGCTGCTATGCATTTTTTTTAACCCAAGCGCCTTCAGCGTCAGCTTTTGGCGTTCTGACCGGTCAATGCCGCTTTTTATTTGAGTAATCCTGATCTTTTTCATCTGCACGTTTTTATAATTTTCCAGCCGGTGGGATTTACCATAACAATATCATTTCTCCGGTCTATCCGTTGAATACCTTTTTCAAAGACAAATTTCTCGTTCTGGATACCTGGATCGGTTCCCTGAGCATGGTGAGCGCTTTGAAAGTTGCTTTTACCACATTGTGCGGATTAGCAGAACCCAGCGATTTTGCCAGCACATCCGTGATGCCTGCACTCTCCAGAACTGCCCGCATGCTGCCTCCGGCAATTACTCCGGTACCATGTGCCGCTGGCTTGATCAGTACTTTTGCGGCGCCTTCTTTGGCCAGTTGGTCATGAGGAATGGTTCCATGCATAACCGGAACCCGGATGAGGTTTTTCTTTGCGTCCTCGATTCCCTTTGTAATCGCCTCCTGAACCTCTTTGGCCTTGCCCAGACCATGACCTACTACACCAGCTTCATTGCCTACCACAACCAGCGCAGAAAAACTAAAAGCACGTCCACCCTTCGTGGTCTTCACCACGCGGTTGATGGAAACTACTTTCTCTTTTAATTCCAGGTCGCCGGCCTTGATCTTTGAAACTACTTTCGTTGTTGACATGATAATTATTTACGAATAAACTTTTTGTTCATTTTAAAACTGCAATCCGCCTTCACGGGCTGATTCGGCCACAGCCTTTACCCTTCCGTGATACAGATTGCCGCCGCGGTCAAATACCGCTTTCTCGATACCCAGTTCTTTTGCCTTGCGGGCAATGGATGCGCCCACCAGTTTGCTTTTTTCCGTTTTGGTAACTTTCTGCGCAGCAATATCCTTATCGCGGGATGAAGCAGAAGCCAGGGTTCTTCCCTGCAGGTCATCAATCAGCTGAACATAGATCTCATTGTTGCTTCTGAAAACAGACAACCGGGGCATCATCTGCTGTTCCGGAAACTTTCTTGCGGATCCGGTACCTGATTTTCTGTCTCTTTAATAAAGTTTCCATTATCTCAATTTGAAAATTTGAAAATTATTTGCCCGCCGCCTTACCTGCTTTTTTACGAACCACTTCACCCGTATACCGAACCCCCTTACCCTTGTAAGGTTCCGGTTTACGAAGGCCACGGATCTTGGCCGCTACCTGGCCAATCAGCTGCTTGTCGCTTCCTTCCAGAATAATTTTCGGGTTTTCTCCTTTTTCCTGCGCGGTAACCACTTTCAATTCCTTTGGAACCTCGAAAATGATATTGTGCGAAAAACCGAGCGCAAGATCCAGCAGGTTGCCCTGATTGGATGCTTTAAAACCGACCCCAATCAGTTCCAGTTGCCTTTTATACCCGTCAGAAACTCCTTTAACCATATTGGACATCAGGGAACGGTATAAACCATGCATGGACCGGTGGCGTATTTGATCAGTGGGCCTGGATATTTCTATCTGGTCATTCTTTACTTCCACTTTTATGTCGCGGTCAATTGTCTGTTTCAATTCCCCCTTGGGCCCCTTAACAGTTACAATATTGTCATTGCTCACACTCACTGTGATTCCTTTGGGGATGACTACCGGTTTTTTTCCTATCCTGGACATTTATATCGATTTGAATATTTGAAAATATGTAAATGTGAAAACAAAACGTTGCTCATCTGTTAATACACATGGCATAATACTTCACCTCCCACATTCTGCGCCTTTGCATCTTTGTCGGTCATCACTCCCTTCGAAGTAGATACGATGGCAATACCCAGACCATTCTTTACGCGTTTAAATTCCACAGGGCTCGCATACTGGCGCAATCCCGGGCGACTCACCCTTTCCAGGCTGCGGATAGCCGGTTCCTTGGTTTGCGGATCGTATTTAAGCGCAATCTTAATTACACCCTGCTTATGGTCATCTTCGAATTTGTATTTCAGAATATAGCCTTTATCATACAATATTTCTGTCATACGCCTCTTCAGGTTAGACGCCGGAATCTCCACGATCCGGTGATTCGCCATCTGCGCATTTCGGATTCTTGTCAGAAAATCTGCTATCGGATCTGTTACCATTTTCTTACGATTAATTTGTTATCAACTTTTTGTTGACCGTTGACGGTTGACCGTTAACGGTGTTCTCCTGATCTTCGGTCAACTGTCAACAGTCAACCGTCAACCTATCTTACCAGCTGGCTTTCCTGACGCCCGGAATCTTCCCCTGCAACGCCATGTCCCGGAACATTCCTCTGGATACGCCGAAATACCGGATATACCCGCGTGGGCGGCCAGTAAGCTGGCAACGGTTTTTTAAACGTACCGTAGAAGAATTCCTTGGCAGGAGATCAAGTGCTTTATAGTCGCCCGCAGCTTTTAAAGCAGCGCGCTTTTCAGCATATCTCGCCACCATCACTTCCCGTTTTCTTTGTCTGGCTTTGACTGATTCTTTGGCCATGAACTTTATTATTTATTAATTTGAACTCAGTTTAAATTTAGTTCCCCTAACAACCATTTCGAACAAAAATCATTTCTCTGTACTCTCCTTCTTTGCGTTCCTGAACGGCATTCCCAGTTCCTTCAGCAGTTCATAGGCTTCTTCATTTGTTTTGGCTGTAGTAACAAATGTGATGTCCATTCCGGTAATCTTATTCACTTTATCAATATCCACTTCCGGAAAAATGATCTGCTCGGTAATACCCAGGGTATAATTCCCGCGGCCATCAAAAGATTTTTCATTCACGCCTTTAAAGTCACGTACCCGGGGAAGGGCAGCTGCCACCAGGCGATCCAGGAACTCATACATCTTTTCTCCGCGCAGGGTTACCCGGGCTCCGATCGGCAAACCCTTCCGGAGTTTGAAATTGGAGATATCTTTTTTAGATACGGTTGAAACGGCCTTTTGCCCGGTAATGGTAGTGAGTTCCTCAATGGAAATATCCACGAGCTTCTTATCAGTTACCGCGCCATTAATTCCCCGGTTCAGGCAAATCTTTTCCAGTTTGGGAGCCTGCATAATGGTCGTGTAACCAAACTTTTTCATTAAAGCAGGAACCACTTCTTTCTTGTATTTATCTGCCAGACGGGCAGAATATTTTGCTGTACTCATTATTTAATTACCTCCCCTGATTTTTTTGCTGTGCGAATGAGTTTACCATTTTCCCGCGTACGTTTTACTTTAGAGGGGCCACCGGATTTGGCGTCCCAGAGCAACACATTGGATATGTGCACCGGAGCCTCCATTTTCACGATACCACCCTTGGTATTCTGCGCAGAAGGTTTGGTATGCTTGGTTACGATATTCACTCCTTCCACCAGCACACGGGATTCATCCGGAAATACTTCCAGCACCTTGCGTGATTTTTTGAGATCCTTATCGTCTCCGGCAATAATCACCACTTTATCGCCTTTTTTAATATTAAACTTGGCTTTAAATCTGTTGCTCATTGTTTATCTTTTACGCGGTACGCTTTACGCGCCTGAAATTTCAATTTTATAAATTATCACGAACCTGGTTTCTCTAATCCCCTTCCAACTATTTACTCTTTACAGCACTTCCGGCGCAAGTGAAATAATCTTCATATATCCCTTATCGCGGAGTTCCCTCGCCACCGGCCCGAAAATACGGGTACCCCTGGGCTCATCACTCGTAGTTAATAAAACCACTGCATTGTCATCGAAACGGATATAAGAACCATCCTTGCGGCGTAATTTGTTCTTGGTTCTTACAATTACCGCTTTTGCAACCGTTCCCTTTTTAATACCTCCTGCAGGCAGGGCATCTTTTACGCTGACAACAATTTTATCCCCTATTTTGGCATAATCCTGTCCGCTGTTTCCCAGTACCCGGATGCACAATACTTCTTTGGCACCACTGTTATCTGCAACATTAAGCCTGCTTTCCTGCTGAATCATTTCAATTCGATTTAAGGTTTTCGAGAATTATTTCGCTTTCTCCACGATTTCCACCAGGCGCCAGCGCTTGGTTTTACTTAAGGGACGGCTTTCCATAATCCGCACCACATCTCCAATACTGCACTCATTCTTTTCATCGTGGGCATGAAATTTCGTCGTTTTCTTCAGGAACTTACCGTAGATCGGGTGCTGTACTTTTCTTTCAACGGCAACCACAACGGTTTTATCCATTTTATTGCTGCTGACAACCCCTGTTCTCGTTTTCCGTAAATTTCTATCTGGCATATATTCTGATTTGTGAATTTGATATCTGGTCTGATGTGGAAATCATATTTTCACATGCTTCTTCGTTAATGCTGTTTTTAACCTTGCAATGTCTTTCCTGAGCAAACGAATGGTTACCGGGCTTTCCAGCGGTGATATCGCATGGGCAAACTTCAGCTTTTTCAGCCTGAGTTCATCTTCTTTGATTCTTGCGGTAAGATCTGTTTCACTCAGTTCTTTCACGCTATTTGCAAAATCGTTTCTCTTTGACATCCTCTTTAATTTGAAAATTTGATAATTATATCGCCGTCACATCATGCCGGACCACAAACTTGGTCTTGATCGGAAGTTTCTGTGCTGCCAGCAACAGCGCCTGTTTAGCCACTGCTTCCGGAACACCATCCGCTTCAAACAACATACGACCCGGTTCAACAACCGCAGCCCAGTATTCCGGATTACCCTTCCCTTTACCCATTCTCACTTCCTGTGGTTTCTTGGTAATCGGTTTGTCCGGAAATACCCGGATCCACACATTCCCTTCACGCTTCATGGAACGGGTAAGCGCCTGCCGGGCAGCTTCCAACTGACGATTCGTTAACCAGATGGCTTCGAGGGCTTTCAGGCCGTATGAGCCAAAAGAAATATCGCTTCCTCTTTTTGCAATGGCACGAATCCTTCCTTTCTGCGCTTTCCGATGCTTCGACCTCTTGGGCTGTAACATGATATCTTAATTTGAAAATTTGATAATGATTATCTTCTACCGCCTCCGCCACCACCTCTTCTGTCGCCACCACCACCGCCGCCTCTCCTGTCTCTGTCTGCTCCACGGCCACCGCGTTCATCCCGCTGATCATCCCTTCTGTCTCTTCTGTCGCTTACATCACTCTTTCCACCTACAAAATTCGGATTCAGGTCTCTCTTCGTCAGTACTTCTCCTTTACAGATCCACACCTTCACTCCGATCTTTCCGTAAACGGTAAGTGCAAATACATTGGCATAATCGATATCCATCCGGAGGGTATGCAATGGTGTACGGCCCTGCTTGATTTCTTCCGATCTGGCGATTTCCGATCCACCCAAACGACCTCCAACTTTTACCTTAATTCCTTCAGCACCCATACGCAGTGCGGAAGCAATGGCCATCTTGATGGCTCTTTTATAATTAATTCGATTTTCAATTTGTCTGGCAATGGTATCGGCAACAATATTAGCATCCAGTTCCGGGCGGCGGATCTCGAGAATATTGATCTGCACATCTTCCTTGCCGGTCAGTTTCTTCAGCTCTTCCTTGATGCGGTCAACTTCACCTCCGCCTTTACCGATTATAATCCCCGGTTTGGACGTGTGAATGGTCACGATCAGTTTGTTAAGCGTACGCTCAATCACGATCTTGGCAATCCCTCCTTTGTTAATACGGGCATTGAGATAGGTCCTGATCTTATTATCTTCAATCAGTTTAAATGCATAATCTTTTTTGCTCCCGTACCAGTTGGATTCCCAGCCACGGATGATTCCCAGTCTCGCCCCTATAGGATTTGTTTTCTGACCCATTTATCTGATTAATTTGAAAATTTGATAATTTGAAAATTCGAAAATGATCTGATTTCTTTCTTTTATCCGGAACGCCCGGAAGTCATTTTCAAATGGTCAATTTTTTATTTTTAATTTTTATTTTTCACCTTTTTCATCAACGATCAGCGTAACATGGTTACTGCGTTTGCGAACCCGGTATCCCCTTCCCTGCGGAGCCGGACGCATTCTTTTCAATACCCTTGCGCCATCCACAAACACGGTTTTTACAACCAGGGCGGCGTCAGCTGCACTCTTTCCTTCGTTTTTCTGTTCCCAGTTTTTTACAGCGGACCACAGCAGTTTATACAATGGTGTGGAAGAATGTTGCGGATGATGCTCCAGCAAGGCCAGGGCTTTTTCCACCTGCAGGCCTCTGATTTCGTCTGCCAGCAATCGCATCTTGCGGGGCGATGTCGGATAATTTTTCAGTTTCGCTAATGCTTCCATTTTTTCTGGTTTGTTCTCTTTATGTGTTCTCTCTTTAGTCCTCAATATTCATTGATGGTCTTCTTACTCAGCAATCTTTTTGCTGGAATGACCCTTGAAATTGCGCGTCGGTGCAAATTCTCCCAGTTTATGACCTACCATGAACTCCGTAACATACACGGGGATAAATTTATTCCCGTTATGAACGGCAAAAGTATGTCCCACAAAATCCGGTGTTATGGTAGAACGGCGGCTCCAGGTCTTAATAACTGCTTTCTTCGCCTTTCCATCATTAATGCCAAGCACTTTCACTTCCAGGTTTGCATCTACGTAAGGACCTTTTTTTATTGAACGACCCATAGTTTAATGAGTTAATTTGAAAATTTGAAAATTACTTACTTAATTTCTTTCCTTTTTTCGTCTGAATAATCAGTTTATCGCTTCCTTTCCCACGGGTCCTTGTCTTCAGTCCTCTGGAGTACTGGCTGTTCCTGGAACGGGGCTGGCCTCCGGATGCTTTTCCTTCTCCACCACCCATCGGATGATCCACCGGGTTCATGGCCACGCCACGCACTCTCGGACGAATTCCCCGCCAAACATTACGTCCTGCCTTACCCATGCTCTGCAGACTATGGTCGCTATTCGAAACCACACCCACCGTTGCATAGCAGTTGATCAGTATCTTTCTGAGTTCGCCGGAAGGCATTTTAAGCACCGCGTACTTTTCTTCCTTATTCGTTAACTGCGCAGATGCGCCGGCACTGCGAACCAGTTTGCCTCCCTGGCCCGGTTGCATTTCAATATTGTGCACGTTGGTACCCAGGGGAATATTCTTCATCTGCAACGCATTTCCCACTTCCGGCACAACCGCATCGCCGGAAAGAACCGAAGTTCCGACCTGCAAACCCTGCGGCGCGATAATATATCTTTTTTCCCCGTCGCTGTAATTCAGCAACGCAATGAATGCTGTTCTGTACGGATCATACTCAATAGAGGCAACAACTGCCGGTACACCTTTTTTATCCCGCTTAAAATCCACGAGACGATACATCTTTTTATGTCCGCCGCCCCTGTAACGCATAGCCCTTCTTCCCTGGGAATTACGGCCAGCAGTCGATTTCACCTTTTCCAGCAGGCTTTTTTCCGGTGTATCGGAAGTAACTTCTGCGTATGCATTTCCGATTCTCCACCTTGTTCCGGCTGTTACCGGTTTAAATTTTCTTAGTGCCATATTTTATTCTACAGAATATTTATAATAAAATCCTCAACTTTTGCGGCAGTTGACGCCATTCATAATAAAACTTAAATATTCGAATACAAATCAATCGTATCTCCTTCTGCAAGTGTAATCAGTGCTTTCTTATATCCAGGCTTACGTCCTGTAATCAATCCTGCCTTGGTAGATCTTGAACGGGCTTTGCTGGGAACGACTACAGTGTTCACATCCACAACGGTGATTCCGTAAAAATCCTCAACCGCCTTTTTAATTTCCAGTTTATTCGCCTTTCTGTTTACTTTGAAAGCATAGCGGCGCAGTTTCTCCTGCTGGGCATTTGCCTTTTCTGTCAGTATCGGGCGGATCAGAACCTCTGTTTGTTTCATCTTGCTAACTAATTTGAAAATTTGAAAATTCTACACCGCTTCCACTTCTTCCTCCGAAAACATCTTCGCTGTGGCTTCAGTAAATACAAGCGTCTGTGCATTCACAATATCATAGGTATTTACATCTGCCAGCAGGCTGCTTTCCAGATAAGGCACATTCCTTAAACTGAGCTGCAGGTTATCGTTGTATTCCGGTAAAACAAATAATGTTTTTTTACCTTCCAGTTTTAAAGCGCCGAGCAGTGCTACCACTTCTTTGGTTTTGGGTGATTCCAGCTTTATATCTTCCACCACTACAATGGAATGCTCTTTTGCCTTATGGGAAAGCGCAGAAATCTTGGCAAGATCTTTCACTTTCCGGTTCAGCTTGAAATCGTAACTCCTGGGTTTCGGTCCGAAAATGGTTCCTCCTCCTTTATACAAGGGGTTCCGGATATTTCCTTTACGGGATCCGCCGGTTCCTTTTTGCTTATGCAATTTTTTAGATGATCCCTTCACTTCCATCCGGGTCTTTACCTTATGGGTACCCTGGCGTTGTGCCGCGAGGTATTGTTTTACCGCCAGATAAATCACATGATCATTCGGCTCTACTTCAAAGATCTCCGCAGGCAGTTCCAGTGTACGGCCCGTTTTATCTCCTTTTATATTTAATATATCTACTTGCATTTGATTGGAATTAATAGGTTACTTCTGAATGTAAACAATGGAGCCGTTATGACCCGGAACAGATCCGGCAATCAACAGGTAGTTTTTTTCGGGAAATATTTTTACCACGCTCAGGCCTTTTAACTTCACGCGGTCACCACCCATACGGCCTGCCATGCGAACGCCCTTCATTACGCGGGAAGCATCAGAAGAGTTACCCAGTGATCCGGGAGCGCGGCTGCGGTCATGCTGACCGTGGCTTTGACCACCAACTCCATGGAATCCATGACGTTTTACAACCCCCTGAAAGCCTTTCCCTTTTGAAGTACCCACTACGTCCACTTTTTCGCCTTCGGCGAAAATGTCTACCGTCAGGGCTTCCCCTAAGTTCTTTTCTAATGAGAAATTGCGGAATTCTTTGATGAATTTCTTTGCGGTGGTATTTGACTTGGCGAAGTGATTTTTTTCGGCAGCGAGAATGTGCCTTTCTTTTTTGTCGCCAAATGCGAGCTGAAGAGAATTATAACCGTCGGTCTCCGTTGTCTTAACCTGCGTAACGACACAGGGACCCGCTTCAATGATGGTACAGGCTACCTGTTTTCCATCGGGGGTGAACACGCTGGTCATTCCAATTTTCTTTCCAATTAACCCTTTCATCTTTTATTGGTTTGTGCCTGGAGTCTAAGGACAATCAGCGGTTTTTGTCAGCCTGATTTTAAGCTGATCCTGATTTCAATCCCCTGTTTGCAACCGACCTTTTCCATCGACCGCCGAAGCTTTAGCGAAGGCGGTTAGCGCCTTTCCTGCTTCGATTCGGTTTACTCATCCGCCTTCGCTAAAGCTTCGGCGGACAAAGGAAGTACCGGTAGTAAACAAACCCCGAACGGCTTGTTCATATTTTTTTATTCAAAGATCCAGCGCTGCTTTCACCGGTTAAGGTTTGGCAGATGGAATATTTACCTTCATCAGGCCTTGATCTCCACATCCACTCCGGATGGCAGGTCAAGCTTGGATAGTGCATCTACCGTTCTGGAAGTAGACGTGTAAATGTCCAGCAATCTCTTATGCGTATGCAACTGGAATTGTTCCCGCGCTTTCTTATTCACGTGCGGCGAACGAAGTACGGTGAATACTTTTTTACGGGTGGGTAAAGGTATTGGGCCTGTTACCACGGCTCCCGTACTGCGTACTGTTTTTACGATCTTTTCAGCGGATTTATCCACGAGATTGTGATCGTAAGATTGCAATTTGATTCTGATTCGCTGAGACATAGGTCAATTCCCGTTTTTTGAACGGGATGCAAAGGTAGCGATATCAGGATAAACGGTCAAAGAATTGTTCCCTTTTTTTGGATAATTATTTGGGGCCGCCTGCGACAATGTGCTCTCAGATACTGGGTATACAGACTCCTCAGGTGTTCCGTGGTTCCCGGGCCCTCATTGATGGCGTGGGTGCGGTTGGGATAAGCCATATACTGAAAGGTCTTATTGTGCTTAACCAGCTCGTTCACCAGCATCTCGGCATTATTGAAATGAACGTTATCATCCCCGGTGCCATGGATATACAGGAGGTTTCCTTTCAGATTTTGCGCATAACTGATCGGTGAGCCTTTTACGTAATCCTCCATGGCCTCCTGCGGGATACCCATATATCTTTCCTCATATATATTGTCGTAGGTCAGTAAATTGGTCACCGCAGATATGGAAATCCCCGTTTTATAAATCTCCGGATATTGAAACAGAAGGTTAAGGGTAGCCGAACCCCCTCCGCTCCAGCCCCAAACGGCGATGCGGGAGGTATCTACAAAGGGCCATTTCATAATTTCAGCAGCGGCCATGGCCTGGTCGTGGATATTCAGCCGGCCTATTTTCCGGTAAATGGATTTTCGCCAGGCAGCCCCTTTCGGAGCAGGCGTTCCCCGGTTATCTACGGAAATATAGAGATAGCCATCCTTCGATAAATCACCCTGATAAAGGCGGTTATTGACTTCCCGCGTATTTATCGAGAACCGTCTGGCCACCCGGTTCGCTATACACATAAAACAGGACAGGATATTTTTTTGAGGGATCAAAATTTTGGGGCTTCTGCATCCAGCCATCCATGCTAACGCCATCGGCTGTTTTCACTTTGAAAAAAGAAATATTGGAAGCGATGCTGTCTGCGGCAAGAGGAATATTCACAGCCGGAGAACCGGAAAGTTTCTGGTGCGCCGGAAGGCTTATCCATTCAGCAGAAGGCCGCGTATAATAATTCGAAAATTTATGAATGGCATACCTGCCATCGGGAGAAAGATCATAGTCGTGCGTTCCGGGCTCATTGGCTGGCGTGACCCTTTCCGCTTTCCCTTTGCCATCCAGGCGGCAGCGGTACAGGTATTGCTGGGTCGCGTTATCCGGGGAAGCCAGAAAATAAAGCAGGTTTTCTTTTTCATCGATCAGGGAAATACCCATGACATCATAATCCCCGGCAGTGATCAGGGTCTGTTTTTTACCATCGCGGCTGATCCGGTATAGATGCCGCCAGCCGTCCTTCTCACTGGGCCAGATGAATTCCGCCCCATGCTGCAGCCAGTCCCAGCCACCCATCCGGTAGTCATCGTCGAAACTGGAAATAATATCAATCCAGGCGCTGTCTTTTTCAGTATAAATCGTTTTGGAAGAACCATCTTTCGCATCACAGACCATTATATCGCTTTCATTCTGTTGCCGGTTCAGGTGCTGAACAATCAATTCCCGGCTATTGGCCGCCCATTCCATCCTCGGCAGATAACTGCCTAGCCGCGCATCCGTTGGAATATGCATCCACCGCATATGACCATCGTCTATATCCACTACCCCGATCTTAAAAGGAGAAGGCTTCTGACCGGTCACCGGATATTCAACGGGTACTACATGCGAATAAACAGAATCCGTAGTATTGAGCATCAGATAATCCCGGGTACTGCTGTCATTAATCTGCCAAAACGCGACCGACCGGCTATCCGGGCTCCAGCGGAAACCATCGCGGCAATCAAATTCTTCTTCATATACCCAATCGAATGTGCCATTGATCATTTTACGCGAACCATCCTTTGTCAGCGCCTTTATCTGATGCGTCCGGAGGTCTTCCACATAAAGATTATGGCCGCTTACATAGGCCGCTTTTCCGCCATCAGGAGAAAATTTGGCATACATCAGGGAAGAAGCCGGCAGGGTGCTCCCCAGTTGTTTCAGGCTAAGTTCATTCAGATCATAAACCCAATAATCGCCGCGGGTATCATAGCGCCATACTTTTTTGCTGTTGGTGTAAATGAGTATCTTTTTGAAATCGGAAGAAAAGAAGAAATATCGGATATCCAGGGGGGAAGAACTTCCCGGCGGGCGTAAGATTCCGGGCGCTTACCAGCACATTTTCGACGCCCATAGGCATTTTATACTCCACGATGCCGGAATTTTCTGCCCGATAATAGCTTTTACCATCGGTATTCCATACCATCTGCTTATACAGCTGTGCAGAAGCAGATAGCCCCACAACAGTCAGGAAACCAATCAGTAAGATCTTTTGATAATGGGTTCTATTTACCGGCATGCAACATATTTAGGGCCGAAAATTAAGTAATAGCCGTCAGGAAATTAAACCATTTAACAAAAAGTCCTCTTTCGTAAAATACAAAAGAGGACTTTTCTATAGTATATAATCAATGATCAGGCGCTTACTTTACCCTTACCTTTTACTTTGGCGATCACTTCCTCCGCCACATTATTGGGTGCGGGTGAATAATGAGAAAACTCCATGGTCGAAGTGGCCCGTCCCGAACTGAGGGAACGAAGCTGCGTAACATATCCGAACATTTCGGATAGTGGTACTTTGGCTTTGATCACCTGTGCGTTGTTACGGCTGTCCATCCCTTCGAGCATCCCGCGGCGACGGTTCAGGTCGCCGGTGACATCACCCATATACTGATCCGGCGTAATGACTTCCACTTTCATGATGGGTTCCAGTAAAACCGGTTTCGCTTTTTTAGCCGCTTCTCGGAATCCCTGTTTCGCACAAAGTTCAAAACTCATGGAGTCGGAATCCACCGCATGAAAACTGCCATCAAATATCCGGATCTTCATATTGTCCACCGGATAACTGGCCAATACCCCGGTGGTCATGGCCGATTCAAACCCCTTTTCAATGGCCGGAATAAATTCCCGGGGAATGGAACCGCCGAAAATATCATTCACAAACTGATAATGTCCTTTATCTTCTTTCAGGAATTCTTCATCGGCAGGCCCGATTTCAAAATAGATATCCGCAAATTTACCGCGGCCACCCGTTTGCTTTTTCAGTGTTTCGCGGTGTTCGATGGTTTTCTGGAAGGCTTCTTTATAAGCAACCTGGGGGGCGCCCTGGTTAATTTCAACTTTAAACTCACGACGCATACGATCCACGATGATTTCCAGATGCAATTCACCCATCCCGCTTAAAATGGTCTGTCCGGTTTCATCATCCGTTTTTACCCGCAGGGTCGGATCTTCTTCCACCAGTTTGGCAATGGCCATACCCATTTTATCCACGTCTGCCTGGGTTTTAGGCTCAATCGCCACGGAAATTACCGGTTCCGGGAAAGTCATCTTTTCCAGAATGATCGGATGATCTTCCAAACATAATGTATCTCCGGTCTTAATATCCTTGAATCCCACCGCAGCGCCAATATCACCAGCTTCGATGAAATCAATCGGGTTCTGTTTATTGGCATGCATCTGCATGATCCGGGAAATGCGTTCGTTCTTTCCGGTCCGCGTATTCAATACATAAGAACCGGAATTGAGGTGACCGCTGTATACCCGGAAGAAAGCCAGGCGACCTACAAAGGGATCGGTTGCAATCTTAAATGCCAGGGCAGCAAAGGGTTCTTTAGGATCCGGTTTACGGGAAATCTCCTCTCCTGTATTCGGATCGTGGCCAATTACGGCATCAACATCCATCGGGCCGGGGAGATAACGGACGATCGCATCCAGGGCTTTCTGCACCCCTTTATTCTTAAAGGAAGATCCGCACATCATCGGAATGATGGAAAGATCAATGGTAGCCTTCCGGATGGCTTCATGCATTTCATCCTGGGTGATGGAATTCGGATCCTCGAAAAACTTTTCAAGCAGCTTGACATCGTATTCCGCAACAGCTTCCACCAGGTGCTGACGCCATTCATTCACATCATCCACCATATCCTCGGGTATCGGTACTTCCTGGTAGGTCATCCCTTTCCCTTCCTCATCCCAGATAATCCCCTTCATGGTGATCAGATCCACAACACCCTTAAAATCATCTTCTGCACCGATCGGCAACTGCAGCGGAACAGCCTTGGCCCCAAGCATTTCCTTGATCTGTTTGACCACGCTCAGGAAGTCGGCGCCCGCCCGGTCCATTTTGTTTACAAAACCGATACGGGGAACCTTGTATTTGTTTGCCTGACGCCAAACGGTTTCAGACTGGGGTTCCACGCCGGATACGGCACAAAACAGGGCCAGCAATCCGTCCAGTACCCGCAGGGAACGTTCTACTTCAACCGTAAAATCCACGTGACCCGGGGTATCAATGATGTTGAATTTATATTGTTTGGTATCTGCCAGCTTCTTTCCCTGATCTGTCGGGAAATTCCAGAAACAGGTGGTTGCAGCAGAAGTGATGGTAATCCCTCTTTCCTTTTCCTGTTCCATCCAGTCCATGGTAGCTGCACCGTCATGCACTTCACCAATTTTATGCGATACCCCTGTATAAAAAAGGATACGTTCGGTGGTGGTTGTTTTACCGGCGTCAATGTGCGCCGCGATGCCAAAATTTCTTTGAAAACGTAAGTCAGACATTGTTATGAATTAAAATATTTTTCAGTTAGGAATTCCGCGGTTTTGGCGCCTAAAGCAAAGCTGCGGTCCATTTTATAACGCAGGTGAAAAGTCCTTTTGATCAGAAGCCTGGCAGATGCATTTTAATGGGTGCGCAAAGGTACGAATTTTTTATTAAAAACACGCAGTTCCTACCGCCTCTGCGAATGAAAAATCCCTTCGGCGGCGCAGAGCCCGGAAGGGATTCCATTACAAAAGCAAATGATATAAATCAGATTCTGAAATGGGCAAAAGCCTTGTTGGCTTCAGCCATCCGGTGCGTATCTTCTTTTTTCTTGAATGCTCCGCCTTCGCCCTTGCTGGCGGCTACAATTTCTCCGGCAAGTTTGTCCGCCATACTTTTCCCGTTCCTGTCCCGGCTGAAGCGAATCAGCCATTTAATGCTGAGAGACACTTTGCGGTCGGCGCGAACCTCCGCAGGAATCTGGAAAGTAGCTCCTCCGATCCGACGGCTTCTGACTTCCACAGCAGGTGTCACATTATTCAATGCCCTTCTCCATACTTCATAGCCATTGTCATTGGTTTGTTTGGAAACCCGGTCAATTGCATCGTAAAAAAGGTTGAACGCCGTATTTTTTTTACCCTGCCACATCAGGTTGTTTACAAAACGCGTAACCAGGATATCATTGAATTTGGCATCCGGTGCGAGTGGTAATTTTTTGGCCTGTGACTTCCTCATGAGTTATTTGATGAGTTGATGATATGATATTATTTTTTTGCTTTCGCTGCTGCCGGTTTGGCTCCGCCTTTCTCTTTCTTGGTTCCGTACTTGGAACGGCTTTTCTTGCGATCTTTTACCCCTGCCGTATCCAGGCTTCCGCGAACAATATGATAACGAACACCCGGCAGGTCTTTCACCCTGCCACCCCTGATCAGGACGATGGAGTGTTCCTGCAGGTTATGTCCTTCACCCGGAATATAAGCGATCACTTCCACTTTATTGGTCAACCGCACTTTGGCTACTTTGCGCAATGCAGAGTTCGGCTTCTTGGGTGTTGTGGTGTACACACGTGTACATACACCGCGTCGCTGAGGGCAGGAATCCAGCGCTCTGGATTTACTTTTAGCCCGGATGATTTCTCTTCCTTTTCTAACTAATTGCTGAATAGTCGGCATTACGAATGCGTTTGAATTTTTGGGACGGCAAAGGTAACCGCAAGGCCGTGATTATCCAAATTAATATTGATCCTATACTTTTACGAGCCAGCCGTGGGAGTCCGGCCTTTTTCCTTCCCTGATCCCGGTAAGGGTTTTCTTTACTGCCGGCGATGTTTTAAAAGAGGAGGTATCGAATGTCATGATATAGTCCCTGTACTTCAATTCTTTAATGTATGAAATGGTAGCCGCCGTTCCGGATCCGAATATTTCTGTAAGCTTTCCGCCCCGGTGAGCGCTCACCACTTCCTCAATACTGATTTTCCTTTCCTCCACCGCCAATCCCTGCTCCCGCAGTACGGTGATCACACTGTCCCGGGTAACGCCGGCCAGGATTGTCCCTTCTTCCAGGGAGGGGGTGACAACCGTATCGCCAAATACAAAAAACACGTTCATGGTACCGACTTCCTGCAGCCATTTATGCTCAAAAGCATCGGTCCATAATACCTGGTCATATCCCTGGTTTCTTGCTTCCTTCGCCGCTTTCAGGCTTGCTCCGTAATTACCGGCATTCTTTGCAAAGCCGACGCCTCCGGGTGCTGCGCGGGTATATTTCTCTTCCACGTATATCTTCATGGGCGCAGAATAGTAGGGACCGGTCGGACTCAGCAGGATCATAAATTTATACGTCTCCGATGGCTTCACCCCCAGAGCGGCATCCGTCGCGAACATAAAGGGGCGGATATACAGTGAATAGTCCTCTTTTGCCGGAATCCAGTCTTTATCCAGTGAAACGAGCTGCCGCATTCCTTCAATAAAAATATCTTCAGGTACGGCAGGCATTTCCATGCGTTCCGCGGAAATATTAAATCTTTTGAAATTATCGTAAGGCCGGAAAATAAAGGCCCCGCCTCCTTCATACCGGTATGCTTTTATTCCTTCAAAAATTGCCTGCCCGTAATGAAGCGCCATGATGGAGGGCTCAAGCATAATCGGCTGATATGGTTTGATCGCTGCCAGTTTCCAAACACCATTCGCATAATCGGCTTCGAGCATGTGGTCGCTGAAATATTTCCCAAAAGGCAGATGATCAAAATCCATTTCAGCCAGTCTGCTTCTTTTTACCCGTGTTACCGGGAAATCCATCGTCTCCATCATAAAATACTATTTTTGATACCACAAAGAAACAAACATTCCCGGAGCAGACAAAACAGACCAGCGGAATTTCAATAATTTATGAGCATCAACAACATCGATTTATCAGCCGAACAGCTGGCGGCGCTCTACCCGGAGTCACTGGTGATGGACCGGGAAGCCGGGAAACCGGAGCCGGGGAGCAAAAAAAACACAGAACCGGAGAAAGGGACGGATTCCAAAACAGGGAAAAAGGCTGACTCCCCGGAGACGGAGGTTTACCGGTTTCTGGGAAATAATCTGCGCAGGATCTGTTTTATCGTATCCTATCCCGAAACGGTTTTCCTGCCGGATGAACAACTGGCCTTTTTAACCAGGATGCTGTCTGCCTGCCATTGTTCGATCGCCGATGTTTCCGTGCTGAATGCGGCGCATACGCCGGTGGATATCACGAAACTAATAACCCAGTTAAACCCGGAAATGCTGTTCCTGTGTGGAATCCCTCCGGCTTCCCTCAATTTGCCGGAGCCCGTGGAACCGTTCACCATTTGCCGTTTTAATGGAATTTCCACTCTTTTAATCCCTTCGCTGACCCTGTTAAGCCAGGAAGAAACCGCCAATTTAATTCCAATCAAGAAAAAATTATGGGCAAGCCTGAGAACCCTGTTCAACATACAAAACTGATTTTCGCAACCAATAATCCGCATAAGGTAGCCGAGATCCAGTCTGCCATCGGCGGTCAGCTGAAGATTATCTCCCTGAAGGATGCCGGAATTGAGAAGGAAATCCCGGAGCCCCACGAAACCCTGCGGGAAAATGCTTTGGAGAAATCCAGGACCATTTATCTTTTAACTGACGGGAAAGATTGCTTTAGTGAAGACACCGGTCTGGAAGTGGATGCACTTCAACGGGGAACCAGGCGTGAAAAGCGCCCGGTACGCCGGCGAGCCGGTTTCATTTCCGAAAAACATTGACAAGCTGCTGGCAAACCTGGACAATGCAGATAACAGAAAAGCTCGTTTCCGCACTGTGATTTCCCTGATCCTGAACGACCGGGAGTTCTTTTTTGAAGGAGTCTGCGAGGGCCGGATCCTTAAGAGAAGAAGAGGCACCGGCGGTTTCGGATATGATCCCGTGTTCATACCTGAAGGGGCTGGTAAAAGCTTTGCAGAAATGAATGCAGCAGAAAAAAATCAATACAGTCACCGGAGAAAAGCCGCCGATAAAATGGTTCTCTTTTTAAAAAAGGAAACCCTGAACAAGTAAATATTTTATGGCCAGAATAAAAATTGATTTGCCCGGGTCTTTTCCTTTCAGCACCTCATTTCCGGTGCGGATAACAGACCTGAATTACGGATCACACGTTGGCAACGATACCATACTTTCCTTTATTCATGAGGCCCGCGTAAGATTTCTGGATTCACTGGGCTATACGGAACTGGATATGGAAGGTGCGGGACTCATCATGAGTGATGTGGCGATCGTGTTCAAGAAAGAAATTTTTTACGGCGACGAAATCAGCTTGTCCGTTGCCGCAATGGATTTTACCCGCGCAGGATTTGACCTGGTTTATAAACTGGAAAAACATACAAGCTCAGCCACGACGCTGCTGGCGATTGCCAAAACCGGAATGGTGTGCTATGATTATTCGTTAAAAAAAGTAACAGGACTGCCGGATGCCGCGAAAGAAAAATTAACCGCCTGACGTTTCGTTCCAGATTTCCCAACTGGCATCCGCCTGAATCTTCAGCATATCCGATCCATTCTTTACACGGGCGCCGGCGACTTCTCCTTTCCGCAGGAATTCAGTCAGGGCCGGATTATAAATCAGGTCAAACAGGTAATGTTTTGCCGTCAGATATTCATAGGGGATGGGGGGGATGGAGTTTATTTCCGGATACATTCCCAATGGAGTACAGTTTACGATCAGGGAATGAGTGTGCATGATCTCTTCGGTAATTTCTTCATACAACAAGGAGTCCGGAGCCGCTGTCCGCTTTCTCGACACAAAAAGAACGGGAATACCCATTTTATTCAATACATAGGATACGGCTTTCGAAGATCCGCCTGTTCCGAGTATCAGGGCTTTCCTGTCTTCCGGTTTCCATTTTTCTTTTAAGGACTTCCAGAATCCGGTAACGTCTGTATTAAATCCCTGTAGCTGCCGGTTTCGAATCCGGATACAATTGCAGGCGCCGGTCTGCTGCACTACCGGGTCCAGTTCCTGGAGATAGGCAATAACGGATTGCTTGTAAGGTATCGTAACGTTAAGTCCCATCAGTTCCGGATCGGCTAAAATTTCTTTCAGCTGATGGATGTCCTTTAATTCAAAATTGGAATAACTGCAGTCCGTGATCTTTTCCTGCAAAAATTTATCATTGAAATAATTCCTTGAAAAGGAATGGCCCAGCGGATATCCGATCAGGCCGAATTTTCTCACGTGGATGCTTTTTTATTTTTATTGAGAAAAAGGTCGAAAGTATCGCCTCTTAAACCAATTCGCATGGCTTCGAGCGCCATGATTTCCTGCGGAGAAATATTTCCGAGATTGGCATTGGCGCCAACCAGTTCAATAAAATACAATTGCTGGGACTTCAATGGCGCTTCCCATAATATTTTTTCGGAAGGTATCTGGGTGAGGATTTCCTGAACCAGTCCTTCCCTCACTTCCCCGGAACCCCGGTAGATACCGATATTTCCCGACTCCCGGGCTTCTGCAATTACATAACTGGCTCCGGCTTTTAATTCAGCCTTCATCTGCTCGATCCATTTATACGGAGGAATAACATGTTCTGCATCCTTGCTGCCCACTTCACTCAACACGGTACCGTATTGGGTGAGCTTTTCAATTAACCCGCATTTTTCTTTATGATCAATATCCACCGATCCATCGCTCACTTCCATATAACTGATCCCGTAGAAGGAGCACATTTTGATATAATCTTCCAGCTGATCGCGGATCAGATAAGCTTCAAAAAGGGTGCCGCCGAAATAAACGGGCGTGTTATAAGATTTGTAAACTTCCAGTTTTTTCTCCAGTTCCGGCGTAACGTAAGATGTTCCGAACCCAAGCTTTACCACATCTACATGCGGATGGGCGATACTCATAAAATTCCGGGTTTCCTCTATGCTTAATCCCTTATCCATAACCATCGTAAGGCCTACACTCCGGGGTTGCTGGGTCCTTTCCGGTAGCTGACTGAGTTTAAATTTCATCGACAATAAATTTCTGATTATTAAGAATTCCTGAAGCGCAAAAATAAGAAACCTTTATCTTTTCCTGTACCGGGCAATCACATCCACAATGGATTGCGATTGCAGAAGTGATGGATTGAGGGCAAGCATTTTTTTCAGAAGCTTCGGAGATTTGGACAAAGCCCTGTCCAGATGCAGAAGTCCTTCCTTCGATTTGCCCATTGCAAAATATACGGCACTCATGTAAAAGGTTAGCAATGGCTTATTCCCTGCAATCCGCATAGCCTGCTGAACCTGTTCCAGCGCCTGTGGATACATTCCGGCCAGGTAGAGACACCGGACCAGGGCTTCCCATCCCCCAATATTTTTTTGTCTTAACCGGACAACTGTACCGAACGCCTGGATGGCTTCTTTAAATTCACCCATCTGAATTCTGCATTCACCGAGGGCAAGATAATATTCGGGATGCCTGGCCTGGAGACGGATAGCGGATTCCAGTTGTTTAACAGCATTCGTCCATTGTAATTCGTTAAGATAAGTGCAGGCAATTTTATAGATCAGTTTACTATCCCCCTGATTCAGGTGAGATGCCTTTCTGTAATAGAAACGGGCCTGTGCAAAATTGCGTTGTTTGTCATAGCAATGTCCGATGGCTTCAAAAATCACATCCTCCGGTTTGGAAAGCTCCAGTACACGTTCCAGACATTCGATGGCTTCCCGGTATTTTCTGAGCCGGATAAATGCATCCCCCATATTCCGGTAGGCATAATCGAATTTTTCATCAATAGCCACTGCGTATTTATAAGCATCCACTGCCTTTTCATACAGTTTCAGGCCCTGATAGGCGGCAGCCAGGTTGAACCAGGCCAGTTCGGAATAAGGATTCTCTTCAATGATGTACTGATGCAGACGGATACTTTCCTCATTTCTTCCGGTAAAATCGGTCCAGAAACAGATTTTATAAAGCGCTTCCTCATTCTCATAATCCTGTTCAAGGATCCAGCGGAGGCAATCAAAAATTTTATCAAACTCCTCATAATCATCATAAACATCAGCCAATTCAAATAGGAGCTCGATTCTTTCCGGGCCTTCAAAAAGGCCCAGCGCTTCCTGCAGCAGCACAACAGCCTTTTCCTGCTGGTCCAGGGCCAGATAGGCATCGGTTTTAAGAATATAGAGATTGATGTCGGTTGCATCCAGTAAAGACGCCCGTTCCAGTATTTGAAGGGCTTCATAATATTTGCGGGTAACAATCAGCAGATCGGCCTTACGGATCAGCAATACAGATGAATAGGGATACTGTTCTATCCCGAGTTCCGCAGCTTCCAGGGCCATGCTAAATTCTTCCCTGCCATCGTAGTAATCAATGATTTTCTCGAAACATTCTTCATCCAGGAAGCTGTGCTTCCGGCCGTTTTTGAGGGCGCCATATTGCTTCAGCAGTTCTTTTATCTCTTCCTGTTCGGGCTGGTATGGATTTTCTTTCATTTAAGGAGGTTATACTAAATTAATTCATAATCCATTAATCACAAATTATTTATGAAAAGGCAACGGAAGGAAAGAACAGCTCGTATGATAAAGTTGGCACGGTTTTTCAACAGAATATCGGTGAATATGTTAAAAATGCAGGGAAATAAGTGATGAAAGGTTAAAAAATACAAAAAAAATAATCTTATCTTTGTCATAACATGAAGTCTATCAACCAACAATCAATTGTCCATACTCTCCGCCTCAGCGTGGTGAGTATCCTGTTGTTGGCAATTACCGTCCTTGCTTTTGCCAGCAAGGGAGGCGGTGATAAGAAAAAGCATGCGGCTTTTGAAAACGGCTTCACGCCAATCGATGCGGCTTCCTCTTTTACCCTGAAGAAATCGCCTGCTTACAGCGGGACGCTCATGAATTTCCAACCCCAGGCAAATAATCGCGTATCCCTCAATGCCATGATCACCTACCAACAGGGGAATACAACCTTCATTCTTCCTTATCAGTATAAGGTAACGATTGGCCCCGTTAACAATAGTAGCGGAAAGACCAGTCTTCAGTTTCTGGGTGTGAAGATCCAGATGCCTAAATAGAAAGATCTTCCCCGGTTTTTTTTAATGATTAGCTTATTGTTTCAAACTTTCCTCATAAGTCATCTCCCGGTAACCGCTGGTGGGAATATCGAATTTTGATGCGGGTACCGGATTCAGATTTATGGAAGCCAGTACATATTTGATATGCAGGTCTCCCTTACTGAATTCATATTCCAGCGGCAGGCCATTCAGATTAATAAAGGGCGGATCATAGGATTTATTTTCAGGAATAAGATCCTTTGTATAAAAAACATCAATCTGATACCCGCTGGCGGTAGTCGCAGTTGCCTTAACGCAGGAATATCCTGCAATCATGCGGGTTTCCGTTGTTTTGGCAAACCGGATATTTTTGAACCTGCTGTTTTTCTGGTTCCAGTTTTCCTCATTCAGCCGGATAAGTAATTTCTGTCCGTTCACTTCCTTCAGAATAACGCCTGACCCGGCTTTTGCGTCATAAATAGTGGTGGAAGAAAACAGACTGTTGCTGATTTCTTCCCGGCTCAGATTCCCCTTGATATAGAATGTAGTATTCGCATTCATCTGTTTGCCGGCATCTTTAGCATTGCTGACCACATAATTGTAAACGAGGGTAAGTTCACCGATCCGTTTCTGGGCTGACAGGAATCCCGGAGCAAGCAGTAATAAAACAAGCCCGTATTTAATTTTCATCATCAGACTATCCCTTTTAGATCCTTTATTTTCCGGGAAGTTTAAAGGCCCCATCCGGCATGGGGCCATCCGGCGCCACCCGAATCAGGGCTTTTTCCCTTTAATCTGCTGTTGCGATTTCTTCTGAGCCTCCTGCATCTGCTCAAACCTTTCCTGCCACTTGGGTTTGGTTTTCGGTTTATTCCGGTTTGCCTGAAGCTTTGCCAGCACCTGTTCATGATCAATGATATAATTCTGGATCACCCATTGCAGGATCAGGGTAATGAGATTGGACACGGTATAGTACCAGGTGAGCGCCGCCGGAAGCCGGTTAAAAAACAACAGGAGCATGACCGGCATAAAGTAAGGCATATATTTCATTGCCGGGTTGCTCTGGTCGGGTGTCATGCTCATCCCATAAAGTGAAATCAGAAAACTGGTGATCACAGCGATCGTGGCAAATAAGCTGATGTGGTTCCCATAAGCGGGAATGGTAAATCCCAGTTTCGCCACCACATCATATACTGTGAGATCTTTCGCCCACAAAAAAGGCTGGCCCCGCAGCGCAACATTAGAGTTGAAGAACGTATACAGGGCAAAAAATATCGGAATTTGCAGTACTGCCGGAATACACCCCCCCAATGGGTTTACACCGGCTTCCCGGAAGAGTTTCATCTGTTCCACCCCCACCTGCTGCTGGTCGCCTCCGACTCTTTTCTTCATGGCTTCAATTTCCGGGCGAAGCGCTTTCATCTTTGCACCGCTCAGGTAACTTTTGTAAACCAGGGGAGACGTAAGCAGCCGGATAAACAAAGTGAGCAACAGGATGGCAATTCCGTAACTGCTGACAAATTTCTTGAAGAAATTAAAAACCGGCATGATCACATAGATATTGATCGGGCGCACAAAAGCATACATATCGCGTCCCAGATCCACGATTTTGTCCATGCCCGGAGCCGCCTTTTTAAGGATATGGTAATCATTCGGACCATAAAACCATTGAAAATTAAGCGTTGAAGCCGTACCGGGCATTTTAGTCTGCAGGTGAACATCAGCCGTTCCCAGCAACGAAGAGCTATCTTCCGGTTCCCTGGCCCAATGCAGGGTTCCGCTTTCAAAACCGCTTTTTGCGATCAGGGTCCTGTTGAAAAACTGCTGGGCAGCAGATACCCACTGAACCGGCTTTTCAAATGTCTTATCCGTTTTGGAGGAGATATAATCAAACTCATTATTCTCCGAAAAGCAGATATTCGTCAGCCTTTTTTCATAATAAACAAAAGGCTGCGTCTGCTCCATCTGCACATGCCAGTCGAGGTTCAGATTATTCCCCGTAAACAAGTTGCCGGTCTGTGTAGTCACCAGATTCCAGTCCACCAGATAGCTTCCCGGATGGATCACGTATTCGTGTTCAATGGATTCCCCGTTGGGCGCCGGCAGTTTAAATGTTATTTTCTGGCTGCCGTCCGGTTCTTTCTGAATTTCCCCCTCATTAAAATAAAGATTAGCGATCTGGGCCGTTTGATTGGTTCCGGTATTGATCTGATAACTTATCCGGTTGGTTAAAGACGAATCCAGCAATCTAACCTGACTGCTGTCGAATTCCTTGAAATGCTTTAAGATCACTTCCCTGGGCTGACCACCTTTATTGCTGAAAACAATTTTCAGTAAATCATTTTCTACAGTAATCAGCTTTTCAGTGCCGTCCATGGCGCGGCCCCAGCCGGCAACCGTATCCCGGGCAACTGCTTTTGCGCCGGCCGCCGTATCATGGGTAGCGATCCTGGCTTCCTGCTGCTTCTGAATAAGCGCGAGGGAATCTGCCTGATGTTGTTTCTGTTTTTGTAACTCATGGCTGCTTTTAGTAGCCGTAAAGAGATAGGTGAACAGTAACAGCCCCAGCAGTACAAAGCCAATTATCGTATTGCGATCCATGCCCATTTTAGACTTTTTAAGAGCAGCAAAGATAGGGGGATCTTGCCCTTTCTTAGACACGCGGAAAATGTTGCCTGGCGGCAATTTTTTTATGCAGCGCAGCTTCCCGGAATAATGTTACTGTATATTTGCAAATGAAATAACCGGTTGCCCGGTTATTTCCAAGTTCCCGGGGTGCTGATTCCTTTCGGATAGGCTGAGATAATACCCGTAGAACCTGAACAGGATAATGCCTGCGCAGGGAAGGTGGCTTTTTTCCTCCTCACTTTGTCGGCATTCCTGTATTTGAATATTCCGCAACGCCGGAAAAATTTATTCATTTATAAATGCCGAAAATGAAAACAGCCTTGCTCCTTCTCTTTTGCTCCTTCGTGGGATTCGCTGGTTATTCCCAAACCCTTCCGGCGGATACTGTTTCGATCCCGGTAAAAACTGACAGCCCATATCAGCAGCATCCGGCACTTTTTCTAAAACCCGTGGAAGTAATTGCCATCCGGGCAGCTGATAAATCACCCTTTACGAAAACAAATTTCTCCGCAGAAGAGATAGCTAAAAATAACACGGGGCAGGACCTGCCGTTCATCCTGAATCAAACCCCGTCGGTGGTAAGTAATTCCGATGCCGGAAACGGCGTGGGATACACGGGAATTTCCATTCGTGGTACGGATGCCACCCGCATTAATATGACACTCAACGGGCTTCCGTACAATGATGCGGAATCCCAGTCCATTTATTTTGTGGATCTGCCGGATTTCGCTTCTTCTGTCAGCAGCATCCAAATCCAGCGGGGTGTGGGCACTTCTTCAAATGGTGCAGGAGCTTTTGGCGCCAGCATCAATTTCTCGACCAACGAATTCAAAGCGGACCCGTATGCAGAATTCAATAACAGTTTTGGTTCTTACAATACCTGGAAAAACACACTGAAAGCCGGAACCGGATTAATCGGAAATCATTTCACCGTGGATATGCGCTTATCGCGGATCAGCAGCAATGGTTATATTGACCGGGCTTCCAGCGATCTAAAATCGGCTTATTTTTCCGCAGCCTGGCTGGGAGAAAAAACATCTCTCCGTTTCAACCTGCTTACCGGAGCAGAAAAAACCTATCAGGCCTGGAATGGCGTACCGGAAGCTAAACTGCATGGTGATCAGACAGCGCTCAATGAACATTACGCCAATAATTCAGGATACGGCGGCGCGTTGTATAATACCGTGCAGGATTCCCTGAACCTTTACCAGTCCAACCCGCACACTTATAATTATTTCACTTATAAAAATCAGACGGACAATTATAAACAGGACCACTACCAGCTATTCCTGAACCATCAGTTCTCTGAATTTCTTTCTGCAAACCTGGCGGGCTTCCTTACCCGCGGCAAGGGATATTACGAAGAATTTAAAAACGGAGCTGATTATGCTGATTATGGACTGCCGGATCGTATTGCGGGGAGTAGTACAATCAGCAGCACCGATCTAATTCGCCGCAAATGGCTCGACAATTTTTTCTATGGCGGTATTTTTTCATTCCAGTATAAAAAACAGGGAACGGAAATTACACTGGGTGGAGGATGGGATCAGTACGACGGCAAGCATTATGGGAACATCATCTGGTCGGAACAGGGTGGTATTCCGGCTGACTTTCAATATTATAATGAACCGGCACGTAAAACCGATTTCAATATTTATGCGAAATGGCAACAGGAACTTGGCCATTTTTTCAGCAGTTTTGCCGATCTGCAGTTCCATCATATCCGTTACCGGATCGATGGCTTTGACGACAATCCTTCCCTGCATATTTCAAACCGTTATGATTTTATCAATCCGAAAGCCGGTATCGCTTACAACAGGGGACCCTGGCAGGGATATTTTTCCTATGCGCTGGCAAGGCATGAACCGAACCGGGATGATTTTGAAGCGGGCCTTACCCAGCAACCAAAACCGGAAACCCTGCATGATTTCGAACTCGGAATAGTAAAAAGACGTCCTCATTACAGTTGGGGAATTACCGGTTATTATATGCTGTATCATGACCAGCTCATTCTGACGGGAAAAATAAATGACGTAGGCTCCTATACCAGAACCAATACGCCCCGGAGTTACCGGCTCGGTCTCGAATTCCAGGGAGCGCTGAAGCCGGTCAATTGGTTTCAGGTTTCTGGAAATCTTACCCTGAGCAGAAACAAAGTACTGGATTATACGGAGTATATCGATGATTATGACAACGGCGGACAAAAGATGAATACTTACAGTCAAACGGATATTGCCCTTTCCCCTGATATTATTGCAGCGGCCAGCCTGAGCTTTTATCCGGTTTCCGGCATAGAGATCAGCACTCCGGCAAAATATGTGGGCACTTCTTTTTTGGACAATGTGCAAAGTGATCAGAAAAAGATCGGCGCTTATTACGTACAGCAATTTCGGGTGATCTATACACCGAAGCTGAAATCGTTACGGGAGGTGAATATCGCTCTTCAGCTGAACAATCTGTTCAATAAAAAATATGAAGCCAACGGATATACTTATGGATATTATTCCGGAGGAAAGCTCGTGAATGAAAATTTTCTTTTCCCGCAGGCGGGCAGAAATTTTATGCTGTCTTTGAATATCCGGATCTGAAGATATCGGGATCCGATTATACGGAAGATGAGTATCCGGATCCTATCTGATCTTCTCCTTCCAGGCCAGCATGCCGCCTTCCAGATTTTTGGTATTGGTAAACCCCATCATATCCAGCATCTGGCAGGCCTGTCCGCTGCGGTTGCCGCTCCTGCAATAACAGATCAGCTCCTGATTTTTCAGGTCCTCCAGTTCATCCACCTCCATCCGCTGAATTTTCCTCAGGGGAATAAGGATACCGCCGATATTAAATCCGGCATGTTCATCCGGCTCCCGCACATCCACCAGATTTAAGGATTCACCTTTTGCGAGTCGTTCATTTACTTCCTGAACGGAGATCCTTTGCATGAGAATTTTATTTATCAGTAAAATTAATGGGGTAACTGCACGGCACTGCTATCTACAATCCTTTCTCTTTTCTGAACACTCAGCCAAATGTCGATAATCTGTCCCTGACGGATATGATTTGGCTTTCCTTCATAATCAAACCTCCCGGGATACTGGCGGTATACAAACGCATTTGCCGTATCCTGAACATCCGCATCCGAAACGACCGAACCGATGATTAATCCGCCTTCGCTTAAAGCGGAGCGGGCTTCCCGGTAAGTAAGTCCAAACAGGTCAGGAACCACAAACTCCATGCCCACTCCGTTTCCAAGTACCAGGGTAATGGGGCTCCCCTGCCGGATCTTTGTTCCGGGTTTTATACTCGTGCCGTTATATAACTGATCCAGCACGGAATTACGGGCAAAATCCGGTTTGAATACAGTGTCTCCAATCTTTAATCCATAACGCTGAAGCACCATTTCCGCATTCCGGAACGTCATACTCAGCAGATTCGGCATTTCAATTTCCGGTGCAACCGCCCTGTTAATGGTTAAATAAAGCGTCCGGTTTACCTTAACCAGGTTATCCGGTTCGGGAATTTGTTTGAGCACCTGAAGCGGCGGAACCGTATCGTTATAAACGGAGTCCTGGATCTGAACTTCAAAGCCCTGCGATTCCAGCGTTTTCCTGGCCTGATCGATCGACTGCCCCAGAACCGAAGGGATTTTCATGGTTTTCCCGTGATGGGTAATGATATCCAGCGAACCCAGAAAAAGGAGAAGCAGCAAAATTAACAGAACGATCCCGGCAAGGATATTCACCCACAGGGGTTTACTGGTGAGAAATCGAAACACGCATCAGATTTTAGGTTGAAAGATAGTCATTATATTCAAGGCTTTTTGCCTCTGGATAAAGCGTCTTCAATCAACGCTGAATAGAATTGATTTAGTGTCCAGCCCATGGCCCGCACCTGCTGGGGAACCACGCTGGCTTCCGTTTGCCCAGGCACCGTATTGATTTCCAAAAGAAAGGGTTCTCCTTTCGCTTCATTGAAAATCATATCCATCCTTACCACCCCGCTGCAATTAAATACCTGGTATATCTTTTTAGCGGTCGACCGCACTTTTTCCGCGATGGACTCTTCGACCAGCGCCGGCGTGGTTTCTTCCGTAAACCCCGGGGAATATTTGGCTTCAAAATCAAAGAAATCCTTCGTCGTTTTTACTTCGGTAAATGGCATGGTAATAATTTCGCTGCCGCTGCGGAAGACACCGATGGTGAATTCCCGGCCCTGAATAAGTTCCTCCACCAACACCTGGTCATCTTCCTTCAATGCCTTCAGCAGTGCAGGCGCCATTTCTTCCGGTTTAATAACTTTCGACATGCCAATGCTCGAGCCGCCATTATTCGGTTTTACAAATACCGGAAGCTTCAGTTTTTCCAATACTTCAGATGCGGTTGGCTTTTCATGTTTGAAAAGATGCACAGAACGGGAAACATTGATGCCGGCAAAGGCAGCCACAGCAACGGTATACCTTTTATTAAAGGTCAGTGCAGAAGTGGCCGCATCACAGGAAGTATAAGGAAGGTTCATCAGGTCAAAATAGCCCTGCAATTTCCCATCTTCTCCGGGGGTGCCATGTATGCCGATCAGTACAGCATCAAACATGATTTTTCGTTCGCCTGTCTGTCAGTGAGAAGTCATTCCTGTCTACGAAAATCTTTTTACCATCTGGCGTTGTGTGAAACCAGGCAGACGGCGTAATATCGATCCGGTAAACCTCATATTTTAATTTATCGATATGCGCTTCGATGGTTATAGCGCTTTTATACGACACCTCGGCTTCGCCGGAATAACCGCCGGTAACAAAGGCAATAACCTTTTTCATTCGCTGGATTTAAATATTTGCTGCGTCAGAGATGAAGTTTGTCCTTTTTTGCCAGCAATTCTTCCACAGTTTCCCGGTACATTTCATCCGGAATACAAACATCCACCGGGCAAACAGATGCACATTGGGGTTCTTCATGAAAACCCTGACACTCGGTGCATTTATTGGTAACGATATAATAAGTATCCACACTGACCGGGGCGTTACGTTGACTGGCATCGATGACTGTACCGTCCATCAGGGTAAAACTTCCCTTTACTGAAGTGCCGTCCGCAATTGCCCATTCCACCCCTCCTTCATAAATCGCATTATTGGGGCATTCCGGTTCGCAGGCGCCGCAATTAATGCATTCTTCGGTTATCTTAATCGCCATAATATTGTTATTGGGAGTTGATTAGAACTAATTTTGACACAAAGATAATCTGAAATATGGACTTGGAGCACCGGATCAGCCTGCTGCTGGAATTGGGAAAGATGATGAAGTCGGATCCCCTGCTGTGGAAAGAGGCTAAAAAAAGCGCTTTTGCCCACAATTCCTGGTTCGTGCCCGGATTTATTGATTTCGCGGTGAAGCAAATCGTTGACCGTTACCTGCAAAAGGATTTGCTGGAGCAATGGATGCAATCCTACCGGTTTCCAATGCAAAACCCTGTTCCAAAAACCATCGGCCTGGTGATGGCGGGCAATATTCCACTGGTTGGGTTCCATGATTTTCTCTCCATTTTTATCAGTGGTCACCGGCAACTGATAAAGCGTCTTCGAAGGATCAGAAACTTATGGGAGCCCTGTTGGCCTTTTTATATGAAAAAGAACCGGAGACAAAAGATTTAATTCAAACCGCACCACTGCTGAAGGGCTGCGACGGATATATTGCCACGGGCAGTAATAACACGGCGCGTTATTTTGATTATTATTTTAAGAAATATCCTTCCCTGATCCGTCGCAACCGCACCGCCGTAGCCGTTCTCAGCGGATCAGAAAGCAAGGCGGACCTGGAGAACCTGGCGGATGATGTATACCTGTATTTCGGGCTGGGTTGCAGGAACGTCACCAAAATTTTTGTTCCCGAAAACTATGATTTTGTTCCCCTGCTGTCGGCTTTCAGTAAATACCAGGAACTGGCCGATCATAATAAGTATAAAAACAATTACGACTATCAGCTTTCCCTGGCGATACTGAATAAGCGATTTTACATGACCAATGATTCCATTTTGCTGCTGGAAGCTGAATCTCCTTTTTCATCTATCAGCGTGCTGCACTATGCTTACTATACAAACCAGGATCAGGTGATTCCGCTCCAGGAACCCGAAAACATCCAATGCGTGATCGGGAAGGGCTTCATTCCATTTGGAATGAGCCAGCAGCCCGCACTGACCGATTATGCCGACGGGGCGGATACCCTGTTATTTCTGCGGGATATTTGAATGGATGAGGGGTATTGAATGCTAAATTTTCTTTTGTAAATTTGAGAGTCGCCATCTACGAAGGTCTTAGTAAATTATTTGTTAAACTGGAGGCATCACTATAACCGAATGTTCAACCCGGTGTTATTTTGTAGTCGAAGAGGCAGTTGCTTTAAATTTAAAATCCGTTCAAAAATAAAAAAATGAAATTTAAACAAGTCGCAGGCATTGTTTTTATCAGTGCAGCCACTACCCTGGCAGGTTTGTGGGGGTATGATCATTTCTCAGGTAACAAAACATATTTTTACACACAGGACTCCACGAAGGTTCCCGCTAATTATGCGAAGTTCTTTGACGGGGAAAAGAATGCCGCCGGTCCGGCGGATTTCACGGAAGCCGCCAGTGCAGCCATTCCGGCCACGGTTCATATTAAAACCAAAACGGTCAGAACGGTCAGTAACAACCTGCCGAAGAATAACCCGTTTTCGGATTTGTTCGGCATTGATCCGAATGATTTCTTCGGAGACCGTTCCCGTTCACTCCCTGAAATGGGTTCCGGTTCAGGCGTGATCATCAGTGACGATGGTTACATTGTAACCAATAATCATGTGGTTGATGGCGCAGATGAAGTAACGGTTACCCTGAGCAATAAAAAATCATTTAAAGCCAAAGTGGTGGCCACTGATCCGAGCACGGATCTCGCTGTGGTTAAAGTGGATGCCAAGGGCCTGCCGTTTTTATTGTATGGGAATTCGGACGACATAAAGGTAGGGCAATGGGTTTTGGCCGTCGGCTATCCGCTTTCACTCGAAACAACGGTTACCGCCGGTATCGTTAGTGCGAAAGGCAGATCTATCGATATCAATAGCAGGCAGAGCCAGAGTCCGGTGGAATCTTTCATTCAAACCGACGCCGCGGTAAATCCGGGTAATAGTGGCGGCCCACTGATCAATCCGCAGGGCCAGCTCATCGGAATTAATTCAGCCATCGCTTCTCCCACGGGTTCCTATGCCGGTTACTCATTCACCATTCCGGTGAATATCGTAAAGAAAGTTGTTACCGACCTGATCAAATATGGCACTACACAGAGGGCTTATCTCGGAATTGAATATGCACGCGATAATCTCAGTGATGAAGTGAAGAAACAGCAGGGCATTAAGGATGGCGACGGAGTTTACGTGATGAGTGTGCTGGATAAAGGCGCTGCCGAAAAAGCCGGTATTGAGAAAGGCGATCGTATCGTCAAATTAAACGGCCTTCCGATCAACTCCGGTTCAGAACTGGTTGGCCAGATTGCCATTTACCGTCCAGGCGACAAGATCAAGATTACCTATGTAAGAAATGGATCTGAGCATGAAGTTTCGGTAACGCTTACCAATCATAGCGGAACAACAGATGTGGTAAAGAATACCGTTTATGACAAATTAGGCGCAAACCTGCAGCCGCTTCAGAAAAAGGACGCTGAGGCATTAAAAGTGAAGGGTGGTGTTGTGGTAAGTTCCATCAGCGATAAAGGACTATTCAGCAAAACGAGGATGGAAGAAGGATTTGTAATCCTGAAAGTGAATGGACAGGACGTGACCACGGTGGATGAATTCCGGAAAATCCTGGATGCGGCCGGCAACGGCTCCGTAAAACTGGAAGGCATTTATCCGGGTTATGACGGATCGTTTACTTATCCGTTGAAGTTGAACGATAATTGATTGATTGGTTGACGGATGACGGTTGACGGTTGACGGAATTCAGGTGCAGATTCGCACATAAGGACCGTCAACTGCCAACCGTCATCCGTCAACTATTTTTCATACACTCTATACTCCCAGGGTTTTAAATCGAAGACAGTTGCTGAATTAATATTTTGCTTTTCGGTGCTGAAGATATTGCTGAAAGAGCCTTTGACTTCTTCCGTTGAAAGGATAAAGCTGACAGCATTTGCCGAAAGATTTAAAATGACCAGTACTTCATTTGAGGCGCGACGGCGAAGAAAACTCATCACCGGCTGATTTGCATTATTTGGCAGTTTGATCGTAATGACGGAAGGATCTCCGGAACGAAGCGCCGGATTACGCTTACGCAGCGTCAGCAGACTTTTGTAGAAATCATGCAAGGCGCAGGGCATTTTCCAATCGATCTGGTCTTTCTCAAAAAATTTCAGCCTTTTACGGTTGGGTAATTCCTGCCCGCTGTAGACCAATGGAACGCCATTCCAGGTACAGCAGAAAACTGCAAATGGCAGCGCCGCTTCTCCAAGCCGTTCGTATTCGCTGCCGCTATGAGAATTTTCATCGTGGTTACTCGTGAAATAAGCCCGCATCGCCTGCGGCGGAAACTGGTCATTATAAAACTGCAGCACGTCATACAAGCCATCCGGACTGACCGGGTTTTTCCGGAAATCTTCCATACTGTGCAGGAACTTCCAGGTATAGCTTATATCAAAAACGGCATGATAGGAAATATCCTCGCATTCTGCAAGCCAGAACAAGGGCCGGGTGCGGTCAATCGTTATTCTGGCTTCCCTCCAGAAATCCAATGGTACCAGCATGGCCATGTCGCAGCGAAAACCGTCAATGGCGCATTCGTCCACCCAGAATTTCATGCAGCGGATCATGGTTTCCCGGAGTTCCGGAACATCATAATTCAAATCGATCACATCCTGCCAGCCATGGGCATCAAAGAAATTCCCGTCGGAATTTCTGCGATAAAATTCCGGATGTTCCGTAGTCCAGCGATGATCCCAACCGGTATGATTTGCAACCCAGTCGATCAATATTTTAAACCCGAACTGATGCGCTGTCTGCACAAGCCGTTTAAAATCTTCCAGGGATCCGAATTCCGGATTAGTGGTCAGGTAATCGGAACAGGCATAATAGCTGCCCAGGGAGCCCAGCCGCCCTTTCAAGCTGATCGGCGTGACGGGCATGAACCAAAGAATTTCCACACCCATATCCCGTAACCGGGGCAAATGGGCTTCAAATGCGCGAAAGCTTCCTTCTGTGGTATACTGGCGAAGGTTGACTTCATAGATATTCGAATCAGCCGACCAGGGTAAGGGTTCAAAAGAAAAATCCATGATAGAAAGTAAAAAATTAAAAGGGGAAGATACGAAAGGGCAGGTTGATGAGCAGAGCCCGGGAAAGTGCGCAGGGCCGGCCAATTGCTTTTTCCAACCGGATCCGGGAAAAGTCCAAAAGAGCGTCCGGGAATGAAAAACGGGGTCCCTGCATTAACTTTGCACAGCATGAAAACTTTTCAGATCCCGCTCATTTACCGAAGTCCCCTGATCAGCGCCGTTAAGCAGAAGCGCCGGGCCGCAGATAGGATGAAGAAGGATTTCATGCCAGCCCTGCTTGACTTTGGCCCGATTCAGATTTATCTCGCGCGGCATTTCGGATTTTGTTACGGGGTGGAGAATGCGATCGACATTGCCTTCAGAACCATTGAAGAAAACCCGGATAAAAATATTTTTCTTCTGAGTGAAATGATTCATAATCCGCAGGTGAACCGGGACCTGGAAGACCGGGGCGTTCGTTTTTTGCAAAGTACGGGCGGTAGACAAATGATTCCGTTCAGCGAATTGCAGCCCGGTGATATTGTAATCACCCCCGCTTTCGGGGCCAGCCTGGAAATTGACGCCCTGCTGAAATCAAAAGGCATCCATACCGAACAATATAATACCACCTGTCCCTTTGTTGAGAAAGTCTGGAATCGTTCCGGGCAAATAGCAGAAAAGAATTTTACCGTAATCATTCATGGAAAACCAGGACATGAAGAAACGCGCGCTACTTTCTCTCATGCCGCCGCGGGCGGTCCCGCAATGGTGATCCGGGACATGGAAGAAGCGGTATTGCTGGCTTCCTTCATCGGGCACGAAAAAGACCCTGCCCAGTTTTTTGAAATATTTAAAGACCGGTACAGTAAAGGGTTTGATCCCATTAAGGACCTGACGCGTATCGGGGTGGTGAATCAAACCACCATGCTCGCTTCAGAAACCCAGGGTATTGCGGATTTTCTCAGGCAGGCCATTCAGCAAACGCAGGGTTATCCGGAACAGGAAAAAGATGCTGTATTCGCCGATACCCGGGACACGCTTTGCTACGCTACGAACGATAATCAGTCGGCCGTGGCAGCCATGTTGCAAACAACTGCCGATCTCGCCATTGTTGCAGGAGGTTATAATTCCTCTAACACTTCCCACCTGGTTGAGTTATGCGAACAACATCTTCCCACTTATTTCATCAGTTCGGAAAGAAAATTATTATCCGGAAACGAAATACTTCATTTTGATCTTCATCAGCATCAGGAAATATTGAAAAACGACTACCTGAAGGGAAATGATCCGCTGAAAATCTTAATCACCAGCGGGGCATCCTGTCCGGATGCGATCGTGGAATCAATTATCAACAGGCTGCTGGAGTTTTATCCGGCAGGCCGCTCTGTGGAATCAGTAATAAAGGAATTTTACAGCTGAAATATTGCCATGATGGGTCGTCCGGTATCGCTGCATGAGAGCGATCAATCCGATTACTGCATTTTAAAACCCTCCAGAAACTTGGTATTAAAATTCCCACTGCGGAACTGTTCGTCGGTCATCAGCTGAAGATGAAAGGGAATGGTGGTTTTGATCCCTTCAATTACATATTCCGTGAGGGCGCGATGCATGGTATCGATGGCTTCGTTGCGCGTACGGGCAACCGCAATAATCTTGGCAATCAGGGAATCATAATAAGGGGGAATGGTATAGCCGGCATATACATGCGAATCCACCCGGATGCCGTGGCCGCCCGGTTGATGGAGTGTAGTAATTCTTCCGGGTGAGGGCCTGAAGTCATTATAAGGATCTTCTGCATTGATACGACATTCGATCGCGTGACCCTGCGGTTCATAATTGACCCCACTGATGGTTTCCCCGGCTGCGATTTTGATCTGTTCTTTGATCAGATCAAAATTGACAACTTCTTCCGTAACACAATGTTCCACCTGGATACGAGTATTCATTTCCATGAAATAGAAATCACGGTTCTTATCTACCAGGAATTCAATGGTTCCCACACTTTCATAATTAATTGCGGATGCGGCTTTGATGGCAGCTTCTCCCATCCGCTGACGAAGTTCGCGGGTCATGAACGGAGAGGGTGATTCCTCTACAAGCTTCTGATGCCGGCGTTGAATGGAACAGTCCCGTTCACTCAGGTGACAAACCGTACCGTACTGGTCGCCGGCAACCTGAATCTCAATATGACGGGGCTCTTCTACAAATTTTTCCATATATACCCCATCATTTTTGAATGAGGCGGCAGCTTCGGCTTTTGCTGAATCATAAGCGTGTTCCATTTCAGCGTCCTGCCAAACCACCCGCATTCCCTTTCCTCCGCCTCCGGCCGTAGCTTTCAGAATGACCGGATATCCGATTTCTTTTGCCAATCCTTTGGCCTCATCGAGGCTTTCCAGCAAACCTCCTCCACCCGGAACGACCGGTACACCAGCCTTGATCATGGTTTCCTTGGCGGTGATCTTATCGCCCATCGCATTGATCATATAAGGCGTTGGTCCGATGAATTTTATGCCGTGTTCCCCGCAGATTTCGGCAAAACGGGCATTTTCCGCCAGAAATCCATAACCGGGATGTATCCCATCCGCATTGGTGATTTCGGCCGCCGCCATGATATGGGGAATATTCAGGTAAGAATCGACACTTGCTGGTTTGCCGATACAAACAGCTTCGTCGGCAAACTTAACATGAAGACTGTCCTTATCGGCAGTGGAATAAACCGCAACGGTTTTAATTCCCATTTCTCGGCAAGTCCGGATGACTCTTAAGGCAATCTCTCCACGATTTGCAATTAATATTTTCTTGAACAAGTAGGCTTTGATTTGAAATTTGAAAATTTGAAAACCTGTAAATGAGCTAAAGGGAAACGGGCCCCTCAGCATTTTATTTTTCAAATAAACGGATAAGGCGATGGGAGGATTCAAAAACTAACTCGGGTCCACCAGAAATAAGGGCTGATCAAATTCCACCGGAGAGGCATCTTCCACAAGCACTTTCACAATTTTTCCTTTCACTTCACTTTCTATTTCATTGAAAAGCTTCATGGCTTCAATAATGCAAACCACTTTGCCCGGTTCCGTTTCATCACCCACATTCACAAACGCCGGCTTATCCGGTGCGGAACTGCGGTAAAAGGTTCCGATCATCGGGCTTTTTATTGTGATCAGGTTGTCGGAGACTGTATCCTGACTCTTGGATTTTCCGTTTCCCGTGGCAGCCGGGGCAACCGTTGCCTGAGGCGGAGCATAAGCGGGTTGAAATGACTGTGCATTTACAGGCGCGGAAATCACCTGATGAATATGCTCCTCTTTCTGTTTTACTGTAATTTTAAATCCCTTTTCCTCAACTGTTACTTCACCGATATTCGACTTGTTGACCAGCTTGATCAACTCCTGAATCTGTTTAAAATCCATCAGTTATGGCATTTACTATTAATAAGGAAGACTAAGGTAAGTGTTATTCTTTCACCCTTTCCACATATTCCCCGGTTTTTGTGTTCACCCGGATCAATTCTCCTTCATTTACAAAAAGTGGTACGTTAACCGTGGCTCCTGTTTCCACTTTGGCAGGCTTAAGTGTACGGGTTGCGGTATCTCCTTTTAAACCGGGTTCCGAATACGTAACCAGCAAAACAATTTTATCTGGCAATTCGGCGCCCATGGGTATTTCCGTTTCCGTATTCATCAATACTGTCACCTGCTGGCCCTCTTTCAGGAACTGCGGTGCATCCACCATATTTTCCTGTAATGCGATCTGCTCAAAGGTTTCCGTATCCATAAAATTATAGCCGGTATCATCCTTATAAAGATATTGATAATCCTTTTTTTCTACCCGCACGGGATAAATGGTATCCCCGCTGTTCCAGGTTTTTTCAATACTCCTGCTGTTGTCGACTCCCTTTAATTTCGCCCACACTTTGGCTGCCGCCCTTGCTGTTTTATTCTCGCCAAAATCAATGACGGTGTAAAGACTCCCCTCGAGTTTGATAATGAGCCCGCGGCTGATATCTGCTGTATTTGCCATGAAAAGATATTATTAAAGTTTATCGGTAAAGGGCGACAAAACTAATGGTTTTTAAGCTTCCCTGCAAAGCGGACTTATTATTCCATCTTGCCGTATCCCGGATTTTGGTTTATTTTTATGAAAATATCCCGAATGAAAAGATTGTTTTTCGTGATGGCTTCTTTATTGCTGATGGCTGGATTGCGGGCTCAGAATGCCACTCCCACCCAACCGGCTTATGTCAGAAATCCTGATTTTCCTCCTGTTCGTCTGCTGAAAGTGGATAGTGCTCATTATATCACCAAATCCGATATTAAAAAGAACCGGAAAATACTGCTCATGTTCTTCAGTCCCGAATGTGAACACTGCAAACATCAGATACAGGATATCCTGGCCGATTTCTCCAAATTTAAAGATATCGAAATCGTTATGGCCACTTTTCAGCCGTTCGCAGAAATGAAGAGCTTTTACAATTATTACCGCATCGGCGACCATCCGAACATCCTGATCGGACGCGATGAAAAATATTTTCTTCCTCCTTATTATAAAATGCAGAACCTCCCATACCTGGCGCTGTACGATAAGAAATGGCAGTATATCACCCATTTTGAAGGAAATCAGAAAGTAGAAACGATTCTGAACGGATTCAATTCAAAAGATCAATAGACATATTCATCATCTCACCTAAAATTTACTCAATGAAAGTTACTGTAGTAGGTGCAGGAGCCGTTGGCGCCACCTGTGCCGACAATATTGCACGCAAGGAACTCGCAGAAGAACTGGTTTTACTGGACATTAAAGAAGGATTTGCTGAAGGAAAAGCGCAGGACATGATGCAGTCTGCCGCCCTGCTGGGTTTTGACACACGGATCACCGGAAGCACCAACGACTATGCAAAAACAGCAGGAAGCAATGTGGTCGTCATCACTTCCGGCCTTCCCCGCAAACCCGGTATGACCCGGGAAGAACTGATCGGAACCAATGCCGGCATCGTTAAAACCGTTACTGAAAATATTTTAAAGCATTCGCCGGATGCCGTACTGATCATCATCAGCAACCCGATGGATACCATGACTTATCTCACCCTTAAGGCAACCGGCATTCCTAAAAACCGCATCATCGGCATGGGGGGAACCCTGGATAGCGCACGCTTCAGATATCAGCTCAGCCAGCACCTTGGTTGCAGCCCGGCAGATCTCAATGCCTTGGTGATTGGTGGCCACGGCGACACGACCATGATTCCCCTGATCCGCTTTGCCACCTGGAACAGCATACCCGTAACTACCCTGCTAAGCGAAGAAAAACAAAAACAAATCGTCGCCGATACCATGGTCGGCGGTGCTACGCTCACCAAACTCATCGGCACCTCTGCCTGGTATGCCCCCGGCGCTGCCGGCGCCGCCCTGGTGGAAAGCATTGTAAGGGATGAAAAGAAATTATTTACCTGCTGTGTGGCCCTGGATGGGGAATACGGACAAAAAGATATCTGTCTTGGCGTACCGGTAACCATCGGGAAGAATGGCTGGGAAAAAATCCACTCCTTCGACCTGAATGCCAGCGAGAAAGCTTTGTTTGAAAAAAGCGCCGGCGCTGTGAGGGGGATGAATGATGTGTTGAAGACGCTGTGAGAAATGAGTTGACGGTTGACGGATGACGGTTGACGGCCCTTATGTGCGAATCCGCACCTGAAGTCCGTCATCCGTCAACCGTCAACTTTCCTAATGGCCTCTTGACAAACCCAAATTCCTTCCCTACTTTTGTCCCGTTCCCATCTCCATCCTCGTATCCGGCGAAAAGTCGCATTATCCGTATCGCTGTAACAAAACTGTTATCCGTATGCGGGGATTTATGCTTTTCATGGCCTTTTTGTTCATTCATTTTGCGGCGATTCAGGCGCAGGGCGATCCTTTTTTCAGGAGGCATGATCCAAAAGAAGATCCCAATATCAACCCTTTTCTAAATTATCAGATTAACCCGGACAGCAATCTCTCCATCAACCCTTCCACCAACTGGAACCTGAACCCGTTAAAAGAAAATCAGGCAAATCCTACATGGAATTCAGCCATCAACCCGATGATCAATCTGCAACTCAATCCCCAGAGTAATGAATTGCTGAACCCGGTATTCATGAAAAGTCTTCAGCCTTCCAGCCGGGCCTGGAACGGATTATTCATTTTTAACGACTCCAATAATTTGTTCGGCTATATTTCCATTGCCACCCAGAATGTGATGATCTCATTTGATAATAAAGGGACCTGGAATGGATATTTTGTAAAAGCAGGCCGGCAGACTTATAACTATTTCACCGTTCCGGGAATCTGGACGGGCATGTATCTCTGTTATGATAATTCTTCCGGTTATAATCTGTTTGATAAAACCGGCAAATGGACCGGCATTCATGTGAAATGATCCTTATCTTAACCCATTAATTTTGTATTTTGATCCGCAGTTCTTAAAAATAAAGAATGAATAGTGTAAACCGAAAACAAAGCCGATGAAAAAAACGCTACCCCTGATCGTATTTTCTTTATTAATGACACTTATCGTAAACGCCCAGGCGCTGGAAAACAGACATGATCCGAAAGTGGATATCAACCTGAGCCCGAATTTCAACGCAACGATTAACCCGGATAAGAATTCCAATATCAATCCCAAATTCAACTGGAATATCAACCCGGCGCATAATAACGACGTCAACCCGGAATTCAACAGTACAATTAATCCGCTTAACCATTTTGAACTCAACCCGGATGTGAATAAAACACTTAATCCGATGTATCATAATGAGTACCACCCTAAGAATCCGGCCTGGAAAGGATTGTACATCTTTAACAAGAACGACGACGTGATCGGTTATATCTCCATTGCCACCCAGCAACTCATGTTATCATTCGACGGGCAGGCCAACTGGACCGGTTTCTTTGTTAAGGCGGGCAATGGTATTTTCAATCATTTTGATGTGAAGGGCGTATGGGATGGCATGTACCTGTGCTTCGATTCTGTTGTGGGCTACAATGTCTTCGATAAAGAGGGGAACTGGACCGGACAGCACATCAAATAAGCCTTAAAGCCAGCTTTTGATCCGGCTGAAGACCATTTCGGGATCAATTCTTTCCATGCATTTAAAATGGCCAAGCGGACAGGAATCGTACCCTATTTTTGAACAGGGACGGCAGCGGAGCTTTTGTATTTCAATCATCTCATAAGGGAGCTTATGTGCAGTGCCCTGCGCAGAAAATTGCTGCAGATAATTTGATCCGTAATAAGGATACATCCCGAATTCAGGTACCGTATTCCCCCAAAGCGAAATGATGGGCCGTTTATACGCGGCGGCTATATGCATCAGGCCTGTATCGTTGGTAACCACCAGTTTGGACCGGCGCACCAGATCGGCAGATTCATTTAACCCGAATTTCCCGCAGGCATTGTAAATCTTGATGGAATCGGATGCGGCAATCCGGTCGCCTTCGTCCGCATCTTCCAGTCCGCCCAGCAATATGATAGGGTGATCCAGCAATTCGCAGAGCTTTTTTATATGATGAAAGGGATATTTTTTGGTATTCAGCGCAGCGCCAATCACTACGCCAACATAACCGGCGGAATGCGATGTGGGGAGATCCGTTTCATTAATCACATCTTCCCTGGCAATAAAATAATCGAGCCCGGCGCCGTCATTCTTTACGCCAAAACTTTCCACGGTCTCCATATACCGGTCAACGATATGGACATCCGGCAGCATGTTCCATTTAAAACTGGTATAGAACCATTTCTGAACATTCAGCTTATTGTAGGAAAAGGATTTAACCCTGAGCGCATCTTTTACTTTCATGGAGCGCAGGTTATGATGAAGGTCAATAATATAGTCGAAATTTTCCCGCTGCAATTCTTTGATTACCAGCTGCAGACTTTGTTCCAGATAATGAATCTTGTCTATATACGGATTGGAGGCCAGAATCTGCAGGTAGGTCGATTTGGTAAGAAAATGAATTTCCGCATCCGGCACCTGTTGTTTCAGGCAGCGTACTAACGGAGTCGTTAAAACGATATCACCAATGGATGAAAAACGGATAATTAAAAACTTCATCAGAAGGGATTTGCAAAAATTGATCCGCGAAGATAGGGATTCGGTCCCGTGAGACGGAATCAGCGTTTATTCCTCAAGATAGTTCAGATCCTTATGATAAGTTTCTTCGGTCTTATAAAAGGCCACAAAACTGATGGCCATCACCAGGATCCCTGTTACAATACCCGCCCGGGTCAGGGACCATCCCATGCGCTTCTGAAAAAGATTCAGGAAGATCAGGTTGATGAGCGGAAGTGATCCGCGTACCATATTGGGGATGGTTGTGGCGGCCGTAGCGCGGAGATTGGTACCAAACTGTTCCGCTCCCATGGTTACGAAAATGGCCCAGAAGCCAGTGGAAAAACCCAGCAGCGTACAGATCATATACATACGGGAATCCTGATTATTATAACTGCTGAAAAAGAGAATTCCCGACACGATACATAATATATAAAAAATGAACAGCCCCTTTTTCCTGCTTTTCAGCCACTGACAGAGAAACCCGACCAGGATATCCCCGATGGAAATGGCCACATAGGCAAACATAATGGACCGGCCGGAATCGATATGGTTGCCGCCATACATGGCTTTGGCAAAGCGGTCGCTCTGGTTCACCAGTATTCCAATCACATACCAGGTAGGGAGGCCGATCAGGATCGCATATATGTATTTTCTGAACCGGTAACCATTGGTAAAGAACATCAGGAAATTGCCGCGTACAACAGATTGCTTTTTCATTTGCAGGAACATTCCGGATTCAGCTACGCTAATCCGAAGAATCAGCAGGGCAATACCCAGCACGCCTCCGATTTTATAACAAAGACGCCAGTCATCTGTAAACTGATAAGTAAAATAGGCGAATACGGCGCCGATCAAACCAATGCCTGCTACCAGGGAAGTGCCAATTCCGCGTTTGCTTTTCGGAAGCAGTTCGCTGACCAGGGTGATACCGGCGCCCAGTTCCCCCGCAAGTCCGAGCCCTGCCAGAAACCTGCAAAGCGCATATTGATTTACGTTATGAATAAACCCCGTAAGGAAATTCGCCGCAGAATACAGGATGATGGAACCGAACAACACGGAAAGCCGGCCTTTTTTATCTCCCAGCACGCCCCAGATAATTCCGCCGAGCAATAAACCAACCATCTGCCAGTTGATGACCCGGGTGCTGTCGGCCAGGATCGTTGCATCAGTAGATCCCAGGCTGAGCAGGGACGCCTGTTTTACAACGGTAAACAAAAGCAGGTCGTAGATGTCGACAAAATAGCCCAGGGCCGCTACGATTACTGCCAACTGAAAAACGCTCTCCTTTCTTTTTGGGGACAGAACATTCATACGGACATATCTTCCGGATGTTTGCTTGCCCGCTTGCCAAAAAATAATTTATAGATAACGGGCAGGGTGGTGATCAGAACGATCACCAGCACGATGATTTCCAGGTGATTCTTCAGGTCAAACCCGAATTTACTCATGAAGAATTTATCCAGATAATGGCCTGCAAACAACATGAGAAAGACCCAGGCCACACAACCGACGATATTATAGTACATGAATTTTTTTCTTTCCATCTGTACGATCCCGGCCACGATGGGAGCAAATGTGCGGATGATGGGAAGGAAGCGGGCAAAAACAATGGCCTGGCCGCCATGCTTATCATAAAAGGCTTTGGCATCGTAGAGGTGTCTCTTCTTAAACAGAAAATTATCTTTTCGCTGAAAAAGATAGTGGCCGCTTTTTTTACCAAACCAGTACCCGGCAATATTACCCAGAATACCACAGACTGAGATCATAAGCCAGAGAATGGCCAGATCCGCGAGGTCGCTCCCGGTTCCCTGCGGAATCAGGGTATGTATCAGTTTCGGACTGTAAATGCCCGCTACAAAAAGCAGGCTGTCGCCGGGAAGGAAAAAACCGACCATTAGTCCGGTTTCTGCAAAAACAATAAAAAGCATTACCCACAGGCCCCCGTTATTGATATAAAACTCCGGATTCAGCAGGTCTTTAAAAGTCATCGCCAGGAATGTGAGCATATTTTGTGAATTAGCAACTGAAAATGAAGCAATCAGATAAAACTGAAAAAGCTTTCCATTGACGTTGCCAAATTAAGATATATAAACAAATCGGAGAATCAATTATTCCAAAACCCCCTCCATTTTGCAAATGACCGCTGTAGCCAGGCTGTTTCCCACCACATTGGTTGCGCTGCGCGCCATGTCCAGGATCTGATCAATGCCCAGCAATAGCAACAAACCCTGCTGCGGAATATGGAACATCGAAAGAGTGCCGGCAATTACTACCAGGGAGGCGCGGGGAACACCGGCAATACCTTTGCTGGTGAGCATCAGCACCAGGAGCATGGTGATCTGTGTGCCCAGCGGCATGTGCATTCCATAAGCCTGGGCAATAAAAAGGGAAGCAAAAGTCATATACAGCATGCTGCCATCCAGATTGAAAGAATAACCCAGCGGCAGAACAAAACTGACAATCTTTTTCGGACAGCCCGATTTTTCGAGTTCTTCAATCAGTTTCGGAAAGGCGGCTTCCGAACTGGCGGTACTGAAAGCCAGCAGCACCACATCCTTTACATTCCCGAGCACGGTAAAAGCTTTTTTACCGATCCATAAATAGCTGATCCCGATCAGCAATACCCAAAGGCCGACCACGGCCAGGTAAAATACCAGGATAAATTTTCCGTAAGTATAAAGGATTTCAGGTCCCTTAAAGGACAGTATGGCCGCAACTGCCGCAAAAGCCGCCAGGGGTGCAAGTTTCATCACATAGCCGGTTACTTTCAATATGATTTCCGCTACCGCGTCCATTGCGCGGATGATAATCTTCCCTTTTTCACCAATAGCCGCCGTACCGATTCCGAAAAAAATGGAGAACACTACGATCTGCAGGATCTCATTGTTGGCCATGGCTTCCACCACGCTTTGCGGAAAAACATGGGTTATAAAGTTTTGGAAAGAAAGCGCTGAAGTTTCGAGTCCACGGAGCTGCATGATCCTCCGGAATGGGCAGGTGCAGGTTATGTCCAAGCCGCACAATATTCATAATAATAAGCCCCAGGATCAGGGAAAGCAGGGAAGCTCCGACAAACCAGGCCAGGGTTTTACCCCCAATCCGGCCCACCGAGCGAACATCTCCCAGTTTGGCAATACCAGTGACCAGGGTGGAAAAAACCAGGGGGGCTATGATCATTTTGATCAGCCTTAAAAACACATCGGTTATTACAGACATTCCCTTGTCAAATGGCGGTATCCAGGCGGGATCGGCCAGGTAATGGACCAGCAGACCCACAATAACGCCTGCTCCCATGCAAATGAGGATCCATCCGGTTAGACCGATTTTTTTCATACTGTTAGAATGAGCCTGCAAACAATTGAATATTATTCATTTCACAAAATGTTAGATTTTTCTGAAATTGAAAAAGAATCCACGGCTGGAGAATATTTCCTTATTTTACGAGCTCAAAAACCATCTCCACACCAATAACTGATACATATGAGTTTGTTTGTAAAGAAATCTATTTCGGGGCTTCTTGCTGAATCCCGGGAAGACGGACATTCATTAAAAAGGACATTAGGTGCAGGAGCGCTGGTGGCATTGGGTATCGGGGCAATTATTGGCGCGGGACTTTTCTCCATAACGGGCATTGCGGCAGCCACCCAGGCCGGTCCGGCCATCACCATATCTTTTGTTGTAGCCGCGCTGGGATGTTGTTTCGCCGGGCTTTGCTATGCCGAATTTGCTTCCATGATTCCCGTTGCGGGAAGTGCTTATACCTATTCTTATGCGACCATGGGTGAATTTATTGCCTGGGTTATCGGCTGGGACCTCGTTCTGGAATATGCCGTGGGGGCCGCTACCGTTAGTATCAGCTGGAGCCGCTACCTGGTCAAATTTCTTGCAGGATTTAATGTCCATTTGCCCGAAGCCCTGACGGCGGGCCCCTGGGATCACGGTATCATCAATCTGCCGGCGGTTTTTATTGTCGTACTCGTAAGCCTTTTACTGATCAAGGGAACCCAGGAAAGTGCAGTGGTCAATTCCGTCATCGTTATTCTGAAAGTTGCCGTGGTGCTGGTATTCATCATCCTGGGCTGGCAATATATCAACAAGACCAATTATGATCCGTATATACCGGCCAATACCGGAACTTTCGGCGAATTCGGTTTCAGCGGCATCATCCGGGCGGCGGCCATCGTGTTTTTTGCCTATATCGGATTTGACGCGGTAAGTACCGCGGCCCAGGAGGCCAAAAATCCGAGAAGGGATATGCCGATCGGCATCCTGGGTTCACTGGCCATTTGTACCGTTTTGTATATCCTTTTTGCCCATGTCATGACGGGTGTTACCAGCTATAAGTCATTTATGGGAAAGGACAGCATTGCGCCGGTTGCCGTGGCGATCGAACACATGGGCCATGTGGATGCCAACGGGATATTGCACGCCGATTATCCCTGGCTGAACCGGGCCATTATCGTGGCCATCCTGGGCGGATATTCATCGGTGATCCTGGTGATGCTGATGGGTCAGAGCCGGGTTTTCTACAGCATGAGCAAAGATGGTCTGCTGCCGGGAATTTTTTCCCAGATCCATACCCGCTTCCGCACACCGTTTAAAAGCAATTTTCTGTTTATGCTCATCGTCAGTCTTTTTGCCGCCTTTATCCCGGCCAGGGTGGTTGGTGAAATGACCAGCATCGGTACCTTGTTTGCCTTTATCCTGGTATGCATCGGGGTGATGGTGATGAGAGCAAAAATGCCGGATGCCCCCCGCGGATTCAGAACGCCCCTGGTTCCGCTGGTGCCCATTCTGGGTATATTCACCTGTCTCTTCATGATGGTGTTCCTGCCCCTGGATACCTGGATACGGCTGATCGTTTGGATGCTGATCGGATTTGACGTCTATCTTCAATATGGCGTAAAGCATAGTATTTTATCGGCCGGACAAAAAGAAACGATCCCCCAGGCAAATAAGGTGGTTGGCACCTGCGGACTGCTATTAGCGCTTTTATTAGGCGGCGTTGCCCTGATGCATAACCATCAGACAGGGGCGCGGATCCGGGTATATTCTATTTTTCACTGATCTTTGCAGCCCTGCATGCCATTTATTTTGGCGTGCGGCTGACGAAAAATAAAAATTCAAATACTATTTAAGGAGAGATTACTATGGGTCGCATATTCGAGGTTAGAAAGGCAACCATGTTTGCCCGCTGGGACAGGATGGCAAAGCAGTTTACGCGTATCGGAAAGGAAATTGCGATAGCGGTAAAAGCCGGCGGACCGGATCCGGCAACCAATTCTGCGCTTCGCCGCTGTTTCCAGAATGCCAAGTCGGTGAATATGCCGAAGGACCGCGTGGAAGCCGCCATCAAGCGGGCCATGGGCAAGGAGATGGATAATTATGAAGAGATCCTGTACGAAGGCTATGCGCCCCACGGCGTTGCGGTGCTGGTGGAAACAGCCACCGATAACCCGACCCGCACCGTGGCGAACGTCCGTTCTTATTTTAATAAAGGCAATGGCGTACTGGGCACCAGCGGCAGCGTAAGTTTTCAATTCCGGAAACTGGGTGTTTTCAAATTAAAACCCGAAGGACTTGATCCCGATGAACTCGAACTGGAACTGATTGATTTTGGCCTGGAGGATATGGGAGAAAGTACCGGAGAAAATAATGAACCCGTGATCGTACTGCATACCGCATTCAGCGATTTCGGCAATATGCAGAAAGCCCTCGAGTCAAAAAATATCACGCCCCTCATCCGCCGAAGCGGAGTGGCTTCCCAACAACACAGTGGAACTTTCCGAAGAATATTCACAGGAAGTGCTGAAGCTGGTAGACAAAATGGAGCAGGATGAGGATGTGCAGAAAGTGTTTCACAATCTGGCAGTAATTGGAATTCAATTTAAATTACGATACTTCTCGCCATTCATTTGCCATTATCCAATCATCTCCATAGATTTCCTCCGCATTGGGTTTACTGAAATAATCTCCGTCGCTGGCATAGGCCGGGCGGTGATCTTTTGCTGTAAGGGTTCGGGGTGAAACATCCAGCCAGCGGTAGCCGCCCTGTTCTTCCATCACTTTATTGAACATATAGGCCGCAGCGCCACCCGGCACATCTTCATCAATGAAAATAATGCGGTTGGTTTTTTTAAGCGAATCCAGAATCAGGTGATGAGTATCGAAAGGAACAGTGTTTGAACATCAATGATCTCGCAACTGATATCCATTTCCTGCAAGGGATTCCACCGCTTCTGCAATGATCCGCAGAGTGGAACCATAGGAAACGATGGTAATATCCGATCCTTCTCTAATGATTTCCGGAACACCCAGCGGCAACCCGGTATTCCAGCAGGTTGGAGGGCAAATTTTCCTTGAGGCGGTAGCCATTCAGGCATTCCACCACCAGGGCCGGATCCATTCCTTCCAGCAGCGTATTGTACATGCCACGGCCTGCACCATATTCCTGGGCACGCAAATATGCATGCCCCGCAGCGAATTGATGATCATTCCCATGGGAGAGCCGCTGTGCCAGATCCCTTCCAGCCGGTGACCGCGCGTGCGCACAATCAGCGGGGCGGACTGCTTTCCGGCTGTGCGGTAATGCAGGGTGGCCAGGTCGTCGCTCAGGGTTTGAATGGCATAAAGCAGATAATCGAGATATTGAATTTCCGCAATCGGCCGCAGGCCGCGCATCGCCAGTCCGATACCCTGTCCGATGATGGCTACCTCCCGGATACCCGTATCCGAAATCCGCCAGGTTCCGTATTTCAACTGAAGTCCGGCAAAGCCCTGGTTAACATCCCCGATCTGCCCAAGATCTTCTCCGAAGGCCAGCACTTTCGGATTGTGTTCAAACAGATCATCGAAATATTTATTCAGAATTTCATACCCGTTCAGCAGGGGCGCATCCTGCGCATACACTGCCGCCACCGGCCGGATATTTCCGATCCTCTTTTCGCCTTCCTGATACAGATGGGTATTATAAAAAGCGGAATTTTCCCGTTGCAGTTCATCATAATAATTCCGTAAAGAACCGGCTTCCGGCTGGTTTCCGGCCAGCATCAGTACCTGATGAATCTGACTTATCACATCCCGGCGATTGGGCTCCCGCAGCGAAGCCAGTTCCTGGATGATCTTTTCAAGGGCAACCCGTTTGCCGGGTATAACGGGAACGAGTTCCCTGATGGCAGCAAGGGCCTGATTCACCTGCTGACGGATCGGCGACATACATTTTTCCCAGGCGGCTGATCTTGCTAGTTCCGCACGGTTTCTTTCGCCTTTGCCTGGATTTCTTCAATTTCTTCCGGTTCTGCCAGTGCATTCTCGATGATCCATTCTTTCATTTTCTTCATGGCATCCCATTCCCTTTCCCATTCCAGGCGTTCCGGCGCTTTATAACGTTCATGGCTGCCCGAAGTGGAATGCCCCTGGGGCTGGGTCACTTCCTCCACATGAAACAGCGCCGGAGTATGGGTTACGCGGATTTTGTGGATGGCCGATTCAAAAATCTCACACATCCCGGCATAATCCCAGGCTTTTACTTTATAAATATCGATTCCGTTCGTGCCTTCTTTTTTCTGAAAGCCTTTCAGTACTTCGGAAATGGAGCCTTTGGTGGTCTGATATTTAACCGGTACGGAAATCCCAAACCCGTCGTCCCAGACAAAAATAGCCAGCGGAACCTGCAGTACGCCGGCGGCATTCAGGATTTCCCAGAAATGACCTTCGCTGGTGGAAGCATCCCCGATGGTGCAGAAACAAATTTCATTACCATTGAGCGACAGATCTTTCAGATCCTTTAATTCCTTCACTTCTCGGAATATTTTGGAGGCGAAGGCAAGCCCCAGCGAGCGGGGAATATGCGCCGCCGTCGGCGCCAGGCCGGCAGTAAAATTTTTCCGGTTCACCAGATCCAGGAATTCTCCGTTCTCATCCACCATCGGAGAGGCAAAATGAGCATTCATATTGCGGCCTCCGCTGTGCGGATCGTGGCTGATATCCGGGTCGGCATATAACTGTGAAAAGAATTCTTCTATGCTGGAAGTGCCCAGCGCAAATCCAAGCGTCTGATCCCGGTAATAACCGGCATAAAAATCCCCCGGCCTGAAAAATTTAGCCACGGCAACCTGCGGCACTTCCTTCCCATCCCCGAAAATGCCGAATTTGGCCTTACCGGTCAGCACTTCCTTGCGTCCCAGCAGGCTGGCTTCCCGGCTTTCACAAACCAGCCGGAAATCTTTCAGCACTTCCCTGCGGAAATGTTCGAACGAAAGATTTTCAGTGGCAAGCTGCTCATTGCTGATCAGATTTTCCATATTTGATCCGTTTAAATGGGTGATCCTTAATGCATAGTTAAAAAATAAATCCTCTAAAATTTAATGGCAAAGGTGACGTTTACTATGTAATTTTAGGACAGATTTTTCTATAAACTATGAAAAAGGGCGCTTTGTTAATAATTTGTGGCTTGCTTTCCATGGGTTTTATTCAGGCCCAGACTCCGCTGACTACCCCCAAATCTACTGCCCAAACTGCAAAAGAAGATATCCTGCTGTTAAAAGAATCCGCGCATTCCTTTGGCAAAATCCCCCAGGGACGTCCGGTTACCCATATTTTTGAAGTAACGAATACCGGTAAGGAACCCCTGCTGTTGGAAAACGTGCAGGCTTCCTGCGGATGCACCACACCGGAATGGAGCCGGGAACCCATTGCGCCGGGAGCAACCGTTCCCATAAAAGTGGGGTATAATGCCTATGCGGAAGGCCATTTTAATAAAACAGTATACCATTTTTTACAACAATGGGCAAACAAAAACGTTAGTCATTACCGGAGAGGTTTATAAATTGCCTCCCACATCCGCCCCCGAAAACGCTTCCGTTCAGTTTTTAAAACAAACAAATCAATAAAATATGAGAAAAGCTTTTCTGTTATGCAGCGCAGTTATATTTTCACTATCTCTCTTTGCCCAGCAAAAAAAGGCTGAAGATGTTATCAAATTCAAAGAATTGAGTTATGACTTCGGGAAAATAAAACAGAACGTTCCGGCGACCCACGATTTTTTGTTTACCAATGTCAGCGACGGAGCCGTTGTAATTGAATCAGCCACTCCTTCCTGCGGATGCACTACGCCTGTTAAACCGGAAGGTGCCATTCCGAAAGGCAAGGATAATAAGATCACTGCCGGTTTTAATGCCGCCGCCGCCGGACCTTTCAATAAATCCATAACCATTAAAGTGGCCGGAATTGACGTGCCCTTCAGTTAAAGATTACCGGGGAAGTGCTGACTGCCGATGCTTTCACTAAGTACCAGCAGGAAAAGGATAAATCAAAATCATAAAATAATTTTTTATACAGCGGCCGTTGAACGTTTGCTGACCATCGCAAAAAGTTTTCTTTCCCTATTTTCAAAGTCAGTGAAGAAAGGGAGCTCATGAAGACTGATGGTCAGCAACGCCCAACGGCTTTTTATTTAGCGTTTACCGCCGCAGATTCTCCGGGCCCGCTGCTTATCTTTGTTTTTTAAAGCAGTCATTTATGCCTTCCATTTCCCAGCGCGGTCAGGAAATGCCGGCCTCTCCTATCCGGAAACTGGTTCCTTTTGCGGAAGCTGCAAAAAAAAGAGGTGTCCAAGTTTATCATCTGAATATTGGCCAGCCCGATATTGAAACGCCTCCGGCCACCCTGGATGCCGTGCGGCATTTTGATTTTAAGATATTGGAATACAGTCATAGTGCAGGAAATGAAAGTTACCGCCGGAAACTGGTAAAATATTACGCAAAAAAAGGGATCAGCCTCCATTACGAACAGATCATCATTACCACCGGAGGCTCGGAAGCCATCCTCTTTGCCATGTTCAGCTGCCTGGATGCGGGAGATGAAGTGATTATTCCCGAACCTTTTTATGCCAATTACAACGGGTTTGCCATGGAAGCCGGTGTGAAAATAGTACCGGTTACCGCATATATTGAAAATGGATTTGCCCTTCCGGCCTCCGGAGCCTTTGAAAAAGCGATTACGAAAAGAACCCGGGCCATCCTGATCTGCAATCCCAATAATCCTACCGGTTATTTATACAGCCGGGATGAATTAAATACCCTGAAGCAACTCGTAAAAAAACACAACCTTTTCCTTTTTTCAGATGAGGCCTACCGCGAATTCTGTTATGAAGGGAATCATTTCAGCGCCATGCAACTGGAAGGCCTGGAAGAAAATGTGGTTTTGCTGGATACCATTTCCAAAAGATACAGCGCCTGCGGCGGAAGGATCGGCGCCCTGGTTACCCGCAACCAGCAAGTGCTCGATTCCGTGATGAAATTTGCGCAGGCGAGGCTGAGTCCGCCGTCATTCTCCCAGATCCTGGGAGAAGCCGCCGTAGACCTGCCGGATGATTATTTTAATATTACCCGGGAAGAATACCGGAAAAGAAGGGATACGCTTGTATACCGGCTGAACCGGATGGAAGGCGTTTTTTGTCCAACCCCCGGAGGCGCTTTTTATGCCATCGCCAGTTTGCCCGTTCCCGATACCGAAACTTTTTCCCGCTGGTTGCTGGAATCTTTTTCTCATGATGGCGAAACCCTGATGCTCGCCCCTGCAGCCGGTTTTTACGGAACGGAAGGCCTGGGAAAAAATGAAGTCCGCCTGGCCTATGTATTAAATGTCGATGACATCACATAAAGCCATGGACTGTTTACAGGAAGCGCTGCGGGTATTTCCTGAAAAGATTTCCACCGGGAAAATTCATGCCGGAATAGAAAAATGATCTTCATCCGGAATTCAGAGCGACCTTAAATTATTCGGCGCGGAGGCTCTTCACCGGATTTGAAATGGCCGCCCGGACCGCCTGAAAGCTTACCGTTAAGAGTGCAATAAATAAAGCCATGAGTCCGGCCGCTGCAAATATCCACCAGGAAATACGGGGAATACGATAAGCAAAATCATTCAGCCATTTGTTCATGGCCCACCAGGAAAGGGGCGCCGCTATAATAAATGCGATGGCGACCAGTTTCATGAAATCTTTCGAAAGCAACCCGATGATGCCCTGCACGCTGGCCCCCAGAACCTTCCTGATGCCGATCTCCTTGGTTCTTTGTTCAGCAATAAAAGTGGCCAGGCCGAACAATCCCAAACAGGCGATCACAATGGCCAGTACCGAAAAGATCATGGCGATTTTTCCCACTCTTTGTTCAACCCGGTACATTTCGTCGAAGGACTGATCCAGGAAACGATAGCTGAAAGGCATGCCCGGCGCCAGTTCTTTCCAGGCGCTTTCAACCTGATGAACCAGCCCGGCAATCTGGGTTGTATTGACCCGGAAGGAAACCAGATAGGGACTTTTTGACAGCTGAAAGCATAAAGGGCCTACCCGCTGACGCAGTGACTCATAATTAAAATTTTTCACTACCCCGATAATATGGTAGGCGACCGGCTTATTGTCACTATTGGTTTCGTATAGCAGTTTCCCGAGCGGATCGCGGATATCCCAGTAAACTGGCCGTGGTTTCATTAATGATGATGGCAGTTGAATCCTGCCCGAATTCCTTTGAGAAGTTTCTTCCCTTCAGCACCTGAATTCCCATCGTTTTTAAATAGTCGTAATCAATACCCCAAACCTGCATGTCCAGGCCGTTTTTGAAATCCATGACGGCATCAGTGGAAAAGGTATTGTCGCTCCGGTTCGAACTGCTTACCGGCAGGAAACCGCTGATGGTGCCGCCCGTTACGCCCGACAGCTGTTGTACCCTGTTCTTAAACGCGTCAATATTGTTCTTTAATGCATAGGTATCATTAACCACCAGCACCTGGGCTTTATTAAACCCAAGATCCTTTGTCTGAATATAATTCAGCTGTTTATAAATTACGACCGTACCAATAATGAGTATAATGGAAGTTGCAAACTGGAACACCACCAGAATACTTCTTAAACTACCACTTTTACCGCCCAGTTTCAATCTCCCTTTTAAAACTTCGATGGGTTTAAAAGAAGAAAGAAAAAAAGCGGGATAACTTCCTGCCAGCAGGCCCACAACAAAAGGAAGCGCAATGAGCAGGGGTAAAATAAGCGGAGAGAACAGACCCGACAACTGCATCGACTTGGCAGACACATTGTTGAACAACGGCAATACCAGGTATACAATCACGATGGCGAGAACAAGCGAGAGAATAGCCATTAATGTGGACTCGGAAAGAAATTGAGCGATCAGGTTTTTTCTTTCCGTACCCAGTACTTTCCGGATACCCACTTCCCTTGCCCGGCCTGCCGAGCGGGCGGTGGTCAGGTTCATAAAATTGATACAGGCGATCAGCAGAATAAATAAGGCCACCGCAGAAAAAATATACACATACTGGATATTGCCGCCGGGGCTCAGTTCATACGAGCGATTTGAATATAAGTGAATCCTGGTTAATGGAATGAGCGAATACTGAAGGAGATTCCCCGCTTTTTTAAATTCATCCATATTATTGATGCGGACGAATTGTTTTACGAAAGGCAGCACATATTTATCGATGTACTGATCGAAATTCTTTTCAAAAGCTTTATAATCCGTGCCTTTTTTCAGCAGCAGATAAGTATGAAAATTATGGCTGGTCAATTGCCCCCAGTCATAATCCACATTCTTCATTGAAAAAAGAAAATCAAACCGGAAATGCGAATTATGGGGAATGTCTTTTATAACGGCCGTTATTTTATAGAACCTGTTTTTTTGATCATTGGTTTCAAGGGTCTTTCCCAGTACGCTGGTTGATCCAAAATATTTTTTTGCGGCTGATTCGGTGATGACAACCGTATTGGGTTCATTCAATGCGGTTCTGGTATCTCCTTCAATTGCCGGCAGCGTGAATACATCAAAAAAAGTGGAATCCACATTGGCCACCCGGTCTTCATTGATGAAGGCATTTCCCTTTTTGATCAGTTTACTCCCGCTGGATACATAAATGCGGGTATATTGCTCTACCTGGGGATAGTCTTTTTTTAATAACTGCCCCATCATATCAGCCGTCAGGGCCATATGCAGGTCGCCCCCGCCAAAACGGATATCCGAATTGATCCGGTAGATATTTTCCGCCTGTTTGTTGTACCGGTCAAAACTCATTTCGTCCAGCACATACAATGAAATCAGCAGAAAACAGGACAAGCCAATGGCCAGGCCGGTGATATTGATCAGGGAGTAGGTTCTGTTTTTCACCAGATTTCTCCAGGCAACTTTCAGGTAGTTCTTCAGCATGGTGGTTTTTTTGTGCCCCGCTTACGCGGGCTCATTCATTCCCTAATCCCGCGCCAAGAGAATGCCAGATTCTTTAAACATTGAATAAGAATTACTTATAAAGAGAGAATAGACAAGGGTGTACGGCTTTGATACAGGGTGTGTGCGGTACCGCGCATTCCGGAGAAATGATGACCTATTCGCTTATACCTCAGTTATTTCTTTCCAGCCTATAACCTGAATTCCTTCACTGATTTCTTCATTTTTTTCTCCTCCATAGATCAGAATCCGCTGACTGTTTGAATTGTTTTTATTCCAGTACCTCAATCCGGCAAGCATACCTGAATCAACTTTTTTCCCCGATTTGATTTCAACTGCCATCGTGATCCCCTCTTTTTCAACCAGTAAGTCAACTTCATTTCCTGTGCCGTCTCTGAAAAAATATAGGCCGCCATTTATTCCGTTATTAAACCGGTTCTTTTTTATTTCAGTAATTATCCAGTTCTCAAAAATATTGCCATACAAAGCATGTTTCTCAAGCGCGGAATAAGTACTGATCCCCAATAAGTAACAAAGCAACCCTGTGTCGTAAAAGAATAGCTTTGGGGTCTTAACTATTCTTTTATTCAGATTATTGTACCAGGGTTGAAGGAGATGTATAATATAACTGCTTTCGAGTACACTTAACCATGCCTGAACAGTTTTTGTATCTATGCCGATACTGCGAGCCATTTCTTCCCGGTTAATCAACTGCCCCGCCCTGTTGGCACAGAGCAATATGAAACGGTTAAAATCTCCGAGGTTGGTTATATTTCTTAAAAGCCGCACATCGCGCTGTACATAAGTCTGTACATAGGATGCCATCCATTTACCCGGAATAAGCTGCTGATCCCATATTTCAGGGTATCCACCCGTCAGGATATATTTATTTACGTTATTGTGAGAAAAGCCCGCGGCATGGAGCTCGGCGTATGAGAGGGGCAATAGCTGCAAATATCCTATCCTGCCGGCAAGTGATTGTGATATCTGCTCCTGCAGCAGAAAATTATTCGAGCCTGTTAAAATAAATTGTCCTCTTTCTCCTTTTTTATCCAGTACTCCCTGTAAGTGTCTAAAGATATCAGGCACCCGTTGTACTTCATCCAGTATGGCGCCTTCCGGGAATTGTTTTAAAAAGGCTTCAATATCTTCTTCCGCTTTTGATTGTGTATTGGGATTTTCCAAACTGATATAAGGCTTATTTCCGAATAGCAACTTACTCAGTGTGGTTTTTCCACTTTGCCTTGGCCCTACAATGCTCAAAGCACGAAATTGTTTTGCCAGGAGCCTGGCCTCTTCTAATATATCTCTTTGAATGAGTGCCATATCTTTTGATTCCAGATTTCACATTTTATGCAAATCTGGAATCGGAATCCATTTTTGCAAAAATATGCAAATCTGGAATCGGAAGTCCATTTTTGCAAAAATAAAGCCATATGCAGTTAATATTCAAAGCGAAAAAAGGCTGCCGGAACAGACAACCTTAGAATTATTGATGACAAATGGGATCTTATTCCATGGCAAACCCGGGATCCGTCAGCCCAGCTTTTCCAGGCGGAAATCCAGACGTTTGTCCTTCTTGAAATATTCCAGGATCATCACAGAACCCGCTTTGGCCGGAAAGACCCTGAGTTTGCTGGCCTTCGACTTCAGCTGGATTTTATCGGTGCTGAATTTGCTGCCATTGTACCGGATGGCGTTAAAGGTCTGGCCCTTGATTAGAGATTCGACACAATTAATATTAGGCATTTGTATGTTATTATACGATTGTTTCCGAAAACCATATTAACTGTTATCATAAATTAACCCAAAACCAGCATGCTTTCTAAGCTGTGTATTGCCGTATTATTTACGGCAACTCATTTATCCTCTTGCGGCCTCACGATATATAAATCTTCGTAATTAGAAGTTTCTAAACGACAGATGAGCGCTTGGCTATTCTTCATTTCTCGTTTCAATAGACAGCAAACGTTTACCTAAAGGTATAACCGTTGATACTTAAAGAATCTCAATAAAAGCCAGTGTATGATTACATAATGCTTCTTACACATGGTTTTTACAAAGGCAAAATAATTGTACTTTACTTTCCAGGATGTAGATAAAAGGAACGCGCTCTTAAAAAAAGCAAATATTACTGATGACAACATTTCACTCCAGGATAAAGGAGAAATATGCAGATTATTAGGAGTGGACGCGGTAATATCGGGTAAGGCAATTTTATCGAAACCAATGTCAGAAGGGGGTGCAATTGCTTTAACAGTATTAGTAGGATTTGGGGGAGCAACTAAATAAAAAATCAGTTGCCTTATCAATTCATAATACCAAGAGCGATTTATTATCGGAAATATGATTATGACGAAAGCGGTGGAATAGGAAGTAATTCCGAAAGGCTTACGAAAGCATTAATGAAAAACGCTTCTAAGAAATTCCCTTATAAGAGTTAGGATATTTTCTTAATGAAAAAGGCAAAGCCTAAAACTAGACTTCCTTCTCCTCTTATTTGATTACCTGCATCTTTCAGCATGCGTTCAAGGCTATTCCGGCGCTTCTCCCGGATTTTATACTTATTTTTCCTTTTAAATAAAAGTCCTTTCTGTCGGGACAGGCCATTTGTCCGCGGGGTTAGCTGCGGTGATTTGTTTGAGGAGGCATTACCCGAGGCCCGGGCTCGCTGCGTGCGCCGCTATTTTGATTTAGGAGCACCTGCAGGCAAGCCTGGAGGCGCTCGAAATTAAAACGGCCCCGCACATGCAGGGCCTTGTTGCCCGACGAGGATTCGAACCTCGACAAACAGAGTCAGAGTCTGTCGTACTACCGTTATACTATCGGGCAATAGCGCTAAGATTATTTCCTATCTTTATTTTTTCGGCTGCAAAGATAACTGAGGCAATTGAATAAAACTTATCCTGAAACGTTTTTCCCCGGATCAAATCCCTATTTTTTCAGATAAAGGATTATAATTTAAGTACCTGATAATCAAATATTTATGATTATTATACCAATATACCCTCATTTTTCAGAATAATTTCATCATTTAAGTTACAAACCCAACCCAGGCAGTTACTAATATATGAACGCTAAGCAGACCTTTTCAGATCCGGCGCTGATAGAAGCCTTACAGGACAAGCGGAATATGGATCAGGCAGTCAGGCCCTCTACCAGGAGCATGCAGCGGTCACCAGATCTTTTATTATGGGCAAAGGAGGAAGCGAACAGGATGCAGATGATATTTTCCAGGAAACGGTGATCTCTTTTATCGATACCGTTCAAAAGGGGAAATTCAGGTCTGAATCCAGCATCAGAACCTTCCTTATCTCGATTTCAAAAAACCTCTGGATGAACGAAATGAGGAAAGTCCCGGGCAGACAACCGGGAAAGGTTTTTGAAATCGGCCGCGATCAGGAAGATCCGGGAATCAGTGAAGCGATCGGCGACCGGGAGTTGAAGCAGCAGTTACAGAAAATGCTCGCATGGCCTGGGAGATGCCTGCAGAAAAATTCTCACGTTGTTTTATTATGAGAATTTATCCATGAAAGAAATGGTCTCCCACCTGCACTATGAAAATGAACAGGTCGTAAGAAATAAAAAATATAAATGTCTGCAGCAACTGACGGGCATGTTAAAAGAAAACCCGGTTGCCGCCAAACAAATAACAGAACTGATAAATAAATAAGCCATGTTACCCAACGAACGAACTTTTACTGATAGATCACCTGGATAAGAATCTTTCTTCCGAAGAAAGTGTTCGGGCGGAAGCGCTGATCGGCAGGGATAAAAACGCCGCCGAATCCTGGGAATACCTGAAAATGGCAGTGGAAGCGGTAGAACTTTCCGCCATCCGCGAACAGGTGATGGCTGTACGCCGGTCAGTCCATATTGAACCGGTTGCTGAAAGCCCCGGTATCAGGAGGCGTAGTGCGCAGTATGTATAAGACCGGTCTTCGAATCGCCGCTGTTTTAATTTTACTGATGGGTGTTTCCATATTCTACAAATACAGCACCGTCAGCAATACTTCAGTATATCAGCAATATTTTACCGATTATAATTTAAATACTTCCCGCGGAGCCGCCAGCCGCAATGCAATGGATGAAACTTACCGGAATCAAAACTGGAACGGAGTGCTTACCGCTTTCAACCAGGAAACAGAAAAAACCAATAAATCTTATTTTCTGGCCGGAATGGCGGATATGAAAATGCAAAAATTTGCAGATGCCGTCGGTCATTTTGAGCATATTCTGTCTGCCAATGCAAAATCAGGCGACACTTATTTTCAGGACGAAGCGGAATATTATCTGGCCCTGGCTTACCTGATGAATAAGCAAACGGAAAAAGGCGTTTCCCTGCTCAGTAAAATCGGGGCGGATTCAAGCCAGACTTATTCTCCCCTGGTCTCGGCAAATTTCATCTACCGACTTGAAGATCATAGAGTTAAAAAGTAAAAAATAAACAGGGAAACAGGTTACATCTAAACGCGCGGCGGTTACTAAATACAGAAGCGGTTCTTTGAAAAATATGGCACTTTTAAAAAACCAAAAGTACCGATCCGGGTTACATTTAAACGATCCGGTTACTAATAATAAGAGATGTAAAAACCTTATCCTGTTAAGAGAAGTCCTGAGAAATACCATTTAAGCCCTATATCCTTTTAAAAAACCAGATCCAATACCGAACTGAATCCATTTCCTTACACAACCATTACCAAGATCCAGATCCATGAAAAGACCATTCCTGAAAAGTCGGCGTATCCCTGAAAACACTGAGTAGGTTTAGACAACGTTATCCATTTAAAATCCTTTATTATCTATGGAAAGCGTCGACTTTTTTTCCTTTTTTTCCAGACAAAAAACACAGCCGAGCAGCAAAATACTCCAAAACAGCCCAACCATAGGGCTGTTTTTTTTTGTACAGGGCATTCGCATTGCCGGTTAAGATCAGGTGCGACCAGTAAGCCGGATTTCGGTACAGCGGGTTCTGACGTATAAAATCCAGTTTAGCCTGTTGCAATGCTTTTGATTTACTATCTCCCTCCAGCAAATAATGATGAAACTGTTTCAGGATCTCACTGGTTGCCCGGTCATCAGCTTTCCATAAACTGTTTACCGTACTGGGACAACCCGCATAGAGAAAAGCACGCGCAAAACTCATAACGCCTTCATTACTGATTAACTGTCCCCTTCCCTGTTTCGCAGGCACTGATTACAACAGCTGACAACTGTCCATACGCAATCCATATATTTCACCCAGAAAAAGAAAATCATCCGCGCGCATTCCGGAAGCAGGATAAAAAGCGATATAGGAAGCATCCGGATCCTTCATATCCGCTACTGCATGCGTGGCCAGGTGAACGATGGGAAATTGATTCAGTAATTTCAGAAAGTTTTGTTTGGTGGCGGCGCGATCAATATACTGTTTGCCTGCCAGCAGGGAAATTTCGGCTTTCGAATCCGGTAACCTTTCAAAAAATCCCATCCCCTCCTGCTGCAGGTCTGCGACGCCGGCAGCAAACGGCGCAAAGGAAAGTTTTGCGTTTTTGAATCCGGGATCCAGGGAAGCGTTTTCGTTTTGCCGTATGAACCGGGAAGAGAATTGATAACTTAGGGAATGCTTTTCAATCAGCATCTCGCCGCCATCATCCGCGGGCAGGGATTCAAAAGGAAGGAGAAAAAATAGTCCGTCCGGAACCACGATCCAGTCTGCTTTATTTCCTGCCAGTTCCTGCAAAGGCTTTATCAATTGATGATATAAGATCTGTCTCGGATTTTCCCATATCTGCATGTTTCCCGTTTTCTGCCGATTGCAGGATCTGAATCCATTCCCTTACATTCTTTCGAATGATTTCCCCGCTGTCCAGTTTCAAATACTGAAAGGAATTCCGGGTAATGACAAACACCTGCACGGCATCCGGACAGTTGTTTAAAAACTGATCAGGGCCTGATCGGCCATGCAGGCTGCTTTGAAGCGTCTTGATGGAAGGATAGTCGTCCCGGTATTTCAACTGATAATAACGGTTGTTCTTTTCCATCTTTTTCTGAACGGTTGCCAGTTGGGATTCGTAGGCCGACTGTTCTTTATTGTTCTTTTCCAGTACTGCGGCATCCGGTTCCTGATCCGCCTTAATACTCAGGCGGGCAATATTGAATTTCAGATTTCTTTCCTCGCGGATAAGTGCATCTTCCACATCCGGATGAAAAATGAAAATTTCGTTCCCGCAAATTGGAAGCCATTACAGAAGCTTTATTTCTTTCGCTGATCAGGAAAGCATCTTCCAGGTAATGGCTTTCCGGAAAGAGCTGGTACAAATCAAGGCTGACCTGTAATCGCATTTTTATAAACCTGTTCGCTTTTTTGTTTCAGTAAGAATTTTGGCGTCATCCATTTCATAACTTCTCTCAATATAGGTCAGCAGGGAAATGGTGCTCTGATAGGTATCAAAAGCAGATTGCAGATCTTCCGTTCCGCGAAGATTTTTTATATAACATTTCCCAGGCAGTTGCTTTTTTATACAGCACATCAAATAAAGTGTAATAGGCAAAGCTCCCGGTAAAGCCCGCAGGGTTCTGCCGTATCCGCGCATCCTTGAATATTTCCCGAGAACAGCATGATGGCTTCCTGAAAATGATGCAGTGCGGATTCCGGGTCAGCCTGGTAAAGATCCAGGTCACCATAATAAAGTGCATTGTTCCCGGCATCCAGCCTGTTCACTTTCCACTTATTTTTTCCTGAATGAAACCGGTCGAGCCAGGATTGAGCAGAATCGCTATGTCCCGATTCCAATGCCACCCGCGCCATTTCATTTAAAACCCATGGCAGCTTCTCAACCTGCACTTTTCTGAAATAAGTCAAGCGGCTTGCATAGCGGTGAAGCCCTGCATAAGCTCTTCCCATATTTAAATAAATCTGATTCAGGAAGAGTTTATGCCGCAATGCCGGCCGATAAATCGTAAGCGCCTGATCATACAAGCCCAGCCTGTAATAGCAGGTTGCCATATTGAGCTGCACACTCAGGCTGTTGAATTGATCGGCAGGATTTTGCTGCTGAATGATCCCCAGCGCCTGGCTAAAATAATTTTTACCCTGCAGATAATTTCCATTGTCATAGTATAAAACACCCAGCGTATTGTAAAGGCGCACCTGATCCTCCGTTTCGAGTTTATCCCGGGGACTTTCTTCCGCCTTAGCAGAAAATAAGTTGCCGAGTCAAAATTGTTCTGATTGTAATATCCTGCGCCGGCTAAACACATACATTTTTAACTTCCGGGTTTCATCCGGTGCATAGGGAAGCGCCTGCAGATAAGCCCGGGTTGCCTGTTCAAATTTTCCATAAACTTCAAGCAACACGGCCCCTTTAAATAAGGATTGAAATAAAATACTGTCGGTGATCGGCATTTCTTTCCTGGCCCACCAGTCGGTCCGCGACTTTTCGGAAGCCGTCCATCGCCAGGCTGTCTGTTTGACGGCTGGCATTGGTTAAGCCAAACAAACTATCGGCAACGCTGTACTGCCTGTTAGAGGGCCTTTATTGACGCGGGATCTTTTTCATATACCTTAAAGGAGAGGATGATCAGGAAAAGCAGGGGAATAAAAAAAACTTTCCCGGACATAGGCTGAATTTACATTGGATTCAGTTGTAACGTCCGGGAAAGGGCAATATTGTCGGTCTTGCGGCTGGTTAATTATATCGCGTAATAATGATCAGCGGAGGCCTGGGTGAAGCGCTGCCGCTCTTATTCAACAACAATAAATTCTCCAGCGTGTTCAGCAATTTATTGGTAATGGATGCTAAAAGTGACGGCGGAATATCCGATTTTTTATTGTAGAACATCAGTTTCAAACCGATCTGCTGCGGGGCGCTGTTACTATTATCATTCAGCTTGTAATACACGGTGGTATTGATGGTTGTGCCGTTGAGCGGAAGCAACCCGAAAAGGCTGTTTTTCATGGTCTGCTGCAGATCGATGATCCCGGTATGATTGTCGATTGCCACACCCTGGTTTTTTGCGTGATTGTTGTAATCGAACTGGCAACCCTGACCACCGGAACTTCCTGTACAAACCGGCGGGCGCATAAGGATTGGCATTAAAATAGGGCGCGGCCGTGGTCTGGTTATCACCCAGCACATAAACACTATCCATATAAGCGGCGCCGCCTACAATAAGCTGCGATAAACAGGTATCCGTTGTTCCTTCTTTCACAAATCCGATGGCATAACGGGCCCCGGTTTCACTTTTTGTCATGTCGATCGCCCCTGTCTGGGAATTCAAAACCAGGCCGACGGGCCAGGCAAAATATTTACCTGCGATCCCTCCGTTATTCACCGGATAGATCACATAGTCCTGCCCGTTGGTGGGCTGGGTAAATACAATGGAATCGCCATAATCCGGAGAATAGGTACAGCCCAGCAAAGGAGTTTCCGGAAACGGCACTACCGTGCTGGTATCCGTTTTAGCCGGAATGGAATCTGTCTGATTCTTTACGGAATCCGCCTGATGCTTCGTGGAATCTGTTTTAACCGGCGGCTTGGGAACGATTTCTTCCGTGGAATTAATTGTTTTCCGGCAGGCCAGTAAACAGAGCAATGCCAGAACGAGGATCGATGATCCGATGTGTAGTTTTCTTTTCATGGGTATTCGGGATCTGATGATTAATACCTAAACAAGATATAAGTAAAAACCTGTACATGCAAGTGTTTTCACGGATTCTTAATGTAAAAAACACGGTCAGTCTTAATGGCGATTTTTGTTGATTTTCAGGTGAAAACAGGTTTGCCGGATTCACATTAAGCGGGCTTAATGCGCCGGCTTTCCCATTTCGGGAATAAACAGCCGGTTAAGATTTTAAAGCAGACGTCCCGGAAACGGATATCAGCTTTTCGAGCTGGTATTTAAAGCTTGAAGAATATTTTTCTCCGGTAAAGCCATAAACACAAACTCCATTCCACGGCAAAAACAACCAGGGAAGCAAGGATCTCAACCGGAAGAACGGGAAATGAAAAGGGCGTCAGTACTCCGGCAACAAGCGTATGTAAATAACCGTAGAGCCAGCGGTCTACCACGATCTCGAAGAAGACATAGATGAATATGGAATTCATGCCCACAATGATAAAAGGCTTCAGATACCGTTTATGGCCGAGCACGTCAATCCAGCCGTATAAAAGGGCTAGCCCCAGTAAACAGTATCCGCCGCTTACCAGCACAAAGGAGCTGGTGGCGATCCGCTTGATGATGGGGGTGATATGATAAAAATCCAGTAGATAACCAGCCGCCAGGGCAATCAGCCCGAAGATCAGGATCCGGGTGATCCTGCTTTTATCATTCTTAAGTTTAATCAGCCATTTCCCGGCAACCGCGCCCCAGATAGTGTGGGCGGCGGTGGGAATACAATTGATGGCGACCCATCCGCCGGGATTGATCTTATTCATCAGCAGCAGATCCACATAGTTGCCAAAATTATGCTGATCCGTAAAAGGCTGTTCAAAACCGGGGATATTTGAATTCCGGTAAAGCAGTTCCGTAAGCAGCAGCAGACCAATGCTAAAAAGGATCTGGTAACCTGTTTTCCATTTGAAAATAAGAAAAGCGATCAGCATGGTAACAGACAACTGGGTCAGTACATCCCAGAGTTCAAACGATAAATGATCTCCCCTCACGGCATAATCCAGCACTCCCCAGAAAAACAACCAGCCGCTTCTTCTTAACGCTTTGCCCGCCTGGGTTTTCCAGGGCACATCGTTCACTTTCTGCTTGTAAATTGAGTAAGCCATCGCCACCCCGGCAATGAACATAAAACCGGGCTGTATCAGGTCCCAGAAATGCAGACCATGCCAGGGATGATGAAAAAACTGATTCATCAGGGGTTCCAGGAAACCACCCTTTGTTCCTTCCGCCAGATGATCATAGAGTCTTGAACTCTCGAGCATCAGTAAAACCATGATCAGTCCGCGGTAAAAATCCAGCGACATCAGGCGCCCTCCGGATGAAGAATTCTTTATGTAAGTCTTGTAAGTCGGGAAAATAATCATAATGAAATTCAGGATGAATTCACTGGGCGCAGCAATTGCTCAGCAGCAATTCCGGATTTTTTCGAATTAGTAAACAATATACGATGAACTAAGAATATTCCGGTTCGGGGATGGATTAATTAACAAGAATCGGGCTGCGGGATGGGGATTTCCGGCGGTGAACTCTTAAGGGGTCCTAATCTTTTTTATCCGAAAAGACTGAACCGATGATGGTAAACCGTTTCATAAATTTCCGATAGTATTGCCTGGAAACAGGCACCGTCCACTCTCCTCCTGTTATGGTCAGGAAATCAGGTGAGATTTCATTGACATTATTTACCGAAACGACATAGGAGCGGTGAACCTGTGCAAACTGATCTGCCGGAAGCTTCAATAGGGCATCCTCGAGCGTTGTCCGGACCATCAGAGAACCATTTAGCGAGAAGAATTTGACGTAATTTTTTGCGGTTTCCAAAAGCATTATTTCATCAGGATCTACTTTTTTCATCACTCCGTCTATCCTGAGCAGAAGAGGTTGTTTTGACATAAACTTCAGGTTTGGGTTATCAATAAAATGGCTGCTTCAAATATACAGGTTTGAATAAAATACGCCGCCCTGGAACCCAAAACGATTTAAAATCTGCCATCATTCATGTGCCAACCATGTGTCAACCATGTGTCAACCATGCTATTTTACGCTGTTTCAGGCCTGGTTGACACATGGTTGACACATGGATCGGACGATTTTGATGCTTTCGTCCCAGGTTTCGAATAAGCTCGTCCCAGGTTTCGAATAAGCTCGTCCCATTTTTTAAAATCCGCCTTTCCGGTGATGTATATTTATCCCGAGATCATCGTTACAGCAGCTTCGTTCAGGCGGAACGGGAGGAACGACCCGGGAAACCTCCTGCTGAAACGGTGATAAAGAGTAAACAATATTTTTTAACTATTAAAAACCATATCCTATGGCAAACGTGAATGAAAACCTGCTCGTGAGAGGAGCAAGGGGAAATGTCGGTAAACAATTCGTTTACCGCAGGCACGGCAACGATACCAATATCGGTCGCATGCCGGTTCTCAGCAAAGATGCGGCGCCGACCGAGAAGCAGTCGCGGGTACGCGAACTGTTCTCCGAAGCGGCCATTTATGCCCGCGGCGTTCTTTCTTCCGCAGACCTGAAAAAGGAATACGAAAAGAAAGCGATGCCCGGAAGAACGGCCTATAACATGGCATTCAGGGATTTTCTGAAAGCGCCGGTGGTAAAGGGTATTGATGTGTTCAATTACAAAGGCGCACCCGGTTCAACGATCGTCATCAAAGCAAAAGACGATTTCCGGGTAGCGGAAGTAAGACTGAGCATTCATACCGCAGCAGGCGTGCTGGTGGAGGAGGGCAATGCAGTGCTCAATCCCATCCAGCAGAGTCTCTGGACCTACACGGCCACGCAGAATAACGCAACCCTGGCCGGTTGCGTGATCTCCGCTACGGCCCTGGACCTCCCGGGCAATCAGGGATCGCTTGAAATTACACTTTAAGCATCCTGCATTGATCCGTTTATTAAAAGGCCGCCCGCCAGGTGTAAAGGCCGGGCGGCCTTTTTATTATTTTATTTTTACAATCTTATCCTCCATAAAATTTTCCTGGTATTCCAGTTTTCCATCTCTGTCGTACCGAACCCAGGAACCATTTTTCTTTCCGTTTTTAAAAACCCCGATTTGCCAGAGTTGCCCCGTTTCACGGTAAAATTTCCATTGGCCCTCCATTTTGTCGTTTTGAAAAAGCCCTTCTGCCTTTACTCTTCCATTCTTAAAAAAATAAGTTAGCTTATTCCCGCTCAGTTCGTGGATCTTTTGTCCGTTTGCATAATCCTTTTTGTCTAACATGGTTTTGTTTTTATCTGCCTGCAGCAGGGATATCATTATGCAGACCGCTTTGAAGAAGGATCCCGGCTGGCATACACAACAATCAGCGATTCGATACGAATTTACTTTTAAAATTTCAGGTTTAAATACGGGAATCTTCCTCCTACCCGCTTTTTATAAAGAATCCCAAAAAAGAAAAAACCATTGTAATTTCCTGAATCACAATGGTTCATTCAAACGGTTGTTGCCCGACGAGGATTCGAACCTCGACAAACAGAATCAAAATCTGTCGTACTACCTTTATACTATCGGGCAATAATCGCATGAACAGGCCGCAAAAATAAGGTTTTTTAAAAAATTTAGAACAAAACCGGCATTCGCAGCCGATTATTTCACTTCCACCAGATAAAAATTCTTTTTCCCTTTCTGAACGAGAATATATTTTTCATGCAACAGCAAATCTGTGCTCAACATTGAATTGTATATTTTCCACTTTATTGCCGGTTAATACTGATGCCTCCATTTTGAATCATTTTTCTGGCTTCCCCTTTGCTGGGCAAGAATGCCCGTTTCGGCCAGAAAGCTCACCACATCCACACCCTGCGTCAGTTCACTGAACAGGAAAATGTCCGACTTCACAATTCCTTCCAATTGCATGCAAATCCTGCTTCACTCATGTCTTTCAACGCTGCCTGTGTTGACTAAATAATTTTTCCGTTGTAACCAGCGCCAGTTCATATTCTGCCTGCGCCATGAATGAAAATGGTGACTTCCCGCGCAAGTGTTTTCTGAAGAATCTGTCTGACGGGATTTTTTTGATGATCTTCGAGTCAGAGATTGAATTTCTTCTTTGGTTAAAAAAGTAAAAATCCTAATCCATTTTTCCGCATCTGCATCTGTTGCATTCAGCCAGAACTGATAAAACTGATAAGGAGATGTTTTGCACGGATCCAGCCAGATATTTCCTTTTTCCGTTTTTCCGAATTTTCCGCCATCAGATTTGGTAAGCAGCGGACAGGTAAATGCAAATGCTTCACCTCCTGCTTTCCGCCGGATGAGTTCTGTGCCGGTTGTAATATTTCCCCATTGGTCACTTCCGCCCATTTGCAATTTGCAATTCCTGTTTCTGATACAGCCAGTAAAAATCATATCCCTGCACCAGCTGATAGTGAAAATTCGGTGAAACTCATGCCGGTTGCACCTTCCAGCCTTTTCTTCACACTGTCTTTGGCCATCATGTAATTCACGGTAATATGTTTCCCGACATCCCGGATAAAATCCAGGAAATGCATATCCCGGAACCAGTCAAAATTATTGACCATTTCCGCGGCATTTGGTAATTCGCTTGATCAAAATCAAGATATTTTTCCAACTGTTTTCGGATGCCCTGCAGATTATGATTCAGCGTGGTTTCATCCAGAAGGTTTCTTTCTTCACTTTTGCCGCTGGGATCGCCCACCATACCTGTTGCTCCACCAACCAGCGCAACTGGCTTATGCCCTGCTTTTTGCAAATGAACCAGCAATAAAATGGGCACCAGGCTTCCGATATGCAGACTGTCGGCCGTAGGGTCAAAACCGATATAACCGGAAGTCATTTCCCTGGAAAGTTGTTCCTCCGTACCGGGCATAATATCCTGTATCATGCCCCGCCATTTCAGTTCTGCGATAAGCGACATAAATTGATCTGGGGAATTTTGGCAAAAGTAAGGGATATTCGCATCCTGAAAACGTCGCAATATTCTGAATAAAAATGCGTTAGAATAAGTTTATGGTATTGACTTCAGTAGCCCGGAGAATCAGAACCATATTGCCCCCTGATCCCTGCTGTTGCTGCTTTTGTTTTGCAACCGGTCCATGGGTCAGTTTGCCAAATATTCCAATGAATTTTTGAATATCGGTGCAGGCGCCCGTGGAATGGCCATGGGAAATGCGCAGGTGGCTTCCGTTACTGATGGAACAGCGGGTTACTGGAATCCGGCCGCTCTGGCTGATGTCACGGACCAGTCCGCAGTTAAATCTGATGCACGCGGAATATTTCGCAGGCATTGGAAAATATGATTATGCCAGCCTGGCGCTCCCGCTGAAAGACAACAAACGGACCCTCGGTCTGACCCTGCTTCGCTTTGCAGTAGATGATATTCCAAATACCGTATTCCTGGTGCAGCCCGACGGACGATCGATTTCAGCAATATCACCACATTTTCATCGGCAGACTATGCTTTTCTGATTTCACTGGCCCAACAGGTGGACTGGATAAAAAATACCAAAATGAATTTTGGTCTCAATGCGAAAATCATTCACCGGCAGGCGGGAGATTTTACCACTTCCTGGGGATTTGGTTTTGATGCGGCCGTACAGGTTATCGGAGATCGCTGGAAACTGGGTATTGTGGCCAAAGACGTGACAACCACTTTCAATGCCTGGTCGTATAATATAAGTCAGGAATGGAGAGAAGTGTTTTATGCCACTTCGAATGATATTCCTTCCAATTCCATTGAATTAACGGCACCGCAACTGATTCCGGGCTTCAGTTATAATTTTCCGATCAACAAAAAAATGAGCCTGCTGGCAGAAGCTGATTTCGATATCACGTTCGACGGAAAACGAAATACGGTGATCAGTTCAGATCCGATTAGTATCGATCCGAGAGTGGGATTGGAATTTTCGTATAATAATGTTTTTTTTGTACGGGGCGGAATCAACAATTTTCAGAAGACCCTCGATGACCGGGACACGACGAACCAGAAAAAGATCTGGATTTACCAGCCTTCCATCGGTGCCGGATTCAAAATCGGCGATGTGCAGATTGATTATGCATTTACAAACCTTGCCAATCAGTCAAACCCATTATATACGCATGTATTTTCGTTAAAAGTGGATCTGGTGGATATGAAGAAGAAAGCAAATAAAAAATAGATCCGACCGTAGAAAACCGAACCTGACTATGAGAAAAATTTTTACACTGTGTCTGATCCTGATTCGCCGGCAGACTGCATGGCGCAGACCGTACAACAATGAATGGATTGACTACAGTAAAACATATTATAAATTTAAAGTAACCGGCAACGGGCTTTACCGGATTCCAGCAATCTGTTCTTGGCAGGCGCAGGACTGTCCGGCGGATGCTAAAGATTTTCAGCTTTTCCGGAATGGGGTGGAAGTACCCGTTTATACTTCCGTAAACAGCGGACCACTTTCGTCCGCTGATTATATTGAATTCTGGGGTCAGATGAATGATGGCAAGCCGACAAACCACTTTACCGAAATCCGGCTTATCAGCATACAGATAAATGGAGCCTTGCAATCTGATACGGCCGTTTATTTCCTGACGCTGAATCCGTGCGGTAGTCCACTTTCCATTATAATACCATCGCGAATGATACGACTTCGAATATTCTTCCGGTGGAACCCTATTTCATGTATACAACCGGCACTTATTTCAAAAACCAGATCAATCCGGGCACAGCGGCCGTTCTTGAAGCAATATATTTATTCCTCATCTTATGATATGGGTGAATTCTGGAGTTCTAATTTCTCCACGCCAGGGCGCATCCGGTTATCAGACAATCAGAATAATCTTTTTATTTATCAATGGCGGCCCCGCGGCAAATTTAAAATTCGGTGCTGCGGGATGTTCGGATACCCTGCGGAATATCCAGGTAAAAGTGAATAATACTCTTGTCAAAGACACCGTACTGAATAGTTTCAGTGATATCGTAAGTAATGTTAGCCATCCCGCTGGCTGCACTGAACAGCGCAACTTCCAATTTCGAATTTATCAATAATTCGCAGGCAGTCACTTATGCCGACCGGCTGGTGGTTTCATTTTATGAACTGACTTATCCGAGACAATTTAATTTTGGCGGTCAGTCCAATTTCCCTTTTGAGTTGCCGGCCAAGGCCAGCGGATATTTTTTAAATATCACCAATTTCAATCAGGGGGGCGCCACACCCGTTTTATATGATCAGGCTACCGGGCAAAGATTTGTTGCGATTTCATCCGGCAGGAGTACTCTGACATTTGCCCTTCCCGGATCATCCACGTTCCCGAGAAATTTGTATTGGTGAGCGAAGACCCTTCCAATATTCGCACGATTAATTCCCTGACAACCAAAAATTTTGTTCAGTATAGCTGATCCGGCGAACCAGGGAAATTACCTGATCATCAGCAATCCGATATCTGTATACCGGTTCCGGTTCGAACAATCCGGTGCTGGATTATCAAAATTACCGGTCCAGTACTGCCGGCGGAGCCTTTAATGCCCAGGTATATGGACATCAATGAACTGACGGATCAGTTTGCTTTCGGTATACAGAAGCATCCGCTGGCGATTAGGAATTTTTTGAACTATGCCAGAAATACTTATGGCCAGAAACCGGAATTTGCTTTACTGATTGGCCGGGGTATGGCTTATACAGAATACCGGGCCAATCAAGCAGATCCTGCGGTACAGAACGGCTGGACCTGGTTCCGACATTTCGGTTTTCCGGCATCGGATGTAATGCTTGCATCGGCGGATGGAGCGGGTTCGGTCAATCTGATTCCGATAGGACGGCTGGGCGCTGTAAAAGGAACAGAAGTAGAAGATTATCTTGAATAAGGTAAAGAATATGAGCAGGTTCAGCAAACCATGCCCGAATACTATTGAAGGAAGAGCATGGAGAAAAAATGTCGTGCATGTTACCGGCGCCTCAGATCCTTTCCTGGAAGCTGTGCTGTGCAATTATATGGCGTTTATCAGCAAACTATTTCAGATACACTATTTGGCGCAAATGTTTATCGCTTCTGCAGTTCCACTATTGACCAGGATAATCAGGTATCCAGTTCAATCTTTCCTCAGTTATTCACGTAATGGCATTGGCGTACTGACTTATTTTGGTCATTCTTCCGCATCGACTCTCGGCTTTAATCTGGATGATCCAAGGTTTATAATAATCAGGGCAAATATCCGGTGATGTATGTAAACGGCTGTTATGCAGGTAATTATTATACTTATGATCCGGGGCGGCTTAACGGAGCAAAATCGCTGTCAGAAAATTATGTATTAACAAAAAATAAAGGCTCTATTGCTTTTGTGGCCAGTTCGCATTTCGGCGTAGTAAATTATCTGAATATTCTGCTGAATGATTTGTATAAACTGATTTCAGATGAAGATTATGGCAAAAGCATTGGAAAAATCCAGTCAGATGCCGGAAAAAAAATGATCAGCCAGTTGCCGATAGATTTTATTGCGCGATGTCAGATGGAAGAGATGAATATTCAGGGAGATCCTGCCATTACCATCAGTGATCAAAAACTTCCGGATTATGATATTGAACAGCAGTTCGTAAAAATCAGTCCGTCCTTTATTTCCGTTGCCGATAATCATTTTGACGTATCGGCTACCTTTTATAATCTCGGGAAAGCAGTCTCCGATTCCATCACCGTTCTCGTAACCAGAAAATATCCCGATGGATCAATTGATACACTACTCAAAAAAAGAATTCCCGGAATCCGTTATTCAGATTCCATTCAGTTGGTTGTTCCCATTGTGGCCACCCGCGACAAAGGGCAGAATTATATTACGGTACGTTGAATTCCGACAACGATGTTACGGAAACAACACTCACCAACAACACCGTAACACTCCGATTTTTATATATGAGGATGAACTGACCCCGATATTTCCCTATAATTATGCGATTATAAATAACCAGACACAAAAAGTTTATGCTTCAACCGCTAATCCGTTTGCTCCTGCAACCCAGTATACGATGGAGATGGATACGACAGCAAGCATTTAATTCACCGCTAAAAGTTTCAAAAAATATCAATTCAGTTGGAGGGGTATTTGAGTTTGATCCGGGAATCACATATATGGACAGTACGGTATATTACTGGAGAACGTCCATTGTTCCGGATCAAACCGGCCAATACCACTGGAATGAATTTTCGTTTATTTATATTGATTCCGCCAATAGTACCGAAGGATTTAACCAATCCCATTACTTTCAGCACAAAAATTCGGCAACGAATGCCGTTGTATTAGATTCTGTAGACAGAAAATGGGAATTCGGCACAGTCCTGAATTCCATTTACATAAAAAACGCCATTTATCCATCGGGCTCCGGCAATCAATCGGATTTTACGATCACCTACAATAATATAACGGGTATTGGGCCAGGCTGCAATTACAATGAACTCATCTTTAATGTATTTGATCCGGCAACTTTTAAACCATGGCTCAATAATTTTAGCGGACCAACCGGACTATACCAAAGTGAACTGGCCACCTGTGGAACCGACAGGGAATACAATTTTGATTATTTCTATACGGATGCGGCCAACAGGAAAAAAGCGATGGATTTCCTGGATGTGATTCCGACCAACGCTTATGTTGCTATCAGATTTAATGCATCTCCGAATCAGGGAGATAATGTCTATATCGATCAATGGAAAGCCGATACGCTTTTATACGGCCATAACAATTCACTTTATCACAAGCTCTTTGCATTAGGGTTCACCGTCATAGATTCTTTTATGACTCCGCATTCCATGGCATTTCTGTATAGAAAAAATAATCCTTCTTTTATTCCAAAGCAAACCGTTACACATACCATTTACGAAAGAACATTTATCTCAACAGACTGCCCTTCCCCCGCGACTTCCGGAACGATCACTTCCCCTCTTTTTGGCCCGGCAAAAAAATGGAAGGCACTTCACTGGCGGGGAGCTTCCGATGAGTCTCCGGCCACAGATTCCGTTACCTTACAGGTTTTTGGTGTGGATAACGTTGGAAACTCAACGCTGATTTATACTCTTCATCAGAACAGTCCGGATTATGATATTTCATCGGTCAATCCGGTGCAGTATCCCTATTTGCAGTTGAAGTTAACGGCAACTGATACGCTCCATGCCACACCTTATCAATTGAAATACTGGAGACTCAATTACACCCCGGTTCCTGAAGGGGCGCTGGCTCCCAATATTTTCCTAACCGGAAAGGATTCCGTGGAACTCGGTGAGCCCATACAATTTGGAATCGCCTTTAAAAATATCAGTCTTCAAAAATTTGATAGCCTGAAAATCACCCTGAAGATTATCGACAAAAATAATGTAACCCATATTATCCCTTATCCGAAAGCTAAACCACTGATCAGTGGTGATACCGTTAAGATCCTGTATACAATTGACACAAAAGACTATCCGGGTCTGAATACATTGAACCTGGATGTAAATCCCGACAATGACCAGCCCGAAGAATATCATTTTAATAATTTCCTTTATAAGAATTTCTATGTAAAGATGGATCAAACGAATCCCCTGCTGGATGTAACCTTCGATAATGTGCACATTCTGAATCAGGATATTGTCTCAGCAAAACCACATATTATGATCAAGCTGAAGGATGAGGCCAAATTTTTGTTGCTGAACGATACTTCGGTTCTGAAAGTTCAACTACGTTATCCCGATGGATCTCTTCATCCCTATTATTTTAATACGGATACGCTTCGGTTTACTCCCGCCACAAACAGCGCCGACAACACCGCTTCCGTGGAATTCAGTCCGGTATTCAGTAACCAGATCGATCCCAATGGCGACGAATACACATTAATTGTAACTGGAAATGATAAAAGCGGAAATCCTTCCGGATCAATACATTACCAGGTGTCCTTTAAGATTATTACAAAGGCGATGATATCAAATATGCTTAACTATCCGAATCCATTCACTACGTCAACCGCCTTTGTGTTTACCATAACGGGCAGCGATGTACCGCAGAATATTAAAATCCAGATTCTGACCGTTACGGGTAAAATTGTCAGGGAAATTACAAAGGATGAGCTGGGCCCGTTGCATGTAGGCCGGAATATTACCGAATTCAAGTGGGATGGTACCGATATGTATCACCAGCGTCTGGCCATCGGCGTTTATCTTTATCACGTAGTGACCAACCTGAACGGGAAGTCGCTGGATAAATACCAGGCGCAGGGCGACAATACAGATCAGTTTTTTAACAAAGGGTATGGTAAAATGTATTTGATGAAGTGACGCCCTCAAGATGGAAATTTGCAAAATCAGCGATGTTATTCCGCCGGTTTAAAACCATCTTTAACCGAAGTACCCCGAAATAGAAAGGTTCTGCAGCTATCGGGGATCTGCTCCGCGGCGGACGAATTCTGAAACAACATTTTATTTATATCATTTCCACAATCCGTTTGCAGAGGGGTAGTCTGTTTTACACCATCAGGGAAAAGTAATTGCCCAGGATGAAAAAAATAAATACTCCTGTACAGGATATAGGCAAGGATCAGAAGGGAAAAAGCCAATTTTACGACAGTAAAGGATTTGAATATCCATTGTTTACCCGAGAAATTTTCTGTTACCCACGGAGCCCACAGGAAATATATCACCGGTAGCAGAAACCCGGTTCCGAATCTGGGATCCGGCGCTTTGATAAACCATACAACGGCGCCCGTCATCGCAAAAACAAAAGCCCAAAGCGATCTTTTTGAAAAAGTGCGTACCCATTTTCTGAATACTATCAGGTTTAACAAGACACCAAAAACAATCAGGAAGATCAGTAACTTATCTGAGAAGTAAAGGTGATGCCACCACAGGGGCAGCCAACTGCCAGGAGAAGCACTGTATACCATCTCCATGCCTGCCTTTGTAACAGGAAACCTCGCATATGCTGTAATATAATGCTGAAACTGCGTTAACTTTAATTCATCCAGCTTCCAGTCTGAATGGAATATAGCAGCAATGGATGAAGGATATAGCGGGTAGCCGGTAGCAATCACATTTCGCAGAATGACCGGAAATAAAAAAAGGGCGATCAGCAAAATACATGTGCCGCAAAACAGGTATCTCTTTCTAATCAGTGCGCTCACCAGAATATAAACAGGGATGAGCATAATGACGACCGCAGATAATTTGACGGAAATCGCAAATAGGGAAATGAGCGCGGCAAAATAAAAAGACCATTCTGATTCACCGGCCTTTGACATCCCTGTAAAAAAGTAAACCGCCAATAAAAGACTGATGGTTACAATGAAATCCGGGCTTTCGGAAGCAGCCGTTAGCCGAATCTGCGTCCAGGAGAAAACGGTAAAAATAAGTAGCAGCAAATACCACAATCGCTCCGGATTGCTTTCGGAAGCGGATAACCGGACGCTTCCGGTTCCTTTGAAAGAGATTAAGAAAATGATAAACCAGCACAAAACGCATCCACTCAAAGGAAACGAAACAAAAGGCTGAAATGCAGAGAAATCAAAAAATCCCAGCAGGGCAAACCATACACTCTGAAAACCAAACTCCAGCTGCAGGTTAGCAATTCCCGGAATCATTCCATACTGATTAAACACTTTTATGGAGAGAATATGATAATGGAGGGAATCCGGGTGAATGATTGGTGAGGTGGAAAGAAAAAGGACCATGACGATACAGGCTGTCAAAAGCATCAGGTCCGAATACGAAAGCTTCACCAGGCTGCTTTTTAACTGGCTTAAAATGATCCTCCTGTTTGTGCTATTCAAGAGATATAGAAAGGCCGGTAACTGCAGACATATTTTCAACCACCCTTTTAATGGTGCAAACAAAGAAATATAGACCGTAGCAACACCAATCATCACCATTCCTAAAAAACAAAACAGGGGAAAGCCGTAATCAGGGATATTCAAACGACCGCGAAAGAAAACGTGAACAAATACATTTCCCCAAATGAGGCATATAAATGAAATATATATCCAGGAAAGCAATTCAAAACCCATGGTCTTTTTCCTTTATTTTATATTCACCTTTCCAGGGATCTTTAAGGCTGCCCGGTTTCAGCCTGAATCCGTCATCAATTGCTTTCCCCCTGGCCTCTACCCTGGGGTCCAATGAATAAAGACAGGGCAACGCCACATCATAACAACGGGGATTCCAGTTATTTAATACCCTGGACGGAATATGCAATTCAATATTATCTACGATCACTGTTTTCACCTGCGGAACGGGCAACCGGTGGGGAACGATAAAATTCCGGTAATTCCCGGCGAAGATTAATTTATTCAACGAATAAATTAAAACAAAAACGGAAACCGCGCCTACAGAAAGGTCAGGAACAATTTTCAGGTTTCCGGATAAAGCCGGTCCTGCCTGAATTGCCATATAAATACCGAAAAGCAGGGAGCCCTGAACAAATCTGGGATCCGGTGCGATAAAAAACCAGCAAATCAATTGCACCCCCATCACCAGTAGAAAAACCTTCTGCAGGCGGGAAAAATTTTTACGAACACGAAGCAGGATAAGCAAATAACCCAAAAATGATAGCACAACAATCAGCCGGTCAAAAGGAAAAAGATAAGTAAACCATCTGCCGGTCCATTGGGGAAAATGCAAACGGCTTGTTTCGGCAATGGGGCGAAAGCCAGGATTCACCCGGTTAAAATATCTGATGTACTCATCTATCCGGATCAACAACGACTTATCGGCCTTCCAGTCGAAAGAAAAAAAGTCCAGCTGGTAAATGGGAAAAAAAGCATAGCCCGAAAGTATTGCGTTCCGAGCTAAAAACGGAATCACCAGGAAAAAAGCCATACCCAGATAACCCAGGAATTGCTTAATCCGGAAGGGCTTAAAAATTCGAAGAAAATAAAAAAACGTAAACAGCAGCATCGGAAAATTAATGATCCTGACCGTAAATAAATACAACGGCCAGATGAACCATTCCGGAGGCGGAGGCCCCTCCTCCCCTGCCATGTCGATAAATAAAACCACCGTACAAACAGTACAGATAAAGTCATAATTGGCGCTTGTGGCGCAGCCTCTGATCATGGGCCAGTTTATCAGGCAGAGGATCAGTATCAGCAGGCAGCCCAGCGCCCCGTTCAGGCTTCTATTCAAAGCATTGTTCCTTAGAAAATGAAAAATCTTTTCCAGCAGGTAATAACAAAACCAGAGAGCAAGTAACCCATTTAGCGAAAGATATGAATCAAGGCCGTGCAATGGATAGGTTAATAAGCCGATGGAGACAAACCATGATGAATTAAAACCAAACCTCAGGTGAAGATTTGCAATACCCGGAACTGATCCATATTCCTGAATCCATTTCACCATCTGAATGTGATAGCTGTCCGTATCGTCCATCATAGTGGGCCCGGCGTTCAGGGTCAGAATCATGACTAAAAAGCAAAACAGGCATATAAGGAGACGCCGGTCTGCATTTTTCAAACCACCAAAGCAATAACCGAGCGTAACGAAAACAAATTTTCTCCGGACAACTGTAAAAAGACTGAGAAAAAGAATAATCAGAAGGATGGGAAACAGGCTGAGGGGAATAAATAAAACAATCCATTGTCCAAACGCTGTCAGGCCTATTAATCCGGTAATCAAAAAGCATATTACGGACTTTTCTTTCACAACCGCATTCGGCAGAAAACTGTATACCAGTATGCCCGCCCATAAACAAACAAAAGTGATCAGACTATAACAGAAAATTAAATACAGCATGCCGGGCGCTTGTCTTAAGCAATTGTTTATCAGGTAATTCTTCAGATTAAAGATAATGCTTCACCGCATCTTTCACTAAGATTCCGGTTCACCTGTCGACCGAATCGACCGAAAATATTCATTATTTATATGCCTGTCCCCGCCGTCAGGGACTTTATTGGAGAAAACGGACCCGCATTCATTTGCCCATAAAAAACCAGTATTGATCTGTTTCGTCTATTAACGCAAAATCTGCGTAGTCAGGAAATTTCCATTTCAGAAGACCCGGATTATTCGATAAAGTGCCTTTGGAAACACAAACAAATAGTCTGACACCGCTTTTTCTGTAAACATCAGCATGAATATTCCGCGAAGGCGCCTGGCAGATAGCAGGATATTTCAGATCAATCCCGATGTCGGGAGTAGACTCTACCCAAAAAACGGCAGGGAGGGGTTTGCCGGTCTGCGCTACCCGCTCAATGGTTATCAGTTTTTCATAGGAAGCCCGGTCGAGTTTATCCGACACTTCCGGCGGCTCGCAATTCCGGTAAAAATATTGAATGCTGATATCCCGGCCCCGGGCCCATTTCCTTTTCAGATAAAATATATCGAGCAGCGATATGACGCAAACCAACACCAGAAAAGCATTCACCCCCGACGGCCTGAATTTCTCTTCCAGTACGTACACAAGACCGGGAACCAGTAAATAACCCATCAGCTTAAAATGACGGCTGCTTAAATCAATATTCGCATTAAAAACATAAGCAAGAAGGAAAAAAGTCAGCAGACCGCCATACAAAATGAAAAACTGGATCTTATAGTTCGGGTCTATTTTTTTATTTCGCCGAATTTGACCCAGGAACCACAACAACATTACAAAGACCAGCAGATAGAGTACATAGGAAAAAAGATTGGCATTTGCAGCCGGGAAAAATCTTACAAAAGCTAATTCTCCCCGATTGATGTATTGCTGGATGGACAGGATACTGTTTAACGGTGAGGAAAGTGGCACAAGGATGGCTTCGGGCGAAAATCCAAAATGCCCGACCACCACGGGATGTGGCCCCTTCGATAGGAAAAGTAGCCAGATCAGCGGAACGCAGATCAATGCCGGGAGCAACAAACCCAACTGCCGGGAAGGAAAACGAAGAGGATTCCGGAATGTAGTTTTATTCATTTGGATCCACTGTGCCAGTAAAACAAAACTGCAATACAATAACAGGGTTGTTTTGGCCGTGAAGCACAATAAAAATAATAAGGTAACAACCAGTAATTTTCTCCAGGTAACCTGCCGGATTTTAATCACGTACAATAAGAACCAGGGAAAGAATCCGAATTCCAACACTTCTCCTCCCTGATAAACCACAAAGCAATAATATAATGTGGAGCCGGAGAAAATAATCAGCAATGAGATCAGGATAATGCGACTGGAAAATCCATAAAACCGAAAGACGCGATAATAGCCCGCAAAGCCGCCCGCCAACGCAGCAAGGGTAATCCAGATAGAAGCAATGCCCAGCCGGGTTCCAAAAAGGCAGTTCAGCAGGGCTGGAAACAACCATTGTCCCGGCGACCACCAGCTTTCAAAAACCGGCGTTATCAAAGCAATATTATCAGGAGATATTTCCTGAACCACATTGAAAGCATGAAAAAACAAGCTGCCTTTGTATGCGAGGAACCCGTATACACTGTCAACGCTCAGCACGAGCGGTTTCATAAAACAATAAAAGCCGCAAACAGCCAGCATCAGGACGAGTAATCCGGCAAAATGCCTTTCAGTAAAAACCGCCCGTCTAACGCCCATATATTGATATTAATAAAAGCAAATTCGTCCTGCGGGATTCTTCAGGACAAAGAAGCTGGCTCTTCAGGAAAATGGCCCGTAACTGAACAAAACATAGGAGTGCCAGATGAGCGCTAAACTACTTAAAATAAAAATCATTTTCTTTTCCCTGATTCTTTGCTGAAGTCCAGCAAGCCAAAAACAAACAATTAGCGGAATCAAAGTATTTGTAAGTCTCGCCTCATAAAAACCCAGTAGCCAGTAAAATAAGAAGAAATAAAAGATTATAAACAGGACTCCCCTTAAAAACCGGTTTCCCCACGGAATGTCAAATTTGGAATAGGCGAAAATGATCAGTGAAAAAAACATTAATATCAATAACTGGCGCATGGTTTGAAAATATTCAAGTGTATTTTCCCGCAATTGCGTTAAAAACAGGCTCACGGAATGATTCAGCGCTTCGGGAATCCATATTACCTGATGGTATTCTTGCATTTCAAAATTATAATAAGATACCCCGTATCCTTTTAAAATCCCTATCCACAGGATGGTGGGAAGAAAGAATGCCATGATTAATCCGGATGCTTTCATCAGGGCTCCGGGCCATTGTTTGAAGCTTTTGTATTCCTTTAGATTCCGTATAAAACAGATAAGTAAAACCGGAAGGAGTAAAATAAAATTACCGTACATCAGCAACAGTAAACCGGCGGCCAAAAAAAACCCAAGCATTTTCATATAAGAAACGGCAACAGTAATCCGATAAAATCTGTACAGGATATAAACGCAGAGGATAGGTGTTAAAAGGGCAAACATCTGCTGATGGACTGTCCAGAAGAAGGCTTTTGTAACCGGATTGGAAGCAATAAAAATCATCGGGAAATATTTATAACAGTTCCTTCCCTTTGGCCCGGCATTCCGACTATCGAAAAAAATCTTTTCAAACAAATACAGGGCAATCCACAAAATCAGCAAATTAACCAGGAGATACCCCAAATAAAAATCCCCTATAAGAAGTATCTGCTTTTCCGAATAAGTACCGCGCCAAAACTTACGATAGAAATTGGTAATCTGCTGATGGATTGGCCAGGTTAAAAAGTTGATGGAATATCCAATAGCGGATCCGGTTAGAATAAAAAGCGGCCTTGACTGGCGTTGCGACCGATTAATAATTAACAGACCTGGTTTAATGGCGGGAAATATAAATCCGTAGGTGTCCGGGTTTAAAAAAAAACCGGCATAACGGTTAATAGATACATACCGACCGTTAGGATCTGTTTTACCTGTTTCAGGTGGAGGAGAAAATAACAGGGAGACGTTTAAGATCAGGATTAACAAAAGCTTTTTCATGCCCTCGTAGAAAATTAGGGTCGATTATGCAATGCTACCAGCCTGGAAACGTATTTCCCAATCATGTCAAATTCAATATTTACCAATGAGCCCGCTTCAATGAACTTCATATTGGTATGCTCCCGGGTATACGGAATAACAGCTACACAAAACCGATTATCCTTTATATTAAAACAGGTCAGGCTGATCCCATCCACCGCAACGGAGCCTTTGTCAATAATGAGCGCGGCGAAGGATTCCGGAAATTCAAACGCATATTCCACGCTCCCATCCCGGTTTTGCAGTTGTGTGCAGGCAGCCGTCGTATCCACATGCCCCTGCACAATATGGCCATCCAGGCGCCCATTCAGCCGCATGCATTGTTCCAGATTGATCAGGTCCCCTGCTTTCCACCGGTCCATCGTGGTTTTGGAAAGGGTTTCGGCTATGGCGGTTACCGTATAGGAATCTTCGGAAACCGACTCAACCGTCAGGCAGACCCCATCATGCGAAAGGCTCTGATCCACTTTTAATCCGGCGGCCAGCGGGGACGAGATCCGGAAGGTTTTATTGGACCCGGAAGGGGTAATGGATTCCAAAAGGCCCTGGGCCTCAATGATACCGGTAAACATGCTGTAAAAATCGGAATTTCCGGTCTTTTTGTTACTTTATTTTAAAAAATTACCTATCTTTGCAGGCCGTAATTCATTTATAAAAGCGGAAAATATTATGCTCATTATTGATTCAAAAGATTGCGAAAACATTGACAAGGCGCTGAAAAAGTACAAAAAGAAGTTTGAAAAGGCCAAAGTGCTGATCCAGTTGCGCAGCCGTCAGTCTTTTACCAAACCTTCTATTAAAAGAAGAGGCCAGGTGTTAAAGGCTGTATATAAACAACAGCTTGCCACCGGTAAATTCGATCTATAAGCGGTTCATTTACCTCATTTTATATGGCCATCTCTCCGGATGGCCTTTTTATTTTATATTTGGCTGCATCAATACCCTTCACTTTGAATGCTACAGTACAGCCATTCATTGATTTCCTCAAATTTGAAAAGAGGTATTCGCAACATACCGTCAGGGCCTATACGGACGATCTGGAGCAGCTTTTTTTATTCATGGATGAAATGTTCGGCGAAAAGGAAGTAAGCAGTATATCGGCTCCTGTTATCCGCTCCTGGCTGGCGGGCCTAAAAGAAAAAAAAATCAGTTCCAGAACCATTAACCGTAAAATCTCCTCTTTAAAATCTTTCTTTAAATACCTGGTCCGTACCGGTATTGCTGGAAAAAACGCCGATGAGTGGTATCATCAGCCCTAAATCCGGAAAAAGGCTGCCTGTATATGTGGCAGAGAAGGATATGGAACTGCTTACCCAACATGTGGAATTTCCGGATAACTGGCAGGGGAAAACAGACAGGTTGTTAATCAATATCTTTTACCAGACCGGAATGCGGCTGACTGAACTCATTTATCTGAAAAATGAACAACTGGATCTGAACGCCGCCCAGATCAAAGTGCACGGCAAGGGTAATAAGGAAAGAATCATTCCCATTAGTGAGAGGCTGGTAAAGGATATCCGGCTTTATATAAAAGAAAAAAATGAAACCGGCAAAACCGGGGAGGAAACCCTCTTGCTAAACAGCCGGGGTAAAAAACTTTATCCCAAATATGCCTACCTGGCCGTAAGAAAATATCTTTCCCTGGTAACCACCCTGAGTAAAAAAAGCCCCCATGTGCTCCGGCACAGTTTTGCCACCCATTTAATGAATCATGGGGCAGACCTGAATTCGGTAAAAGAATTGCTTGGACATTCCAGTCTCGCCGCCACCCAGTTATACACCCACAACAGCATTGAAAACCTCCGCGAAGTGCATAAAAAGAATCATCCGCGCGGATAAGTGTTTTTTGATAAAATTGGCCTCAATTTACCGGTCAAATATTTGGAAAAATTAGATCAAGGCGTTAATTTCAATCAGCCGCCGGAGATTAACATCCAAACGCGGCAGGAGTTCTTTTATATATTGTTTCATTGTTAAAAAGCGAAACTATGAACGTTAACATTCAGACAGTGCACTTTGATGCGGACAACAAGCTGATGGGTTACATCAATAAAAAATTATCCCGGCTTGATACGTTCCATGACAGAATCGTAAAAGTAGAAGTGTTCCTCAAACTCGACAATGTGGTGCATACGATTAAAGACAAAATTGCAGAAATCAAAGTGCATGTTCCGAGACAGGATTTTTTCGTTAAATGTTCCTCTAAATCATTCGAAGAATCTTTCGACAAGGCCATGGATTCAGTGATCAATCTGATCAAACGGAAAAAAGACAAACAGGCTGCTTAATACCTAAAACCCCGATCCGGGGTTTTTTTATTTGCAACCGCAGGCAATTATCCGGCCTGCCTATATTTTCTTTCTCATAAAAAACACTTCAAAATTTTTGAATTTAACAAATTCGCTTACCTTTGCCTTCCCAAAAAAACAGGGGAGAAATGTGTCTGTTTTAGTTCTTTATATTCAGGAAGTTACCCGGATACAGGTAAACGAATCATTGCCAGAGTAGCTCAGTTGGTAGAGCAGCTGATTTGTAATCAGCTGGTCGGGGGTTCGATTCCCTTCTCTGGCTCAACTGGCAGCAATGCGGTTTTTGGGCGGGTTCAGGCCTGCGATACAGTTCGCAGTGTATTTCAGATAACCATCCGGGCAAGTAGTCAAGTGGCCAACGACAACAGACTGTAAATCTGTTCTCTTCGGAGTTCGGTGGTTCGAATCCATCCTTGCCCACTCGCCCACCGTAGCTTTGGCGAAGGTGGGCCCGAAGTTCTTTGTTTTTGAAAATTGGAATGGGGCTTTGTTTTCATTTTCACGTTCCGGGATTTTCACATTTGTTTATGCGGAAGTAGCTCAGTTGGTAGAGCGACAGCCTTCCAAGCTGTAGGTCGCGGGTTCGAACCTCGTCTTCCGCTCTCACCTTTCGAAATCTTAGCGAAGGAAGGGCATCCCCGCCTTCGCAGAAGCTTTGGCGGGATACCAGCCAAAGCCTGGCGGGGGCCGGCCGCTGAGGTTTCGGCAGGCAAAGCCTAAATTTGCTCATCAGCTACTATTGCTTGCAAGCCGGAGCTTTAGCAAAGGTTTGCCGTTGTAGCTCAGTGGTAGAGCACTTCCTTGGTAAGGAAGAGGTCAAGAGTTCAATTCTCTTCAACGGCTCACGATTATAAATAAGGGGTGTTGCCGGTTTTGGAAACAGCGGGGAAAGAAATATTCAGAGAAATAGTATTAATTCATTTTAAAAACTCAACTAAAAATTAGATACCAATGTCAAAAGAGACCTTCAAAAGGGATAAACCCCACGTTAACGTTGGAACCATTGGTCATATTGACCACGGTAAAACCACTTTAACTGCCGCCATTACCAGCATTCTGTCTGCTAAGGGTTTGGCAGAAGTAAGAAAATATGATGAAATCGATGCGGCTCCTGAAGAAAAAGAGCGTGGGATTACCATCAACACGGCGCACGTAGAATATCAGACGGTTAACCGTCACTATGCGCACGTGGATTGCCCGGGTCATGCTGACTATGTAAAAAATATGATCACCGGAGCTGCCCAGATGGATGGCGCCATCCTCGTTGTGGCTGCTACCGATGGCCCGATGCCCCAGACCAAGGAACATATCCTGCTTGCCCGTCAGGTAGGCGTTCCACGCATGGTGGTCTTTATGAACAAGGTAGACCTGGTAGACGATCCGGAATTACTGGAACTCGTTGAAATGGAAATCCGCGAACTGCTTACGTTCTACGGTTTCGACGGCGACAATACCCCCATCATCCAGGGATCTGCTACCGGTGCACTGGCCGGAGAAGCTAAATGGATTAAAGCCATTGATGAGCTGATGGATGCGGTTGACAGCTATATTCCGCTGCCTGTGCGTCCGATCGACCTGCCTTTCCTGATGTCGGTAGAAGATGTGTTCTCTATTACCGGCCGCGGTACAGTGGCAACCGGTCGTATTGAAAGAGGCCGTATTAAGGTAGGTGAAGCCATTGAAATCGTGGGATTGATGGAAGCCCCGTTAAACTCTGTCGTAACCGGTGTGGAAATGTTCCGCAAATTGCTGGATCAGGGTGAAGCAGGAGACAATGCCGGCCTGTTACTGCGTGGAATTGAAAAGACCCAGGTTCGCCGTGGAATGGTTCTTTGCAAACCGGGTTCCATTACTCCGCACACAGAGTTCAAATGTGAAGTGTACGTACTCAGCAAGGAAGAAGGCGGCCGTCATACCCCGTTCTTTAATAAATATCGCCCCCAGTTCTATTTCCGCACAACCGATGTAACGGGTGAAGTAGAATTACCGGCAGGCACCGAAATGGTTATGCCGGGCGATAACAGCACCCTTACTGTAAAGCTGATCCAGCCCATCGCGATGGAAAAAGGATTGAAATTCGCGATTCGCGAAGGGGGCCGTACGGTAGGTGCAGGACAGGTAACTGAAATTCTGAAATAACCCTTTCCTGCGGGCCCTGCCGGCAGATCGGATAACTCAGAAATTGTTTATATTTGCAACAACTAAAAGCTGTCTCGAACCATTCGGGATAGCTTTTAGCTTTCTACGGGAATAGTTCAACGGTTAGAATAGAGGTCTCCAAAACCTTTGATCTGGGTTCGAATCCTAGTTCCCGTGCGAGTGAAATTTTCAAATTTTCAAATTATTCCCGTGAACAAAGTCGCTATTTATTTTAAAGAATCGTATAAAGAACTGCTGGAAAAAGTAACCTGGCCTACCTGGACGGAACTTCAGCAATCAACCGTAATTGTGCTGGTAGCCACTTTGCTGATCACGGGCCTGGTGTACGTCATGGATATTGTGTCCAACGCCGTTCTTAAATTCATCTATTCATTATTCTCCTAATGGAAACAACAAATCAGGTCGCGAACACCGTACCGGAAGAACAGGCACCCCAGGTTCCCCAAAAAGAAACCAAATGGTATGTGCTCAGGGTGGTAAGCGGCAAAGAAAGAAAAGTAAAGGAATATCTTGATAAGGAAATATCCCGCGGGGGATGGAGCGAAATCGTAAAGCAGATTTTCCTCCCGATCGAAAAGGTTTACAAAGTGCAGAACGGGAAAAAAGTGATGCGGGAAAGGAACTATTACCCGGGTTACGTAATGGTTGAAGTGGTGGATGGCAAACTGGGAGACGACCTGAAAGAAGCCGTTAAAAATACACCCAGTGTAATTCATTTCCTGGGTAAGGAAAATCCCATTGCCCTCCGGAAAGCAGAAGTGAACAAGATGCTGGGGAAAATGGATGAAATGGCAGAATCCGGGGGTATGAGCATGAGCGAGCCTTTCATTATCGGGGAAACCATTAAGATCATTGAAGGACCTTTCAACGATTTCAACGGAATCATCGAAGAAGTAAACGATGAAAAGAAAAAACTGAAAGTTACCGTCAAGATCTTCGGACGATCCACACCGGTAGAATTAAATTATATGCAGGTGGAAAAAATTGCCTGATCTCTTCGGGTAACGACGACCGGTCTGCTTGAAAATCAGGCTGACAGAAAAAGACGCAGCTGCGAAGCCTGCGTCTTTTTATTTATGATCAGGTCTGTTTTCATATTCTCAACCGCAAAGCCAAAGTTAAAAAGAACTTCCGCCTTCGTCGCTGCTTCCGTTGGAAGGTTCCGGACTGTAAACCGGCGAATCCTGCATGGCCGGCGCTTCCTGCGGAACAGGAACTGGTTTGGATGCACGGGCGGTTCTTTTTTTAGCCGGAGATTTCTTTGCTGCCTTTTTGGGAGCTGCTTTCTTTTTTGGGAGCTGCTTTCTTTTTATTTACCACTCTTTTCTTAGCCGCTTTCTTTTTGGGCGCCGATTTTTTCTTAGCAGCCTTCTTTTTAGCAGCCGGTCTTTTTCTGGGAGCTGCTTTTTTCTTAGCTGCTTTCTTTTTAGCAGACGTCTTTTACCTGCCGCTTTCTTTACCGCTTTTCTCGGCGCAGATTTCTTTTTGGGTGCAACCCTTTTTTTAGCGGCTTTTTTCTTTGACTTTGCCATAATTTGAAGAAAATTTAAGTGATTTGTTTGCAATGGAGATTGTGGCAAAAAGTTAAACAGAAATATTCATATAGAAAAAAATGAGTACGCACAAATTTGAGCAAATGTGAAAATATATAACCGGTTTATTTTCCTTTTTCTGTGCTACCCGGAAAAGTTAACCTGTAAAAACCCTGATCATTTCATGTAAGGCGAAAACCCTTCCGGCACAACAGAAAACTGGAATCCGGAACGAGCTCCGCCTTCCCGCGCATCTAATATTTACAAATTCTCTTCCATTTGCATTATTTTCCCTAATTTTGCGACCCCAATTTGGGAGTATCGCCACCGGCGGTACGTTAACACCAAAAAAAAGTAAACATGGCAAAAGAAATTTCCGGTTATGTCAAGTTGCAGGTAAAAGGCGGTCAGGCCAATCCGGCGCCCCCTATCGGGCCTGCCTTAGGATCAAAGGGTATCAATATTATGGAGTTCTGCAAGCAGTTCAATGCCAGAACCCAGGATAGAATAGGAAAAGTACTTCCTGTTTTGATTACTGTTTATTCCGACAAATCCTTCGAATTCATCATCAAAACACCGCCGGCAGCCGTCCAGATCCTGGAAGCTGCCAAATTGCAGAGCGGATCCAAAGAGCCAAATCGTAACAAAGTCGGAAAGGTCAACTGGACCCAGGTAGAAGCCATTGCAAAGGATAAAATGCCCGACCTGAATTGCTTCACTGTTGAAAGCGCCATGCGAATGGTGGCCGGAACGGCACGCAGCATGGGCATCAATGTGGATGGCAAAGCTCCCTGGGACAATTGATTTTTAACACTAAAAACATTATGATATGGCTATCACCAAAAAAAGAAAATCTGTTGCCGCTAAGGTAGACAAAAATAAAACGTATACGCTGAAAGATGCTTCTTCCCTGGTAAAGGAAGTGAATACCACCAAGTTTGATGCTTCGGTGGACCTTCATATCCGGCTGGGTGTGGATCCCAAAAAAGCCGATCAGTCCGTTCGCGGAACCGTAAGCCTTCCCCATGGTACCGGTAAAACCAAAACGGGTACTGGTACTTTGCACACCGGATAAAGAAGCAGCTGCAAGAGCTGCCGGCGCTGATTATGTGGGCCTGGATGAATTCATTCAGAAAATCGAAGGCGGATGGGTAGATGTGGATGTTGTCATTGCCACACCTTCCGTGATGCCGAAAATTGGTAAACTGGGTAAAGTACTCGGACCCCGCAACCTGATGCCAAATCCGAAAACCGGAACGGTTACCAATGATGTGGCGGCTGCTGTAAATGAGGTAAAAGGTGGTAAAATCGCCTTTAAGGTAGATAAAGCAGGCATCATCCATGCTTCCATCGGCCGGGTTAGCTTTCAGCCGGAAAAAATCATCCAGAACAGCCAGGAGCTGATCAATGCCGTGATACGAGCCAAACCGGCCACAGCAAAAGGAACTTACGTAAAAAGCGTATTCATGGCCAGCACCATGAGCCCGTCTATTTCAATAGATACCAGAGCATTTGCGCAATAAATTAAAAAAATGGTTATGACCAAAGATCAAAAAAACGAAGTGATTGAACTGTTGAAAGACAAGTTCTCCCAATACAAGAATTTCTATGTGACCAATACGGAATCGCTGACCGTTGAACAGGTAGGAAAGCTGCGCCGGATCTGCTTTGATAAAAAAGTGGAAATGAAGGTGGCCAAGAATACCCTGATTAAAAAAGCCCTGGAAAATCTGGATTCCAACCGTTTTTCAGGTGTTTTCGAATCCCTGAACGGCGTTACGGCCCTGCTGTTTTCAGAAAATGCAAAAGAACCTGCCCTGATCATCAGCAGCTTCCGGAAAGATGGCAATCTTGAAAAACCGGTACTGAAAGCAGCTTTCATCGACGGGGATGTGTTTGAAGGCGATAACCAGCTGAAAACACTCACTACCCTGAAGAGCAAGCACGACCTGATCGGAGAAATCATCGGATTGCTGCAGTCGCCTGCTAAAAATGTAATCAGCGGCTTGAATGCAGGTGCCAAACTGGCCGGACTGGTACAGGCACTGGAAGACAAGAGCGCAACGAGCACAGGCATAACGATTGTGAAATTAATTCAGATACCTGGCCGGATGGGATTCAAATAAGGCAGAATTTTTTTAAACCATCCTCCGGAGTTGGTCAGAAACCGAACATGAAGGAGGAAAAAATCAAACAAAATGGCAGACTTAAAAGCATTCGCAGAACAGTTGGTATCCCTGACTGTAAAAGAAGTAAACGAACTCGCAAAAATCCTGAAAGAAGAATACGGTATCGAACCTGCTGCTGCAGCTGTTGCTGTTGCTGGTCCTGCTGCAGGTGGTGCCGCTCCTGCTGCTGAAGAAAAAACCGCTTTCACGGTTATTCTGAAAGCCGCTGGCGCCAACAAGCTGAATGTGGTTAAGATCGTGAAGGACCTGACCGGTCTTGGTCTGAAAGAAGCCAAGGACCTGGTTGACGGTGCTCCGAAACCCGTTAAGGAAGGTGTTAGCAAGGCAGATGCAGAAGCGTCTGGTTGACCAAGCTGAAAGAAGCAGGTGCTGATGTTGAAATTCAGTAAGCGATAATTATTTGGTAGATAGTTAGACAGTCTAATGGTTGATCGGACGTTCACGGTTGCTGGATTCGTAACCGGATTGCTGATCAGACCGATTAACTGTCAGCCGTCAACTGTCAACTATTTATATTCACGATAATCTGAATTTCAGCATAAAATCCTTAACTTTGCCGTCCGTTTGCTATAACAATTAAGCTATAAAGTATTCAGCACAATATAACATGCTATTAATCAATGCATTGGGAATTCTATTGAATTTCCAGGGCATTTTTTTGTTTTCCGGCGAACTGTAGTTTGAACATTTAAAAAAGGATTATATACCATATGTCTTCCACAAAGCTCACACCAGGGTCAATTTCGGTAAGATTAAACACCTTGCTGAAACACCTGACCTGCTCGAAGTACAGATCCAATCTTTTAAAGAATTTTTCCAGCTGGAAACCACACCGGACAAGCGTAATATCGAAGGCTTGTTCAAGGTGTTCAAGGAAAATTTCCCGATCACCGATACGCGGAACATTTTCATGCTGGAATTCCTGGATTACTTCATCGATCCGCCCCGCTATACCATCGAAGAGTGTATGGAACGCGGACTTACTTATGCGGTTCCGCTGAAAGCCAAACTGCGCCTGAGCTGTAACGATGAGGAGCACGTGGATTTCCAGACCATCGTTCAGGATGTATTCCTTGGAAATATCCCGTACATGACCCCCCGAGGAACCTTCGTGATCAATGGCGCTGAACGCGTGGTTGTTTCCCAGCTGCACCGTTCTCCGGGTGTATTCTTCGGCCAGTCCATTCATCCCAACGGAACCAAGATCTATTCTGCCCGTGTGATTCCTTTCAAGGGCGCATGGATGGAATTTGCAACGGACATCAACAACGTGATGTTTGCGTATATCGACCGGAAGAAGAAATTCCCGGTTACTACCCTGCTGCGTTCCATCGGTTATGAAACAGATAAAGATATCCTCGCATTATTCGGCATGGCCGATGAAGTGAAAGTCGATAAGAAAGACACTGCATAAATACATCGGCAAAAAACTCGCTGCCCGCGTTCTGAGAACCTGGGTGGAAGATTTCGTGGATGAAGATACCGGTGAAGTGGTTTCCATCGAAAGAAATGAAATCGTGCTGGAACGCGATACCGTGCTCGATGAAGAAGCTATCGACATGGTGATCGAAATGGATGTGAAAAGCGTTTTCATTCAGAAAGAAGATGTGGGTGGCGATTATGCCATCATCTACAACACCCTGAACAAGGATACTTCCAACAGCGAACTGGAAGCCGTTCAGCATATCTACCGCCAGTTGCGCGGTGCAGATGCGCCGGATGATGAAACCGCCCGTGGTATCATCGACAAATTGTTCTTCAGCGACAAACGTTATGATCTCGGCGAAGTAGGCCGTTATAAAATCAACCGCAAGCTCAACCTGAATCTGCCCCTCGATCAGAAGACACTGACGAAGGGAGATATGATCGAGATCATCAAATACCTCGTTCGTTTAACCAACGGTAAAGCAGAAATCGATGATATCGATCACCTGAGCAACCGTCGTGTACGTACCGTGGGCGAACAATTGTATGCTCAGTTCGGCGTGGGTCTTGCCCGTATGGCGCGTACCATCCGCGAACGGATGAATGTGCGCGACAATGAAGTGTTCACTCCGGTGGATCTGATCAATGCAAGAACACTTTCTTCCGTGATCAATTCATTCTTCGGAACTTCCCAGTTGTCGCAGTTCCTGGATCAGACCAATCCCTTAAGCGAGATCACGCATAAGCGCCGTATCTCCGCCCTCGGGCCCGGAGGTCTTAGCCGTGAAAGAGCAGGATTTGAAGTACGTGACGTGCATTATTCACATTATGGCCGTCTGTGTACCATCGAAACTCCGGAAGGTCCGAACATCGGACTGATTTCCACCCTTTGCGTTCATGCGAAGATCAATGAAATGGGCTTCATCGAAACGCCTTACCGCAAAGTGAATGAAGGCAAGGTGGATATGAAAAAACTCACTTACCTGAGTGCGGAAGAAGAAGATATTGCCAAGATCGCCCAGGCAAATATTCGCACTGGATGAAAAGGGCAATTTCGTAGAAGATAAGATCGTCTCCCGTCAGACCGGCGACTTCCCGATCCTCGACAGGAATGAAGTGGAATACATGGACGTGGCGCCGAACCAGATCGTTGGTCTGAGCGCTTCGCTGATCCCCTTCCTCGAACATGATGATGCCAACCGTGCACTGATGGGATCAAACATGCAACGTCAGGCTGTGCCGCTGATCCGTCCCGAAATGCCGATCGTCGGTACCGGTCTGGAAGCCAAAGCTGCCCGTGATGCGCGCATCCAGATCCATTCCGAAGGAGAAGGTGTGGTAGAATTCGTGGATGCCAATGAAATCCATGTCCGTTACGAAAGAAATGAAATACAAAAGCTCGTCAGCTTTGAAGACGATCTGAAAATATACAAGCTCACCAAGTTCATCAAAACAAACCAGGAAACCTGTATCAACCTGAAACCCGCTGTTAAAGAAAGGACAGAGGGTGAAGGAAGGCGATTTCCTTACAGAAGGATATGCGGTACAGGCATGGTGAAATGGCGCTGGGACGAAACCTGAAAGTGGCTTTCATGCCCTGGAAGGGTTACAACTTCGAGGATGCCATCGTGATCAGTGAAAAAGTGGTTCGTGAAGATCTGTTTACTTCCGTTCATATTTCAGAATATGAACTGGAAGTGCGCGATACCAAACTGGGTGAAGAAGAACTGACTCCGGATATTCCCAACGTATCGGAAGAAGCCACCAAGGACCTCGATGAAAACGGTATCATCCGGGTGGGTGCCCAGATCAAGGAAGGAGATATCCTGATCGGTAAGATCACGCCGAAAGGGGAAAGCGATCCGACTCCGGAAGAAAAACTGCTCCGCGCCATCTTCGGTGACAAGGCCGGCGATGCGAAAGATGCTTCCCTGAAAGCACCGAGCGGAACGGAAGGCGTGGTGATCAGCAAGAAATTGTTCCAGCGCGCGAAGAAAGATAAGAATGCCAAAGTGCGTGAGAAAGCAGTCCTGGATAAGATCGAAAAAGTACATGAGAAGAATGAAACAGATCTGATGGAAGTACTGATTTCCAAACTGCAGGTATTGCTGAAAGATCATACTTCCACCGGCGTCAATAATAATTTCGGTGAAGTGCAGATCGGAAAGGGTGCAAAGTTCACGCAGAAAAACCTGGGCGGTATCGATTACCTGAATGTCAATCCGCTGGGCTGGACAGGTGATGCGAAAACAGATGAACTGATCAACGTTCTCCTGCATAACTACAATATCAAGTACAACGAAGAGCTGGGACGATATAAGAGAGAAAAGTTCAATATCTCCATCGGTGATGAATTACCTGCCGGTGTATTGAAACTGGCAAAGGTTTACCTGGCTGTAAAACGTAAATTGAAAGTGGGTGATAAAATGGCGGGCCGCCATGGTAATAAAGGAATCGTTGCCAAGATCGTACGTGCGGAAGACATGCCATTCCTGGAAGACGGAACGCCGGTTGATATCGTACTGAATCCGCTGGGCGTACCTTCCCGTATGAACCTGGGTCAGATCTATGAAACCGTTCTGGGATGGGCCGGTGAGAAACTGGGATTGAAATTTGCAACGCCGATTTTCGACGGAGCAACCGTTGAAGAAATCGCAGAACATATCGACAGGGCCGGTTTACCGACCTTCGGTCATACTTACCTGTATGATGGGGAAACCGGCGACCGTTTCGACCAGAAAGCAACGGTGGGTATCATCTATATCATCAAACTGCACCATATGGTGGATGATAAGATGCATGCCCGCAGTATCGGACCATACAGTCTCATTACACAGCAGCCGCTGGGTGGTAAGGCACAGTTCGGTGGTCAGCGTTTCGGGGAAATGGAAGTATGGGCGCTCGAAGCCTATGGTGCTTCCAATATCCTGCAGGAATTGCTTACCCTCAAGTCGGATGATATCATCGGCCGCGCAAAGACTTATGAAGCCATCGTGAAAGGTGACAGTATTCCGAGAGCCGGTATTCCGGAATCATTCAACGTATTGGTTCATGAATTGCGCGGACTGGGACTTGATCTGAGATTCGATTAAGCGTAGTAAAGAAAAATATAAAGCCGGACTGAAAAGCCCGGCTTTTTTTATGCAAACCTTTCACAGGGAAATGACATCAAAGTTTATCCTTGAGAAATTTGCCGACCGCTTTACCTGCGGCTGCATAAGCTTCTTCAATCCGCACCCCGGTATCATAATCAGAACCCCAGAAAGTACGTCCCGGAGCTTTTATCACGGTTATTTTCGCGATCACATGGTATTTATTGGCGGTTTCAACGATCCAGACTTCCGCATCGATCAGGGCATTTTTCTTCATGAATCCTATATTAAATCCGGGTTCGGTAAAAGTGGTTTTGAATATCAGGGTATACTTGGCTTTCTTAGCAGGTGCAAGAACGGAATATTTTTCATACAATTCCGTGAATTTGGGTTAACTGCATAACGGGCATCCCGGTCATCTTTCCAGCCCTTGGCCCAAGTGTCAGCCCCGGCCAGGTTCCTTATTTATTCGAGATCCTGCTTTCTTTTGCTGACGTATTCCGCCTCTTTATCAGAATTTCCCTACCTTCATACGTATCATAAGAAAAAGCCAATACAATGGATTTTTCTGATTTGAGCGGAGAAAGATCTCCGTCGATGAATTTAACTTTCTGGGCAGATAAGACTGAAACCACGCCCAAAATAAGCGCGGCAAACAAAAGCTATTTTTAAATTTTCATGTTTTTCATTTTTAAGGTTTGAAAGAAATATAAAAGTAAAGAAACGGCGGAACAGGCGATACTAACTTTCAATAAAAATTGTTTAAGGGTCTTGTAGTCCACGCCTATTTTAACAGCTGACTTTTTTTATTCAAAAGGTCCTTCACAGAATCAGGAATGATCACTTTTTGCCGGTAATTTCTTCCACCACATCGTGGAATTTTACCGGATGTGCGGTTTCCAGGAAAAATCCGGAGTCGCCGGGATGATCCTGCAGATAGCGCTTCAGGGCCAGAAAACCAACGGCGCCATGGGGATCAGTCAGATATTGATATTCAGTCTGTACCTCCCGGATGGTTTCGGCCGTTTCTTCATCCGAAATACTTTCACTGCTCATCATTTTTTTCAAAGGTTCAAATTCATGGTTGAAAAGTTCCAGTATCCGGACAAAATTACTCGGATCGCCAACATCCATGGCATTGGATAAAGTTGGCTTTGCCTTTAGCGGTTTATATATCCCGGTTTTCAAAAAATCGGGCACAACAGCATTGGCATTACAGGCCGCAATAAAATGTGTACAGGAAGTCCGGACTGATAGGCCAGCAGCCCTGCACAGATATTTCCAAAATTTCCACTGGGAACGGAAATAACGGGTGGATTGTTTTTATTTTTCCATTGTTTCCATGCCAGAAAATAATAGATCTGCTGCGGCAGCCAGCGGGCGACATTAATGGAATTGGCTGAGGTCAGAAAAATTTTTTCATTCAGTTCCTGATCGGAAAAAGCCTGTTTTACCAGTGCCTGGCAATCATCAAAACTGCCATTCACTTCAAGTGCCGTGATATTTTTACCGGAGTGGTCAGTTGCAGTTCCTGTACAGCGCTCACTTTTCCGGAAGGATACAGAATAACCACATCAACTCCTTCCACATCCATAAAAACCATTGGCCACCGCTCCGCCTGTATCGCCGGAAGTGGCGACCAGCACCGTCACGGGCCTGTCCTGCCTTTCATGAAATATCCCAGGCAACGGCTCATGAAGCGCGCGCCCACATCTTTAAAAGCCAGGGTGGGCCCATGAAATAATTCCAGTGCTGAATATTTTCGAGATACCTGAACCAGCGGAATATCAAACGCGATGGTTTCCGCGACAATTCTGTCTCAGCATATTTTCCGGAATGGAATCTCCCACATAAGGACTGCATGACCTAGAAGGCAATTTCCTCGTCTGGTATGATTTTCAGATATGTACGATCCAATCTTCAGGAAAATACAGGAATATGTTCCGGGAAAAACAATCCTTTATCTGAGCCCAGTCCCTGAATGGTAGCCGTTCTGAAATCACTTTTTCCGAAGGCTTATTGAGATTATAAAATAACATGTGATTCTTAATGATTTAACAGATCTTACGACAATAAGCAGGTTACTCCCTGCTGGATTGATCGTGGTAACATAAGTATAATACTTCAATCCGATCCGGTCATACAATGATTTCATCACACTGTTCCACTTCTCTGGCGGTTGCTCATCCCTGCTCAGCATGAAAATGGAAGGACCTGATCCGGAAATACCGCCGCCGATGGCCCCCGCAGCCTTGCATTCCTATTTAATCTCGTCAAATCCGGGAATCAGAATGGACCGCACCGGTTCAATGATCACATCTTCCAGTGACCGGCCGATCAGTTCATAATCATTCTTCATCAGACCGGCTACCAGGCCGCGCAATATTTCCCCATTGCCGGATGGCATCTTTCAGTAAAACTTCTTTCCGTAGAATCTCGCCGGGCATCAGAAGTCCTTACTTCGATCTGCGGATGCACAACAGAAACAAACAATGGCGGAGTTGGAATCGGAATGATATCCAGAGGAAAAATGGAACGGATCAGGGTTACGCCTCCGTAAATACAGGGAGCAATATTGTCAGCATGTTTAACACCGGAAGCCACTTTTTCCCCGAACATGGCAAACCGCACCAGTTCTTCCTTGGAAAAAATATTCCCCAGCAATTCGTTTGCGGCCACCACGGCGCCTGCGGCGCTGGCTGCACTGGAGCCGATGCCACTGCCGGGTTTGATCTGTTTGGTGATGATCACTTCAAATCCCACTTCCTGTTTCAAGACCGGCCAGCATTTCCAGCAATGGAGCGCCTGCCGTATTCATTGCCGGATCCGTGGGCAAGCGGAAACTCGTCTGTCGTGCGGATGATCACTTGCCTGTTTATCCAGCAGTCGTAACCGCATAATATCATAGGGCTCTGTCAGGCAAAGCCCGAGCACATCGAATCCGCAAACCAGATTGGCAACGGTAGCCGGTGCATGTATGGTAATTTCTTTCATCATATGCAATTCAAGCATTCGCTGCCCGGATGATATCCGCAAAAACACCGGAGGCCGTTACTTCTGCTCCGGCTCCCGCTCCTTTGATCACCAGGGGTTGTTCCGGATACCGGTCAGTATAAAAAAGTACAATATTATCCTTTCCATACAAATGATAAAAGTCATGAGCCGGATCAATATGCTGAAGACCAACGGATGCTTTTCCATTTTCATAACGAAGCAACGAATTTCAATTTTTTACCTTCCGCCGCCGCAGCATCATATAATTTTTTAAAATGGCTTCTTCTTTTTCCATGGCATTATAGAAATCCGCCACAGATCCTGCCATTACAGGAAGCCGGCAGAAATAAATCGGTTGCTGATATCTTCCATTTCAATCGCATTACCGGCTTCTCTCGCCAGGATCATGATCTTCCGCATCACATCGGTTCCGCTCAGATCCAGCCGTGGATCAGGTTCGGTATATCCTTCATCCTGTGCCTGTTTTACCACATTGGCAAAAATGTTTTTACCATCGTAATGATTGAAAACAAAATTCAGTGTGCCACTGAGAACCGCTTCAATTTTCCTGATCTTATCGCCGCTTCGCAGCAGATCGTTAGGGTTCCGATCACCGGAAGTCCCGCGCCTACATTGGTTTCAAAATAAAAAGCTGCATTAAATTCCTTCGAAAGATCTTTTAGTTCCGGTAATAAGCATAGGGAGAGGAGCAGGCAATTTTATTACAGGCAACCACAGAAATACTTTTCTGCAACAGGTGCTCATAGCTGGTTCGCCACTTCCTTATTGGCGGTAACATCTACAAATACAGAGTTGCGCAGATTTTTGGAATGAATGATTTCCTCAAAGTGGCGGAGGTTCATGGGTGTGCCCTGACTCGAGCAGATCCTGCCAGTGATTCAGATCAATTCCTTCTTCATTGACCAGCATGTGCGGCTGTTGGCTATTCCGGTAACGCGCACCTGTAACCGAAGCTGATCAAAAAGATATTCTGCTGCTGATGCAGTTGCTGTATCAGCCGCTTTCCGACATTCCCCGTTCCCGTAATAAAAAGATTCAGCTGTTTATAAGTGGCTTCAAAAAATTCTTCATGCAGAACATTAATGGCTTTCTTTACATCCTTGCTGGCAATAACGGCGGAAATATTTCTTTCCGAAGATCCCTGTGCAATGGCCCGGACATTGACACCGTTCCTGCCCAAAACACCAAATAATTTTCCGCTGATTCCCGGATGGCTTTTCATATTGTCGCCAACCAGCGCTATGATGGCCAATTCCTCTTCTACAATCAGCGGCTGAACAGTCTCCGTTACTGGATTTCAATGGAAAAAGCTTCGTCGATAGCAGATTTTGGCAATGGAAGCCTGCTGTACTGTCCACACCCACACAAATGGAATGTTCCGAAGAAGCCTGGGTAATCAGGATCACATTGATCTGATTTGCAGACAGGGCTTCGAACAATCGTTTCGAAAATCCCGGGAATGCCGATCATTCCGCTGCCTTCCAGGCTGAGCAGGGCAATCTCGGTGAATGCTGGAAATGCCGCGGATGCTGCTGCCCGCTGTGCCGGGAAACTTTTTCAATCAGGGTTCCCGGATCCGATGGAGCAAAATGTGTTTTTTATCCACACCGGAATACCCTTGCTCATAACCGGCTGAAGGGTCGGAGGATAAATCACTTTGGCTCCGAAATGGGAAAGTTCCATGGCTTCCTGATAGGAGATATTGGGAATTACCCGGGCATTGACTCACCAGGCGGGGATCGGCCGTCATCATTCCGGAAACATCGGTCCATATTTCAATGCTGCCAGCGCTTAGCATACTGCCAAAAATGGCTGCGGTATAATCCTGAACCGCCGCGCCCAAGAGTGGTGGTTATCCCATTCGCATCGGAAGCAATAAATCCCGGAACGATATAGCAGGGAATCGGGTGTTTCCTGAAAATAATTCAGTCATCCTTTTTTTGTGTCGCTGGAAAATCAACCTGGGCATGACCAAACCGGGAATCCGTAATGATCAGTTCCCTGGAATCTTTCCAGCTGTTTTCCACTCCTTCGCAAAGCAGGCCGGCAGAAAGGATCCGGGACGATAATAATTCTCCGAAACCCAGTACACAGTCCTTGGTCCGGGCAGAAAGTTCGCGCAACAGGAAAATGCCTTTAAAAATATCTTCCAGCTCATTGCAGGTTTTTTTTACCATGCTGAGTATGCCGCTCTGACTGGCTACGGGAATCAGCTGCCGGACCGTGTCGAGATGCCGTTGTTCAATCAGGGTACAGCGAATCTTTGTAGGATTCATCGCCCATTGCGGACGCCCGGGCACAATGCAATAAATTATCCGTTATTCCGCCCAGGGCCGAAACCACTACGATGGTCCTGTCTTTAATAATTGCCTGGCGAATCACCTGAAACGCTTTACTGATATTCCCGGCATTGGCTACAGAAGAGCCGCCGAACTTAAGAACCTGCATGAATATATTTTTTTGATATGGAAAATTGCAAACAATAAGCTGCCTTCAGATATGCAGCCTGAGCCCAATGGAAATATGTGAATGATACAACCCTTTAAAGGGTCGTGGTGGAAGTAATGATCGTACCACCGATGGTGCGGGTAATTGCGGGAATATGTGTTAATATGGTTAACCGGATAATTCACTGGAAATCAGGGAAGCAAAGTTAATGAATAATATTAAGGAAAATGAAACAAATTGGATTTAATTTATTATAAATCGAATGCATTTTGTTTAATTGTTTTGATTTTTTATTATATCTTGCTCGATTTGTTGAATGAATTTTAAATTCGCGGTATGAGTAACCAAGCATCCGGATTACAGGAGTTCAAAAACCTGGTTGGCATTAAGTTTCAGCTTTACAACAGTCTTGTTTACCTCCCTGCCTTTTCACCGCATCGAAAAAACGGGAATTTTCTTATCCCTGCTGCTTACTTATTGTGAAGAAGGATACCATAAGAAACTAAGCCCGCTGCAAATCATAGAGGATTTTTTCAGCAAACATTCTCCGGAAGGAACCGACCGGGAAAAATCCGATATCCTTTTCCGTTTCGTTCAGTACGTGGAAAGGCAGGTGGTATTGTTTGATGCGCTGGAAGATGCAGCATTTACCAGCGTGAATGATATGGGTGGCGCAGGTACCTTAAAGCATCTTTCTTCAGAAGTTGATCAATACGATAAAGAAAATGAACTGAAAGAGAAACTGAAGGATTATGCCGTGCGGCTGGTTCTAACAGCGCACCCCACGCAGTTTTATCCCGGGCCGGTACTGGGCATCATCAATGATCTTTCCAGGGCGGTGATTGAAAACAATGCGGCACAGATCAATACTTTCATGCAGCAACTGGGAAAAACCCCTTTCCTTAAAAAACAAAAACCCACGCCATTACGATGAAGCCATCAGTCTGATCTGGTATCTGGAAAATGTATTTTATCATGCGGCCGGCAGAATCTTATCATCCCTAAAAAATCAGTTTCCCGATGCAGTTTCCGATCAGAATCCGATTATTCAGATGGGCTTCTGGCCCGGCGGGGACCGGGATGGAAATCCATTTGTAAAAACAGCCACCACGCTGAAAGTGGCCGAATCGTTACGCGGAACGATCCTGAGATGCTATTATCTTGATGTACGTCGCCTGAAACGCCGGCTAACTTTTAAAGAAGTGGATCCGATCATAGCAGAACTGGAAGAGAAACTATATCAGGAACTTTTCTACCCCGATCCGAATGCACCGCTCGGATCTGGGCGATATGCTGAATGCCATGCTGAAGAATCCGGGAGATCCTGATCTATCAGAACAACGGACTTTTCCTGAACCTGGTGGATAATTTCATCAGCAAGATGCGGATATTCGGATTTCATTTTGCCACGCTTGATCTGACGCCAGGAAAGTTCAGTGCATGAACAGGTCTTAAAAGCAGTTAAGGCAAGAGAGAAAGGATTTCCCGAAAACTATGAATCGCTTCCGGAAAAAGAAAAAATTAAAGTCCTGACTCAACTGAAACCCATTTCGGAAACGCCTTTCTCCAATGAATTGGTGAACGACACCCTGGCGAGCATCCGGGCGGTAAAAAAGATCCAGGAAAAAAATGGGCCGCTGGGTTGTAACCGGTATATCATCAGCCAGTGCAACAGCGCACTGAATGTGATGGAAGTGTACGGGCTTTTTCTGCTGGGCGGATGGAAAAAAGAATCGCTGCACCATCGATATCGTTCCATTATTTGAAACCGTGGACGACCTGCATCATGCAGCCGGCATCATGGCTACCCTATATACAAATCCTGATTACCGGGCTCACCTGGAAAAGAGAAATAAGACCCAGACCATCATGGTTGGATTTTCAGACGGCACCAAAGATGGCGGTTACCTGATGGCCAACTGGGGCATTTATAAGGCCAAGGAAGAGCTCACCAGAATTTCGAAGCAATATGGTATCCGCGTCGTATTTTTTGACGGCAGCGGCGGGCCTCCGGCCCGGGGCGGGGGAAAAACACATCGCTTTTATTCTTCCCTGGGGAAAAATATCGCCAATAAAGAAATACAGCTGACCGTTCAGGGGCAAACCGTGAGCTCCAATTTCGGAACCGTGGATTCTGCCCAGTTCAATATTGAACAACTCGTTCATGCCGGTATTGCCAACGATCTTTTTCAGCCCGGAAAGTTACCCTGAACGAAGAAGAAGAATTCCTGCTGGAAGAAATGGCGGGAATCAGCTATACGGCTTATACCACGCTGAGGGATCATCCAGATTTTATGGAATACCTCAATGAGGTAAGCCCACTCCAGTTTTACAGCGAAACCAATATCGGCAGCCGCCCCACTAAAAGAAAAAATACCGGCAAATTGGAACTGAAAGACCTCCGGGCCATACCTTTTGTAGGTTCCTGGAGCCAGTTAAAACAAAATGTAACCGGTTATTATGGCGTTGGAACCGCCCTGCAGGAAATGGAGAAAAAAGGCAAATGGCATCCGTTAAACAACTTATATGCCAATTCTCCTTATTTTAAAACACTGCTGGACAACAGTGAGATGGCTATGAAAAAATGTTTTTTCCCGTTGACGGAAAGTTTTTCCAAACATCCCAGATTTGGAAAGATCTGGATCATCATTTACAATGAATTCGAACTTACCAAAAAATTCATATTCAAACTTTCCGGTAAACAGGAACTAATGTCCGATTATCCGATCGAGCAGATGTCCATTCAGATGCGGGAAAGGATTGTATTGCCTTTGAGTACCATTCAGCAATATGCCATCATGAAATTCAGGGAAGCAGAAAAATCCGATTCTCCAATGAAAGAAATATATGAAAAACTGATCATTCGTTGTTCATTCGGGGTCATTAATGCGGCAAGGAATTCTGCTTAAATATTGTTTTTACCTACTGCTGAAAAGCTCCGCATTAAAATAGTTAAAAATATATGGCTTGGTATGAAAATTGCCTTACCTAAGACTTGGTCTGGTTTATTTGTATTGGTTTTTTGTTAACTTTGAAGAGTTTCTTATTCCTGACCTCATCCCTGACATAATCCAATCCTTAGAACCAGCCGATTAATCAGTAACATTTGAAGCAGAGATGATCAAACGTATTTTCTGGAATCTGTATTTTCTTACTTTCCTGAATGGCTTTTTGCTGGCTTCGCTTTTCTATTTCAAAATGGAAGCGGATTATGAAAGGGAATTGTTTCAGGCCATCCGGACAGATGTCAACAGTAAAATAACCGCTGACGATTCCCAGGATTCGATTGTGGTTAAAGTGATGCATGCCAGCCATGATTTAATGATGAACCGGGAAGCCGTTTTTGAAGGAAAACCATTAAATGGGTTTAAGGCCGGTTTCCTTCATCCAACGACTATTGATCTCATGACGGCCAACGGCGCCTGCGGAAGCTTTTCTATGTGCTGGCCCGCCTTTATGAGGGCTATCGTTTCCCGGTCCGGATTGCGCAGATGAAAGCGAACGGGACTTTTGCTGCGCATAATATTGTCGAAGTGAGAACCAATCACGGATGGGTGGTGCTGGACCCTCTTTTCGATGTTTATTTTGAAAAACCCGGGCAGAGTCTTGCCAGTTTTGCGGACGTGAAGGACAACTGGGATTATTACAAACATCAATTGCCGAAAGGTTATGACAGCAACTACCGCTATGCAGACGTACGCTATACCAACTGGACAAAAATTCCGGTCATCTTTCCTGCCTTTAAAAAAATACTGGATCTGGCCATAGGGAAGCAGGAGGCTGATACGATTTCCATCAGAACTTATTTTCTCCGGATGTATGATATTTGCTTCGGGGTAACCCTCGTTTTCTTTATCATTGTTTTCTTCCTGACGATGGTCAAACTCATCAAGGCAAAAGTATTTCCGCAAAAAAATATTCCTTTTACCTTTTCCAACATCTTCAAATATCTCCGCCTTCGGATATTTGACAGGCGAATACCTGAGCAAGGCCGGGCCTGACCCGGAGATTTCCCACATATCCACATTTGCAGGGGATTGGTTCATATCATTCCCCCGCACATCTTGCACATTATTTATATTTGACATCTTAAATCGCGTGGATGCTTAAAGTTGGCGTATTTGGTACCGGACATCTGGGGAAATTTCATTTGAATAACTGGAAAGAGATTCCGGAAGCAGAGATCATCGGTTTTTATGATCCGGATCCCAAAACGGCAGCTGCGGTTGCAGAAAAATATCAGATCAGGAAGTTTGAAGATGCCGCCGAATTAATGGATGCATGCGATGCTGTAGATATTATAGCGCCTACCAATTTTCATTTCGAACTCTGTGAACTGGCTATCCGGAAAGGCAAACATGTTTTTGTGGAAAAACCGCTGGCCAACAATATGGAAGAAGCAAGGGAGCTGATCAAACTGGTTAAAGAATCCAATGTTAAACTACAGGTCGGCCATGTGGAAAGATTCAATCCCGCATTTCTTGCCCTGGAAGATGTGCCGCTTCAACCCATGTTCATCGAAGTACATCGTCTGGCAGAATTCAATCCGCGCGGAACAGAAGTCAGCGTTATCCTCGACCTGATGATTCATGATATTGACATCATTCTGCACATCGTAAAAAGCGAAGTAAAAAATATTTATTCAAGTGGCGTTGCCGTTATGACGGACAGCCCGGATATTGCCAATGTTCGTATGGAATTTAATAATGGTTGTGTTGCCAATCTGACTTCCAGCAGGATCTCCATGAAGAAAATGCGAAAAATGCGCATATTTCAGAAAGATGCTTATATCGGCGTCGATTTCCTTACTAAAAAGACAGAAATTATCAGCCTGAATCAACCGGATGATCCAAATGGCTTTTCGTTTGAAATTGAAACCCGCAATGGCAAAAAATCCATCTCTGTCATCAATCCGCAGTCACCTGAAATCAATGCCATTAAAATGGAGCTGGAAAAATTTACAGAATCCGTATTGCAGAATAAACCCACCCGGGTATCTGAAATGGATGGCTACCGGGCCATGGACATTGCCCATCAGATACTTCAAAAAATAAAATACAATTCAATCAATAGCTGAAAAAATGCATGAGAGCCGGCAGAAAAATTCATATCATCTGGTACAGCTGAGCGATTTTTTATCTGCCGTATTATCATGGTTCATGTTGTATTTTACCCGTCGCATCCTGCTTTCCGAAACAATATTTCAGTCCGGAGGCGGCCTGTATCTCAATGACCGGTTCTGGCTTGGATTGAGCCTGATTCCGGCCGGATGGATGATATTTTACGGGCTTACCGGCGCCTACCATTCGCTTTATAAAAAATCAAGGCTAAATGAGTTTTCCAGTACGGTTATCTGCAGCCTGATCGGTTGTACGATTTTGTTCTTTGCGATCGTTATCAATGATCCCCAAACCGATTACCGGTATTACTATAAAGCGTATTTTATTTTCCTGCTCTCCCATTTCCTGATTACCTGGCTTGGCCGCTCGATAATCCTGATGCTTGCCAAGAGACAACTTCATAAAGGAGAAATTATTTTCAACAGTCTCCTGCTGGGAACCGGTCCGATAGCCCTGAAAACATATGAAGAAAGCCGCAAAGGCCTCGAGGCAAGCGGATATCGTTTTACCGCATTTATTAATGTAAATCCTTCCAAAGAAACGCCTGTTCCCGTTCCAATAAAAGCCGTGGTGGAAGATCTGGAAAAAGTCATTGAACGCGAGAACATACGGCTGGTGGTAGTAGCGCTGGAAAAAACAGAAAATGATATTGCGGAAAAGATCATCCAGCTACTGAGTGAAAAGGATGTGGAGATCAAAATCACTCCGGGCATTCTGGATATTCTTTCGGGCACGGTTAAAACCAACAATCTGTTCAGTGCGGTATTGACCGATATGCATACCGGCCTGATGCCGGAATGGCAACTGCATATAAAAAGGCTTTTTGATGTGCTGATTTCGGGAGTCGCCCTGATTCTCTTTTCCCCGTTCCTGCTTTATACAGCCATCCGGGTAAGGCTGGGATCCGACGGGCCTGTCATTTTTTCGCAGGAAAGGACCGGCTTCAGAGGAAAAACATTCCTGATCCACAAATTCCGCTCCATGCTCAACGATGCAGAAAAGGACGGCCCTTCCCTCTCTTCAGAAAATGATACCCGAATTACCAAATGGGGAAGAATCATGAGAAAATGGCGAATAGATGAACTTCCGCAGCTATTCAATGTGCTCCGGGGCGAAATGAGCCTGGTAGGCCCCAGGCCGGAACGGCAGTACTATATTGATCAGATCATGCAGAAAACGCCTTATTTCAAATACCTTTTGAAAGTTAAACCCGGTATTACTTCCTGGGGAATGGTACAATTCGGGTACGCGGAAAACGTTGATGAAATGATCGAGCGAATGAAATATGACCTGATCTATATCGAGAATATTTCCCTTGCACTTGACATTAAGATTCTGATGCATACTTTGCTAACTATTTTTAAAGGCAAGGGCCGATAACCTTTTCAAACCGGCTTTCCATTTGAAAAAAATGATCATTTTCCCTGCACTGCTTTTAAGCCTGCTTGCGGCAGGCCAGTCCGCATGGAAACAGGGCCTGAAATACCGGTTGCAGGTAAAGCTGGATGATCGACAAAAAGCGCTTGATGGAAGGATGGATCTTCGTTATACGAATCATTCTCCCGACAGCCTTCATTTTATCTGGTTTCACGTCTGGCCCAATGCTTATCGCAACGACAGAACAAGCTACAGTGATCAGTTACTCGGAAATGGGAAAACGGGTTTTTATTTTTCAGAAAAAGAAAACCGGGGATATATGAACCGGCTGGAGTTCAGGGTGAATGGCATGCTGGCTGATATTCAGGATCATCCGGAATATATTGATGTGATCAAATTAGTGTTGCCAAATGGTCTGGCGCCGGGGGACAGTCTGCTCATCTCTTCAGCATTCCATGTGAAACTGCCTTATAATTTTTCCGGATTTGGATATAAAGAAAATCATTTTCTGATCAACAACTGGTATCCGGAACCTGCGGTATATGATGCAGCAGGCTGGCATCCGATGCCGTTTCTGGAACAGGGCGGAGCTTATCACGAAACGGCAGATTACAAAGTGGAAATCGAAATCCCTGATGCCTATACACTGGCTGCCGGATCTTCAGCAGATACAGTTCTCAGAAATAAGCTGATGAAAAGCAAAACCTACTTTTTTTCCATGCAAAATGCGAACGCTTTTGCATGGATCGCCGACAAACAACTACGGGAAAAAAGGGATTCCGTTCAACTGGAAACAGGAAAAGTGATTGCGCTGAATATATATTATCTGGCGGTTGACAGCGGTATCATGCAAGATCGGATCAACCAAACCAAATATTTTATCCGGCAGTTTTCCGGCCTGATTTCCGAATACCCTTATCCGGACCTGAATCTCGTCGAAACACTCCATCCCCCGGAAGAAAGTTTTTCGGGCATGATCATGCTGGACAAGCGCCATCTATATAGTTTTTCGGATAAAATGCTGCTTTCGTGTCTGGCTGCCCAATGGTTTCAGGCCGCCTGCCCTTCCAACGAAAGATCGAATTCGTGGATGTCCAAAGGATTGATTCAATATTACTATGACCGATTGCAAACTCCCTCTTCCTGGCGATTTGAAAACCGAATTCCGTTAAGAAATAATCAACTCTGGCTGAAGGTCTCCGAAAAGGAAAAAACAACGCAGCCCATCAATACCGCAGCGGACCACCTGAGCCGGGAAAATTACATCCTGGTTCCCGAAACAAAATCTGCTCTCTGGCTGAAATCAATGGAAGATTCCCTGGGTAAGACAAACTTCGACAAGGGCATGCATGATTACTTTGAAACATGGAAATTCGGTCACCCCGGTCCGGATGACTTTAAAGCAGTCCTGGAGCGATCTTCCGGCAGGGATCTGAAATATTATTTTGAAAAATTAAATACCACGCAAACACTGTTTCCTCCTGATCCGGAGAAAAAGTTGAAGCTGGTTTTTCAATATTTCACTCCCCGTTATTCTCCGGCACGCACCAACATATATAATTTTATTAATATAGCTCCCGGATTAGGATATAATAATTACGACCGCTCAATGGCCGGTTTGCTGATCCACAACTACACCCTGCCGGAAAATAATCTCCAGTTTCTTTTTGTTCCCCTGTATTCCTGGTTTGCCAGATCCATTGAGGGGCTTGGCCGGATTAGCTATTCCTGGTACCCGGAAAGGAAATTCCGAAAAATCACTATCGGCATCAATGGATCCCGTTTTTCCAGCAATTATGTAAAAGACAGTACAGGACTTGCTTTGTTTGAGAAGTTTTACAAACTGGTTCCATACCTGCGTATTGATTTCAATAAAAAAGATGCCCGCAGCACATTGGCTAAGTGGATGGATTTAAAATCCTTTCTGATCAATGAGCGGCAGTACGCTGATTTTGCCGTTTATTCGGGGGACTCGCTGATTCATCCCAATTCCCTTTCCGGAAGCTTCCGTTATTTAAATCAACTGAGTATAAATATCCGGGACGACCGGGTTCTTTACCCATATGATGCACGACTGGAGCTGCAGCAGACTGATTTATTTTATCGCCTCAATCTGAATGCAAATTATTTTCTAAATTATGCATCGGGCGGGGGTATGCGCATACGTTTTTTTGCCGCAGGATTCGGGGCTTGGAACAATAACAATAAAAAGGATCTTTCGCGGTATGAACCCAAATTACTGGGTGTAACCGGAAACGAAGATTATACTTACAGCCAGTACTTTATTGGCCGTTCTGACTCCTATGCTATTGAAAACAGCGCTGTGTCCAATTCCGGTCTGGCTGCCCAGCAGATTTCCGTCCGGGATGGCGGCTTAAAAATGCGCATCGATCCCTACGACTATGTGCAGGGTCGTTCCGGCCATTGGGTAAGTGCTTTAAATTTTTCCACCAGTCTTCCGGGAAAGTTATTCCCGGTACCTGTACCGCTTCGTATTTTCTTTGATGTTGGGACTTATGCAGAAGCCTGGAAGTCCAATACGCAAACCAGTCGGTTTCTGTATACCGGAGGCATTCAGCTGTCTCTGTTTAAAAATGTGCTGAACATATACGCCCCCCTTGTTTACAGCAGCGATTTCCGGGATCCGGTCAAAGCGGAAACGTTCTGGAAAAAGCTGACTTTCAGTATTGATATTCAAAATATCGATTATAAAAAGCTTTTGAAAAAAAGAGCTTTTGAAAAATCATGACGGAATCCACAAACCATATCAGGTATTTGACCCGGGAGGGAATTGACAATGGCAAATGGGATCAATGCGTAAAGAATGCAACCAATGGCTGGCTTTATGCGAGAAGCTTCTTCCTCGATGGAATTTGTCACTGGAATGCACTCGTAGCGGATGATTATGAATATATACTACCACTACCCATAAAAAAAAAGTACGGATTCACCTATATTTACCTCCCTCCTTTTACCGGCCAATTGGGAATTATCGGCTCCGGGCCAGTTTCCACAGCATTAACCGCCCTTTTCATCCGGTCCATTCCGAAATCCTTTCAGCTGGCCGATATGTTAATGAATGAACAAAACCCCAGCATTATTTTACCGGAGGTTTTCAGCATCCGCAGAACTAACTATATCATTCCGCTGCAGGAAGATTATGAGATTATCCGAAACAGGTATTCAAAAGATGCCCAAAAGAATATTCGCGAAGCCGGGGCTTTTTCCCTCGTCACCTCCGCCGGAATATCTTTAGACAGGGTCGTTAGCCTGTATAAAGCTGCCTATGGAAAGAAAAATAAGAACTTATCAGACACTGATTATAAAAGATTTAGCATACTGGGCCGGCAATGTATTGAAAAAGGATATGGATTTAGTGTTGGAATTATGAACCCGGATAATGAACTACTAGCCGCAGCCTTCTTTGGAAAGGATGAAAAACGCATTTACTATATTCTCGGCGCACCGGGCTTAATGGGCAGAAAATATAATGCTGTACATTTTCTGATCGATGAGGTGATAAAGCAATTTGCCGGAAAGGAATTGGTGTTTGATTTTGAAGGATCAGATATCCCCTCTGTGGCGCAATTCTACAAAAAATTCAATCCGGTAGCGATGGACTACGAATTTGTTCGTTTAAACAGGTTGCCCTGGTGGCTTAGATGGATGAAAAGGAACTTCGACCATTAATCCGTATTCCTTCCCTGAAGTATTATCTCCGCAATGACAAGGTCTGTCGGAGAGGTGATTTTGATATTTTCAGGTTCTCCTTCCACTAAATTTATTTTTATTCCTAGTTTTTCGGCAACGCTTGCCTCATCCGTGAACGATTCCTGATAATCCTGCCGATAGGCAGCTCTTATAATCTCAATTTTAAACGTTTGTGGCGTTTGTATCATTCTTACTATTTCCCTGCGGACCGGTATATTGCCAGCTGCTGTTTCCATTCTTATGGAATCTACCGGCGCAATGGCAGGTATTGCATTACCGGTTTCAACTGCTTTTTCATAGCAGCGTCGAATGAGATCCGGTGTAACAAGACAGCGCACCCCATCATGTACAAAGATGATGGCTCCCTTTTCCGTTATGTTTTCCAAGCCATTTTGAACAGATTCAAACCTTGTTTTACCCCCGGCAATGATTTTAATTTTTCCCGGATTCCCAGAAGAAACCCGGATCCGTTCAGCATTGGTAAAATATCCGGGAGCAATAACCAGCACGATCTCAATATCCTCAAAAGCATTTTGAAATGCAGCAATACTATACCAAAGAAGGGGCTTATTTCGGAGTAGTAAAAATTGTTTGGGTATAGTGGAACCCATACGGGCTCCACATCCTGCTGCTACTATCACTGCAATTTTTTTGACCATTTTGCTAAGCTATGAATCGCCGGCTACTGACGAACGGCAAGGTTATCAGATTCATTTATAGGCATTCAAATTAATAAACGCTCACATTCCGTGAGCAGTTGCTGTTTATCAATGGCCACCGTACCAACCGATTCACAAACCAGCCCGCCGGCAAGGTTGGCAATTTCCGCCATCAGCTTTACGTCCTTTGTGAGTGCATAAATAAGCGTTGCAACCGCAATTACGGTATCCCCTGCACCTGAAACATCTGCCACATTCCGGATATAGGAAGGTACTATTGCACTCAATTTATCATCTTCATAAAACACTCCCTTCTCGGACAAAGTGATAAAGGAAATCTGGTGCAATAGCTGATCCTTCAGTTTAAGGTGAATTTCCCGGAGAAATTGCAGATCTGTTTCATCATGTAATAAATTCAATGCTTCCCGGGCTTCTTTCAGATTCGGTTTGAAAATATCGACTTCCTTATACTGAAAAAAATGTTTTCTCTTCGGATCCACCGCGGTGATTACAGAATGCTTTTTACAAAGGCTGATCACCGAACTGATTACCTTTTCGGTCAGAACTCCTTTATTATAATCTTCAAATATGATGGCCTGCGGAGATTGTTCCATGATATATTTTTCAACCTGATCGATCAGTTTTTGTTCTTCTTTTTCCCGGATCGGCTGAATCGTTTCGGAATCAAGCCGCATCATCTGCTGATTACGGCTGATCACCCGCATTTTATTTGTAGTGATCCGGGAGTCTGCATTGATCAGATAGTCCGTGCTGATTCGTTGTTCTTTTAATAATCCGGTTAATATGCTCCCATCCTCATCCCTCCCCAAAACCGAAAATACAGTTACCGGCGCTCCGAGCGAAGCCAGGTTAAGCGCCACATTGGCCGCTCCGCCGATCCGTTATTCTTTCCGGTCAACCCTCACGACCGGAACCGGCGCTTCCGGCGAAATCCGGTCCACCTGTCCCCACCAGTAAGTATCGAGCATCACATCCCCGATCACACCGATTTTTACCGAAGCAAAATTTTTAAAAAGTTCTTTAAAATCAGTTGATACCATATTAAGGCGCTGTCGTTTTCCGGTTACCTGCAACGGCTATAAAATACAGGGGTATCCCGAGCAGTGTAATGATGAGTCCGGGCCAGGTAAATTCGGGTTTATAAATAATCAGCAGTATGCAAAAACTGATGCCCATCAGAATATACAGAAAGGGAAGTACGGGATACCCGAAAGCTTTATAAGGCCTCGGCAGATCCGGCTTTTTTTCTTCTTAATATAAATATCCCCGCAATGGTGAGCACATAAAAAATCACAACCACAAAGGAAATCATATCGAGCAGATCGCCATATTTTCCACTAAGGCATAAAACAGAGGCAACTACAAACTGCGCCCAGAGTGCCCATTGGGGCACCGAATTTTTGTTGAGTGTACCTGCTTTTTTGAAAAATAGTTTATCCTTGGCCATGGTATAATAAACCCTTGCGCCCGGAAAGGATCAGTCCGTTATTACATCCAAAGGTAGCAACCATGATCAGTAGGGCGATGATTATTGTGCCGCCGTTACCAAAAATCACCTGCGCAGCCGCTACCGCAACCCGGTCTTTTTCTGCATGAGCAATCTCATTCAACGGAAGTACCGCAATATACATCAGGTTTGCACAGATATAAATGATCGTTACAATCAGGGTGCCAAAAAACAGGGAAGCACCAATATTTTTTTGTGGATTTTTGATTTCACCCGCAATAAAAGTTACGTTGTTCCAGGCATCACTGCTAAAAACCGAACCAACCATCGCTGCCGCAATACCCCCGAATAAAGCAGCACCGCTGATGGGCGTGATCGTAAATCCCCGGGAAGGATTACAGACATCCTTCAAGGTTGTTTTCGTTGATTCCCAGGCATGGGCCCAGTTGGCATGCCATACTTCCGGATCGAAAAGCCACAAATCCTGCCAGAATCAGCCCGAATAACGCCAGCAGTTTGGTGGAAGTAAAAATATTCTGGATCCGTTTTCCGCCTTTAATTCCGCGTGTATTGGTATACGTTAGAAAGCCAATGATGCCGATGGAAAGCAGTTGGGCTGCACTGATACTGAAACTGGAAGAACCTCCGCAGGCATTTACGCCGGTTTGGATACTGATCAGATTATTATCTTCGCTGACGGCCGGAATAAGATAGGCCGCATATTTGGAAAAGGCAACCCCCACGGCAGCAATAGTGCCCGTTTGTATTACTGCAAAAAGACTCCAGCCATAAAGAAAGCCAACTAAAGGGTTATAAGCTTCTTTGAGATAAACATATTGTCCGCCGGCCTTGGGAAACATCCCGCTCAGCTCACCATAACTCACCGCTGCGGTGATCGTCATGAATACCGGTGATCAGCCCAAACGAGGATGAGCCATCCGGCACTTCCTACATTCCGGACAATATCTGCCCTGACAATAAAAATTCCGGATCCGATCATGGATCCCGCAACGATCATCGTAGCATCCATCAATCCGAGTGTTGGTTTAAAAGAAGGATTTTCTCCGGGCATAAGTGATTTAACCCGGAAGATAGTAAATCGGACGCAAACCCGATATCGGGCGGCAATCTACTTTTTCTTATAGGTCGCATTGAGTCCGCTGACAAGATCTCCGTAATATTATAGGTGGTATCCTTTACATAGATAAAGGAATTGGCGTCATAGGAAATAATATAATTATATCCTTTACTTTTATTGTAATCGTTCAGATATTCTTCGATCTTCTTCCGGATATCGGCTTTCAGATCTTCATTATGTTTCAGCAGGGCTTCCTGCAGGGATTGCTTTTTGATCTGATAATTCTGTTGCATTTGCGCATATTCCTGTTGCGCCTGCTCACTTTCAGCCTGGGACATGGCATTTCCCTTTTTTCTGCCACTCAGCAATTTTCTTCTGATAGCCTTTTTCCATGCCGCTGAGCTCAGCATTCATTTCATTTTCCTTGCCCTTTACCTGATCGAGCACATCTTTGAAATACTCATAATGCGCTTCCAGGGAATCCAGGTTAAAATATGCCATCCGGAAAGGAGCAGCAGAAGATACGACCGGAAGCCTGACCGCCACTGACAGCAGGTGATATTTGACCGGCTTGTGATAAATGACATAAAATAAAACCCCTGTAAGCAATAAGGCAAGTATGCCGGGAACCATTGCAATATTTCTCATAGATAGCAACTATTTAATGAATAAACTTTCCGGCTCAATCTGCCAGATATAAAAGTAGGAAGCATTTCTGCTTCCTACTGCTTATTAATTCTTAAATTTTGACCTTATTCTTCTTCATCGAACTGCATGGCTTCCCTTGATGTTTGCAGCAATTCATATTCTTCCTTGCTTCCCACGATCATGTTCTCAAACTCACGCAAACCGGTACCCGCAGGAATCGGATGACCCGTGATCACATTTTCCTTCAGTCCCATCATATCATCGGTTTTACCCTGAATGGCGGCGGATGAAAGCACTTTCGTGGTTTCCTGGAAAGATGCAGCTGAAATCCAGCTTTGCGTTCCCAGGGAAGCTTTGGTAATACCCAAGCAGCATCGGTGCCGAAGTAGCTGAATGTGCGTCCCGGAATTCTGCCAGTTTTTTATCATTCCGGCGCAGAATGGAATTTTCTTCCCTTACTTCCCGCAGACTAACAATCTGACCGGGTTTCAGTTTGGCTGACTCGCCCGCATCCGTGATCACTTTCTTATCAAAGATCCAGTCGTTCTCATCGAGGAATTCAATTTTATCCACCGTTTCATCTTCGAGGAAGCGGGTATCTCCCGGATCAACGATATTCAGCTTACGCATCATCTGCCGCACGATCACTTCAATATGCTTATCATTGATCTTCACACCCTGCAAACGATATACTTCCTGGATTTCATTCACCACATATTCCTGAACGGCAAACGGTCCTTTGATGGAAAGAATATCTGCCGGTGCAATCTGTCCATCAGACAACTGGGCACCTGCTTTAATAAAGTCACCATCCTGTGCCAGGATCTGGCGGGTCAGCGGAACAAGATATTTCTTCACAATACCATCTTTGGCTTCCACGATGATCTCACGGTTACCTCGTTTGATATTTCCAAAAGCAACCACACCATCAATTTCAGAAACGACAGCCGGGTTACCCGGATTACGTGCTTCAAACAATTCCGTTACACGTCGGCAGACCTCCCGTGATATCCCGCAGCTTACCGAGCACACGTGGAATCTTCACGATTACCTGTCCGGCGCGAACTTCTTCGCCTTCTTCCATGATGATATGGCTTCCGACCGGCAGGTTATATGATTTTAATTTCCTTGCCGCCTTCCACGATAATGGACGGAATCTTGGTTTTGTCTTTTGTTTCAATAACCACTTTCTCGCGATGACCGGTTTGTTCATCGGCTTCTTCGCGGTAAGTAATTCCTTCAATCACATTTTCAAATTTCAGCTTACCGGTAATTTCAGTGATCACAACATTATTGAACGGATCCCAGGTACAGATCACTTCTCCCTTGGTAACTTTCTGTCCGTCTTTCACGGTCAGGGTAGCACCATAAGGAACGTTATTGGTAATCAGCAGCCGGTCGTTCTTCACATCCATGATCCTGACTTCACCGGTACGGCCGATAACGATCTGGCACTTTCGCGCCTTCATTATTTTCAGTCAGTACCGTTCTCAATCCGTCGAACTGAATGGTACCATCAAATTTTGCCAGCAGAGAAGATTCAACCGAAGCAGAACCTGCAACACCACCCACGTGGAAGGTACGCAGGGTAAGCTGGGTACCCGGTTCACCGATGGACTGGGCAGCAATGATACCCACTGCATCACCCTTCTGGGCAGTATATCCGGTAGCAAGATTCTTACCATAACATTTCACACAAACACCCCTTTTGCTTTCGCAGGTGAGCACGGAACGGATCTCAATGGTTTCGATACCTGCTTCTTCAATTTTCTTGGCAACTTCTTCCGTGATTTCTACACCGCCTTCTGCAATGATCTGATCTGATAGTCGGATCATACACATCATGCAGGGAAACACGTCCCAGAATACGGTCATATAATGGTTCAACGATATCTTCATTATCTTTCAGCGCCGTGGTTGCAATACCTCTCAGTGTTCCGCAATCTTCTTCCTTGATCACCACATCCTGCGCAACATCCACCAGACGACGGGTCAGGTAACCCGCATCCGCCGTTTTCAGCGCCGTATCGGCAAGACCTTTACGGGCACCATGCGTGGAGATGAAATAATCCAATACATTCAGTCCGCCTTTAAAGTTGGAAAGGATCGGATTTTCAATGATCTCACTTCCGGTAGATCCGGATTTTCTTGGTTTGGCCATCAGTCCGCGGATACCAGCCAGCTGTTTGATCTGCTGTTTGGAACCACGGGCACCGGAATCCAGCATCATGTAAACAGAATTGAAACCCTGCTTATCGGTAGCTCAGTTCGCGGATCAATGTTTCGGTGATGCGGGTATCCACTCTGCGACCAGATATCTACGATCTGGTTATACCTTTCGTTATTGGTAATCAGACCCGTATTATAATTGTCCCACACTTCATCCACTTCCACTTTTGCATTCACCAGCAATTCTTCCTTGGTATCCGGGATGATCAGGTCATTGATACTGAATGACAAACCACCGCGGAAGGCCATGCGGAATCCGAGGGTTTTGATATCATCCAGGAATTTGGCTGTTTTCGGAACATTGGTCCATTTGATAATATTACCGATGATTTCCCGAAGGGATTTCTTGGTCAGCAACTGGTTTACAAATCCTACTTCAGCAGGCGTATGCTGATTGAATAGTACGCGTCCACCGTTGTTTCCAGCAATTTCTTTTCCAGCTGATCCTCTTCATTCCGCACATTCACTTTCACCTTAATGATAAGCATGCAGATCAATCTGGCCTTCATTATACGCAATGATTACTTCTTCCGGACTGTAAAATGATTTTCCTTCGCCCTTTACTTTTTCTGTTGGCGTTGATTTTTTTCCTTTGGTGATATAATACAGTCCCAATACCATGTCCTGTGAAGGCAGGGTGATCGGCGTACCGTTTTGCGGGTTCAGGATATTATGGCTGGAAAGCATCAGCAACTGGGCTTCCAGTACGGCTGCACTGCTCAATGGCACATGCACCGCCATCTGGTCACCGTCAAAATCCGCGTTGAATGCCGTACATACCAGCGGATGCAACTGGATCGCCTTTCCCTTCAATCAGTTTTGGCTGAAATGCCTGGATGGATAAACGGTGAAGTGTCGGGGCCCGATTCAGCATCACCGGATGTCCTTTCAGAATATTTTCCAGGATATCCCAAACAATGGCTTCTTTCCGGTCAACCAGTTTTCGGGCCGATTTCACCGTTTTTACAATACCTCTTTCAATCAGCTTACGGATGATAAATGGCTTGAAAAGTTCAGCAGCCATATCCTTTGGCAATCCGCATTCATGCAATTTCAATTCAGGTCCTACCACAATAACGGAACGGCCTGAATAGTCCACACGTTTACCCAAGCAGGTTCTGACGGAAACGTCCCTGTTTCCCTTTCAGCACATCACTTAGCGATTTCAGCGCTCGTCCGCCTTCCGCTTTAACGGCATTGGATTTACGGCTGTTATCAAACAGGGAATCGATGGCTTCCTGCAGCATTCTTTTTTCATTCCGCAGGATCACTTCCGGCGCTTTGATCTCCAATAAACGTTTCAGACGGTTATTACGGATGATCACCCGGCGGTAAAGATCATTCAGATCTGAAGACGCAAAACGGCCGCCATCCAGTGGAACCAGCGGACGCAGTTCCGGAGGAATAACAGGAATATATTGCATAACCATCCATTCCGGACGGTTTGTAATTCGGGTATTGGCATCGCGGAAAGCTTCCACCACACTCAGACGTTTCAACGCATCTGCCTTACGTTGCTGGGAAGTTTCGTTGGCTGCTGCATTCCGCAGATCGAAAGACAAGCTGATCCAGATCGATCCGCTGCAACAGATCATGAACGGCTTCAGCACCCATCTTGGCGATGAACTTGTTGCGGATCATCATCAGGCAGATATTGATTATCCTTCGGAAGGGTTTCAAGAATTTCCAGATATTCTTCTTCTGTCAAAAGATCACCCAGATTCTGATTTTTATCTGCACGGATACCCGGCTGGATCACCACGTATCTTTCATAATACACGATACTCTCCAGTTTCTTGGAACTCATTCCCAGCAAATAACCGGTTTTGTTCGGAAGGCTTTTGAAATACCAGATATGAACCACCGGAACCACCAGTTTGATATGTCCCATGCGTTCGCGGCGAACTTTCTTTTCCGTTACTTCAACTCCGCAACGGTCGCACACGATTCCTTTATAACGGATCCTTTTATATTTTCCGCAGGCACATTCATAGTCCTTTACAGGTCCGAAAATGCGTTCGCAGAATAAACCATCCCTTTCGGGTTTGTAGGTTCGGTAGTTAATGGTTTCAGGCTTTAAAACCTCTCCATAAGATCTTTCCAGAATGGAATCGGGAGAAGCAAGTCCGATGGTAATTTTTGAGAAAGTGGCTTTGGGACGATTTTCTTTTTTAATAGCCATATTATATAATATCAGGTTTTTAAAAGACAGTTACCACAAATGCATAAACAAAGCCAGTTTACAACAGGGATGCTCATTACATCTCGCAAATTGCTACTTTGTTGAAAATCAATATTTTACAGCGAAAATAATTTCTGAAAATGCCAGCATAAGGGGGGCAAAGGTACGTGGTTTGCATTAATTTACCAAGCCTAAGCTGCTATTCCTGGAAGGGAGTCTAAACCCCTTTTCCGAGCATTGTTTTTGTCCGGTTCTCAGGGCTCGCATATGAAAACGAAATGCTGACAGGCAAAATAGTAGCCAGGGTGCAATATAACGTTCTTCATAAAACGGATATAAGAGAAACCGGACGGCTACAATAAAACAAACTGCATAAAACAGGTAATTCACTTCTTTTTTCCAGCTGAATCCCCGGCTGAATCCGGAAATGATAAAGAACATCAGCAGGTACATAAAAAACGATCCCGGAAATACATAAAAATATAAGCCTGACATCTTTCAGATATTGCCCGGGTGGCAGTGAAAATGCAGGGTTCATGAACCAAAGAAAATGATGGGCGGCCACCAGGTTAACCAGCAGGGCCATTCCGGTCAGCCCGAACGACAAACCGGTAAACTGCTTAGTGGTCAGTTTGTTTAAAAAACCGGTGACGGGCCATCTCCATAGCGCAAAAAGGAAAATCAATTCCGAAACCACGTTATCGATCCGGGTACAGATTGCCAGCATAAAAAGGATATACCAAAGCATTTTATTTCCCCCGTTGTAAATTAGAGAAATTGCATTCAACAGGAAGAGGCAGGATATGGCATCCGGGGTGGAAAGTCTGGCGAGAAGGAGTGTAGGATAAATCAACATACAACCTGTACTTAACAGAAAAGTTTTAACCGGATCCAGGCGTTTCATCAGAATCCGCCAGATGCTGAGACCAATCAGAAAATAAGCAAGCAGTGAAGGAAGAATGGTTGAATGGATATAAGAAAATCCCAATTTGTGAAAGGCTAACGCCATCCATATATAAAGCGGTTTGACCCTGTACCGTTCAAGGATTACCGGATCTGCACTGCTGAAACGAGCCGCATGATCCTGGTACTCTGCCGGCGGCAATTCATTTTGCAGCACTTCCTTTGTTTTCTCAACCACTCCTCTCATGGAGCCTTGTTCTGTTTCGATGATGCAGGCAATATAAAAGGGCATGTCCCCATTGTGCCCAGGCAACCGGGACAGGATAAAAAACAGCAGCAACATAAAAAAAGAAAATAACAGCGTTGCCTTTTTTAATGTCATAGCAAAAATGATTGACTAATCAATCCCGGACGATGAAGTTAGGATTCCGGATGAAGGTTTAGCTGAATTACGCAGGAGAAATTTTTCTCTGATGATTTTCTGCACCGGCACATCCCTGATCTTGCTTTCCAGCCAGGAAATAATATCCAGATATAGAAAAGCCCGGGTCTCAAAACGATTCTTCTCATAGGTTTTCAGCCTTTCCAGCAAATAACCGAATTCAGGTTTTAGTTTCTTTGGGGAAAGCTCAAAGGATTTTCTCAGAAACCGGAAAATTTCTTCTTCCACCAGGCTCAGGTTTTCCATTTTGGCCATAAACCGGTAAACGGATTTGATCAGGTATTCCAGCAGATCATAATTGCCCAGTTCATAATGGGCGATCAGGTGCAGCAGCCGCGAATAACATTGCAGATCGGTGCGCAGATCCATTTTCCAGTTGATGATCTTATTCAGGTATTTGATCGTATTTTCATAATCACCGCTGCCGAAATACAGACAGGCAAACTTGTAATAAAAAACAGATCCGGTGGCCGTCCAGATAGATTTCATATTCTTTCAGCTTTTCTTCGATATAAGGAACCAGGCTCAATCCTTCCGTAAATGTTCCGTCAATAAAATGCTTATTGATTTTGGCGATATGCAGATACACGAAAGTCTGAATCCGGTTATTATCATTTTCCTGGACAAAATCCGAATGAAAAAATTTTCAAACTGGTCAAGCGTTTCCACGAATTTCGGATAATTCAGTAAGTCAAAATGCGCGCCCAGCAAATTGTGCATTCCTTTGATATAATGAGCTGTTTCAATATCAATCATCTCCGGCTCTTTCTCAAAAAGATCCACCCAGCGATGGGTATACCGGTAGTAAGAAAGAAAATCCTGCCCGATAAATGCATACCAGCTATAACATTGATAGAGATAAAGATTTTCATAAAATCCGTATTGGGATGATGGCATCCGAACCGGAAGCTGCGATTCAAAAAATTCCCTGACCGCTTTTTCATCTTTTTCATTCCTGGCCACCCCATGCTGAATATACCAGCTGTATAACTGAAGAGAAAGACTGGAAAGTATTCCGGTAAGCGTCAGCTGTTCATTGGCTGTTTTCATTTCCTCTGCCAGTTTGCCGGCCCGGTCCTGCATGCTCCGGGTGATATGCAGGACTTCAATCTTCTGTTCAAAGAAAAGGATCTGCAAGTACATAACTGACCTGGTGTAAGCTCCGGGCATATTCTTTCATCCGGTCCAGCACCTTCAGGCTTTGCAGATACAAGCCCTGATTGTACAGGATCTCGGCATAATCCAGTTGTTCATGCAACTGGATATCCATATTATTTTCATGGCGTATCAGCCGCAGACTGGTCAGGATCTGTCGGTACAAATGGGCCTTGCTATTGGAAAGTTGTTGTTTGCTAAGCCCCTTGTTTTTCTTTAGCAGTTGAATTTCATCATAAATCTCCATTTTGTCCAGGGCATCGAACAATTGGATGATTTTCAGGTCCTCTGAAGAGGAATTTCGCTTCACATAGAGCTTAAAATTCCGTTTTTCTGACTTTTTCAGCGATTTAACAAGTTGAAACAGGGTATCTGAAGAGCGGTTGGGCATCGTAATTTAAAACGTTTAAAACCTGATCTGGCGCTGGGTTTCAGCGTTGAAACGGCCCTTTTCAAGCGCTGTAATTCACCACAGGAATTTGATTTTTCTGCCGGAATCAAACAAAAATAACTTCGAATTCACTCATTCCCAAAATGATATGAAAACCGATAAAATCTTCATTTTTGACACCACCCTGCGCGACGGGGAACAGGTTCCCGGTTGCAAACTGAATACCAAAGAAAAGCTTGAACTGGCCCTGGAACTGGAAGAACTGGGTGTTGATGTCATTGAAGCCGGATTTCCCGATATCAAGTCCCGGCGATTTTCATTCGGTAGAAGAAATTTCCAAAATCATTAAACAATGCTACCGTTTGCGCCCTTAGCCGGGCAGTGGAAAAAGATATTGAAGTGGCGGCAGAAGCCCTGAAAAATGCAAAGCATCCCCGCATTCATACCGGTATCGGCACTTCCGATTTTCATATCAAATCCAAATTCAATTCCAACCGGGAAGATATCATTGAACGGGCTGTCCAGGCTGTAAAATGGGCCAAAAATTTGTAGATGATGTGGAGTTTTATGCGGAAGATGCCGGCCGGACCGACAATGAATATCTGGCCCGGGTGATTGAAGCCGTGATCAAAGCGGGCGCAACCGTTGTAAATATTCCGGATACACCGGTTATTGCCTTCCGCATCAATATGGCGAAAAAATCGCTTATCTCGTAAACAATGTAAGCAATATTGATAAGGCAGTTATTTCCTGCCATTGTCATAATGATCTCGGACTGGCAACAGCCAATTCCATTGCAGGCGTTATTACCGGCGCACGGCAGATCGAATGCACCATCAATGGTCTGGGTGAAAGAGCAGGCAATACTTCCCTGGAAGAAGTGGTGATGATCATCAAGCAACATGCCGATCTCGGATTTTACAACCGATATAAAAACCCAACGCTGAATCCGATGAGCCGTCTGGTTTCAGATACCATGCGCATGCCGGTGCAGCCAAATAAAGCCATTGTGGGCGCCAATGCATTTTCTCATTCTTCCGGAATTCACCAGGATGGATTTCTGAAAGATGCACAGACTTATGAAATCATCAATCCGGAAGAAGTGGGTGCCGATGGTTCCAAAATCGTACTGACGGCACGGAGCGGACGAAGTGCGCTGGCTCACGTTTTCAAAAATCGGTTATGATTTTACCCGCAATGAAATAGATGTTCTTATATGATGAATTTCTGCAAATGGCAGATACTAAAAAAGAAGTAGGGAAGAAGACCTGCACGAACTTGCAACGGTACAGTAAACGGTATAAACCATTATCTCTGAACAGAAATAAATCCGTTACTGTTAAATTAAAATGATGCCAAAAACATTATTTGAAAAAATCTGGGAAAAACACGTGGTGAAAACCATCGAGGACGGCCCTTCTGTATTATATATCGACAAACATTTTATTCATGAAGTAACCAGCCCGCAGGCTTTTACAGGGACTTGAACAAAGAGGATCTTCCAGTATTCCGGCCGAAACAGGTAGTGGCAACAGCAGATCATAATGTACCCACCCTAAACCAGCATCTTCCCATCAAAGAAGAACTTTCCCGGCTCCAGGTGGAAACACTGAAAAAGAATTGCGCAGAATTCGGAATTGAATTATATGGCCTTGGACATCCTTACCAGGGAATTGTTCATGTGATCGGACCGGAACTGGGCATTACCCAGCCCGGCATGACCATCGTTTGCGGCGACAGTCATACTTCCACCCATGGCGCTTTCGGAACCATTGCATTTGGCATCGGCACCAGTGAAGTGGAAATGGTGCTGGCTACGCAATGTCTGATGCAAACCAAACCGAAACTGATGCGCATCAATGTAGAAGGCAAACTGAATAAAGGTGTTGTTATCAAAAGATATTATTCTATATATCATTTCAAAAATTTCTGCCAGCGGCGCTACAGGTTATGCTGTGGAATATGCAGGTTCTGCCATCCGCGACCTTATCCATGGAAGCGCGAATGACCATCTGCAACATGAGTATTGAAATGGGTGCGCGATGCGGAATGATCGCTCCGGATGAAACTACCTTTCAATATATGAAAGGAAGAAAATTTGCCCCGACAGGCGAAGAATGGGACAAAGCACTGGCACAATGGAAAACATTTATTCACTGATGAGATGCGCAGTTTGATAAAGAAATTAATATTGATGCAGCAGATATTGAACCGATGATCACTTATGGAACCAATCCGGGAATGGGCATTGGCGTCACCGGCCATGTACCCGACTTGCAGGAAGTGGAAGAAAAAGAAAAACCTTCATTCGAAAAATCACTTGCATTATATGGGCTTGAACCCGGCAGGATATCAAAGGGAAAAAAGTGGAATATGTATTTATCGGCAGTTGCACCAATCAGCGGATTGAAGATCTGCGACTGGTGGCTCTTTTGTAAAAGGAAAACAAAAAGCCAGAAGATGTGGAAGTATGGATTGTTCCCGGCAGCAAACAGGTGGAGAAACAGGCAATAGAAGAAGGCATTGATAAAATATTTGAAGAAGCAGGATTTCAGCTCCGCCAGCCCGGATGCAGCGCATGCCTGGGAATGAATGAAGATAAAATTCCGGCAGGAAAATATTGCATCTCCACCAGCAACAGGAATTTTGAAGGAAGACAGGGGCCGAATGCAAGAACATTACTGGCAAGCCCGCTGACCGCAGCGGCAGCAGCGATTACAGGCAGAGTGACGTGATGTGAGGGAGCTGATGTAATGAGAAATATTGGAAATGTGAAAAGCTGTATCGAAATCATCATCTTGAAATTAATCATAAATACTAATGAAAGCAATCAACAACATATTCAGTACCGCGTTCCGTTAATATCGAGAACATCGATACGGACCAGATCATTCCTGCCCGTTTTTTAAAAGCAACCACCCGGGATGGATTTGGAAAAAATCTGTTTCGCGACTGGCGATATGAAAATGACGATGAAACGAAACCCAGAAAAGATTTTACTTTGAATAATCCCGATATACAAAGGAAAAATATTGGTGGCAGGCTAAAAATTTTGGTTGCGGTTCTTCCCGGGAACATGCGGCCTGGGCAATCAAAGATTATGGATTTGATGTGGTGGTAAGCAGTTTTTTTGCGGACATCTTTAAAAACAATGCATTGAATAATTTTCTGTCTGCCGGTTACCGTGAGCGAATGAATTTCTGAAAGAAATTTTCGAGCGGTTGAACAGAACCCTCAACACAAATTCACGGTTGACCTGGAGAATCAGACCATCAAATTCGATAAGAACAGGACGTAACAGTAACAGAAAAATTTGAAATCAACCATTATAAAAAAACCTGTTTGCTGAATGGATACGATGATATTGATTATCTGCTAAGCATGAAGAGATGAAATTGACCAGCATTTCGAAAAGAAAACGCCTAATCCTACGCAAATACTATATGAAAAAAAACATTGTCGTCATTGAAGGCGACGGCATTGGTCCGGAAGTAACCCGGCAATCCGTAAAAGTATTGAATGCCATTGCAGAATGCTTTCATCATGAATTTCATTACCGTATTGCCTGATGGGCGCAGTTGCCATTGATAAAACCGGAAATCCGCTTCCCGATGAAACCATTGAAGTTGGCACTTGAAAAGTGATGCTATTCTATTCGGCGCAATCGGCCATCCGAAATATGACAATGATCCCACCGCCAAAGTGCGCCCGGAACAGGGATTGCTGAAATTGAGAAAATCATTGCAGTTGTTTGCCAATATCCGGCCGATCATCACCTACCCTTCCCTGCATCATCTTATCGCCGCTGAAAACAAAAAATATTGAAGGAGTTGATTTTATCATTTTCCGCGAACTGACAGGCGGTATTTATTTTGGAAAGAAAGAAATGAATGCAGAACAAACACAGGCCATCTGATGAATGTATCTATAGCGGGAAGAAATTGAACGTATTGCCCACCTGGCTTTCAAACAGGCACTGAACGAAGAAAAAAATTAACACTGGTTGATAAGGCCAATGTACTGGAAACATCCAGGCTCTGGAGAAAAGTGGTGCAGGAAATTGCCAAAGCAATATCCTGATGTAGCAGTTGATTTTATGTTTGTTGACAATGCTGCCATGCAGATCATTCTGAATCCGAAACAATTTGATGTGATACTGACAGAAAATATGTTTGGCGATATCATCAGTGATGAGGCCAGCGTGATCAGCGGTTCACTGGGATTGTTGCCTTCCGCTTCTGTTGGGAAAGGACAGTGCATTGTTTGAACCGATCCATGGTTCTTATCCGCAGGCTGCAGGAAAAGATATTGCCAATCCGCTGGGATCAATTTTTTCTGCAGCCATGATGCTGGATCATTTTGGATTGCACAAAGAAGCAGCACTCGATCCGGGAAGCAGTGGACTGGACACTTGAGCAATGGATTTGTGACCAAAGATATTGATCCGGTGAATTTTTATTTCACTTCCACCATTGGTGAATCTGATCAGTGATTACCTGGTGGGAAAGATATCCGGAACTGAACTCAATAAGGAAAATATTGAGTTGAGGAAGTCAACGATCATTTAGTTCTTTGTTTTATAATACGCGGTTCGTATATTCGCTATTCAACACGTCACTCATGTTGAAAAGCAGATATATATAATAAAGTCATCATCGCCACGTATTGTGGTGGTCATTATTATTATTTCTCTGCACTTCACGGAGGGGGTTAATAATATAAAAAATTCAAAAATTATAAACGACCCGCCTCCAAAAAGGCGGGTTTCTTTTTATCATTATTTATGACAGAACTAAATAAATATTCCAAAACACTTAACACAGGATGAAACACAGCCTGCGCACAGGCAATGTATTATGCCATTGGTTTTACAGAAGATGATTTCAAAAAAGCACAGGTGGGTATTGTAAGTATGGGATAGGATGGCAATCCCTGCAACATGCATCTGAATGATCTGGCAAAATTGTAAAAGAAGGTGTCAATAAAACAGATCTGGTGGGATTGATCTTTCATACCATCGGTGTAAGCGATGGCATCAGCAAGGGAACAGATGGCATGCGTTATTCATTGGTGAGCCGTGATATCATTGCTGATAGTATTGAAACCAATGCGGCGCACAATATTATGATGCGATTGATTGCCATTCCGGGTTGCGATAAAAATATGCCGGGTTCTATCATGGCAATGGGAAGATTGAACCGCCCGTCCATCATGGTATATGGCGGAACGATTGCACCCGGTCATTATAAAGGACAAGATCTGAATATCGTTTCTGCTTTTGAAGCACTTGGGACAAAAAATTGCAGGCAATCTGAGTGAAGAAGATTTTAAAGGCATTGTTCGAACATGCTTGTCCGGGCGCGGGCGCCTGCGGTGGCATGTACACAGCCAATACAATGGCAGCGCAATTGAAGCATTGGGCATGAGCTTCCTTATTCTTCATCCAATCCTGCATTGAGTGAAGACAAACAAAAAGAATCGTGATGCGGAAAAGCCATTAAAGTTATTACTGGAAAAAGATATCAAGCCAAAGGATATCATGACACGAAAAGCATTTGAAAATGCAATTACGGTTGATCATGGTATTGGGCGGAAGCACCAATGCGGTATTGCATTTGATCGCCATGGCAAAAAGTGTGGATGTGACATTAACACAGGATGATTTCCAAACGATCAGTGACAAAATTCCGGTGCTGGCAGATTTCAAACCCAGCGGAAAATATCTGATGCAGGATCTGCATCAATATGGCGGCGTGCCTGCAGTAATGAAATATTTATTGAAGAAAGGATTGTTGCATGGCGATTGTTTAACAGTAACCGGAAAAACCGTTGCAGAAAATCTTAGCAGATGCTCCGGATCTTGATTTTGAAACACAGAAAATTATTCATCCCGTTAGAAAAACCGATTAAAGACAACAGGTCATTTACAAATATTATATGGCAATCTTGCCGAAGGAGGAAGTGTGGCAAAGATCAGCGGAAAAGAAGGCGAACGATTTGAAGGCCAGCAAGAGTATTTGATGGCGAACATGAATCTGATAAGGAATTCAAATCGGAAAAGTAAAAGCAGGTGATGTAGTGGTGATCCGAAATGTAGGCCCGAAAGGTGCACCCGGTATGCCTGAAATGCTGAAACCAACATCGAGCCATTATTGGCGCAGGCTTGGGAAAATCAGTTGCACTGATTACTGATGGAAGATTTAGTGGTGGCACACATGGTTTTGTGGTCGGTCATATCACACCCGAAGCATTTGAAGGCGGATTGATCGGCCTTGGTGGAAGATAATGATATCATTGAAATTGATGCAATAAAAAATACGATTACACTTAAAAGTTAGCTGAAGAAGAAATTGCAGAAAGAAAAGCAGAATGGAAACAACCTGCATTGAAAGCAACAAAAGGAGTTTTATATAAATATGCACAGATGTGTAAAAGATGCAGCAGAAGGTTGTGTAACAGATGAGTGAATCTGATCGAAATATAGCATGAAATAAATATTATGCAATATCAAAATAAAAAATTTATGATTATGGAAACGCTCGAAATAACAAAAGAAGACAAGAAAGCTCCGAGCCAAAAAAGCAGACTCAGAAATTATCAGGTTCTGTTGCAGTACTGGAAGTATTTCTTGCAGAAAAAGTGGAAACCATTTTCGGTTATCCGGGCGGCGCTATCATGCCAATCTATGATGCATTGTATGATTACCAGGAAAAATTGAAACATATTCTGGTGCGCCATGAACAAGGTGCTATTCATGCTGCACAGGGTTATGCACGTACTTCCGGCAAAGTAGGAGTCGTGTTTGCCACCAGCGGCCCCGGCGCTACCAACTGGTAACAGGTTTGGCAGATGCCATGATCGACAGCACACCATTGGTATGTATCACCGGCCAGGTATTTGCGCATTTATTAGGAACCGATGCATTCCAGGAAACAGATGTGATCAATATTACCACGCCTGTTACCAAATGGAATTACCAGGTAACCGATGCAACTGAAATTCCATCCGTACTGGCAAAAGCATTTTATATCGCAGGAAGCGGAAGGCCCGGACCTGTATTAATCGACATTACCAAAAATGCGCAGATGCAGAAATTCGATTATGAAGGATATAAACCATGTGACCATATCCGCAGTTACCGTCCAAAACCAATTGTACGAAAAGAATATATTGAAGAAGCTGCAAATTGATCAATGAAGCAAAAAAACCATTTGTGATTTTTGGCCAGGGTGTAATTCTTGGAAAAGCAGAAAAAGAATTTAAAAAATTTATTGAAAAATCAGGCATTCCTGCTGCATGGACCATCTTGGGCTGAGCGCTATTCCACCGATCATCCGTTGAATGTAGGTATGCTGGGAATGCATGGCAACTATGGTCCAAATGTACTGACCAATGAATGTGATGTATTGATTGCAATGGGTATGCGTTTTGATGACCGGGTAACCGGCCGGCTGGATAAATATGCAAAGCAGGCAAAAGTAATTCACCTGGATATTGATCCTGCAGAAATCGATAAAAATGTAAAAGCAACCGTTCCGGTTTGGGGCGATTGTAAAGAAACTTGCCATTGCTTACCGAACTGATTGAACAAAAAATCATATCCGCAATGGCTGCAGAAATTTAAAGATTATCAGAAACAGGAAGATGAAACATGTATTCAACCTGAACTGCATCCTGACACCGAAGATACTGACCATGGGTGAAGTGATCAATGCACTGAATGAACTGACCGAAGGCAATGCAATAATTGTAACCGATGTAGGTCAGCACCAGATGGTGGCCTGCCGCTATGCAAAATTCAATCAATCAAAAAGCAATATTACCTCCGGTGGATTGGGCACAATGGGATTTGCATTGCCTGCAGCCATCGGTGCAAAATATGGCGCGCCGGACAGAACAGTGGTTGCGATAATTGGTGATGGTGGATTCCAGATGACCTTCCAGGAATTGGGAACCATCATGCAAAGTGAAATCGAATGTAAAGATCATTATCCTCAATAATCAATTCCTCGGAATGGTGCGGCAGTGGCAGGAATTGTTTCATGACAAGACGATATTCATTTATAGATATTACAAGTCCTGATTTTGTAGCAGCTGGCAAAAGCTTATCGCATCGCAGGCAAAAGGTATTCAGAACGAGAAGATCTGAAAGATGCGTTGAAGAAATGCTGGATCATGAAGGTCCTTATCTGCTGGAAGTAATGGTAGGAAAAGAAAATAATGTATTCCCGATGGTGCCGCAGGGATGCAGTGTTGCTGAAATAAGGTTAAAATAATGCATGAAAATGATAAAAATATAACATGATAACAATACTAAAATACATGCAACAAACAGGAATATCACCATAACCGTTTATACCGAAAACCAGATCGGTTTACTCAACCGCATTGCAATTATTTTTTCACGAAGAAAAATCAATATCGAAAGCCTGAATACTTCTCCTTCTGAAATTGAAGGCATTCACCGGTTCACTATTGTGATCAATGAAACAGAAGAAGTGGTAAGAAAACTTGTCCGCCAGATTGAAAAACAGGTGGAAGTATTGAAAGCATATTACAATACACAATGAAGAAATCATCTGGCAGGAACTGGCACTTGTATAAAGTGTCCACCGATGAGATTGCAGAAAAGGTAAAAGTGGAAAGATTGCTGCGAGAATATGGCGCAAGGGCAGTGGTGATCCGTAAAGATTATACCGTTTTTGAAACCACCGGCCACCGGGAAGAAACGATAACTTGTTGAAGTACTGGAACCTTATGGCCTGATTGAATTTGTGCGAAGCGCAAGGGTGGCAATCATCAAAGACAGCAGAGGTTTCCACGAAAAACTAAAAGAATTTGAACAAACGGAACCCGGAGAAGAAGTGATAGAAAATGAATATCTGGATAAACAGGAAGAAGTATTTACAATGTAAGCGAAGTGAAATTAAGAATTCTGAGAATCAATTTATCAATTACAATTTAAAACTAAACAACTAAAAAACAAAACATGGCAAAATTAAATTTCGGCGGAGTAGAAGAAAACGTGGTAACCCGTGAAGAATTTCCGCTTAGTCGAAAGCACAGGAAGTTTTGAAAAATGAAGTAGTAGCAGTGATCGGTTATGGTGTACAGGGCCCGGCCAGGCATTGAACCAAAAAGACAATGGCATCAATGTAATTGTTGGTCAGCGAAAAAATTCAAAAACCTGGGATAAAGCAGTTCGCGATGGATTTGTACCCGGCGAAACATTATTTGAAATTGAAGAAGCCTTGAAAAAGGAACCATCATTTGTTACTTGCTGAGTGATGCTGCGCAGATTGCAATTGTGGCCAACAGTAAAAAAACATTTGACCCAGGCAAAGCATTATATTTTTCTCATGGTTTCGGAATCACTTATCAACGACCAAACCGGAATTATTCCTCCAGCAGATGTAGATGTATTTCTGGTAGCGCCAAAAGGTTCAGGTACTTCATTGCGAAGAATGTTCCTACAGGGCCGCGGATTAAACAGCAGCTATGCAATTTTCCAGGATGCAACCGGAAAAGCAAATGAAAGAGTGATTGCATTGGGAATTGCAGTTGGAAGCGGATATTTATTTGAAACCAATTTCAAGAAAGAAGTGTATTCAGTGATCTTACCGGCGAACGCGGAACACTGATGGGCGCAATCCAGGGAATTTTTGCTGCACAATATGAAGTGCTGCGCGAAAAAGGCCACACTCCTTCTGAAGCATTCAATGAAACAGTTGAAGAACTAACACAATCACTGATGCCACTGGTTGCAGAAAATGGAATGGACTGGATGTATGCCAACTGTTCAACCACTGCACAGCGTGGTGCATTGGACTGGTGGAAAAAATTCCGTGATGCAACAGTGCCTGTATTCAAAGAATTGTATGAAAGTGTTGCAGCAGGAAAAGAATCACAGCGTTCAATCGACAGCAACAGCAAGCCGGATTACCGTGAAAAACTGGAAGTAGAATTGAAAGAATTGCGTGAAAGCGAAATGTGGCAGGCAGGAAAAACAGTAAGAAGCCTTCGTCCGGAAAATCAGACCTGCAACCGCGGAGTCAAATCAGATAAAGAAGCATTGACAGAAAAAGTTGGCGAATGAATATGAAGAACTGCCAGTAAACTAATTAAATGAAAGTATAAATACAACCTGATCCTCAACCGGAAGATCTGGATGTTGCATAAAGCTGCTGAACGGCTGAAAAACATAGTGTACGCACACCCGCTTACCTTCAATCAGAATCTTTCCCGCAAATACCAGTGCAATGTTTATCTGAAAAGAGAAGATCTGCAGGTAGTTCGTTCCTATAAAATACGCGGCGCTTATAATATGATGAGCAGCCTTCCCGGAAGAGCAATTGAAAAAAGGAGTGGTATGTGCCAGTGCAGGAAATCATGCCCAGGGATTTGCTTATTCTTGTAAAAAATTGAATGTAAAAGGCGTGGTGTTCATGCCCGTCATTACACCCAAACAAAAAGTGAACCAGACAAAAATGTTTGGTGAAGATTTTATTGAAATCAAATTGATTGGCGATACATTTGATGATTGCGCAGTAGCTGCAAAAAAATTTACAGAAGAAAATCAAATGACTTTTATTCCTCCATTTGATGATCTACCGGATCATTGAAGGACAGGGAACTGTGGCCGTTGAAATACTGGAAGACCTGTCGGATATCGATTATCTATTTGTTCCGGTTGGCGGCGGCGGACTGGCTGCAGGAGTAGGCACTTATTTCAAAACCTATTCTCCCAAAACAAAAATCATTGGACTAGAACCGGAAGGCGCACCTTCCATGTTCGAAGCATTAAAGCCGGCATCCGGTTACCCTGGAAAATATTGACCGTTTTGTAGATGGCGCTGCCGTAAAAAGAGTAGGCGATCTTACTTTTTCCATTTGCAGAGAAGTGCTGGATGATATGCACCTGGTACCCGAAGGAAAAATCTGTTCCACTATTTTGAAATTGTATAATGAGGATGCGATAGTAGTAGAACCTGCGGGCGCCTTGTCCATTGCGGCACTGGATGATTATGCCGAAGAGATAAAAGGCAAAAATGTGGTTTGTATCGTGAGCGGCAGCAACAATGATATTGACCGGATGCAGGAAATCAAGGAACGATCGCTTGCAGTATGAAGGATTGAAACATTATTTCCTGATCCGGTTTGCCCAACGCCCGGGCACTTAAAAGAATTTGTGAATAATGTGCTGGGCCCAAATGATGATATCACCCGGTTTGAATACATGCAAAAGACACAATAAGGAAACCGGACCGGCACTGGTTGGAATCGAACTGCAGAGCCGGAAGGATTATGAGCTGTTGATGAAGAAACATGAGAAAAGTACCAGATTGATTTATACGGAAATCAATAAAAACGATACCCTGTTCGGTTACTGGTTTGAAGCATAATATCTGACAGCGATGTTGTTGAATAGTTTATTGTAATCAAAATATCAACAGTATTTTTGTATTTTTAAACGAATCGCCTGCTTTCCTTAGAAAAATCATAGTCCTAACGATTGTATTGATGCCATTCACTGCTTAACCGAAAATAATGGCAAGCAATCAAGGATTATATCATCCTTCCTTTGAGCATGATGCCTGTGGTATCGGTTTTGTGGCCAATATCAAAGGCAATAAATCTCACCAGATATTTCCGATGCACTGACTGTCCTGGAAAATATGGAGCACCGGGGTGCCTGTGGTTGCGAAAGCAATACCGGTGATGGCGCCGGAATCATGATCCAGACACCGCATGAATTTTTCTTTGATGAATGTATCCGACTGGGCGTTCACCTGCCTGCCTATGGCAAATATGGCGTGGGTATGATTTTCTTTCCCAGGGATATCATGCTTAAGGGAAGAATGCCGCGATATATTCAACCGCGCCGCAGAAAAACTGGGTCTTGAAGTACTGGGCTACCGCAAAGTTCCGGTAAATCCCGAAGGTATCGGCCCAACCGCCTTATCCGTTGAACCTGAAATGGAACAGGTATTTATTGCCTGCCCGGATCATATCACCAATCCGGATGAATTTGAACGAAAACTATTTATGCTCCGCAATTATGCCAGTCATACCATTAACAATACGGTTAAAAAAGATCGCGATCGGTTTTTATATCGCTTCGCTTTCTTACAAAACCGTCGTTTATAAAGGTCAGCTCACCAGTATCAGGTGCGGCATTATTTCCCTGACCTGAGCAATAACCGAATGGTATCTGCATTCGGCCTGGTCCATTCCCGTTTTGCCACCAATACATTTCCTTCCTGGAAACTGGCACAGCCATTCCGTTATATCGCCCACAACGGTGAAATCAATACGGTTCAGGGAAACCTGAACTGGCTGAAGACAAGTGAAAAGGGATTTGAATCTCCCTATTTCACCAAGGAAGAAATGGAGATGCTGCTGCCGATCGTTACCGGAGGACAGTCGGATTCTGCCTGTCTCGATAATATGATCGAACTGCTCACTGCTTTGCGGCCGTTCACTGCCGCATGTGATGATGATGCTGATCCCGGAAGCCTGGGATGGCAATGATCAGATGGATCCGGTGAAAAAAGCATTTTATGAATTTCATGCTTCGATGATGGAACCCTGGGATGGACCTGCTTCCATTTCATTTACTGATGGAAAAATGATCGGTGCAACACTGGACCGAAATGGACTTCGTCCTTCACGCTATTGCGTAACCACCGATGACCGCGTGATCATGGCTTCCGAAACCGGTGTATTGCCGGTAGATCCAGAAAATGATCAAAGAAAAAGGAAGGTTGCAGCCGGGAAAAATGTTCGTGGTGGATATGGAACAGGGCCGGATCATCAGCGATGATGAATTAAAACAATCGATCTGTTCTTCACAAACCTTATGCCGAATGGCTGAATAAATACAAGATCCGGCTGGAAGAATTACCTGAACCCCGGGTGATGTTCACGCAACTTGCAACACGACCAGATTTTCAAATACCAGAAAGCATTTGGCTATTCAACGGAAGATCTCGAAACACATCATCACCCCGATGGCACTGGATGGCAAAGAACCGATCGGTTCCATGGGTACCGATATTCCGCTGGCCGTACTGAGTGATCGAACCCCAGCATCTCAGCAGTTATTTCAAACAATTATTTGCACAGGTAACCAATCCGCCGATTGATCCGATCCGGGAACGACTGGTGATGTCGCTGGCAACATTTGCAGGCAATAATGGCAACCTGCTGGTAGAAGATCCGCTGACCTGTCATAGCGTTGCATTAAAACATCCGGTACTTACCAATCATGAACTGGAAAAGATCCGAAGTATCGATACCGGTATTTTCCAGGCAAAAACATTGCAGACTTATTTCCGGGCCGATGGAAAACCGGGTTCACTTCAAGGCAGGACTGGACAGGCTTTGCCGTTATGCAGTGGATGCCGTGCTGGATGGATTTGAAGTGTTGATTCTTTCGGACCGGGCCATTGATTCCGATCATGCGCCCATTCCTTCCTTGCTGGCAACGGCTGCCGTGCACCATCACCTGATCCGCAAAGGATACCGTGGACAAGTGGGCATTATTGTGGAAGCAGGAGACGTTTGGGAAGTGCATCATTTTGCCTGTCTGATCGGATTCGGCGCCACAGCCATCAATCCTTACCTGGCTTTCGCCACCATCCGCGATATGCAAAAACACGGGCAAATTGCAAACTGCTCTGGACGCAGACCACCTGAAGAAAAATTATATCAAGGCTGTGAATGAAGGATTGCTGAAAGTATTTTCAAAAATGGGAATCTCCACTCTGCAATCTTACCAGGGCGCACAGATATTTGAAATCATTGGACTGAATCATTCAGTGGTAGATAAATATTTCACCGGCGCCACTTCACCGATCGAAGGAATGGGCCTGGATGAAATAGCCAGCGAAACACTGGCCAAACATTTATTTGCATTCAGCGAAAAGATATTCCGGTAGATCGTCTGCCAGCAGGTGGTGTATACCAATGGAAACGGAAAGGGGAATTTCATCTATTCAATCCTGCACACCATTCATTTCCTGCAGTATTCCACGCAAATGAATGATTATGCTTCCTTCAAAAAATATTCAAAACTGGTAAATGACCAGATGGAAAAAGCAGCTACCCTGCGCAGTATGTTCAGTTTCAAAAGAAACCGTCCTTCCATTTCACTGGACGAAGTGGAACCGGAAGAAAATATCCTGAAACGATTTGCAACCGGAGCCATGAGTTTCGGATCCATTTCACATGAAGCACATACCACACTGGCCATTGCCATGAACCGCATCGGCGGAAAAAGCAATACCGGTGAAGGTGGCGAAGATGAGTTCCGTTATGAACCACTGGCAAATGGAGACTCCATGCGCTCTGCCATCAAACAGGTGGCATCGGCCCGATTTGGCGTAACCAGTTACTATCTCACCGAGGCAGACGAATTGCAGATCAAAATGGCGCAGGGAGCAAAGCCTGGAGAAGGCGGACAGTTACCCGGTCATAAAGTGGATGAATGGATCGGAAAAGTACGACATTCCACACCGGGTGTGGGATTATCTCGCCCCCGCCGCATCATGATATTTATTCGATTGAAGATCTGGCCCAATTGATCTTCGATCTGAAAAATGCAAACCGTGAGGCGCGTATCAACGTGAAGCTGGTATCGAAAGCCGGTGTCGGAACCATTGCTGCAGGTGTTGCAAAAGCAAAAGCAGATGTGATCCTGATTTCCGGGCATGATGGTGGAACAGGTGCATCGCCGATCAGTTCGATCCGCCATGCCGGTCTGCCCTGGGAACTGGGACTGGCAGAATCACACCAGACACTGGTAAAAAATAAATTGCGCAGCCGGGTGGTTTTGCAAACCGATGGACAAATGAAAACCGGTCGCGATATTGCCATTGCCACTTTACTCGGTGCGGAAGAATGGGGTGTTGCTACGGCTGCCCTGGTGGTAGAAGGATGTATCATGATGCGCAAATGTCATATGAATACCTGTCCGGTGGGTGTGGCCACACAGGATCCCGAATTGAGAAAACGATTTACCGGCAATGCAGATCATGTGGTGAACTTCTTTAAATTCCTGACCCGGGAACTACGGGAAATCATGGCGGAACTTGGATTCCGAACGATCAATGAAATGGTTGGACAGGTGGAATGCCTTGAAGTAAATGACAATGTAACGCACTGGAAAGCTAAAAAACTTAGATCTCTCACCGGTCTTATTCAAAGAACCGGCATCTTCCATATACCGGGCATCTATCACATGGAAGAACAGGATCATGGATTGAATGAAGTTCTGGACTGGAAATTACTGGCTGCAGCAAAACCGGCTCTTGAGATCCGGACAAAGTATTACAGCCTCTTTCAATGTAAAAAATACAGACCGGACCATTGGCACCATTCTGTCCAACGAGATATCCAAAATATTCAAAGCAAAAGGACTTGCCCGCTGATACCATTCATTTTAAATTAACAGGAACAGCCGGGCAAAGTTTTGGTGCATTCAATACCCATGGCGTGACCCTGGAACTGGAAGGAGATGCAAATGATTATTTCGGAAAAGGATTATCCGGTGCAAGACTGATCGTATATCCTGCTGCGGATGCCGGATTTGTTCCTGAAGAAAATTTCATCATCGGAAATGTGGCATTTTATGGCGCAACTTCCGGTGAAGCATTTATCCGGGGAAAAGCCGGTGAACGTTTTGCCGTGCGAAATTCAGGCGCAAATGCCGTAGTGGAAGGGGTCGGCGATCATGGATGTGAATATATGACCGGCGGCCGCGTGGTGATTCTCGGAGATACCGGACAGCAATTTTGCAGCAGGCATGAGCGGAGGAATCGCTTATGTATATGATGTGGAAGGAAAGTTTGCTTCTCTTTGCAATCCGGAAATGGTCGACCTGGATCCGCTGGATGAAGAAGATGCCCGCGAGATGAAAGAAATGATTGCCAAACATTACGCCTATACAGCGAGCAATGTTGCCAGATTTGTGCTGGATGATTTTGAAAACCAGCTCAGGAATTTCGTAAAAGTATTTCCGAAGGACTATAAAAAGGTCACTGACTGGAAAAGAAAGTCCCGCGTAAGGTATCAAATTCATAACGATCAAACATTAATCAGTAAATAAAACAATGGGAAAACCAACAGGTTTTCTGGAATATAAACGTGAACTGCCTGAAAAACGTCCGGTTCAGGAAAGGATAAAAGATTACAAAGAATTTGTCAATCCGTTTGAACCTGAACAGTTGAACAACAGGCTGCGCGCTGCATGAATTGCGGCATTCCATTTTGTCATCATGGTTGTCCGCTGGGAAATGTGATTCCGGAATTCAACGATGCTGTTTATCGCAAGTCCTGGCAGGAAGCATATGAGATTCTTATCCTCAACCAATAATTTTCCGGAGTTCACAGGAAGGATTTGTCCGGCCCCTTGCGAAAGCAGCTGTGTGCTGGGCATCAACCAGCCCGCTGTCACCATTGAAGAGATCGAAAAGCATATCATCGAGATCGCTTTTGAAAAGGGATTTGTAAAAGCAAAAGAACCGAATGTCACGAACCGGGAAAAAAATAGCCGTTGTAGGTTCGGGTCCTGCAGGACTGGCAGCTGCCGCACAGTTCAACTACGCCGGGCATTCTGTAACTGTATTTGAGAGAGACGATGCTCCGGGCGGATTGTTGCGCTATGGCATTCCCGATTTCAAACTGGAAAAATGGGTCATTGACAGGAGAATCGGCATTCTGGAACAAGAAGGCGTTATTTTTAAATGCAATGCCAACGTGGGTGTAAATATTCAGTATCAATGACCTGATGCGCGAATACCACGCCATCGTACTGACCGGCGGATCTACGATACCCCGCGATTTACCCATACCCGGCCGGGATTTGAAAGGCGTACATTTTGCGATGGATTTTTTGAAACAGCAGAACAAACGGGTAAGGGCATGCCGAAATCAGGGCGGAAGATATATTAGCGACAACGAAAAATGTAATGGTGATTGGTGGCGGAGATACCGGAAGTGACTGCGTCGGAACATCCAACCGCCACGGAGCAAAATCCATTACACAATTTGAATTGCTTCCTCAGCCTCCGAAAGACAGAACGGCTTTTATGCCCTGGCCAACTTATCCGATGATCTTAAAAACATCTTCTTCCCATGAAGAAGGCTGCGAAAGACAATGGGCAATGGCCACCAAGGAATTCATCGGAGATGAAAAGGGAAATCTGAAAGCATTAAAAATTGTGGACCTGGAATGGAAGCTGGCAGAAGACGGCAGACCCGCCCGCTTTACTGAAGTTCCAGGATCAGAAAAGATCATTCCCTGTGAACTGGCCTTGCTGGCCATGGGATTTGTACACCCGCAGCATGAAGGAATGATTAAGGACCTGGGCGTTGAACTGGATGAAAGGGGAAATGTAAAAGCAACAGAAAAATCTTATCAAACCAATATCGCCAAAATATTCAGCGCCGGCGATATGCGCCGCGGCCAATCCCTGGTGGTCTGGGCCATCAGCGAAGGAAGGGAATGTGCCCGGAAAGTAGATGAGTTCCTGATGGGATCATCCATGCTGGAAACAAAAGACCATTCCCTAATTGGTGTGACATATTAATGGGAGATCAACGCCAGATTAGCAGGTGCGTGTTCAGTATGGCAATAAAACCAGGACTTTGCAACCATTCCCGGCCGAACTATCCATCTGTACTTTTCCATTAAAGGACTCGACCCGGTTAATCATATTGGAGATACCGATCCCTTTCCTTTTTTTATTCACATCAAATCCTTTCCCGTCATCGGTAATGCTGATCAGAATATGATCACCTTCCGGCTTAACCTGTATACCGGCATTTTTAGCATTGGAATGTTTCACTATATTATTGATCTGCTCCTGAATAATCCGGTATATGTTCAGCTTCAGATCGTCGTCCAGCGGCTGACTGGTTACGGTATATACAAAATCAGCTTTTATTCCGCTGGATTTACTCAAACCGTCAATCAGCATTTGCAGAAGCTCTTTCAGATTAACATCCTTCAAAGGTGTTACATTTTTAGTGCTCAGCATTCGGATTTCATTAATAGAACGCTGAATCAGGCTGATGGAATATTTAATCAGTTCTTTTACTTTCAAATCATCTTTCCTTGCCAGTTCCAGGTACAGTTTAGTACCGACCAATATCTGATTAACATTGTCATGTAATTCCTGGCCAATCCGGTTCCGCTCCTTTTCCTGTGCCCTGATAATAGCGCGTGTAATTTTTTTCTGCTCCTGTATTTTCTGGTTCAGGATTTCCTGTTCCATTTCCTTAAGCGCCTTTTCTGCTTTTCTCCTTTCGGATATGTCTCTGATGGCCGCTGTTACCAAAGGCCCTTCAGCCGTTTTCAAAGGACTCAACCGCATTTCCACCGGAAACTCCTCTCCATTCTTTTTTTTACCGGACAACTCGAATGCTTCTCCCAGCCGCATGATTTCCCTGCTTTCGAACCGGTTCAGACCTTTTGGCTTTTTATAACGGTCCGGCAATAAAATACCCACCGGCTTGCCGATAATTTCATGGCCGCTGTATCCAAACATGTTTTCCGTTTGGGTATTAATCAATTCAATAATGCCATCGTTATTTACAATGACCATGGCATCCGGCGCCGATTCCAGCAGGCTGCGGTATTTTTCTTCGCTCTGTACCAGTTTCTGAATAACATCCAGCTTCTCCTTTTCGGTCTTTCTTTTCCTCAATGCGGCTTCGATGGCATCGGGCAGGCGGTTGAGACGATCCTTTAAAATATAATCATCGGCGCCGGATTTAATGATATGGGCAGCAAATTCATCCGTCATACTTCCGGTAACCAGGATAAAGGGTATATCCAACGCCGATTCCTGAACCAGTTGCAGCGCTTCGGATCCGTTGAACTGCGGCAGGGCATTATCGGCCAGTATAAGATCGGGTTTAAAGTGATTCAATTCGCGCTGAAAAGCAGTTCTGTTGGTTACAAGACAGAACTGGAGATCCGGTTTCTTTTTTATAAGATACCGTTGAATAATTTCCGCATCCGTCGGACTGTCTTCCAGCATGATTATTCTTAATGCAGCTTTCATATTCAATCAGGTGGGTTGTTGGTTCAATAACAGCCAGTAAAAGCCAAGGTTTTTAATAGCCTGGGCAAAACTTTCAAAGTTCACCGGTTTCACGATATAGCTATTGGCTCCCAGGTCATAGCATTTCTGAATATCAGGATCTTCCTTAGAGGAAGTCAGGATCACCACTGGTGTTGACCGGGTCCTCGGATCTGATTTCACCTTCTGCAACACCTCCATTCCGTTTACTTTTGGCATCTGAATATCCAGCAGTACAACCTTCGGCCGGTAAAACAGATCCCTTATGCCGGTATATTTCCCCATGCCGAAAATAAAATCAAGTGCTTCCTCCCCATCCTTCACATGAAACAGATTGTTTGCCATGTGGTGTTTTCTTAATTCACGGATAGTGAGTTCTGCATCATTGATATTGTCTTCTACCAGTAAAACTTCTACTGAATTAGGGTTCATTATTGAAAATTTATGATAAATAATCAGTTTCCTTTAATTATCGGGAAGCACAAAATAAAATCCCGCACCTTCATTCAACCTTCCTTCCGCTCTCACGCTTCCACCATGTTTGGAAATAATTTTCTCAACAATGGCGAGGCCTACTCCCGTGCCCTCAAATTCATCCGCGCTGTGCAACCGCTGAAATACACGGAATAATTTGTCTTTATACTTTTCATCAAAACCCACTCCATTATCCTTTATAAAAAAGACAGTCTGCCCCCTTTCTTTAAACGAACCGATTTCAATACGGGGTTGTTCCCTGTTTCCCGAATATTTTATTGCATTGGAAATCAGATTTATCCATACCTGGCGGATGGCATTCATGTCTCCTTTCACATCGGGTACCTGATGAAGAATCCAACTGATCTTTCCCATTTTATTTTCAGGAACCATTTCTTTTATTATTTCTTCAATCATCTGTTCGCAGGGTATGACTGTTTTTACCATGTCCTGCCGCCCCATCCTGGAAAAAGTAAGCAGGTCATCAATCAAATGCCCCATTTTTAGCGTATTGGTTTTGATTACGGCAGTAATACGTTTGGCTTCATCATCCAGTTTGCTGCTATAATCTTCTTCCAGTATGGCTGTAAAGCCGATGATTCCCCGAAGCGGAGCGCGCAGATCATGGGAAATGGAATAAGAGAAAGCTTCCAGCTCTTTATTCACCAACTCCAATTGGGTCGTTCGTTCCTTAACTTTCTGCTCAAGATTTTGATTGAACTCCTTCAGGGTTAGGTTCTGCTGTTCAATCTGCGTCAGCATATTGTTGAAAGCATCAGTCAGCGAACCCAGTTCATCGCGACCCAGCTTAACTGCCCTGACCGAATAATCCCGTCGTTCAGAAATTATTTTTGCCGTTTCAGCAAGTGCCAGAATGGGGTTTGATATACTTTTCTGAAGTAATTTGGAAAGCAGCCAGGCCAGGAGAAAAGACAGGATGATCACAAAAGCCGCTACAATGCCGAAAATCCGGAAACGTTCATACATACCCTCCAGATCCGATTTCAGGTATAAAAACCCCAGTTGCTTCTCGTCCTGAATAACGGGCTGGAAGCCTTCCAGGAAACTATGGTTCAATACAAACCGCATGGCGCCGGGCTTTTCCGGGAATTCCAGTGTATCGAGGTTGGCGGGATACCTTGAAAACAGCTTTCCCTGCTGATCATACAGCGCTGCCATTACAATATGCGGTTCTGTTCGCAGGGCTGCCAGAATCTCTTTTGCATCCTCCCGGCTGTCAAAAGCCAGGGCGGCCGTGCTGTTGGCGGCAATAATTTTTCCGATCGTCGACAGCTTTTCCCGCGTGGATTTCCGAAAAACATATAATTCATAACCAAAGAAGCTGATGCAGGTTACCAATAGCACCATACCGCAGATCAGTATGATCCCACGCATCAGTTTTCTTCTTATAGGAATATCTTTGAATAACATGCTTACCTTATTTTGAAGGATCAAAAATTTCCGCTACCCGGAGCAATTTTGAACTTAAAGCCAGGTTTGCCGACTTTGCCGCTTCGGGATTAATTTCAAACCTTATATTATTTTTTTTCGTAAAAAATTTAACCATGCCGCCCAGCATCAGAAATCCTGGCGAATCGCTAATCGTCAGAATACTCCTGTCTTTTAGACCTGAAATAACCTGTCCCGCCTTTTGTGTATCTGGCAATCCGACAAACAGGATGTGACAGTCTCGGATCTCTTCCGGATGATTGTAGTACTGAACAATTACCGGATGTCCATTTACTTTTTCACCCGTAACCGTTTCAGCGAGATATGAGCCAAACGGATTAACCCCCAAAACGCCAATGACCAGGGGTGCGTCTGCATTGGGAAAAGCAGTTGCAGGCCAATCCACAAACTGAGTAAAATTAAAAATAAAGACCGCTTTTATCTGGTATTCTCTGGAAACCGGCTGGGCAGACAAATGCACAGTGGCAAAGACTGTAATCAATACAGTCTGCAGAAGCCGGCCCAAAATGATTTTTAAAACCGGCATGTCAGCATTCCATTAAAACTGCGCAATATTTCACGCGGAGAGGGTGATGTGGGTATAAATTCAGGATGGCGGTTGTTTAACAGGTTCTGTCCACTAACACTCAACTCAAGGTTCTTTGTCAGTTTCCAGGCGACCTGAATATCCAAACCGGTATAAGCCGGGACTTTTGGATCAGGTAATGCATCCACATAACGAATGACAAACCCCGCTTCAATATGGGCCGGAAGATCAAACATAGACTGAATCACGAACTGATTCTCCGGATCATTACTTTCCGCGGATGCTTTATTCAGATCCTGACTACCGGGTTTAACCGAGAGTTTCTTTTTCAGAAATGTGTAACCTCCCCGGAGTCGCCAGAATTCAACGGGTTGATAAGCGCCCGAGAATTCAATACCATAAGCATTCCCCTTTACGCCATTTGCAAAGCTGATTGGGAAACCGGATGGCGGGGGACCGGGTTCTGCACTTCTTATATCATCATAAACATTGTAAAAGCCTGCCAGAGACAGGGAAACTCTTTCGAAAGGCCGCACCCGCCAGCCAAGTTCATACGCCAGCAGGGTTTCGGATATGAAATCATCACCCGTTATGATCGGAACACCGGGAACTGCATAGAGACTAAAATCCCGGTCGATTCGTGAAGGTGTTCTGACTGCACGTGAAACCGCAGCCCAGATCATCTGATGATGTGTAACCGTCCAGGCAAGATGACCACTTGGAGAAAATTCAACACCCGTATAATTATTGTGTTCAATTTTTGTTCCAACGGTAAAGAACAAACGATCCTGAACCAGGGTCAGCTTATCCTGAATAAATGTACTGTAAATGTGGAGATTTTTGTGCGCCGGCTGAAAGCTGAATAGCGGGAGATTCTGCATTTTATCATCGAGCAGGCGGATATCTCCCCCCCAGATCAATTCCTGTTTTTTGCCCCATTGAAACCGGTATTGCCAGTCAATATCAGTTGTTTTCAAATTTTCGGTGAAGCCATTCAGCAAATCACGCCATGTTTGATCATAATATGCCTGAATGTGGAAATCGGATTTCGCTGAAATCGTGTGCGTCCATCGTCCCAAAACATTTCCACCGATGGTCACTACCGGAGTACTTCCGTCGGGATTGGGAAAGCCATCATAAAAATCTGATTGTAAGGTGAACTGATCCTTTCTCCCGGCATCCCAGTCAAATCGAAATCCCCCCTGGCCCATTGTCCAGTCATCGTTGGCGACCGGTCCTTTAACAAGCCCGGTCCCTGCCTGTTTAAAGCCTGTACCATAAACACGATAGTTCATATTTTCACCAATTTTTCCTCCATATCGTAAATTGCCTGACCAGGGTGTCCGGTTACCTGCCCCGCCCTGCACAAACAACCCCTTTGTTTCTTTTGCAGACTTCGTTATAATATTGATCACGCCATTAACGGCATTTGCTCCCCACAATGTTCCACCCGGCCCGCTGATGACTTCAATGCGATCCACATCTTCCAATAAAACGTTTTGCACATCCCAGTATACGCCTGCATAAAGTGGCGTATAAACGGTCCGGCCGTCAATTAAAACCAACAACTTATCAGCAAGAACATTATTAAATCCCCTGGCGCTGATTGCCCACTGACTGGCGTTAACTTTTGCAACCTGGAGATTTGCCGCCAGCCTCAATGCTTCCGGAATTGTGGTAGCCCCCGAACGCCTTATGTCCTCTCCCGTGATCACCTGAACGGCAGAAGCCGCCGCCGTCAATTTTTCAGGTGTTTTTGAAACAGAAGTTACCTCTATCCGCATGAGTTGCTGCAGGCTCATTTTTTTCAACATCCCGTAAGAAAGCAGGCTGTCGCCATTCTGGCCTGCTACACAAGCCGGAAGGAATCCAATGCATAGGGATAACAATACGGGAAGAATGTAAATGGAATGTTGAATACCGGATTTGGGTAAGCACAGCTTCATGGTTCGAGTTTTTAAGGGCGCCAACTAAAAACTGCCCTCGCAGCAAAAAGATAATCAGCTTTGAAAGCTCAACAATATCAGCTGTTACAGCACAGCCCTCATCAAATTAATGCCGGCATCTACACATTGGATTGTTCATTTTCATTAAATATCAATCCGATACAGTGTCAACCCTGCTTATTAAATTTACGCAATTATCGTCTTCTCATCAACGCAATCATTAAATTTGATAAGTATAAGTATTTACACTTAGCAGGGAGATTCCATCTAAATTAAATGCTCTCAACTAAATATTGATCATCAGTTATCATTTCAAAGTAAAGAATTTGCACCGGGTGTAACGCCAGATTTTGATTTTATAGCGGCTTTATTCAGACCGGGCAGGAATTTTTATAAAAAGCATAACTTCAATTTTAAAGAAAAAATCATGAAAGCCGTTTCGAGAAAAGAATTTATTTTATCAGGCCTATCCCTTATGCCGCTCTCTTTTATTATTTCCGGGAAGCAGGAACCGGCGCTAAAATTATCATTCTCCACACTGGGTTGTCCGGATTGGACATTCAGTAATATCCTTTCCTTCGCAAAGGAACACGGATATTCCGGAATTGAGATCAGAGGAATTTTAAAAGAAATGGATCTGCCGAGGGTTCCTGAATTCAGCGGGTCCCAGCTTTCTTCCACCTTACAAAAAATGAAGGACCATAATCTGGTATTTACCGATCTGGGTTCTTCCGCGGCTATGCATCTACCAGAAGGATCCGAAAGAGTAAAAAATCTGGACGAAGGAAAAAGGTTCATTGAGCTGGCGGCAAAACTGGAATGTCCCAATATCCGTGTCTTTCCAAACCAGTTGCCAAAAGATCAGGACCGGCGGCAAACCCTGGATTTAATTGCCAAAGGCTTAAAGGAGCTGGGCGAATATGCCAACGGAACAAATGTACAGGTGCTGCTGGAATCCCACGGAGAAGTCATTTACAAAAAAGACCTGAAATATATCATGGAATCCGCAGGACATGCACATGTCGGCCTGGTTTGGGATATCTGCAATATGTGGTCAGTTACAAAGGAAGAGCCCGCAGAAGTATATGCTGAATTAAATCCTTATATACGGCATACGCATATTAAGGACTTGACAATTGAGAACGGAAAGGAAAAATATGTTTTACTCGGAAAAGGCATCGTTCCCATTTTCAAAGCCATCGACATTCTCTACCGGCATCATTACAGCGGCTATTACAGTTTTGAATGGGAAAAATTATGGCATCCCGAAATTGACGCTCCGGAAATTGCATTGGCAGATTATCCGGTGGCAATGAAAAAGCATTTTAACGGCCGTTAGCAGTAATGCTGCCAGGTTCGGAAAAAAGCTTTTCAGTACTATCCATTACCAGAACCCAGTCATTCCCTGTCCCTGTTTCCGGCGGCATAAACGACATGATTGTCTTCTTTTGAAATAAGCCGATTTTCAATGATTTACCACTTTTCGGATTAAACCACCAGGCAATTACTTCGGTGGCTTTTAGTGATGCCGTATAGATCCCCACTTTTTTCCCAACCGGTAGATAAACCATGAGATAACTGCTATCGGCTCCATGAAATGCAGTTATATATTCTCCCTTTTCACCCTGGCCGCTTTCAATAATGGTTTGATCGGGAACCCGTCTGTTGATGCTTCTCGATGCAATCAGCTTTTTCAAATAGCCGGCCTGAAATGCACCTGGCCGGTCCAAAGCTTCGGTCCAATATCTGTCGGCATAGGCAATAGGCTTTTTATCCCGGGCATTATAAAACTGCCAGATAGCATGATGACCATACGTAACCCCACAGGCGCCGGCAAAAACAGAACGATAAAGTTGTTTCCGCACATCATATGCTCTGAAATAGCCGTTTTTATTGTCCCAGTTCACCGGATGATCTTCATAATTGGGTTCTCCATCCAGGACTGGCTTGGCCGGCAGTAAGGATCTGTCTCTTTTTATCCATTCCCACACTGGAAGATCATGGGTTCTGTGACCAGATTGCATCATATTAAAATCCAGCGTATTTTCATCTTTCCAGTAAACGGTAGATGAATTTTCACCCCAGGGATGATAGGTGATCAGGGCCTGTTGACCCGTACCTTCTCTTATTCCCTTTATCATGGCGCGAAATACCGGCCTCCAGTCTGCGGTGTCAACAAATGCCGGATTATCGCCACCGGCAACCCAAATGATATTCGGATAATCCTTGTAGCGCTTCCCCAAAAATAGCCCAAACGTATAAGCGTTTTTTTCATTAAACAGCGGCGGGACTTTACTCCGAATGCCCGTCACCATATCTCCCCAGCAAGGCAGGAGCGCCAGCACCAGATTTTTTTCCCGTGCCTTTTTTACAGCCCAGTCCACCAGCTCAAAATATTTTTCAACAGGTTTCTCCGGATCGTGATGATATAATGGTAGATCCCCATATTGATCAGGACCGTCATGAAGAATAACACATTGTATTACGTTAAAGCCTTTCGCGATCCGGTTGTCAAAATATTTTTCAATTTCCTCTTTTTTTAATTTCTGAAATAATTCCCAACCGGTATCCCCAAGCCAGAAAAAAGGCCTGCCATCAGTATACTCCAGAAAATGCCCGTCTGCCGTAACCCGGATACGGCCATGCGCCCGTTCGGTTTGGGGGAACAAACGCAGGGAAGATAAAATGAACAATAAGAAAAAAACGATTCTTTTGAATAGTAAAATCATAAAATAATTTATCAGTGCCGGGCTCAACGGTTGTCATATTCCCCGGCCAGTGTAAAAATGATCGATTCCTGCTGACTGTTTTCAAACAGGATTTTTTTCTGCTGGTCTTCGTCTTTCAGCTGCATCCAAACCGGCTGAAAGATCTTTAGTTCAGTCAACAGCTTAAATAAAGGGCTTGAGATGGCCTCATCCAGAATCCCTTTATCCCCGTTGGTTTGATAAAAGATGATGCTGTCTGCGCCCCCGGAAAAATACAGGCATAATAATGTCCAGCCCGCTCCAAACCATTGCTTTTGTCTGGGATCTGCAGCATCGGTCCGAACATTCCCGATATCCGTTTTCCTGCGCATCCTGAAGGTAACTGGTGAGATGACTATGGGCTTGTCCGTGAAGGATCTTATCGTTTCCAGCATATCCGGCAGGCTCTCAGGATTCTCCAATATGGTTCTCGTATCGATTGCATGTACTTGCGGATTGCAGCTAAAACTCACAAAATCAAATGGCACATCAACCGGTCGATGCCGGTTCAATTCAGTGAAGTAAGCATCTGTGCCGTACCCAACCTGAATGGAAGGGTCTGCTTTTTTAATGAGCGGATAACAATATTTCAGCAAGAAACCCGGCGAAACCGGATCATCAGGTTGCAGGGGAAGAATGCCTGATATTAACTCTTCCACGCCTTTTACCTGATCCAGCAATTCCTTTATTTCGGATTCAAAAGAGCGGGTACAGAATATAACGAGTTCCAGCCTCGAATGCAGCTGGCTCGTTTCCGAGATGCAGACATGCAGCGTTTCCCTCCAATCCGGATTTCTAAAATCTATTTCTACCCGGTACTTGTCGAACGGAAGCTTTTTCAATAGGGCAATTTCTTCATCAGACAAATGACCGGATGCTTCGTTCCGGGCATAACCAACTTTAGGAAAAGGCATTTTCTTGCACGGAGCAGCGTTTGACGCTTTTTGGGCTTCAGCCAAATCCGGAGGAATGATCCGCAATGTGACACTTTGATGCATTGTATCACCCTGGCTTACCCAAACGGGAATGGGAAGCGCTAAATCGGTGCTGTATGTCTTATAAGTAGCATCCATCCAATTGCGCTGGTCCTCCGTTTCAAAAACATCTCCCTCAAAAACCAAAGAGGCTTTTACGTTATTCCGGGTTATCCAGTCCATCCGCTGAGTATTTTTAAACAACTGATGCGGTTTAATCAACGCCGGAAATAATCCCTGATCACTCTTCCCCTCAGCCGTTCTCACGGTTACTGCCAACCCTTTGCACGCGGAAGCCGGGTGTAGCACACATAACCCGATGCGGTTGCGGTTGAATCCGCTGAGCGCATCCCCCTTCATGGAAAAAGTGATCGTATGATCTTCCTTACCTTCTATCAGGAAGTCCGCACGGTAAGCGATCGCCAGATAACGATAAAATGCGGTATACCGAATCCGGAAACTGTTTTCCTTTTGTTCAATTACTTCGTTTTCGATTGTAAAAGGAACCGTATCCCAGTGTTCATCCCGAATAGCTCCGTAAATCATCCGGAGAACTTCCATTTGCCCCCATTTGATCCTGCGTAAATGTCCGTTTTCATACAGGCAGTTCAGATTGCCGGCTTTCAATTCGCGGACAGGATATAAAGGAGCATCGAAAATTATTTGAAACCCACGGTGTGGCATAATGTTTTTAATTTTGAAGGAACTGATCCACATTTTGTTTATCAACCTCGATAGTGCCGGTAATAATGGTTGTAGGAATTGGAATGACCCCTGCCCGGGCGTCATTTCCCGAAAGGGGCACTGTTTTGTGCCGCATATCAAACAATAACTGGGCTCCGAGCCAGGTAAACAATTCTCTTTTTTGCCCGACGAGATAATCAATAACCCCCTCTTTTACCAGTTTTAGATTTTCGGGCTCTGCATCTACCGCAGTCAGTTTTATTTTGCCGGCTTTACCTGATTCTTTTACTGACAAGGCCATACCGGGTCCCGAATTGGAATCGAAGCCTGCAATACCCGCCAGATCGGGATGAGCCGTAAGCAGATCAGCAGTAATATGTGCTGCCGTTTCTACATTGGCCTTATCGTCGTACTTTCCAACGAATTCTATTTCAGGATATTTTTTTATTGCATCCTGAAAACCCTTAAAACCCGCCTCCATATTTTCCATTCCCAAAATGCCGATGCATGCCAGTTTTCCCCTGCCCTGAACAAGTATTGCCATTCGCTCCCCCTGTAATCGTCCCATTTCATACCAGTCGCTGCCAATAAAACAATGGCGTCCGGAGTTAGGAATTTCCGAATCGTAAACAATCGTAGGAATCCCCGCAGCAACCGCTTTTCTAATGGCTTGAGCTATTCCGGGGTCCGTGCCGTTGATCAGCAACCCGGCAGGCTTTCCGGGAATAACCTGTTCTATCGTTGAAATCTGCGCGGGAACATCCCACTCTGCCGGCCCCAGTATAGAAGTTCGTACACCCATCTTCTTTCCCCACTTCAGAAATGCTTTTTGATCGTGGTTCACATACAGCGGGAGGTTAACCGCAGTGGTGACCATAACATATTCTTCATCAGGCGACACTTCGTCGGCAGTAATAAATTTATCCTTTTCAGTTTTATCACTTTTTACAGACTGACCCGGGCGCGCAGGCGGTTCACATCCCAGAGATAAAATGATTGCAAATAATACAAGCAAACGTTGCATAATGAATTTATTTCCCAAGTTTTCTTAACATCCATTGATCTAGTCCAACAGCCACGATCAGAATGATGCCCAGGATTACCTGCTGCCAGTAACCAGAAACGCGGCTGAGGATTAGCAGGTTGTTTATTAATGCCATAAACAAAACACCCAAAAAAGCCCCCCATATTTTACCGTAACCGCCCGAAAGGCTCGCCCCTCCCAGGATCACCGCTGTGATCACTCTTAATTCAAGTCCGGCCCCGGAGGTTGACAAGGCAGCCCCAAGCCGGGAAGAAAGCAGAATGCCCGCTATTCCGGCCAGCGAAGCTGAAATGACAAAGCCCCATATCTTCATTTTTTCAACGTTGATTCCGGAGAGTCTCGCTGCCTTTTCATTACCTCCGATAAAATAAAATCTCCTGAAAAATGTCGTGCGGTTCGTAAGAAAAACAAACAATAAAAGTATGACAAACATATACCAGACCGGTGCCTGCAGTCCCAATAATTTCGATTGCCCGATATAAATAAATGAATAAGGAAAATTCTGTATGCCCGCGCCACTCAGCATGAGCGCCAGCCCCCGTACAACACCCATCATAGCAAGGGTCTGAATCATCGGATTGATGCCGGCTTTTGCGATAAGCCACCCGTTTAAAAAACCAATCAGCACCGATCCCGCCAAACCGGCGGCAATCGCCAGTAAAAAATGTACGTGCTGATAATACATTAAATACCCCGCCAGTCCACCTGAAAATGCCAGCACTGAGCCCACCGATAAATCAAACATGCCGGCAATCAACAGGATCATCATGCCAACCGCTACAATCGTATCAATAGAAAGATTCAGTAATAACTGCGAAAAATTCTCCAGGGTGGGAAATCCGGATGGAAATACAAAGGTTAATACAATACATAGCATTACAATGCTGATGCCCAATGAGAAAACCCTTTCCTGCAATTGTTCCTTAATCCGCATTCGTTTCAATTATGATTTACTGCTATCCCCGAAGCCAGGGCCATAATTTTATCTTCTGTCGCCTCCTCATGGCTTAAAATGTCTTTGATGCTTCCGCTGTACATAACAGCAATACGGTTCGACAGCAGTAGTAATTCCGGCAGTTCACCGGATATCAGCAGAATACTTTTTCCCGCAGGCTGTCAGTTCCTTCAGGATCTGATAAATCTCAGATTTAGCCCCAACATCCACCCCATTGGTCGGTTCATTCACAATGAAAACATCCGGGTTTGTTGAAAGCCATTTTGCAATAACAACTTTTTGCTGATTTCCGCCACTTAGCTTACCTACCGTGTTTTTTACCGAAGGTGTCCGGATATTGAATTTCCGGACAATCATGTCTGCCTCCCGCATCAGTCCGCTTCGATCGTAAAAGCCGGCTTGCATTTTAACTGAACTAATATTTTCAGCGATTGATTTCTCCATAAATAATCCATCCGTTTTTCTGCTTTCCGGAAGATAGGCAATGCCTTCCCGCATAGAATCGCCCGGATGCCGGAGTGATATTCCCCTTCCATCAATAAATAATTCGCCGGAGGTAATGTTCGATGTCGCCAAAAATTGCTCTTGCCAGTTCCGATCTTCCGGAATCAGACAATCCTGCAAAACCCAGGATTTCACCCGGCGCGATTTTAAAGGAAATATTATGAAACCCTTTGCCACTCAGGCTTTTTGCTTCCAGTTTTACACCCGGTCTGACATGGGTACAATATTGTGCTGATCCAAGTTCGCGGCCAACCATCATCCTGATAATTTGTTCTGTCGGCTCATCACCCGGAACAGTTCCCTGATATTGCCCGTCTTTCAAAACGGAAACCACATCGGCAATTTGCTTTATCTCCGCCATCCTGTGCGAAATATATATTATGGCAACCCCTTTTGTTTTCAATTGACTGATCAACCGGAACAAAACTTTCGTCTCCCGGTGCGTGATCGACGCCGTCGGCTCATCGAGTATCAGCAGGGAAGGATTTTTAGCCAGTGCCTTTGCAATCTCAACCATGGATTTTTCAGTAGCGGAAAGTTTTCCGGCTATCGATTTAGGATCAAGGTCTTCTAACTGCAATTCATTTAGCAATCGCCTTGCTTTCTGAAAAAGTGCCCGTTTATTAATCAGTCCAAAAGAATTTACAGGCTGGTGGACGGGAAAAATATTCTCGGCAATGCTCAATGAATCAACGAGGCTCTTCTCCTGATAGACGATGCCGATGCCAAGCTCCTGGGCTCTTAACACACTGTTGATCACGATGGGTTTCCCATGCCAGATCAGTGCACCCTCATCAGGTTGCAAATTACCCATGATGATGTGCATCAGCGTACTTTTTCCCGCACCGTTTTCACCGCACAGGGCATGCACTTCGCCCGGATTGATTTCCAGCGACACCCGCTGAAGCGCTTTAACGCCGGGAAAATATTTCGATATGTGTTCTAAACGAAGCATTAAAAAATTATGGCCTTTCCCGATTCTGCCGATTTATAGGCAGCCCAAACCAGTTCCACAGTACTGAAATTATCATTGCCCGTTGTTTCCGCACTTCCCCCTTTGAGCCCGGTTAAAATATCTTCGCAGCAATCAACAATACTGGAATGCGCCACCGCATAGGCAGGATCAATCCATTCATATAATCTGGGCTGGATGACAACCGCACTCGTCCCCTGGGCTGTGGTAGTTTTTATTTTAAAATCATGGGTAAGCTTTGCGGATCCTTTTTCTCCTTCAACCAGCACCAGTGTTTGGGGGAATGCCTCTTTTTCCAATAGGCTGGCGTACGACATTTCCGCGTAACAATGTACACCTGTTTTCATTTGCATCAGCACATTAGCAACATCCTCCCCCTCAATACTTTTATTAACCCGTTGCGTAATGCAATACAAGCTCTTTGCCTCGCCGAACAAATACCGGCACACATCCAGTATATGAGAACCGATATCAGTCAGAATAAAATGATCCAGGTTTTTCAGAAAGGGCTGATTCTCATAAACAGGAAAAGCGGAGCAAAATGAAACCCTCGCTTTAAATGGTTTTCCGATGACCCCTGAGTCCAGGCATTTCTTTAAGGCGCGTATGGGCGCCTGCCAGCGAAAATTTTCATGTATAAACAGTTTCACATTTTGCTGCTTACAGATATCAACCATACTTTTTGCCTCCTCCAGAGTAGATGCCATGGGCTTTTGACAAATAACATTTACATTATGCTTCGCCGCCAGTTCTGTAAATCCGGCGTGCGTTTCCACTCCTGTAATGATGTCCACAAAATCCAATGCTTCATATGCCAGCAGGTCTTCAACATTTGCATATACTTTTGAAATCCCGAATTTCGCCGCCAGCGCTTCTGCCTTAGATATCGTCCGGTTATACAACGCACTTATTTCAACCCCCTCCAACTCCTTCCACGCGGCAATTTGAAAGCCTGACCAGAAACCCGTGCCGATAACCGCTCCCTTCAGCATAATAAAGAATTTTTTAACGCGGCCAAGCCTTGCCGGAATTTCCGGTCAATTTAGTCAATAAGCTTCGGTTGTGATGTCTTTCACCTGTTCTTTAATATTATCCATGTCGAATATCCTTTGCCAGTTATCCTTAAACAGGATGGGCCTGGCCCGGCGACTGATCTTATACGCCGCATCAGAAAACGTTCCGTTCACCTCCTTAAAAAGTACAGCAATCTGGATACGTAAATGCCCCAGCACAAAATCCCTTGCTGCTTTCTCCGGCACGCCCAATTGAAGAATATGTTCATATCCTTCCCGGATCACTTCCATGGATGTTTGCGCCAGGGTTTCCACCATAGCAGGTTCCAGGATAGCCATTTGCTCCAGGGTTATCCGGTGGGTTTCCCTGATGGGCCCGTACATATCCTGCGCGATCTTCTCCCCTAATTTATAATCTTCTTCTTTCCCGGACATCAGTGCAACAACAATAGATTGCTTTGCTGAAATGCCTCCGTAGAAATCACGGAATGCCGGCTCGGTCGGTTCCCAGTTAAAAACAGAAGGATGACAGGGGTGCGCAATCACATATCCCAGATCGTCCCGGTGATAAATAACATGATCCAGCGGCGCAGCAGGGTCCAGCGTCATGACCAACGCGCCGGGCTTCATCCTGGGTATGATTTCATTTGATATACCGCCAATTAATACGTCCGGAACAGAAAGAATAACCACATCTGCCGAAGGAACAACTTCTTCCTGTTTACTGATCCGTATATTACGATCCATGAGGTTTTGAATTCCCTGCTCACTGATTTCGAGATAGCTTAGCAAATATTGCGGATATTTTAAAAAATTGTCTGTTACGCGAATGCCCATTTTTCCGCCGGCCCCTACTAATACGATTTTAATCATGCTATATATTTTATTAGATAATCAATGCTGCTTTCAACCCATTGTTCTTCTTTGGCAATTGTCTCTTCAATTGTTTTTTCCCGGTCCATCCAGATTTCCAATGTGGCCGATCTGCATTTTCTGAACACTTTTACGCTCTCTAACAACTCAGGTATTGCCAGCATGCCGCCTCCCGCGGGAGTTCCCCTAACGACGAAGCCCATTTTATCAGGTACCCGCTGAACCACAAAATCTTTAACATGCAGGTTGACCGTATAAGGTAATAAAATGGGCAATATCTGGCCAAGCCCTTCATTTGCTCCAACGGAGTTAACCGTATCAAGGCAAATCCCGACTAACTCCGTACTGGTTCGCAAAACGATCTCCTCCAATATCGCCGCACCGAGGCGGTCATGATTTTCAATGGCCAGTATAACGCCGGCTTCCTTCAGATAGGGCAATAGTTCTAAAATAGTATCAATAATGGTATCTGCACCGGGCTTAAATTCCTGGTCGTCTATAACCACCCGCATAAAGGGGGATTGTAATTTCCTGGCAATGGCCAGGTAAGAAAGTATATGATCAAACGTCAGCCGTCGCGTACCGGTCTCTAACTGAATATGATTATTATCTGCCAGGTCTTTAAGATGATCTAGCTCTTTATCATCCAACAGGTGAAGCGGAAAATTGTCAGCAAACTGAACATGACTGATCTTTTTCCGGGCTGCATAATTTATCAACGCTTCGGCAGTCATGGGGTGCCGTGGAAGAAATCCGGCAATACCGATCGCCCAGGGAAATGAATATGTACTAATGCCCAGCTTCAATTTTCTCTCAACATTTAAATCAAATGTCAGCATTAGCGGGTATATTTTTTGTCCCGATTTTGCCTGAAAATTCAACGATATTACCCTAAATTTGAGAAATTGCTGGCTTTTATGAAATTTCTATTCATATGTCAATTCCCTCTTACCGTTTAATCAATCCCCAGGCTAACCGATGTTTCGTTTTAAAATGGGAGCCCTTCGGACTGACCACCCCCTGGCATTATCATCCGGAAGTAGAGCTGATTTATTTTACCAGGGGAAAAACAACTGGCGTAATCGGACAGGGATTCCAGGAATTTAATGAAGGAGATTTAGTGATGCTGGGCGCCGATTTCCCACATGTTCTGCAGGAACATACGCAGTTTGCCCGTGAACATCCTTCCTGTAAACCCTTCGGCCTTATTTTACAATTCACCGAAGGGTTTCTGGGAAATACTTTTTTCAATATTCCTGAACTGCTTCCGGTTAATCATCTGCTGAAAAGATCAAAGCGGGGAATCCTTTTTGGCAAAAGAGTGGTGGAAAAAGTCTCTGGGACCCTGTCAAAAATGCACCGGCTGAACGATTCAAGAACACTCATTACCCTGCTGGATGTTTTGATCACATTAAGTGAAACCCGGGATTACAAATATCTTACGCCAAAGGATTACGCCTACGATCACACGTTTGATGAGGAAAGAATGCAGCGTATCAACCAGTATGTGTTTGAACATTTTAAGGATCAGATCAGCATCGGGGATATTGCAAAAGTGTCAAATATGACAGAGACTTCCTTTTGCAGATATTTTAAAACCAGGACCTTAAAAACCTTTGTCAGGTTTCTAAATGAAGTCCGTATTTCGTACGCCTGCAAATTGCTGAACAATAGTAACTGTTCCATAACAGATGCCTGTTTTGAATCCGGATTCAACAGCCTCTCTTACTTTAACCGGCAGTTCAAATCCATCATGAAAATGCCCCCATTAAAGTATAAGAACTGGAAAGACGAAGCAACGAATAAAGCCATTGCCTGATCCTCACCGTGGTTACTTCAAACACTTTATGCGTAATACCAGGTCACCATCAAAGGTTGGAATCTTTACGGCCAGTATCTTGTTGGTATGTTGAATCGTTTCCTTCTGTATAATCCTCCCGTTCGAAGGATCCATCCATTTTATTATGTATCTTCCTGCAGGAAGCGGGCAATTCCATTCCGGTAATGAAACCTTTTTTGTCCTTATCCAATAGAACATATAATCTTCTCCATTTATTCCCAAACCATACAAATTTACCCCATCCGTTAACCCTCTTTTGTAGGTACTGTCCAATGGTCTTGCCTTTACAAAATTGAAATCCGCCAGACTACGCCGCAGGATACCCAGTTGATACCAGACATCCGTGCCGCTTTGCCGCCGTCCCTGGCTGTTCAGGCCCATACCCGTCATATCATCATTTGCAAAGGACCAGTCGAGGTTATCATAAACAGCTCCGCCTTCGAGAATAAAGGCCCAGGCTTCCCTGCGCCTTGCAGGAGCATTCAACCCTTCAAAAGTCTCGTCAAAGGAAACGGGTTTGTCCAGGGCATAATTATCGGTTACCGTCTTCGGCGGATAGGCATAGTGAAAGTTTAAAATGGAAACAGCGCCGTCCGGATTTTCAATTTTCAGGTAATTATTGGCGAAGTTCTGCGCAATAAGATGCTTTTTCGGCAATGCTTTCTCTGTTTCCTTTACAGCGGACGCAATATTTTTCTGCCATTCATAGATTTCATGGGTTACCTGTTGCTCATGAATCGAAGAATCAACCTCCGGAATGCCTTTTAACCAATAAGGCTCATTGCAAATTTCATAGTAAATATTATCGAATTCATTTAATTCCTCCACCAGCTTTCTCACCATTGCCAATTGATAGCGGATAAGCCCCTTATTGGAGGAAAAATATATTTCATTGTAAGGCACTTCCCTTTTCAGGTTAATATTATTATGTATGTTAAGCGGGGAGTTTCTCCAGTTAGCCGGCCCGTAATTGGCGGAAAAGAAAACAATTTCCACCACGATGCCCCTTGCCGACGCTTCCTTGCAAAAATCCTTTATCCTTGCAAAATAGCGATCGTCCCACCGGTCAAGATCAAATTTGTTGCCCCCGTTAATATAGCCGGCAATATCACTCCTTGCCCAGGGCGCCAGTAATTTGCCGGGCCTGACAGACAAAGTGTTTTGATCCTCCTCCCATTTCAGCCGTTTGCCGGCATCGCCCTCATAATAGTCGCCCTCAACATAGGATCCCGTAAAGATCCGCGTCAGATTAAAATGATTACGCTGTAATATGTCAAGGTATTTTTTATAGTCTGGCAATCCGTTGATGACGGCACCGTAATGTTCCCCTGAAGTCAGGAGCACCGTTGGTTTCCCTTTGTAAAGAAAGTAGTGTCGGTTCAGGGGATGCAGGGAAATGGGCTGAGCGCCTGTCAAAAAACTCACGAATAATAATGCTGAGAAAATCAACCGACTTTTCATATAGTTAATTTTTAGTGTCAGCTTTCGCGAAGCCGGATCACTTTTTCAGAATGCTTAATGCGATGTCAGTAGTAAATAATCCGGTATAAAACGTATGATTGGACTTGGTTGGCAGATACAGGGACTGCGTTGTTACCCATACCCCGTTTACCGGATTATACCAGCGCACAATATAAGTTCCGGCAGGCAGCGATAAAGTAAGACTATCTCGAAAAGTCCCGGAACCCGCTTCATACTTACTGATAAAATTATTTCGCTTCGGAACAGCCTCATACGGATTACTGTGGTGGATATAAAGGGCATACTGTTTTCCCTCTTCGGCCAGCACGCGGGTAATGGCTTTTTGGGGAACCTTTTTTAATATTTCCGGAGAATATTTCATACGCACGTAGTCGAATCCGTCCATAAATTGTTTCAGGTACCGGAGATATTGCCTGATGCTGTCGGCGCCCGGCGTACCCTGCGGTCTGTCAGGCGTATATTCCCAGCTGAGATTATCGTAGGCTCCTCCGCCGTGCAAAATAAAATCCCAGGCCTCCACCCGTACATCATTTACATCAGCATCATGCAGCGAACCCATCGTTTCGTCCATGCTGATCACTTTACTGAGCCGTGTTAATGAATCAAAATCAGGTATATTGGAAATATGCACATAATGGTAGTTGGCGATGTCTGTCTTTTTGTAATCGACAATGGCCTGGTTGGAAGCAATCAGATGTTTTTTTGGCAGTGACAATTCTGTTTTCCGGATCAAATCAGCCATGTGCACATGCCACTTATCCACAAGGGACGAATCCTTTACCTCGTTATAAGGTTCATTCGAAATCTCATAATAAAGATTGTCAAATGTATTCAATGCACGAACGATCTTAACAACCATGGCATCCTGTCTGGCAACCAGGGCAGCATCAGCCAGCGATTGAAAACCTAGGAAAAGATTCTTTCCCTTCAAACCAACCCGCTGTATATTATTATCCGGGTACAGCGGTGAATACGCGTAAATGGAATCGCCGTACTGGTTTCCGAATAAAGTAAGCTCCACCACAATCCCCCGGCGTGCCGCCTGCTTTAGAAGATCTTTCAACCTTAGAAAGTATTGGCTATCCCATTGGTCCAGGTCAAACTTTGTTCCGCCATGAATATAACCCGGTTCTTTGCTTCTTTTCCACGGCACAATAAGCCGGTTCTCTTTTGGCGCCAGCGTATTGCCATATTGCATGAATTTGATATCATTCTTCCGTTCTACGTAAGCGCCCGAAAAAACCCGGGTACTATTCATTCCCTCTTTATACAAGGCATCAAAATAGGCGATATAATTAAAATCAAGGTTGAGCAGCGCTCCATAATGTTCACCAGAAGTAACCAGTAGGATGGGCTTTTGATCATACTCCAGGTAATGATGGTTTTTTGGCGATAAACGAACCGTGTTCTGAGCAAGTCCCTCATATTGAAATATAATGGTAACGAACAATAAAAGAATAAAGGGTCTGCATTTCATCGGGCCAAAATTAAATAATAGAATAGCAGGTGATAAGGAATGCTGTCTTATCAAAATGCACCCGAATGACGGATATCAACAGGAGGATCGGGAGTCTGCAGATATCCGGCATTCCGGTGCATCGGGTTTTTACAAATTCGGACTTTTACTTTTATCCGTTCCGGGAATCGGGAACAGCCAGTTCTTCTTATCGTTCGGGTCTCCGATTATTTTATTATTCTCATTGGGGCTCCGGTGGGAAAGTACTTCAGCTACAGTTTCCGTCCGGATCATATCAAACCAGCGGGTCCATTCGGCCGCAAATTCCCAGGCACGTTCCTGTAACACCGCTTTTACAAAATCATCTGCGTTCAATCCGGGAGTCAGGGGATTCAATCCGGCTCTCGCCCGCACGGCATTGATCGCCTCGTATGCGCTGGCATCCGGTCCCGTGTTGCGCGCCTGGGCTTCCGCATACACGAGCAATACATTTGCGTATCTCATCATGATGATCGGACTGGCGGAAGAATAATTTACCGAGTCAGCATCCTGGATCCGGAATTTCCGGTAATACGGATGTTTGGTCGCGAAATTCTGCCATTGCAGAGCACCGTCATTGACCGAGGTAAGAAAAGTGCCGTCTTTTCGGTTCCCCGCCGGGAAATCATTAAAGAAATTAATTTCAGCAAAATAGTCATCCCAGCCACCTGCATCTCCAGGCAGTCCCGACATCCCATAAAAAGTATTGGAGATCGCAATATGGTCTGTCATCAGCGCAAACACATCCTCCGGCGTTCCGCCCGCAAATATTTTATTGAAATCACCCTGATATAAATCGAATCCGTACAGCGCCTTATTGTCCATCACTTCCTTTGCCTTCTGGGCTGCCAGCGCAACCTTCGAATTGTCTTTTACAGGCCACCCGCTTTCTGTTAAATACACATCGGCCAGATAAGCTTTCACCGTGCCTTTATTGATTCTGCCGGGTGCCGGTTTTACATCCCCCACCATTTCTTCGGCTTTTTTCAAATCGTCTTCAATCAGTTTATATACATCGGTTATTTCACTGCTCTTCATTTCCAGCATGGAAGGATCAAAATTTGCTGACGTGATCAGCGGGATCTTACCCCACCATCTTACCAGGTAATAATAACACATGCCCCGGAAGAAAAAAGCTTCGCCGGCAATCGCTTTGATGTGATCCTGGTCCCCGGTTACTTTTTCGTAGTTGTTGATGATATTATTCGCTGACTGGATCGCTTTATAGCAACCTGACCACACTTCATCCGCCCGGGCATCGGTGGGCGTAACCGCCAACTGATCAAACTGACGGAAATCTTCCTTATTCGAAAGGGGGTGCGTAGTTACATCATCACCGCCCATGGACAATCCAATCTGGGCGGAACTGGCAAATCCGCTGGTCCAGGCCTGCATGAGGGGAGAATAGATACCGGCTAATTGCGCATTCAACCCGTTTTCATTACTCAGCGCAATATCTCCAACCAGTATGCCCTGCGGATCTTCTTGCAGAAATTTTTTACATCCCGATAAGGAAATTATCCATATAAAAAGGAAACAGAATTTATTTTTCATGGCCTTATTTTTAAATGTTAGAAAGTGAGTGTAATACCTGCTGTAAAAGTCCTCGGAACCGGATAAGCGCCATAATCTATATTTTGCGCTGCATCACTTCCGGATCCGGTATTTGCCGCTTCAGGATCCATTCCCTTATAGTGGGTAATCGTAAACAGGTTCATCGCACTTGCAAACAATTTAACGGAGGCGATATTTCTTAATACTGTTTTGGGCAGCGTATAAGCCAGACTTACATTTTTAAATCTGATAAAATCCCCTTTGGAAACAAATCTGGAAGATTGAATGAAATTCAGATTGGTTCCGCTGAAAGCCGGTATATCAGATGTTTCATTTACGCCGGGGATATACCTGTTTTTAATATCCGTAAGCATGGCCTGCCGGAAGTCTCCTCCGTTTGCCATGGCCGCACCATATAAAAAGTTTAGTTTATCAAATCCAAACACACCCTGTATGAAGATGTTCAGCTCAATGCCCTTGTAAGTAAATGTATTATTCCATCCGGCTGTATATTTGGGGAGTCCGTGACCAATTATTGTATAGTCGCCTTTCCCAATCGTGTTGTCCCCGTTTAAATCGGCATATCTGGAATCACCGGGCACTGCGCCATATTTTGCAGCCTCGGCCTGATCTTTTGGCTTCCAGGTTCCCAGATATTGATACCCCCAGAATGCACCCATTGACTCACCTTCCCTTAAAACAAATTCCGGAAGACTGGTCATTCCCCATCCGATATCCGGATCGTCGAATATATCCCCTTCGCCGGTCAGTTTTACGATCTTATTATTCACGACTGAGTAATTGAATTCCGTATTCCAGGAAAAATTATGCGAGCTCACCGGCGTAGCGCCCAGTGAAAGTTCCCATCCCTTATTCGTTACCTCGCCAATATTTTTTTCTATGCCGCCCCCGCCCGAAAACATGGGCAGGCCCACCCAAAACAGCAGATCCCGGGTATCCTTAACAAAATAGTCCACTGATGCATGTAATCCGATTGGATTGAACTGCATATCCAGGCCCAGATCTTTTTGTTCTGTTGTCTCCCATTTCAGATCCTTATTTTCGGAGCGGTCAATTTCAATGGCGGGAACATTGGAATTGTTGGAATAAGTTGCCGTGGCACTTTTATACGTTGCATAGGTGCTATAGGCGCCGACTGCCTGATTACCCGTCAATCCCCAGCTGCCGCGTAATTTCAGTAATTTGAAAGCATTGAGATCCTTCATAAACTGCTCGTTGGAGATCACCCAGCCCAGCGACAGGGATGGGAAATAACCTACCTTATTATTATCTCTGAAAACGGAGGCCGCGTCCCTTCTGATGGTACCGGAAAAGAGATATTTATCCTTATAAGCATAGCTTACCCTGCCGAACAGGGAAACCATGGCCGATTCGCTGATTCCCGAACCAGGTTGCTGCGCCGTACCCAGTGCAAGATTATTCCACATAAAAGAGGGATAGATCAGGTGGTTGATTCCAACATTAAATCCTTCCCAGGTATTTTTCTGAACTTCCAGCACGGCGGTAACATCCAGATGATGATCACCATTAAAAGTATGCTTGTAATTCAGCGTATTGGTATTCTGTAATCCAATGGAAGTACCGGTGTTCCTTGTCGTATACCCGCCTTCAGGGCTGACATTCAGGTCCCCGAAGTTTTTATATTCACTGGTGGAATAGTTTACGCCGTACTGAACATTAAACGACAGGTCTGGTATTATTTTATATAATAACCCGCCCATGATATTGGCATTATAGTTACTTGCCTTTGCCAGCCTTTCCGTAATCTCGGCAATTGGATTGAATCCTACCGATCCGATGGGATCGCTTTTTACCAGGTTGTGGTATCCATTTGCATCGAATGTCGGAACTGTCGGCGACCAGGCGATGGACTGGGCTACTGGATTCGCCTGACCCGCATCCAGAAACGTATTGGTATTGTTCCGGATAAAGCCATTAAAATTGATGTAAGTGGAAAATTTATTGGAAAGCTGCGTATTGATATTGGATCTGATACTGTAAAATTTATAGAAAGAATTCTTTATTACGCCCGGGAGATCCTGGTATGAGCCCGATATGTGATAGCTGGTCTTATCTGTACCCCCATCAATGCCCAGTTCATATTGCTGGCCTAATGCTTTTTGGTATATTTCCTTTTGCCAGTCTGTGCCCCCATTCGTTTTAAAGCCATTGATCTGGTCGGCGGTGAAATAAGGATTTATTCCGACTGCCGCGTCATAGGCATTCACCGTTTCTGCGTAATCTCCGGCATTCAATTTATCATAGGTCTTCATGACCTGTGAAGAAGATAACCGGGAGGTCAGGCTTAATTGCGTTTTTCCTTTACTGCCTTTTTTTGTTGTGATGATGATAACCCCGTTCGAACCCCGGCTTCCATAAGGCGCTGTGGCAGCCGCGTCCTTGAGTATTTCAATATCTTCCACATCATCCGGATTGATCACATTAAAATCACCGCCTACAAATCCGTCAATAACATACAACGGATCATTATTCCCGCTGACCGAATTCGCACCCCGGATCCGGATTCGCACATCGCCGCCGGGAGCGCCGGTTGTATTGGTAACCTGAACGCCGGTAGCCCTTCCCTGGATGGCCTGATCCAGGCGGGTTACAGCCTGCCCCTTAAAATCCTCCGTTGAAATGGAAGCCTGGGAACTGGTCATGTTACTTCGTTTTTGTGTGCCGTAGGCAACTACGATCACATCGCTCAGATTTGCAGCAGCGGAAGTTAATGTTACGTTTATCGCATTGCTGTTGCCCGTATTTACCTCATGCGTACCATGGCTAACCGAAGAAAACACCAGTGTGGCATTTGGATTTACGGAGATTTTGTAATCGCCGTTTGCGTCCGTGGAGGTTCCGTTCGGCGTTCCCTTTTCGATAACACTTACAAATTGCAGGGGATTTCCCTCGCTATCGGTAACTTTTCCGGATACAGTGCGAACCTGCGCTGTAGCCGCAATACTCACCAGTATAGCGAACAAAAGAAATAGTGAATTCTTCATAAACAGTTTTTTCAGTTAAAAAATGGCGAAGCGCTCTCATGGCAAAACTAGATTTCAACTGAAAAACTTATTATAACATAATTAACACATAGTTGAACAATACTATCAAGTATGAGATTTTGTATGGGTTTATTAGAAAAATATGTTGAAAAAATATTTTATAGCCTTGTCTTTGGCCGCAATCGTAAAAATTATGAAGATGTGCGCCAAACCGTCCTTACAAGATGCAGATCTTCAGGGTAAAGAAAAAAGTAGGAATCCGGAAATTGTTGCATCCGGGAATTGATGCTCCCGGAATTGCCCTGGCGGGCAATCCTGTTCGAATAAAAAGCATTTTTGCAGGAAATATCTGATGCATATTTTTTTTCAGGATCCGTTCTTTCTACTCCCCCGCATGATGATATTTCAGCCGGTAAGCCTGGGGAGGGCATTTCTTTATTTTTTTGAATTGCCTGTAAAAAAAGGGGATGCTTTCAAAACCAGCGCCGTAGCAGATTTCGCTTACCTGCTTGTCCGTTTCAATCAGCAATTTACAAGCCCGGTTAATCCGGTATTCATTTAAAAAAGTGAAAAAAGACTTCATCAGGCTTTTACTGAAGAATCGGGAAAAATATTCTTCACTCATATTCACATGTGTCGCCACATCAGCCAGGGAAATCTTTTTCTGATAATTCTTTCTGACATACTGATACACCTTGTTGATCCGTTCGTTATTTGTGTGATTCAATTCGTATGCAAATCCCGTCTGACTCAAAAGATGGAATTCTTCGGTATCAGACAACTCATGCAGGATTTGCAGAAGCAGGATATATCTTTCGAATGGATCCACATTTAATAATTCGTATAATTTTGGCTTTACTTTCAGCGCAATGCTGTTGTTGAATTTAATGCCCTGGTTCGATTTTTCAAAAAGTGAATTGATGGCACTGAATTGTTCATCAGATAACCACTTCACCAGGTCCTGATTCAGATAAATGACCACTGCCCGGGAAGGCTCCTCCTGATCACTTGTATTGATCCAGCAGTGCGGCAAATTGGATCCCAGCAAAACCAAATCGTTTTCATAGAAATTTTCAATGTTATTGCCAACATACCGGATACCCTGACTATTGGAGATATAGGTAAGTTCAAATTCCGGATGAAAATGCCAGGGGAAATCAAACTCCTGTTTATTGTCCTGCCGGATTACCTTAAAAGATTTTGAGTCTATTAGGGAAACCGACTTATAAGCGGGTTTCATATCTATTATTTTGTACAGACTAAATCAAAATTGACCAAGTAATATACAAAATAAGGTAATCCGATAGAGAATATGAACGATTTTAATTAATGTCCGTAAAATCAGGCACATCCTATTTTTTTCTAAGATTACTTATGCAATCCTGAAAGAAAGATACCCGCGGCATAAGGTCCCGCTCAATGGCTTCATCCGTGTCCCCGATCTTTGTCCTGGAAAGCAGCCAGTATTCTACCTGCTCGGTTTTCCCCTGCGGCGGCACATTCACCAGGGGGCCCAGTGTTTCCATTTCCAGGAATTTTCCATTGATATAGGTCTCCTGATTACTTCCGAAATCCGGGTAATCTGCAGCTGGGTCAAACGCAAATACCTTGATCAGTAAATCTTCATTCAGGCAATAAGCCGTCCACCCCTGTTTATTCAGCACACCGATTTTTTGTTCAGAGGACAATAATGGATCCTGTCTTGCCTGGATATATTTGTTTCCCCATTCCCAACGCGGATCCTTCATGGTGGTATAACTCCAGAGGGCCAGCGAACGGGCCGGTAATAAATAGGCATCCCCTTCTCCATACGGTTCCTGCGGAATGATTGCCCTGCCTTGCGGAGCGAGGGCAGACAAAGCCCAGGCGGACAATTTTATTTCCCACAGATTTTGATTGATCAGTCGGTGCAGAACGGTAATCTGGTTTAGGTCAGGCGACAAACTGATCTCCATTTCTTTTACAATGCCGGTACTTTCTTCCACCGGCTGGGTAATCTTCAGGGTTTGCTGATCATACTGGTAGGTGATCGGTTTATTGTCAGGAGAATAAGATCTCGGAATGGCTTCCGGCGCATGCCATAAACGATGGCCTCCATATATCCGCCAGGCATCTCCTCCCTGTTTCCCTTTGTCTTCCGGAGACAAATAAAGAATATTCTGCCCGCCAATAAATCCCAGTCGAAGAATACGAAGGCCAATATCGGTGGCAATGATAATTTCTATCTCGGAATTGCTCAACCGGAGGCAATTGGGCCAGCCCATATAACTGATGTTCTCTTCCAGTTTCATTGTCGCGGAATTACTGTTCAAAACGATGTTGAAATTTAGTAAGCACTTCACAGCCCCCGGGTGTAACCAGCATCAGGTGTTCCAGCCGGATGCCGTATTCTTCCTTATAAATAGCCGGTTCAAGGGCAACCAGCATTCCTGGTTTCAGTTCCATGTTATTGTAAGGAGTGATCCGTGGAGATTCATGATAAGCTGTTCCCACGCTGTGTCCGCTGTGGTGAGGATAATTTCCGATGTGATCCCGCATCAGCCGGTCGACAGTTCTTGCCTGAACACCCGGTTTAATTGCGCCAATCCCGATTTCCAATGCTTCCCTGACCCGGACAAATGTTTTCTTTTGCTCGGCAGTCGGACTGCCAACGGCCATCGTGTTGCAGGAATCGCCCCAGTATCCCTGAAGACAGGGCTGAAAATCGGACAGGATCAGATCGCCCGACTCAATTATTTTATTTGTCGGTATTCCGCCTCCGCAGTTGGTTCCCATGCCGCTGCTGAGGTCCGACATCAACGGAACCCGGTATCCAACAGCTGCTTCTATATCCCGATGTGCCAGTGCAAAAAGTTCCAGTTCACGCATCCCCGCACGTGCATATTTTAAAACTGCCTGCTGGCCGATATCCGCGAGAGCGGAAGCCTGGCGGATGAAAGCGATTTCATCCGCATCCTTAACCAATTTGCATTGATCAATCTCCGGACTCACATCCACCCATTCCAGCGAAGGGTAAAGCTCCTGCAGGGATTTGGCAATGACAAACGGAAGCGTTCCCTGCTCTATTCCGATCCGGGCGGAGCCGAGCCGGTTCCTGTCTATGAATTCGCAAAGCTTTGTTATGCATGCTGCGGCCGGATCTGGGCGGGGCTTCAAATGTATAACTCTCATAAGGAATCAGCCTGATGGCCGGATCCACGGATGAAGACTGGCCCATTTCATTGTCCGCCAGGATCAGACCGGAATCCTGATCAGGAACCACCATTAATATTGCCGGAAGCAGGTGAAAAGGGGACGCCCCATATTCAAAATAAAAAAAATAACCACTGAAATATTTTACAGAGGATGGCGATGTAATTAAAAAGGCATCCACCCGACTTGCATTTTTAACCGGCTTCAGCTTTTCTATCCGAGAAATCATCCGGTTCATGGAATTCATTTATTAAATATAGCATTCATACCATCGCTGTAACAGGCTCGTTCTATTTTACCACGCCATATTTCCTGATGATGTCCGGGTTGAGCTCAATGCCCAATCCGGGTGTTTGAGGAACTTCTACAAATCCGTCCTTCTGTTTAAAAGGGTTTACCAGCAACTCTTTCCGGATAGCGGATTCCGTGACGGAAAACTCCAGAAAAGGGGCATGTGGTATGGCTGCAATCAGCTGAATGGAAGCTGCAACCAACACACCGGTTTTAAAAGCATGGGGGACACAGAGGATATTCTGGTCAGCCGCCATCGAGGCGATTTTTTTTGCTTCCGTCAATCCTCCGCAACGGGACATATCGGGCTGTATCACATCAACATGCGTTTCGTTGATCAGCCTGGCAAAAGCCAGCCGCCCGCTTTCTTCCTCTCCGGTCGCAATCCGCAGGGTAGTAGCTTCAGTAAGCCGCCGGTAGCCAATATAATCTTCCGCAGGCAAGGGTTCTTCCAGCCAATAAATATTCAGTTGTTCCAGGGCCTTTGCAACATACAGGGCAGATTTTAACCGGTATCTTTTGCCGATGTCAATCATGATGTCCACTTTGTCACCGGCTGCCTGGCGGGCTGTTTTGATTAATTCAATATCAAAATGCACGTCATAGCCAAGTGGTCCCCATCCGAATTTGATAGCTGTGAATCCCTGGGAAATATAAGACTCCACCATCTTTTTTACGGATTCCTTATTTTCAGGCATTAAAGCACTGGCATAAGCCCGGACCTTATCGGTATAACTTCCTCCCAATAATTTATGGACGGGTTTGCCTGTCGCTTTGCCCATGATATCCCAGATCGCCATATCGATGCCACTCATCACATGCATGACAGGACCGCTGCGCCCATAGTAATATGTTTTGGCCCACATATCATTCCAGATCTGCTCATAATCGAACGGATCAGATCCTTTAACTACTTCACGCAGTCCGTAACAGGTTCCGTGCGACATATAGGCATCCACGACCGCCTTTCCTACTCCGGGGGCTGTATCCACTTCTCCGTACCCGGTAATCCCTTCATCTGTCTCAACTACAATGATCAGGTCATCCTGCGTTCCATCAGCAGCACTTGAAATCTCGGGAAGCTTTAATGCAATGGCTTGTACATTCGTAATTTTCATTCCTTCTTATTTTTTATCATTTTTAATAAAGTATTTTCATAAATGGTGACCATCAGCGTACTCAGCAGAATAAGAATACCGCCGGCGAACATCAGGAATGTGATCTTCTCATCCAGCAGCAGAATTCCCAGCAACGCAATAAAAAAAGGCAGGAGGTAATTCCCCAGGATCGCCTGGGTTACATCCATTCTTTTAAGAATGTAAAAAAAGAGCAGCATCGATACGCCGTAAACAATGATGCTTAATTCCAAAACTCCGAATAACGCCAGCTTACTGCTATGGATAAACGCTGAGTAATGGAATGGTTCAACCCAGATCAGTAACGGAATGCTGGCAATGCTGCCGATGATGGAACCGTACACAAGGATTTCCAGTTCTGTGAATTGCTTATCCACAAGCAATTTGCAATAGGCATTATAAAAACCGCAGCAGCAACAGGCAAAGAGAAAGATCAGGTTACCACCCAGGTAGCTGCCGTGTTTAAAATTCGCCCCGGAAATATCGGGAAGGGATGTCATCAGAACGCCTCCGATGGCCAGAACAAAACCGAGTATCCGGACGATATTTAGTTTTTCCTTCAGAAGAAATGATGCGAAAACAGCAACAATAACCGGTATAGTCAGGGTAATAATCCCGGCATTGGCAGCCAGGGTCATCCTGGATCCGAGGGTGTATAAATACTGCATCAGGAAAACACCGATCAGTCCCGGTATCACAAAATACCGGATATCCTTCCAGCGCCATTTCATTTTTACATTGCGCTTTTTATTTTCCATCCAGAGTATGGGCAAAAAAATAATGGTGCTCAGAAGCATCGGAACAAATGCTACGGTAATGGGGCCATAAGCGTCCCCGATCAGCCGGATTACGGGAACCTGGGTCGCCCACATAAAATTGATAATGATGACCAGGGACCAGTCTACGATTTTCTGAGATTTGATTGAATTCATAAGAGGATAAAAAATGTTAAACCGCCTTAAAAGCCTTGTCCGCCCTCTCTAAGGCTGTGCGTCTAAAGTGATTTGTATTTATCATAAACTTCCCGCAACGACCGGCCGTCCAGCAGTTCCCGCCGCGAATGGTTTTCATTTTCCACCTTCTCTTTTGCGCGTTGAAATACGTCCAGTTCTATCCCTTGCGGCACCACCACGATCCCGTCGAAATCAGCATAGATCAGGTCTCCCGGGTTCACCAGCACGCCTCCGCATTCCACTGGCACATCATAGCCAATCACCATGCCCCTTCCCTTTGAATCCAATGGTCTGATCCCGGTATAGAACACCGGGAAATGCATTTCCATGATCTTTATGCAATCCCTCACCTGGCTGTCACAAACACATCCCACCACTCCTTTGTTCTTGGAAATCGTGGACATCAGTTCGCCCCAGGGCGCATTGGTTCCGTTATAATCCGTTGAGTGAACCACCACATCATCCGCCTTTAGTGAATCCATGGCCTCTATTTCAAGTCCGTAAGGATCTTCTTCCACAATGGTGTCGGTTTCAACCCAGTGAAAGGTTCTGGCCCTGCCCACAAATCCGCAGTTCTTAACATCGGTCAGCAACGGGCGGAGGCGCTGATGCATTGCCTGGTTCCGGTATCCCATCTCGTCCAGTATGTCGCACACTGCTGCAACATACAGATGTTTACGAACGAAAAGAAAGAGTTCAGTATCGTTTTTAATTGATTCCACCAAATTGGTTTAAGCTGTCACAGTTTTTACCCGGGCTCAGGGAAGCCTCTAACAAATGAATACCTATTTATTTATAACCCGGGATTCCGCAACAATGGTTTTATAAATATCTCTGGCCTTCCGGTAATGCGCTTTTACGGTTTCCAGATTATCTGGAAAATATTTATTCCACGGGCCTCCGGGTTCAATTCGCTTTAAAATGTTATCAATCCACGCCACAAAATATTCCGCGTCTTCCGTACTTGCCCGGATCGGCTGATCATCTACAATAACATATACCGGTGAGGAATGCAAAAAATGGATCCGGCCCAGGGAATCCATTCTTCGTGCACAGATCCATCCGCTCCTGGAGAATGTTTGTGTTGCGTGAAGAACCAGGGGATTGCCCGGTCTGGCCACCCCTTTTTGCCTGGCGATCACCCGGCCATTGCTCACCAGCTCAATCTGACCGGATATTTCTTTGCTGACAGACCAGCTAACCCCTATATTTACTTTCCCTTCTTTCTTAATACGGATGATCGTTCCCGGCCCTGCCGTCTTGTTTACTTTCAGATTGAGGAATTCATTATGGGCGTTTCGGGACACTACCGTACGGCCTTCCGCAATTCCGTCTATCCACTTCTCGATAAGTTATCTTTTTGCCTGGCACTTCAACATAAGTCAATACACTGCCCAGGGGCACCCGGTTGCAGGGATAATCTGTACCCCCTGCGAGGCTGAGCCTGAATCCGCAGTTCAGCAGCCTATAGTAAGCCAGGATACCATTTTCACTTCCGCGCGACTGTTCCTCTGCGACGAATTCTATATTTTTTAGTGCAGCTTCAACAGGATAATCAATGGGTATGCAGCAATCGAGCGTATCCTGAATTTTATTGTTCAGGTATTGCATGTGCGCAAAGCCCCTGACGGCATGCTGCTGCCCTGCCCATTCCAGCACTTTATAAGCGGACGGATTCCATATTTTATGCGCTTCCCTGAGTCCAAGTAAAACCAGATGACCGCCCAGCGCCTGATGCGGAAATTGCCATTGGGTAGCATCCCAATGCCACTCCGCCGCATAATGAATAATTTGTTCGGAGTCAGATAAAGGAGAATCGGTGCCATCCACCTTGTGCAGGTCCTCTATCCGGTCAGCCGAATTATTGTTGCCCATATCACCCAGGACAGAAATCACTGCCAAATGATTAACCTTCATCATAGCGGGCAGATCGCTCGATGGAACAGGCTTGCTGCCGTCACAACTCCGGTGAACATGTATATCTCCGGTGTACCAATCCGCAGGCTCTGGTTTTGTAAATGGATCCGAAGAATTTGTCTGGGCAACGGAATCTAAGGAAGAAAAAAGTAAAGACAAAAATCCGCATAAGAATATAAAACCTTTTCCCATTTTTATTAAATTAATCGGTCGGAATATAAAATTCCTTTTCAAGTCAGCAAACTTTTAATATCCCGGATTCTGTTTTATATTTTTGTTGATATCAATTTCCGGTTGCGGTACAGGCCACAGATAATTTTTTGCCGGATCAAATGTTCGTTGATCTGACAGGATACGGTCATTTGAAAGTGTTAAATGGCCATTGTTGGGATCAACTGTGCCGAGACGGGAACCATATAAGGGTCCGGACATCACCTGGTCACCAATTTTCCAGCGTTGTACATCAAACCAGCGAAGACCTTCCATAGCCAGTTCCACCCTTCTTTCCCTGCGTATCAGTTCCCGCATTTTCGTCTGCGAATTATACAGTGTCTGATCAACATCCGGCATACCCGCACGGTTACGCACCTGGTTAATGGCTGCATATACGGAATTATCAATCTGGTTCAGTTCAATTTTTGCTTCGGCATAAGTTAACAATACTTCGGCATATCGGATCAGAGGTATGTTCAGGCCGACATTCCACATATCATCAAAATCAGATAAATGGGAAACGTACTTTTTTGACGCGTATCCGGTAAAATTATGCCGAAGCCAGTAATCCAGGGTACCCGGCTCCAATGGATTAAAATAAACGCCATCAACCAGCGAACCCGGAGCCACCACGGTAGCCGATAAACGCGGATCCCTGTTTTGATAGGGCTGATCCGGATCATATCCGGATGACGGATCGTCGATGGTTTTACCATTGCTCATTTCATAGGTGTCCACAAGCGATTGTGATGGATCAATGGAATACCATCCTCCGCCACCACCACCCTGAAAATGCAGTGCATTTCTTCCCAGGGAAGTTAATGGCGCATCATTTTCAATATATTCTATATCCAGTATGATCTCCGAGTTATGTTCATTCTGGATGCGGAAAAGATCGGTATAACTGGGGAACAGCGAATATTTACCCATTATATTATTACAGGAATTTACACAATCCTCATATTTCCCGTTATACAGTTCAGTCCTTGCCTTTAAGGCCCAAGCCGCGCCGCTGGTAATCCGTCCGACATCACTTCCGGCATAACTATCGGGCAGATCGGCTGCAATGGCGCCCAATTCATCCAAAACAAATTGCACTACCTGATCCTTCGGTGTTCTGGATACGGTGTCCGCTTCCTGCGTTGAAAGATTGCCAGTAACCAAAGGCACGTCGCCGTACAACTGGGACATAACAAAATATTTATATGCCCGCAGAAATCTGGCTTCCCCTTTCATCCTTTTTTTAAGGTCATCATCCATCGGTGTTTTGTCGATACTGGCCAGAAACCAGTTGCATTTCTGGATAGTATTGAAATTCCATTTATTGTTTGGGGTATGGTTAGGAGTGAGCAGGACCATATTCCCATACTCGTTAAATCCTTCACCCGGATAAGGACTGAACGCATCATCGGAAGCGCATGCATATAAAAAATCCAGGTGCCATCCTCAAATCCGGAATAGCAGCCATTTAATGCGGCTTTGGCATCATTGGCCGAAGTCCATAAGGACGTTTCGCTATATTGATCGAGTGGCTGGCGGTCTAAAAAATTTTTTTTGCAGGAGCAGATGAAAAGGGCTAGAAGACTATATAGGATGATGAATTTATTTTTCATACATGTTTATTTATGCGATTAAAAAGTGATATTGAGACCAATGGTATTCATTATCACCTGTGGATAAGTGGTCCCTGATTCACCGGCGGGTGCTTCAGGATCAACCCAGTTATAAAATTGGGTGGAAGTAAAAATATTCTGACCGCTATAATATATCCTGGATTTTTGAATACCCACTTTCGCAAGCCATCCGGAAGCGAGGTATAACCGACCTGCAGGTTTTTAAGTCGCATATAGCCTGCATTGCGCACCCAGAAAGAAGAAATATTATAATCGGGATCATTTTGTGTGTACGAATTCCATAAGCGGGGGAATTTTGCATTCGGGTTTTCGGGCGTCCAATGATCTGTGAAGATACTCGTGGGCTTGCCGGTCTGATCCAGTAACTGGCCCAGCACAACATCCCTTACAAGTCCTTTAACCTGACCGGCGCCCTGCAAAAAGAGGTTAAGATCGAATCCCTTCCAGCCCAATCCGATACTAAAACCATATGTCATTTTTGGAAAATAGGTACCGAAGGTACTGGCGATCACTGCCATTTATTACTCCATCTCCGTTCTGATCTTTATACATGATGTCGCCTGGAGCAATGATCCCTCCGCTTTGGGTGGCATGTTTATCCACCTGATCCTGTGTCTGGAAAAGCCCTTCTGCCTGGTAACCATAAAATGAATTAATCGGATAGCCTACCTTTAAAAAAGAGTAGTCGTCAATGATGGGATCCGTGCCTTTCAGATCCGTCACTTTATTCCTTATAAAATAAAGTAAACATTGGCCGACACATTGTAAATAAAATCCTTTTGTCGTCCGGGGTATCCAAGTTCCAGTTCCAGTCCCTTGTTTTGAATACTGCCGCCGTTTTGCACAGGCCCGTTAAAACCATAAACAGCTCCTACCGGAATATTCAATAACAGATTGTCCCGGCACTGCGGATAAAGTAATCTGCGGTTAGGGTTATTTTTCCCTTCAGGAAACTTGCATCAAACCCAAAATCGGAGGACGTTGTACTTTCCCACTGGATCAATGGATTGGCGCCGTTGAGCGGAGCGACACCGGATGCAACAGCATCTCCGAAGGTATAATTCTGACCGGAAGAAATGGTTGGTATATAAGGATAATTCCCTATCGGATCGCCCCTGCTGTTTTGGATGCTGCTCAGATTCTGGTTGCCCAGTTTTCCCCTTGATGCGCTGAATTTCAAATCGGTTAAAAGAGCTTTCAGCGGACTGAAGAATTCCTCTTCTGAAATCCGCCATCCGGCAGAGAAGGATGGATAGATGCCCCAGCGGTTATCGGGAGCGAAACGGGATGAACCGTCCTCGCGGATATTGCCTTCCAGCAGATATTTTCCTTTATATGAATAATTTACCCGACCGAAAAAGGATTGCAACGCAATTTCATAGGCTGAGCCGGTTGCCTGCTGACCCGCTACAGGCCCCGCATTCAGCTCACTGAGTGAATTGTTGAGAAAATCTTTCCGGTAACCCATCAGGTTACTGAAGTGCGTATATTCCTGGGAGTATCCGGCCAGCACACTGAAATCGTGGTCACCCCAGCTTTTATCGTATTGTAATAGTCCCTGAAGAGTTACCACGCTGGTAATATTATTTGTATTTGTTAAGGAATTGGGACCCAGGTATAGCGCTGGCGCTCCTGTTTGCCAGTCATAGAACTGCATATCCTTTATAAAGTTCCTGGATTGGTCAATGGTCAGTTGATAACCGATCAAAGGTTTAAAATGTAATCCTTTTTACGATTTCGAGATCCCCGTCTACAACGCCTTTAAGATAATGGGTATTAGTCTGCGCCAGCCCTCCCTTGTTGATCGACGCCACGGGGTTTCCCTCATCATTGAATCCATAATAACCATTGGAATATTTGTAGGGCACCACATTACCAATGCGGTTGATGTTATGGATCAGGGCCTGAAAGCCCCTGTTCTGGCCGTC
>CAWDEH010000002.1:0-185235 GCA_963801295.1 uncultured Chitinophagaceae bacterium
AGCAGAGCCACTTCACTAAATTGACGTGCGACTGACTAATGATGCTGCGCTGTCGACGGGCATCGAATGCAGTTTCGAGCGCAGTGGTGATTTCACGCTGCGCAGTCTTCTGGCCTTCGCTATTGGGGGTCAGAGCAAGTGCCGACTGGAGCGTCTCCTCAAGCAAGGGTGGCGTAAACCGCAGGGTAGCGGTGTCCCGAGCCATCATCGGCCATTCCTGAGTTGCGGCTTGCTCAATGCTGGCGGCGGATGAGGACGGCGAGTGCGATCCGGTTCGCCCGGAAAAGCGGCGGCAAGGACCACGACGGCTCTGAGCGCGCTCGCTTCACGATCGACCGCCGTATTGGCCCGTTCGTTGTCGTTCCAGACCTGCGCAGCAATGAACGCGACAAAAAGCCCGAAGATAATGCCCAATGGCGGCAGCATTCCGGGGTAAATTGTTGAATGCACGGGCTCGCTCGCCCTTCGCGAGGGCCGTGACGAACCCGCAGATTCCTGCAGCCAGCAAGTACGTGAAGCCGAAAACGAGCAACGCCATCCAAAAGATTGGCAAATTGAGCAGCCAGTCGGCCATGTTTAGGTCCTCTTGCCGCGCAGGAAATTATACATCCAACAAATAACCCCGAGCGTAATAGACTGTACATGAAACGTAAGCGCGGTGGCCGGGCGTCTGATGGCGCTGTGGAGCTGAGCGAATTGAATAAGGTTGGCCAATGTCAGAACGCAATGTCCGCTATTGGCACTTAGCGGGACATTGCTTTGTGCACTGCGAGTCCGATGTCCAAGCTCAGGGCAGAAAAGCGTCTGCTTATACGTCTCACATTGGACGTCCATGATGCGATCGTTCGGGCTGCCCGTGGACGTCACACCACCAAGACCGAATTCATCGAACGACTGCTCACGGTCATCGTTAGGGACGGCTTGATCGATGCTCTCCTGGATGAGCGCGAATAATTGCGGCACCCTAACCCGAGCCGGCATCCGGCGATTAGCGGGTATTTCGCCCAGCCGTGGCCGCTGGTGCGTTGGCTGGCGCTAGCCCTGCCCTTGGCAAGCAGCTCGCTCCGCAGCGCTCAGAATTGGGCCCGGAATTGGGCCCGGACTGATGGGGACACGCGGTGATTAGAGGTGATGGAGCTTGCGAGCTCTGGCGCCAGGTGCTTGAAATCTAACGCGTGACGGTAGAGGCGGTGACCAGGCAATACATGGGCATGTGGTTTAGCAAACCGCCGCCTTCAGCCACTCGGCCACGTCTCCGTATGAGAGAAGGCAGTATAAAATCCACCTTGCACGGTCAAACAGCGGATTTTTGAAAATCGGGACGCCGGCTGACGTTTTAAAGCTCGCCACTCAAGGAAATTAAGGCCGATGAACCGGAAACAACGCCGCGCCACGCTTAAGCATGGCCCGCCGGACGCGCGCGCCGCCGAGCCCGCGGGCAGTCAAATCAACAAAATGTTTCTGGATGCGCTGGCGCTCGAAAGCGCTGGCAAGCTTGACGATGCAGCGCGCAGCTACAAACGCGTCGTAGCGCTCAATCCCGATCACACGGAGGCGCACAACAATCTCGCGCGCGTTTTCACGCGCAGGGCAAGGCGAAGGACGCTTCGGTTTTCTACGCGCACGCGCTCGCGCTGATGCCGCAACTCTTCCAGCAATATTCCGGAATTCGTGGAACGCTCACGTCGCTTCTGCCGCAGCTCGATGAAGCCTTGCGCCGGCAAATGGCGGCTTGGCCGAAAAGGCTCGGCGAGAGCGAACTGTCCGGCGAGGCCGGACTTGCCGCAATCGCGGACAACCCGCTGCTGCTCGTTCTTCTGCAATCGACGCCGATTCGCGATGTCGCATTCGAACGCCTGCTGACTGCGTTACGCGCTTCGCTTGCCAGTGCCGCGACGGCCGGCAAACCGGTCGCCGACCTCATCCTCGGCTTCGCCTGCGCGCTCGCGCGACAGTGTTTCATCAACGAATATGTCTTCGCCACAACACCCGACGAAGACGTGCAGCTGGAAGACCTCCGGCGCGCGCGCTCCGGCGCTTCGCCGAGCGCGATGCAAATCGCCGCGCTCGCGATGTACGCGCCGCTGCACACGCTGCCCAGCGCATCAGTGCTGCTCGAACGGAAAGGAATCCGCTTATCGACGCGGTGCTAACGCAGCAACTGCGCGAGCCCGCGCAGGAGCTGCAACTGCGCGATTTAATTCCGCGCCTCACCCAAATCGAAGACGAAGTCTCGCAGCGCGTGCGCCAGCAATACGAGGAGAACCCCTACCCGCGCTGGGTGCACATCGCCGGACAATCGCGCCGATGCCGATCGATCAATATTTACGCGACCAATTTCCGACGGCCGCCTTCACGCCGCTCGGAAAAACCAGCGCGCTCGATATGCTGATCGCCGGCTGCGGGACCGGCCAGGTCGCCATCGGATCGGTGCAAAAACATAAGGGCGCGCAGGCGCTTGCGATCGACCTGAGCCTGACGAGCCTGTGCTATGCGAGACGCAAGACGCCTGCCGAGCTCGCCTCGCGCATCGACTACGCGCAGGCGGATATTCTTAAACTCGGGTCGATCGACCGCAACTTCGACGTGATCGATGCATGCGGCGTCCTCCATCACATGGCAGATCCGCTTGCCGGTTGGCGCATCCTGCTGTCGCTCCTGCGACCCGGTGGTCTGATGCATCTTGCGTTCTACAGCGATGTCGGTCGCGGCGACGTCGCGGCTGCGCGCATGTTCATCGCCGAGCGCAAATTCGGCGCAACGCCCCACGACATCCGTCGCTGCCGCCAGGAGCTTCTGGCAACGCCGCTTGCGAGCGTCACGCGCTTCACCGACTTTTTCACGACGGCGAGTGCCGCGATCTTCTCTTTCACGTGCACGAAGCGCGCGTGACGATTCCGGTGATCAAAGATTTCATCCGCGAGAACGGACTGAAATTTATCGGCTTCGAATTCGATCTCCCCGTGCTGATGCGCCAGCGGCGCAGTTCGCCGCGGCGGGCTGGTCGCTCGCGGATCTTGATCGCTGGCAAGAGGTTGAGACGAAGTATCCGGATACTTTTTCCGGCATGTACCAGTTTTGGGTACAGAAAAACTGAGCGCCGCGCGGCGAACTAAATCGGCAGCGTCCGGTGCTCTCTCCGCACATTACAAACAGAGATTTGCAATGCGGTTCACCGTTCTCGGCGCCATTGTTCTTTCGACGTTGTTTGTCCCAGGCACGGTGCGCGCGTACGACCTGCCCTACGATGCTTATCCGTGGTGCGCAACTCCGGCGGCGACGCGAGCGGCGCTTCGAACTGCGGATTTCTCACCCTTGACCAATGCCGGGCGACCGTGAGCGGCATCGGCGGATTCTGCGAACACAACCAGTTCTACAATCCGCGGTCGGGGCAACGTCGCACCGCGCACTAGCACGGGCCTTCATGCGCATTTGACAAGGAGTTCGCGCATCCGCGCGCGCCGGGTATGCTGTGGGTTGTGTCGTCGCTGGACAGCCCATGAAAGGAGGCATGCGATGCGCATTCGGACAATCGTGCTGGCGAGGCTCGCCTTGTCGACGACGGTGCTAGCTCAAGCGCCTGCCAGTGCCCTGCCCTACGATCCCTATCCGTGGTGCGCCGTCTATGGCGGGCGCATGAGCGGCTCATCGTATTGCGGCTTCTCGACTGGAACCAATGCATGGCGACGGTGAGCGGAATTGGCGGCTTCTGCCAGCGCAATTCGTTCTACAACCCGCGGGCATCGGCGAGCCGCTCGCGCAAGCGGGCCTATTACAATTACTAGCGGGCCAAGGCCGGATTGACTGCCTGCGGCGGCCGTGCGCAATTGCGCCGCCGTGCAGTCAAGGCCCTTCCATATAGCGCAGACCCTGCAAGAGGCGCTGAGCCTGCATCAGCAGGGACGTCTGCGCGAAGCCGAAAAACTCTATGCCCGCGCGCTGAAGGCGGCGCCGAATAATTTCGACGCGCTGCATCTGCTCGGCCTGATCAAGGCGCAAAGCGGCCAGATGGGCGAAGCCCGTCGCCTGATGTCGTCGGCCCTCAGGATCAATCCGACCGCGCCCGATGCGCTTGTCAATTTCGCCAATGTCCTGCATATGCTCAAGCGCGACGCCGAAGCACTCGCGCATCTCGACAAAGCGCTGACGCTGCGGCCGGGCGATCAGGAAGCGCTGCTTTATCGCGGCAATGCGCTAGGCGCGCTCGATATTCAGATATATTGTCATTGCTGGTTGCTGTTATTAATATGCTGGGCGGGCTATTTATTGCCTGCGGTCTTTTTACACGTACTTCTTCCATCGTGCAAATTCCGATACTGGTCATTGCCACTTTTTTTGTAAATATTAAAGCAGCCAATGAAAGTAGTTTCGAATTGGTCCTTTCGGTTATCGTCCTGCTTTTACTGATCCTTTTCGCCATAAAAGGAAGCGGCGCCATTTCAGCAGATGAATACTTCCGCAGTTATTATAAGGCGGGAAATGAAGAGGGGAATACGAGAGGTTTTTTAAATATCTGAACGGTTGATAGTATAACGTGGATAGTGGATGTACTTGAGGCGCGAATTCGAACCTGATGTCCGTCACTATCACGTATACAATACGCTCTTACTCCAGCGTCTTAATAAACTTCAGCGCTTCCGCCTCATGCGCGGGGCCGTTCGTGAAAGAGTCATAGGTGAACCGGATCTTTCCTGATTTATCGATCACAAAGGTTTCCCTGCCGGATATTATGAACTTGCTTTTAACGCCAAATAATTTCAGGACCTTATTACCCGGATCGCTGAGAAGCGTAAAAGGCAATTGATGATTGAGCTGAAAATGTTTATGGCTTTCCACTGACGCTGAATTGACGCCCACAACCATGGCTCCTGCATTGGTAAAATCCGAATAGCTATCCCTGAAGGAACAGGCTTCCCTGGTGCAAACAGGGCTTTCGTCCTTCGGATAGAAATAGATCACCAGGATTTTCTTCCCGATATAATCTGAAACATTAAAAAGACTATCATTCTGGTCTTTCAGGGAGAAAGACGGCACAGTATCTCCGGGGACAAGCGTTTTACGCTGTGCATTGCAGGCCAGGAAAAGCCCGGCAAACAGGGATGTGGTCATCATAAATTTTATTAAAGATAGCCGGGATAAAGGAACTTCATTTGCTCTCATTTCTTATTTTTTGGTTTCGATTCTTCACCTGCCAGCCCGGAATATGCAGCATTTTCCGTATACATACGCAGAAATCCGACACTGGTACACACAAAAAAGCCGGCTTTGCAGCCAGCGATCTGTAATCCATCTGGTAATGAATCTATTTATAACTGACATTCAATGTAATCGGCACACTCAATGCTTTTGAAACAATACAATTGGCTTTTGCTCCCTCCGCAATCTCTTTAAATTTCGCTTCATTTACTCCGGCAACAACTGAACCTTTCAATTCAAGGTGAATACCCGTAATGGTCAAAGTCGCCATATCCAGATCGAGCGTTGCATCGGTATCCAGGTCTCCCGGCGTAAAGCCAGCCTGGGTTAATGCTGCTCCAACCGCCATGGTAAAACAGCCGGCATGCGCCGCCGCGATCAGTTCTTCCGGATTGGTTCCGACACCCTGCTCAAAACGGGTCTTAAAAGAATACTGCGTTTTATTTAACGTGGTGCTCTGGGTGGAAATTTCCCCCCTGCCCTCTTTCAATGTTCCGTTCCAATGTGCTTTTGCTGTACGTTTCATGCTGTTGTATTTACAGCTTTTACAATTTAACCGGCTTTTTGTTCGGGCTTGTTCAAAACAATCTCAATCCGGGAGAAATAAAAAAGGATATAAAAGTCTTTTATTAAGAGTTTTAATTATTTTTGCATCCATAAAACCGACGGAATGTTTTCTAAAACCTGTGAATACGCTATTCGGGCTATGATTTTTATCGCCCAGAAATCAAAGAACGGATACAAAACAGGCATTAAGGAAATTGCAAAGGGAATTGATTCCCCGGAGTATTTTATTGCCAAGATCCTGCAAAACCTCAGCCGTCGCGGACTGGTCCAGTCCTTAAAAGGACCGAACGGTGGTTTTTACCTCGATAAACAATCCTTAAAATATTCACTTGCCGATATCGTGAAGGCGGTTGATGGCGACAAGATCTTTTCCGGATGCGCGCTGGGTCTCGATTTTTGTTCGGAGTCCAAACCCTGCCCCATTCACCATGAATTTAAAAAAATAAGGAAGGAACTGGCCGACACTTTACAGGAGGCCAGGCTGGGCACTTTTTACGAGCAGTTTGAAAAGAACCTGGCCTTTCTGAAACAACGTTAATTTTTTTTGAATCAATAAGAGACAAAAAGGTATTAATATATTTTATGACTAGCCTGCACCAACCCCTGGGATTGATCCTTTGTCTTTCCCTGCTCCTGCTGCTTCTCCTGATTGCGGTTATTTACCTGAAAATTAAAACCAGGGAAGTGGTGGAAGCCAATAAAAAGCTTACTGCTGAAAATGAAGACAATCGTTTTCAGCAATACCTCAGCAATCTGGACAGTAAACAAATCGAAACCCTGTTAAATCTGAAGCGGCAGAAAGATTCAGGAAAGAGATCTTCCGGTTTTTCTTCCGCAGCCGGCAGCACCGGATTGGTGCTGCTGATATTAACTTTTCCGGTAAGGATCTTTGCCCAATCCCCTTCCGGCTCAACCAACATCTTCAGTGAAGCCGGTTTTCTGATCGTAATCGGCCTGGTGCTGATTCCGGTTTTGCTTGGCATCGTACTGATGCTGGTAAAAGTGTTGAATGTTTTAAAACAGACCCGAATCAGACGGGCCCGGGAAGAAGCAGAAAAACTGGCTGCCTGGCTGGCTTCCCTGCCGGAGGGAGAAATGGAAAAAGCACTGCTGAAACGCAAGCAGGCGCTGGATTTTCAGCTCAGCAACCGGGAACTTTCCGGATACGAGAAGGCAGAAGATGAAAAGGGTCTTATCAATATTAAAACCAATACCGGTCTGCCGGTGGTGGCCATTAAAAAGAAAGCATTAAAGCGGCCAAATATTGATCCGGCATTGTCAAAACTCATCCTGTGGTACATTGGTACAGCCACCTTCTGGCTATTATTCGGCACCAGCATCGGCGAATACCTGGGAATAAAATTCGTCGCTCCGGATGCCGACCACCTAAGCTGGTTAAGTTTCGGACGGCTTCGTCCGGTTCATACCAATGCTGTATTCTGGGGCTGGGCATCACTGGCCATGCTGGGCCTCGGCTATTATATCGTTCCCATGGTGAGCAATACGCCGCTGGCCAGTATTAAAAAAGGCTGGTGGACCCTGATTCTCATCAACGCGTCCGTTATATTGGGGACCATCTGCCTGATGGCCGGCATCAATAACGGCGGAGGCGAATACCGGGAATATATCTGGCCGGTCATGGCATTGTTCGGAATCGGACTGCTCCTTACCCTGAGTAATTTTTTAAAGACCGTTGCCAAACGAACCACCAAAGAAATTTACATCTCCAACTGGTATATTATTTCATCCGTCATTTTTGCGCTCGTTATTATGGTGGTGGCTTACGGTCCCTGGTGGCAGGACGGGCTCGGCGAAACCATCGCGCAGGGTTATTACATGCACCAGGGCGTCGGCATGTGGTTCATGCTGTTTACCCTCGGCATCGTATACTATTTTCTGCCGCAGCAATTAAACAAGCCGATTTATTCTTACAGTCTGGGCATCCTCGCCTTCTGGACGCAAATCCTTTTTTATACCTTAATCGGATCCCATCATTTTGTTTTCAGTCCGATCCCCTGGTGGCTGCAGACCGTGGCCATTGTGGGCAGCATGGGCATGGTCATTCCGGTTGTGGCCGGCACCACCAATTTTCTTATGACCTTCAAAGGCGCCTGGTATAAAATTCCGGGAAGCTATACCCTGCCCTTCTTTCTGGTAGGCATCATCTTCTATTTTACCGGATCCACCCAGGGAACCGCCGAGGCGTTCCGTTCCACCAACTTATTCTGGCATTTCACGGATTTCACCGTGGCGCATTCCCATATGACCATGTACGGCATCATCTGCTTTTTTGTGTGGGCCGGCATCTATGCAGTCATTCCGCGATTAACGGGTAAGGAACCGCCACAGATCACCGTGGGCGCGCATTTCTGGCTGGCCCTGATCGGATTATTATTCTATACCGTTCCCCTGATGTACGGCGCCACGCTTAAAGGAATGATGTGGGTGGCGGGAAAACCTTTTATCGACGGCGTCGTGTTTATGGCCCCTTACTGGTTATGGCGCGCCATCGGGGGAAGCCTGATGTGGTTCTCCCATTTATTTTTTGCCTATAACATTTATAAAATGCTCGCCGGAAGCAATGAACCGGATGTGAAGGATCTGGCGCTGGAAAAACTTGAAAAGAAATCTGCAGCAGCTAATTAATTATTAATGCATCATGGAATTATTTGATAACCATAAAATATTATTCAGAACCGCTTTCCTGTTCTTTGCAGGCTTAACTGTTCTGGTAGCCATTGTTCCTGCCCTGAACAATCAAAAGAATTTTGCGCCACTGCCCAATGCCGAACCCCTGAGTGCAGATGCTGTAAAGGGAAAAGCCATTTATATTGCCAATGGCTGCGTAGCCTGCCATACCCAGCAGGTGCGGAATGTGGATATGGATAAAGTATGGGGCGAACGCCCGTCCATTGCCGCAGACTATGCAGGAAACCACCGTACCGATTTCTGGCGCAATACAGCTACCCTGATGGGCTCGGAGAGAACCGGCCCGGACCTCAGCAATATCGGAAAAAGACAACCCAGCAAAGAATGGAATCTGGTGCACCTCTTCAATCCGAGAAGTGTAGTGGAAGCATCGGTAATGCCGGCCTATCCCTGGCTTTTTGAAATAAAAGACAGTGCCGCTAAGGGAGATATCGTAGTGAATGTACCCAGGGATTTTCTCAACGGGCAGCCCGGCAAGGTTGTGGCAAAGCCCGATGCGCTGTACCTCGTTGCCTATCTCCAGTCTTTAAAACAAACAAAACTTCCTGACGGAAAACCCGCGCCGGAATTTCTTTATAAAAAAGAAGTTGAGTCTGCTGCCAATGGCGCCAGCAAGCCTGCGGCAGCAGATGGCGTTGCCCTGTACACAGCTAACTGCCAGAGCTGCCATCAGGCAAACGGAGAAGGTTTGAAAGGCGCTTTCCCGCCCCTGAAAGGAAGCCCGATCGTGCTGGACGAAAATCCGGAAACCATGATCAACATCATTATGAACGGCTATACCGGACGTATTCAGGAAGGGTTCGGGCCCATGCCGGCCGTAGGAACCAACAATAATCTGAGTGCGGAAGAAATTACAGCTATCATGAATCATGAGAAATCGAGCTGGGGGAATAACGGCAAAGCCGTTACCGTGGATGAAGTGAAAAAAGTGGTTGACTTTCTGAAAATAACATCAAACAATAAATGAAAAGAATATTGATTTTGCTTACCGGGTTACTGTTCCATCTCTGCGGCCTGGCCTGCCCCGCCTGCGAAGCCCAGCAACCAAAGATTTTGCGCGGCATCACCCATGGCGCCGGCCCCTCCGGGAAATGGGACTATTTCATTGTGAGCGTGGCCGTGGTCATTGTATTGTTTACGCTTTTTTATTCCGTAAAATGGCTGATCCGTCCGGGAGAAGAATCAGCGCAGCACATCAAAAGACTCATATTAAATCCTGAATAAGATGGATGACAAAAGCACCATATTCATTTTTCTGGATGGCGATCCCAAACCCATTGCTACCTTTGCCTCGCCGGCCAGTTTTGAACTGGATACCCGGAAACTGGTCGATGGCAGTCACAGTCTCCAGATCGTCAGCCGGGATCCCGGCGGCAAAGAAGGGGTTCGGATCATCCCCTTTATGGTGAGAAACGGTCCGTCCATTGCCGTGGAAGGCATAAAAGAAAATGCCATCGTGGACGGCGTGTTGCCGCTGATGATCAATGCTTATGGCAAAGGCGATCAGAAAAAATTCCTGATCGCCGGCAGTGAAACCCCCCAAACCATTCCTTCCTGGGTCTGGATCCTGATCATCGGATTTTTTGGCTGGGCGCTTTATTATTTCGTTACTTATATTTCTATTAAACCGTGACCTGTATGGATGATAAAAAAGATTTACTGAACCTGGATGATATCAGGAACCTGGTGGACAGTTTTTACGGAAAAGTAAGATCGGATGAACTGCTGGCGCCCATCTTCAACGAAAGGATCCAGGACAGGTGGCCGGTACACCTGGAAAAGATGTACCGGTTCTGGCAAACAGTTTTGCTGGGAGAACACACGTATACGGGAAGTCCGTTCCCGCCACATGCCAGCCTGCCTGTCGATAAATCCCATTTTGAACAGTGGCTTAAATTATTCAGGCAAACGCTGGATGAACAATTCAGCGGCGAAAAAGCAAAAGAAGCCAAATGGCGTGCCGATAAGATGGCTGAGATGTTCCTGCTTAGAATAAATTATTTCAGGGAACAGGGATTTAAAAGTATTGTATAACGCATTTCGCTTAAAAGATAAACCCTTCATGAGTAGCACCACCAAACCCATTAAAAGAAATCAAAGCCTGGTACAACTTTCCAGGGAACACCATTTCAGTTTACTGTTCGGATGGAAAATACGGCAGGGAATAAAAAACAATACGGCATCCGCCCGCATGATTCCGTATGCTGAATATTTCTGGAAGCATCATCTGCTGCCTCATTTCAGCGAAGAAGAGGAGATCCTGTTTATTCCAGCCTCAGATCCCCTCATCATCAAAGCAAAGGAAGAACATGCACAGATCCGCCAGCTGGTTGAATCGCTTTTGATTATACAGGATGTTCCCGCAGGCGAAAAACTGCTCCGGCTGGCTGACCAGCTGGATAAACATATCCGTTTTGAAGAAAGGGAGTTGTTTCCCCATCTGGAAAAGATTTTACAGCCCGATCAGCTGGAGCGGATTGGCAAACTATTGAAGGAAGCCACCCGGCCGGAGGAAGAAGATCGTTACGAAGATGCGTTCTGGAATTTAAAATCTTCTTTATAGATCATGCCGGATCTTTCTTCCCCTGCTCAGCAAAACCGGATTCAGATTACCGTCCTTTATGAAGAAGACGTTTATGAGCTGGAAACCATTGAAGGGGAATACCGGAACCTGATGATGCTGATATACGATAAGATTTACACAGAAGAATTTGGAGAATGCAGGGGAATGGGGCGCTGTGGCACCTGTATGGTGGAGATCCTGAGCGACCATTCCGCATTGGGTTCCATGGAAAGAAATGAAGAATCCACGATCAGAAAAATTACCATGCCCCGGAAGGATATCCGCCTGTCCTGCCAGCTCTTAATCAATTCCAGCCTGCAGGGAATAAAAGTAAAAATATTGAGGGAGGGTCAGTAAATATGAAGTTCCCGGAGCCGGGAATATACATTCTCCACCATCCTGTCGCAGCGGGAAAGATGAAAATGGAGAATATCTTCTTTCTTATAATAGTGACTTAAGGATTCTCTTAAAAGCGTTTTGGCGCGGTTCAGCCTTACTTTCACATTGGCTTCACTGATCTCCAGGCATTCCTTCGTCTCCACGATATTCATGTTCTCAATTTCCCGCATCACAAATACCGTCCTGTATATTTCGGGAAGCTGTTTAATGGCTTCCTCCAAAATGGTCTTTAATTCCGCATTGATGGTTTGGGATGCAGGGGTTTGTGCATCTGCGGGATAGAAAGAGGGGATTTCATTATTCATCATAAGATCATTCAGGTGTAAGGACAATTTTCTTTTTTTAAGCCGCAACAGGCTTTCATTGATGAGTATCCTGGTCAGCCAGGTGGAAAAGCTGGATTTAAAGGCAAACTTTCCCAGATTCTCGTATGCTTTTATATATGCCACCTGCATGACATCTTCCACTTCCGCATCATCATTGATGATAGACATCCCCACCCGGTAAAGCCGGGCATTATAGCGTCTGATGATGAGGGCATAGTAATCCTTCTCTCCCTTTAAGATACGGGAAATAATTTCATGATCAGAAATCGCTTCTGTTCCGGAAGGATGCAGGTGATTGAAATTGTCCATAAATCTGGGGATTAGAGTTCCACGGCCTGAAAACGTTACAAAAATACTTAATAATTTTCTGTAACCTTTTTTAATACGGCAACTCTAATTGGTATTCAACCAATTAAAATCAGGAAAATGAAAATGACTAGAATCTTCGCAGCCGGGACAGTTTTTGCCATGGCTTTACTATTTATTCAGCCACAATCCGGATTTGCCCAGAAAGCCCCAAAACTCGCTGATGATGAAATTGCTTCCGTAGCCGTTGTTGCCAATCAGAATGATATCGATTTTTCAAAAATCGCGCAGAAAAAATCTAAGAATGCGGAAATCCTGAAATTTGCCCAGACGATGGCCGCAGATCATCAGTCAGTTATCGATCAGGCGGTTGCCCTGGTAACCAAGCTGAAAGTAACACCAAAGGATAACGCCGTCAGTAAGAAAATGGTCGCCGATGCCAAAAAGACCGGGAAGATGCTGAATGCAAAATCCGCGGAAGAGCTTTGATAAAGCTTATATCGACAACGAGGTAGCTTACCATAAAGCCGTTATTTCGGCCGTCGAAAGCGTGCTCATTCCCCAGGCGCAAAATGGAGAATTAAAGGCCCTGCTGCAGGCAGTTGTCCCAACATTGAAAATCCATTTGGAACATGCTGAAATGGTCCAAAGTCATATCTCCAAGTAATGAATATCCGAAACCCCCGGGGAAACAGCCTGCTGATCCTGGCATTTCCCCTCATTGTGCTGAGCAGTTGTTCTTCCGCCCCTGAAAAGTATGTCCCCAAAACCGATACGGTAATGATATCCCAGATGAAATTTCAACCGGCGGAACTTACGGTTCATAAAGGCGATACTGTGGTCTGGATCAATAAGGACATCGTTGCGCATGATGTAACCCAGGTACCGAATAATACCTGGAGCTCCAAAAGTCTGGCGCCCGGGAAATCCTGGAAAATGTCCGTCGAGGAAAGCGACGATTATTTTTGCAGTATTCACGTTGTGATGGTGGGCAAACTGATCGTACAATAGATCTGATCGTACAGCAGATAAAAAGTAAAAAGCAAAAATGGAAATCTCATTTTTGCTTTTTACTTTGTCTTAACCCACAGTTCCAGAATTATCCGACGGGTCAGGCTCCCGGATGCGCGACTGAACGCCGTGGATTTAATGAATCCTATCTCTTCTCTCCTTCAATTCCCTCCAGGTGGTCAGAATGATTCCCTGATCCTGCAATGCCTTTTTAAATACCGGATTGATCATGGTCAGCAAATCTCCTTTGCGCACCGGTCCGCTGCCGCTAATATATTTGAATACGGGAGAAGGATCCGTGCAGTGCATGATGATCATCGTAATGCCGGGCTTAAGGGATTTCAGCGCATCAATATATTTTGCGGTTTTATAAGCCTGCAATTGCCGGTCGTTGTCTGCGATATCTGCTGGTATCTTCCATTCGTAGGTTGTATTGTGCAGATCATCCAATACGGGTAGTCCGGCATTCCAGAGCATTTTCCCGATTTGGCGAACCTGATCAATAAATGCATCCGATAAATGCATCTGCTCCTTTATGAGTTCATCCTTCCCCCCGGGAACCATTACCGGAATATGATTCTTTATTCCCAGGTTCACATACCGCATCAGGAATTCTGCTGTTCCGAATACGGTTCCCATATGGGTATCCAGGTGTGTGGGTTCAAATCCCATAGCGCGGGCACGGTCGAGCTGAGCGATCATCTCTTTCTCTACCTCATCGGCCGTAGCGTGTTTTACCACGTCGTCTACAGCCGGCCAAAGACAACCTTCCGGATCGGTGAGTCCGGGAACATTTTCCTTTCCTGCCAATGGCTGCCAGCGATAATCCTTCCATTCTGAGGTAAGGGTCAGGTGCAGACCGGCATCGGTACCCGGATGTTCTTTAAGAAAATGGATAAAGCCCGGAACCCAGGCGCAGGGCATCATCACACTGACAGAAGTAGCAACGCCTTTTGTTAAAGCCTTAATAGCGCCCTGATTGGAGCTGTAGCTCATCCCCGCATCATCCACATGCAGGATCACCACTTTTGCCCCTTTTGGAAAGCCAAGACGCTCAGCATAACTGGTATCTGAATCCTGGGCAAAAAGAAAGGCAGGAAGAAGAAAAACAATAAACAGGGATCGGGCTTTATTGAACAGCATATAAAAATTTGACATTTAAAGTTAAGGACCGTCCCTTGCTCTCCAGCTGAAAAATTGTAAATGAAGGAGAATAATTACGCTAAACTGCTTTCCATTACATGAAATTCGCCCTCCTAATCCCCATTTCCTGAGAATATTAAGAATTCCCGCCCGGTAATACCCACTTATTGCCGTTCATACATATTATTATGCCACTCATATTACTATGTATTGCATAGTACATACCTTAACCCTTATCTTTGTTATGTCAACAATGAAACAAAACCAATTAAAAAATAAGACAATGAAAAAGAGAATCCTGATTTTAGCCCTGGTACTGGTTGGTATCAGCAGCTTCAGCTTCGCAGCAGATGTTCCCAACATCAATAGTAAGGTATTGACCAGTTTTAACCGGGAGTTCGTCAACGCCCAGGAGGTTAAATGGGAAAGCAATAGAAATTTTATAAAAGCTTCTTTCCGGATAAACAATATGACACTATCCGCCTATTATTTGCCTAATGGCGATCAGCTGGCAGTCACCCGGTTCATCAGCACAACGCAGCTTCCGCTTCAGCTTTTAACCTCATTGAAAAAGGATTATTCCAATTATTGGATCAGTGACCTTTTTGAAATGAGTGATGATAACGGAACGGAATATTATGTTACGCTTGAAAACGATTCGCAAATAAAAGTGCTGAAATCTTCTTTAGCCGGCGAATGGACCACTTATAAAGTAGTCGAAAAGTTATAAGCATAAAGCATACCGGGCAATGCACAAGGTCATCTCAAATATAAGAGGCGGCCTTTTTTTAGTTATCGGAGCCCGTTTAACCGACCATCGGTTGTATAAAACACAGCGAATCCAGGAACAATTCAGTGTCCTGCGACGGTGATTTTCGGAAAAATGAGGCTATTTTATCGATGCTGTTTTAAGTCCGTTCACATACGACCAGCGTGTATTGCCAGAGAGAGACCAGAGAGAGACCAGAGGGGTCATTGTCGACCTTCCGCCAGGTGCCGCCCAACCCAATTGTCAGCAGATCCCGCGGCCGGGATTCCGGCAGGGTAACACCGGAACGGATATACAAGACCCCGGCGCAAGCCAGGGCCTTGTATATCCGTTTACATGGCGCCCAGCTGCTTCAGATATTTTTCCGAATTAGCTTTTGTATTCGGTGGAGGATTCAGACCCAGCGACTTTTTGAAACTGAGAATCGCGTTCTTTTTATCCCCTTTAATCGCGTATCCTTCTCCCAGACTATCCCAGGCATTGGCGCTTTTTGGATTTCGCTGGGTATTCAGGATAAATGTTTCAATGGCCTTGTCCGGTTGTTGCTGGTTCAGCAACTGGTAGCCGTATTGATTCAATTCATTCTCGGTTGCAACGGCAATGGCATCTTTCATTACTTTTTCTCCCTCTGACGTATGGCCCGTCTGATTCAGGAATCCGGCTTTCAGGTTAAGGGTTGTAAAACTATTATGCTGTTCAGGGCGAGATCCGCCCATTTAAGCCCCTGTTCCAGATCCACTTTGTTTTGCAGCGAATACTGGGCTGCACTCGCATATCCTTCCCAGGTAAATCCAACCGGACCTTTTAACTGTTCAACCGCATTGGCCATCACTATATCATCAACGGCAAATCCGATCTTCACCGGAAACTGCTTTTTTTCCCAGCTCAGTACAAGCTCTGCGCTGTTTGCCGTGATTTCCCGGAAATCATAGGTCAGCATTTCGGTTTGCGGGCCATCTTTTAAATTGATCTTCTCCTTCATTTCATCCTGTTTCGGATCGTACCAGAAACTACCCCACGACTTACTATCCTTCGACAAAACAACTTCTCCGGTATTGTCTTTATTGACGGTAAAAAATAATCCATAAGATCCCGCCGGAACAAGGTGACCTTCAATGGTTGCCGGATGTGTTATGGTAAGAACGGTATTTTCATTCGCCCCCGCGCGCCAGGGCGCCGGGTTGCCCCCTCCAAATCCATCCACATTCCAACCGTAGGGAACCAGTTTTCCCCAGATCTCCCTGCCTTTTACGGAAGGCCTTGAATAATTTACTGTGATGGTTGAAATCCCAATGGTTTGAGAAACGCTGGCCGCCGGACTGGGCGCCCGTGGCGTGCTGACAACGCCCTGACCCTGCGCAGTCATTCCGCAGAAAAAGAAAATACCGGCTGCAAATGCAATGGATGTTCGGTTAAGGTTAAGCATATGATGATTATTTTGGTGAAATACAGGAAAGCCCTATTAAGTTAAGACTTTCCCGATTCGGGATCAGCGGAATTGTTTTAGCGGCAGAGGGGACGGAAGGAGGGATAATTTCGTTGATGGTGGATGGACACGCTCGTCCATCAACCATCAACTTTTTTACCGCAGCGCCAAATAAACCACTGCCCCGATCATTCCGCCCAGCAATGGCCCCAGCACCGGAATCCAGGCATAAGACCAGTTGGTTTTGCCTTTGTTTTTCATGGGCAGCAACGCATGCATGATACGCGGCCCGAGATCCCGCGCCGGATTGATGGCATAGCCCGTGGTGCCACCCAGGGATAATCCGATCACCCAAACAATTAAGGCTACAGGTAATGCACCAACAGAACCCAGGCCGATCAGCGTTTTACTTGAAGTAATTTCAGCCCCGGTGATATAAAAAACCGAATAGGTCAGTACAAATGTTCCCATCGCTTCGCTGAAGATATTGGCAAGCGGATTATAAATAGCCGGAGCCGTACAAAAGGAAGCCAGTTGTAATGCCGGATCGTTCGTCCGGTTAAAATGATCGCGGTACATCAGCCAGACCAGCAATGCGCCGGTCATGGCGCCGAGCATCTGGGCAACCAGATAGGACAATACATTAGCCCAGGCAAATTTTCCGCCAATCGCCAATGCCAGTGTAACAGCCGGATTGAGATGTGCACCACTTACAGGCGCTGCAACCACCACGCCTACAAATACAGCCAGCCCCCAGCCCGTCGTGATGACAATCCATCCCCCGTTATGTCCTTTCGTATCGGTCAATACAACATTGGCAACTACGCCATTTCCTAATAAAACCAGTAGCATGGTGCCGATATACTCAGCAACAAATGGGCTCATGTAATTGTTTTAAGATTTGACTGGTTAATTTTTATTTTTCACTCCATACGCGGGCAGTATGTATCGCTTTTTCCCATCCGGCTATTTTTTCTTTCATGCCGATGTTTTCAGCAGCCGGAACAAATTCCCTTTCTGATTTCCACAGTTGCCGGATGCTGTCCACGCTATCCCAGAATCCCGTGGCCAACCCGGCAAGATAGGCAGCACCCAGCGCAGTCGTTTCTGTGATCTCCGGGCGGATCACTTTACAATTCAGCAGATCTGCCTGGAATTGCATGAGCAGGTTATTAGCCGTTGCACCACCATCCACCCGTAATTCTTTGATGGCAAGTTCCTGCGTCCGCTTCCATCGCTTTCAGTACATCCATTGTTTGATAAGCAATGGATTCCACGGCAGCCCGCGCCATATGTGCCGGCTTTTGTTCCCCGGGTAATTCCCACAATCGTTCCGCGTGCATCGGGATTCCAGTAAGGCGCTCCCAGACCTGCAAAAGCCGGAACAAAATAAACACCGTCGGTATCTTTCACTTTTAAAGCCAGTGGCTTCAATTTCCGAAGAAGTGCGGATAATGCCGAGTCCATCGCGCAACCATTGCACTACCGCGCCGGCAATAAATATACTTCCTTCAAATGCATATTGAATTTTTCCGTTGATTTTCCAGGCAACCGTGGTCAGGAGATTATTTTTTGATTCAACAAATTGGTCGCCGATATTCATCAGCATAAAACATCCCGTGCCATAGGTATTTTTTACCATGCCTTTTTCGAGACACATTTGTCCGAATAAAGCCGCATGCTGATCTCCTGCAATACCGGCAATCGGAATTTTATTCGGCGAATAATACTGTTTATCCGTTTCTCCATATATTTCGCTGGATTCTTTTACATCCGGCAACATGCTTTGCGGAATATCCATAATCTGTAGCAATTCCTCATCCCATTCCTGTTCCCGGATATTATATAACATGGTGCGGGAGGCGTTGCGTGATATCTGTGGCATGTACACGGCCCCGTGTGAATTTCCAGACCAGCCAGGAATCAACGGTACCAAAAGCCAGTTTTCCTTCCTCCGCTTTTTTTCTTGCACCTTTTACATTATCCAGTATCCAACGGATCTTGGATCCGGAAAAATAAGCGTCGATCACCAGTCCGGTTTTTGAACGGATTTTATCGGATAGTCCCTGATTGTTTTAATGCTTCGCAAAACGGAGCCGTTCTGCCTGTCCTGCCACACAATGGCATTGTAAACCGGTTCGCCGGTTTCCCGATCCCATACAATGGTTGTTTCCCGTTGATTGGTGATTCCGATGGCGGCAATTTCTGCCGGATCCGCTCCAATTTTCACAACTTGCTTCTGCGGCCACAGCTGGCCTGTGATGACCAGATCTCCATTGGGATCGTGTTCCACCCATCCGGGTTGCGGAAAGATCTGGGTGAATTCTTTTTGTGCAATGGATTGGATCCTGCCCGTGTGATCAAACAGGATCGCTCGCGAACTGGTTGTGCCCTGATCTAAAGCAAGAATATATTTTTTCATAAGCAGCGTTCAATTGTTAATTGTTAGTTGATCGTTGACTCAGTCATAATTCAACTGCAACTATCCAGTCAATAGTAATTTTTCGCAATCGTTGAAAGATACGACTTGTTCTTTTTCCCATTCGCGTCTTTGTTTAATTCTGAAGCCATCAAACGGGCAACAGCAGGCGCCATTTCCATTGCAGCCCTGGCATCCAGAAACAATGCCCTTGTTCTGCGGGCAAGCACATCTTCAATTGTTCTCGCCATTTCATCACGTGACAGCCCAGATTACTTCAGCACCGATATACGCCAGCTCGGGATCCAATGCTTCTCTCCAGGCCGGATTTTCTTTTGCAATGCTTTCCGCAGGAATCCGCATCACTTCCATAAACAAAAAATGGATCTGTCCAGTCCACGGATTCCTGATATCCGTGCACAGGTAATGTTTTGGTTTTACAATTCCGGAATGGCAGTCCACCTGATTCGGATCGCCTGATCTACCGTATCCTCTGCCATCTTCCGATAGGTGGTCCATTTCCCCCGGTAATGGTGATCAGTCCGGAAGGAGAAAGATCAGTTTATGACGATCTCGAAATTTCTTTGGTTTTTTGCGTTTTCTGTCCTGCGGCGCGGCCAGCGGTCTGAAGGCCTGCAAAAACACTCAGCACATCTTTTCGTGTAGGCATCTGCGTTAAATATATTGCAGCCGTACGTCAAGAATAAATTGAATTTCTTCTTCCAGTGCACTGGTTCCAGGCTGATGTGCATCCAGCGGCGTATCCGTTGTTCCCACAAATGATTCTATCGTGCCAGGGCATGGCAAACAAAACCCGGCCGTCCTCGGTTTTCGGAATCATCAGGGCATCTGCGGATCCCAGAAAAGATTTATCAAATACCAGGTGAATACCCTGGCTGGGTTTCACCATCGGTCCTGGATCCCGGATGCATCCATCCCAACAGATCATCCACAAAAACACCCGTTGCATTGATAACTGATTTTGCCCTTTAGACGGAATATGAAATTCCTGTTTCCAACATCTGCTGGCAACGACCCCGTTTATCTTATTTTCTGTCTTTCTTCAGACCGGTTACCCGAAAATAATTCAGACAGAGTCGCACCCTGTTCCAATGCCGTTATGCGCCAGGCTAACGGCCAGCCTCGCATCATCAAATTGTCCATCATGATACAGCACACCAGCTTTCAAACCCTCCTGCTGAATATTCGGAATCCGTTGTAATTACTTCATTCCTTGAAATAATCTTGAACGCCCAAAACTCTTTTGCCGGCCAATAAATCATACACCGATAATCCGATGGAATAAAAAATAGCACTCCACCAGTAATAATTCGGAATAATAAAACTTTCATTTCTTACCAGGTGCGGGGCATTTTGTCAACAGGATACCGCTTTCCCGCAGCGCTTCCACTACAAGACCGATATTTCCCTGCGCGAGATACCGAACACCGCCATGAACCAGTTTTGTACTCCGGCTGGAAGTTCCTTTGGCAAAATCGGATTGTTCCAGCAGCAATGTTTTGAATCCTCTGGAAGCCGCATCCACAGCAATACCCAGGCCGGTTGCGCCTCCGCCGACAATGATCAGATCCCAAATGATCTCCTGGATCAGCCAGCTGTTGCAATAAAGCTTCCCTTTGTGTTCCATTGGTCATGTATAACTGAAATTTTATTTTTCCACCAGTTCATCATCAATCTTAAATACAGCGATCCCGCTGATCAGCGGATCTGCCTTGGCTTTGGTTATTTTTATCCGTATCTGCGTAACGGTCTGCGTTGGAAAACTGAGGATACGCTGATGACCAATGGTGGTATTGTTCGTAGGCTAGACAGTAATTTATTTCCATTTACAATTCGATGGTAAAAGAAATAATCTGTTGGCCATTTTGCAGCGGTTCTTTCAACCGGATGCAATTCAACTGCTGTAATTTTATTGAAACGGATATTCAGAAATTCATTTTTATAATCTTTCCCCAAACTAATCCAGGTATTTCCCTTTCCATCTGTCAGTTCCGGTTTCACATTTTTCGTACCCAGCTGAATGGAAGCATCGCCGCTTTCCAGAAGCGATGAATCGAAAACTTTCTGTCCGCAATGTCGCAAATCCCATCAGTGCAGCAGAATCATAAGCCGAGATAAGTCCCCGCGGATCAGGCGGAACATTCAAAATAAAATTCGCACCGCGACCGACCGATTTTAAATAAATATCAAAAAGCTTTTCCGGTGATTTTCACCAGACATCTTCTTTAGCATGATAAAACCATCCCGGACGAATACTTACATCGCATTCAGCAGGTATCCAGTTTTTCCCATAAACATTTCCCTGGTTCAGCGTATCGTTCGGCGGAGCCCCTGCGCCGCGGCTGAATCCGGCAGTATCCAGCAGATTCCAGTTGGTTGTTCCCGCAATATCCGTTTTCATTCCCTACCCAGCGCATATCAGGACCGATATCACTAAACACAATCGTATTCGGCGCAATCTCGCGCATGGTGGATTCAAATCCGATGCCAGTCATACATCCTGTTTTTTCCCATTGGGCCCTTCCCCATTGGCGCCATCCCACCAGAATTCAAAAAAGGGTCCGTAATTGCGGACACTACTTCTTTCATCATATTTATAAAAACATCATTGTATGCTGGTGTTCCATAAGCCGGATGATTCCGGTCCCAGGGAGAAAGATAAACGCCCAAGGACAATCCATGCTTCCCTGCAGGCATGCAGACAATTCTTTCAAAACATCTCCTTTCCCATTTCTCCAGTTGCTTTGCGCAACCGTATGTTTTGAATAGGCGCTCGGCCATAAACAAAATCCATCATGATGTTTGGCGGTGATAATAATTCCTGTTGCGCCGGCTGCTTTTGCAATGCGGCACCACTGACGGCAATCGAGTGCAGTCGGATTAAAAACTTCTTCCTTTTCCGAACCCTTGCCCCATTCCAGATCGGTAAATGTATTCGGTCCAAAATGCATGAATAAATAAAAATTGTTGTCCTGCCATTTCAGTTGTTCTGCACTGGGCAACGGGCCGGCCGCAGCGGATGACTGGCAGTAAGCCGGCAATGGCTAAAAACTGAATACAAAGAATCCAAACAATTTTTTTCATCTAACCATGATTTTGAAATGCGATTAAGAATTATGAAACTAGGAAATCCGCCAACAATTCTCTTCATGCAACTTATTTGGTGAATTTATGAAATTGAATGAGAAAATCTTAACCTAATTTTGCGCATACAAAAAAGGATATGTCATTTTTTACAGATAAGGTGGTCATTGTAACGGGTGGACGGAAGGGATCGGCAGGGCCCTGATCGATGCGCTGATTGAAGCAGGAGCCAAAGTGGCAACCTGCGGAAGGCACTATGATAAATTATATGCCCTTCAGCTGGAATATTCCCAGTTCATGCTGCATACCATGGTTTGTGATGTGAGTCATGAGGAAGAATGCAAGCGTTTTATTCAATCGACTGTTGAAACTTTTGGCACCATCGATATACTGATCAACAATGCCGGCATCAGCATGCGTTCCCTGTTCGACGATGCCGACACGGATGTGATCCGCCGGATAATGGACGTAAATTTTATGGGAGCGGTATACTGCACCAAAGCGCACTTCCTTATATCATGAAACAAAAAGGAACCATTGTGGGTATTTCTTCCACTGCCGGTTATCGGGGACTACCGGGCAGAAGCGGATATTCTGCATCCAAATTTGCCCTGCAGGGCTGGCTGGAATCACTGCGAACCGAACTCCTGGATTCCGGTGTGCATGTCATGTGGGTGTCTCCGGGTTTTACCAGCTTCCAATATCCGCAATGCTGCATTGAACAGTCATGGTGAGGGCCAGGGTGAAGGGACTGCTCGATGAATCCAAACTGATGAGCGGCAGAAACCTGCGCCAAATATATACTTAGATGCCATAGAAAAAAGGAAAAGAGTGCTGGTGCTTACCTTCACCGGAAAGCTCACGGTTTTCCTGAATAAATTTTTCCCATCCCTGGCTGATAAGCTGGTGCACCAGTATTATTTCAAGAATGGGGAACTGATCAAATAAGGACGGGATATTTAAAACTGAACCGATTACGATGGCGCTTATTACCCTTACTTCTGACTTCGGCCTGCAGGATTATATTGCCGGTGCGGTAAAGGGTCAGCTGCTGCAAATCGATCCTGATTTCCGGATTCATGATATTTCCCATCAGGTTGCTCCTTTCAATTATCCCCAGGCGCTTATATCTGCCGGAATGCAATCTGGCAATTTCCCGGCAAATACTTATCATATCATCCTGGTGAACCTGTTTGAACAAAAACCGGAACACCTCCTGCTGGCCTGTTATAACGGACAGTATATTTTTTGTGCAGACAATGGGCTGATCAACATGATCCTTCCGGCAAGACCGGAAAAAGTGATCGGCATTCCGCTGGATCAAAAATGCAAATTAAAAATACCCTTTATTGCACCGGGTCGATGGGCCAGGCAATCACTGGCAACTGGAAGCCGGGCGTTCACCCGGAAACCCTGGGCGATCCGGAAATTAAATATATCGAAAAAAATGAACTCGGCCCACTGCTTGGAGAAAATTATATTGAAGGACAGATCATTTTTATCGACAAATTCGAAAATGTGATCGTCAATATTACCCGGGATGAATTTGAAGCACAGCGCAGGGGACGGAGTTTCCGGATCGTTTTTAAAAGAAACGAGATCATCGACCGGATCAGTGAATCCTATGCCGATGTTCCCCAGGGCGAAAAACTGGCCATTTTCAATTCCGCCAATTACCTGGAAGTGGCCATCAATAAGGGCAATGCCGCCGGCCTGTTCGGATTGCAGGATTTTACGGATCAGACGCCTGCAGCATCATTTGTTTTACCAGACGGTGAAGGATATATTTTGAGTAGTGCATGGAAGTTTGGAAGATGGAAGATCGTGGAAGTTGATGGTTTACCATGTGTATGCAATTACATTCAGGATTGTCATTCACCAAATACTCACCATACTTCCATTCTACTCCAAAAGATCGTTAAACCAAACAAGACCCTCTCGCATCTACCAACTTCCTCCTATATTTGTCACTCCTAAAAAATCAACGGACTATGAATTTAAGAAGGTGAATAACATTTCAGGCTGGATTGTTTGTCTGTTTGCCTGTATGGTATATGTTTTGACCATGGAAGCCATCCGGCAGTTTCTGGGATTGCGGTGAATTTGTTTCCAGCGCCTATAAACTCCAGATCCCCCATCCGCCCGGAGCCCCGCTTTTTGTGATGATGGGTCGTTTTTTTATTATTCTTTTTGGCGACAATCCGCTCACCGCCGCCCGGGCCGTGAATTTCATGAGTGCCATCCTGAGTGGCTTCACCATTCTTTTTCTTTTCTGGTCCATTACCCATTTCGCCCGTAAAATCGTTCAGAAAAACGAATCTTCCCCTGAGCAAACAGCCAGATTTTTACCATCATGGCCGCAGGTGCCGTTGGCGCCCTGGCCTATACTTTCTGCGATTCTTTCTGGTACAGCGCTGTGGAAGGTGAAGTATATGGCTCTTCTTCTTTCTTTACTGCCCTGGTTTTCTGGGCAATTCTGAAATGGGAGGATGAAGCCGATAAACCGGGCGCAGACCGCTGGATCATTTTCATATTTTATATGATGGGCCTTTCCATCGGCGTTCATCTGCTGAACCTGCTTACCATTCCGGCCATCGTGATGGTGTATTATTATAAGCGTTATAAACCGACGGCCTGGGGATCCGTATTTGCTTTTTTTATTGGCTGCGTGATCACCGGATTGATTCAGAAATTTGTGATCCAGTACACCATCAAGGGAGCTGCCTGGTTTGATATCCACTTTGTGAACGATCTTCGGTCTGCCTTTTTTCAGCGGATTTGCCTTTTTCTTTATTCTGCTTAGCTGCAATACTGGTTTTTGGTCTGCGATATGCCATCCGGAAAAAATATTATCTGCTGAAAATCGGCATCTGGTGTATCTCCTTTATGCTGATCGGCTATTCCACTTATTTCACCACCATGATCCGCTCCAATGCAGATCCGGCCGTGGATATGTTCAATGTGGACAATCCGGTGAGCCTGGTGGGTTATCTGAGCCGTGACCAGTATGGCGACTGGCCAATTGTATATGGTCCGGATTTTACCGACCGTCCGCCGCGTAGTCGAAGGACAGTGACCAATATATGAAAGGAAAGGACAAATACATTGTATCCGGAAAATCTGTCGTCAGGACTGGACCAATACCCCTTCTTCCCATTTTTTTCCCCGCATGTGGGATAATAGCAATGACCGCGGACAGACCGATGTTTATAAACAGTTATGGCGGTGTGGCCGAAGGGGATGCAGCCCACCATGGCGAATAATATCCGTTATTTTATCACTTACCAGACTTGACTGGATGTACCTGCGTTATTTCTTCTGGAATTTTTCCGGGAAACAAAATGATCTGCAGGGATTTGGAAATATCCGGGACGGAAATGCGATTACCGGAATTCCATTCATCGATAATTTCCTTTACGGCGACCAAAGCAAAATGCCCGACAGCATTCATACCAAAAACAAATCATATAACCGGATGTATCGCCCTGCCGTTTATCCTGGGGATGATCGGATCTGGTTTTTCAATACAGTCGGAACAGAAAAGATTTTATTATCAATATTCCTGCTCTTTTTCTTTACCGGCATGGCCATTGTGATTTACCTGAACCAGGCCGGGCAACAGCCCCGTGAACGGGATTATGCCTACGTGGGATCATTTTATGCCTTTGCGATCTGGATCGGCCTTGGCGTGATCTGGGTGAAGGAGATGTTTGAAAAATATTTGAAGAAGGACCTGATGGCGAATTATGTTGCTGCCGGACTTTGCCTGCTGGCAGTGCCGGTACTGATGGGAACCAGGAATGGGATGATCATGACAGAAGCAAAAAAACACTGGCCCGCGACCTGGCAAAGGATTACCTGGAAAGCTGTCCGCCCAATGCCATGCTTTTTTCTTTCGGAGATAATGATACTTATCCTTTATGGTATGCGCAGGAAGTGGAAGGCATTCGTCCCGATGTGCGTGTAGTGGTCAACAGTCTGCTGGGAACCGACTGGTATATGAATGAACTGCGTTATAAAATAAACAAGAGCGCTCCCTTCGATATCATTTTTACTCCGGAACAGATCCAGGGAAGCAAAAGGGATATCATTTATGTCAATCCCAATGCCGGGATTCGATCAGAAAAAATATTACGACCTCTACGACATGCTGAAAAATGTAGTGGGAAGCGATGATCCGAAATATACCGTACAGCAGGATGAAGATGCTATCAAATTTTACCGGTGAAGAAATTAACTGTGCCGGTGGACCTGGAAACGGTAAAAGCAATGGCACCGTGCACGAAGGCGACAGTGTGTTGAGTGAATTGAAAATTGATATACCCAATAAGACATTATTTACTGAAAAATGATCTGGCCATCTATGCCATCATTGCGGCCAATCACTGGAAGCGTCCGATATGCTTTACTTCCACCCAGGAACTCAATGATCTGGGCCTTGCAAAATATGTTCGCCTGCGTGGTCTTTCCTACCAGCTGGTTCCGTTTGATAAAGCCGGGCGTGGACAATGATGCCGCTTATAAAACCATCATGGAAAAATTTCGCATATGGGAATGCCGACAAGCAAGGCGTATACTATGATGAAGAAAACCGGCGTCATCTGAATAGTATCCGGATGGCCCATTCCCAGGTGGCTTTCAGTCTTGATAGATGCCGGCAAAAAAGATTCTGCAAAAAATATCCTGGAACATTTTGACAAAAGTGTGCTGGAATCCAATTTCCCTTATGGCATGACGTCGAACCGCGGCAATCAGCAGGATGCCATTTCCACCGATTTCCTGCAGGCCTGTTATCTGGCGGGCGATACTGACGCTGGCGAAAAAAGTGGAAGCTTCCGTTAAAAAAGATCTGCAGCAGCAGATGCGGTATTATAAATCCATGGGCGATGAAACCAGCGACGATCAGCTGGCCAACAATGCCTATATGATCCTGCAGGGTAAAGGAGGAAATCTATCTGACCGGCAGATGGAATTTGCCCAGGATATCTTCACCACCTACCGGATGCTGATGCAGATAGACGAAATGGACAGACAGTACAACAAAAAACCGGCTATTCAAAACAGCCTGAAATAATTATAGCTGCAGCCGGACATGCAATTTGTTCAGCCCCTTCGCTATAAACATCACGATGATAGCGAAGGCGGCTGACCATAACAGGCCCGGCAACCCAAATGCCCATTTGGCCGGAAAGATCCGGAAATGAAACAACATGGTCAGCATAAAAATGACGTCGGGGATTAAATAAGTAAGCAAGGGATTTTCTGCCGCCGGGCGGAAAAAATTTGTCCAGCGGACGACACCCTTTAAATCAATCACCCAGTAAAAAACAAGATAGAGCAAACAACAGATCCCCGCAGAATAAAAGCCCCAGGTTGGTGTTGCGTATATTTTTGAAATGGCGAACGCAGGCCGCAAAAAATATCCTGCAATAAATAAAATAGCGGCAAACCCAAGTACCTGCAAGATCCGCAGACGGGCCGACCTTATTTTCTTTTCATCAAAAAGTAATATACTTACGACAATCCCGCTCAGCATGACGGAAACATGTGTTGCATTCCGGGAATGAAAAGCGTTCCAGTGATAATAACGGGTGAGGGCAAAACCGATCGTGCAGAGGGATATAAAAAGGATCAGGGGAATCAGTTTTCCGGATGACAGCTGACAGAAAATACAACTGAATAAATAGGCCCAGCCGATCAGCCCCAGTATCCCCCACCATTTCGGGGTCATGTACTGCTGCCCATCCGCTCCCCCGCGAAAAATCAATGCCAGGAAGATCAACCCCGCTAATCCGGCAGTGCGTAAAATCAAAACCAGCCTCCTATTTTTCGACCGGTAAACCTGCCAGACCATGAAAGCAAAGAAATAAAAAAACAGGGACCACAAATAAATGGAAAATGGCATGTCGTGCTTTCCTGAACTTTCACCATTCACCATAAAAAATCCAAAACAGAGCAGCCCGGCCACCCGCCATAAAATATGTTCATTCAACTTTATACGGTTTGGATTGTTCATCAGCCGTTTGCTTAAGGCAAAGGGAATGGACATGCCGGCAATGAACAGAAAGGCTGGAAACACCACATCCACGAAGGTCATCGCATCTGCATCGGCCGGCATATGTTTCATCCAGGCCGGAATCTCCCTGATTCCGGCCAGTTCGTTCACGAAAACCATCACGAGAATCGTAATTCCCCGGAATGCATCGATAGAAATGATCCTTTTGGCAGATAGTTTGTTATTCATATGCTAAATGCAGATTTTATAGCGGGAAGAAACTTTAGAAAGCCGTTCCCGCAGAAACGAATTATTTAATTTTATTGCATTAACTTGAAATAATGATTGGTTTTCATTTCACAAAATATGATCCGTCAAGGGAAGGCAAATCGAAATTCGAGCAGCTCCTCGATATTTTCATGCAATTGCTCACTTATACCAGCGGCGATGTTGGTGAAGCCCTGCAGTGGATGAACCAACTGGATAAGGAATATGAACTGACCGATGAAGAATATGGAATGGGGGATTTTATTGAAGAGCTTAAGGACAAAGGATATATCGATGAAAACAAACAAACCGGCGAAATAAAAATCAGCTCCAAAACAGAACAGGGCATCCGGAAACGATCCCTGGAAGAGATTTTCGGAAAACTTAAAAAAACAAAATCCGGCGATCACAATAGTTTTAAACCCGGAACAGGAGATGAAATAAATCCGGAAACCAGGCCTTTCCAGTTTGGCGATAAGCTGGAACAGATTGATTTCACCGAATCAATCCGCAACGCCCAGATCAATCATGGTATTGAATAGTTTCAAAATGCAGGAGGATGATCTGAAGATCCGCGAAACAGATTATCAAAGCTCAGACTTCCACCGTATTGATGATTGATATTTCCCACTCCATGATCCTGTATGGAGAAGACCGGATCACGCCGGCAAAAAAAGTGGCAATGGCGCTGAGCGAACTGATCACCACAAAATATCCAAAAGATACCCTGGATATTGTGGTGTTTGGCAATGATGCGTGGCCGGTTGAAATCAAGGATCTTCCTTATCTGCAGGTAGGGCCTTATCATACCAATACGGTTGCCGGACTGGAACTGGCCATGGATATTTTAAGAAGAAGAAAGAATCCGAACAAGCAGATTTTCATGATCACGGATGGGAAGCCAACCTGCCTTAAATCGGGAAAACGATATTATAAAAACAGTTTCGGACTCGACAGGAGAATAACCGCCCGTTGTCTGAACCTGGCCGCACAATGTAAAAAGATTAAAATTCCCATCACTACTTTTATGATTGCCAGTGATCCTTATCTGCAGCGTTTTGTAACGGAATTTACGGAAACGAATAATGGCAAAGCTTTCTTTGCTTCGCTGGATAAACTGGGCGCATTTATCTTCAGGGATTTTGAAAATGGAAAAAGGAAGACAGTATATTAGTACCGGGTCCGTCCGATTGCCTGCCGCAGTATTATTTCAAATTTTTATTCAAAAGATAAACTAGCGCTACTTATAATTACGCCTGAGTGAAAGATTACTCAAAAAAATGATGATGAATATCAAAAAATAAAAACATTTGGCGAACTGAAGAAATCAGGATATAAACCCGAAAGTCAGTAAAGGAAGAGATCCGGGAAAATCTGCTGAAAAGATTCAGCAAAAAAGAAAACAGTTTCCCCGGTATTATAGGATATGAAGATTCTGTAATTCCCGATACAGAAGGGCATTGCTTTCCCGGCACAATATTCTTATTTCTTGGATTGCGCGGACAGGCAAAAACCCGGATGGCAAGGCAAATGATCAACCTGCTGGATGAATATATTCCTTTCGTGAGCGGAAGCGAAATCAATGACGATCCGTTTGCACCCATTTCCAAGTTTGCCCGTGAACTGCTGAAAGAAAAAGGGGATGCCACCCCCATCTCCTGGCTGTCACCGCAGCGATCGTTATGGCGAAAAACTGGCAACCCCTGATGTAAGCGTTGCTGACCTGATCGGCGATATTGATCCGATCAAGGCAGCCAATCTGAAATTGAGTTTTGCAGATGAAGAAGTGATTCATTACGGCATTATTCCGAAAAGCAATCGCGGTATTTTCGTGATCAATGAATTACCGGATCTGCAGGCCCGCATCCAGGTATCCCTTTTTAATATCCTGGAAGAAGGAGATATCCAGATCCGTGGATTCAAACTGCGAATGCCTTTGGATATATTATTTGTGTTCACGGCCAATCCGGAAGACTATACCAACCGCGGATCCATCGTTACGCCGCTAAAAGACCGAATCGAAAGTCAGATACTGACCCATTATCCGAAGAGCATTGATCATGCACTGTCCATAACAGAACAGGAAGCGGATATTACGGAAGATCAGCAAGTTCGAGTAAAAGTCAGCGATCTGGTTAAAAGACTGATCGAGCAGGTGGCTTTTGAAGCGCGGACCAGTGAATTTGTTGATAAGAAAAGTGGCGTATCCGCCAGGCTTACCATTGCTGCTTATGAAAATGCAGTTAGCGCCGCCGAAAGAAGAGCGCTGCTGAACAATGAAAAAGAAACCCAGGTATGGATGAGCGATCTGGTGGGCATCATTCCTTCCATTACAGGGAAAATAGAATTGGTATATGAAGGAGAACAGGAAGGTCCTTACCAGGTAGCTTTTAATTTGCTGGAGAAAGCATTCCGCACCCAGTTCATCAATTATTTCCCCAATCCCGAATTATTCAAAAAAAGGAAAGGCGGGGAAGAAAATCCTTATAAACCCATTACCGGCTGGTTCGATAAAGGCAATCACCTGGATATTTTCTTCAATACCAAAGGATGAGGACAAAATCCAGCTGCTCTATAAAGTAGACGGACTCCATGCCTTTGTAAAAAAATATTTCCGCCATGCCAATGAAAGGGAAATGGCGCTGCTGATGGAATTCGTTTTACATGGCCTTTCCGCGTACTCCATGATCAGCAAAAAAGTAGTGGAAGGAAAAATAGAATTCAAGGACCTGATCGGTTCCATGATGAATCTGAGCCCGGAAAATTATGGGGCGGAAGAGGAGGAGGATTTTGGGTGAGGATAAACTCACTCCACCGGTTCCAGATACATTGCCGAAGCATAACCCTCTGCTCCCTTATCCGTTCTGACCAGCCACCACAGTTCGCTGGATTTATTTACCAGGGTAACCATTTCGTTATGCGCGGCTTTCCCGACAACCGGCTGATCCGTTCCGGGACCTTTTCGAATATTGAGGTTGGACTGATTGGTGGTCACTTTGGCTTTTGAACCGGCAACCATGGTTGACACATTGATATCCATGACCAGGTCTCCTGCGCGAAAATCCGGATCGATCTTATTATAAACATCCCATAATTTATCTTTTATAGCGCCGCTCGGCGCTTCCCCGTCGATATACAGAACATTATCCTGTTCCCGGACCTGTAGATTGTTTACCCCACCTGATTTCGCCGCATCGATTAATTCCTTGTATTTTTCCTGTAGTGCCATAATTTGTTCCCTCCGCTTTATTTTCGGTTATTTAATCGTGAGTTTGTTATCAATCTTCTTAGGTTTCAGTGTATTAAGCGCCTTCATCAGCCTGGGTAGCTCACTTCTTTTTATGGTACCTGTAAGCGTAACCACACCATCCGTAACCGAGGTGCTGACTCCCGAAAAACCTTTCGCCGCATCCGCAACGGATTTACTAAGCTGATCATCCGGATTGATCACAACAGCAGGCGGCGGTGGTGGAGGTGGTGCAATGCTGGCATTGTCAACAACTGACTTTACACCCTTTATACTTTTCACAGCTTCTTCTGCAGCCGTTTTGCTGGCTCCGTCTTTGAATTCACCGGTTAAAGTGACCACGCCGTTATCCACGCTGGCATTAATGCCTGCAAGCTCCGGCGTAGTGGCTGCCTTTTCTGTAATGGAGGTCTGAATATCCGCATCTTTCACCCCACAGGAAATAAACCCTATACAGATGATCAATACCGGCAATAGTCTGGCTAATAATCTCCTCGTTTTTGTAATCATAAATCAAGTTTTGATGATGGTCGACAGATCTCATGGTGGACAGTTTCACTCTGCTCACCACACATTAACTTCTCTCTCCAAACTTATGCCAAACCTCTTTTTCACGGAGGCCGCAACGGCATCAGCAATCTCCAGGACCTCCTTGCCGGAAGCCTGGCCATAGTTCACCAGCACCAGCGCCTGCCGCTGATGAACGCCGGCATCTCCCTTCCGGTATCCCTTCCAGCCACATTGTTCAATCAGCCAGCCTGCTGCAAGTTTCACAGATTTTTCCTCGTGGGGATAAGCAGGTAAATCCGGATAGGCTTTCGAAAGGGATAAGAACAGGGAATGGTCCACCACCGGATTCTTGAAAAAACTTCCGGCATTCCCGATCTCAGCCGGATCCGGGAGTTTGGACCTGCGGATATTGATCACTGCCTGCGATACTGACCGGACCGAAGGATTCCTGATATCCATTTGTTTCAGTTCCTCCTGTATGGCTCCATAACTGGTATTCAGTATCGGCGTTTTATTCAAAATAAATGTAACATTCAAAATAATATACCGGTTTCTGCCGGCAGACTTAAAAAAACTGCTCCGGTAGCCAAAAGAACAGTCATTAAGTCCAAACGTATATACTTTCTGGTGCTGCCGGTCGTAGGCTTCCAGTTCATAAAATGAATCTTTCAGTTCAACCCCGTAAGCTCCGATATTCTGGATCGGGGCCGCCCCAACATTGCCCGGAATCAGTGAGAGATTTTCCAGTCCGCCCCAGTTGCGTCCGATGGTATACAGGACAAAAGAATGCCAGTTCTCTCCTGCCCCGGCCCGCACGTATACATGCGATTCGTTTTCCTTGATCAGGTCAATTCCCCGGATATCCGGTTTCAAAACCAAACCCTTTACATTCTTTGTAAATAAGATATTACTTCCTCCACCCAATATCGAGGCTGAATTGCCCGGGTCCTTCTGCAGTGCTTCTCTCAACTGATCCCCATCGGAAACAGAAACAAACTGATCCGCCATGACGTCTATATGAAAACTATTGTAAGGAAGCAAAGATTTATGCTGTTCTATAACCATGTTGTTTCTATTTTTATTTGGCTATACCGGATCAATATCGGGGACAATGGTGACGGATCTGAATTTCTTATCGTTTTGCAGAATTGCCTTTTGCTGTTGAATAACCTGTTTGGCATATGCAATTGTATTGCCATTCTTAGGAAGTTTCAGCATCAGTTCCATGATATATTGATTGCGGATCCGGCCAACCACCGGTTCTGCGGGACCGGTAATATACCTTTCAAAATCCTTTTTTAGCTGCAGGGCAAATAAAGCTGCCGCATCCTGCACAACCTCCTTGAGCTTATGCCGGAAACTGATCTGGATAATCCGGGAAAAGGGGGGATAAAAAAAATGCTGCCTGGCAATCATTTCCTGATCATAGAACAATTTATAGTCATGCTCCATCACAAACTGCAATACAGGATGTTTGGTATTGGCCACCTGGATCAGCACCTTTCCCCTGCCATCTTTTCTTCCTGCCCTTCCGCTCACCTGTTCCATCAACTGAAATGCCCGTTCATTTACCCGAAATTCCGAAAAGTTCAGCAGACTGTCCGCATCCAGGATCCCAACCAGGTCCACCCTGTCAAAATCCAGACCCTTTACCACCATCTGGGTCCCGACCAGGATATCCACTCTCTGTTGTTCAAAGGATCTGATCAGCTGGTCGTGCGCCGTTTTACCGCGAACACTGTCAATATCCATTCTGGCCACGCGGGCCTCCGGAAATAATGTCTCCAGTTCCTCTTCAATTTTTTCTGTTCCGAAATTCCGCTGGATGAACTGCTGGTTGCCGCAGGCTGCGCAGGTATTCACCGGCGGATAACTGCTTCCGCAATAATGACAAAGCAGCTTATTCGTCAGCTTGTGATAGGTTAATGAAACATCACAATTCTTACACTGCGGTATCCATCCGCAAACCTTGCAGATCTGATAGGGAGAATATCCGCGCCGGTTCCTGAACAGGATCACCTGATTTTTATGATCCAGTGAATGCTGAATGGCTTCCTGAAGAACAGGCGTAACGATCACTTTGGACCCGTCTTTCTGCAGATATTTTTTGGTATCGATGAGACTGATCACCGGAAGATCAACCTGCCCCCACCTTTCTTTCAGCTCCGCAAATCCATATTTTCCTGTAAGCGCATTGTAATAACTTTCCACTGAAGGTGTGGCACTTCCCAGCAAAACTTTTGCGTTAAAGAGGGAAGCATAATAAATGGCTGCGTCGCGCGCATGATAACGTGGCGCCGGATCCTGCTGTTTGTAGGAAGAATCATGTTCTTCATCCACGATAATCAAACCGAGGCTGGTAAAGGGAAGGAAAAGAGACGACCTGGCGCCCAGCAGGATTTTGACCTCTCCGCTGCGTACTTTGTTCCATATTTCGAATCGTTCATTGTGGCTGAACCGGCTGTGATAAATACCCAGGTAACCGCCGAAATGCTGCTGCAGTTTGCGTACGATCTGGGAAGTAAGCGCAATTTCCGGAACCAGGTAAAGGATCTGTTTGTTCTCCAGCAAAAATTTTTCGATCATCTGGATATATACCTGGGTTTTACCGCTGGAAGTAATACCATGCAAAAGACTGACCGATTTGGTTTTGAATTGCTCATTGATTTCAGAAAACACCCGCTGTTGTTCAGGAGAGAATTCAAACCCAATCTGAATATTTTTGGGTAAGGGCCTCAGCCGGTCGACGGAACGTTGTTCCGCCACCAGGATATTTTTAGCAATCAGTCCTTTGAGCTGCGCATCCGACGCACCGGATTTTTTCAGCAGGGAGGAACGTGTTACTTCCGATTCGGTTTTCTGCAGATGCAGATAACTCAGCAACAACTCCATCTGCTTTTCAGCACGTTGCAGTCTTTTATCTTCATTTAAAAGCTGTTCCAGTTTTTCTTCCGCTGCATAGTCGCTGTGCAATAAAATATAGGTTTCTTTTTTCGGCTTATAGGATTCTTTCAGGGCTTCCCACACATAACAAACCGATTTATCGATCAGTCGTTTTACCACCGGGTAAACGGAAACGCTGTTGAGCATTTCCTGCACTTCGGAGAGCTTCAATTCCTTCCTGATCAGTAGGGCCTCGGCTACGATGAATTCTTCGTTATCGAGGGAAGAAAAATCATCCCCGAAAGCTTCCTGAAAAACCAGGATACTCTCGCTGCTCAGTTTAAAATGCGCCGGCAGGGAAGCGGCCATCACTTCCCCTTCCGAACACATATAATAGCTGGCGATCCATTCCCATAATATAAGCTGTTCGGCATAAATCAGGGGTTCTGTATCCAGCACATTCCCGATGGGCTTGGGATCAAAGGCATCCGGCTTTTCCGTTACAAAGCGTTTTACGATCCCGGCATATTTTTTATTCCGCAGGGTGACTTCCACCCGGCAACCCGGCTGCAGTCCCGCGAAGAAGATCTTCCGGAATGGACCAGGTATAGTTTTTAGGCAGTGCAAGCGGTATGATGATTTCTGCGTACAAATCTTTGCTATTGGTAAAAATTAAAACAATGGAAACGGCGCTAAGTTCAACTTACTTCGGATTGATCCAGGACGCCCGGTATTCCCTGAGTTTGCGATCCATTTCCCCGAATACCTTTTCTTTAAAAAGGTTCATATCCGTTAAGGTATAACCTTCAGGGCTGATTTCGTCCAGGAAAATAACCCTGGATTTTCCGGGTTTTAAACTGAGGATGGAATGATAATTCATTAAACGGTAATTATCCAGAAAAAGCATAGGTTTGAGCGGCGTGCCCGTTTGTATGGATATCCGGAAAGCGCCATCGTAAAAGGATTTCAGCGGTTCGCCCGTTTCATTGAAAGTTCCCTCCGGAAAAATGAATACCGAAACGTGATGCGCCAGCAGCTTTTTCAGTTCCCGTACACTTTCTGCCCGGTTCCTGGTACTGCTGCGATCCACCATCACCGCCCCCCGGCTGTAGATGTAACCAAATACCGGAACTTTTTTCAGTTCGGCCTTTGCCAGCACCCGGAACGTCTGTCTCCGGATGGCTTTAAAAATACAGGGAATATCGAGATAGGAAATATGATTACTGATGAAAACATAGGTTTTTGAAGGATCATAAGAAGATTCAAAAATATTTTCGTGGCGGATGCCCAGTAGAAAGTACCAGCAATCGGCCCAGACCTTACACAGATTACAAATCCCATTTCCCCCGCTGATCTTTCCGGATAAGGAAAAAATAATCACCAACGGAAATGCAATCAGTGTAAAGACCGCGAACAGGATGAATGCATAAATATTATAGATGATCCGGATAAAACTTAGCCCAGCCTTCATTGAATCACATTCTGTTAAAACGAAAATAATCAATATGCCCCATATACATCAGTTGCAATGGCACTGCCATTCCACATCCAGCTCAATACAGGTGATTACAATGAGTTTATCATCCGAGGCGCAACGATGATCCGCAGATGCTGATGTTCATCGGTGTAATCTTCCACCGCATATTTGGGATCCGGCTTTGCATCCGGTTCACTTTTGGCATAATTGATCGTGCCGGAATCCAATACTTCAAGGATTTCCTTTTTCGTAATATGCCGGCAATCCATGCGGCACCGGGCATGCCTGGTAAAGATCAGCCGGCCATGGCGGTTAAAGGGCTCATGGCCCTTTCCACTCTTTTGCCTGGCCGGACGGTATTGGAATCAGTAGCCGGATTGTTACAGGCTGTGAATGCTAAAACAAGGAGAATGTAATGAAATAAAAGGCTTTTACATCGCATAAGTGGTCAGGTTTAGCAGCCGGAATCCCGTAAAGATACAGCGCAATGATTGCCCTTCCCGGCTGTATCTTTGCCGCCCATGGCTGAGGCAAAAACCGTCGCTTTTCACACCCTGGGCTGCAAACTGAATTTTTCAGAAACGGCATCCCTTTCGCGCCTGATGCAGAATGCCGGGTTCGAAAAAAAAGCATTCGATTCAAATGCGGATGTCTATGTGATCAATACCTGTTCCGTAACGGAAAATGCGGATAAGGAATGCCGTTACCTGGTACGGCAGATCCGGCGGAAATCCCCGGAAAGTTTTGTGGTGATCACCGGCTGTTATGCCCAGCTCAAACCGCAGGAAATTGCTGAAATACCGGGGGTTGACCTGGTATTGGGCGCTGCTGAAAAATTCAATCTCGTTGAACACATCGGCCAGCTCGTTAAAGGGGACTCAGCCAGAATCTGCAGCTGCGATATTACAGAAGTGCAATCCTTTCACGACGGGTTCTCACTGAACGACCGCACCCGTGCATTCCTGAAAGTGCAGGACGGCTGCGATTATTCCTGCAGCTTCTGCACCATCCCCCTGGCCCGCGGCAAAAGCCGCAGCGATAACATTGATCATGTATTGGAGAATGTGCGCCAGCTGGCCGCCAACGGAATTCAGGAAATCGTGCTGACGGGAGTAAATCTGGGTGATTTCGGGAATCGGATACCGGATGCAAAGAAAAACAGAAAATTTTTACGAACTAACGCAGGCGCTCGACCGGATGACCGAAATGCCCCGGTTCCGGATCTCTTCTATCGAGCCCAACCTGCTGACAAACGACATCATTGAACTGGTGGCCAACAGCGATCGCTTCATGCCTCATTTTCATATCCCCCTGCAAAGCGGCAGCAATAAAATACTCGGCACGATGCGCAGAAGATATAAACGCGAACTCTATACCGACCGGGTGGCCCGCATCAAAACCCTCATGCCTCATGCAGCCATCGGGGCTGATGTGATTGTGGGGTTTCCGGGAGAAACCGAAGAAGATTTCAAAGAGACATTTGATTTCCTCCACGCAATCGATGTTTCTTATCTCCATGTCTTTACTTATTCCGAGCGCGACAATACCCGCGCACTGGAAATCAAACCCGTTGTGCCGGTTTCCATACGCAACGAACGCAATAAGATCCTGCGCAATCTTTCTTTTCAAAAACTGCAATACTTCACTGCCCTGCATGCCGGCCAAACCCGCAAAGTATTATTCGAACGCAGTAAGAGCCAGGATATGATGGAGGGATACACAGATAACTATATCAAAGTCACCACTCCTTACCGTTCCGAATGGGCGAACCGGATTGTGGATTGGAAATTATAAATCTTCAGATCCACTAACCGGAATCGGATAAAGAATCCGCGCAACCGGGCTACGGCCAGTACTGCCCTATTTTTTTTCTGAGGAATGCTACGCTACGCGCCAGCTGCTCCATGCCATCCATGCCGTCTTCGATACTGATCCAGCCATTAAAATGAACACGTTTCAGCTCTGTAAGAATAGCATCGTAATCATTCAGTCCTTTCCCAATCTCACCATGACGCAACCGCTTTGCGTAACCCGTTACGCCGGCTTCTTCCTGCTGCAGGTCTTTAATGGTTCCCTCCAGCAGATACCGGTCGCTGGCATGCATGGTCACCACGCGATCCGATACGCGTTTCAACAGTTCTAAAGGATCTTCTCCGGCGAGATAGGTGTTGCTGGGATCATAGTTTACGCCAAAATTCGGATGATGAACAGACTCCGCCAGCCGGCAGAACACATCCATCTTTTGGGCAAACTCGGGATATTCCCAGAAATCATCTTTGTAATGGTTCTCCAGGATGAGCACAATACCCATTTCCGTCGCATAGGGAAGGCACGCCTGAATACTTTCCGACGCCAGTTTCACGCCTTCATCTATCGAAATGCCGGGCCTTCGCTGACCGGAGAGTACCCGGCAATAAGAACCGCCGAGAATATACGTCATTTCGATCCATTGTTTCTGTTTCTCAATTTCCTTCTCCCGGAAGCGGGCATCCGGATGCGTGAAGTCTGGCGAACAACAGAGCATTGGAATTTTCTTACCCCGCTCTTCCACCTGCCGGCGGAAAACAGGCCAGTTTTTTTTATCCTGCATTTCAAGAAAACCGGCATACCATTCCAAACCATCCACGTCAAGCTTTGTGGCCAGGCCAATCCACTCGGAAACCAGCATGCTGCCATCCTTACAAAGGGCATGCATAAACGCTTTGGGAAAAACGGCTAGTTGCGGCATAATAATGTTTATTATTTTTTAGCAGGAATGGTCGTGGTATCCTTTGGCGGGTTGCGTCCGATGAACGGATATTGCTCAAGGTCAACCACCTGACCACTTACGGGGCCGCTTTCATCAGCCAGCCAATAGACAGCCCCTGCCGCAATTTCGGCAGGTGACAGAATGCGCCCGGCGGGAGCATAGACATTTGGAATTTCTTTGTACCAGTCTTCAGCAAGTCCGTGTTCTCTTTTCCGTTTGGTTTCGGTTTCTGTCAGCACCCAACCCGGATTGATCTGGTTCACCCGTACGCCATCCTCGCGGTGAAGAGTGTCACCGAGATTTCTGGTCATAGTCATCAATGCTCCTTTTGATACGCTGTAAGCGAATAAGTTCGGCTCTCCGCTCCATGCGTTAACCGAACCAATATTCAGTACACAGCCCTTTGTCTTGCGCAACTGTGGCAGAGCCGCCTGTATCAGGGCAAATGGCGCCACCGTATTCACCTCCATCACCCGGCGGAGAAAAGCAGGATCGGTGCTGTGAATATTTGAGGATACCACCATCGCGGCATTGTTGACCACTGCATCCAGTCTGCCAAAAGTTTTCAGTGCAAGATCTACCAGCCGCTGCGCTGCTCCTGCAGCCGTGATATCCTCAATATGCAATACGGCTTTGCCTTTTTCAAGTCCGGCTATCACTTCCTCGCCCAGGTCCTGCTCAAGCCCGTGCACAATAACAGCAGCTCCTTCTGCAACACAGCGTATGGCGATGGCTTTGCCAATTCCCGTGCAGCTTCCGGTTATGATAATGACTTTATTTTGAAGACGCATATTTTTATTTTATAAAACTGCCGGAATATCGCCGTAGGCATGAACTTTTTCACAAATCAGGCGAAGGGAGGATTCCAGATCCCCTCCCGCTGTTTTGAATGAATCCGCATCAATGGTTAGCGGCGCACCCAGCACTACCAGGGGGGCGCCGTATTCAGGACAGCGAATAGCCTGTTCCAGGCTCAGTCCGCCAACTGCCTGCACCGGAACCCGTACAGCCTTCACCACTTCGCGAAGCTGGTCTAAGGGACCCGGCATGCGTTTACCCTGCGCTGCAATGCCTCTGCGCTCATCATAACCGATATGGTGAATCACATAATCACAGCCCATGGCTTCCAGCCATCTTGCGGCTTCCACCATATCGGGGCAGCCCAGATTGTCGCCCATTACCTTTACACCAAAGTCAAGGCCCGCTTTTACAACAACCTTAATGGTTTCTGCATGCGCACGCGCCATCACCACTACGTGGGTAGCGCCGGCCTTAGCCATCATCTCCGCCTCCAGATAACCACCGTCCATGGTTTTAAGATCCGCCACAATCGGAACAGCAGGAAATGCTGCCCGCAGCGCCCGGACTCCATGCAACCCTTCCGCCAGGATCAGCGGCGTACCCGCTTCCAGCCAGTCAACGCCCGCACGCACAGCCAGGGCCGCTGTTTCCAGCGCTTCATCTATATCGATGAGATCTAATGAAATTTGAACGATCGGTTTCATGAGAATAATAATTTATTTTATATGTGCGGCAGCCGTAATCTGGTCGAGTAGAAAATTAGCCCTTGCACCCGAAATGCCGGTAGAAGGACATTTCCCCGTCCCCGTCAGTTGCTGAACAATGAGATCAATCAATGGCTGTTGCACATTTTCCGGATAAGGAAGTTCATAGACCTGTGTTGAATCCGCTTTTTCAACGGTTATACGATAGCTGTCGAAGAAAGAAAAAATGATCCGGCCAAGCGAGCCGGTAATTTGCGCTTCGTCAATTTTCTGTTCTTTGTTTACCGTAAAGCACCAATTCCCGCTTCCGAGGATACCGGATGCAAATTCAAAATTCGCCACTACACAATCATCTGCCGGATACAAGCCCGCCTGGTTTCGGGAGATACCCGTGGCCTGGCGGATGGGGCCAAAAGCATATTCCAGAAAATCAAACTGGTGGGATGCGAGGTCGTGGAAATGCCCGCCTCCCGAGATCTCCGGAAAAACGCGCCAGCGCGGCTGTGGTTGATCTCCGGTTTCTTCCGCGTAAGGTGGATTGTGCAACCGGATATCGATACACCGGATCTCCCCGATCACTGACTGATCAATCAGCTCTTTGATTTTAATAAAATACGGAAGGGCGCGCCGGTAATACGCGACAAAAAGCGGTGAGCCGGTTTGCCGGCTGATTTCATTCATCTCCTCGCATTCCGCCGCGTTGCGGGCCATCGGCTTTTCCACGTATGCGGGTTTGCCGGCCTGCATTACTTTCCGCGCATATTCCAGGTGTACATCGGGAGGAGTCGAAATATAAACCGCGTTTATCCGGGGATCGTTGATCAGATCATCCACATTATCATACCAAACCGGAACAGCATGGCGGGCTGCATAATCGGCCGCTTTTGCCGGGTTTCTTCCCATCACCGCGAGCAGCCGCGAATTGGGCACTTTATTAAAGGCGGGTCCGCTCTTTTTTTCGGTCACATTTCCGCAACCGATCATTCCCCAGTTTATCGGATCCATATCACTTTCTTTTTATTCCTGTTTTTCCGGAGCGCTGATCACACCGAAATATCTTCCCATCCAGTAGGGCAAAAGCCAGATATCGCCTGCACTGTACTCAGAACTGCCCTTGCCTCCTCCGTCCAGTTCGAAGAGATTGGCATTATGCCGGTTGATGGGCAATTCATCAGGGGGTAGAACTTCGGAAATGGTTTGCCTCCGGAAATTCGGAGCGATAAAGCTAATATCTTTTCGCTGGCTATTGGTCACCTGCCAGTTGATCAGATCCAACGGATAGCGTTGCAAATAATTTACTGCTTCGTTCAGATCAAAATCCTTCACCCCGGTCATGGCCGTAAAAATATTCCAGGCAGCTTCCTTTTCCGGCCTTTCCGCCTGCCAGTGATCCAGCACAGATGCTTTGAATTTTGCTTTCAGGGTATCGTTAAAAGCATAGCGGTAAAGACCCCAATAACCCAGGAAATACATTTCATCATCCGAATGGTTCCAGCCATCCGACAGTTCTTTACTCAGTTCATCAGCATTGGCAGGCGCGCTGCCAATGTCTTTCATAGGACGCATCAGGTTTTCCAGATAGCCATATTGCTGCATCAGCTCAAATGCTTTTTTCCTGTAAATCTCCTTATGGGTAAAATGCCAGGCGGTCTGCAGCATCGAGATAATATTGGAAGAAGTAATTTTTCTGTCACCTACCATTAGCGGGCGCGCATTCACATATTCCGGATTCCATCTGCCCCACTTCGTCGGTTTGCCGTCCCAGTCCACCATATACATATCATGGTCTACAATATGCTGCATCAGGATATCCATCAGGTGTATAGCCTTGTGCTTTAATCCGGCATCATCAACGAGTTCCGCAATGGCGCCATAAACAAACATGTGTCCGATGGCTTCGTCGCTGCTGGTGGTGGACTTCCAGTCCCATCCGGTATCAGCTGCATGCTTCCATACCAGGGTGTCGGAAGCCGCATACCCCCTTCTTTCAAAAGACCGTGCGGGAAATCCTTTGATGGGCGTGATCGTGAACAGGCGCTCCATGGCATCCAGCGACTCCCGGCAATTCTGCAGCGCATCGGGGGAATGCGTAACCGCGTAGCGAAATACTTCCGCGCCGAGATACATCGCGGTCCAGAGTCCGTCATTGTCCGAATCCTCAAGGCTTCCTGTTTCCGGATCTCCATTCGTCATGTGGGAAATGCCGGAGTTGAAACCATTCCGGATATGCCTTTGCCTCACCTGCTTTTCAAAAAACAGGGCTTTATCATAGAGGGTCATCGGCTTGAAATGAATTTCCGCCAGGCCTTTATCTGTCAGCAGCAGCACAGCATCCTTTTCGCCTTTGGCAATATCGACGATCCTGTCGGAGGGCACCCATCGCCTGGAGGCATAGTAGTCGAATTTCCCATCAGCGCGCAACATGAATGCGCCCTGCGCAGAGCCAAACCAGGTTTTCCCGTCAACAATCCGGATAACCGTGAGATCGGTGCAGGGAAGTTTCGTTTGTATGCTGCCTGGCGAAACGGCTCCATCAACATGCAGGGTAAAATAGCCACTATGGGTTCCCGTTATAATTTCCTGCTGATTTTCAGAAAGGGCGAAGCAGGTCAACCCCTCTCCCTTATATTTGATTCGGAGTTTCAGATCTTTTGTTGAAAAGACAGTAATGGAATGTTCACCAAGAATCCAGAACGAACTTCCCGCCTTGTCAAATAAAATATCAATGGCGGGATCATCCAGGTGTCCCTCCCATACCACGGTGGAATCTTTCAGATACTGAATGTTGCTGCCGTCAGAAAGCAGGAAGGAAAAACCAGTCGCCTCCGCAAAACACTTTTACGGAGGGCATGCTATGTTTCAAATACCTTTCCCCTGCCCAGGCATTGCTGAGCACTGCCCGATCAGTTGCATAAACAAACTGGTTTTCATACAGCAGCATATCCTTTAATCTTCATATCCTGCAGCGGCCGGTAGAACCGGTCGGGAACTAACTTTCCCGGATGAAGCAATTCAGCGCCGGAAGGCCTTAACAAACCGGCGGAAGAACAAACCTGAACCACTCCGTTCCGGTCGCAAAATACTTTTTGCAAACGAATGCTGTTCGCATCATTCATATCCGTTGAATTCTCATCCTTCAGTAAATATTGAATACTGAATTTTTGTTTATAAGAAAGATCCTTATAGACAGGTTGGCCGGGTGCCGGATGCTGTCCGTTGGTATGGGAGCTCAAAAGAAAGAAAAGCGCAATGCTGATGGATAATCTCATAAATAATTTCTTAAAATTTCAGGGTTCCTGAATCATTTTTAAATAACGGCCCATCCAGTAAGGAAGCAGCCAGAAAACCGGCTCCCGTTCAATATCGGGTGAACCATTGACGGCCGCCCAGGGATTTTTATCCCAGCGTACGGTACTGCGGATACTGGCCGGCGGAAGTTCCTGGACCTCCAATTCATCTAAAACCGGCGCATGCACCAGGCGCACGTCCTCCCTTTTGGTATGATCGATCGTCCAGTTCACCAGATCAAGCGGCGTATCGCGGAGAAAGTCCGCCGAAGCAGCCAGTTCCTGTTTCTTATTTCTTGCATAACAATAGAAGAAATTGATCTGGGGATTTTTGTCCTTCCTTCTCCCATCCATCCAGTGGTCCATATGCTGTTCATACCAGGCTTTCAGTACCGGATCTTTTTCGCATCGAATCAAAATCGGATACAGGTAGGATTGCATCATCACGTCGTAATAAACAAACCAGGCGGGATTCTGCTGCGTGAGCGTGGACATATTTTCCAGGTAATGTTCTTTATTTATAAACCGCAGATAGTGCTGCTGGTATTTTTCATCGCCCGTCATATAATAAGCCAGTTTCAAAAAAGCGAGCAGCTCCATGGAATTCTCACTCCGGTCGGGCGCCCATTCAGGATCATGATTCAGGGAAGCAGGCGACCAGACCGACCAGCGCGTATGCTCACCATCCACATCCATCATATTAAAATCATGGGCAATGAGATGGTCCACCAGCGCAGCCACCTGTTGCCGCACTAATATTTTCTCCGCCTCGCCGGCTACCAGCTCATAATAAAAATAATATCCCATCATGTGGCCGCACCATTCATCGCTGCTCGCATCCCCTTTCCAGAGCCATTGTCCGTCTGCTGATTTTCTCCAGCGGCTCTCCACCGGTTTATTACGCGGTTCTTTTACCAGTTCCTCCGCTTTTTCCCTTTCTGTGTAAAGCCTGTTCCCATCATGCACGCGGTCGGCCCAGTCTGCCGGGACGATGGTGCGTGCAAAATAACCATCCCCACCGGTTACTTCCCGGAGCTGTTTTAAAAAAGCAAATGCCTTTCCCGCTTTTTCTTTTGCGTCTTCGCTTTTTGTAACGGCATAGCGAAAACATTCCATCGCGAGATAGTTGCCGCCATATTCTCCATCATTGTCATCATCTTCCGGTTGCCAGGAATTGATATCGCCTGCAATTGCCAGCCGGCATTGCCCGGCGATCCAGGGTTTCCGGATATGTCTCTTCATCAGGATATCATAAAAATAATCCTGCTTCGAGAGGAGGTTCATTTTCCTTTTTTTGATGGCGCTCACTCCGCCGGCTGTGGCAATCCATGCATTGCCATCCCTGTCAAATGCAATATCATTCACCTGATCGTCCAACAACCAGCGGCGGCTGAAACGGAGCGTATGGGTTCCATCAGATGAATACCGCACAACGCCCACCTTTGTTCCAACCCACATCACGCCATCGGGTGAAAGCCGGGCGCAGGCGGCATAGATCGAAGGACAACCTTCCGCAGGCCGGATCACGCGTTGTTTTTTCCCATCTTTCAATACGGTAATACCGCCGAGTCCGGCCACCCAAAGCCGCCCGCCGGAATCGAATGCCAATCCCTTCGTATAAGCGCTCAGCAATACATTTGTTTTTTGGAAATAATCTGTGCGCGCTGCCCGGCAATGATATAATCCCACATCACTGGCCACCCAGAGGCCCTGCCGTCCGTCCGATATCGCACTGCGTACCGAACGGGCAATGGAATAATTCTTTTTTACAAAACGGTCTCCGTCAAAGAGCCAGATACCGTTCGGACCGATCGCATATACGCCTTCGCGGGAATTGCAGATCAGGGAAACTGGACCCTGCGTGCCGGATATCTTTTTCAATGCACCATTCCGGAAAGAAAAAACGGCATTCCATGTGCCCATCCATACAACAGACTGATCATCCACCGCGACCGCATACGCAGGCCCCCTGTCTTCATCTGAAAAAGGAAGCGACTTCCAGTCCCTCTCTCCATCCTTTTTCATCAGTACGCCCTTTGCTGTAGCAATCCATACCGTTGTATTATTGTCGACGGCAATGCTCCGGATATCGTTTTCTTCCGCTGTATTACCGACCGGATAATTTTCATTGTACTCCTGCATGAAATCTTTATCCCGGTATACCGTTTTATCTTTTACGGGCGCCTGATCATAGCCCGGCTGAAACAGGAATAAAAAAAGAATGATCGCTACTGTATATTTCATGTTCGTTACTTAAATCTTCAAAAAGATCTTTTTCCGGTACAGCATATAAACGGGAATAAAACAAAGTGCACAAAAAGCCAGGGCCCAGATAAAAGACAGCAGTTCCGGAGATATACCGGTCCTGAGCAGTTTTTCAATCACCCATTCGTTGATACTCTGACCATGATCCCTTCCACCCCATCTCACTACGAGCAGATCAGAAAATACTTCAGCCACGAGATAAGCCGCAATGGCATTGGACCCATAGATCATCGCAAATTTCCATCCCCGCCGGTAGCCCAGCATATCCGCCAGGTAATACAGCGACGCCAGGATCATCGCATCCAATCCTGCGGTATAAAGCACGAAGGAACTGGTCCATAGATTTTTGTTGATGGGAAACCACCAGTTCCAAACATTGGCCAGCGCAAAGGAAATAAAGCCTGCAAAAAAAAGACGGATGACCTTCTGCTCTGCCGATTGTTTGCTCAGCATCAGATGACCTGCGAGCATTCCGCAGATTCCGGTAACGATAGCGGGAAAGCTGCTGAGTATGCCTTCCGGATCCCAGGTTCCCTGCCACATTCTTCCGGGAATAACGATCGCATCCAGCCAGGCGGCCAGGTTTTTTCCGGGTTCCAGAATGGCATAGCCATATCCGGGAACCGGAACCAAAGTCATCAGCAGATAATAGGCCAGCAAAATGAAAACAGCAAGCCGGACCTGAAATTTCCATCCGGAATAAAGAAAGAGCAATGCGCAGGCGGCGTATACCAGGGAGATGCGTTGCAATACACCCGGGATGCGGTAATTCGCAAAATCAAAATAAGGCAGGATGCTCAAAAACACGCCAAGGGCAAAAAGAATAATCGCCCGGCGGAATATTTTGCGAAGCATGTCCCTTCGCGGAAGGCCTTTGGCCAACTGTCTTGAATAGGAAAGCGCGACGGACATTCCAACCATGAAGATAAAAGAAGGAAATACATAATCGGTAGGGGTGATCCCATTCCATTTGGCATGCAGCAAAGGAGCATACGCATGTTCTTCGATACCGGGATCATTGACGATGATCATTGTGGTTATCGTAAGCCCCCTGAAGATATCCAGGGCGATCAGGCGGCCGCTTTTGTTTTGAACGGGCCCTTCCATTGTTTCCTGCATGAATGATATTTTGATGGATGAAGAATTCAATGACCGTTGTCACCGGCAGCGGCTTTTATTAGTTTCTCAATCGGGTTCACCACCTGCAATTCACAGCGCCCCCCCTGTTCCCTGGCGCTGGCCGTAATGGCCAATTGTTCTGCGAGCCATTCTCCGTTTGCCTTCTTTCCGTTATGAATCATTTCCATGGCGGCTAACCCTGCTGCCGCCAGCCGGGAAAGATTTTCAGATAAGGACACCGCTTCCTGCAATTCAGGGGAAGACCGCACGGTTTCCATAAAATGTGCATGATTATCTTTCCAGATCAGGAGCTGATCGGTTATGATTTTCTCTGCATCCGGTCCGGGATCTTTTAAAAACAAATCCACTTCCCTTCCGAAAATCCTGGGCAATGGCGGATCAGGTGTGGCCAGGTCGGCTATTTTGGTAAAGGGAGAGAATACACTATACATCGTATCTCCCTGATTGCGTTCATAAATTTTCAGTGGTTCGATCACACTGACCAATACTTCCAGCGCCTTCGTGTCATAACCGTTCGCCAGTCTGCGCATCATCTCCGGTTTAAACGATTCATGCCGGAGACCCAGCGCTTCCAGTTGAAGGCTGATGATATCCAGACGGCGATACATATCATCGGTATCTTTTATTTCCCGCGATGACCACAATCTTTCCGCGATGGCGGCCGTCCGCGGCCATATTCTCGAATCGACTGTTTCGGGCGTCACCATTTCACTCCACATCGTGGCTTCTCCGCCGAGGATACGACTGATTTCCTCCGGACTGAGCGCTACGCTGTCGGGCGCCGGATCATTCAGATAATGGAAGGAAGCGGGCTGAATCAGATCGATATAATAGCCATTGGAAAGAATGGCCTTGTACCCTTTTTTCAGCGAACTGTAAAAGGCCTCTTTCCCGCGCCAGGACTGGATCACAATATTTTTTGGCAAACCGGGCTGCAGGATCTCGTCCCAGCCCATCATGGTCTTTCCGTTTTTCTGAAGTATCGGGAGTATGCGCTTATTGAATGCCGTCTGAAGATCCATTGCGTTCTTCATCCCCCTTGCTTTCATATAAGCCCGGATCTTCGGATTGCTTTCCCAGTCTTTCCCCGTATTCTCATCGCCGCCAATATGGAAATAAGCATCGGGAAACAGGTGCGCCATTTCAGTAAACAACTTATCGAGAAATACATATACTTTCTCATTGGTCGGATCGAGCACCGGATCAAACACGCCGAATAAACGCTGCAGGGTATATTTCCTTTTCACACTGGCCAGTTCCGGGAAGGCCGTTAAGATCGCCGTGGTGTGCGCCGGAACCACAAATTCAGGAACCACGCGAATGCCCCGTTGCCCTGCATAACGTATGATTTCTCGGATATCTTCCTGCGAATAATAAAGCCCGTCCGATGCCCGGAGCTGAAGCTGTGGAAAGACCTTTGATTCCACACGGAATCCCTGGTCGTTGCACAAATGCAGATGCAGTACATTTAATTTTACGGCCGCCATCCCGTCCAGGGTCCGTTTGATTACATCCACCGGCATAAAATGCAGCGCAACATCCAGCAGCAATCCCCGCCAGGCAAACCGGGGCCCGTCTTTTATGGAAACCCCCGGGAAATAATATCCCTCTTCATCTGTGCTCAGCAGCTGCAGTAAGGTTTCCATCCCGTGGATAGCGCCCAGGTCCGTGGGCGCAACGATAATGATTTGCTGCTCCTTTATGTCGACCGAATAAGTTTCATCCTCATACAGTTTCAGTCTGCCGGGTCGCATAACTTTTATCAGCAATGGCGCCGAAGGATCATTATCCTGCCTGCTAACCCATCCCTGTTTGTCAAGAAAGATCCCGGTTCTTTCCCCCAGCCGGCGGATAAAACGGCTTGCTTCTGCATATAGTCTCGGATCCGGGGAGCCCGTAACGGAGACCCTGAAATTTTGCCGGATACCGAAACGGGTTCCCTCGGTTTTCAATTCCCGGGGAACGGGCATCAGGTTATGCAGGCTGCTGATCTGCGATGAAGCGGACAGCCGGCCCAGCAACAGAAGGATCAGCAAAGCATTCCGTATTATCGAACATCTCTTTTTCATGTGCAGCTTTATTTCCTGATCAGCCAGACTTCGGCTACCCTTGACTGTTGCCTCCAGTTCAAATGATCTTCATTGATATCGTCCCAGGTCAGCATCAGATTTCCATGGGGAATTAATTCCGGCGGCACCGGAAATTCTTTTATTTCTCCGATTCCCTTTCCATAAAGCGTGGGAACCAGTCGTTTGCCATTTGCATTCAAATGGGATTCCCCGTTGCCGGTGATCCGGACCGTATAATGATATTTGCCGGTTGAATCCAGGCCACTGTATTCAATTCCGGGAGGCCAGCGCATGTCCGTCAGCCAGGAAAGCCGCTGACGGCTGAATCCCTGATCCCACCAGTTATAACCCGGCGTGTTGTCCCCATGATGCATCAGGGGATCCGTGACCCATCCTTCGCCGCGCAATACATGCGGGGAGTTGGATACGTTGCCCACGTCATCATAGAAACCGCCGGGTCCCGGATTCTCCCAGTTTGCAATCCGCTGCAAGGCTTTTATTTTATCCGGCCCGGCCAGGCCTGCCGTTTTCTTACATTCATCTTCTATCCACCAGCGATTGTTCAGCGGCCTGTCCAGGAAATCCAGGATGGCTCCCCGCTCTTCTCCCGAGGCGCCATATTTTTTTACACTGGTCTGCAGGCTGATGGATTGGTATAAGGCTTCACATAAATCAATAATCTTTTGATGCCATTCCGGATGCACGATTTCCGTTTCCGCCAGTAATAAAATGCTGTCCGCTTCGGCGATGGCCTTATCCGCCCCGATGGTGACGGATTGCAAAAGGATCAGGTTGGCATCGGATTCCAATCCGGTTTCATAAATAAAACGGCTGCGCGTATAAGCATCATAATATGCCCGGAGCAAACAGAGCTGCCACCGCCAGTTGCCGGATAACGCAGGATGTTTGTCTTCAAGCATCTTCCAGTTCTGCAATGTGGCGGCAATGGCGCCATTGGCAACGATGGGGCCCTCCCAGTTTTTTTCGAGCGACAGGATACCATCCGCCCCTTCTTCCGCAAGTGAATCGCCGAAGAAATAACCGGCGTATTCTTTCATTATTTCCCGTTCATCCGATTTCGGATCCCAGGCCAGCCGGGTCCAGATGATCTTGTTTACATCGTCGTGCGCACCGTCGGAATAAGAAATGAAACCGTCAATATATTGTTGCAGGGCGCGATAAAGCGTCGCATAATAATACGGCTGCGGATTACTGGCTTCCCTGCCGAGTGTGAGACTGAAGGCAGGATCCCACCACCATACCGGGAAATCACAACGCACATTATGTGTCAGATCAGGATAATAACGAAGCTGATAAGTTTCCGGTAAAGCAGCCCGGGTTTCTTCCACCGGGGGGCTGCCGGGACCCGTTACCAATCCACCGAGCCATGCGGGTTTTTCTTTTTGAATATCGTTATAGATGGTGAGTGATTGCGCATGCGTAAATCCCTGCAGGGAAAGCCAGGTGGCAGCCTGCGGGTGATATTTTTTCAGGATTGCTGAAATATCCTTTAATAAGGGCCATACCTGTTCCGGCGGATTGTTCCCCGGATCTCCGCCGGGAAAAAAAACACCGTTGATACGCGGAGAATACCTGCAGATATTTTCTAAGGTATCGAGATATCTTTTCCGTTTCAGCTTTATCCTTCAGATCGAACTGGGCGGGAACCCACATCCAGTAATCGATATCATACTGCTCGCAGATCTCGCTGATCCGGCGGTTCATTTCCGCAGCAGGGAGCTTAAAATGCGGACTGGGCTTTTCATCAAAAATGGGTATCGACTCAATACTGTTGGTGCCGAATACAACGAGGTCCCGGATGTATTGTTCAAATTGCTCTGCCGTCCATCCGTCATAAGAATTGGCGGTATTGCGGTAACCCAGCTGGTGGCCACGTATCGGCTTGTCGGGCGTTTCAGAAAGGGGAAGGCCATTGCGGAGGGAAATACCCGTCGCCCCTGATCTTTTATTGAACCGCATCATCCGTAAAAGTTTACCGGCGCCAAATAGCACACCCCGGCTGTCAAATCCTTCAATGAGAATAACGGTCCGGTTACCTTGCGGGTAAACACCGATGTAAAAAGATTCCGGTTTGGAAATATGCTGCTGCCCGGATATATTTTTTTGCCTGCGCAACGGCTGACGGGTTGCTTTGGTTCAGCAGCATAATCACATCACCGGTTTCGGGAACCTCATTGCGCTGCTTCCAGGCAAATCCTGTTCTTTTTTCAACTTCTTCTGTTAAAATTCTGGCGGCGGCTTTTTCACCGTTGGATAAATTTCCCACAGCCGTGACGATGGTCGTTTGCTTTGAGAGATTGATCTGCGCGAAAAGCACAACCGGCATCCATGCAGCGAGAAAGAAGAAAAGAACCGGCATGCGGAAAATATATATCGATCTCATGGATTTCCGGGTATAGCATTTCAGAAGCTGTGTTAATAAACAGCTTCTGAAATCATGATTTCTTAGCAATACATTTCTTACCAGGGTTTACCGGTACCTTGTAATAACCAGAATTTCGACCAGGCGCTGTTATTCCCGTCCGTTCCATTATAGTTCGTGGACTCGAGTTTGGCGATGGCAGCTGCGGCATTCGTCGGGTTATTCTGCAATTCAGAATTAATATAGGCAAAGCGCAACGGGATCTGCTGACGCCAGGACAAATAACCGATGCTCAGTTGCGGCAAACCGGTCCGTCTCCAATCCATAAAAGATTCGCAGGATGCCTGCCAGGAAGCGATCCACTTCTGCTCCATGATCCTGTCCAGCGTTCCGTCGTAAGCAACCAGCGGTTGGGCGATATAAGTGTTGTAATCTTTTACACAACCGGCATAGTTGTTTACATCTCCCTGGTAAGTTGAAAAAACCTGCCAGAGATCAAAAGACGCCTGAACGCCTTTATTGTACCAGTCTTCCGCAGAGCCACCCACATTCCATCCTTTTAACGCGGCTTCAGCAAAATCAAAACACACTTCACTATAAGAAGCCATCCGCTGTTTTAATAAATCGCCACTGGGATTATCATAAATATCCCTGCGCAGATAGGAAACATAATTATTCATGGAGGTGGATTGCGTTCCCGTTCCGTTGATATTATAGGCAAAGTCGTTGGGGGAATAACTGATGGGAATACCCACATACACAGGCGATGTATCAAAAAAGCTTTTAACGCTGGAGATCGGCGCACCATAGGGACGGTCGGTCGCATAAGTGCTCATATTAAATTCCTTGAAATCGGCAGCCGCAGCGGCTGCAGGATTAATGTACCGCACATTTCCCTGTAAAAGCAGCAGCGTTGTATTATCACCCGGCGCAAATTTGCCCGCATCCACAACCGATGGCGTTACGATCGGCTCCGCCATGATAACAATGCGCGGATCTTTCAATGCGTCCATTTTCTTAACAAGGGTGGCGCACATTTTATTCCGGTTGAAATTGGAGTTCCCGCCGAAAACAGATGCTTTCTGATAAGAAGAATTCTGATCAATGCCCGGGAATGGCATGGCCCAGTCATCGTCGTTACTTTCAAATACTTTTCCCGCCAGCGCTTCCACATCCGCCTGAACATTTTGTTTGGCGGACAGACGCAAATAATATCTTAGTAAAAGTGTGTTGGCAAGTTTGGTCCATTTCTCAGGATCGCCGCCATAAAATACATCAGAGCCGATGGTTACGCCCGTAATTTCCGGATGATCCGTCATGGTTCCTGCAAGAAGCGGAATCGCAGCTTTCAGATCGGCAATAACCCCTGCATAAATCGCCTGCTGGTCATCAAATACCGGAAATTGATTTTCACTTCCATCCAACGTGCCCTTCAACGCCATGGAATCGGGTGCGTCACCCCAGAAGTCGGCAATGACCCCATAATTAAAAGCCCGCATGATCAACGCGACGCCCTGATGGAAATTCCAGCCGAAGTCCTGTGCTTTTTGCAGCAGCAGTTTGTTATCCCTCAGTGTTCCGTAATTGCCGGTCCAGTCAACCGGGTCCCAATTGTAAAAGCTGTAAGCGTTACCAAACGCATCCTGGTAGGTCTGCTGCATGGCGCCGGACATATTACCCGAGCCCAGGTTACCATAAAACGTGGCGGAAGATGTCAATACACTCGCCATCAGATAATCCGGTGCGGCATTGGCGGGGGTGATATTGTTGGGATCGGTATTGAGGGTGGAGAATTTCTGGCAGGAACAAATAAGTATTGCAGCTGCAAGAAAGCCGCCCGATATTTTTAAGATTCTTTTCATCTTTGATGGTTTTAAGATTTGCAGTTACTGAAACTAGAAACGGACACTCAGTCTTACACCCATGGGAATACTCCAGGGCCTGATGTTATAACGTTCAATTCCCTGTCTGAACTGGGAACCATTTCCCTGCGCACCGGTCTGGAACTGGAATGCTGCTTCCGGATCAATGCCGACTTTAGCCTTTGTCCAGAGAACAATGTTCCGGGTATAAATGCCCAGGGAGAGCCCCTGTAATTTCAAAGCGCATCTGACCATCTTTTGGGCAATTCTGCAGAGAGCGTGAGTTCTCTGAGTTTGATATAAGACGCATCAAACATGCTCATCCGGGCAAAGTTCCATCCGGCAGTGGCCGCGTCTTCGTAACTGTCCAGTTTGGTCAGGTTCATGTCTCCCAGGTTCTCCACATAGCCTCCGCTGCCATCTTCATAAACGCCGGGGAAGAAAGCCCCGTCATCAATGGTTATATTTCCGTTGCTGGAATAGGGGAAGCCGCCCTTTTCCGTCGTGGGTCCGCCGACCAGACGAAACTGCTGCAATCCGGAAAATTTGATATACTTATCGGGATTTGATTTTAAGAAAGCGGGGATATCCGCTTTGTTTCCTGCCGGTATCGGAATTCCGATATTCGTCTGGCGAGCCATGGCTGCATCAGATTGCATATACCGGAATGTTTGCGAAAAGAACGTACCGCCCAGCCGCATGTCGAAACTGGCGGAAAGGGTGAACATCTTATAAGAGACGGAAGTCTGCATCCCCATCAGCAACTTCGGATTGTAATTTCCAACCACTTCTTTGTGCGCAAAATCACCATTGCCTGCTTTTTGATATTGCCCGTCGTTATCCAGCAATGGATAACCGTAGTAAGGAGAACTTTTGTCGGTTACCGTAGCGACCACATTATCCCATAACTGGCCCAGCTTTCCGTCGCTGATCACCGGCGTACCGTCTGCATGAAAAGAGCCGGGTATTGTCTGTCCTTTGGCATAAGTCCATGATCCGCTGTTGCCGTCCTGCCAGAATAGAGAAATACGGCACCCCGTCCGCAAGGGAAATGATATAGGAATTGTTCTTAGTGTAATTCACGCTCAGGTTCCAGGTCCAGTCTTTGTTGGAAATAATCGTGCCGCCAATCTGCAGTTCAATACCCTGACTGCGTACAAGACCTGCATTGATCTGCCGTTGAGTGGATCCGGAAGAAGGCGGGGTGCTGATACCCAGGATCTGATTCTTGTTATCGGACTGATAAATGGTTCCTTCAAAGCGAAGACGATTCTTAAAAAGATTCACGTCAACTCCGAATTCCGTTGATACCGCCTGTTCCGGTTTGAGTTCGGGGTTCTTCTGAACAGAGGATGTAAATTCAGTAACGATGCCTCCGTAACTGCCAATGCCAACCGTTCCATACAGGTTGTACGGATCGGTATCCTTACCCACGCTGGCCCAGCCGCCGCGAATTTTCAGCAGGCTGATATTGTTGTTCATGTGAAATATTCTGTTCAGCAGTAAACTCAGCGAAGCGGAAGGATAGAAATAAGAGAAATTATCGCTGGGCAGCGTGCTGGACCAGTCATTCCTTCCGGTAAGGTCCAGATAGGCCATGTCCTTATATCCAAGGGAAGTGGTAGCATACAAACTGTAAATGGCTTTCTGGCTGTAGCCACCGCCTGATCTCAGATTAACGGGGGCGATATTGGACAGGTTAAAGAATTCCGGAGCGATGATGCCGGCCTTGGATTGTGACCAGCTCTGAAGATCGGAACTATAGGCATATTGAATATTCCCCCCAACCGAAGCCGATAAGGAAAGATCTTTGAATGTATTCGCATAGGTAGCGAGGAAATCCGTATTACTTTCCGTATTATAAATCTTCTCAAGGGCATAATAACCATTGAGCTCGCTGTTGTAACTCTTCGAGATTTTGGTCTCGCGATTTTCAGCCAGCAGATCCTGCGAGTAACGGACGAATGCGCTTACATGCGGACTGAACTGATAATCCAGTTTTACATTTCCAAAAAGACGGTTGCGCAAAAATCCGTTCTTTACCTGGTTTACTGTGAACCAGGGATTGTTGTCAAAGTCATCTGACGACGGATCGGGAATGGTCGGATCCTGGTCTACCCCTACCGGTGGAATCGCTTTCCGCTGCTGAATGCCTGGCGTAAGCCAGTAGTTTTTCATCTGGCGGATATCAATACTGGGCGACAGGTAGGCCACATTTTGCAATACCCCTCCATTGTTACCCGCAATGATATTATCCGTACTGGACCGGGTATAGTTCAGGGAGGAAGTCACCCGCAGCGCCTGGTTGATCCTATGTTCTACATTCAGTGATAAATTATGACGGGTAAGGCCTTCCGTGGGAATGATGCCCCGGTTCGCAGTGTTGGTATAAGACAAGCGGTAATTGTCCTTGTCCGTAGCATTCTCCACGGAAATACTATTGACGGAATTGATGCCCGTCTGCATAAAATTTTTCAGGTTGTTATGGCTGACCAGATCCTGCTCTTCATACGTTCCATCTGATAACAATTTACTGTTCCACTGGATCGCTTTGATGCCCTGGTTCAGCGGAGTACCGAAACGGTAAGTATTGGTTCCGCCCAGATCAACGATCTTCCCATTCAGGCTGTTGAATCCGTTGGCCGTGGTGTAGGGATCCGTACCAACTGTATATTCCTGGTTTGTCGGTACGTATTTATAAGGCATATCAAATTCATCGGTCGTGGTAAAAGTTATTCCCAGCCCCTTTGATTTCTTTCCGGATTTTGTAGTGATGAGCACTACCCCGTTACCAGCCCTTGACCCGTAAAGCGCGGCAGCACTGGGTCCCTTCAGGATGGTCACGCTTTCAATATCATTCGGATTCAGATCCGATATCGCATTCCCGTAATCTACATCATTGTCACTTCCCTTATTGGTGCCGATATTACTCAGGGAATTCTTTACCGGAACCCCGTCGATCACAAAAAGCGGTTGGTTATCGCTGTTCAGAGAACGGGCGCCCCGTATTACTACGCTTACGGAAGCGGTGGGTGCGCTGCTGGTTGCGCTAACAGTGACCCCAGAAACTTTTCCCGCCATACTATTCAGTGCGTTTGTCTGGCTGACCCGGTTCATGTCCTCCCCTTTTATTTCTCCAACGGAATAGCCCAGCGATCTCTTTGCCCGGGTAATACCAAGGGCCGTTACCAGCACGCCGGAGAGCTCTTCGGCCTTACCTATTTGCAACGTAACGTTGAGATCATGCTGCCCGTTAACGGCAATTTCTTCGGTCCGGTAACCCACATAAGTGAATACCAGGATGGCCTCGCCGTAAGAAACCGATAATTCAAAATTTCCATTGATATCCGTTGTGGTTGCATTGCTTCTGTCTTTCTCTGAAACCGTAACTCCGCCAAGCGGCCCATTAGCATCTTTTACAGTTCCCTTTACAACAAAGGCCAGCGGGCCGGGCTTTTTGTCAGCTTCAATTTTTTTTTCAGGAACCCGTTTTATGATATACACATCGTTCACCCTGTTGTAGGTGAGCCCTGCGGGTGTCAGTACTTTTTTAAGTACAACCGCCGGATCAGCCATGGGCTTTTCTTCCACAAGGGGATAAACTACCATTACTTTTTTCAGCGCATCCGTTTCATAGCTGAAATAGATATTATAGGTACGCTGAAATCTTTGCATGAACTGCTCCAGGGTTATGGAAACAGACTGATCGGGGGCGGTTCCGGAAACCGTTTTTCTCCCCGGAGAGACGGAGGCAAAATCCTGCGCACCGGATGCGGAGGAAACGCAGAGTGCCACACATAGTAGTAGCGAATGGCAAAAGCACTGCAGGTTAATAACGCTTTTTTTCATAGCCGTTTTGTTTTGGAATTATTTCAGGATCAGCTGGTTGCTGATGAGTTCAATTTTTATCTGCAGGGTTTGTTCAATCACCGGTATCAGCACCTGCAGGCTGGTTACGGGTATCACCGCGTTGATGCGCAAATGCCGGATCCTTTCATTTTTGAAAACAATCTCCACCCCATAGTATTCGTGGAGCAGTCCGGTGATCTCCCCGAGGGAGGTCTGCCGGAAATTCCATTTCCCTTCCGTCCAGGCGGAATAGAGTTCCGGATTCACTTTTGTTTTGATGAAGGTTTGGCTGGCGGGATCGAGTTTTACTTTTTCGCCGGGTTGCAGATACGCGGGGCTTGCTTTCTGATGCTCCTCCCCTTCCACTTTCACACTTCCACTGGTCAGTTCAACCTCGGTTGCAGCAGAACGCGCATTCACATTCAGCTCCGTACCTAAAACAGTAACAACCAGGGATCCGGCAGTCACGATGAAGGGATGCAGTTTGTCTTTCTTCACGCTGAAAAAAGCATTCCCTTCCAGGCGTAGTTCCCGCGCGGGCCGGTTCTTAAAACTGCTGGCGTATTGCAGGGAAGAGTTGGCATTCAGCATCACCACCGTACTGTCTTCGAGTATGATCCTTTTCATTTCCCCCGGGCCTGTCCTGAGTGTCAGCGTGCTGTAGTTATTTTTTTCTTCCTCAGCCGGAGCTTTCCCCGGCCTGATCAGGAGGTAGGCCGGCAGCGTAAGAACCGCTATGGCGGCGGCGACAGCCCAGCGTTGCCTGCTTTTTTTTCCCTGCGAGAAAAACGAAGTGACTTTGGTTTCTGAAGGCAGATCAAGGCTTTGGTAAATATTCTCCCGGATCGTCTTTTTTTCTTCGGAGGAAAGAGGCTGTATGTTGTAATCCCCGCGCGCCAGTTCTTCCACCAGTCTCCGCGCCTTAATGATTACTTCGTGCTGCGCGGGATGCAGTAACAGGTAGGACTCCCAAAACGGATTGTCGGCGCCGTCCGTTCCCAGCGCCCATTGCTGGAAACATTCATCCGCCGCAAATTGCTCTTCGGCAAATTGAGTATAGTCGTTCTGGTTACAATTCATCTCTTAACTAGAGACGGGGAAATGGTTTGGATACTCAGGTTGATAAATCTTTTTTTTGCCGGATTATAAATTCATGGCAAAGGTGAAAGTGAGCACGGCGCAGAAATGATTGCGAAGGCGAAGGATGGTTCTGAAGGCGAGGTTATTGACGGATTGATAGTTCATGCTGAGTTTTTCTGCAATCTGCTCATAGCTGAGCCCATCATAAAAATGCAGTTTCAGGATCAGGGCCTGCCGGCTGCTGAGCGAGGAGATGGCGTGGTCCAGCCGGATCCGCCTTTCATTGTCGGTATCAAGGCGGATCAGCAAATCCTCCCGGTTGCTGTCTGCGGAGGCCATTGCGTCCGCCATCACCAGCTGCGCGGTTGGCTGTTCTTTTTTCAGCTTTTTGATAATGGTATTCCGGAGTATTTTAACCAGGTATCCCTGTGAATGGTTTACCGGGCTCAGGGTTTTCCGGTAATGCCAGAGCTGCACGAATACTTCCTGCAGGGCGTCTTTGGCCAGTTCCCGGTTATCGGTTAACCGCATGGCGGCCTGGAATAATTTGTCAACATAGCGTTCATACAAATAGCCCAGCGCTGCGGAGTCCCCGTCTTTTAAACGGGTCCAGTAAACGCTGTCGATATGCTCTATTGCCGCCATCAGGGGTAAATTTAACCAAAGCCGGGATGCACCGTTTTATCCTTACCGGATTTAACCGAAAGAAAATATCTGATTATTTTTCAAAACTTCCAATTCTAATTTTGATGATGCCGTTTCACCACTATCTGGCGAAGAAAGCCCTATCCTGGCTGTGCAGGTCTGTTCAGGCTTTGAAAAAGCTTTAAAACGGCTTACAACAGCTTTGCAGCGGCTCCGGCAAAATGACCGTTTTCCAGGACTCATCTTCTGCGGATTCTGCTCATGCACCTTGCCGGAATTCATTTGAAGTTTTCAGTAAGCACTCCTTATAATTGGTTGACAATGTATACCGATATCCGGAAATTAAATTTCAGAGTTCGGTACCGTATACGGGAATATTGATTCCGGCTGAAACAGGCCCGCCCTCCATCCCACGCAGCCTCCACGATTTGTTCAGTTGCCGGTTTGCTATTGTTTGAGCCCTGTTTTTGCCTTGTTTTCTCCTTTACTGCTCCCGGAAACCGGGAGGCTGCAAAGGAGAAAACAAGGAGAAATACAGAGAAAAACCCGCCATGATCCGGAATCCGGCTTCCGGCAAGCGCTCCGGGTAGGCACGCCGCCCGGAAAAAAAGCCTGAAAATATTTTCCCGTATACGGTACCGAACTCTGAGATCCGGCTCGCGGACGCCCGCATATTTGTGATGTCAACCGATGGTTTCCGGCAGGGATGGCCTGACTAAGCGGCGCCCAGGAATATTCTTAGGCAGTCCGTTCCTGGTGCAATGCATAACCATCGGCTGATAACAGCAATTCAATTTTTTTAACGATTAAAAATCTATTTATGGGAACATTTTCAAGAGGATTACTTGGCGGCTTCAAAGGTAAGGTCGGCAGTCTGGTCGGCAGCACCTGGAAGGGCGTCGAAGTGCTGCGCAGCAAAGCGGGCGTGAGAAAAAGTGATTTTTCGCCCGAACAATTACAGCAGCAGGCGAAATTTACGCTGATCATTAAATTTCTGCGGCCGCTGGCTCCCTGGCTGAACCAGGTTTATGGCGCACCGGCGGATCGGATGACCGGGTTCAATAAAGCCACTGCTTACAACATGCTGAACGGAATCACCGGCGAATACCCGGACTACCGGATCAATTACCGGATGATTTCGCTTGGGCAGGGTTACCTGCCCAATGCAGGATCAGCGGCAGCCGGGTCCCCTACGACGGGAAAGATCAGTGTCAGCTGGAAAGACAACAGCGGAGATGGCAGAGCAGGGCCTGCCGACAAAGCATTCGTCGCGCTGTATTGCGAAACCCTGAACCGCTGGATTTTGAATCAGAATGCAGCAGTCAGGGGTGACAGGACTTTTTCACTGGATGATCCATTATTCGCTGGAAAAGCAGTGCAGGCTTATTTGGGATTTGTATCCGCCAATGGCAAACAGGTGTCCACCAGTCTATACGCAGGTGAAGCAAATGTTCTTTAGTGAGCGCCTTTGTGGTGATGCCAATTCTGGGAAAATAAGGGCTGCCGAAAGGTGGCCCTTATTTAAATTTCATAATTACCCGCTTTATTCTCATAATAGAAACGTTTCAAATCATCGTCAACCTTAAACGCTGGTTCAGGCGCATAGGCCTTGATGTCCTCGATCAGGCTGTCATCAATGGTCAGATTTAATCTTGTTTTCATAAATATAGGCCTAATTTTAAGGCAAAAATATTAATTCTTTACAACCAATTTATCAGCGCTCAATGAATCGATTTTCAGTGATTTTTGGGGCTGATTGGTTTGACCGCCTTCATAGAAAGATAAAATGTTATCTGGTGATAGTTTCCAGGAACCCTGGCCTACGCTTCTTTTATCGTCAGGCGCATTACCGGTTTGTATCAGGCAACCATCGGGTTTTAATTCAAAGGAAGGCCTCGGCCTTCGCAAACCTTTGTAAAATCCTGCGGGGCGATAGATGATCTCGGATGCTGTTTCCTCATCCAGTTGCCAGTGTTGGTGAAGCTGGCTGGGATCGATTGTAGTGGACATGGTTTAAATTTTAGGTTCCAAGACTGTTTCGCGGCCCTTCAAGCGTGGCAGTCATTCTTGCTACCTGTCCGGCAGTGAACATGACCATCGTGTCGTCATCAACATAATCCATATAATTCATAAACATATCGCCATTGGGGCCGTTGTTGCAACTCACATGAGGAAAGTGGGGTTTCCCATAGTTGGGTGATTGCGCATTGGGTGTATCCGCTACAAAGTCTGTTCCTTCACAATGTTCGGTGTCTCCCCAGATGTGGCGGAGGTTCAGCCAGTGTCCGATTTCGTGGGTAGCCGACCGGCCGAGATTGAACGGCGTCTGCGCAGTCCCCGTGGTACCGAATGCGAAATTGAGAATGACAACCCCATCCGTTGCGGCGGGGCCTCCGGGAAACTGGGCGTAACCGAGCAGCCCGTTACCGAGACTGCAAACCCAGATATTCAGGTAGCGTTCACTGGGCCACGCATTCATTCCGCCCTTCGAAGTATATTTCACGCTGTCATCATCGGCAAATGAAGTTTTTGTCGTGCTTGTCCGGGTAATTCCGTTTGTCGTCTTGCCATCCGGATCTTTGGATGCGAGCGCAAACTGAACCTGGACATCGGTGATCAGGCCCTTCCAAACTCCGGGCGTTTTGCTTTTATCCGGATTGCCGGCGCTGTAATCCTTGTTGAGCGCCGTCATCTGGCTTTTGACCTGGGCGTCAGAGATATTTTCGGAATCCTGGTTATAAACGACGTGCACAACCACCGGGATGGTTGTTACCCCTCCGGAACGAACCGCCATACCCGAGGCCATACGCCGCGCCACCAGCCTTTCAATACCCAGCAGATTCTTGCGGAACCCCGGGTTTTGTTCCAGCAAACGCTGGTGGACAGACATCGTGCCGCATCTGCGTATAAGCGGAACTTTCACCCTGGTTACTTTTTTGAGATTTGTTTTCTTTTTCATGCGATATAAATTTTAAGCACTCGATACTTTCTATTTTTCCGGAAGGATCTGCCATACGGGCGTCCCCTCCTGGTTAGTCTGCTTTTCGACCTGACCCTCCTTTTCAAGAAGCCCGAGGGTTGGCAGTATTCTCGGTTCCGGAAGCCCGCTGGCCTTGGCTATTCCTTTGGCAGTCCGGAAAAAATAGCCCGATTCCCGGATGGAACGGATTACACTATTTGCTTCGGCATCGGTAATACCGGCAGCAGTGCGCATCTCGGGCATTTTTTTCGTTACGAATGCATCGGTGCTATCCAGCTCTTTCTTCTGCTCAATGAAGTCATTTAGTCTTCGCTGGGCTGCATCGGCCTTTTTTTCTGCTTTATTAACCCTGGAATAAAGATCTTCCAGAAATCGTTTTGCATAATAACCCGCTAAAATGCAGAGGCCAGCAAAAATGAAATAATTCTTATTTTCAAATTTATCGGCGTCGAGCAGGCTGTTCGGCAATATTTGCAAAAAAAGAGGTACTGTTATGGCAGCGCAAACACTCAGCAGGATATTTTTAAAATAATTGCGCGGGCCGGCTTCCTGATTTTCTGCAGTGGCATTGATCAGATAATTCGTTGTGCCGGCGAGTAAGCCCGCAGTAAGAATAATCGCAATTAATATTGCGTAGTCAGGTGAGGTTGTTGCTGGCATATCATTGAAATATTTTACAAAATATCATCGCGAACAATGCATCTGCATTTTTGGCGCGGGCCCAATCAGAAAGCCGTTTTTTCGGCTTCTGCCATAATATCTTTCCCGGGGTTAATGGCGAACTTATAGAGATGAACCGGACGGAGTACTACATAAATATACTGAATTTTTAAAGGCAATATATCTGCTGTTCAGCCAGATACAATTTTGCGGACGTGTCTCGAAAAAATGTGATATAATCGGTAAAAGTTCTTCGCAGGCCTGAAATTTATAACAATGAAGCAGCACGAAACCCGGACAGGTATAATAATATCGGAATCAGATTGAAAAAACAGAGAAAGTCAGTAGAATCACCCGGATGCTGAAATCATTCTATTATTAATCTCCGAATTCTAAGCCGGTTATATTGCTGAAGAAAAATGGGGCAAATATTGTATATGAAATTGCCAATGGTTATAAGCAATGTGAATAGCAAACGATGCTCAAACAGGCTGTGAAACGCAGTGAAAAGGAAAAACAGAAAGCACATAAAATGAAATCGCTCATACATGGCGATGCTGTTGAGGAAGCGCTTCAGCTGCCGCATATCTTTGATCACTTTATATCCGGCGGATATCCGGCGAAATGAACGATTAATCAGATCCCCATGCTGAACGAATCGCCTGATGATCTTAACGCCATACTTTTCGTATGTTTAGGGAATTGCTGAATTGCAGCAACTGATAAACAGTACCCGGCAAAAAGCTGCATGCCAGACTTATAATAATGGAACCGTAAAACCAATTGTCCGGGCCTTCGACAGACCAGTACCATAGCAGTGGGAGGAAGCACAGCAATGTCCAGAAGAAATTGAGCAGTTGATTCCATAACTGGATTTTTGGTTGTTGTTATGCGTCACCACATGCGTTATAAGAATATGAAGATACATATCCAGGCCGACTGTTAAAAGGCAGAAGACCCTTTCCCCGGCCTCCGGCAGGGGAAACGCTAATTATCAACATCTTATAGAATCTCAGTTCTTATTTTGCCTATGATTTTTCCCGAGGTTCATTGTGCAAACAAATGTTTATCTCGTTATATTTGTATGCCACTCTTCCTATATTTAACCCAGCGTCCGGAACGAATGCTTGCAGGGAATCAGCCTCCATTACAAACATTATGCGGACGTTTCCGTTTTTATGCTTTCCCTGGCTGCCTTTTTTTATTGAAAATATTACATGTTACTCCCTGCAGCTTCCAGGCTTCCCCGATATCAGCAGCATCGTAAACAATAACCATTTTCCTGTGCCGGTTGCCCGCAGGCAAAACAACTAACATGCAACAACAACCTTATGTCAGGCCATTTTATATGTTCTTCCTGGTCATGCCGATGGGAATCAGCCAGGGTTTTGTAACAGTGGCATTACCCTTTCTGCTGACAAAAAACGGGTTTCCCGTGGCGCTGACCGCCGGCATTGTCGCCATTGGCCTTTCGGCTAATCTCTGGCGCTTTTTCTGGGGACCGGTCGTGGACATGTCGCTTAGCTTAAAAAAATGGTTTTGGATCGGTTTATCGGCCAGCACCGCCTTGCTGCTTTTGCTCTGTTTTATTCCATTTACCATAAAAGGAGCGGGATTGGTTTCATTGATCGTTTTCACATCGCAGGTGGCGGCTACCCTCACGTTGTTGCCGACGAATGGCTTCATGGCGAAGAGTATAAAACAAAACAGAAAAGGGGAAGCATCGGGCTGGTACCAGGCAGGCAGCCTTGCGGGTACCGGGCTTGGCGGAGGTTTTGGTTTGTGGCTGGCAACGCATTCGAGTCTCGCCGTCGCTGGCATCGTGTTATGTATCACATCGATCGTGTTTGCATCGGTCATCCTGCTGATCAGGGACATACCACATTATAAAGAAAAAACAATATTCCATGAAATGACCCTCATGGGTAAGGACATCTTTGCGATGATAAAAATACCTGTCGCGTTGTTTGTAATGATATTGATTACGATGCCATCGGGACTGGTGCGATGGCCAACTTATGGGCTGCCGTTGCGAAAGACTGGAAAACGGGAGCAGATACCGTGGTGCTCATTACGGGGTTGCTGAGCGGCGCTGTCGGCGCAGCCGGCTGCGTAGCGGGCGGACTGATAGCCGATCGCTGGGGCGTCTGGGTCGCTTATTTGGGCAGCGGCGTTATTTGCGCCCTGGTTACCGTGCTGATGGCACTGATGCCCTACCAGCCGGTCATATATATTGCAGGTGTGCTGGCATACGCATTTAGTACAGGTCTGATCTATGCCGCTTTTACCGCCATCATCTTCTTTGTTATCGGCAAAAAGCATGTGGCCACCAAGTTTTCTCTGTTGGCCTCCCTGGGCAATTTACCCGTGGTGTATATGACCGCTTTTGACGGCTGGATGCACGACAGATATAACAGCCGATTCATGCTGACCGCAGAAGCAATCGTCGGGATCCTGTTTGTCATTATCTTCTTCCTGATATTAAAACGAATGAGGTACAAAAAATTAATTCCTGTGGTTGTAGAGTGATGCGTGTTTGAAATAATGGCTAAGGGGAAGTGCCGCCCAAAATCCGGAACCGTTTACCATATTCCCACATCCGAAATAGTATTCCAGCAAGATATTCACGATGCACTCCGGATCGGTCACATAGTGTATCACAAGCGGACAAAGCTGTTTTTTACTTTATTGTTATATCCCTGATTCTCAAATCGTCATCGAATCGGCATGCCTTTGGCACTGTAGTATTTTTACATCACACAATTTATATACATGAAAAACATTGCCTTTGCATTTATTCTTGCTGCGTCCTGCTTAGCCCTGCAGGCCCAGCATTCTGAATCAGACTATCTGTATACCACAAAATCATTCAAAGATGCGTCGCCTAAAAAGATCATTGCGGGTACAAGTCACGGCAATATCTCCGTTTCTGATGTGCCTGCTTCACAAACCAGGGTGGAAGTTTATGTTCATTCCAGCAATAGTAACCAGGAATTGAGCAAGCAGGAGATTCAAAAAAAATTGGATGAATACTATACTTTGGAGATTTCGCTTTCCGGTGATGTGCTCAACGCTTCTGCGCGCCAGAAAAAAGATATGCTGTTTAATGAACCCGGACTGAGTATCTCTTTTGTAATATATGCGCCAAAGACTGCATCAAGTATTCTAAAGACCAGCCATGGAAATATTGACCTTACGGGACTGGAAGGCAGCCAGGATGCCGAAACCAGCCATGGAGATATAACTATTTCCAAAATAACAGGAAAAGTGGTCGGACAAACTTCTCACGGTAATGTTTCCGTTACGGATTGCAAAAATGATATTGATGTCAGCACCAGCCATGGAGATATTACAGGCAGGAACTGTGAAGGCACGATAAAGCTCATCACTTCCCACGGAAATATCGATTTAAGAGATCTGAAAGGTAAAGTGCGTGCCGGCACCCAGCACGGGAACGTATCCGGCAACAACATCGGAGGCGAACTGACCGCGTCTACTTCCCATGGAAATGTTAATCTGGATGGCATGTCCAGCAGCGTGAATGCATCTACCGACCATGGCGATATTTCGTTGTCGGCAGTTAATATTACCGGCGAAATCGTGATGCATAATGGCAATGGCAACATCTCCCTTGAGCTTCCAAAAGGGAAAGGCCTTGACCTTGATCTGCAGGGCAAGGACGTTTCGGTAGATGGGATGCAGAATTTTACCGGTTCGAAATCGAAAGATCTGGTGAAAGGCTCAACAAATGGCGGTGGTATAAAAGTATCGGCTAAAACGAACAGAGAAGCCCGCGTGACCTTCAGATGACAGCCGGAAACTTTTGCTTTTTATATTCCTGATATTTTTCTATATTGATGAATTGCGTATCCTTTATATAATTTCCGTCTCCTGCCAAATAATCTTAAGGCGGTTGACCTTTGCCGGCCTTATTGCTGTTCGCCGGAACCCGACATGAGGCTTAAATACTATTCAAAAAAGAACTTAAAGATTGTTCGGTTTGTATGCCTAATTTTTTCCTGATCCGGTAACGGCTTACTTCTGCTCCGCGGATAGAAATATTGAGCAACTGGGCTATTTCTTTAGTAGACAGGTTCAGTTTGAGGTAGGCGCACACTTTAAGGTCGGAATTGGAAAGTTCCGGGTATTTCTTTTTAATCTTTTTAAGGAAAATCATCATTCAGAGGGGGGGGAAAAAAAAAAAAAAAAAAAAAAAAAAAAAAAAAAAAAAAAAAAAAAAAAAAAAAAAAAAATATAAAGATTAAATGAAATACAAGGCCTTAGATCCCTTACTGATTCCCCGTAAAAAGTTTGAGAACGGAATGAGGCTAACTTCAGGTTGGCGAGATTAATTGTTGACTAATATTTTTTATTTGAATCCATTAATAACGCTTATCGTCTTCTCCGGCAATTCATCCCTGCCTTCAGAAATACCTTTTATTGTAGAAGGGAAGGTCTTTTATCATTTTCATTTTTTAAAAACTTCAAAAAATTAAAAGCTTTTGTGGAGTCTGGCATTTTTCAACATCCACCCTTGCTGGGTATGGCATAGATCACGTTGCCTGAAACAAATAAATTGAAGACCTTATCTTTTACAGAAGGAAGTAATAATTTCCATGTTTTTCCCTTGTCTGATGATCTGAAAATGCCGTCAGGATGAGCACAAAAGAAGTTTTCACCAACCTGGATAATTGAAGTCTGGAAGGCTTTCAAAAGAGGGCGATCATTCCAGGTCCGCCATATTGAATCAATAAAAACTTTGTCCTGAAGGCCGGCATCAATGGGCTGCCAGGTTTTACCGCCGTCGTAGGATGTCCTTAGTCTCCTGGTATTCGACTCTGAACTGGAAGTGATAGCAGCGAATCCACCTTTGATCGGTTTTACATCGAAAGCCACACTGCCCTCACTGATCACCACCTCCCAGTTTTCGCCATTATCGGTCGATCTTATTATCCTTCTCATACTGATCGCCAGCAGTACACCATCCGACTCTGCCAAATTCCCTACCAGGCCTCCGGCATGGACATGTTTCCAGGTTTTTCCATTGTTAGTGGATTTAAAAAGGCCTCTGTCGGTGCCGATGAAAATTGTGCCTCCGGCAGTTTCAAAAACGCTGCGTATTCGTGGCTCCTGAAAATTTTCGAATATCGGCGACCATACACTCGTTCCGTTTGTTTTTTTCAAATTTATACCCCAGTAATTGTTGGCAAATATCCCGGACTTACCGGGGGCAATGCTGCTATGTTCGTCAGGGAAAATCTCTTTGGTCCAAAAAGGAGCTGTGGCATTTGGTGTACTGTGATAGAGTCCGTTTCCAACCCTTAAAAACAGCCCTTTATCATTTGCAAAGAAGCTATTTCCCCGGATACTATCTTCCTGCAAATTTTCTGGCAGCCCTTTGCTGATGTCCTGCCAGGTTTGTCCGCCATCTGTAGATTTAAAAACGACACATTGTTTTCTCCCCCGCTTCCTTTTCTTTTGGTACAAAAGAATTTATCAAAAATAATATCAGGAGGATGGCCGGAACAAACACAAATAATTTTTTCATTTTTATGAATTTAATGGAACAACCGGTCACAAAATTTTGAAACAGCAAAAAGAGTGGGAGAAACCGTTTCTTTGATTTTTATAGCCAGTCAAAATTGATTCAGCAAAATTACTTTGCTGCCTTTCTGCGCAGGGTATTTGGATTGTAAATAAAAATGTAACTATTGTAAATAAATTGTAAATGGCATGTCCAATAGCCAAATTATTTCCGGAGAACAGCTGTCCGCCACGATCCTACCCATGGACAGTGTGCTCTTCGACGCCTTTAATCAGCACCGGTTAGACGTGATGAAAAAGGTATTCGCCGATCACCTCGAATTCTATCAGGACCGGGACGGACTGGGTAATTATAACGAGTTCAAAGGGCAAGCGTCCTAGAGATAACTTAACCACCACTGCCCGTGCGTTTTCTTGTACTGCCCAAACCACCTGCAGGGAAAATACAGCAGCACCACAAGGATCAGCCATACGGCGTAAACCCCTGCCAATGGCAGCCCGGCATTATTGGGGCTGAAAGGGAAGGCGAATTTGTCGTTGTTTACTTCGTTCAGGTGATGCCCCATCGAAAAGAAAAGAAAGATCGTAATGGATTGTGCGAGGAACCAATGGCAGATATAGTAGAAAAAGGGGACGTTGCCGTAAACGATGAGGATACGGGTGAATCGGTTGCCGGATTTTTCTGTACCAGCAAGAACCAGGAGGGCCATTCCCAGGGTGAGGCATAGATACATCAGTGAGCAAGGGTATTTAGTTACGTTCAAAAAGGAGATGATACTCAGGATGTCATTGTTTTGGATCGACCATGGAACCGGGTCGCCGTAAATATTGAATCCCCGGAAGACCCCAAATACAAGCAGCAGGACAACGGCCAGTACAGTCAGGGTCCGTTTTCGTTTGGCAGCATCCCCGCTGTACAAAGTCCCCAGTCCATATCCGGCCAGCATCACACCAGTCCAGGGCAGCAAAGCATATGCGATGAGCAGGAAGTGCCCGGATCCTAATGAGTCTGCAGTCGTGAATCCACGGGCAGAAAGGAAAAGTCTCCAGACCAGGTCGGTATCGACGCTGTGGTTGTGCAGAACATCATTGATATTATGCCCCAGACAGATGATCAGGCCAATGATGCCGATGGTTAAAGGGGTTGTCTTTGCCCAGACGAGCAGGCCCAGCAGGATCATGCTGGCACCAATCGCCCAGATTACCTGGAATACGATGAGGTGGTAAAAAGGATCCACCGAGGTAGCAAAGTCGATGACGACGATCTCGACAAAAATCAGCCAGAAGCCTCTTTTTATCAGGAAGCCGGCCAGCTGATCCCGGCTCCGTCGCCTACCTGCCAGGAAAGCGGAAATACCGCTCAGGAAAACGAATGCCGGAGCGCAGAAGTGGGTGATCCAACGGGTAAAGAAAAGGACCGGCGTTGTCGTATGCAGATCAGTCGGATTGGGATGTCCATGATGAAGCAAATCCCTCAGGTGATCAATGGCCATGATCAACATGACCAGGCCACGAAGCAGGTCGATGGAGGCGATGCGATTCTTGATGGGCGCGACTTCGGTCGGTTTGGGCGAAGAAAGTGGGTTCATGGCAAAAGCAGTCATTTATGAAAGATAAGCAATTGATTTGCTCCGGGAAAAAATGCGATTGCTTTAGTTGAAGACCCGGACGGCACGATACCTGCTGTCATATCACGCACAAAATCTATCAATTCAGTTTCACAGGATCGATGGGTCTCCGGGTATTCCAATATTTAAAAGAAGATAAACGTGTATAAACGGCTTGGAATAAAAAGTAGGGATCGCAGCGGCATCCTTTTTTCTCCCGGAAAAAGATAAAGCGGAGAGCCCGGCCCGCAGGGGGCGGCAAAATCCCAATGAACTGACCCGGCTCAAACCCCAACCCGGTTACGGCATCTAAGGCTCGACTTTTATGCAAATACCGAAGATGGAATTCAAAGAAACCCAGCCATTAATTCGACCGATATCATTGCCTGTTTGATATCGACCACCCTGGATCGCTTTGATGAGATGTAAATATCCAGTGGCTGCAGCTCCATTCTCCGAATTTTGACTGATATTTATCAACAGAAAAAAGCCAATAAAGACATTCTATTTCTTCCCGGACTAAATGGCGCCGGGCGCACCACATGAGTACCATGGAACATGGAAGCAACCAAAACTTCAGAAAACCAACATGCTTAAAAGTTTAAGAAAGGCCCTGGATGGTATTGATCCCAAAAATTCTCCGGCCATTACAGGGAGGATACTTTCTGTGGATGCACTGCGCGGATTCGATATGCTTTGGATAACCGGGGGTGCAACGATCTTTATCACTTTGAATGATGTGGTTCACAGCCGCGTTACAGAAAGGCTGGCGGCGAATATGGAACATGTACCATGGCAGGGGTTTCATTTTCTCGACATTATCATGCCGCTTTTCCTCTTTGTTACGGGGGTTTCCATGCCTTTGTCCTTTAAAAAAAGATTGCAGAAGCCACAGGGTTCAACCCTGTTGCTGCATATTTTAAAAAGAGTAGCCATATTATGGATACTGGGTATGATCGCACAAGGCAACCTGCTTACCTACGATTGGAGCAGGATTGCTTTTTTTTCCAACACTTTACAGGCGATTGCGGTCGGGTATTTGGCCTCCGCCCTGATTATTTTAAACCTTACCCTGTTCGCCCAGTTTCTTTGGGTGCTTGCCTTATTGATTGTTAATTTCCTTGTGCTTTACTGTATTCCTGTCCCCGGCATCGGGCATGCTGTTTTAGAACCGCAGCAAAATATCGCCCTGTATATTGACAAACTCTTACTGGGCAGCCATCAGGATGGCACCAATTATACCTGGATATTGACGAGCATCGGTTTTACGCTAACGGTTATGACGGGTGTTTTTGCCTCCTATATACTGCAGGGCCGCATTTCCCAATCGGGTAAATTAAAGGCATTATTTATAGCAGGACTGGCGCAGATCGCAGCGGGCTTGTTGCTAAACCCCGTGCAACCCATTATTAAACATGTATGGACGACTTCATTCACCTTATTTTCCAGCGGACTTTGCTTTTTGCTGCTGGCCTTTTTTTACCTCGTCGTTGACTACTGGAAATACCAGCGTTGGGCTATGTTTTTTATCGTGGTGGGCAGCAACTCCATACTGGCCTACATGACAGGAGACCTGCATTGTTTTAGCGAGATCGCGGAAGTCTTTTTATCAGGCACGAAAAGATTTTTGGGCGAGTGGTATCCTTTTGTTTTATCATTAGGCTCATACGCCGTTTTCTGGTTGCTGTTTTATTTTCTTTATAAGAAGAAAGTATTCATAAAAGTGTAGGAGTGGTCATTGTCTCCTCCATGAAATGATCCGTGGTCGTTCCAATTGACCTGCGGGTTTAACTCGGGTTATTAAACTAACAGTAAGGATTCATCTTACCAGATGTCTTCATATCCATCACGACGGCAAAACGGTTTCAAATAGTAGCTATCTGGGTTTGGTGAAGGTGATGTAAGGAGCCGTCTTCACGCGCGTTACCATGTACCTGTAGTAGTATTAATGTAGAAAAATCTAAACTAGCACTGTCCTAAAATCGGGAAGGCTTCAGACCTTTTCATTCATTTGCTGAAGGTCTTTTATCAATCCAGTCAAAAATAAGTTTACGGTTTGCAAAAAACCAGCCATTATTTTTGCGGGCATACGTGTCATAATAGCGAATTCCCATTACCATTAGCATTCGCCTTCCATTTTCGGTCCATAAATGATGGGCCAGACAATACAATTCACCGGTGGCAGAATCACCATAAATATGAATTGTACTTTGTCCATTGAAATGCATTGTCACATCATAGTGTTTTAGTGTTTCAAAACCGGCAATGAATTCTCTCTTTCCATGTAATATGGTATCTGGCTTGTTATTTTCCGGTTCACTATGATAAATTTCTATTGTTGCATCGTCGGTAAAAAGATTCGCCTGTTTTTGTGGCTCACGCCTGTCTGCAAAGCGAGAATAATTATTAATTAATTCGCTAATTTCAATTCTGTCTGTTAATTCTCTTGTCGTCACTTCTTTTGAAGATTCTTTTATTCCTTGTCCATTTGCATAAATGGGATTAAGATGTTATTATAGCACTCCCTATTGCGAAGTATTATAATTTATCAATATAGCCCTTTATTCTGCCCAGCAACTTATCAAAATCCGGCTGACCATTGTAGTATAATGCTTCTGTCTGCTCATAGCTCTTACTGAATGTGGCTTTAATTTCCGGATCGATCAGTAAAAAGGCCTGATTTTTTGCAATCGGAGTTTCCAGATCCTGTTTTGGAAATCGATCAATTTTGTGTTTTTCATATTCTGTCGTGCCAATAAACCGCTGAACTTCCTGATTATTCAATAGACAGTACACATCATAATACTGTCTCATTAAATTCGGCTGAAGAATACCACTGGCTTGAAATTGACGGAATTTGGTGGCTATGGTCTGCAGTTTTTCGACAAAAGTATATCCCGGATGGTAACACGCGATATCTATTGCCCGGTTATCAATGATTTCTATTCCTGGTATAGTTAAAGCTCTGTCATATGCCCAGGAACTTATAGTCAACCGGTTGTAGGGCGTAACGGTATCAAAGCCTGCCTCTAACAGAATGCCTTCCCTGACGCCCGATATGCCTGCTGTTTTACTTTCATACTGCAGCCTAATTCCACCATTGCGGAACGTGTTTGTATTATCGAAGGCATGGTCGCGTTCATTTGAAATGATTCCATCTATTTTAATTTCTTTTACCAGCCAGTCAAAATACTTCCTTCTGGATTCTTTTTGACCTGGCTTGTTCTTATTCGGATTTTCTTCAACGTTCAGTTCCGGAGGAGGTTTAATATGAATATCTATGTCCTCGGAAAAACGGTCAATGATTTTATATCCTTTGGATAATGAGGTGCCCCCTTTCAACTCAAAGTCGAAGCCCTGTTTCCGGAGCCCGTACAATACATGCATAAGCCAATAGTCTTTTTCAATCAGCGCGGGCTGAATACTTTTTTCGTCTGCCAGAATATTCAACAGATCCGAAAAATCTTTGTGATTATGGAGAAAGTCAGAAGGCATTCTGACATACCACTGCATTTGTGAGTAAAGGCATTAGTATATTCTTAGCTTTTACGTTGCCATATTCCGATATCGCTTCCTTTAGCTTTTTTTTATTCATCTGACGAACTTTAACCGCAACATTCTTTAAGACTTCTGATTGATCTTCGGCTAAGGTTTCGAGGTTATTCACCAGGTCCACCAATAAAAACTCCTCCGTTTCTTTTTTGGGAAAATGAGGTTTTATCCGGAAATTGAATTTTCTGTTACCCAGTTTAAATTCACCATGGCGCTTATGATTATAAACCGTTCGCTGGTTATATAGCTGCGTTGTTCCGACGCCCAGACTGTTATACGCGTTAGGAGAAGTCAGAAGGAAACGATCATCCTTTAAAAAGCCCCGAACCAGCTCGGCTTCGTCGGGGGGCGTTTTACCAAATATGGATCCCTTCGGAAAATAATAGAGTCCCTGAGATAGCTTTTGCAGCGTCCCCTCGGCGGTAAGTTCCTCCAGATGACGATCCACTGATTTAGACCATTTCATCAGATCATCCCGGCGGTACACCCTACCCTTTTTTAAATGTTTTTTTAGTTCGTGTAACTGGGCCATGATTTATTTTCCTGCATGTAAATTAATAATTTATCTAAGGCTCTGCAAGGTTTTTCATTTAAATTTCATGCAAATATAAGCAAATACATTTATCGCCCACCATAATATATAGTTGAATTACAACTACTTATATACCATCTAGCCGGCGATGGTGGAAGGGAATACTTAATTTTATTTTAAAAATCTATTATTGTAGCAGGCCCATCTGGTTAAATTCAAAACTACATTGTCTTCTATAACAACAAAACGCATCAGACGACCAGGCAAACACCCAATAACCGGTATCTCGTATCGAATAAAAAAGCAGCATGATGAAAGGAAATTTGACCGCAAATCTTAACTTAACACCCTAACCTTTTGATCTCGAAAATGGGGAGTATTATAGCCCTGCATCAGTGCTATGGGTGAGTTATTCGGCAAAGGCGTCGACTCTTCAAAATTGTGCAATTGTTTAATCCCGCAATTTTACGAACTGATCAAAAAAGACTCCGCACTCGTAGAACAATTTAAGCTCTCGCCAGGCTTTTTTACCTTAAAAGGCCCCATGCAGGACAGTCTGAGTTCACTACTGGCAAGCTGTGTCAAACAAAATATTCTTGATACGAATGCCATATTTATTTTAACGCCGGAATTTCAGTCCGCTTTAAAAAACAAACTCAAGAAAAAGATCGAAGAAAAAAATCTCCCCGGTAGAATAGATCCTGAGAAATTCAGTAATTGTTTTATTGAAAAATTAAATGGCGATATCACCATTCGAGATTACTTTTCCGATGACTATTTTGAAGTACCCAAGCTTAAAAAAATAATCATCGAATGCACCAAACAATCCACGCCATCTCAATAAGTGGGAAGGATCCAAACGAGAAATCGAACTTATTAAAACGTAGACTCCTACTAACTTTCGTCTCATTTTAGTCTTGCATAAAGGAAAAGATGGAGCGATTTATTGACAGAAATCGAACCATCAACCAGAGCGTCGTAACTTATTGGTTAGTATAGTCTATTGGCATAAAAAAACGAAACATCCTAATTTAGGCTGTTTCGTTAAGTGACCCCGCTCGGGCTCGAACCGAGGACCCAAAGATTAAGAGTCTTTTGCTCTACCAACTGAGCTACGGAGTCAAAATAAACGGAGCTGCAAATATACAGGGAATTTATTTTGCCGGAAAGTTTTTAGACCTTATCTTTGCAGTCCTTTAAAAGGGAGCATAGCTCAGCTGGTTCAGAGCATCTGCCTTACAAGCAGAGGGTCCGCGGTTCGAACCCGTGTGCTCCCACAAAAAAAGCCTGCCGGTGTGGCGGGCTTTTTTTTGCGCTTTCATTAAGCGGATGCTGGGAGTCCGCATTGAAAGTTCTCAGGGCAGAACAGAAGGTTTCTGATTTAAAATATAGGTAATCCTGTTCTCGTTCCCCAGGGTATCCTGATCCAACAACAGATCCTTACCGGCGAACCGCTGGTATTTTATCCCATCGGCCGCTGCGCCAGAGATGATCCTCACCAGTTCCACGGTTTTTAATGCAGCGGGAACAATCGCCCCGAACCATTTTTCATCCGGCTCCTGCTTCCAGGTAACAAAGGCAAACAATTCTCCTTTGCCGTGCAGTCCGGAGTTCGTCAGCGTGGTTTCCCTGGCGGCATCATTTCCATAGAGGGTAGAGAGCGTTGAGTCCCGGTGACTGATTTCCGAAGAAATTACTTTTAGTCCCAGTTCATCAAAATGAAAGGATGCGGGAATGGATGCTTTCGCATTGATCAGTTCCGCTCCGTCAGGACGGTGGCGGCAGGCAGGGAACTCAACAACGATCAGGAGAAAAACGATGCAGACTAATCTAAATCGAAACAGGATATACCCTGATTTTCCGGTCATTGCTTAATTTTTAAAGGGTGAGGTAAATACAAAATCATGATCCCGCAAGGGCTGATGGCAGGCCACGCATTCGCTCGCAAAAAGAGCCGTTTTGCCGTAGGGGATCAGTTGGGTTGTTTTAAACCGTGCCCAGCCCCAGCCTGCCGTGGATGCGTATTTTTTGGCGTCTTTGATCATATACTCAACCTGTATGAATTCGCCGGTGCGAATAATGCCGTCGCTGCCGGCCTGCTGCGCCCAGTCGGCTTTTGCAAAAACGGTTCCGTCCGGCCAGGGATTGATCTGATTTTCACCTATGGCTTTCGCAGCAACGGCATTCCCGAAAATAACCCGCATGCTGCTGTTATCAAATCGCTCCGTGCTGCTGATAGCTTCCCAGTTCTTATAATCCGGAATAAAAGCAACGCCGTTTAATGCCACCGGGAGTTTCGCCGTAACAGACATTTTCTTTTGCCATTGCTCAAATTGTTCGGCGGCTCTTTGCGCCTGCGCGCTGTCGCCTGATTTGTCTTTTGCCAAAGAGCTTACATACTGCCTCAGCACATCCAGTTCCTTCTCCGTAATCCTGGCCTCCGGATGTAACCGGGTATAAGCCGGGAGGGGCATGGCGCCCGCCATGATCTGGTTCACCGATTCCCATAATTTACCCTGCTGCTGCCCGGCAGGTAGTTGCCTGAAATTCGAAAAGTTCAATCCTTCCCGCCCTTCCCGGACGTCTTTCGCCACCTGCCAGTAAACCGGAGCAACCTGATCGTACCAGCGCAGATTAGTCTCATTGGAATGGCAATCGTAACAGGCCCGTTTCAGTATATTCTTAACATTTTCCGGCGCCGCGAGGTCCCCGGTCACCGGTGGATGCTGAATCTCCGGCCGGATGAACTGAACGGCCAGCAGCAGCACAAACAACAGGCCGGCCAGGTAGCGCATTTTTCTTTTCATATTCCTTGTATTTTTAGGTATCGGCTCAGTTGAGGAGAAGCGGCATAACCTGATGGCCGAAGAGGAAAAGAAGCGGCGCTTTTGATCAGGAAAGTATCAATGGGGAACAATACTTCAGACTTAACGAATTTGGCTCAATTCTTTCTCGATGATTGCATCTCTGATAAGGATGAGAATATTATCATCCAGTCCCATTTTCCCTTCAGGGTCCTTAGACCATTCCCCATTTTTTGATTTATACAAGCGATATGCTGTTTTGCTTTTAGCATCAGCAATATTAATTATATACCCTTTTTTTGATCCGGATTTGCTTTTATGGAATAGGGAAAACTGCATTTTAGACACGGCTCCCCACCTTACATCCCCTCTCTTATTTTCCGGAAGATCAATGGTAAACAGTCCCATAAAAATTGGTTTTATCTTTTTTAACCATACCTAAAGTACCCCATTTTCGGGAAATTTCAACTGTAAATCTTTATACATTTGCTTTTCTTAAATCAGTTTTATGGAAAATCAGACAAAAGAAAATTCAACAATAGATTCCGCCAGAACATTAAAAATCCAGCTTGGCGATACCATTGGAAAATACATTGCCGAATTCGAAAAGTCATCCGGACTCGTGGTTAAGAAAATAAAGCTGGAACGCGAAGGAGGAGCATTAAAAGTGAAGGTAAAAGCGGAATTATAAGATTTCCCCGCCCATTCGTATTCCCGGCATTACCTGTGTGGATTCTGGAACATCATTCCAATTTACCTGCGCCGGCGTGGCCACCTCATAATATGCCATATCCCAATGCTGTTTTGTTAATTTATCCATTTAAGCGCTTTTAATCCAGCGCTAAGGCTACAACACAACAACGTTCCGGGTTCCGCATTCCCTCTTCTGTCGTAATTTTGCACCCATTCCATGCCTTTAGTAAAAGTCTCCCATCTCAGTAAAAAATTCCGGGGCAAAACGGTGGTGGATGATCTGTCTTTTACCGTAAACGAAGGGGATGTGTATGGGTTCCTCGGACAGAACGGCGCCGGAAAATCCACCACCATCCGCATGCTGCTGACCCTGATCCGGCCTTCTTCCGGCGAAATCGAATTATTCGGAATGAACCTGCACAATGAAAGAAAAAAAATCCTGCAACAGATCGGCGCCGTGATCGAAAAACCGGATCTCTATAAATACCTGACCGGGTACGAAAATCTTTCGCTTTTCGCCAGAATGAGCGGGATGCGCGCTGATAAAAAGGATCTGATCCGTCAGCTCGAAATGGTCGGCATCGCGGACCGGGCCAATGATAAAGTAAGAACCTATTCCCAGGGCATGAAACAAAGGCTGGGCATTGCCGTGGCGCTCATACACAATCCCCGGCTGATCATCCTGGATGAACCCACCAACGGACTGGATCCGCAGGGGATCGCCGATATGCGCAACCTGATCCTGCACCTGAGCCGGCACCTGAAAAAAACAATCATCGTTTCCTCCCACCTGCTCCATGAAATCGAACAGATCTCCACCCGGATGCTCATCATTGACAAGGGAAAGAAAATGGTGGAGGGGGAAGTCAGCTGCCCTGATCGATCCGTGCAAAAACCATCGTGGAAGCGGAGGTGAGTGATCCGGCGTCAGCCGCAGCACTGATCCGGACTACCCGCTGGGCCGGTCATTTACAGCAAATGCATGCCACCAGCCTCGTTTTTCAGTTACCCAAAAACCAGATCCCGGAGCTGAACCGCGACCTGGTGCAAAATAGGATATCAACGTTTTATCGCTTCAGGCAAAGAATTCACTGGAAGCTTATTTTTTATCGTTAACCGGCAGTAAACAACATGTGGCAGCTTTTACAGATTGAACTGTTTAAAATATTCCGGAAATCGCGGACCTATATCAGTTTCGGGGCCATTGCCGCCATGGTGATCATCATCCAGGCTGCCCTGAAATATGATGGCAAATCCTATATCGAATTCCTGGTCGGCGGATTAAAAGACTCCCTGGAAATTCCTTACGACCATATCCTGAATGGCTATTTTGTCTGTTTTATTATTCTGAATCTGCTGCTCATCCATATTCCTCTGCTGATCGCCCTGGTGGCCGGAGATTCCATTGCCGGGGAAGCCAATATGGGAACGCTGCGCCTGCTCGTCAGCAAACCGGTGAGCCGCACGAAACTCATGCTGGTGAAATTCGTGGCTACCGTAATTTATACCGCCATGCTGCTGATCTGGCTGGCTTTTATTTCGCTGGCCCTGAGCATTCTTTTCTTTGGCACGAATGATATCCTGATCGCCCGCAACGATTCCCTGGAAATCATCCGGCGGAACGATGTGATGTGGCGATATCTGGCGGCCTTCGCTTACGCAACAGTTGCCCTCAGCACCGTAGCGGCGCTGGCTTTTCTTTTATCGGTGTTTGCCGAAAATTCCATCGGCCCCATCGTGTCCACCATCAGCATCGTGATCGTGCTCACCCTGCTTTCCGAAATGCAGATCCCCTTATACGACCGGACCATGAAACCCTACCTGTTTACTTCCCATATGCTGGCCTGGAAAGGATTTTTTTATACGAAAGTGGATGCCGCGCGGATCCGCCATTCCCGGCACCATCGAAAACCTCCGGGCCATCATGAAAAGTTTTTGCGTGCTGATCGCTCTATATCAGCGGATTCGTTTCATCGGCCATTTTTATTTTTAACCGAAAAGATATCCTGAGTTAAATTTTTCCGAATGATCAGGTTCCTGATCTTTTTTCTCTGTCTTTATATTTCTCAGTCCGCGCCTGCACGGCCCAGGATCCGGCAGTCTGATGCAAACCATCCGGGAAAACTGGAAAAAATAAACGACTATCAGGCAGATGCCAGCCTGAAAACCAATATTCCTTTTCTGAGGGTTCCCGATGCGGAGGTAGCAGGTATATTATAAAAAGCCCGACCAGATCAAAATCAAAAATGAAAAAGGAATTTCCCTGGTTCCAAAAGAATCGGTCAGCATCAGTCTCTACAGCCTGCTGAACGGACAATACCAGGTCATCGATGCCGGAAAGGACAAAATCAATGAAGATTCCGGTGCGCATCGTAAAACTGTTGCCGCGAAAACGAAAATGCCGACCTGGTGCTGGCCACACTATATATCGACGCCGCCGGCTGCTGATGCTGAAAGCAAAAATCACCACCCGCGAAAACGGCACCGACGAAGTGATCCTGAGCTATGGAAAATATGCTCGCAATCCTCCCTGCCGGACAAAATCATATTTTCCTTCAACACCCAGGATTACAAACTTCCCAAGGGCGTTACATTTGATTACGATGACGGCTCCCCGAAAAAAAAACCCGCCGGAGATCAGAAAAACCAGCGCGGAAAAATCGAGATCAGCTTATCATGCTTATGAAATAAATAAGGGACTGAAGGATGATGTTTTTAAATAGTTGACCGTTGACGGATGACGGTTGACGGACATTAGGTGCGAATTCGATCGAATAATATCGCGTCAACCGGATCCATCAACCGTCAACCGTCATCCATCAACCCTTCCCCAACCCCGCCTCATCAACAAAAATTTGACCACATCCCTATATTTCGCTTTTTTTGCTCTTCAGTGAGACCTTAAACAGACTGCACAACAATGGTAGATATCGGAGCCCGGATTCTTTCTCTTGAAAAATTTTCGGACATCGTATTTAAAGATGAAAAGATAGCCCTGGATCAAGGCGGCAATGGAAAAAGTGGAGGCCAGCTATCAGTTCCTGAAAGATTTTTCCACCGGGAAAATTGATTTATGGGATCAATACCGGTTTTGGCCCGATGGCCCAGTACAAGGTAAGCGACGAGAACCGCGTCCAGCTTCAGTACAACCTGATCCGCAGCCATAGTTCCGGCATGGGCAACCTGATGAGTCCGCTGCTGGGAAAGGCCGTGCTGGTGGCCCGGCTCAACAGCCTCATGCAGGCCCATTCCGGCATCCATCCCAGCCTGGTGGAATTGCTGGCTGCGCTCATCAATCAACGACATCATCCCCTGCATTTATGAACATGGCGGCGTGGGCGCCAGCGGCGACCTGATTCAACTGGCCCATGTGGCGCTTACCCTGATCGGAGAAGGAAATGTACTGTATGAAGGAAAAGACTTACCCGACGGCAGAAATCTTTAAAAAATTCAAGCTCAAACCGCTGGAGATCCATATCCGGGAAGGCCTTTCGATACTCAACGGCACTTCGGCCATGACCGGCATCGGCCTGCTCAATATCATTCAGGCTAAAAAATTATTGCACTGGTCGGTGGTGCTTTCTGCCATGACCAATGAAATCGTGGAGGCATATGACGATCATTTTTCCAAGGAACTCAATATGGTGAAGCATCACCAGGGCCAGAACCGGATTGCCGCCATGCTGCGCCATATGCTGAAGGACAGCAAAATGATCCACAGCCGTTCGGAACATCTGTACAATCCGGCAAATATCCAGCACGATGTATTTGAAGACAAAGTGCAGGAATATTATTCCCTGCGTTGCGTAACCCAGATCCTCGGGCCCGGTTTACGATACCATGGAACATGCGGAAAAGATAGTGGTGGACGAACTGAATTCCGTGAACGACAACCCGGTGATTGACCATGAGAACAAGAATATTTTTCACGGCGGAAATTTCCATGGCGACTATGTATCGCTGGAAATGGATAAGATGAAAATTGCCATCACCCGGGTATCCATGCTGGCGGAACGGCAGCTGAATTATCTGCTGAATGATAAACTGAATCAAATCTTGCCGCCCTTTGTAAACCTGGGCGTGCTGGGTTTTAATTTCGGCATGCAGGGCATGCAGTTCACGGCTGTTTCCACGGTTGCGGAAAACCAGACCCTCTCTTTCCCGATGTATGTGCACAGCATTCCGAACAACAACGACAACCAGGATATCGTGAGCATGGGTTGCAATGCGGCCACTGATGACCCGGAAAGTGATTGACAATTCTTTTGAAGTGCTGGCCATCCAGGCGATGACCATCTTGCAGGCCATCGATTATCTGGCCTGCCAGGAAAAACTTTCCCCGGTAACCCGCACTGTTTATGAAACCATCAGAAAGATATTCCCGAAATTTGTGGAGGATGCACCCAGATATGCCGAACAGGAAAAAGTAAAACAATATCTTTTGCAGAATGATCCGCAGTTTGCCTTTCCAGCTGCTGATAACCCAGTTTCCCGCTGAACCTGTCTTATTAATCATTAATTTATTATCATGAATTGCGCATTAGTTACCGGCGGTTCCAGGGGAATTGGAAAAGCAATCTGCATCAAACTGGCTTCCCTGGGTTATCATGTGCTAATCAATTATAAATCCAATGTTGCGGAAGCAGAAGATACGCTGAAAACCATCCGGGAAGCAAGGGGCTCGGGAGAACTCTTACCTTTTGATGTGAGCAATAAGCAGGAAATCGCAGAAACCCTTGGCGGCTGGATGGAAGAACATAAAGAAGATACTATTGAAGTGCTGGTGAACAATGCCGGCATCAAAGACGATGTGCTGATGATGTGGATGAAGGATGAGCAGTGGGAAAATGTGCTCCGCACCAACCTCGACAGCTTTTTCTATATCACCCGGCTCGTGCTCAACAGCATGCTGATGAAAAGATATGGCCGGATCATCAATGTGGTTTCGCTTTCCGGTCAAAAAGGATTACCCGGACAAACCAATTATTCCGCCGCCAAAGGCGGAGTGATCGCCGCCACCAAGGCCCTGGCCCAGGAAGTAGGCAGTCGCGGAATTACCGTAAATGCCGTGGCCCCGGGTTTATCAAAACCGATATGACCCAAAGTATTTCCGAAAAAGAAATGAAAGCCATTATTCCCGTCAACCGTTTTGGAACGCCGGAAGAAGTGGCGCATGCCGTTGCCTTCCTGGCTTCCCCGGATGCGGCTATATCACCGGAGAAGTGATTTCGATCAATGGGGGGATGTATTCGTAGGAATATGCTGATGTGCAATGTGCTCATGTAATCGACATGCGAATCGTATATGCATACTGTTGCTTTGCTGCACATTTCCACATTTCATATGCATCACATTTCCGACATTATATTTCCCTAATTTGCCACCATGAACAGAGTGGTGATTACCGGCCTGGGCATATATTCCTGCATTGGAAAGAACCTGGAAGAAGTAAAAGACAGTCTGTATGAGGGCAAATCAGGAATCGTCTTCGATCGAATCCGCAAAGCAAATGGGTTACCGTTCGTGCCTTACCGGATTTGTGGAACGGCCAAACCTAAAAGGCCTGCTCGACCGGCGGGCCCGGATCATGCTGCCGGAACAGGGTGAATATGCCTATATGGCTACGCTTCAGGCGCTGGAACAGGCAGGCATCCAGGCCGATTATATTCAGCAACACGAAATCGGCATTCTTATACGGAAATGACAGTTCGGCCAAATCCACCATTGAGGCCGTGGATATCATGCGGCAGAAAAAAGATACCATGCTGGTGGGATCCGGCGCCGTATTCCAGACCATGAATTCACGGTTACCATGAACCTGGCCACGATATTCAAACTAAGGGGGGTGAATTTCACCATCAGTGCTGCCTGCGCCAGCGGTTCCCATGCCATCGGACTGGGCTATCATTTTATCAAAACCGGATTGCAGGACTGTATCATTACCGGGGGCGCACAGGAAATCAATGCCCTGTCCATGGGTAATTTTGATGCATTATCTGCGTTTTCGATCCACGAATCCGAGCCTGCAAAAGCATCCCGGCCTTTTGACAGGGACCGGGATGGGCTGATTCCCAGCGGCGGAGCCGCAACCGTTGTGCTGGAAAGCCTGGAATCTGCCCAAAAAAGAGGCGCAACTATTCTGGGGGAAGTGATCGGATATGGATTTTCTTCCAATGGAGAACATATTTCAAACCCAACAGTCAACGGGCCGGTGCGGTCCCTGAACATGGCACTAAAAGATGCCGGGCTGCAACCCGCAGGATATTGATTATATCAATGCCCATGCCACTTCCACACAGGCAGGCGATGCCAGCGAAGCCAAAGCGCTGGTAGAGGTATTCGGGGAGAAAAAAGTGCCCGTGAGTTCCACCAAATCGATGACGGGCCATGAATGCTGGATGGCCGGAGCGAGCGAAATTGTTTATTCTATGATTATGATGGAAAATGGATTTATGGCGCCCAATATAAATTTTGAAAATCCGGATGAAGATTCGGCCAAACTGGATATCGTAAAAACTTCCACAGGAAAAAATATAAATGTATTTTTGTCCAACTCCTTTGGCTTCGGAGGAACGAATTCTTCCCTGATCGTCAGAAAATGGGTACCTTAACTGCTAAACCAACTACTATGAAACAATATCAACCCATTATTGAAAAAATCAACGGGTTTCTGTCGGAAGAATTTGAAGTGGATATTGACCGGATCACACCGGAAGCCAATCTCCGGCAGGTGCTGGAACTGGACAGCCTCGATTATATTGACCTGGTAGTGGTGATCGAAAATAATTTTTCATTCAAAGTAAAACCGGAAGATTTTACGGGCATCATCAGCTTCCAGGATTTTTACGATTATATCATTTCCCGCGTTCAGCTTAAAGAACCAATCAATGCCGTCCTGGCAGGGCAAGTCCAGGGGTAACAAAACCGGGTTCCGGATATTTGTCTGGGTTCTCAGAAAAGGGCGGCGTGCGTCCCGCCTATTTCCTGCTGCGGTCTCGTTTCGCTTTATTATTTTCTTTTTTTCCGGCAAGTCATCCCGCATTTCATATGCTTATTTCCATCAGACGACTGGGTTATTCTGCTTGTTAAATCCGTGCTGAACATTTATAGAAATTATTATTGGTTCGGTCAAACCATCATCGACCGAGTCGTATTGATGTCGGGTATTCCCAATCCATTTCAGTTTTGATTTTGACGGCGAAGAAAATCTCCGGGAGATGGTCAGCAGGAAAACAGGGCGGACTTACTGCTGAGTGCGCATATTGGAAACTGGGAAATTGCCGGCCATCTACTCAAACGGCTGAATACCGACATGAATATCGTGATGTTCGATGGCGAACAGCAGCAGATCAAAGAATATCTGGACAGCGTAACGGGAAAACGTAGCTGCCCAAATCATCCTGATCAAAGAAGATCTCTCCCATATTTATGCCATCCAGGAAGCCTTCAGAAACAATGAATTCGTCTGCATGCATGCCGACCGGTTTATGGAAGGAAATAAAACCATTACGCGCAATCTTGCTGAACAAACCGGCCCGCTTTCCGGCAGGCCCCTTCCTGCTCGCCAATACTTTCCGGGTGCCCGTTTCTTTTGTTTTTGCCATGAAGGAAACCGCCGCTGCACTATCATTTTTATGCCAGCGCGCCCAAAATATATCCAAGACCGCCAAACCGGCAGTACCTGAAGAAATGCTGAAGGATTTTTGTGCAGCAGATGGAAAACATGCATCCGGAAGTATCCGGTACAGTGGTATAATTATTATGATTTTTGGGCTGAGGAGAAGAGTCGTGGACGGTATGATGGTTGACGGACTCGTGTGAATCATACAGCAATATTCCGTTGTGATTTAACGCCGGAAGTCCATCAACCGTCAACTGTCATACCATCAACCCTCAACCCCTCCCATTTTCCCCTAATTCCGTATCTTAACCCCATGACCTTCTCCACCATTAACGCCCAGGCGTTCATTCCCCAACGGGAACCCTTTGTGATGGTGGATAAGCTGATCTTATGCAGATGAAAAAACCTCCAGAACCACACTGCAGATCAGGGAAGGAAATATATTTGCAAAAGATGGCTTTTTTTCTACTGCGGGTATGGTGGAAGCCATGGCGCAGACGGCGGCAGCCGGAACGGGATATTTCTTTAAATTGAAGAGTGAACCGGTACCGGTAGGATATATCGGATCTGTTCAGCAACTGGAAGTTTTCGAATGGCCCCTGGTGAACCAGGAGATCGTGATGGAAGTAACGCTGCAGACCAAAGTGCTGCAGGTATCGTTAGTTTCCGGTACGGTGAAAATGAATGACAGGCTGATCGCGAAATGTGACCTGAAAATTTTTATTAGTAACCATTCATAAATCAGATCATGAAAAAACAATCAACCATGCGATGGGCAGCTCTTAGCCTTATTCTTTTATTCTCCTTTACCGTGCAGGCGCAAAGCCTGAAAGATTTTTTCAGCAACGAAAGAACCAATGCACTTTATCTGGGCATTGATTTCACGCTCAACAAAGTGATTGATGATGCCAATGCCAATACTGCGGATATCCGGGACCGTCAGTACAATGCAATAAATGATTTGGTGGTAGACGGAACCAAAAAAATATGATCATCAAAGACGCATTTCACCGGAGCAATGATGTGGACCACGACCTGGGCCTGGTGAATGAACGCAATGTGAAATCCAATGCCGATGCGATATCAAGTCACCAATACCTGCCGATTTCCACCGGCTGAAAGAAGAAGATATCCGAAAGCTGGTGAAGGAATATAATTTCAAGGATAAAAAAGGACTTGGCATTCTGCTGGTCTGCGAAGCCATGGGCAAGTCGGAAAAAGCGATGGCCATGTGGGTTGCTTTTGTGGATATGTCATCCGGCAAAGGTGCTGCTTACCGACCGGCGTGGAAGGCAAAATCGGCATGGGGATTTGGATTTCGGAATTACTGGGCCACCGGCATTAAAAATGTACTGGATCAGATAAAAAAGAGTAAATACAAAGAATGGAAGGCAAAAGCGGGCGCTTGATAATTATCATGCATGAACAAACTGATCGTAAGAACAGAGATTCTGGTGCGTTTTAATGAAGCCGACCCGCTGGGCATTGTCTGGCATGGGCATTATATCCGTTATTTTGAAGACGGACGGGAGGCGTTTGGAAATCAATATGGCATCGGCTACCTCGATTTTTACAAAAAAGGATTTATCATTCCGGTAGTTAATGTGGATTGTTCCTTTAAAAAATCCCTGCGTTATGGCGATACCGTAATTGTTGAAACCACGTACTCACCTTGTGATGCCGCTAAATTATTATTCAGCTACCGGCTTTACAATAAGAAAAATCACCAGTTGGTCGCTACCGGAACTTCCATCCAGGTTTTTCTGGACAGCAAGGATTCCACCCTGCAACTGACCAATCCGCCTTTTTTCGAACTATGGAAAAGCAGGCACCTTCTTTCTAAAACCGGATCATGAGAAAAGTATTTGTGCTGGCTGATAATATCTTTTCTCCGCTGGGAAAGAATACGGCCGGGAATATAGAATCTTTAAAAAAGGGCCGTTCCGGCATCAGCCTGCAACAATCCCCTGTTTCGGAAATTCCTTTTTATGCATCCCTGCTTACGGCAGATGCAAAATCCGGAGATCCGGCGCTTTCCGAATTCGAAAATATCATTGTCTCTTCCATAACAGAAGCGCTGAAAGCCGGCGATGCGGATGCTGCCAGTCCGCGCACCGGATTCATCCTTTCTTCAACCAAGGGAAATATCAGTCTGATTGAAAAAAACGCTGATCTGCCGGAAAGCCGGGTTGGCTTAAGCAGCAGTGCGGAAAGGATTGCAAAGAAACTGGGCATAGGGAGTGAGCCGGTTGTTGTTTCCCATGCCTGTATTTCCGGGCTCCTGGGCATGATCACCGGAATGCGCTTGATCCAGTCCGGCGTTTATGATGAGGTGATCGTTTCAGGCGCTGACCTGATCACGGATTTTATTCTTTCCGGTTTCCGGTCTTTCCAGGCCATCAGTTCCGAACCCTGCAAACCCTTTGATGCTGCCCGGGATGGTATAACGCTGGGCGAAGCCGCCGCTACGGTTATTCTTTCTTCCAGGAAAAAAGAAGGGGCTGTCCTGCTCAGTGGCGGATCGGTCAGCAACGATGCAAATCATATTTCAGGGCCTTCGCGCACCGGCGAGGAATTGTTCCTGGCCATCCGCAACGCCATGCGCCAGGCAGGGATCCAACCGGCGGATATTGATTTTATTTCTGCCCACGGAACGGCTACCCGCTATAATGATGATATGGAAGCAAAAGCGATTCATCTGGCGGGACTCGAATCGGTTCCGCTCAACAGCCTGAAAGGTTTTTACGGACATACCCTCGGCGCCGCGGGATTGGTTGAATCCATCATTTCCCTTCATTCCTTAAAAGAAAATATACTTTTCCCGACACCCGGATTTACAAATCCCGGCACGGAGAAAGCAGTGCAGGTGATCCGGGAGCTGAATGCCGCAAAAGTCAGAAAATGTTTAAAGACAGCATCCGGATTCGGCGGCTGCAATGCAGCCATCATTCTGGAAGATTTAAATTGAACAGCGGATCGAATATCTTTAACGCTCCTGAACAGAAATTAAAACATCGATGAATTTTTACAGCAAGGACACAAAATCGGCACTGGAAGCAAAAGGACTGGCGCAATGGATTGCCTTCGGACCGGTGGTTTTTCAGGTGGCCCGCGTACTCCGCAATTCCGGGATTTTAAATGTCCTGCTGGAATGCCGGAGTGAAGGACTGACGCTTGAAGAAATCCGCGACCAGGTGAAATTGCCCCATTACGGCGTGCGCATACTGCTGGAATCCGGACTGGGCATCGGGCTGGTCTTCATTCAGAACGATAAATATTCTATCACCAAAACCGGTTACTTCATTTGCAATGATCCCCTGACCAAGGTGAATATGGATTTTATTCATGATGTATGTTATAAGGGATTATTTGCGCTGGACAAAAGCATTGAAACCGGAAAGCCGGAAGGATTAAAAGAATTTGGAGAATGGGATACCATTTATGAAGGCCTTTCCTCCCTGCCGGCCCATGTGCAGAAAAGCTGGTTTGCTTTCGATCATTTTTTTTCAGACCTTGCTTTTCCCTCACGCTGCCGAAGGTATATGATGGTTGCATCAAAAAAATACTGGATATTGGCGGCAATACCGGTAAATGGGCCATTGCAAGCGCCAATTACTCAAAGGATCTGCAGATCACCATCATGGATCTTCCCGGCCAGTTGAATGTGGCAAAAGAAAAAGTAAAACAGGCCGGACTGGAAGACCGGATCTTTTTTATCCGGCCAATATCCTGGATGAAAAAACGGTTTTTCCGAAAGGCTTTGATGCGATCTGGATGAGCCAGTTCCTGGATTGTTTTTCGGAAGCAGAAATCGTTTCCATTTTAAAACGATGTTATGATGCGCTGGAAGATGATCAGTATGTATTGATCCTGGAAGCGTTCTGGGACGACCAGCGATTTGAAGCCGCAGCCTTTTGCCTGCAGCAGACTTCCGTTTATTTTACTGCACTGGCCAATGGAAACAGCCAGATGTATAATTCAGAAGTATTTATCCGTTGCGTGCTCGAAGCGGGATTTGAAATAGAAGAACAGATCGACGATATCGGGTTGAGCCATACTTTATTAAAATGTAAAAAAACAAAACCCCTTAATCCATAAAATTGAACAGATCATGTCCATGAATTCAACAGATGTACTGGTAATTGGCGCAGGTCCCGCCGGAACGGTAGCTGCTTCTATTGTAAATAAAGCAGGATTTAAAGTACAGATCGTGGAAAAGATGAAATTTCCCCGTTTCGTCATTGGTGAAAGCCTGCTGCCCCGCTGTATGGAAGCACTGGAGGAAGCCGGTTTTCTGGAAGCCGTGAAAGAAAAAGATTTCCAGGAAAAAGGCGGAGCAAAATTTGTAAAGAATGGCAAAATCTGTGACTATCAGTTTGCGGATCAGTTCACCAAAGGCTGGGAATGGACCTGGCAGGTGCCCCGCAGGAATTTGATAAAACCCTGGCCGATACCGTAGAAAAAATGGGTGTTCCCATTCATTATGAAACAACCGTTACCGGAATTGAATTCAACGGGTCGGATTCCGTTACCACGGTAGTAGATAAAAATGGAAAAGAATCCCAGATCCAGGCAAGATTTATTATTGATGGCAGTGGATACGGAAGGGTGATTCCCCGGTTATTCAATCTGGATAAGCCATCGAACCTCCCCCCCCGAAAAGCATTGTTTACCCATACCGTCGATACCCGAAGGGCAATGTCGGATGAACCCAACCGGATCACCATCGTGGTGCATAAACCCGCTGTGTGGATCTGGATCATTCCCTTTTCAACCGGCATTACTTCCCTGGGATTTGTAGGTGATCCGGAATTTTTTGAGCAGTATCCCGGAACGCCGGAAGAACAGCTGCGGACACTGATTGCTGATGAACCATATCTGAAAGAAAGATTTGAAAGAGTTGAATTTTTATTTGAGCCCAGAGTCCTTGCAATCCTGGTCAGCCACCACCGATCGTTTTTATGGCGACGGCTTTGTACTCACCGGCAATGTAACCGAATTTCTGGATCCTGTTTTTTCTTCCGGCGTCACGCTGGCTACGGTTTCCAGCCAGATTGCCGGAAAACTGGTGGTAGAAAAATTAAAAGGACGAACCATTGACTGGGAAAATGAATACATGAAACCCATGATGCAGGGAGTGGATACTTTCCGTTCCTATGTAATGGCCTGGTATGAAGGAACACTGGACACGATTTTCTTTGCCGACAATCAGGATGAGACAATTAAAAGCCAGATCTGTTCCGTACTGGCAGGCTATGTCTGGGATCTTGAAAACCCATATGTAAAAAATCATCAGACGGCTTTACAACGACTGGCTTCCATGATCAGTTACCGCGACAGTCAGGCCCTGAAGAAAAATTAATTTATTGATAAACGAAATATTGCAACCGGAACGATTCATTACCTCCACCTGCATGATCAGGGCAAATTCCGTTTACAAAAACGGGAAGCCTGTATTTCAGCGACCGGGATTAAGCGCTTCGGATTTCCTGGATGAATTGTATCGCTTTGAAAGATCAGACTATCCGAAATTTCACAAAATGGATATGCTGTGCAAACTGGGTTTCCTGGCTGCAGAAATCTTACTGAAAGATGAGGATCACCGCGGGAAATACCGCGGACGACGAAACCGGGATCATTCTGAGTAATGCAAATGGAAGCCTGGATGTGGATCTCAAATATGCAAAAACCATGCAAGCGGGAGCCAGTCCTGCATTATTCGTTTATACCCTGCCCAATATCGTGATCGGTGAAATATCCATCCGGCATAAGATTAAGGGCGAAAATGCATTTTTTGTATTTAAAGACTTCAATGGTAATTTTATAGCGAATATGTAAACGGTTTGTTTAGCAGCAAACTCATCAAAAGCTGTATCTGTGGCTGGGTGGATTTTTTGGGAGAAGAATATAACGCCCTGCTGATCCTGGTGGAAACTACCCAAACCGGAACGGCGATCCCGTTTACTGTTGAGCAGATAAATCAATTGAACAACGAAAACTATGGATAATTTAATAGCCCAACTGAAGCGACAGATCATTGAGCGGCTGAATTTGAAAGATCATGAAGCCGGAAGATATCGGTGATGATCAGCCTTTATTTGTGGAAGGAATGGGGTTGGATTCCATTGATGCACTGGAACTGATCGTATTGTTGCAGCAGGAATACAATATCAAATTGTCCAAAGCAGAAGATGGGCCGAAAGTGTTTCATTCCGTCAGGACGATGGCCGAATATATTACTGAACATTCCCCCTCGAAAACTTCTTCATGAATGCGCCGGTATATGTTGCCGGAATGGGTATTATTTCCGCAATCGGCAACGATGCAAACGCCTGTCTGGAAGCATTTCATGCCGGGCAGCCCGGTATGGATCAGATCCGCTTGCTGCGCACCCTGCAAAAAGGAAAACTACCGGTTGCCGAAGTAAAACTCGACAATCAGGCGCTGGCTGAACTTACCGGGCTTCCATCCCAGACACCCCGTACAGCTTTGCTGAGCGCCCTCGCCGCCCGGGAAGCACTGAAGGATGCCGGATGGAAAATTTAAAAGGTATCCGCACCGGTTTTATTTCCGCCAACACCGTGGGCGGAATGGATAAAACAGAAGATTTTTTCGAATATTTCAGAAAAATGCCGGATCCGGAAGACTCCGGGATGTGGTTCACCACGAATGTGGCGCCATTACCGAAATGGTGGCGGATCTGCTGGGCATACAACATTTCATCAGCACGGTCAGCACGGCCTGCTCTTCATCCGCCAACGCGATATTTACCGGGGCGCGGATGATTCAGCATGGACTGCTGGATATTGTCCTTGCCGGAGGCGCGGATGCGCTCACCCGATTTACCCTGAATGGATTTAATACCCTGATGATCCTGGACAAGGAATTTTGCAAACCTTTCGATGAAAACCGGCAGGGACTGAATCTTGGCGAAGGGGCCGGATACTGCTCCTGGTTTCTGAAAGGATGATGAAGCAATTAAATAAAACTCCGTATTGCCGCATCTCAGGATATAGCAATGCCAATGATGCATATCACCAAACAGCGTCATCTCCGGAAGGAACGGGCTCTTTTCTGGCCATGAAGAATGCGCTTGCCCTAAGCGGCCTGCGGCCGGGCGATATAGACTATATCAACCTGCATGGAACCGGCACAACGAATAATGATATCGCAGAAGGAACAGCCATTAAATTATTATTTGATCCGGTTTATCCGAAAATGAGTTCTACCAAATCCTTTACCGGACATACCCTTGGCGCCAGCGGTGCCGTTGAAGCCGTTTTTTCAGTACTGGCCATCCAGCATGGAATCATTTATCCGAACCTGCGTTTTGAAACGCCGATGAAAGAGCTTCCCTTTAACCCGGAAACAAAATTTTTAACGAATCAGCGTGTGCGGAATGTGCTTTCCAATTCATTTGGATTCGGAGGCAATTGTTCATCCCTGATTTTTTCTGCCGCTTAATCAATTATATGAAGGTTTACCTACGCGCTGCACGGAAATATATCCCCCCAACAATCCATGGATCCGGAATTATTCTTTTCCCGGAGAGCATACTATTCCGGTAACCGGATGCAGGCGGTGGAACCGGATTACACGCAGTATGTAGACAGTAAAATGATCCGCCGGATGAGCCGGATCGTTAAAATGGGTGTGGCAGCCGCGATGGAATGTCTCCGCAATGCAGGTGTGACGATGCCGGCAGCCATCGTAACGGCAACCGCGTACGGATGCCTGGAAGATACCGGGGTTTTTCTCCGCCGGATGATTGACAACCGGGAGGAACTGCTAAGCCCGACGGCTTTTATTCAATCCACCCACAATACCGTGGGCGCCCAGATCGCCCTGTTACTCAAATGCCATGGTTATAATAATACCATCGTGCATCGCGCCTTTTCTTTTGAAAATGCCCTGCTGGATGCTTCCCTGCTATTGAGCGAAGGGATGGACAATATATTAATCGGGGGCATTGACGAAATGACGGATGACAGTCATGCGATACTCGACCGTTTCGGTTTATTCAGCAAAGAAAACAACAACCCGGACTTTCAAAATAGAAAATCTAAAGGCAGTATTTCCGGAGAAGGCGCTTCCTTTTTTCTGCTGGGCAGAGACGCCGGCGGCGCAATGGCCGAATTAAAATCTTTCAGTACCATTTACAAACCCTCCGGCATTGCCGAAGTGGAAAACCGGATTCATCAGTTTCTGGAAGAGGCATCTATCAAAATGAAGGACATCGATCTGGTCATCAATGGACAGAACGGCGACGCATCACATGACGAAATGGATGGGTTGCTGTCTTCCGGAATATTTCAAAATAAACCTGGCTTCCCTTTTAAAACCTTATCCGGAGAATATCCCACGGCATCCGGATTCGCGCTGTGGCTGGGGGCAACCCTCCTCAGCGAGCAAAGAATACCGGATTGGTTTTCGCCGTTGCGTTTACCCTTGAAGAATATCCTGATCCATAATCACTTTCAGCATACCCATCATTCCCTGTTTTTAATTTCAGCATGTTGAATTACCGGAACGTCAATATTTTTTTCATCCTGTTCATCCTGACCTGGCTTTTCCTGGACAACCGGTATCATTATTCCCCTGCAGCTTACGGATGGATCCTGCTGGCTTATGTTACCGTATTGTTCTGCGGTTGTTATTTTATACAGCTGGGTTATTTTTTTAAATCGGTTTGTTCGGGTGATGGCGGCAAAAAAGAAATTGCCCTGAGTTTTGATGACGGCCCGGATCCTTCTTTTACACCGGCCATTCTCGATCTGCTAAAAGCGGAAGAAGTGGAAGCCATCTTCTTCTGCATCGGAAAAAAGATTCCGGGCAGGGAGGGAATTCTGCAGCGGATCATCGAAGAAGGCCACCTGATCGGGAATCACAGTTATTCCCACCATCATTTATTCGATTTATTTTCTGCCGATAAAATGCAGGAGGATCTGCAACAGATGAATGACATAACAAAAGCGGTCACCGGATTAACGCCAAAATTTTTCAGGCCCCCCTACGGCGTTACGAATCCCAATCTGAAGAAGGCCGTAGAGCGGGGAGGTTATATTTCCATCGGCTGGAGCGTACGCTCGCTGGACACCGTGATCCGTGATGAAAACCGTCTTTTACAGAAAGTTCTGAAGCAGGCGAAATCCGGATCCATCATGCTTTTTCACGATACCAGTGAAACAACTGTTAAAATACTGCGGCAGCTGATCGGCAGGTTAAAGGAGAACGGATATGAGATCGTACGGCTGGATAAATTGATTAAATTGGAGCCTTATGCGTAGCATTTGTTTTTGTTTGATCTGTGTGTTTTTGATAAGTGAGGCCAAAGGTCAAAATCCGGGGTTTACAGCCCTGAAGAACCCGGAGAACTTTAAACAGGCTTTTAATGATGCAGCAAAAACCACGGGTAGTATCAAAAGCGATTTCATTCAGGAGAAAAACCTGAGCATGCTGGCCGATAAGATCATTTCCAAAGGAAAATTCTGGTTTAAGAAGGATAACAGGGTCCGGATGGAATATACCCACCCCTTTGCTTACCTGATGATCCTGAACGGGGGAAGGATCTATGTGAAAGACGGCCAGAAGGAAAATAAGATTTCTGCCAATTCCGGCAAGGTCTTCCAGCAGGTCAACCGTCTTCTCCTGGATTGCGTGGGGGGAACCATATTTTCCAATCCCGATTTTCATACCCGGATACTGGAGAGCCCGAAAGCTTACCTGATCGAGTTGGAGCCGGTAGCAAAAAACCTGGCGGCATTGTATCAAAAGATCAATATTTTTATAGACAAGAAAGACTATTCGGCATCTGCTATTGATATGTTTGAAGTATCCGGCGACAACAGCAGCATCCGTTTTCTTAACAAAGAACTGAATGCGAACATCCCCGATACGCTGTTTACTATTCCTTAGCCTGATCAGCGGGATGCTTTCCTGTAACGCCTACCGGCACATGGAGAAAATCAATTCATCTGATGAATGCCTCCGGCAATTTAAACCGGTTATCGGGCGGGCGCTGTACAAAACATCGGTAGATGTTACAGGAAAGCATATCAGCGGCCTCTTACTGATCAAAACGCTGCCGGACAGCAGCATCCGGATCGCTTTCACCAACGAGATGGGATTTAGCTTTTTTGATTTCGGCTTTTTGAAAGAGAATGAATTCAAAGTCTATCATATCATTCCCCAACTGGATAAAAAGGCCGTGATCACCACCCTGAGAAAAGATTTTGAACTGGTTCTATTCCGGAATATGCCGGAGGGGAACCGGATCACCCTGCAGGACAGTTCCCTGATCTATTATGGTTTTCCGCAAGCGAAAGGGGTAAATTATTATATTACAGACAGCCATTGCAGCCGGCTGGTAAAAATGCAAAGGGCTTCCAAAAGAAAGCCGGTTGCCGAGGCGTTTATGTATTCGAATGCAGCATCCGTGCCCGACAGTATATTCATCCGGCACCTGAATTTCAATTTTTCCATTCAACTCAGAAAAATATAAATCTTTGCTGCGCAACGACCTTTATACCACGGGTTCCATCATTAAAACCAACTCCCTCCACCTGGTGCCGGTCACATTAAATCCCGCCCATCCCATTTTCTCCGGTCATTTCCCCGGACAGCCGGTATTGCCGGGCGTATGCATGCTCGAAATGATTCAGGAAATCCTGGAAGAATTCCTTCAGCAAAAGTTCCGGATCTCCAAAGCTCCGCTGATTAAATTCCTGTCTATGATCATTCCGGATAAAGATCCAGATTTTACCATTGAACTGCAATATGAAATGGTAAATGGAATTATTCAGGCCCGGGGGAAAATATTCCGGGAGCAGGTCATCTTTATGAAATACCAGCTGGAGCTTTGCAGGGATTGATTCTTTCGTTCCCTGACACTATTCACTCCATTAAATGTATTTAGTTGGCTCAATCTTACCGCGGTTGGTATCGGTCTTCGGTCGTAGCCTGATCTTCCATATATGAATGAACTACTACTCTAACTGCACGGTAAGTACCCCTTTTCCCAGCCAGCGTATTTTAGACTTTTCTAAACCCTGTTGCAAATATAGCCTTGCGAAAAGCCGGTTTTTCGGAGTTTCATCGGAGTGCTAAAAAATAAATCCTGCTTTTTTGAAAATTCCCCGGGGTTTTGAAAAAGGGCCGGGACAGGGCCCGGATAGGGTATTTCCAGGGTCTTTGTTGGAGCAGCATAGGGGGAATCCCCTCCGGCGCCCCTGAAAACCCCCTATGAGGGCCCTATAAATACCCAGGCCGGCATCATAAATGAGCCGCCAATCAAAAACAGAAAAATCCTTCCTTTTCGAGAAAATATTTTTTAGCACTCCGATGAAACTCCGAAAAATCATTTTTTGATGACCTTATCTTTGGCAGACTATTAATCGCATTAAACCGGAATAAGCCCGAAAACTGGCCCAGATGAAGTGGATAAGCCAATATGACAGCGCATTATCAGGGCGGGATCAGAGAGAGATCAGAGAGAGATCAGAGAGTATATAAGGGGCTTATTTCTATCCCTACTCTGCCAGATTTTCATGTTTAATCAGCCAAAGCACATGCTCCACAAAAAAGGAAAACCCCGTAGAAACAGGGTTCTTTAGACAATACTAAATGCTTAGGAAAAATATTTCTTTTATTGCTTCCGAAATTTCACCTTGCTGTCAATATTTTGCGCCGTCTTTATTCCCTGTTTGCTGCCTTCTTCCACCGCGTGACGGGTATGAATACCGCCATACATCCTGGAAATCGCAATGGCATTCGCAAATTCATTAAAAGATTTATAGGAATAGCTGCCCATGTCCTCCGGGCCGTTTCCCAAATCAATCATTTGGCCTTTATAGGTGCTGTTGGTGAAAGACACATTATCACCGAAGATAGTGGTAAGTGCGGCTGCAAATGCTCCACTGAAAACGGCATGGTTCGCTGGAAAATCGGGATGCGGCGGTGTGGCAATAAAGGGCTTCCACCAGATAGCTGGGTCGCTGGAGGGCGCTATGACCCTGCGGATAAACTGGAAGGGCCTTTCCTGCATGTAATGGAATTTTGCTTTCATGGCACCAATGGTCGCATCAAAAAGGCTCATACCAGTTTTTGCATACGCAAATGCGGAGATGTCGAGCGCCGGGTTTTGTTGTTCCAGGATTTGTTTGAATACAGAAATATAACTCGCCCCGCTGGGGTAACCATTCACCGCCGGGTCATCATAATATTTGGCGAGCCGCTTTTGATCATAGGTCAGGGTTTTCGAGAGGTCATATATTTCCTTAAAATCTTTATAATAGGTGGAAGTTATATCGGCATCATTATACACATAAGGCGTTGAGGTGACATTGTCGATACTGCCCGCCACCATAGTGCGCGTTTCACCCCAGTAAGCAAGCCCCCCGGCAATGGACGGATTGTTGTTTTCCGGCCACCAAAGGCCCGGGCTTTTGTCGGTCAGTACCAGCGGTGATTTGGAAGACCAGGGATGATCAGTAGCTGACCATGCAAATATTTTTTCAGCGACCGCTTTTCCAAAAGCTTTTGAGCGGTTAAAGATGGCAGTGTCACCGATGTCCGTTGCATAAGTTGCATTTAATGAATCTTCGAGTTTTTGTACCGCAGCGTTGGTTGCAGGCGTGAAGGTAAAAAGCGACTGTGTCATTGCAGCGAGTGCGGCATTGGCGCAGGTTGGCCAGTGATAGGTTTTGCCCGGCTCCGTTTGGGGCATTTGCGGCATATCGTTCAGCTGGCCATACAAACTTTGATAAGCGGGCATGCCGGGCACCACAGCTTCATAGACCGCTACGCCACAATACGCCATGTACCTGCCGGCATTTATTCCATAAGAAGCCGGCGGGGAATACAAAAGTGGCAACTGAACACCCAGCCACTTTTTTACCACATCCGAAGCGTACGCGTTGGTTTGTTGAAGGTGGTCATCTTGTTTTGAATCTTTTTTACACGAAAGATAAAACAAGGATGCAGTTGCAAGCAGCAAGATGCGTAAACGATTTTTTGTTTCATTGCGCGGGGGTTTAAGTGAGCAAAATAGCGCCCCCTTTGCCGGCTAAAAATTTGAATCGCTCAAACGCCCTATTTCCCGGCAACAAAGCAGTTCAAACAGGTTTGTGGTATTTGGACGGGAAAAAGGGCGTTGGTCTGCGAATCCATGTTGTTTGTCTTTTTTAGTTTTCGGGTGACACCATTCTGCCCTTGAATTGCTTACATTGTGATGAACCAAGTGTTCAGCCTTGAATACGATCAACACAAAAGCGTTTATTTTTTCTTCCACCTACCGGTTACTCCGGCACGTCTCGTTTTGGTTGGTATGGCTTTTTGGCTGGACCTGTTTCCTGACCATGGTTTGGTCGAGCTTCACTGATAATTTTATCCGCATTGCATTGTGGATCCCGGTCTTTATCGGCTTCAGTTATCCTGTTTCCTACATCGCCATTCCAAAGCTGCTGCTCAAAGGCAAATACGGGATATTCCTAGGCGCACTTATTGGCTGGCTCGCCGTTGGATGGTATGTAAGCGTTTATTTTTTGAAGTATGGTTCCGCGCCAGTACTCGATCTGCTGTACATGCCCCACGGGGATGATTATGCATGGCAGTGTTTCCTTTGCGTGGTTACTACTGCAGCTTGTTTCTGCTGCTTATCGCTAGGCAAGCAGTGGCTATTACAGCAACGGCAACTATTGCAGGCGCAACAGGAGAAAATAATCGCCGAACTGCAACTGTTGAAAGCACAGGTGCATCCGCATTTTTTATTCAATACGCTGAATAATATTTATTCTTTTTCCCTCGACAGATCGCCCAAAACGCCGGAACTTATTTTAAAGTTATCATCATTGCTGAGCTACATGCTGTATGATTGCAAGGCAGAAGAAGTGCGGCTTGAAAAAGAAGTGGCAATCATGAAAGATTATATTGACCTGGAAAAAGAACGCTATGGCGACACCATCGAAATATCCTGGAATGTGGAAGGTGATAGTATGGATAATTTCATATCACCTTTGCTGATGCTTCCTTTCCTGGAAAATGCTTTTAAGCATGGCGCATCGGAGCAGATTGAAAAGCCCTGGATGGGCGTGGATATATCGGTAGCGAACCATGTATTAAAATGTAAAATCACCAATAGCAAAAACGAAATTATCGCGCACCGCAGCAATGGCATTGGTATCAGCAATGTAAAAAAACGTCTGGAATTGCTGCACCCCGGGAAATATGAACTGAAAATAAATGATGAGGGAGATTTCTTTGCCGTGTCATTAATGGTTAAATTGAGTGGTAGCATGCTCGCGTATACAACGGTGCATCTCCCGGGTGTAACTACGCAAACACCTCAAACTGCTCAAACCCCTCAAACGATCACCGCATGAAACTTCGTTGCCTGCTGATAGATGATGAGCCGCCGGCACTCAAAGTGCTGGCCAAATATATTGCATCCCTTACTGACATGGAAATTGTGGGCCAGTGCAGGAATGCCATCGAGGCACTCGGCGTACTCCGGCACAAAACAGTGGACGTTATTTTTCTCGATATTAAAATGCCCCGCATCATCGGTACGGAGTTCTTAAAAAATTTGTCCCATCCTCCGAAAGTAGTTTTTGTAACCGCTTACAGGGAATACGCCATTGATGCTTTTGAACTCGATGCAGTGGATTACCTGGTGAAGCCAGTCTCCTTTGAACGTTTTTTTAAAGCCGTCACCAAATTAAACCGGGTGATGGGCCGTGAAGTGGCAATAACCACCGTCAATGAAGCACTTGGCCCGGCTGCTTTTATTTACTTGAAAGTGGACAGGGATATGAAAAAAGTTTTTGTGCAGGACATTGAGTACATCGAAAGCTGGAAAGATTTCGTAAAGATATTTCTTACAGGAGGCCGCCATCTGCTGGTCAAACGTCCCATCAGTGTCATTGAAAATATTTTGTCCGATCATAAGTTTATCCGCGTGCACCGGTCCTACATTGCTTCTTTAAGCAAAATTTCCGGTTACAATGCAGTGGCTGTACAAATAGGACAATCTGAAATCCCAATCGGGCGGCTGTATAAACAGTCAGTCATAGAAAGGCTGCATAGCAAAGAATCGGCATAAATTCAACCACACAAACCGACCCTACTCATGCAGGACATACTGGAGCGTATCGTTCAGGTACACAAATCCGCTGAGATAGAGATAATTCATTGCCATTGGCATCATAGGAATAATCATCTCCGGAATAAGTAGTGTCCTTGAAATCTCCCAGCGGGCGGTTGTCCGCGATACCGTCGGGTACTTTTTGCAACTGGTTGCTGTTTGCAAAGTATTGGTAAGTGAGTGAATCAATGGTAGCCGAACTGCCGATCTTCAATCCCTTTTGTTTCATGAACAGGATATTGCCGTTGGCATCGTACCGGAAAACCCATATTGTACCGTTGCGACATCGGTGGCACCGGTATAATTAGTTTGAGCAGTCTAAATGGATCTTCCATGGTCATCATCCCGGGAGAAATATTTTTACCTTCCGGTTACCTTGCCGGCACTTCTCTTTGAGCCTTGTTCAAAGGCATTTTCTCAATCCAGTGCAGCGCCGGACTGGTCATCATAGTCGTGATCAACGCCATCAACACCATCATAGCAAATATTTCCGGACTCAGTATGCCCATATCGTATCCGATATTTAATACGATGAGCTCCATCAATCCCCGTGTATTCATCAGGGCTCCGATGGAAAGGCTGTCTTTCCAGTTCTGCCCCGTGAATCTGGCCGCCAGCGTACTACCTCCGAATTTCCCTGCCACCGCAACCAGCAGGATCAGGCCAAAACTGACCCACAATCCGCTTTGATTCAGCAGGCCGACATGGGTTCGCAATCCGGTAAAAACAAAAAATAAGGGCAGCAGCATCACGATCGACACATCACTGATCCGGTCTGTAATGCGGTTGCGTAATATTTCATTTTGCGGCATAATGGCTCCGGCAAGAAAAGCCCCGAACAGCGCATGGATCCCGACGATCTCAGAACACCAGGCTGAAAGGACCAGCATGGTAAACATAAAGGCCATCAATGCCGGATAACTGATTTTATGCTGCTCATATACCTTCAGGATCTTCTTCAGCAATATCCTTACCGGGAACAACATAACCGCGGCGTACAATACAACGAGGCCAATGGTATACATGCCCGGCAGTCCCGAACCCGACTTAATAAAGGCAATTAACAGGGCCAGCAGGCACCAGGCCGTTACATCGTCGGAGGCCGCGCAGGTAATGGCCAGTATTCCCAGCCTGGTTCCGGTTAAGCCACGATCCCTGATGATGCGGGCCAGCACCGGAAATGCCGTAATACTCATCGCAATGCCCATAAAGAGGGAAAATGAAAGAAAAGAAGCATGTCCCATAGCATACTGATGAAAGAGGAACAGGGAAAGTCCGATGCCAAGCGTATAGGGAATGAGAATGCTCGCATGACTGATGATCACGGCCTCAAAAGCCTGTTTACGGATCAGCCGTGTATCCAGTTCCATACCCACGATAAACATGAACAGGATCAGACCGATCTGACTTAGGAATTTCAGGTTTTCCATGGACGCCGGGGGAAAGAGGAACTGAAAGGTATCAGGAAAGACCAGGCCCAGTAAAGAAGGACCTAAGAGGATGCCGGCCACCGTTTCACCAATCACCGCAGGCTGACCGATTTTCTTAAATAAGGTTCCCAGCAATTGGGTGCAGGCTATGATGACTACAATCTGGAGTAACAATCTGGGGAGGGAATCTGCGAGATGCGGTTCGATAGTATGTGAAAAAAAAGAAGCCGGCGATTGCAGCACTGAATTTGCCGCGGTTCTGTTCCGGTTGTGTTCAAGGGCTTTCCCGGCATGAAGCAGGTAATAAATCATTCCCCCGAACAACGCAACCATCGCCAGGTAGGAGAATAGGTTTTTCGTAAACTTCATAAAAAAATGATAAGGTCAATGATCGGAGTGGCTTAATTGTATTTTCGGAGTGTAAATTCAAACAGGGCCCCTTCAGGCGGAGTGGATCGAACCTGGATTTTACCACCCAGTTTTTCAACCAGTTTTTTAACGATCGACAATCCGATCCCCGTGCCGGTTAAACCGGAACGGTCCTGTATGCCCAGGGTTGTAAACGGTTTAAAAATCTTTTGCTGATCGGCTTCCGCAATTCCTCTGCCATTATCCTGCACTTCAAAAGCATAGAATTCATCCGTAGCCCGAAAGCGGATCTGTATGATGGTTTTCTCTTTATCGCTGTATTTAAGCGCATTTTGCAGCAGATTGATCAGGATCTGTTCAAAAGCTGTTTTATTGGTACGGATCAGGATGTCTTCCTCCGGAAAATCGAATGCTGCGGGTTGATTCAACCGGATGACCTCGATAATATCCTGAATACAGATTTTCAGGTTAAAAGACTCCGCCAGATCATTCATCGCACGCTCCCCGTGATAATAGGAAAGTATGCCATCCGCCAGGTTTTTGATCTTGGAAGAAGCCCTGTTCAACACTTTCAGCAATTGATCATTGCCCTCATCAATGGCATCGCCGAAATTCTCACGCAACATTTCACTGGAAAGCACAATACTCGCAAGGGGCGATTTAATATCGTGCGAAACCACGTAAGCAAATTGCTCCAGTTCACTGTTCCGGGTCTCCAGATCCTTTTTCAGATTTATCAGATTCAGGTTTACTTTTCGTAATTCCATTAATTCGATGACCTGTTTTGCAAGAATCTGCAATGAATTAATCTGTATTTCGGTAAGGGTTCTGGGCTCCTGATCAACAACACAGAGCGTTCCCAAAGCAAAACCCTGCGGAATCAACAGCGGAACACCGGCATAAAATCTCACGCGAGGGTATCCGGTTACCAGCGGATTATCGGCAAAGCGTTTATCATTCAGCGAATCGCTGACCATCAAAGTCTGCTCCGGATACTTCAGCGCATGCATGCAAAAAGAATGCTCCTCCGGGATTTCCCGAATATTCAGTCCGTGACTGGATTTAAACCATTGCCTGCCGGAATCAAACAGGGATATCAGCGAAAACGGAACCTGACAAATTTCGGCGGCAAGTTGGGTGATGTTATCAAATTCTTCCTCCTCTTCCGAGTCCAGTATATGATAATCCCTCAGAATTGCCTGTTTTTCCGCCTCACCGTAAGTTCCCTTTGGCTTTTCCATACTTGAAATACTGATTTAAAATCCGGATACGGTTGTCTGTATTGTTTTAGCCTCCGGAACAAATAAACGAAAAAAATCGTTCTCCCAAATCTGCCGGTATTGATATTGATGAAGGAATGTCTGCATAAGGCCATAGGTTTGGTCGCGAAACGGATCGCCGCCCTGACCCTGTACAGATCCGTTATTCCGCTGCTTTCTGATAATCACCACAGGACAAATATGCGTTTCGTTGATGGATTTCTTCAATTCTTTTTTAAATATTTCTCCGTCATATTGCCATAACCAGGAATTGTACAGGTAAGGCCTGGTGCCAGTCAGAAAATAGAACAGGGGAAATCCATCATATGCGAGCACATAATCGTCAGGCTTAATATATTTTTTACTTTCGGAAAGCAGTTCATTGACTGCAGTTGCTTTTTCCGGCGTGGTGTAAATTCTGTTTACATGAGGATTGTTAATCTCATATTTCATTTCTATCCGGTTTCCCAGATCTTCATATGGATAGAAATAACAATCGCTCAGCAGATAAGTAAAGGTCAAAAAGATGAACCCGTTTCGCAGGGAATTCATCTGGCCGGCATTAATCACCTGATCGTATGTATGCCGCCTGTTTTCACTAATCACCACCGAACTGCTCAGCGAGCGGACATTCAGGAGGTAATCAACGGTTATGGGCACCATGATCCACATACCATATTTACCGATCGTCATCAGTAAGGCATGGCTTCCCAGGGGCAGGATCAGCAGCATGAGACTGCCGATAAATGATAACAGTTGCATATCTTTCGGCTGGGGGCCGGAGAGAATGAGTAGGGCTACGATCAGGCTTGTTCCCAGATAGAATAAAAAAAGCCAATACCAGAAATGGGAGTCAATCCGGGCGTGATAGATGCACATGCCCGTTAGTAAGGCCAGGATCAGGTATTTCCCGACAGGCCAAAAGCCTCTCAGCGCAGGGATTTCAAGTTTCAATCGCTTCCAGATGGCGGCAAAGCTCCAAAGCGATACAATCACAATAACCGAAACAATCAATCCCAAAACATACTGTATAAAGTAGGGTTTGAAATTATCATGCAAACTCCGGGCATTCACCTGATTTCCGGAAACATTCCGCAGAATTTTCAGATTGTTAAAAAAGAAGCTGTCGTGATGCAGCCCTTTCATTACCAAAAAAAGGATGGCGGCCATGGCAAAAAAACCACTCAGGAAAATCAGGGAATGGCTTGCGATCTGCCGGAATGGAATCCGGTTGAGATAACCATAAAACCAGATCGCGCTGATCAGGAGCAGATTCAGTATATTGGGAAGCCGGACAAACATATTGGCAGCGATGAACATCCCGGCTATAAAAAACCGGCTATATTTCTCCGCCATCAGCCCCGTGTATAAAAACCAGGCTGAGCTCATAAAAAACAATGCGGTAATATCCCGGTGACTTAGTTCTTTTACCGAGGTACTGAGAAAAAGAATGATCAGCAACAGACCCAGCCGCAACGGAGCCGTCTGTAAATATTTTTTTAATAAATTATAACTGATACCGAATGTTAAGGTGGTGCAGATTACACCGGCAATGCGCAACCCCAGCAAACCCAGACCGGGGAAAAGCTTCAGCCATCCGCCGCCAATGATTCCGGTGAGCCAGTAACTGAAATTATACTGCACGGAAGCAGGATCGCTGTAAATGCGCTGATAAAAAACAGCTGCAAAACCGGAGTTCGTCAAATGAAATCCCTGAAAAATAAAAATTAGCTGTACAAGTACCACCAGCACAAAAAAAAGCTGTTCATTCATCCGCTCAAAAAAATCCTCTATAAAGCTTTTCTGCATTTTCTTTACCTGTTTTAAGGATTATCCTCTGCCTTCCGGTCAATATTCCTTCCCAGGGTGCCGCGCAGTCGTTTCCAGAACCCCTCTCTCTCTTTTAAACTGACAAAATCTTTCCGGAATGCAGCATCCGCGTTGATGACCGGATCTTTCATTTCCGGCGCTATCTCCTTTAAACGTTCTTCCACCATGGGAATCAGATCTATTGAAGCGCTTACTTTTTTCCGGGTGAATTTCCGGAGCATGCGGGTTTGAAAAGGATCAGACGCCAGGGCAATTTTCTTAAACCCCAGCTTAAGCGCCAGCCGGTATGAATAATAGACGTTCCCGGTACTGTGCTCGGCCCGGGTTTCACTGAATACATGTTCTTCGGGTATACCCAGCGCTATTGCATAGGCAGCCATAATTTCTCCTTCCACATAGGGCGTATATACATCAGATCCGGAATAAATGATATTGCGGGTAAGTCCCTGATCATACAAATACTTCGACCAGTAGATCCTCCCCTTCATTACACGGCCCCATTTGCCGTTTTCAAAGGGAATGCCCGGCACAATGATGACGTCATAAGGCTTTTTTTCCGAAGCCTGACGGTATAATTTTTTTGTCGCTTTTGAAGAATACGCACAGGAAATCAGGCTGAGTAAAGGACAAAAAATGAAATACCGTTTGAGGAATAGATACATTTTGTTAAAAGAATGAAGGTAAGAAAAGGTTGACGGATGACGGTTGACAGTTGACGGATGACTCAGGTGCGAAAATCCAGCGAACACGTTATAAAGTCCGTCAACCGTCATCCTATCAACCGTCATCTCTTCTCCCTGTTCCTTACACAACAGCAAAATGGGCTTTTCCTCAACCGGAATCACTACCCTGCCCTGCACAGCATTCAGGCTGCTTTCGCTGCCATGCTCAGCATCATCGGTGAAATGAATTATCCGCAGGGGCTGGTCGGCGACATTGCCAAGCGAAAGGGCATATTGCGGAACTTTTGTTCCGGTAACGGTTGGCGTATAGACGAAATACGCAACAGAATCAGGAAACTGCCGGTGGCGGTACTTGTAAATCCAGACCTTTCCTTTTTCTGTAACCACCTGATCCGGTATATAATTTCCCAGCTGGCTGACCAGCGTACTGATATAGTACCAGCCCGGATAAGCAATGGTTTTGCCATCCGGTAACTGTCGCAGAATTCCGCTGGTGAGATAAACATCCGGGGCATTCCGGCGGCTTACTGTCTTTCAGCCAGTATAATATATAGGCATCGAATCCGGAAAAAAAGGCGGCGTTGATAGAGCGCAGCAACATGATTCCCTGACTCTGCAAAGTGGAATAGCCCGGAAGCAGCGGGGTCGCCTGCCGTGATGCCTGTCCCTTATCATAACCGTTTTCACCCAGAATGCAGTCCACTCCGGGAGCTATTCTCCTGCTGCAATCGCGAACCTTTGCCAATCTCCACCGAAGCGAATCCGCTTCCGGAGAAATACCCTTGCCATTTTTATTACAATAATAGTGATACTGTATACCGCCCAGCCAGGGAAACAGGCGATCATTCCGCAGATTTTCTGACAGGAACTTATACACTTTCACCCGGTTGGTATCCAGGCCAACCAGGCCACTCATCATCAGCCGGGATTCCGGATCGGCATTCCGGATGCCGGCCTTTTTCCCGAGCCTGCCTTCATCTCCATCCCAGTCGGCAGAACTTTGTGCAAAATATTCCACCGGACTGCAATATTTCTTTCCTACCCACCAGGCATCTTCTTCATTCCCATTTTCAAAAATACTCATAGAGCCCCGGCCGGACTGGCGGGGCTCGTTCACGATCGAAAGCAGACTGGTATCCACTTTCGTGTTACCGAAAAAAGCAGCCAGGTTCCACATCATGCGGGCATGACGGGAATAATTCGCCGGATCTTCCGGATCCATTCCCGGCCGGTTCAAAGGCCTGTCCTTATCGTCAAAACCCTGATCGCTCATCCATTTGGAAACCCCGCGGATGCTGAACCAGATATTCCCTTTGTTGATCCGCTGCAGGGTATCAATATCGAAGACATATTTTTTTAATCCGGAATGATAAAAGCCATAATGCAGCATATTGAACCGAACAGCATCCCCCTGATGTTTTGTGTCATTATCAAAATCAAGGGCAAAATTGTACAGCCTGCTATAGTGAAATGGTTTCAGCCAGCGGGCATCCTGCTCCATGATATAATTCACGCCCAGAAAGCGGTTGAGAGGCCTATGCGTGAATGCAGCGCCGGAAGGTAATTTTTCCAGGATCTGTTTCCCGTAATGGCATTCCGTACATAACCATTTCCGTGATGTTGGTTTCATAACTGCTGAACCGAATCATTACAAAGCGCGACTTGTTTTCGATGCTGAATTTTTTCCATCCGCTGACCCCCGCCTTCGATCCGGTTTCCAGTGCAGCCACTTCTTTCCATTGCTTCAGTGTACCGGTATAAATCCACACGCTGTCGTTAACAGCAGAACGGTCATATAGATAAATTTCCTTCAGGGCGTAGGGAACCAGTAAATCTACAACGATGCGGCTTCCCTTTCCGGCAGCGAAATAAATACCGGGATGCCTGGTGGGCTGGCAATTTGTTACCGGTATATAAGGTTCTCCGGCAGGAGGATAACGGGGATCGACAGCCGCATTTTCATCAAAAAGATGATATGGATTGCCTCCGCCTTCATCAGCATAGCCACTGAGGTCATAGACCTGGCTCCGGGTAACCGGAATTTTAATTATTTTCCCCGGTTTGGCTTCCGCAGGGTTTCGCAAACGGTTTCCGCAGGCGGAACTTAGCAGGAGGACAAATGGAAAAATCAGAAAATTGATCTTCATAGTGAAAATCAGGGTTTCTTTTTATTGTTCAGCAACAGGTAGCGGGAAGTTTCGTAAATGCCCCTTGTCAGCCCGGCCATTTTTTCCAGGCTGTCCCCGGTCAGCGCAGGATTCACGGGATCGTTGGAGGTCACCGGATACAGCTGTCCTTTATGCGTTGTCAGTTGTTCTCTGTAAAGATAATCTCCCATGAGCAGGCCAATATAGCCCTGGTCCGGATCATACAGGAAGGAAAAAGCCTTATCGGGCGTATGGGCAGAATCCAGCAGATCCCGGCCGAGGGTGGTATTGCGATAAGGTATCCTGGCAAGCCCGGCGGCTGTAGGAAGAAGATCCACCTGGGAAACAAATTCATGGATCCGTTTGGGCTGCAGCAGGGAAGGCGAATAAAACAGCAGAGGGACATGCATATTATCCAGCCTTTCATCTGTCCAGGCCTGCGGAAACATTTTGCCCGCATTTCCCGCAATGCCATGATCACCGACAAAAATAAAAATGGTATTGGGGAAATATTTTTCAGCAGAGCTGCTTCCATAAATTTCTGATAACCGAAATCCGTGTACCGGAATGCATTCATTTCTTCATTGCTTTCAAAACCGAATTGTCTCAGTGAATCCGCAGAAACAGTGATTTTATGAAATGCCTGCTCGTCGTCCGACGGAATGGTATAGGGCCGGTGGTTGTCGGCTGTTTGAATAATGGCGAAAAAAGGCCTGGATTGCTTTTTCAATACCTGGTTGGCTTCGAGGAATAAATTTTTATCGCTGATTCCCCAGACATCTATTTTCGGCGCTTTGTAATCTATCCTGTTCATACAGATGAAGCCCCTGAATATTATCCGTGAGCAGACCCCGGATATTTGCCCAGCTGGCGCTTCCGCCGATGAAATAGAATTTTTCATAACCGGCAAAATCATTGATGATGGTATGCTGATTCACTGCTGCCGGATTCCGGCTGGTCGTGCTGTTTGCCTGACCGACATCGGGAATTCCGGTAAGCACGGCCCATACACCGCGCGCCGTTCCATAAGAGGGCGTAAAACACTGGTCAAAGAAAATTCCCTTTTCCACATCCCTTTAAAAAAAGGTGTTGTGTTCAGCGGATTTCCCCACATGGAGCTTTTATAAGCACTGAAAGATTCACAGATCACAACAACGATATTCGGTAGGAGTTGGTCCTGCCGCGGACTGAATGGAACGGTCATAATTCAGATTCACTGAATCTCCGGTAAAATCAAAATAAGGTTTCAGTAACGGGTAAGCCTTTTTAACCTTTCCCAGATTAAATCCCGATTTGCTGAATTTCAGACTGCTGAAAAAAGACTGAAAAGGATTCAGTGCCAGATTTGCCCGGTAATCACTGCCCAAGTGAAAATGCATCACTCCAGCGCAGAGGAAACTGACCAAAATTTCCAAAAATTCCCAGGCCCAGCAGCAGGAAACAGGATACGATCCAGATCCATTTCCTTTTTCCGGATTCATATTCCGCCCGGCGGGCAATCAGGCTGAAAGATCTTTTTACGAGCCAGTACAGGAACAGACTGCCAACCAGCAGTGCCAGGAAAAGGCGGATACCGGATAGTTTGCCAAACCATATTCAGGGAAATGCCGGCATCCTGCAGATAATTCAGCACGCTGGCGCTGAGCCGCTGGGATCAGATAGCTGTAATGCGCGAAATCGACGATATAAAAAAAGGTAAAGAACAGGGAAGCAATCCCCAACAGGATAAACTCGGCTTTTCTTCCGATGGATGAATGGAAGGGATCCATTCTGTTCAGGGATCCGATGATCAGCATGGCTTCCAGCAAAAAGCAAACCATTTTCAGATCAAACCGGAAACCCAGCAGGAAGGTCCTGCCCAAAGATCCGAGACGCTTGCCGGAATGAGAGAAGGAAAAATAAAAGACCAGCCGGAGCAAACTCATCAAGAATAAAAAAATAATACCGGTCCAAAAAATCCAACGAATCAATTTAGGTATCTTTAACCCTTTAAACATAAACTTAAATATGGGGATTAAAATTAGAGCAATTATTCTGCAATCATGATTTTACTCCGGTTTGTAATGCTTTCATCCTTTTTCCGGCAAATCATGCAGCATTCGATCATTGGTTTTTCCATAAGATCAATCAGGTCTGGATCAATCCGTTTTTTGATTGGTTATTGCCTTTTATGCGGCAGCAGGAATTCTGGATTCCTTTTTATTTGTTTTTACTGGTATTTGGCCTGTATAATTTTGGAAAGAAGGGATGCTGGTGGTCAGTTACCCTGATCATGACCGCCATCATCAGCGATCTAGTAAGCAGCTCCATTATAAAAATATTATTTTCAGGCTCAGGCCCTGCAGAGATCCGGACCTGGCAGACCAGGTGCGGGTATTGGTCAATTATTGCCCGCAAAGTTCCAGTTTCACTTCTTCCCATGCCTGCAATCATTTTGCCGCTTGCTTTCTTTATTTTTATAACTTTAAATCAAACCGGTTCCTGGCGTTGGTTGTTATTTTTATGGGCCTTCATGATCAGTTATGCGCAGGTTTATGTGGGCGTTCATTATCCGTTGGATATCTTGGGCGGCACACTGGAGGAAGCAGTGATCGGATATATGATGAGTATATTTTATCAAAAAGCAGTTTGGAACCCTCAGTTTAAAGTAAGCATCTGCATGATTGAATTATTATTCTTTTTTGTTTGATCTTTTTGAATGGTTTATTTGTCATGGCTGAGATTGCCCTGGTTTCTGCAAGGAAATCCAAACTGGAGGACATGGCTTCCAAAGGTGACATGAAAGCCAAGAGCCGCGCTGAACCTTGACTGAAAATCCGGAACTTTTTCTTTCCACCGCCCAAATCGGCATTACCCTGATCGCCATCTTGACGGGTTATTATTCGGGAGAAAAATTCAGCGATGACCTGAAGCCTTATATTGAAAAAATTCCTTGCCTGCATCATTATGCAGCCAATATTTCCACCGGACTGATCGTAATCATTGTTACTTTTCTTTCCATCCTGTTCGGCGAACTGATCCCGAAGAGGATCGGCCTGCTCAAGGCGGAACGCATTGCCGAATGGTGGCCCGCCCCATGACGCATATTGTCGCGCATCGGTTATCCCATCGTTGCCCTGCTGAACTGGCTGAGCAATCTTTTTTTCGTGTTGTTTTCCATCAAACCTTCCACCGAAGGCAATGTAACGGAAGATGAGATCAAGGCGATCATCAATGAAGGAACCGAACAGGGAACTATTGAAGAAGCCGAACAGGAAATCATTGAACGGGTTTTTCATCTGGGCGACCGGAACATCACATCCCTGATGACGCACCGAAGCGATATCATCTGGTTTGAGCTGAACGAAACGGAAGAAATGATCAAAGAAAAAATACTGAAAGAACCGCATTCCGTTTATCCGGTTTGCGACGGGAAATTGACAATATCAAAGGCATGGTTACCATCAAAGACATGTATATGGCCGATGATTCAGCCCTGTTTAAAGATCATGATGACGCCGGCGCTTTTTGTTCCGGAAAACAATTCCGCCTACCAGGTGCTGGAAAAATTCAAGCAAACAAAAACCCATAGTTGCTGCATCGTGGATGAATATGGCAGTCTGCTCGGAATGATCACCCTGAATGATATTCTGGAAGCCATCGATCGGGGATATTCCCCAGCCCGATATGATCGATTATGAAATCGTGAAACGGGAGGACGGATCATTTCTGGTGGATGCCCAGATTCCTTTTTATGATTTTCTGTGTCATTTCGACAAAACAGAATGGATGAACGAAGGCGAGCATGAATTTGATACACTGGCGGGATTCATGCTGCACCAGCTGGAACATATTCCCCGAACCGGTGAACGGATGGAATGGAAAGATTTTAAATTTGAGATCGTGGATATGGATGCCCAGCGGATCGACAAGATCCTGGTAGACCGAAGCGCCGGCAAAAGAACCGGCTTAGTTCGTCTGCCCATCGCGGACCTGGATCTTCTTTCTTGCCCGCATTTTTCTTTTCAAACTCCTGCACCTCTTTGGGTTTCACCATGTTTTCCTCGCCACTTGCGTGGAATCCTGCACCTCAGGTCGCTTTATGCTTTTCGAGTTTTCCCATCGTATAGGTTTCCGTTCTGTCAATCATTCCGGTAGAAGGATCATAAAATTTCCAGATGCCGTTTTTGATGGCGACACCTTCATTTTTCACGATCACCGTTCTATATTGATTCAGGTGATCGATATCTTCCATTTCCAGTGTATCGTATAATTTATCCGGATTCAGGGCGCGCCAGCATTCTTCCCGGATCAGGGCGCCGGAAGGGCTAAAATACTGGCAAACACCATCCTTATTTCCCCAGCGATAAAATTCAAGACCTTTCAGATCCCCCTGCAGACTGTAAATCCGCCACGTACCTTCTTTCCGGTTATTCTTATACTCCCCCTCCTCCTCAAATCCCGGTTCGCCGCGTAATTCATCCACATGATTTACCCATTTACCCTGTTTCAACCCCTTTGCATCAACCTTGTTGAGGGTATCGCCTTTTACGCCGATTATATAAGCTGAAGGCGCCTGGGAAAAGCCATGAAATGAAAAGAATAACAGGCAGGTAAAGATGATCAGTCGCATAAAAAACCGCTTAATGTAAAATAAAAACGATCCGGGATCAGTAAATGTTGCCAGTCGGGAGAATCCGGGTTGTTATATTTGCAAACTTGATGCCAGTCGGGCACCCGCCCGAATTATAAATTTGAAAATACATGCTGAAATATTGTAGTTTTTTAGTACTGATTTTCAGTTCATTAACTGTGTTCAGTCAGAAAATGACCACTACGCAGATGAAAACGGAACTGGAGAAATCCCCCAATCCGCCGCTCTATGTGAAAGATATTTTAAAAAAGAAATTCAAGCTGGATACGGTGGTGGTTACCCGGACTACCCGGTTCAACAGCCTGGCAGACAGCCTGGCTTATAAAGGAAAAATCAAAAAGGTTTACGGGCCCTATTCCCAACCCGGAGGTCGTTTCCTGGTGCAGATACTGGCCAAACTGCCCAATACTTTTTACCGGGTTTCACAGATATTTATCGACACCTCCGTGTTCCGTTACCGGATTGCGGATTCCATTGGAAAATCCATTATCAGCAGGATCAGTAATAAGGAAGACAATTTCGAACATCTGGCCCAGACCTATTCCATGGGCGGGGAGGCGACCACAAAGGGAGATCTGGGATGGGTAGCCAAAGGAACTTTAATGCCCCAGATCGAAAAGGAACTCGTGAAGCATAAAAAGAATGAGGTCTTCAGTATCTGGACCGTCAACGGGCTTCACATTATTAAAGAAACTGCCGATCCGAAGCAGGATGACGGCATTGCGCTGATGATGCGGATATTTTTATAAATATTCCGGTATTTGATCTGGCGGGTTGGTAAACCGGATCGCTTCAAATGATCTGATGCATCCATTCTTTCACAGAAAGTATTGAAGCGCGAGTTCGTACCCCTTCAGTCCCAGCCCGGTAATCGTTCCCACGCATTTGGCAGAAATATAAGAATGCTTTCTGAATTCTTCCCTTGCGGCCACATTACTGATATGCACTTCAATGACCGGCGTTTTGATGGAGGCAATGGCGTCCCCCAGCGCAATGGAGGTATGCGTATACGCCGCAGCGTTCAGCAAAATGCCATCGTAAGAAAAACCAACTCTCTGAAGTTCCGTTACCAGTTCACCTTCCACATTACTCTGGAAATAATCGATCTGAACGTCCGGGGATTTTTCCCTTAATGCTTTTAAGAAATCCTCAAAAGTCTGTCTGCCATAAATACCCGGCTCCCGCGTGCCCAGCAGGTTGAGGTTCGGCCCGTTAATGATGGCGATCTTCATGTGGTAAATATATGGATTTTGGCAGGCCAATATGCAGGCAAAGGGTAGATTTATTCACTAAGGTTTACTGGTGTAAATACTGCGCATTGCAGGGTGTTTACACCCGTAACCAGGACAGCCTTTCGAATATCTTAGCCCACTACAAAAAAATAGATATGGCAAAAATAAAAAAACAAACAGCCGTGCCCGATGAAGTAATTATCAATAAAATTTATTTTATAAGGGGTCAAAAAGTAATGCTGGATAAAGATCTGGCTGGCTTATACGTTGTAACGACAGGTAATTTAAACAAGGCGGTAATGCGAAATCAAAAGCGCTTTCCTGATGACTTCATGTTCCGACTTACGGTAGATGAATATAGGGACTTGATATTCCATTTTGGAATATCAAGTTGGGGAGGAACAAGGAAAATGCCATTTGTTTTTACTGAACAGGGCGTGGCCATGTTATCCGGGGTTTTAAACAGCGGCGTAGCCATAGAAGTAAATATCCGTATTATCAGGATATTTACAAAGCTTCGTGAAATGCTGCTTACACATAAAGACATATTATTGAAACTTGAGCAGTTAGAAAATCAAGTAGTGAAGGGCAGCGCTGAAATACGAACGATTTTTACCGCATTAAAAGAATTCCTGAGTCAACCTCAAAAGCCAAGAACCAGGATAGGATTTAGAAGGAAGGATGAACCGCGGTAATTATTCAAATGCCGCTCGTTTAAAGCAAAATAGTAAATTTCTGTATTTTTAACCAATGTATAATACCTCCCAGATATTAAGTATGTTAAAAACAAAAAAACCCGAGTGGGAAACAAGATATTCTATTTCAGAACTGGGTTTATTTGGCTCTTACGCCCGTGGGAATTTTAATGAAAAAAGCGATATTGATATACTTGTTGATTTCAATGCAAGAATAGATGGTTTTGATTATATCAGACTGGCGCATGAACTGGAGGATATGTTCAATTTCAAAATAGATCTGATATCCCGGAAAGGAATTAAGCCAGGATACCTGCCTTTCGTGGAGAAAAATCTGATTCATGTCTGATGGGGAATTTTCTTTATTGCTTCAGGATGTTAAAATTGCAATCGAATTCAATTCCGCCTTCCGGAACTGAATGACAATCTCAATATTTTTAAATAAAAGTTCAGATTGGTCTTTCCGATGCAACTTGAATCCGGCTAAACCAGAATCAAAATGGAAAGAATATTTTGGGATTCAAAATTGAAAATATGCTTACAATCAAAAAGGTATGGTTCGACGAAAGCAGGATATTTGTCGAACTGAGTGACCGGAGGGTAATAGGAACCCCCGTAAACCGGTATGCAAACCTGAGAAAAGGAACTCCCGCTCAATGGCAAAAATTTGAAATATGGGGCAAAGGCACCTGGTTGCATTGGGAGGAACTGGATGAAGACCTTTCCCTGGAAGGTTTGTTAACTTATAAACAGGAGCCTGCAAAAGCATAATGCCTGTATTTTGTGATATAACAGGGGGCAACAAAAACCGGGTAATTTGCAACGAGAAATCGTCAATTTACTTCTTCATCCAAAATTGCTAATCTTTTTCAGGACGAGACCGTCTGTATAGTTTTGCCGGTGGAGTCACTGTATAGTTTTTTCAGGACGAGTCACTGAGTTGAGGGGCCGTACACCGGTTGTACCAGAAACGTACAGGACCGGGCGTGAATCTTATACCGAGGTATTGATTTATATATATTTATGAAACTGGCATTTGTTTGGTGCGGCAGAGGGAAAGGGTACAACTATGTTTGCAAACTACTTCAAAACCGCCTGGCGCAGCCTGATCCGCAATAAAGTTTACAGCGCGCTCAATATACTCGGCCTTGCGACCGGCATGGCCGTCGCCCTGCTGATCGGGCTGTGGGTGAAGGGGCAGTTGTCTTACGACCGTTTCCTCCCCGGCTATGAGCGTGCCTACCAGGTGCGCTTCAACACAAGCGATAAAGGAGGAACCCGCACTCAGACCGAAGTTTGCATACCGCTGGCGGATGCATTGAAAAAAGACGTTCCCGGGATCGCCTATGCAGAACCTGCTTTTGGTCCAGTCAGTAATTCCCTGAGCGTTGGCGATAAACGGATCAACCAGAATGGCATGATCGCCGGCGCGGATTTCCTGCAGATCTTCCAGTTCCCCTTCATGGAGGGCAATGCCGCTCAGGCCCTGGTGGATCCGTCTTCCATCGTGCTGACACAGTCGACCGCCAGGGCTTTGTTCGGCGACTCCGACGCCCTGAACCGGACGGTTCTTTCCTATGGCAATACGCCCCTGAAAGTAACGGGCATCATCCGGGACCTTCCCCGAAATTCGAGCTTCCAGTTTGGCTTTGTCACCTCGTTCAACGCCTCCTACGGTTACGAAGGATGGGTGAAGGCTGCCCGGTACAACTGGAACCATACCTTCTTCCTGATGTATATGGGACTGAAACCGAATGCTAAGTTCAATGAGGTGGCAGCGGGTTCGAAAATGATCGTGCAGAAATATGCGCCGGAAACCTACCGGACCTTCCAGCAGCAGGTGTTCTTCCAGCCGTTGAAGGACTGGCATTTGTTTACGGAGTTCAAGAATGGCTATGCCGCGGGCGGCCTGATCGATTACGTGCGGCTGTTCAGCATCATCGGCATCCTGGTCCTGTTGATCGCGTGCATCAACTTCATGAACCTGTCTACTGCGCAGTCGGAAAAAAGGGCCCGGGAAGTGGGCGTGCGGAAGGTCATCGGCTCCTCACGGCGGGGCTTGATCCTTCAGTTCCTCGCAGAATCGCTGCTGATCACCTCCCTGTCTTTCCTGCTGTCGCTGCTGCTGGTGCAGCTAGTACTGCCGGGGTTCTTTAACCGCTCGTCATCCATGACAAACCCTTTTACCATATATTCCTTCAGATTGCGGTTTGCCCATTGACGGAACTGCGTACCCCTTTTGCTTTTCACCCGGAAACCAATGGCGAGGATCATCTCCAGGGAGTAAAAAATTACTTTGTATTTTTTACCATCGGGAGCAGTTGTCAAGTAATCCTTGACAACTGAATTTTCCACTAATTCATTCTCTTTCAATATATTAATAACATGAAGGCTAATATTCTGCTTGGAGGTGGCAAAAAGTTCCGCCAACTGGTTTTGGTTCATCCAGACATTACCGTCCTTAGCCATTAAGGATACAGATGTTTTACCATCTTCGGCATTATATATAATGATATCTTCCATTTGCAGAAATTGTTATTGAAAAAATCCGGCGGATTAGAATGGCGTACCAATCTCCAACTGCTTACAAAAATACAGAGACCTCAGAGAACATTCACTTCACCAACATAAAGACTTGTCGTAACCCGATTACCTCTCGCCGACACAAACCCCAGCCAGGTTTGTACTTTTTTTCCGGCGAATGCCGGAACGTCCAATGCAGCGATGGTGTCGATTCTTATCGCGGCATGCTGTTTATAAGACCAACGATTCAGGTCTGCACAATATACAGCCACGAATGCCTTGTCGCCAGCCCGCGCTGAACCCGAGCCGCTATTATCATCCCAGCGAATACTGAGCTTTCCTGCTGCTGCGGAACCGCCTGCCGGCGACTCCGCATTGGCCAGATCACCCTGCCCCAGCAGGATCTTTGGATAATTGACCGTATAGGCGGGATATACACCGGCAATGGCATTCAGGATATTGTAAGAAAGGGCCTTGTTGAAGCCGGACATATGAATGACCGTTGCGTTATATGCCTGGTCCAGCAAAGGAGTCAGCGGTCGCAGAAATTTAGTCATTAAAGAAAATTTCGCCTGCTGCTGCAATTGGTCAGGAGAGGATTTGCCCCTTCGCCTGACCGGTTTACTGCGTAGCACCTCAAGGCCTTTCCAGGAAGAGCCGACCATACTGCCGACCTTGCCCCGGAAGCCGCCAAAGCCCCCTTTTGAAAATGTTCCCATTAAAAACGAATTTTTATATGTTAAAAATAAAATGTCTGACTGCCTGCCGCAGTCCGGCCCTCCGGCCAGCGCGACAGATCAGCAATTGACCACACAAATATGAGGGCATCCGGAAGCCGGATTTCAGAGTTCGGTACCGCATACGGTAAAATTTTTTATGGCCGGTTTGAAGGGAGGAAAGACCTGGGCAGGGCAAAGCAGCCGGGGGGCGGGGCAGCCTGATTGTACTTTGTTTTTCAGGTCAATTCTTCGAGATTTCTATGAGATTGCCTTCGGAGCACAGAAAGAAATCTCGAAGAATTGACCTGAAAACCGGCAAACAAGCAGGGGAACCAACCGGCACGACGACGCAACGACCGCCGGAAGAAGGACAGTCAAAAGAAAATTCCCGTATACGGTACCGAACTCGGAAATCTGTCCGCGGACAAATATTTTATTTATCCTGAAAAAGGGACTGCAGTATGGTGACCAATATCCCGGCCAAATGCATTACCCGGTAATTGGGAATATATATTGCTATTCTGGATAGTAGGTTTTCTTGCCTGCTCTAACCGAAGGTTTAGATTGATTTTCCAGATACAGCCTGAAATGATCAGATCCGTGAGTCCGGCCGGATAAAACAACACGTTACTCTTTAGAAATTCCGGAAATTAATCTCGTCAGTCGAAGATTTGAGATATTTATTTTTGAACTTTTCATGAACCGCTGAAGATTGTTTTTGGCCGTTAACGATCATCTCTCCGTTGTTAAGCGAAAGCGACTTCAGACTATTCGGATCCTTTATAATATTAGCGCTGACCAAATCATTCATTAAATTCCTCAGTTCAGCATTCCGCTGCTCCTGTTCTTTATTTCTGATAACCTGTTCAGCATTCCGCTTTTCCTGCTCTTCATTTCTTATAGCCTGTTCAGCGTTCCGTTTTTCCTGCTCTTTATTTCTAACTGCCTGTTCGGCATTTCTTTTTACCTGTTCCTGATTTCTTGCTATCTGTTCGGCGTCCATTTTTCGTTTTTCATCACTCAACATCTGGTCAGCATTGTGCTTTTCCTGCTCTTCATTTCTCACGGCCTGTTCCGCATTTCTTTTTGCCTGCTCCTGATTTCTTACTGCCTGTTCAGCATTCCGCTTTTGCTGGTCCTGATTCCTTACCGCCTGTTCGGCATTCCTTTTTGCCTGCTCTTTGTTTCTGATTTCCTGCTCGGCCCTCATTTTATCCAGCTGCCCGTTGATTTCATTTAGGGCCCCTTTATAATCGGCTATTTTAGCCTGAGGTACATCCGCGCCGTTCACATGCAGACTGATCACCAAACCGTTCACTTTTGTTATTTTATACACATCGTCCCCGACCTGCGCGATCGTTGTTTCCTTTCCATTCTGGCTGCTGATGGCCTCAGACATATTGCTGACTATTATAACGTCATCCATTGCGGAATGGCCGTTAGCCGGCGACACTTTCTTTTCTTCAGGTAAAGTATCCCTGGTAATGACGCGGGTTGCGGCAACTGGTTTTACCGGAGCAATCGTCTTTACTGCTTCAGAAGCAGGTGTCGCCGCAGTTACTGCGGATGGCTGCACGGGCTTTACCGGATGGGTTTCGTTGTTTTTCGAAAAAGCAAGGGTCAGGAAGCCGAATATCGTCAGGCTCGCTGCTAAAAAAATGTTTTCCATTGGGTTTAATGTTTTGTTTTTGTTATGTACAATGCGTGTCACCCGGTTTAATAACTGATTCCGGTTTCCGGGAAATGCGGTCAGGTATTTTGAATGATTAAAAAGAGAAAGCGCTCTGAAACTGATCAGCGATTCCACAAACTGCGTTTTATCGTTTGTCAGGCCAATGGCCACATCATCGCAGCAATTTTCCCGCTCTTCCCGGATCAGCGACGACATCCAGCTCACCGCCGGATTGAAAAAAAATACAGATTCGGCAACATTCTGCAAAAGGTTCATCAAATAATCGCTCCGTTGTATATGCGCCAGTTCATGAATTAAAATGGCTTCTACCTGCCGGGGCGGGAGGTTCGCCAGGATGCCCAGGGGAACAAAAATGACGGGTTTCAGATGTCCGAAAACGGCAGGCACCTTCATCAGTTCAGATTCCAGTAATATAACGGGTTTGCTTATTCGCAGCTGGCCGCATCGCCGTGCAATCAAATCATTCCAACGGGCAGCCGGTTGATATATCTTATGATTCCGGATATGCTGTGTATAGATCAATGCTGTAATGATCTTTACGATCTTCAGACTTAATACAATAAACCAGATCGTTGCAATCAGCAATGCGTGCGCTGAAAGAAAGTCCGTTAGCCGTATTCAGCCATTGACCCCTTCCGCCTGCATTCGTAAAAATGACCGGACCTATCTCCCTGGAAGATGGCAGAGCTGGCGGGGTTTCGATTGACGCTAAACGATTTCCCGGAATGTACATATTCCACTCCCGGAAAAAAGTAACAACGCGATGAATGATAAAAAGCAAAAATTGTATGGATAAAATATTATACCGGACAGCGGGGCGCGATTTTACGGTAAGCTTCATGACCACTGCCGCCATCATCATAAAAAACAAAGCCTGCCACAGGGAATGAATCAGCGTCCAGCATATTGCCGAAGCGGCCTGGTTCGTTAAAAACTCCTGAATGAAAAGCAATCGCATAAAATGACTTTTAAAGTTGATTATTCTTTATCCTCCATCCTGTCCAGCAGTTCTTTGATCTTTTGCAGTTCCTTTTTGGAAGATTTGCCGCTATTCATAAAAGCAACCAGCAAACTGCTGATTGAACCATCATACATGGAATGAAGGAATCGCTCCAGAATAAGTCCCATCGTCTTTTTTTCCTTCAGCAAAGGGCTGTAGATATGCTTCATATTGCTTTCATCCCTTGTCAGCATCCCCTTTTCAGTCATGATCTGCATCAGCTTCAATGTTGAGGTATACTGAACAGTCTTGATTTCTTTATTTAAGGTATCATGCACAAACCGGACAGTGGAGGGACCGTGCTTCCATAATATCTTCAGCACTTCCAACTCCGATTTAGCCGGAACCATTTCATTGGTTTTATTTTTATTTACCGCTTTCATAAGTCTAAGGTACGATTATATACGTACGTTCAAAGTATTTTATCATTTTTTTTAAAAAAAGAGTATTCGATGAACCCAACGGAAGAATGCCGGCTGCCGGTTTACCCATAGGTAAAAGAATTTCAAAGCTGATGGACCCGGCTAAACACCCTTCCTTTTATTTTTTTTATTCAACCCTGTACTATATCTTTGTCCATCTAATTTGTAGACTGACCATATATGTATCGCATGGAGTTTCTGAAACATACCTGTTGTTGTTGCAATATGGGTTGCTGTTGTTGAATTTCAACACCCCCCATCCTCCTCTATTTCCTTAATAAACAGGTACTTAATTCATGGATACAACAACAGAAATAACGACAGCTAATTTAACCAACCAAATCGGTAGACTTTCCATTGCCGGCGCCCTGCGCCTGTTTGCGGAGCTTTTTCCGGGCCAGGTGAGCTTTTCCACCAGTTTCAGCCTGGAGGACCAGGTGATTCTTCACCATATTGCGGCGGAAGACCTGCCCATAAACGTTTTTACCCTGGATACCGGCCGGCTCTTCCCCGAAACCTATTCCGTCTGGACGGCCAGTAAAGAAAAATATAATACCCCCATTAAGGCTTATACGCCCGATTTTCATCTGCTCGAACCCTTCGTACAGGAAAAGGGTCCGAATGCCTTTTACGAATCGGTGGAGAACCGCAAACAATGCTGTTTTATCCGCAAAGTGGAGCCGCTGAAACGCGCCCTGGCCAATCAGAAGATTTGGATCACCGGGATCCGGGCCGAACATTCCGGCAACCGGAGTCAACTCAACCTGCTTGAGTGGGATGCAGGGAATCAGCTGACCAAATACAATCCTTTGCTCCACTGGACACAGGAGGAAGTGAAGGCTTATATCAACGAAAACGATATCCCCTATAATATTTTACACGATCGTGGTTTTGTGAGCATTGGCTGCGCCCCCTGTACCCGGGCCATCAAACCGGGAGAGGATTTCCGCGCCGGTCGCTGGTGGTGGGAAGATGCGGAGAAGAAAGAGTGTGGATTACATAGTAACTAATTTTCAAATTAAACAATGATCGATTATTTAGACGAGCTGGAGTCCGAATCCATTCACATCTTTCGTGAAGTGGCAGGACAATTTGAAAAGCCGGCGCTGTTATTCAGCGGCGGCAAGGATTCAATTACCATGGTGCACCTGGCTTTGAAAGCTTTCCGTCCGGGTAAATTTCCTTTTCCCCTGGTACATATTGATACCGGGCATAATTTTCTGGAAGCGCTGGAATTTCGTGATAAGCTGGTGGGAGAAATCGGAGAACGGCTGATCGTACGGAAAGTGGAGGACACTATTAAATCCAAATCCCTGGCGGAACCCAAAGGGAAATTCGCCAGCCGCAACGCATTACAAACCTATACCCTGCTGGATACAATCGAAGAATTCGGATTTGATGCCTGCATCGGCGGCGCCAGGCGGGATGAGGAAAAAGCACGCGCCAAGGAAAGGATTTTCTCCGTGCGGGATGAATTCGGTCAGTGGGATCCGAAAAGACAAAGGCCCGAGCTCTGGAATACCTACAATGGTAAGATTCAGAAAGGAGAAAATGTACGCGCATTCCCCATCAGCAACTGGACCGAACTCGATATCTGGAACTATATCCGCCGCGAAAAAATCAGGCTCCCTTCCATCTATTTTGCGCATCAGCGGGATGTGATTGAATACGAAGGACAGCTGGTGGCCGTTTCTCCTTTCATCCGGCTGGATGAGAGCGATACGGTGACCAATAAAAAAGTCCGTTACCGGACCGTTGGCGATATGTCCTGCACGGCAGCCGTGGAATCAACCGCCGGCACCGTAGATGATATTATCAATGAAATCATTGCCACCCGCACCAGCGAACGCGGAGAAACAAGAATTGACGACAGGCTTTCGGAAGCGGCAATGGAAGACAGAAAGAAGAACGGATATTTTTAAACCCGGAATTTTAAGAACCATGGATCTTTTACGATTTATAACGGCAGGCAGTGTGGACGATGGCAAAAGCACCCTGATCGGGCGTTTGTTATACGACAGTAAAAGCATTCTGACCGATCAGCTGGAAGCGCTGGAAAAACAAAGAAAACACCGGGACGAGGATTCCATTGACCTGGCCCTGCTCACCGACGGACTCCGTGCGGAAAGAGAACAGGGAATCACCATTGACGTCGCTTACAAATATTTCTCCACGCCCAAACGCAAGTTCATCATTGCAGATGCACCGGGGCATATTCAGTACACGCGGAACCTGGTAACCGGCGCCTCCAATGCGCAGTTGATGATCATCCTGGTAGATGCACGGAATGGCATCGTGGAGCAAACGCGCCGGCATTCAATCATCGCTTCCTTATTGAATATTCCGCATATCATCGTCGCCATTAATAAAATGGACCTGGTGGAATATTCCCAGGATGTATACAATAATATTGTGATTGAGTATGCCGCTTTCGCCCGTTCACTCGGATTGAAGAACATTCAGTATCTGCCCATCAGCGCACTGAATGGCGATAATATCGTAGATCCGTCTGTCGGCATGCCCTGGTACGATGGGCTTCCCCTGCTGGAATTACTGGAAACCACTTCCATCGCTTCCGATATCAATCTGACCCATGCCAGAATGTTTGTTCAGTATGTGATCAGGCCGCAAAGTGAGGAACTGCATGACTACCGCGGATATGCAGGAAAAATTATCAGTGGCGCGTACCGGGTAGGAGACGAAATCAATGTACTGCCGGCGGGTATCAAAACACGCCTGTCAAGAATTGAACGGAATCAGCAGGATGTGGAAGAAGCGGTGGCCGGACAAAGTGTGATTTTGCACCTGGAAGATGATATTGATATCAGTCGCGGGGATCTGCTGGTTAAAAAAGATCATCCGCCCATGCTGGGTAAGGAACTGGAAGTGCTGCTGTGCTGGATGGACAGCAAGCCGCTGAAAGCCGGCAACAAATATTTCCTGCAGCACAACAGCCGCCGGGTAAAATCCGTGGTCCGGGAAATCGAATATAAGCTCAATGTAAACTCCCTGGAAAAACAGGAAGGCGTGGAAAAAGCAGAGCTCAATGATATTGTCAGGGCAAAAATAAAAACAGCATCGCCCCTCGCATATGATCTGTATAAGGATCTGCGGGCGAACGGCGGACTGATATTAATTGATGAAACCAGTAATGTAACCGTTGGCGCCTGCATGATACAGGAATAAAATAGAACAATCCAGATGAACCAGAACATACAGCTGCAAAAGCTGATCATTGCAGGGGCAGGACCGGGAGATCCGGAACTGATTACGGTAAAAACGGTCCGCCACTTGCGGGAAGCGGAAGTGGTGATCACCGACCGGCTCGTGAGTGAAGTGATCCTGGAGAAATATGTCCGCAAAACGGCGCTGGTTTTACATGCCGGGAAACAACGGTATAAAGAAGGTTCAACCCCGCAATACATCATCAATGAATTACTGGTAGAATATGCGTTGCAGGGAAAGAAAGTGGTCCGGCTGAAGGGCGGAGACGTTTCTGTTTTCTCGAACCTGCTGGACGAACTGCAGGTATTGAATAAATACCAGATCCCTTACGAAATTATTCCCGGTATCACGGCCGCCTGTGGCGCGGCTGCCTATGCGGGCATTCCGCTCACTGCCAGAAACCATTCCAATGCCGTGAGGTTTCTTACCCTGCATAAATCCGGATTAATAGAACCGGAATACTGGAAAGAGCTCGCTGCAACGGATGATACCCTGGTGTTTTATATGTCAGGCGACCATTCGGATGAACTCAGCAGCAACCTTCTGCAGCATGGAATAAAACCGGACCGCTTTATTGCCGTGATTGAGCAGGCTACAACGCCTATGCAGACCGTGTTCAGCTGCCCTCTGAATGAATATGGAGTCCGGAACAAGAAGCGTGATTATATTTCACCCACCATTATCATTATAGGCAAAGTAGCCGGACTGCATGAGCAGTTCCGGTGGAAGGCCAATAGCGAATCGGCGGAATTATATTTTAAACCCATTAAAAAAACACAGCAACAGGAGGAAAGAGCATGATATCAGCCGAAAAAGATAAACAGTTCCGGGAGTTGATCGCATCCCTCGAAAAAGACGATCTGATCTGGATGAAAGGATTTCTGGAAGGAGCGCTTTCCAGGACCCCGGAGGGAACCAGTTCAACGGCAAAACCCGTAACCAATGGGAAAAAGATCACCATTGCCTACGGAACCGAATCCGGCAACTCAAAAAAAGTTGCCAGCGTATTCGCTGCCCGGGCCAAACAGGAAGGCATACAAACGAAAGTGGTAAGTCTCGACCAGTACCGGCTGACGGATCTGCCCAAGGAAGAATATTTTCTGACCGTTATCAGTACCCAGGGAGAAGGCGAACCACCTGAAGCGGCTAAGAAATTTTATGATCATATACATCAGAACGGATTCAAACTTCCGAAATTAAAATACGGCGTGCTGGCATTGGGTGATACCTCCTACCCTATGTTCTGCAAGGCCGGCGAAGACGTAGACCATCAGCTGGATCATCTTGGCGCAGAGCGCATCGTTGATATTCAAAAATGTGATGTGGACTACGAAACGGATGCGCAAAGCTGGTTCAACGCGGTATTGCAGAAATTAAACGGCTCAAAAGCTGTTTCCATTCCGGTATTGAAAACCGCTAAAAAATCAACCGGCAGAAAGATCTACCAGGGAAAGGTTATAACGAATATTAACCTGAACGATCTCGGATCAGCAAAGCAGACACACCATATTGAAATAGCCGCTGAAGAAGTTCATTATCAATCCGGCGATTCCATCGGCATTGTTCCGCACAATCCGGAACAGCTGGTGAAAGCCATCATTGAACGCACCGGGATCAATCCGGAAATCACTTTCGTCCATCGCGATGAAACCTGCTCGGCTTTTGAACTGCTGCACAGGAAACTGAATATCGTTTACCTGCCGGAAAGGGTGATCAGCAAATACGCCGCACATATTCAGAAAGAAATCCCTCCGCATAAAACCGGATTACTGGAATTACTTACCCGTCATCCGGTAAAGGACGCCAAACAGTTCGAAGCATTCATTCAACAACTGGAACCCACAACGCCCCGGTTGTATTCTATTGCCTCTTCGCTTGAAAAGTTTGACGGGGAAATACATTTAACGGTTGGCCGGGATGCTTTTTCCATTGCTGAAGATAAAAAATACGGATTGTGCTCCGATCTGCTTTGCGGCCTGAAACCTGGCGATACCATTGATTTTTATGTGCATCATAACGATCAGTTCAGGTTGCCGGAAGAAAACCGGGACGTGATTATGATCGGACCCGGAACCGGTATTGCGCCTTTTCGCGCATTCCTGGCAGAACGCGATGCAACGGGTGCTTCCGGTCGTAACTGGCTGTTTTTTGGCGACCAGCATTTTACCACGGATTTTCTGTACCAGACCGAAATACAGCAGTGGCTGGAAGAAGGGATATTGCATAAGCTGGATCTGGCCTTCTCCCGCGATCAGCAGGAAAAAATATATGTGCAGGATAAATTGAAAAAGAGAGGATCTGAATTCTACAGCTGGCTGAAATCCGGAGCTACCGTTTATATCTGCGGAGCAAAAAGAATGAGTGAAGACGTAGAGAAAACAATTCTCGACATCATCCGCCAATCGGGTGATACGGAGGATGCGGAAACGTTCTTTAACCAGCTAAAAGAATCCGGAAGATATTTGAAGGACGTTTATTGAAATGAAAAGTAAAAAATAATAAGCAAAGAATCTTTCGGGAAGTGAATACCCAACAATCAAAACATGAGCGAAATTAATATATCGGGCATAGAGAAGATCAAACAGGCAAGCGATGCGCTTCGCGGCACCATTAAAGAAGGGCTGGCCGATGAAGTAACCGGGGCCATCAGTGATGCAGACAAGGCGCTCGTTAAGTTCCATGGCATGTATTTGCAGGATGACCGCGACCGCCGGGAAGAAAGGGCGGAAAAAAAACTGGAGAGATTATGGGCTTTCATGATCCGCCTGCGTTTGCCCGGCGGATTCCTGACCGCGAAGCAATACCTGGCCACCCAGGATATAGCCGGCGAATATACTACGGGGATCATCAAAATCACCACAAGACAAACCGTTCAGTTGCATGGTCTCCTGAAATCCCATATCAAGCCGACCATTAAAGCATTTAGCGAGGCCAAACTCATTTCAATTGCCACCTGCGGCGATATCAACCGGAATGTGATCTGCACCGCGCATCCGAAACAATCACCCATCCATAAACAGATTCACGATTTTGCCGGAAAGATCAGCGCTTATCTCCTGCCCAAAACCAGGGCCTATTATGAGATCTGGCTGGATGAAGAAAAACTGGTCGATAAAAAGGAAGAAGAAGATCCTTTATACCAGGATCGCTACCTGCCGAGAAAGTTCAAGGTCGGCATTGCAATTCCGCCGAACAACGATATTGATGTATTCGGAAATGATCTCGGCCTGATCGCGATCATCGAGAACAACGAATTTAAGGGCTTCAATGTGGCTATCGGCGGTGGTATGTCATCCACGCACGGTAATGCCGCTACGTATCCCCGGCTCGCCACCGTAATCGGATTTGTGAGCGGAGAAGAAAAGATCATGAAAACGATCTATGAAATCGTAACGATTCAAAGGGATTACGGGAACCGGAGCGACCGGTCACTCGCGCGACTGAAATATACGGTCGACCGGCTGGGAACGGAATGGTTTAAAGAAGAAATTGCCCGCCGTACCGGCTTTGCACTGGAAAAAGAACGGCCATTCGAATTTGTGGACCGGAAAGATTATTATGGCTGGTTTCAGAATTCGGAAGGACTCTGGTATTATACGCCGTTCATAGAAAACGGACGGGTTGCGGACAGCGAGGAAGCGCCCATCAAAACGGCATTGTATGAAATTGCAAAAACCGGCAAACTCAATTTCCGGTTTACCACCAATCAGAATGTGATCCTTTCCGATATTACGGAAAAGGACAAAGCGGCAATCGATAAGATCCTGGATAAGTATAAGATAAAAGAATATACAGATTCCATTTCCGAGATCCGCAGGAATTCCATGGCCTGCGTGGCGCTGAATACCTGTCCCCTTGCCTTTGCCGAAGCGCAACGATACCTTCCCTCGCTGATCAGTAAAATAGAACCCTTACTGAATAAACACGGGCTCGAAAAGGAAGAAATCATCATCCGGATGACCGGTTGTCCCAATGGGTGCGCCAGATCATATATTGCGGAAATCGGTTTTATCGGTACCTCTTTAGGAAAATACAACCTGCTGCTCGGTGGCGATCATCAGGGTATGCGGCTCAATAAAGTATATAAAGAAAGCCTGGAAGAACCGGCCATTCTGAGTGAACTGGATGCCCTCTTTCAACTTTTTTCCAAAGAGAGAAAAAAAAAAGAATCATTCGGAGATTTTGCGGTAAGGAAACAGCTTGTTTAATCCCTTAAGGCCAATTCAACCAGAATAATCCGCCTGTAATGATTTCCGAAATATGCAAGCCTGGCTAAATCCATCAGGCTAAAAATCATTCTGCTAATCCTATTGACCGTTTTAAAAAAAACATAAAATAATATTCACATAGTCTACAAATTAAGTAGAGAATACACTATTTTTGAGGCCGCTTCCCAAACCAGGGGAAGCCGGACCGGAAAGCGACAATGCCAGCATAATATGAGTGAAAAAAAGGAATTGGAAAACCCGACGGATATTGTACAGGATGCACAGGTGGGCAGGAACCATTTGTTTCCCGTATTCCTGAAACTGGAGGAGTTGGAAGTATTACTGGTTGGCGGCGGAAAAGTGGGCCTCGAAAAACTTACGGCTATCGTAACCAATGCGCCGGCAACCCGGGTTTTGGTGGTGGCTGCTGAAATTTCGGAACCTGTTAAACAGCTGGCAGAAAAAAACCCTTCCGTCCGGTTGCTGGAAAAACCTTTTGAACCGGACGATCTGGATGATAAAGATATTGTGATCGTTGCGGTGAATGACAAGTCGGTCAGCAACTATGTCCGGGTGCTGGCCAAAGAAAGGAAGCTGCTCGTTAACGTGGCAGACACGCCGGATCTATGTGATTTTTATCTGGGCTCCATCGTAGACAAGGGAAATCTTAAAATTGCCATCTCCACCAACGGGAAATCCCCCACCATCGCCAAACGGATGCGGGAACAATTAAATGAACTGATTCCGGATGAAATCGAAAGCGTGTTACAGAACATGCATACCATCCGGCAGGATTTAAAAGGTGATTTCGCTGAAAAAGTGAGACAGCTGGATGACCTCACCAAAGTGCTCAGCGCCAAGCAGGCCAAACTGGACCAGCTCAGTAAACCCGGCGGAAAGAAATGGCAGGGTATTGTGAAGTGGTCTTTGTTTGCCTTTTTCTTTATGCTGTTTGGTCATGGTTTACTCTCCTTCATTCCATTCCATAAGATATCGGAAGGCATTCAGAAAATTCCGCAATATATAGATACGCCATCCTTCCTGATGATGCTGTTTACCGGATTCCTCGCGCAAATGGTGGATGGCTCCCTGGGCATGGGATACGGAACCATTTCCACCACTTTCCTCCTGGCCATTGGGGTGAACCCTGCCATTGTCAGCAGCCGCGTTCATTCTGCCAGGGCATTTTCCAGCGGTGTTTCCGGGTACAGCCATCACCGGTTCGGGAATATCAATAAAAAATTATTCCGTGCACTGGTGATTCCGGGTGTGATCGGTGCGATCATCGGAGCCAGCCTGGCTTATTACGGACAGGAATATTCCACCTGGGTGCGGCTGCCCCTCTCCGTGTATACACTATACCTGGGTTACTATATTATCAGAAAAGCCTTCAGGAAAAAAAACAAACAACATAAAGTAAAGAATGCCGGCTGGCTGGCCTCGGTGGGTGGATTCATGGATGCTTTTGCCGGAGGAGGCTGGGGATCCCTGGTGACCGGCACGCTCATCTCAAAAAGAAGAAACCCACGTTATGTGATCGGCTCTGTCTGCCTCGCTGAATTCTTTGTGGTATTAGCCAGCGCCATTACCTTTTTCATTCTGTTAAAGACCGTATTCATTCTGGATGTGGCGGGACTTATTATCGGAGGACTGATTGCAGCGCCCATTGCTGCGCGACTCGTGGGCAAGATACCGATGAAATATATGTTCATCGCTGTCGGTTCCCTGGTGATCATTACCAGCATACTTACCCTGATTAAGGGAATTTCAAAAGTTTTAATCGGATTTTAATTTAAACAGTAAATACTGACGATGGATTCTCTATATTCTTTTAGTCCACCATATTAATAGACTATATATTCTCAACCTCCTAAAAACAAAATGAACATGAAAACTTTGTTCTTTTTTCCCTGCTGTTGTTGTAAGAAACAAAATAATTTCTATCAACAACAAGCATACATCCATTTTTAATCGCTTAATAAATCATGAAAAAGATTATACGCATTGGGAAAGAAAAAAACTCCCGCACAATAAATAATAAAATCATCCACTCTAAATCCCTCCTGCTTTTCATTCTAACATTAGGTTTTCTTACGCTTGCCCACGCACAGGGAGGCAACCTGATCGATATTTCCGGTCAGGTGGTTGATCAGGAAAATAAGCAGGCTTTAGCCGGTGTAAGCGTAAGATTAAAGGCACCATTGCCGGAACCATTACCGATGATGCCGGGAATTTCAAACTCCGCACGAAATTCAAATTTCCGCTCACCCTGATTTTTACTTCGGTCGGATTCCAGCCTCAGGAATTTGAGGTAAAGAGTATTGAATCCAAACTATATATTTCGCTGGTTACCCAGACCAACCTTGGAAAAGAAGTGGTGGTAACGGCATCCCGGGTACCGGAAAGCAGACTGAGATCCCCGGTTGCCATTGAGAAACTGGATATCCGCGCCATCCGGGAAACGGCCGCGCCATCCTTTTACGATGCGCTGGAAAATGTAAAAGGGGTACAGATGACCACTTCAAGTCTTAACATTCAAAGTACCCAATACCCGCGGATTTAATATTCCCAACAACTTCCGTTTCATGCAGCTGGTGGACGGAGTGGATATGCAGGCGGCTACGCTGGGCGTGCCGCTGGGAAATGCCATCGGACCCACAGAACTGGATATTGCCAGCGTGGAAATTACACCGGGCGCCGCTTCCGCCTTATACGGCATGAATGCCATCAACGGCATGGCCAACCTGCTTACCAAAAGCCCTTTTACCTACCAGGGGCTGAGCGTTTATCACAAAACCGGCGTAAACCATGTGGATGGCATCGACGATGCGCCCAGCATACTAACGGAAACGGCTATCCGCTATGCAAAAGCTTTCAATAACAGGTTTGCTTTTAAAATAAACATCGGCTATATGCAGGGCACCGACTGGCGTTCCAATACGCGGCTCGACCAGAATACCAATAACCTGAAAAGCGCCAATCCGGGTTTCCCTGCATTGAACGGCGCCAACAACGTCGCATTTGACGGATGGAATAAATATGGCGACGATGCCCTGGCGGGAAGCAATGTGGTTTCCCTGAGCGGACTCACCATTGATGGAAACCCAAATCAGACCTTACGCGTGGCCCGAACCGGCTACTGGGAAACCGATCTGGTCAGCCCCCGGGTCAGCAATCTAAAATTTGATGCAGCCCTTCATTACCGCATCAGTGAAAAAGCCGAATTATCTTATTCTTACCGGATCGGCAATATGGGCGGCGTGTTTCAGAGAGGAAATAAAGTGAGACTGGATAATGTGGTGATCCAGAATCACCACCTGGAACTGAAAGGGAATAATTTTACGGTCAGTGCCTATGTGTCCCTTGAAAACACCGGCGATTCTTATAATGTAAAACCATTGGCCGACAACATGGACCTGTACAGCGGCGGGGCCACTGATACCAAAAACCGCTTCCAGCTGGGGAACAAAATATAAAAATGCGTTGACTGGACTATGCAACAAAAAACGGGGGCGGGCTGACCGATGCAAACCTTGCAGCCGCCACACAGTATGCCCGCGATCAGGCAGATGCCAGTCGCGTGAAACCCGGAACACCTGAATTTAACCAGTTAAAAAATACCATCATCAAAATCAATAACTGGGATATCAAATCCGGTTCCATTCCGGATGCACCCGTAACCGGTGGCGCGGCCTTGGTTCAGAAAAGCCGTTTATATCATACGGAAGCCCAATGGGATTTATCCAGCAAGATTAAAATATTCGACTTACTGATCGGAGGCGATGCCCGCATTTATGAGATCATTCCGGATGGAAATAATTTTGTTGATTTCTCCCGTCCCATCGACGACCGGAACAAACCGGAAGCCGACGGAAGCTTTGGTAAAAATATTCTATTATAAAAAATTCGGAGCCTTTGCCCAGGTAACCAAAACGTTCTTTGATGAAAAACTGAAATTATTCGGATCCCTGCGCTGGGATTACAATCCGGAATTCAAACCCAAATACACGCCCCGCCTGGCTGCTGTATACACTTTCAAAGAAAATCATAATTTCCGCTTTACCTATCAGCAGGGTTACCGCTTCCCTGCCCTCTTTGAAGCCCTGTCTTATGTAAATAACGGAAGGGTAAAACGGGTAGGCAGCCTGCCCTATATCAACGAAGGACTGGGCTATCTGGAAAATAGTTACACACAGACAATCGGTCATCAATTTCAATGCGGCCGTGAGCGCCAAGGGAAATACAGATGCAGCCGCGCTGGCCAACCGGAACCTGCTCGTCGTGGCCAATCTGCCAGATGCAGGTCCGGAAAAGATCATGTCTTATGAAGTAGGCTATAAAGCGGTATTGCTGAATAACCGCCTGGTGATTGATATTGATGCTTACAGCAATCAATACAATGGCTTTCTTGGCCAGGTACAGGTATTTGTTCCGAAGGGCGTTACCGTTGGAACGGATGCCGCAGTGCTGGCCATGCTGGACAGAAACCGGGATGCCACAACAGCCACTTCAGCCAACGCCGCCAGCCAGGGCCAGGATCGTTACCGCGTATACACCAACGCAAAAAACACTTATCATAATTTCGGTTCGGCACTGGCAATTACCTATAACCTTTATAAAAAATACACAGTGGCCGGAAATATCAATTTTAATGAGATGAAGGCCAATAAAACGGATGATATTTTTGTAACCGGTTTCAATACCCCGCACTGGTCAACCAACCTTATCCTTTGGAAACCGGGAAATTGTTAAAAATATCGGCTTTAATATTACCTGGAGATGGCAGGATTCATTCCTCTGGGAAAGTCCTCTGGTAACCGGAGATGTATCGGCCTATAATACGCTTGACGCCCAGGTGACTTTCCATTTACCCAAACTCAAATCTGCCGTTAAACTGGGCGCATCCGATATCTTCAATAACCGGTATATCCAATATGCGGGCGGCCCGACCATTGGGGGACTATATTATGTGGCCATTACGGTGGATGGGTTGCTGAAATAATCAAACAAAACGATTATCTTTGTGTTATTAAGATCAAATGAGCTCAGATACACTCTTTACCTGTTGTTGTTGTTGTGCGAAAAGCCGGAAATACGGGTGGAGGATATTCTTATATAGATCATAAAACGACAAATAATACAGAAGCTCCACCTAAGTGGAGCTTTTTTTGTTTTACGCCATGTCCAACTTATCAACCATCACCATTCCGGAATCCCGGAACAACTCGCTGCCCTGCAGTCGCAGATCGGGAACACCCCGCTCTTCGAACTGCGGCATCTTTTCCGGAAGAAAAAGGTTCCCTTTTTGCCAAGCAGGAATGGATGCAGTTATCCGGCAGCGTAAAAGCCCGCGCAGCTTATGCCATTTTCCGCGATGCCCTGCAAAAGGGATTGCTGGTCCCGGTAAAATCCTACTCGATGCGACCAGTGGCAATACCGGCATCGCCTATGCCCATATCGGGAAATCCCTGGGCATACCCGTAACGCTTTGTCTCCCGGAAAATGCTTCGGAAGAAAGAAAGCAAATATTACGGTCTCTGGGCGTTGAGCTGATCCTCACATCCCGCTTTGAAGGCACCGATGGGGCCCAGGAAATTGCCCTGGCCATGGCTGAGAAAAATCCCGGTTTGTATTTTTATGCCGACCAATACAAAAATGAAAATAACTGGAAAGCCCATTATTATGGAACAGGGCCGGAAATCATAAACGCCGTTCCGGGTATTACCCATTTTGTTGCAGGGCTTGGCACCACCGGCACTTTTGTCGGAACCGGCAGAAGATTAAAAAGATACAATCCGGCCATACAGTTGATTTCCCTGCAACCGGATAATCCCCTGCACGGACTGGAAGGCTGGAAGCACATGGAAACCGCTGTAGTACCGGAAATTTATGATCCCCTCGTGGCGGATGAAAATCTGGAAGTTTCCACCGAGGAAGCTTATCAGATCATCAAGGAAGTAAAAGAAAAAGAGGGTCTGGTACTGAGTCCTTCTTCCGCAGCCAATCTCGTCGGCGCCATCCGGGTGGCCTCCCGGCTTGAGGAAGGGATAGTGGTGACGGTTCTTCCGGACAATGGCGACAAATACGGCGACACACTTAAAAAGATATTCAAATGATCCGTTTTGAAGAGGAAGCCAGGGAACAAATGCTGGAACAGGCAAAAATTATCTTTCCGGATGAATGCTGTGGATTTTTATACGGAACCGAGGATGCGGAGGGCAACCGGCTCGTGCTCGAAATCGGTGCAGTAAATAATTCCAAAGAGGGCGATAAACGTCGCCGCTTTGAAATCGGGGCAAAAGATTATATGCGGGCTGAACGGTATGCAGCGGAAAAAAATATCCTGCTCCTGGGCATTTATCATTCCCATCCGAATCATCCGGCCATTCCATCGGAACACGACCGGGTTGCCGCCCAGCCTTATTTTTCTTATATCATTGTTTCGGTTATGCAGGGCAATATTGATCATATCAGGTCCTGGCGACTAAATGAGGAAGCCCGGTTTGAAGAAGAAAATACAGAAATTCCTTATTTCCATCAATCAATATAAAAAATGGCAACAGTTATTATTCCAACACCCCTTCGCAAATTCACCAATCAAACGGCAAAACTCCAGGTTGCGGCAACCACCGTCGGAGAAGTCATTGATTCCATTACCCGCGATTTTCCGGATCTGAAAAAACATCTGCTGGACGATCAGGGAAAAGTTCGCTCTTTTGTAAACATTTTCGCAGGGGATGATGATATCCGCGACCTGCAACAGGAAAAAACGGCTGTAAGTGAATCCACCGTTTTAAGCATTGTGCCTGCCATCGCCGGCGGCATTTCATTTTAAACCTCACATCATGTCCTAACAGAATATAAGATTTAGCAAAGAAGAAAGGGCCCGGTATAACCGGCATATGATCATTCCCGATTTCGGTGAAGAAGCCCAGAAGAAACTGAAAGCGGCCAAAGTGATGATTATCGGTTGTGGCGGACTGGGCAGCCCGGCCCTGCTTTACCTGACGGCTGCCGGCGTCGGCACCATCGGCATTATCGATTTTGACGAAGTGGACGACAGCAACCTGCAGCGCCAGGTATTGTTCGACGTGAACGAAATCGGCAAACCGAAAGTGGAAGCTGCCAAACGCCGGCTGGAAGCCCTGAATCCGCACGTACAATTCAAATTGTACAATGCCCACCTGAATTCGGAAAATGCGCTGGAAATTTTCAAGGATTACGATGTGATCGCCGACGGAACGGATAATTTTCCTACCCGTTACCTTGTCAATGATGCAAGCGTTTTACTGGATAAACCCAATGTATACGCCTCCATATTTCAGTTTGACGGACAGGTTTCCGTATTTAATTATGTGAATGCAAAGGGAGAAAGGGGTCCGAATTACCGGGATCTTTATCCCACGCCCCCTCCGCCCGGACTGGTTCCCAGTTGTGCGGAAGGTGGCGTGCTGGGCGTATTGCCGGGAATCATCGGCAGCCTGCAGGCGCTGGAAGTGATTAAAGTCATAACCGGAGTGGGCGAACCCCTGTCGGGCCGGTTCTATACCTTCGATGCCCTGAATTTTGAAAGCCGGACATTTACTATCAAACGCCGGGACGACAACCCCATAAATGGGAAAAATCCGACCATCACCCAACTGATCGACTATGAACAATTCTGCGGAATGCGCGCTGTAGAAGAAAAGCCGATCAAAGAAATCACCGCAAAAGAATTGTATGACTGGCAGGTAAACGGAAAAAAATTTCAGCTGATCGACGTCCGGGAACCCGGTGAATACGAAATCGTGGAAATCGGCGGTGAACTGATTCCCCTCGCAACCATTGCTGACCAGGCCGACCGGATTTCTCCCGACCTGGATGTGGTGATCCATTGCAAAGTGGGAGGCCGCAGCAGTAAAGCCATCCGGGAACTGGAAGAAAAATTTGGTTTCACAAACCTCTATAATTTGAAAGGCGGTATTCTGGCTTATATTGATCAGGTGAGGCCGGAATTGACGAAGTATTGAAAGCGTGGATAGTGGATGGTAGATGGTGGATAGTCTACTCTGATTGTTTAATATTAAATAAAAGGCTTGCTGCTTATTCTGTAAAACAGCTGCCGGATATACCGGCTGCCCGAGTATCAGGCGCGTCCATCTGCCATCCACCATATACCATTTACGAAAAAAGCCCCTCTCCGAGGGGCTCTCACTTCCGTCCGGTCCAAAATATCTTTAAAAGGCGTTAATTTCAGATTTACTGCGATTATAAGCGGTATATCCTTTTTCGGCTACGTCCTCTGCCTCAGATTTCAAGTTGGAGAATTTGTCTTTTACTCCATCTACCAGACCGGTGAATTTGTCTTTTATGGAATCTGCAACGTCATTGCTCTTTTCGGAGATCCTGCGGCGGGTTTCCGTACCCTTATCCGGGGCGAATAAAATTCCCAGTGCAGCGCCTATTGCAGCTCCGGCTGCAAATCCTAATAAAATTTTGGAAGTATTCATATCAGATCTTTTTAAGTTTTAAAATTGGTTTCTGCTATAGTATTCTAAATTCCTTGCCAGAAATGCCAAATGCTTGTAAAAAATTTCATAAATCCTCAAATTCCATCAACACTCGTTTTAAGCAGCGTTGCGTATAACATCTTTAACTGGGAAAAACAATGCATCAGTCCGTTTAGCTGATATCGAACGATCCGGCGGACATTATCATACAAAAAAGGTTCATTTAATATATCGCGGTACGTTTTCATTAACAGTTGTTCTCCCAGGTTCATTTCCCTCAGATCCATTTTTCCGTCTGTCACACCCGGATCTTCTTTACCGGATCCCATCCGGTTAAAATCGGTTTTTACCTGCTCATCCAGTTTACCACCCAGGGTTTCGATATGGGCCATGAGTTCATTGGCATATTGCTTACTCTCCTGAGCCAGGGCCAGCAGCGAAAGACGTAACTGCTTATTCCGGATCCGCAATGCCGTTTGTTCATAATTACTCTTTACAGTTTGTAATGCATTCAACAGGCGGGTGAGCTTATCCAGAATCACCGCAGGCGTTTTATGAACAAGTGATGCAATCATAAAAAAGGATTTGTAATATTCGCACAAGAAGAGTACCAATACCCCTTATTCATTAGTTAATTCGAAAATAAATATTGCGCGAAACGGAATAAAAAAACGGTTAGTGTCCGGAACACTCTAACCGTTCAGAATCCGGGCACCCGGATCATCATTTTTTTCAGTCAGCCGAACCCCGGATAACTTTCAGCAAAACGGCTACAATGGCAATCACCAAAAGTATGTGAATGACGCCACCGGCATGATAACCGAGGAAACCGATAGCCCAGGCTATCACCAGAATAACAGCAATAATGTAAAGCAGATTTCCCATAAAGATTGATTTAAGAAAATGAATAAACAACCCGTTAATCAGGAATAGAAAGTCACTGATTTAAGATACAAAAAATTAACCAGCGGTAAATTCCCGCTTTCGGGAAATTTATTCTACAAAAACGGGGATACCGGAAACAACAATCTTTTTACCGGGAAATGTTTTTATCCAGAGTAGTGTTGATCTGCTCCAGACTGAGGGGCTTACCCAGGAAATCATCCGCACCCATCAGATAAGCAGCACGCCGGTCATCCGGGCTGTCATTTGCCGTAACCATAATAACCCTGGAAGCTGGAAATCTGGATTTTAAATAAGGGATAAAGTCAATTCCCTTTCCGTCCGGCAGACTATTGTCCAAAAAGATCAGGTAAGGCTTCCTGTTTTCGATCAATATACTGGCATCGGCCAGATTTTTTGCAAACCCCGATTGGAGATTTCTTTTTCGGAGAATTTTTTCAAAAAGAAAACAAATATCCGGCTCATCATCCACTACCACTACATTTGGCAACTTCCTTTCAATCATCACAATTAATATGTTAACTCATAGAAGGTCAATTCCCTTGCCAGCTTTTTCTCCGGAAAAGGTTTGCGGGAAAACCAATCTGCTAAGCACGAAATCAGATCGAACAGTTCTTTAAATATTCGGGACGACTTGTAAAATATCCCGGATCTGAGTATTTTGTTCCCCAAAATGACGCCTAATTTGTGAACTATTCATTGGAAAGTTCAGTTCTGACCTGGCAGGATGTTTACATCAGCATTATGATTTCAATTCTACCTCATCTGTAAATCCGATATAAAACTTAATGAAGCGTATACTAATTGTAGATGACGACCGGGATATGTGTAACCTCTTAGAGCGATACCTCCAGCGCAAAGGATTTGAAACAGAAGCCGCCAATACAGGCAACCGGGGGCTTGGATTATTCAATGAAAAGAAATTCGATGTCGTCATCTGCGATTTCCGGCTGGGTGACATGGAAGGCCGTGAAGTGCTGCTGGAAATGAAAAGCCTGAATATTGCCGTACCGGTTATTATTATTACCGGTTATTCTGATATCAAGATCGCCATAGACGTGATCAAGGCCGGCGCCTTCGATTATATTACAAAACCCCTGGTGCCGGATGAAGTCCTGAATGTGATCAACAAAGCTTTGAATACAGCCGAAACGGCCGGCAGCAAGCCTGTTCCTCCTTTAAAGACCAGATTGAATACAGGCGAGTCGGATAATAACACTTTCATGGTTGGAAAATCACCCCTGACCATTGAATTGTACCGGCAGGTGGAGCTGGTTGCGCCGACCAACTACAGCGTAATTTTATACGGAGAAAGCGGAACCGGAAAAGAAGTCATTGCCCGGACCATTCACAATAAAAGTCTGCGGAAAAACCAGCCTTTTATTGCTATGGATTGCGGTACGCTTTCCAAGGAACTGGCGGGCAGTGAATTGTTCGGTCATGTTAAAGGCGCTTTTACCGGAGCCCTGAATGATAAGGAAGGCCATTTTGAGCTTGCCAACGGCGGAACGCTTTTCCTTGATGAAGTGGCTAATCTTTCCTACGAAATACAGGCCGCCCTGCTCCGGGTGATCCAGGAAAGAAAGTTCAAACGGGTGGGTGGAAATAAAGAAATGGATGTGGATGTCCGGATCATCGTGGCGTCCAATGAAGACTTGCAGGGCGCTTACCGGAATGGCAGATTCAGGGAAGATTTATTTCATCGCTTTAACGAATTCTCCATCATTTTACCCCCATTGCGGAACCGCAAAGAGGATATCCCGCTTTTTGCGACGGTTTTTCCTGGACAATGCCAACAATGAACTTAATAAGAAAGTGGAAGGATTTGAAGATGAAGTGATCCGGATATTTCTCAATTATCCCTGGCCCGGCAATCTTCGCGAGTTCCGGAATGTGGTACGCAGGTCGGCCCTGCTCTCTCCTTCCGGCATCATTGGCACCCGGGTGCTTCCGGCCGAAATTGCAGGCGTTCAATGGGATAATATTCCAAGGGAATCACCGAATACCGGTTATATACCGGATCCGAACATCAGAGAAACGGATCTTAAGAATGCCGCCGCCCAGGCGGAATACGATACCATAATGAATGTACTGAAAAAGGTCAATTTCAATAAATCGAAAGCTGCGGAAATTCTGAAAATAGACCGGAAAACGCTTTATAATAAGATTAAACTCTATGAGTCCGGGATGGGCCGGACCAAATAACTGGTACGCCATTTGGATCTTTCAGGTTATCATTAAATGAACACGTTATGATTAAGCCAGCAGAAATGACAACACTCAGCCAGGTTTTGGAAAAACTAAGACTGAAACGTCAGGACAATGAATTCCGGCTTAGTCCGGAAGGCTTTGGCATCGGCAACAGCAAATTTTACCAGCCACAGGATCTGAAAATTATCAAAACCTACCGGTTTGAGGGAGAATCCGATCCCGCAGATTCTTCCGTATTATACTTATTGGAAGGAAATGACGGAACCATCGGTTACCTTATCGATTCATATGGCGTTTACAGCAATTTCGACGATATGCAGCATGATGATTTCATACGTAAGATTCCCGTGGAGGAAAGGGATGAACAGCAAATCTTCACGGATTAAGATGATTCTCATCTGTCAGCCTCAGACCCGTTTATTACAGTTTTCTGTGTAATTTCAATTCCTTACCAATTGGCATTGAATTTTAATTATGCTGCAGCATCATGATCAAACCAGTTTTATCCCTCTGCCTTACGATCTTTCTGATCTCAACCGTTCCGGCTCAAAAAATAAAAATGCTCAGCCTGGGCAACCCGGCTTCCCTGCGGGGCTTGTCTGCGGTAAATGATCAGGTGATCTGGGTTAGCGGGTCGGCTGGCACCGTAGGCATTTCGACCGATGCCGGCACAAGCTGGAAATGGATAACCATTCCCCATTATGAAAAAACGGATTTCCGGGATGTGGAAGCATTCAGTGATCAGGAAGCGGTGATCATGGGCATCACCCAACCGGCGGTGATCTTAAAAACAAAGGACGGAGGGAAAACATGGAAAACGGTTTTTCAGGATAGCAGCCTTTTTTTGGATGCCATGGATTTTTCCGCCAATAACGGAATATTGATCGGAGATCCGGTGAATAATAAAGTATTCTTTGCCCGAACAAAAAACCGGGGCGATGATTGGGAAATCCTCAGTGGAAACACCCAACCCGCTACTGAAAAAGGAGAAGCTTTTTTTGCTGCCAGCGGTTCCAATATCAAGTGGTTGCCGGACCATCATTTTGTATACGTGTCCGGAGGGAAGAAATCCAACTTATATCTTGACGGTTCCGGAAAACTCAATCTCCGGCTCAGCCAGGGCAGGGAAACCACTGGCGCCAATTCGATCGCGGTCAATCCTTCAAACCCAAACCAGGTTTTTGTAACCGGAGGCGATTTCTCAAAAGACAGCATTGTTAACGGGAATGCACTACGTATAAGTCTCCATCCCTTTGATCAGCAGCTGCCACATCGTCCGCCACACGGTTACCGGAGTTGTGTGGAATATATCAATGATCAAACGCTGATCTGCTGCGGAACTTCCGGGGTGGATATTTCAACGGACGGGGGAATGAACTGGAAACTAATTTCCACGAAGAGTTTTCATGTATGCGGAAAGTCAAAAACAGGTAAATCCGTTTTTCTTGCCGGCGCTCATGGAGCCATTGCACGGCTGCTGTGGTGAGCGGCAGGAATTGAATCAATAGTCCATCCTCAGCTTGCCTGCGTGCTCAGCGACCGGAAATCCACCGGAACCAGCTTGCTCACACCGGCTTCCTGCATGGTGACTCCATAAATCACATCCACACTGCTCATGGTCATTTTATTATGGGTGACAATGATAAACTGGGAATTATCGCTGAACTGGCGGATCATATTGGTGAACTTGCCTACGTTGGCATCATCCAGCGGAGCATCCACTTCATCCAGGATACAGAACGGCGCCGGCTTGATCAGGTAGATGGCAAACAGCAAGCGCCGTTGCCGTAAGTGTTTTTTCTCCACCGCTCAACTGGGTAATCGAAGAAGGCCTTTTCCCTTTTGGTTTGGCAACAATATCAATGCCGGTTTCGGCCAGGTTATCCGGATTTTCCAGAATCAGATCTGCCGTATCTTCTTCTGTAAACAGGGCTTTGAAAACTTTTTGAAAATTCTCCCGCACTTTATCAAAGGTTTCCAGGAATTGCTGATTGGCGGTGGTTTCCACTTCCTGGATCGTTTGCAGTAAAGTATCTTTTGCATTGACCAGGTCATTTTTTTGCTCCACAATAAAATCATAGCGCCTTTTCATTTCCTGGAATGCTTCCACGGCCGTTGGATTTACTTCGCCCAGGTTTTCCAGCCGCTTTTTCATCCGGTCGGCTTTTTCCTGCAATTCTTCCGCAGGCATTTCGCCTGTTCTGGGCTTCATCAATAATATCATCCAGGTTGATCCGGAATTCCACGTTCAGCCTTTCTTTCATTCCCGCCAGTTGCAATTTCAGATCATTGAGCCGGTCCTTGATTTCGCCCAGCAGATGTTCGGCATTTTCTTTTTGCCGGATCAGCTGTCTGACGCGCCGTTTCTTTTTCACTGAGTTTATTTCTTTCAGTTATAATAAGCCTGATCTGCTTCATTCAGTTTTTTTTCTTCTTCTTCCTTATTGCGAAGCATGTCTGTCAAAGCCTCTTCCAGAATATGCAGCGATTCGCTGCTTTCTGCCGATCTGCTGACGGGTCTGGTCCAGCTGCAGCTGATTGTCTTCGATCTGAACTTTCAGATCCGATCAATTGTTTATTCCGGAATTCCAGTTCCTGTTTCAATGCAGCAATCCGGTTTTGCTGCCGGATCACCTGCAGGTTGAATTCATTAAATCCGGCAGATGCGCTATTATAAGCCGTTTCAGCCAGGCTGTAACTGTTCCTGTCCCTGCATGCAATTTTTCCTTCAGTTCATTCACCTGGTCCAGCAGATCCTGCCAGTTCAGCTCCGCGTGCCTTCAATGGATTCCTGCGTTTGCTGCAGCTGCTGTCTGCAGTTCCTGTATCCGGTTTGCAGAAGCTTCCTGCAATACCATTCAGATTTTCCGTTTTATTCTCGAATGGCAAAAAGCTGGTTGCTGAGTCGGTTAATATCTTCCTGCGCCTGGCGGATCGCCTGTTCTTTCAATTGCTCGTTAAATCCGATCACTTCATTGTGCCGGGCCTGGATTTCTGTTTTCAGCTGATTCACCACCAGCTTCCTGGGCAGTTACATCCTTTGAATATTTTCTCCAGGTTTTTAGCCCGGCCGATTTTCTTTCCTTCAAATAATCCCACACTTCCACCGGTAAGGGAATATTTACCCTTTACATATTTGCCATGTTTTTCAAGAATCACCGAACCATTGGATTCGTTGTTAAACCATTCCATGAAGGTTCATTTTCCGCAATAAATACATGTTGCCAGCAGGTGTTTTGCCAGCGGCAGATATTTTGCATCCACTTCAATCACACTCAGTGCAGGAATCGTATTTTCCGGCTGATGATGCGTATTCCGGCAGTTCGGCGGATCGAATTTATTCAGCAGGAAAAAATTTGCCTTCCCTTTTTTATTCTCATCCAGCAGGTGAACGGCCTTCAATCCTTCTTCCAGATCATTCACCACATAATAATTCAGATAGGGTTCCAGTACATTTTCAACCGCCGTCCGGAATTCTTCCTTTACATAAATAATATCAGAAAGAATCGGAGCTGTATGATTCCAGTTCGGATTCTTATGCAGGAATTTAACACTTTCCGGATAACCTTCCATGGAATCGATCAGGCTTTTCAGCAGATCATGTTCATTTTTCCTGGCATCAAATTTCCTGCTTTCTTCTGCCAGTTCGCTGGCGAAGGACTTCCAGTTTTTCCTGTGTTTGCAGAATTTGTTCTTTGGTTCTTTCCTGATGCTCCTGCAGTTGCTGCAGATCCGTTCTGCGGGTTTCCAGTTCTTCGCTGGTCACTTCTTTTTCTTCTCCCAGTTGTTTAATCTGGCGGGCTGCGGGCTTCTCTCTCTTCCTGTTGACTGACATGCCCTTTCCAGGTTTTGAATGGAAGTATCGGCAACGCAATATTTTTTTCAGCATCAAACTGATTGCGCTGCGCCTGCGCACTGTTCACTTCTCAATTGATCCAGCGATAATTTTATATTTCCGAAATGACGTTCTTGCCGCTTCTGTTTTTTCCCGCAGCGCTTCCAGGTTCTGCTGCAGTTCTTCCAGTTTTACTTCTTCTTCGCCCACCTGCTTGTCGGTAAACACAACACTTTCTTCCAGACCTTTTACTGCCCTCTCCTTTCTCAAGAAAATCCTGCAGATTGGTTTCTTTTTCCTGCAAGAAAATTCAAACGCTGACTGACCAGGTTTTTTTCTCCTTCTTTATTTCTCAATTGCTGAAGCAGTTCATTGAATGCATGCTGCAGAGCCTGCAATTGTTTTTCCTTTTCAATAAAAGCCAGCTTGTCCTGTTCCAGTGCCGCTTCTTCGCTGCGCGATGTCTGCTTCCAGTTCGAATCTTTTTATCGGTTTCTGTCTCCGACTGATGCGTTCAGATTCTTTATACGTGCTGTTAAATCCTTCCAGCGATGCTTTAGCCAGTTCAATACTTATTTCGCGGTATTCTTTTTTTATCTCAAAATATTTCTCCGCTTTTTTTGCCTGGTTTTCCAGGGTTTTCAACTGGTTATTGATTTCAAACAAAAGGTCTTCAATACGGGCCAGATCCTGTTCCGTGGCATCCAGTTTCTGACGGGCTTCTTTTTTCCTGGTTTTATAAATGGAAATTCCGGCAGCCTGTTCCAGCATCCGGCGGCGGCTGTTTTCCTTATCCCTGATGATATCATCCACCATGCCCAGTTCGATGATGGCATAACTGTCGGTGGATAGCCGGTATCCATAAAAAGATTCTGGATATCTTTCAGCCGGCAGCTCACATCATTCAGGCGGTATTCACTTTCTCCGCTTTTATAAAATTTCCGGGTAACGGTTACCGTGCTGAATTCCGTCGGCAGCAGATTGCGTGTATTTTCAAAAGTCAGACTCACTTCAGCAAGTCCGGAGGCAGAACGGTTCTTTGATCCATTGAATACCAGGCTTTCCAGGTTTTCGGAGCGGAGATGACTGATCTTTTGTTCCCCGATCACCCAGCGGATACTGTCTACAATATTGCTTTTGCCACAACCATTCGGTCCGATAATGCCGGTAATCCCTTCATTAAACAGAATATGGTTTTGTCAGCAAAACTTTTAAACCCTTTTATCTCTAAGCTTTTTAAACGCACGGATCTCTTTGTTGATCGATCGACAAACCTAATTAAAATGCTGAATGGATTACCGGGTCTGTTAATAAGTGGTGGATAGTCTTTTAGTGCTTAATTATTTAATGAGGCCAGCTCGTTTTTTAAGTTCACTGACCGGCATATCGATCTGCGCCCAATTACTTTATCCCCGCGATAAGTGACCACTTTCAGCATAACGGCATCTTTGGGAACCAAGGGGTGCTTTATAAACGGGATAATAATTATCCGGATGTGAATTGTCGAAACTGTAATGAATATCCAGGCCTTCCACTTCGGTGGAAAGGTCAATCAGCAGCGAATCATTCGCATCTTTTTTAGCCGTAAAAATCGGATCGAACATAGCAGCGGGCATACTTAACATTCTCGAGATCCATCCGGCCGAAAATTATTTTCCACTTTCTTCGCAAAACTGTTCCAGTTCTTTTTTTCTTTTGGCGACCAGAGGGATTCGGAAACAGCCAGGCTTCGCGGCCAGACCATATATTGCAGATGACGGGTATTATAAATCTGTTCGGTCCAGAGATTGGCCTGGCCGCCCATAATATATTTCGGATCCACTCCTTCCGGAACCGGTTCAAATTCATAAGTCTTATTCAGACGCAGCGTGGCATAAACACGCGGTTCATAGATGGGATCTCCCTGCATATAATCCAGGTAGACAAAAGTGGTCGGACTCATCACTACCTGGTGGCCCATTTTTGCCGCTTCAATGCCTCCTTTAATTCCCCTCCAGCTCATCACCACCGCATTGGGGGCAAGTCCGCCTTCCAGGATTTCATCCCAGCCAATCAGTTTTTTGCCTTTTGATTCACAATTTTTTCCACTCTTTTTTCAAAATAACTCTGCACTTCTTCCATGTGTTTTCAGATTCTCTTTCTGCATCAGCTGCTTTACTGCATCACTTTTTTCCCAGAAATTTTTAGCGCATTCATCGCCGCCCACATGGATATATGCGAAAGGGAAAAAGCGCGGCAATTTCAGTGAATACCTTATCGAGAAAGGGATATACTTTTTCATTTGCCGGGCAAAGCGTATTATCCACCAGCGCATCAAGACCGCCATCGTGCCAGTCCATAAATTTTTCTCCGGAAATCACCTGGTATTTATCGGCACCCGGAGTACAGGACAATTCCGGATAGGAAACAATGGCCGCCATGCTATGTCCGGGTATATCCACTTCCGGCAGGATATCTACAAACCGGTCTTTTGCATATTTAACCAGTTCCCGGATATCGTCCTGGGTATAAAATCCACCATAGGTTCTGGGTTCATCATCGGAGATGGGTTAGCGAAAGTTCCAAAATATCCCACCCGTTTTACATTCCATGCGCCAACGGAAGTCAGCCGGGGCAGGCTCTTGATTTCAACCCGCCATCCTTCATCATCTGTAAGGTGCATGTGCAGCAGATTGAATTTATAGTGGGCCATATCATCGATAAAATCCTTCACTTCATCTTTGGTAAAAAAATGACGGGCGACATCAAACATCAACCCCCTCCATCCAAATCGCGGATAATCAGTGATTTCAACCACCGGGACATTCCAGGCAATACCTTTAACCGGTTTGTCTGCTCTCAATTTCTTTTGGCAATAACTGCAATAGGGTTTGCAGCGCCATAAAAAAGACCGGCCGGTTTATTGGCCTTAATCGACGATGCCGGTTGATTTCACAGAAAGCGTATATCCTTCATTGCCCAGTGCCTTATCTTCTTTTTATTCAGAACAAACTGAATGGATGCAGTTTGCTGCTGTTGCCAACCGTTACTTGTTTTCCGGTTGCAGCCAGTTTCTGCTTCAGCAAAAGCATTCGGTTTCCTTTAATTCGGGCAGATTGGGAATGCTGATACGTAATTTGTCGCGGCAAGTGTATAATAGCCGGCTCCCTGCACCAGGTTTACCGGTTCCGGAATAATGGAAATAGGCGTTTCGGCATTTCTGGGAAAACCCGGCCAGATCCAATCATAACAAGCAGACTAAGCAGCAGCGATTTTTTCATTAGCGTTCGTTTTATTTGAATGCGTGCGGCAATATACAGAAAGTTATTGACGGCTAACAGTTGACAGTTGAAATGACATTTTGGATCAGCGTACAAAATTTTATCATTGTATAACATTTGACAGTCCGTCAACTGTCAATCGTCAACTCCGCAATCGCCGGTTCCTGCTGACTCAGGCAATGAAAACTTCCCAAGCCCCAGATGATATCGGTTGAATCAATGCCCAGTACCTTTCTTTCCGGAAACGCTTCCTGAATAATCCGCAACGCCTTTTCATCTTTTGCAGAACGGAAAGTGGGAACAACCACCAGGCCATTGGCAATATAAAAATTTGCATAGGAAGCCGGCAGTCGCTGATCCTCATATATCACTTTATCTGGCATCGGCAATTCAACGATATTTAATTGTTTACCATTCAGCAGCCGCATGGTTTTCAGATCCTTCAGATTTTGCTGAAGAATCTCATAGTTTTCATCCGATTTGTTTTCTTCCACCACAGCCAATACGGTGTCTTCATTAACAAACCGGACGGTATCGTCAATATGCCCGTCCGTATCATCCCCGACAATTCCTTCTTTCACCCAAAGCACCTGGTCAACCCCGTAATAGGCCTAGAGATATTCTTCGATTTCAGCCTGGCTCAGCTCCGGATTCCTGTTCTTGATTTAACAGACAGGATTCAGAAGTGATCAGGGTACCCTTTCCATTGAAATCCACCGAACCTCCTTCCATAATGATCTCCGGATAAAGAACCGGAATTTCATATGCTGCCGCAATCAGTGTGGGGATCTGATCATCCAGGTCAAAAGGCGGATATTTATTTCCCCAGGCATTATAATTCCAGTCGACAATAATTTTAGGCTGAGCCGCAGCCGGATTGATCAGAAATGCCGGACCATGATCCCGGCACCAGGCATCATTGGTGGGATGAATAAAAAAACGTACCCGGTCCAGATCAACGGAAAGCAGTCTCCAGTTTTTCTGCTGCAAAAATCCTTCATTTCTTTGTCAGCCACATTAATATGCACAAATTCATTTTCAGAAACTGCTTTTATGAAACGCGCAATAGGAAGGATAAATGCTTTCGATCTTTCCCGGCCAGGATGCTTCTTTATGCGGCCAGCTCAGCCAGGTGGCTGCATGGGGTTCAAATTCCGCCGGGAAACGGTAACCCAGTTCTTTGGGTGTAGGCTGACTAATCTTCATCAAGAAATCGTTTGGTAATGGGCTGATAAGAATCGATCCGCCGGTCGCGCAGAAATGGCCAGTGCGTGCGGTAACTGTCTGTTTTATCCGTATCAATTTCCTGCACCACCACTTCTTCCTGATCATGCGAAGCCTGATAAAGTATACGGCCAAAAGGATTGGCAATAAAGGATCCGCCCCAGAATTTCATGGCGCCATCCTGTTCAAAACCAACCCGGTTTACACTTACCACATGAACGCCGTTGGCAACGGCATGACTTCGCTGGATGGTTTGCCAGGCATTGTATTGTTCTTCATTGGTGGGCAGATCCTGGGCTGTAGACCAGCCGATGGCGGTGGGATAAAAAAGAATTTCTGCTCCCATCAGTGCAGTGATCCGGGCAGCTTCGGGATACCATTGATCCCAGCAGATCAGCACGCCGATGTTGGCATATTTTGTTTTGAAAACCTTATATCCCAGATCACCCGGAGTAAAATAGAATTTTTCATAAAAAGCCGGATCATCCGGAATATGCATTTTCCGGTACTTCCCCAGATAGGTTCCGTCCGCATCAATCACCGCTGTTGTATTATGATAAATACCCTGCGTTCTTTTTTCAAAAAGAGAAGCGATGATCACGGTTTTAGTTTCCGCGGCAATTTTCTGCAGCGTTTCGGTGGAAGGGCCGGGAATGGGTTCAGCGAGATTGAAATTGTCATAATCTTCCACATCGCAGAAATACAGAGAGGTAAAAAGTTCCTGCAGGCAAATGATCTGCGCTCCCTTTTGCAGCAGCTTCCCTGATTTTTTCCATTGCTTTTTTAAGATTGGCAGATTTGTCCCTGACACAGGACATCTGTACGATTCCGATCCTGACTTTACCCATATTGCAATGTTTAAATATCCTTTTGAAAACGCAAAATTAGCGGATTCAGCACGATTATCAATATACAGAGACCTGAACTCAGGAAGCCTTGGCCCATCTGTTTCAGGAAATGGACATGGGAAGCAATGGCCTGATGCACCCGGCGATATTCGATATAAACCATCCCATGATCGGCACAGGCCTGGCGGAGATCTTACTCAGCGCAGGATAATGCACATGGGATATTTTGGGAAACAAGTGATGTTCGATCTGAAAATTCAATCCGCCCACCAGCCAGGAAACCAGCCTGTTATGGGTGGCAAAATTGGCCGTGGTCATTACCTGGTGAATCGCCCATTCGTTTTCCATTTTACCGGTTTCGATATTGGCCACCGGAAAAGCAGTATGCTCAACGGTATGCGCCAGCTGGAATACGATACTGATCACCAGACCGGAAACCATGGTCACAATAAGAAAACCAACCAGCCAGGCTCATAAAGCTGGTCATATAAATCGGAAGTGCAACAAACAAAAATCCGTTGAATAATTTAAAGACCCAGAAATTAAAATGATCCATCAATTTCATTTTCTTCAACGGCACTTCACCCACCTTTCTCGTGAAATATTTATTATAATCCAGCAGAAAAATCCAAAGAATATACAACAGGGAATACAGACCCCAGAAATAAAAATGCTGGTACTTATGCAGCTTAAGTCTTTTTTGAGAAGTGCTCATGCGCATCCAGGGCTGGATATCGATATCATCATCCACGCCGTCCACATTGGTATAGGAATGATGAATGATATTGTGTTTGCTATTCCAGATAAAACTGTTTCCGCCCAGAATATTCAGGGAGAAAGCGGCCACCATGATTCACCCATTTGCTTTTACTGAAACTGCCATGAGCGCCGTCGTGCATGATATTAAATCCAATGGCCGAGATCACACAGCCAAGCAATACACATTCAAAGATCGCCAGAGCAGTACCGGGTGTAAAAAATATCAGGTGAATGTACAATCCGATAAAAGAAAGACCCAGCACAGCCGCTTTAAGGTACAGATTGAAATTACCCGTCATTGACTTTCCCGGCCTGATCAAAATAAGCATTGATCCTTTTTTTCAGGTCTGCATGGAAAGTATGCGGACTGGCAGAAAATTTAGGCATTTGCATGAATATTTTCTTTTATTGAAAAGCGGCACAAAGGTACTTCATTTTTCAGGAAGATTCATGTTAAAATAAACGGTAAATTCTTCCGGAAATGAAGAGCTCCCGCCTGTTAACAACGTAAAAACCGGGCTTTTATGTATCCAGTTGAACAAAAGCATCCAGATTCCGCACCCCAATCATTTTTTCCGTGATAAATCCTTCTGCATATCGAACCCCAATCATCTTACCAAACATCTGGTGCCGGCCAATGATCGAGTCCAGAAATTCAGGGCTGGAAATATAGGTCTGTGGTTCATCCTTATCATAGGTCAGCTGAATGAAACTGGGAAGAATAAGCCCGGATGGAATCCAGTTTCCGGTCAAAAACCGGCGAAATATCATATACAAAAGCCGGTGAATAATAACGGTCCTGAATAAAATGAAAAATATATTTCGGCCGCCAGTGTTGCTGATACTGACCATCATCATCCTTGGTCTCCACTTTTCGCAGGCCACTCAGGAAACAGCTGTCTGAAATCAGTTTACCGGCCCGGCCATGATCCGGGTGACGGTCAGCCAGAGCACTGGCCAGAACGATCTCCGGCTGATATTTGCGGATGGCAGCGATCAGGCTGCGCTGGTTTTCTTCATTATTCTGAAAAAATCCATCTGCCATGCCGAGGTTTTCACGGATATCCAGATTCATTATCTTGCCTGCTGCATCGGATTCCTGGATGCGCAATGCCGGTGTGCCCCGGGTACCCAGTTCACCCTGGGTAAGATCGACCACCCCGGTGGTTTTACCATGCAGTTTTTCCATCATGAGGGTGCCGGAGCAACAGAGTTCCACATCGTCCGGATGAACGGCTATAGCGAGTACATGAATTTTTTTCATGCTGCAAATTAATAATAAGTTGAGCAGAGTTCTGCCGGATGCTGCAGCCAGCAAGGCATGATTATCCAATTTTCCCATAGCTTTGCATTCCGAAATTTATCAATTCATCTATCATTTAAAATTATTTCTATGGCCTATGATGTAGTTGTACTCGGAAGCGGTCCCGGTGGTTATGTTGCCGCCATCCGCGCATCTCAATTGGGTTTAAAAACAGCGATTATTGAAAAGGAAAGTCTGGGTGGCATTTGCCTGAACTGGGGTTGTATTCCCACCAAGGCGCTGCTGAAAAGCGCCCAGGTATTATGAAGATATCAAGCATGCCAAGGAATTTGGCATTGAAGCCAGTGGAAAACCGGATTTTCCTGCAGTCATCAAACGCAGCCGCGGCGTGGCCGACAAAATGAGCAAAGGCGTTCAGTTCCTGATGAAAAAAAATAAGATCGATGTGGTCATGGGTTTTGGAAAATTGAAAGCCAAAGGACAGATTGAAGTAACCGGCGCCGATGGCAAGACCCAGATCGTGGAAGGAAAACATATCATCATCGCCACCGGCGCCCGGAGCCGGGAACTGCCCAACCTGAAACAGGATGGTAAAAAAGTGATCGGCTACCGCGAAGCCATGAACCTTCCCCAGCAGCCCAAAAGCATCATCGTGGTCGGCAGTGGCGCCATCGGCGTGGAATTCGCTTATTTCTACCACAGCATGGGCACAAAAGTGACCATCGTTGAATTCCTCCCCCGCATTGTTCCGGTGGAAGATGAAGATATTTCCAAAGAACTGGAAAAACAGTATAAGAAAAACGGCATCGATATTTATGTGAGCAGTGAAGTAACCAGTGTGGATACCAGCGGCAGCGGCGTAAAAGCAAAAGTAAAAACAGCCACCGGCGAAATCGTGCTGGAAGCGGATATACTGTTAAGCGCCGTGGGCATTGCAGCCAATATTGAAGGCATCGGCCTGGAAACCCTGGGCGTAAAAACCGAAAAAGGAAAAGTGACTGGTTGATAAATTTTACAATACCAATGTAGCCGGCATTTATTCCATTGGCGACTGCGCACCCGGACAGGCGCTTGCCCATGTCGCTTCCAAAGAAGGCATTATCTGTGTGGAAAATATTGCTTTCAAGGAAAAGAAATATGCCCATGCGCCTGAACCCATCGATTACAATAATGTTCCCGGCTGTACCTATTGCACCCCGGAAATTGCTTCCGTCGGTTTCACTGAAAAACAGGCAAAAGAAGCCGGATATGAAGTGAAAGTGGGCAAATTTCCATTGAGCGCATCCGGAAAAGCTTCCGCCGCCGGACATACCGAAGGATTCATCAAAGTGATTTTCGATGCCAAATACGGCGAATGGCTGGGCACCCACATGATCGGATATAATGTTACCGAAATCATCATTGAAACCGTCGTCGGCCGCAAACTGGAAACCACTTATCACGAAGTGCTGAACAGCATTCATCCGCATCCGACCATCAGCGAAAGTGTGAAAGACGCGATTGAAGTGGCGTATGGGGAGGCGATTCATTTGTAAGTAGGCATTCATTAAATAATAGTGGATAGTATGACGGTTGATAGTTAGATGGTACTTTAAGTGCGAATCTGCACATTAAAGACCATCTACTATCAACCATCTACCATCAACCCAAATTTCTTCAACCACTATGCTCCCCCTCTCCGTCTGGGAATCTGAAAGTTTTTTTTCTCCGAAAGATTATATCATCATCGGAAGCGGGTTTACCGGGCTCTGGTCGGCTTATTTTCTGAAAAAACTTCATCCGCGCCGTTCTGTGATGATCCTGGAACGCGGTATCATTCCCAGTGGCGCCAGCACCCGCAATGCCGGGTTTGCCTGCTTTGGCAGTTTAACGGAACTCCTGGCCGACAGCCGGCTGATGGGCGAAAAAGAAATGCTGGAACTGGTTGAAATGCGCTTTAAGGGAATGAGAAGGATCCGAAATATTTTCAGCCGGAAACGGATCGGCTATGAATCAAACGGGCGGATATGAACTGATCAAACCTGAACAGTATCCCGATCTGAATGGGCTGCGCACCCAGATGGATCAGCTCAATCATTTACTGAAAAAAATAACCGGTAAACAAAAAACTTTTCAGCTCAGCGATTCCAAAATAAATCAATTTGGGTTTTCGGGGCTCTCTATCATTTGATTGAAAACAGTCTGGAAGGACAACTTCATTCCGGAAAACTCTGTGAAGCGCTTTTTCAGCTGGTGCAATCCATGGGCGTAACGGTTTTAACCAATACCGAAATTTACAAACTGGAAAACAGTGCGGACGGCGTGGAACTGCAAACGAACCTGCCGGTTACTTTACAGGCTGAAAAAGTATTGGTCTGCACCAATGCCTTTGCCAAAACACTTATTGCCGGATCTGGATATACAGCCGGCCCGCGGTCAGATTCTGCTGACTTCCCCGATAGAAGGATTAAAATTCAGCGGATGTTTTCATTTTGAAGAAGGATTTTATTATTTCCGCAACCTGGGAAACCGCGTGCTGCTGGGCGGCGCGAGAAATAAATTCTTAAAAGAAGAAGAAACCTATTCCGTTTCCACTTCTGCTCCGGTTCAGGACGAACTGGAAAGATTCCTGAGAGAAATCATTTTACCCGGCGCATCTTATACCATCGATCAGCGCTGGAGCGGCACCATGGCTGTCGGAAAAGAAAAAAGACCCATCATCAAAAAAATAAATGACCATCTTTTTTGCGCGGTCCGGATGAGCGGCATGGGCGTTGCGCTGGCCCCGCAGGTTGCAAAAACAGTGGCCGCGATGATGTAAAAAACATCAACCGTCAATATCCCGTTTCCAGCGGCTTTCCTTCGATCGTTACTTCAAAATGAATCTCTGCTTTCAGCGCGCTGAAAACTTTTAAGATACGTATTGATGGTAGCGCTGTTCGCTGCCGCTTTCCAGTTTTGAGATCTGTGCTTTTTGAACGCCAACCCGTTTGCCCAGTTGCTCCTGCGTTAACTTGCGCTCCCGCCTTGTTTTTTTAATCATGCGCCCCAGTAAATCCTTGCTGAGTTTATAGCTCATATTTTTCCCGGTCAGGCGTTCCTCTTTTGCCGATGAACTTATCCTTCATTTCATCCAAGCGAATAAGTTTTCAATGGTTTCTTAGTCATATTCCTGATTTTTATTCTTTAAAATATTTTTCTCTGATATTTATTGCCCGTTCAATTTCATTTCCGGGCACTCTATCAACCTTTTTAATAAATCCATGCGTTGCCAGAACCAATATAGTACTGCTGCTCGGATTTATCCCAAAAAGCCAGCAAACGAATCTGATTTCCGAAATACTGTATTCTGAAATTCCCATATATCATCTCTTAATTTTTTAAAAAGCATCGGATCGTTTCGTTTGTTCGGCCATGTCTAATATTGTATAAAATCTTTCTGACTGTTTTGACATCAAGTCCCTCCATAAAATGATTTGCCTCGTCTAGAAATTCTGTGTGAAAATGCTGCACCGGATCAAGCATTGTAAAGTTAATAATAGTTTCTAAATATAGAAACTTAATATTTTTTCGGTTCGGGATAATTAACTCCCGAAAGGTAATCAAAAATATTTAATAGGAAATACTCCGCATATACCACTTTATGGTGGGCTTCCTTCAAAAACAGCCCGGATTTGGACAATACATAAATTCCGGATCCAGGACATATTGTCGGCCAATCCCTCACATCAGCATCCCCGCAATGGTTGCGGAGAGATAAGATGCCAGCGTGCCGCAGAGCAGGGCTTTCATTCCCAGCCTGGCGAGATCGGCGCGCCTTTCGGGAACGATGGCGCCGATACCGCCGATCTGCATGCCCACGCTGCTGAAATTGGCAAAGCCGCAGATGGCGATACTAACGATCATCAATCCTTTCTGGGAGAGTACCGGCACGGCTCCGGAAGTGAGGTTTTTAAAAGCGACAAATTCGTTAACGGTTAGTTTTTGTCCGAGCAGGGTGGCCACATTCCCGATATCCTCCGCCGGCACCCCCATCGACCAGGCGAAGGGATAAAATATTTTTCCGAAGATCCAGTTCAGGCTCAGATCAAAGGAGGGGTTGAACAAGTGTCCGGTTTTCAGCAGCAGATAATCCACCAGGGCGATCATGGCGATAAACCCGATCAGCATGGCAATTACATTCATGGCTATTTTGAATCCCTCTCCTGCGCCATGGGTGATGGCGTCGAGGAGATTGGTATAGCGGCTGGTCACTTTCAGCTTCACCGTACCCAGGGTCTGGCTTTGCTCTGTTTCCGGCCATACGATTTTCGATATGACCAGTGCGCCGGGCGCCGCCATCAGGCTGGCGGTAATGAGCTTGGGCGCCAGTTCCATTCCTGCCTGCGCACCCATGTTTACATATACGATCAGGATGCCGCCGGCAATGCAGGCCAGACTGCCGGACATACTGGCCAGCAACTCACTTTTGGTCATGCCCGGCAAATAAGGCTGTATCATGATCTGCGCTTCAATTTGTCCGACGAAAGCGCTCGCCACATTACTCAGCGCCTCCGCGCCGCTCACCCGCATAATAAAATTCATGGCTTTTGCGATCACGGCCACGATCCGTTGCATAATGCCCAGGTGATACAAAAGCGCTACCAGCGCACAAACCAGGATGATCGTTGCCGTTACATTGAACGCAAATACAAATCCGCCCATCGCATAGTCCTTCGCTCCGCCACCCGTTGTGGGAACCGCAATGCCCTCATAAACAAAAGATGCTCCCTGAAAGGCAAAATGCTCGATCTTTTCCATTCCACGGCCGAGAAACTGAAAGAAACGCGTTACAGGACCTACTTTCAATACCAGCACGGCAATCATCAGCTGCAGCAATAATCCGCTGAGCACCAGCCGCCCGTTGATCCGTCGGCGGTTGTTGGAAAAAAGAAATGCCAGGCCAAGGATCAGAACAATCCCGAACAGTCCCTGGAATCTTTGCATGGATGCATTTTATTGATAAGGGAAGATAAAGGAATTAAATAATAATCGTGTGGAAGCTCCGCACATTCCTTCCTGGCCCGGTCAAAATTTTCCTTCGTAATTTTATGCCTCATTCAAATTATTGCGGAATGGATTTCAGGGATCATCAGGTTCACCGGGTTATAGAAAATCAGACAGCATGCCGGCCTTCGTAAAATCGGCGAAAAAATATTAAACAAAGAAAGAATTCTTTTTGATGAAGGGGTAATGCTTTTTGAAGAAGTCGGACCTTCCCTATGTCGGCGCGCTGGCCAATTATGTCCGGGAACAATTGCACGGCGATAAAACTTATTTCAACCGCAACTTTCATATCGAGCCCACCAATGTTTGCGTGTTCTCCTGCGCTTTCTGTTCCTATTCACGGCTGTATGCGCACCGCGAAGAGGGCTGGGAACTGAGCGTGGATCAGATGATGGATATCGTAAAGAAATATGATGGCAAACCGGTTACCGAAGTGCATATTGTGGGAGGCGTTCATCCGAAAATGAATCTTCCGTTTTTTGTAGAACTGCTGCAGAAGATCAGCGCATACCGGCCCGGATCTGCACATCAAGGGTTTCACAGCAGTGGAACTGGATTATATGTTCCGTAAAGCAAAACTAACGGTGGAAGAAGGGATGAAAATCCTTCACGATGCCGGACTGGATTCCCTGCCCGGCGGCGGGGCGGAAATATTTGCTCCGGAGATCCGGAAACAGATCTGTGCCGATAAAGTGGATGCTGATGGCTGGATTCACATTCACCGGGCGGCGCATCAGCTGGGCATGCATACAAATGCCACCATGCTGTATGGTCATATTGAAAAATACCATCACCGCATTGATCACATGGACCGGCTGAGAAGGCTCCAGGATGAAACCGGCGGCTTCAATACTTTCATCCCTTTGAAATTCCGGAACAAACAAAATGATATGAGCCAGGTTCCGGAAAGCAGCATTATCGAGGACATGAAGCTGTATGCCGTGAGCCGGTTGTATATGGATAATTTTCCGCACCTGAAAGCATACTGGCCCATGCTGGGCCGGCAGAGCGCACAGTTAACCCTGTCGTTTGGCGTGAATGACCTGGACGGAACAATCGACGATTCTACAAAAATATATTCCATGGCCGGGTCTGAAGAACAGCATCCGTCGCTGACCACTACCCAACTGGTTGCGCTTATAAAACAGGTAAAGCGTGAACCCGTTGAGCGGGACACGCTTTACCATGAAATAAAAAACTATAAGGATATGGATCTGGCCGCTATGGCGGCAGATTCATTATACAATTAATTTATTTACTTCTCACGCTAACGGAGATATGCCGGTCTTTCTTTCTGTCTGCATCGGGCGCATCTGCAGCCGCTTTTGCAAATGCAGATCCATATCCTTCGGCGCCGGTTATCTGGCGAAGCGCCGGCCCCCGCTCCTTTTATGGCGGCAGCAACAGAGGCTGCACGATCCTGGGATAATTTTTTATTCTGCAAACTATCTCCGGTGCGGTCAGTATAACCCCCGATCTTAATCTTCACTTTCGGATATGCTTTTAATATGGCGGCGATATTCTGAATCTGGTCAATACTTTCATTCGATATATCTGAGCTGCCGGTTTTAAAATTCAGATTATCGAAATCAAACCAGACATCCTTGCCGGCTTTGCTGTTCGGGTCGTTCAGGAAAGTCACCAGCTGATCTTCAATACCACCCTTCAACGCAGCCAGTTCCTTACCATCCGGCAATTTCACTTTAATCTGCTCCGGTCCGGTGGCCATCGCCATGGGCGTATCATTTGTTACGGCAACGGTATCCGCCATTGTCGGCGTAGTTGATGCCGGGGAGTGCCGGTTCATGAAATACCAGATAATGGCAATGAGCACCAGTATCAGCAGCAGGGGCAGGAGCCAGCGGGATCCGGATGATGCTTTCGCCGTGGCTGTGCCCGTTGCATTGGCAATATTGGAAGCGGCATTTTCCACTCCGCCTTTGAACCCTGACAGGGCGCCTGATAATTTCCCGGCAATTCCGGATAAACTGCCCAGCCCCAAAACGCCGGCAATATTCAATCCGGATGGGACTGCATTCAGAATATTGTCTTTCTGACTGTTCAGGAAAGAAAGTAATCCGCCGGCATTCAGATTGGAATCCGCAACCTGTTTACCGATTACTCCCATTGCGGCAGGAGCCGCTACACTCATAAGGGAAGATGCCGATTTGCTGCTGATTCCGGAAAAACCGGAAATTGCATCGGTCAGTCCCTGCGTTTTGTCGCCAAATAAATTCTTCAGCATATCAGCACCTTTGGAAGCAAGTCCCTCCCCGCTGCCCGATCAGGGAACCCAGGTTTTCCGGTATCCCGTTTTTTGCAGCATCAACGGCCATATTCAGGATACCCTGAATATCCCCCGACCCCGCTTTGTGCAGTACCGCTGCCAGGATAGAAGGAATGATGCCGCTCACTGCCTGCTGAACATTTCTCAGGTTTTTCTCCCAGCATGCCCGAAGCTTTATTCAGCAGGTCATTGGGAAGAAGGCTTTTGATTGAATCGACTAGATTAAATGACATACAATACCATTTTTTGATTAAAAAATACTAATCCGGCTAAAAAAGAAAGCGGGTGCAGATATTTTATGTCTTATAGAAGGGATATTGAAGGTAAGTATAAATTTTATTCCCGGTAAAATCCTGAAATAAGCCGTAAAGCCGCTTATTTTCTACCTTTGCAGTCATGGAGCACGCGCATATTCATTCCCATTCCGGTCATTCCCATGATCATCACGGTCATGCGCACAGCCACGCCGTCGAATTGAAGTCTGTCAATACCGCCTTTATCATCGGCATCGTACTCAACCTGGGTTTTGTGGTGGTGGAGGCGATTGCCGGCCTGATGATCCATTCTCTTTCCCTGCTTTCGGATGCCGGTCATAATCTGGCCGATGTAGCCAGTCTGGCGCTGGCGCTTTTTGCTTTCCGGATGCTGAAAGTAAAATCGAATGCCAATTATACCTACGGCTATAAAAAAACAACCGTGCTGGTGGCCCTCTTTAACGGAGGCATCCTGCTGGTTTCCATCGGCGCCATCCTGTTTGAATCCGTTCAGCGGCTGATATCACCGGAACCGATTCCCGGAAAAACCATTTCCATTGTTGCTGCCATGGGTATTCTGATCAATGGGCTGACTGCCCTGCTTTTTTTCCGGGGTAAGGAAAATGACCTGAATATGAAAGGCGCTTTTCTTCATCTGATGGCGGATGCGGTGGTTTCTGCGGCGCTGGTTATCGGGGGAATCGTCATTTATTATACCAGCTGGTACTGGATAGATCCTTTGCTGGGAATTGCTGTTGCCATCGCCATCGTTTCAGTACCTGGAAACTGCTGAGGGACAGCCTTCGTCTTTCACTCGATGGCGTTCCCCAGGGAATTGATTTGCGCAAGGTAAAGGCAGCAAGTTGAAAAGATCAAAGGCGTGAAGGATTTTCATCATATCCATATCTGGGCGCTGAGTACCACGGAAAATGCGCTTACGGGGCATGTGGTGCTGGAACAGAAGATCGGAATTGAAGAACAGGAAAAAATCAAACAGGAAATCAAACATCAGTTGCTGCACGCCAATATCCAGCATGTTACACTGGAAACAGAAACTGAAACAATGGCCTGCGAATCCATTGCGCAGCCCTGAATCTATTTCAATAAGGCTTTGATCTCGGCTTCAAGCGGCCAGCCTTCCGCATTCACTTTCCGGATCACGCCATCCCTGTCAATCAGAAAGGAAGAAGGAATCATTTCCACGCCATAAGCAAGCGCAGACGAAGCATCCCAGCCCTTATCATCAATCACCTGGATCCACTCCATCCGGTCATGACTGACCGCTTCTTTCCAGCTCTGGTGATCGTCGTCCAGCGAAACGCCGAAAATTTCAAGTCCCTTTCCGTGATATTTATGATAGAGTTTTACCAGGTGCGGATTGTTTTTCCTGCAGGGGCCACACCAGCTTGCCCAGAAATCAATCAGCACCACTTTACCTTTCAGATCGGAAAGCCGGATCAGATTTCCATTCATATCCGGCAGGGATAAATCGGCTGCCTGTGGTACCGGTATTCATTTGAGAAAAAGATTTAAACTCATGAACAGCACAAAAAATAAAACACAAATCCGTTTCATTTGCAGCAATCTTTTTTAGTAAATAAAGCCTGAAGTATTCTTAAGCAATCCGTGTAACAAATATCTAACTGTTCCCATTTTTATACTTTTCAATTATCTAATTTACAAAACTCCAGAATATTCCAACCCTGATCCGAAGACCCGGGATACGGATAATCCGGCGCCACCAAGTTATTATTGGTAAACCCAAATCCATATGGCCTGTTTGATCTGCAGGGTATTCAGATTTTCCACCCGTACATAGGCAACAAAACTTCTGATCCTGAAATTGAGGTATAGCATTGATATCCGGCAATTTCTGCTTGATGGTTGTTTCGTTTTGCGTAAAGAACTGACCGATCACCGGCGAATACCCATCTGCTTTATAAGGCGTAAAATACCGCATTTCCAGACCAAATGCAATCAGCAGGTTTTTAAATCCCAGTTTACCCTCATACCCGAACTGGTCATGGGTAACAAAAAGCGGAATATTAACAGGAGCATTCCCGGCCCGCTGCTGCAGAATGAGTTTGGCCCTGAGAACCCAGTGCCTGGCCGACCGCAAACACCTTTATCCGCTGAAACCTGCAGAATATTAAATGGATTGGATTCCTGCGCAGCCAGATAATAGTTCTGGAAATAAGGATAATTATTCAACAAATAATAATTCGCGCTCAGTTTTAACTTGAAGTTTGGGCAGATCTAGGAATCCGAAAAGATGGATCACATTTTCTTTATTAAAAAAACCCGGCACCCCAAAACCAAAACTGCTTTCCTGGTTCCATGCCGTGGACAGGGTCCGGTTTACATTTTCAAATCCTGCCTGCAAGAAATCCCAGGTTTTTACTGATCTGGCGTTGCAGGCTGATATAAGCATTATAATCTCCGGCATTGTATCCACTGAGATAAAAATTACCAAAGGCTTCTACATCCCATTTCTTATTACGCGTTTTATTCCGGTATTCTCCGTGCAGGGAAATATTGTACAGCGATCGTTCTCCTGCATCATAATACCCATGCAGATTCTGAAGACTGGCGCCCGCTTTTAAAAACTGCTGCGGATTTTTTGAATCCGGAAAAGAATACAGGGAAAAGTCGTTGGTCAGGCTATGCCAGGTATCGCCCAGCTGTACGGTATCCGGCGTGGCAATGAAATTCAGGTTTTGGATATAATAAGTCGTGTCGGGATTATAATCCAGAAACCGGTAATGATAGGTTTGATAACTAAGGGTATGCTCCGCCCGGAACTTCGGGATAGAACAGCGGAATTACGGTGGAGTCCGTAACAATGGAATCCTTCTTCCCGATGATATCATATTGTTGCCGCAGCATATAGGTGGCCGACGTATAAAGTGTTCCGGTGCTGATCTGATACACCAAACGGATTGTTTGCAATGGTCTGACTCTGTGCGGCGCCCAGATTTGGTCGGAATGGTAAACCGGTTCGCGTAAGTATTTGAATCCAGATCGCTCAGATTCCGGATGCCTCCGTTTTCGGAGGACTGTAATTTACTTCCCAGCAAAACCAGGAAGGCCTGGTATCGTTTATTATTTGACGGATACCAGGAACTGAACCGGTAATTATTATGATTGGTATTCTGATTGTTGAAAGTGCCCGGGGAATTAATGAGCCGGTACTGGAAAAGAGCGTTCCAGTTTTTGTTGATGTTCTGCGTATGCATCAGATTGATCATCTGTTCCGAATGGCTGCCGATCAGATAGCCCAGTTCCGAATAGGGTTTCGTGGTATTGATAGAATTTCGTTCCATCCACGGTAAAAATATAAGGATCATAAGCATGCCAGCCCGGATCCCATCCGGGTTTCATAAACGGATGAAAAACAAGATCGCGGGCCGCATTTCCGAGATTCCCAAGATCCATATAAGTGGGCGGCATGCGGATAACGCTGGTAGAAATCGTATACCGAGGAATCCATCTTTAACAAACGGCTGGAATCGAGATAACGGTAATTAATGGTAATGGTATCATCCACCCGATGCTGGAGACTGTCGCCGCCCTTTGATCCGCCGCCGCCCATATCCCCGGAACCGGGAAAGCGGATTATTCTGAGCCTGTGCCGCAAAGCAACCCAGGATAAAAAGAACTCCGGTCAGGAGTACCCTGATCCTGCTGCATCCCTTCATCCAAAAATTTCCCGGTAAATTAACCATTAGTCCCTGCTGTGCCGATTGATAAAACGTTAATATTTAAATCACTCCGATCAACCCTTTAAAAATGCCGGTGAGCCGGGGTTCCGCCAGCCGCGCTGCTTCCAGCACTTCTTCATGGGTAATCACATTTTCTTCTTCCCGGATACCCATATCCGTGATAATGCTCATGGCAAACACATCCATACCCAGGTGAACGGCTGCGATGGTTTCCTGCACGGTGCTCATACCTACCGCATCTGCGCCCGCAAGATGCAGTAATTTATATTCTGCCCGGGTTTCAAAACTGGGTCCCGTAACGCCGGCATAAACTCCTTCTTTTACTTCAATTCCATTTTCTCGCGGCAATGGCTTTTGCTTTTTGGATCAGCTGTTTTTTATACGGCTCACTCATATCCGGAAACCGCGGCCCCAGTGTTTCGTCATTCGGCGCCGATCAGAGGATTAACCGTAAATAAGCTGATATGATCGGTGATCATCATCAAATCGCCTACTTTGAATGTTTTGTTCATTCCGCCCGCCGCATTGGAAAGCAACAGGGTCTTTACGCCCAGCTATTTCATGAGGCGCACGGGAAAAACCACCTGATCCACGGCATATCCTTCATAATAATGAAACCGGCCCGCCATGGCGACCACCCGTTTTCCACCCATCCTGCCAAAGATCAGTTCTCCGGAATGGCCTTTTACGGTAGAAACGGGAAAGTCCGGAATCCGGCTGTATTCCACCTGGAATTCAATATCAATTTCCCGGGCAAGATTCCCGATGCCGCTGCCCAGTACAATGCCGACCGGTGGGTTCATGGGGATAGGATTTTTTAATAAAGGCGGCCGTTCCTTCCAGTTTCCTGATCTCATTTTCCGTCATACCGAATGATTTGTGATTTTCTTCTTCAGAATCGCGCAAAGATAAGCTGCCCGGAGAGATCTGAAAGGATTATCGGATCCGCGTATGCCGCAGTTCCAGCAGGTTTAATCCGTTGGCTTCAAAGCCGCTGACTGCGGGGCTTACCAGGTGGATCACTTCATCGTACCAAAGCGGCACGATGGGCGCATCCCGGATCATCAGCTGATCCATTTTCCGATAAAGCATATACCGGAGGCTGTCGTTGTTTTCCAGGAGCGAATTCCGGTACAGGATATCAAACTGCGGATTTTTGATACCGGGTATAATTGGGCGGCGCCGGGTTTTCCGAATAAAAAACACTCAGATAATTTTCCGCATCGGGATAATCGCCGATCCAGCTGCCCCGGAAAAAAAAGGCCTGTGATTTGGCCGTTTCTTCCAGCAACAAACTTTTCTGTACAATATCCACCTGCACCCTGATCCCGATCTCTTCCAGCTCGCCGCACAATAAAACCGGCCAGGTCGGCATAGGTATCGATCGTTTTAAGGGTAATCAGCGGCAAGCCCACTCCATCCGGAAATCCGGCTTCTTTTAAGAAGTTGCCTGGCTTTTGCAGGATCATAATGATATCCTTTCACAATGGAGGAATCAAAACAGGGCAGACCGGGCGGAATAAATCCACTTTCCGCCGGCGTGCCGATGGAATTGCGCAGATACATCATCATTTTTCTCCGGTCGAAATCCATAGTTGATTGCCTGCCGGATTTTCAACAACCGCAAGCGGCGAATGTTTCACCATGGGCAGGCTGCTGTCCACTACAATACCCAGGTATTCCGTATTGAGATAAGGACTTTTTGAAAGTTGCAGCCTGCCAATCCAGTCTTTTTTCAGCTCACCTTTTTTATTCAGCACTTCATCTTTGAATGAAGGATCGATATCATTCATAAAATCCAGCCGGCCCTGCTGCAGCAATAAAAATTCCGTAGCGCGGTTATCGAAAAAACTGATCTTGATGGCATCCAGGTAAGGAAGGGAATGACCCGCAGCTATCTTTTTCAAAATAATGTTCATTTTTCACCAGGATCAGATCCTGCCCCTCTTCCCAGCTTTTAAATTGAAAGGGGCCTGTTCCGCAGGGATGACTGCGAAAATCCTTTCCATATTTTTCCACCACTTCATGCGGCACAATGGAACAATACTGCATACTGAGCAATCCCAGCATGGGATGAAAGGGCGTGAGCAGCTGCAGTTCAAAAGTGGAATCATCGGGTGCGCGGAATGCCTGCGGCCCTGCAATCCGCTCATTAAAAATCCAGGCCCCGCTGCTGGCCGTTTTTTTATCTATTATTCGGGAAAGACTGTAAACAATATCCGAAGCCAGCATTTTCCGGCCCTTTCCGCCGGGAAATGCATCGTTATCCTGAAAGTAAACATCGTTCCGCAGATGAAACCGGTAGGTCATGTTATCCGGCGAGATATCCCAGGAAGTCGCCAGCGAAGGAACAATATTCAATCTGGAATCGGTTTGAACCAGGGTATTGTATAGCTGATGAACCGGCCAGATGATGGATTGGTTTTTTGCAAATGCCGGATCCAGGCGTGGCAATGCCGGTAGGCTCATTATACCGGAAAGTTTTTTTATTACTGGTCGGAAAGCGGGTGACAGGCGGTCAGTCACGACAACCGCTGTTAAAATAAAAATAATGACCGTTTTTCTTGAACAAATGTTTTATTTTCATTGAACCGGCTACGATAAATGTATTAATGAATCAATCAAATGAAAAGGACTGCAATATTTAATATTATTGCTCATTGTCTTTGCTGATCTGCATCTTTCTTACTGCCGCAAGCGCAGGATGATGAAACCAGCTCCAGTTCACCCATGCAGAGACAGTCTCGGGGTTCGCTGAATGCAGAACGCGCATACAATGTACTGAAATATGATATTTCCGTTAAGCCCGGATTATGACAAACCGATTCCTGCCGGGAAAAATACCATTACTTATCTGGATTCGGGCTTAACATATATGCAGATTGATCTGCAGGAGCCGCTGGAAATAGACAGCATTATTCAAAACGACCGGAAACTTTTTTTTAAACGGGAAGGAAATGATTTCATGTTTATGTGAGACTCCGTCGAACCAGAAAAAACACTGTCTTTCCTGTCCGCACGAAACTCACCATTTATTATCACGGCAATCCGCAAATTGCAGCCAAACCACCCTGGGACGGCGGATGGATATTCACAAAAGATTCTCTGGGACGTCCCTGGATGAGTGTGGCCTGCGAAGGAACCGGCGCCAGTATCTGGTATCCCTGCAAAGATTATCTGGGTGATGAGCCCGACAGCGGCGCCGCTTTATCCATCACGGTTCCCGACAGCCTGGTGGCCATCGGCAACGGCCGGCTCAAAGAAAAAATCCAAAACGGAGATGGCAGCACAGCCTGGACCTGGGTAGTGAAAAATCCCATCAACAATTACAATATCATTCCCTATATCGGAAAATATGTGAACTGGCAACAGACTTATGACGGAGAAAAAGGAAACCTGGATTGCATTTCTGGGTGCTGGACTATCACCTGAAAAAAGCAAAAAAACATTTCACCGGGGTGGATTCCATGCTGAGTTGTTTTGAATACTGGTTTGGCCCCTATCCTTTTTATGAAGATGGATACAAACTGGTGGAAGCTCCTTATCTGGGCATGGAACACCAGAGTAATATTGCTTACGGAAATCATTTTCTGCAGGGATATCAGGGCAGGGATTTATCCGGAACCGGATGGGGAATGAAATGGGATTTTATTATAGTACACGAAAGCGGCCATGAATGGTTCGGCAATAATATCACCTGCAAGGACATCGCAGATGAATGGATCCATGAATCCTTTACCAATTACAGTGAAACCCTATATACCGGATATTATTTCGGCAAAGAAGCAGGCGATGCATACTGTATCGGCATCCGGAAGAATATTGAAAATAAATTTCCGATCATTCAATATTATGGCGTGAATCACGGACCCGAAGGGAACGGATGAATATTATAAAGGCGGCAATATGATCCATACCATCCGGCAGATCATCCACAACGATGAACTGTTCCGGGAAATACTGCGCGGTCTGAATCAGAATTTTTATCATCAGACCGTCACGGCGCATGGATATCGAGAATTATATCAACAGGTTTCCGGAATAGATTTTACCCCCGTCTTCAATCAATACCTGAGAAGTCCACGGACATTCCGGTATTTGAATATCAGATCGAAGACAGGCGTCAGCTGCAGTTATCGCTGGACCAACTGCAATCCGGATTTCAATATGCCTGTAGAGTAGAAATTGAACGGAAATTTCTGGCTAAAACCCACCACAAAATGGCAAACCATGAAAATTTAATCCGAAAGAGCAACATCCCGCTTTAGCGTGGACAGGAATTTTTATATCACCGTTAAAAATTCGGCGTCCGGAACCCATAGCCGGATCAATTGATCCAAATCCATTCATCTTTGCAGCGCAACTCATTTGCGTATGAGTACAATCCGGCGGCAAAGCATTCTTTCTTCCGGCATTATTTATCTAGGCTTTGCGCTGGGTTTTTTAAATACTTACCTGTTTACCCGCCAAGGCGGATTTACACCATCTGAATATGGCCTGTACGGAACTTTCATGCCATCGCCAATATCATCAATTCATTTGCCAACCTGGGTATGCAGGCATATATCTATAAATTTTATCCCTATTATCACGACAACCTGAAAGTGCGGGATAACGACATGATGGGCTGGGCACTTATCACTTCCCTGCTGGGATTTCTGATGGTGATGCTGGCAGGATATATTTTTAAGGATTTGGTGGTCAGGAAATTTTCGGCGCACATTCTGCCGATCTCGTCAAATACTATTCCTGGATATTCCCGTTGGGATTCGGGCTAACCATGTATTCATTCTGGAAGCCTATGCCTGGCAATTAAAAAAATCTGTGCTGACCACTTTCTTCCGCGAAATGTTATTCCGGCTGTTCACGACCATCCTCATCGTGCTGGTTTTTACCTGGCGTGATCTATGATTTTGGTCTTTTTATCAAACTTTTTGCACTCACTTATATTCTGCTGGCCGCTTATTCTGCTGATTCTGCTGATCCGTACCGGGCAAATACATCTGACGCTTCGGATCAGCCGGGTTACCCAAAAATTTTCCAAAAAAATTATCGTACTCAGTTCCTTTATGTGGAGCGGCAGCCTGATTCAGTATATTGCCAATTGTCTTCGACCTCATTGTAATTGCGGCCGTTCTTCCCAACGGACTGGCATGGGCAGGTATTTTTACTCTGGCGCAGAATGTAGCCAGCCTGATCCAGGCGCCGCAGCGGGGCATTATTGCGGCTTCCATCGGACCTTTATCCAGGGCCTGGAAAGACAAGGATTATGGCAAGATCCAGCGGATCTATCAGCGTTCTTCCATCAACCAGCTGATTTTTGCCTGCGGTATTTTCGTTTTGATCTGGATCAACTTTACGGATGGTGTAAAGAAATTTCACATGCAGTCCAACTATCTGCAGGCCAAAATGTTTTTTTATTTCTCGGCCTGATTCGGCGTGATCATGATATGGGAACCGGATTAAATTCGCAGATCATCGGCACTTCCACTCTCTGGCGGTTTGAATTTATTACCGGCATCATCCTACTGGCCATATACCCTGCCGCTCAACTATATTCTTGCAAAAAAAATGGGTGTTGTGGGGCCGGCCATTGCCACACTGATTCTGCATATTATTTACAATACCATCCGTTATTTTTTTCTGCTGAGGAAATTTAACATGCAGCCTTTTAATATACAGACGGTTTTTACCCTTTTGCTGGCCCTTGCCGGATTATTACGCTTAGTCATTTGTTATTCAGCGAAAATCCATGGGATTCCGCGGCATGATGCTCAGAACGTTTTTTCCTGGTTATTTATTCCGGCGGCGCATTACTGCTGAAATTATCCCCTGATATTATTCCGGTCTGGAATACTTTAAAAAAGAAAATGCCGATTCCCTATCTTCGCAGCCGCAAATAAGTTCTTACCAGATGATCACGAGAAGAAATATCAGGGTTAAAATCATGCAGACCCTATACTCCCTGGAGGCGCAGGAAAATCACAAAACCGGGAGATGCGCAGAAGATTTTACAAAAACATTTTGATCATTCCGGGCAACTGCTCGTTTATCTTATTTATTTTCTGACGGAAATTGCCCGGTACGCAGAAACAGATTCCGCCCGGAGATCTTCCAAACACCTGCCTACTGAACTGGACAAAAATGTAAATACCAAACTGGCCGGCAATCAGCTGCTCTGGAAAATCCTGGAACAGGAATCTTATCAGAAAATGCGCTAAAGAAAGAAAAACCGGAACTGACATGATCATGCGGAACTGGTTCGGAAACTTATATCTGGAACTGCGCGAAACGGAGGATTATAAAAAATATATCTCGCGAAAACACCCGGGATAAAAAACAGGAAAAAGAAATCCTGGAATATATTTTCAACGATTTCCTCCTGCCCAACGAAGCATTTGAAAGCCATCTGGAAGAATATTTCACCAACTGGGGCGACGATGCGGAAATGATGCAGAAACTGGTTTCCGGATACCTGAATAAAATCAGCGCTTTCAATTTTCAGGAAATCGTCAGTCCGGATAAAGCCAAATTTGCCCGCGAATTGCTTACCGCCGTGCTGGAGAAAAAAGAAGTGACCCATGGGACTGATCCGGCCCAAATTAAAAAACTGGGATGCGGAACGGATCGCCACCCTGGATATGATCCTGATGCAGATGGGCGTTTGCGAGTTTCTGTACTTTGAAACCATTCCTCCCAAAGTGACCATCAATGAATATATCGACCTGGCCAAAGAATACAGCACCCCGCAAAGCGGCCAGTTCGTAAATGGCATACTCGACAATATTCACAAGGAACTGGTGCAGGAAAACAAAATGCATAAGGTGAATTTTAAAGCCTCCTGAGCAATGACAGCTTTTTTATATAGGTTTGCAAAAAAACGCAAAATGCGGGAATTTGTTTTGATCGCTTTTCTGGGTTGTTTATTCAGTTTCCTGCGGGGGGAATGATCAGCAAAATACAGCTGACAAACTGAAAATCCCGACAGACAGCAGCCAGTTCACAACCATCACCTGGCTGGATTCCACCAACCGGCATTTCGGCACCATTCCGGAGGGGAAAAAACTGGAAGTGGCTTTTCGTTTTCTGAATTCAGGCACCAAGCCGCTGATTATTGAACGGGTGCAGCCCAGTTGTGGATGTACGGTTGCCGAACAGCCCGAAGAACCCATCCTCCCGGGAAAGGAAGGGGTGATCAAGGCTTCATTCAACAGTGAAGGAAGAGTGGGCGTAAATAACAAGAAACATCTATATCATGGCCAACACCAGAGGTACCCAGAACAATGAAGTTCGCTTCAGTGTTATAGTGGAGAAAAAAAAATGGTAATTATCTCAGAGTCTAAATAAAAACAATACATGAGTCATTCAGTTATTTTATTGCAATCATCGCCCGGAGGAGGCACATTACAATTCGTTCTTTTAGGAGGCATGATCCTGGTATTCTGGTTATTCATGATTCGTCCCCAGGCAAAAAAAGCCAAAGCCGCCAAGCTGTTCCAGGAAAATATGCAGAAGGGAGATAAAATCGTAACCATTGCAGGTATTCACGGAACGGTGAACAAAGTAAATGAAGATGGTACGCTGATGCTGGAAACCAGTCCGGGCAGTTATATGAAAATTGAAAAAAGTGCCATCTCCATCGAATGGACGCAACAATCTCAAAAAAGCAGCCGCAGCGTTACCGATAAAAAATAATTTATCAGAACAGCAGAAACGCTTCCGACAATCCGGAAGCGTTTCTTTTTTATACAGTAACTTGTCAGATGCTGAAAATTGGTTTAACCGGCGGCATTGGTTCGGGAAAAACAACCGTCGCCCAGATTTTTGAAGTGTTGGGCATTCCGGTGTACTATGCCGATGAAGCAGCAAAAAACCTGATGAATGAAGACCCGGAACTGAAGAGGCAGATTCAGAAACTGTTCGGCCCGGATGCCTATCAGGAAGGAAAGCTGGACCGTCATTTCTGGCTTCCCTTGTTTTTTCAGATCCGGAAAAACTCCCCCGGCTGAATGAAATCGTTCATCCGGCAACGCGAAAGGATGCAGACGCACTGGATGAGCCATCAGAAAGCTCCCTATGCCATTAAAGAAGCGGCCCTGATATTTGAAGCCGGATCTGGATCCTACTTCGATTATATGATCGGCGTAACCGCACCGGAATCCCTTCGCATCAGCGAGTAATCAAAAGAGATCAGAGCAGCCGGGAAAAAGTACTGGAACGCATCCGGCAACAAATGGATGAAGAAGAAAAAATGAAACGCTGCGATTTTGTCATCGTGAATGACGAAAAGCAGGCGGTTTTGCCGCAGGTGCTGGGGGTTCATGAGATTCTGTTAGCGAAAATGAATCGTTGATAGTATATGGTGGATGGTTGATGGATGACTGGAATTCGCACCAGTAGTCCATCTACCATCCACCATATACCATCACATATGATTTATTTCAGTTTCCCCAACGCCTCCCCAATCCTCCCCCAGGCTTTTTCAATATTCGCCATACTGTTGGCAAAAGAGAAACGCACACAGAGCGGTTCTCCGAATGCATCTCCCATAACAGAGGAAACATGCGCCGTATTCAGCAGGTACATGCAAAAATCATTGGAATTTTTTATTGTATTGTCTCCATCTGATTTTCCGAAATAAGAAGAGATGTCCGGGAAAATATAAAAAGCGCCTTCCGGTTTAAAACATTTTATGCCCGGGATCTGGTTCACCAGTTCCAGGGTTCTTTCTCTTCTTCTGGTAAATTCTTCCACCATATCCATGAATGGCCTGCAGATCGGTGGTCAGTGCAGTCACTGCCGCTTTCTGGGCAATGGAATTGGTGCCGCTGGTAAACTGGCCCTGCAATTTTTCGCAGGCTTTGGCAACTTCCGCCGAGGCAGCCAGATAACCCAGTCTCCAGCCCGTCATGGCAAAACCCTTGCTCAGTCCGTTGATCAGTATCACCGGTCTTTCAGATCGCCGAATTGTGCAATGCTTTCATGTTTACCAACAAAGTTGATATATTCATAAATTTCATCGGAAATGAATGAAGATTTCCGGATGTTTTCTGAATACCTCCGCCAGCGCTTCCAGTTCTTTTTTACTATACACAGCACCCGACGGATTGCAGGGAGAAGAAAAAAGAAATGCTTTTGTTCTGGGCGTGATGGCCGCTTCCAGCTGTGCCGGGCGTGATCTTGAATCCGGATTCCAGGGAAGTATGCACTTCCACCACTTTCCCGCGGGCAATTTTCACCAGTTCGGAATACGTTACCCAGTAAGGCGTTGGAATGATCACTTCTTCCCCGTCATCCACCAGGGCAAGGATTGCATTGGCCAGGGTTTGCTTGGCGCCGGTGGATGCCACAATATTTTCCGGCTTATAATCGAGGTTATTATCTCTTTTCAATTTTGTACAAACCGCCTCCCGCAGATCCAGGATATCCCGGAACCGGCGTGTAATGACTCCAGTTATCGTCAATGGCTTTTTTAGCTGCCTGCTTAATATGTTCGGGCGTATCAAAATCCGGTTCACCCAGACTCAAATCAATAATATCAATGCCCTGCGCCCTGAGTTCGCGGCCGAGTTTGGCCATTTTCAGGGTTTCCGGCTCACTGAAACGGGAAAGAATGGAAGATAGTTGCATATGATTTAGTTGCGGCCGCAAAGGTATTGATTTTGGTGTAAATGCGGATAGGTTTGGTTGACGGTTGACGGTTGATGGTTGACAGATTCCAGGTGCGAATTCAAACTTAAAGTCCGTCAACGATTAACCATCAACCGTCAACCCTCAATTATGTCTGATGCTCTTCAACTTCAACCCAAACTCCCCGCTCGAATCCGCATAGCCCTGAAGAAATATCGTATAGATCTTTGCGCTGTCTACCAGGACGGAATCCAGCGGGATGGAATTGGCATAACTGTCCCGAAAAGCCCGGGCGGCATACCTGCCGATATGCAGCCGGCTTGATAAGAATAAAAGGACGGATTTAACTGATTATCCGGCAAATGTCTGAAATCCGGTAGCGATAGTGTCCCGCTTGCTGGTCAGCAACAGATTCAGGCTGGGGCCAGGCGAAAAATTGATAAACCGCACATTGGTAAAAGTATCCGTTCGCGGTGCAGATTATCCTGCAGGATAAACATCTTCAGGGAATCATTTTTCAGGGTATCATAAACAAATATTGAATAATGAAGCCCCTGCTGAAAAGCAGTATTTCCCTGAAGAACCGTATCGCTGTTCCTGTGTAATCTGCAGCGCCCTTACTCCGGCGGTTGCCTGTACATAAGGATTTCTGCCGTGCCGGATGTTTGCGTCATAGGTCAGACCGGCTGCCGCCCAGTATGGAAGTCCCGTTATAAAAAACATCCAGGGCAGAGAAGCCCGGCGCCACATGAGTTACGGTCACAAAAGCCTTATTCTCATTACTACCCGAAGATTTGTTACAGGAGATGTTCAGAAACAGGACACGGAGACACAAAAAGCAAAACGGAACCACGCCTTGGCATAACCTGGCCTGCCAAAAGACTGATCACTGAGTACAGCATCATTTTCATCCCGCTGAATTGGTTAGAATTTGACTTTTAAGTAATTACAGCGTGAAAGTAGGAAAACGCCGCGTTTTCCGGAGAAGGTCTTAACATTTTAATTATCCATTGTAAAACCTATCTTTGCCGCTCTTAAAAAAACTGAAAACCGATGAGAGCCCTGGTTAGCATGTTTGCCGGCTTACTGATTATTATTTCCCTTTACCAACTGTCTTTTACCTGGTTTGTGAATAAACACGAATCGGCTATGACCCAGAAAGCCCAGCGGTATATCCGGAATAATTATCCTGCAGCAGAAAAAAAATACCCTGGAAACAAAGAGGAGCAGGTGCTCTACAAGGACACGCCTGGACCGATCTGCTCCGTGCACGTACCCAGAAATTACTGGACAGCACCAAAGACACCAAGATCACCTGGTGGGGAACTACTTACCAGAAATCGAAAGAAAATGAACTGCTGCTGGGTCTTGATCTGCAGGGAGGTATTAACGTTACCCTCGATATTGAACTGGAAGGACTTGTTAAGGGACTTGCCAATAATCCCCGGGATGCAAACCCTGCTGAAAACCATTCAGCTGGCTGATCAGAAAAAATTAACCAGTGGCGGCGCAAATTTCATCGATCTCTTTGCCCAGGCATTTAAAGAAGTAAATCCGAGCGGCAAACTCGCTCCGCTTTTTGCCAATACCAACCGCAACAAACTCAAATATGAATCTTCCGATGCGGAAGTGATCCGCTACCTGCACGACCAGGCTTCAGACGGAATGAAACAAACCTTCCAGGTACTGAGAAACCGTATTGACAAATTCGGAGTCGCCCAGCCCAGTATCAACCTGGATGAAAATAAAGGCATCATCACCGTGGAACTCGCCGGCGCCACAGATCCGGACCGTATCAGAAAATACCTGCAGTCTACCGCCAACCTGCAATTCTGGGCAGTATATAATATCGGAGAACTGTCAACTGATTTCCAGAATGCCGATAAAGATATTACAGAAATACCTGAATGGCGTCAAGGATTCAGCCTCGCTTGCCAAAACAGATTCCACAGCAGACAGCACCGTCAGCGCGATGAATCAGAACCCGCTGCGCATTATGCGTTTTCATACAGCCTTCTCAGGATGCAAAAGGGAAAGTGCGTTATCCGTCTGCCATTGGCGCTCCCCTGATAAAAGATACGCCGACTGGTGAATAGTTATCTGTCCAATCCCATCGTACGCAACCAGTTCCCTTCCAACCTGAAATTCCTCTGGGGAAAACAGCAAACGGATGACAATGGAAAGATACTTCCTTACCTGGAACTCTATGCCATCAAAACAATTCCCGGAACGGAAAAGGCCACACTGGAAGGAGAAGTCATTTCCGATGCCCGCCAGGATTATGATCCGGTTAGCGGAGGCGTGGTAGTGGAAATGAGCATGTATCAAACGCGGAGCCGATGTATGGGCTAAAATGACCGGCGATAATGTCGGACTGCCCATTGCCATCGTACTGGATGATATCGTTTATTCCGCCCCTTACGTAAACGGACAGATTACCGGCGGAAATTCCCAGATCAGCATGGGGAATAAAAGTTCCGGACAAACCGTTGAAGAAGCGCATGATCTGGCCAACATATTGAAATCGGGTAAACTGAATGCACCCGCCCGAATTGTACAGGAACAGGTGGTTGGACCCACCCTCGGTAAAGAAGCCGTACACGGCGGCGCACTGGCTTTTGGCATTTCCTTCCTGGTGATTTTCACCCTGATGCTGGTGTATTATAATACCGCCGGCTGGGTGGCGAACATCGCCCTGATCCTGAACCTTCTGTTTACCATTGGTATTCTGAGCGCCCTGCATGCCACGTTAACCGCGCCCGGTATTGCGGGTCTGGTACTCACGATCGGTATGGCCGTGGATACGAATGTAATCATCTTTGAACGTATTAAGGAAGAACTGACGCGGGGGAAGAGTTACCAGATTGCCGTGCACGACGGTTACCGGCGATCGCTTGCACCCGTACTCGATGCCCACGTAACCACTTTCCTGACTGCGGCGATCCTTGCTTATTTCGGACTGGGACCCGTTCTTGGATTTGCCACCACACAGATGCTGGGTATCGTATTATCCCTTTTCTGCGGAATCCTGGTTTCCCGGCTGGTCACCGATTTCTATACCAACAAAAACCGGCACTTTCAATATTTTACCGGCATCTCCCGGAAAATATTCAAACATGCCAGTTTTAAATTCATTGAGTACCGCAAAGTCACTTATGGCATTTCGGTTGCCGTGCTGATCCTGGGTATCTCTGCCTATTTCCATGGATTTAAGAAAGGCGTTGAGTTCCTGGGAGGAAGGAGTTATATCGTTAAGTTTAATAAACCCATTCAGGACCAGGCCGTCCGGGATTCCCTGAATGCCCAGTTCGGAAAATATCCGGAAATAAAAACCTATGGTTCCAATGAACAATTGGAAATCACCACAGATTACCTGGTAGAGCAGGAAGGATTTGCGGCGGATTCCATTGTGATCAATAAAATGTTTGCCGGACTGAAATCATTCCTGCCCGCAGGAACCACGGCCTACGAATTTACCCAAACGAATAAATTCATCCAGCAATCCAAAAAAGTGGGCGCTTCCATTTCAGATGACCTGAAAGCAGGCGCGGTAAAAGCACCATATTTGCCCTGCTGATGATTTTCATTTATATCTTTATCCGTTTCCGGGACTGGAGATATTCACTGGGAACCATTTTCTCCCTGCTGCATGACGTGTTGGTTACCCTGGCGGTATTCTCGTTCCTTCCCGCGTTTTGTGCCCTTCCCGCTGGAAATAGACCAGCATTTTATTGCAGCCATCCTGACGGTGATCGGGTTCTCGATGAATGATACCGTGATCGTATTTGACAGGATCCGGGAAGACAGCCGCTTACTGCGCGGAAAAACAAAAGGCGAAATCATCAATAAAGCGGTTAACGAAACCCTGAGCAGAACGATCATGACTTCCCTTACGGTATTCCTCACCATCCTGATCCTGTTCCTGGTAGGCGGTGAAGTAACCAAGGGATTTGCCTTCGCCATGCTGATCGGGGTCAGTTACCGGAACTTATTCTTCCATTTTTGTAGCCGCTCCGATCCTCATGGATCTGGCGCCAAAAAGACCACTGGGCGCTGCGGATACGCATTCGACAACGGGGGTAAAGCCGCGGGAGGTTACAGCGAAGTAGAAATTGTGGATGGTTGACAGATGACGGTGGACGGACTTCTGTTGATGCAGACTGACACTACATAATCTTTTGATCCGCATAAAGTCCGTCAACCGTCATCTGTCAACCGTCAACAAAACAAACCCTCCGCACACGCAGAGGGTTTGTTTTTTCACGGATGCGGTGGCGCCGGTGGACGGCGTGGCCGCGGTGGCCGGTGTGCCGGATGCGGATGATGCTTATGCTTCACATGATGTCTCATGATGATGCGGATGCCGGGGAGGTCTCGGCGGATGCCTGGGCTGACTGAAAGAAGCCAGCGAAAAAACCAGGAATCCCAGCACCAGTAAAATGTTTTCTTCATTGTTACAGGTTTTAAAGCATTACTTTTTCTTATTCTCCTTAAAACGCTTGTCGGCGGTTCCGTCCTTTTTAGTGTGGACCGTTGCCGTTTTTGTCTTTGCCGCATCCTTGTTTGCTTTGTACCGCATGTCGGCCGTTCCGTCCTTTTTTGTGGTTGCCTTTGTGGCAGTCGTTGTGCTGGCAGTTGTCGTTTTCTTCGCTTTGGCCGGCGTGGTTTGCGCAAAAGAATAACTGCCAAAGGTCAGCATCAGCACAAATGCAATAAACATTTTTTTCATAAAAGAAATATTAATTGGGTGTTTAATAAACTAATGTAGATTTAAACCTGTCATCTCAAATCCCAAATAAATTCCCTGTTTACCCTACGATTTCCTACTGAAATTCAGGTCTTTAACCGGTGTTTAACCAATTTTGTAATTTAGTACAGCACAAACTTTACCAATTTTGCGTTCTCATTTCCACACAAGGTCCATGCGATCCACAATGTTAAAATGGCTGGTACTTTCAGCCACGCTTGTTATCGGTCTGATTGTAATCGTTCAGGTTTTTGGCTTACGAAGGTTTATTCCTTTGAGAAAAAGCAGTTTAACACCAATGTAGTGAAAAGCCTGAGGGGCGTTTTTGAAGACCTGGAAATGAATGACGATCCTTCCCTGAGCCTGCAACAACTGATCCATAATCCCAAAGACGACTATTATCTGTTTAAAGCCGATACCATTCCGCGAAAAGACTCCCTCACCCACTATCCTGAAAAAGGAATTTGGCGATTTCGACGTACTGACCGATGTGAAACTGGGTGCTTACAGCAGCAAAGAAAAGAAATATGTATATGAGGAATATATACCCACTGTAGCCTCCCGGTACGATGTAACCGGCGCCAGCGGACTGCCCGTATTTAGCAACGACTACGATCATATCGTGTTGTATTTCCCGCATCGTTCTCTCTATATCCTGGGTGAAATGAATTTCTGGATCATCAGCAGCGTGGCGCTTTCCCTTGCCCTGATCGGACTCGCCATCAGCCTGTTTTATTTTTACCGCCAGAAATTCCTGGCCGAAATACAGAAGGATTTCGTCAACAATTTTACCCATGAGTTCAAAACGCCCTCGCCGTTATGAAAATTGCAGGGGACGTACTGGCGCAGGAAGACATCATTACGAAACCGGACCGGCTGAAACGATATGCTTCCATCATTCAGAATCAAACGGCCCATTTGCAGAACCAGGTGGAAAAATTACTGAAATCCGCTTCGGCTGAAAATAAAAGACTGCCGATTGACAAACAAAACTATCAATCCGGCCTTGCTCATCGAACAGGCGCTCAACAAACTTCAGCCGCTGATTGAACAGCGGCAGGCGAAAGTGGAACTGAAAGTGGATAATTACGAAACATTTATCCAGGGAGACGAAACCCACCTGGAACTGGCCGTGGTCAACCTGCTGGAAAATGCTTTAAAATATTCCAGTTCCCCGCATATTGTGGTGGAAGCGGGCCGGGAGGATTCCGATTATTTCATTTCGGTTAAAGACAATGGGATTGGAATCGAAAAAAAATATATTAAAAATATTTTCAAAAAATTTTATCGGGTGCCAACCGGAGATGTGCACGATGTAAAAGGCTTCGGACTGGGATTGAATTTTGTAAAACGCATCATTGACGGACATGACGGGAAGATCAGGGTGAACAGTTTGCCCGGCATCGGCACTGAATTCAGGCTCCTCATCCCTTTTCAATAATTTCCTTAATGAACCTAACATCAGACCCAAATGAACACAAAAGCAAAAGTATTACTGGCAGAAGATGATCTTTCCCTCGGTTATGTAATCAAGGACAATCTCGTGGATGCCGGTTATGAGGTGGTGCTTTGCCCCGACGGGCAGTCTGCCATTGATAAATTCAACAAAGAAAATTTTGACATTTGTCTGCTCGACGTGATGATGCCCAACAAAGACGGATTTGCCGTTGCCAAAAAAATAAGACAGCAAACGGATATCATTCCCATTCTTTTCATCACGGCCAAATCGCTGGAAGAAGACCGGATCCATGGTTTTGAATCCGGGGGCGACGATTATATCGTCAAAGCCCTTCAGCATGCAGGAATTATTACTCCGCATAGAAGTGTTTTTACGCAGAACAAAAAAAATGTATTCGGAAAGATCCCAGTCCTTTCAGATCGGCGATATGCATTTTTCATTCAACAACCTGAAACTGATGGTGGATAAGGCGGAACACAATCTGACGCAGAAAGAAGCAGAACTTCTTCAGTTCCTTTGTGAACATCCCAACCGGATCCTGAAAAGGGAAGAAGTATTGCTGAATGTGTGGGGAAAAGACGATTATTTCCTCGGGAGAAGTATGGATGTGTTCATCACCAAACTCAGAAAATATTTTAAAACCGACCCTTCTGCCAATATCGAAACAATCCACGGCATCGGCTTCCGTCTGAATGCCGTCGTTCAATAACCTCTGAAAACCATGCTACAAAAGTTCATTGCATTCCTGATCCTTGTCGTTGTATATTGCATTCCGGGAATGCACAGGTTCCTGCCGATACCCTCCGGATCAGCCTCGACAGTGCAGAACATTTATTTATTTCCGGGAATTTTTCACTGCTTGCCGCAGAAATATAATATCCAGCGCGCAGCAGGCGCAGGAGATTCAGGCCCGGCTTTATCCCAATCCCAATCTTTCTGTTTTTTACAGTTTATACAATACCCAAACCAAAAGCTTTTTTCCCGACTGGCTCCGGCGAAAACGGCGGCGAACTTTCCGCCCAGTTATCCCAACTGGTTTACCTGGCCGGTCAGCGGAATAAACAGGTAAAAATGGCACAGGCAAACACCCGCCTGGCCACCTATCAGTTTTACGACCTGATCAGGACCTTAAAATATACGCTTGCGCACCGATTTTTTCAATATCTATTATTTGTTGCAATCTGCCGGCGTTTATGCAGAAGAAATTAAATCACTGCAGCAGGTGGTGGACGCTTTCGATGAGCAGGCAGGGAAGGGATATATCGCCGAAAAAGAAGTGGTCCGGGTAAAAGCCCAGCTGTACACCCTGCTGAATGAATACAATGATCTGAACAACCAGATCAATGATCTGCAAAGTGAACTGAGACTGGTATTGCAGGTAAAGAAATATTTATCGTCCCGGTGGTGGATACCAGGCACACTGCGCTCATTTGATCCCGCCGCTTATCCGTTAAACACCCTGCTGGATTCCGCCTATAAAAACCGGTCGGACCTGCAGATTGCCCGCACAAACGTGGATATCAGCAAACTGAATTATAATTATCAGAAAGCCCTGGCGGTTCCGAATCTGACCCTTTCCCTGGCTTACGATCAGCAGGGAAGTTATATCAACAATCTGAGCAGTCTGGGTGCGGCCATCGACCTTCCGTTTTTTAACCGGAACAAAGGAAATATCCTTTCCGCAAAACTCAACACGGATGCTTATACAGCCTTGCAGCAAAGTACGGAAGCCACGGTACAGGAAAATGTTTTCCGTTCGCTGCAGAAAGCATTTTCGAATGATAAAATGTATGAAATCGATTGATCCCGAATTTTTATCCGATTTCGACAGGCTGCTTACATGAAGTACTGATCAACTATCAGAAAAGAAATATCACACTGCTGGATTTCCTGGATTTCTACGATTCCTACAAACAGAATATCCTGGCCTCCAACAGTATTCTGTTCAACCGGCTGATCGCATTTGAAGATATCAACTATTACACCGGAACCGAGTTCTTCCATCCTTAAAATGGTTTACCAAAAAATATGCGCACTCCTATATAAAATTTCATCGCTCATTCTTCTCATTTTTATCCGCGGGCTTTTATTCCTGCACTGGAAAAGCAGGCAGACAGAGGAAGAAAAACAAGGATATATTTTACCGGATTCCCTGTTGAAAACAATTGAAATCGATACGGTAGGTTCTTCCAGGGTATTGAATTCCCTCACGCTGACAGGTAAAGTGGATTTCAACGAAGATCAGGTTATTAAAATTTATCCGGTGATCAGCGGCCAGGTTTCGGATATCAGGGTAATGCTGGGAGACTATGTAAAAAAAGGACAAACCCTGGCTGTGCTGAAGAAGCGTGGAAATGGCCGGTTTCAGCAACGATTATACCCTGGCAAAATCCAACCTGGACCTCGCAAAAAAATCACTCGATGCCGCCAATGATATGTATAAAAGCGGACTGGCTTCCCAACGGGACAACTCGCAGCCCAGGAATCCTATAACCAGGCTTTATCCGCCTGCAGAAAGCACAGCGGGTATTGAATCTTAACGGAGGCAGTATGAACGGCGATTACGTGGTGAAAGCGCCCATCGATGGATTTATTGTGGAGAAGCAGGTCAACAACAATATGATGATCCGGACAGATAATGCCACCGGGCTCTTTACCATATCCGATCTGAAAAATGTATGGGTGATGGCAAATGTTTACGAATCGAATATTGCCAACGTAAAAAGTGGCGACAGCGTGCAGGTAACAACCCTCTCCTATCCGGGAAAAATTTTCCATGGCAAAGTGGATAAGATCATGAATGTGCTGGACCCTGCCAACAAAGTGATGAAGCTGCGCATCGTGCTGCCCAATCCGGGTTACCTGCTGAAACCGGAAATGTTTGCCAGCGTACTGGTGAGGAATACGGAAAATAAAAAAATGATCAGCATTCCTTCCAGCGCATTGATATTCGATCACAGCCAGTATTATGTGCTGGTTTATAAAAGCCCCTCGGATATTACGATCCGTCCGGTTCAGGTAATGAATACCGTCGGCGACCGCTCCTTCATTTCTGCAGGACTGTCGGAGGGAGAAAAACTGATCGGAACCCAGGCACTATTAATTTATCAGGAACTCAACAGTTAGTACAATCACCGTATTGATGAACAAGACCCTTCGGAAAATACTCGCGTTCTCTTTAAAAAATAAATATTTCATTTATTTCGCCACCATCATCATGGTGATCTATGGCGTGATCACATTCGTTAATATGCCCATCGAGGCATTTCCGGATGTCACCAATACCGAGATCTCCATCATCACCCAATGGCCAGGCAGAAGCGCGGAAGAAGTTGAAAAATTCGTGACCATTCCATTGGAGATTGCCCTGAATCCCGTGAACAGGAAAACCAGTCTGCGTTCCACCAGCATCTTCGGTCTCTCTTCCGTTAAACTGATTTTTGAAGATGGCGTAGACGACAGTTATGCGCGCATGCAGGTAAATAACATGATCCAGAATGTGACACTGCCCGAAAATATTTCTCCGCAGGTACAGCCACCAACAGGGCCTACAGGCGAAATATTCCGTTATACCCTGGAGAGTTCTTTCCGGGATCCGATGGAATTAAAAACCATTCAGGACTGGACGGTCGACCGGGAACTGCGTTCCGTTCCGGGCATTGCGGACATCGTAAGTTTTGGCGGATCCGTAAAATCTTATGAGATCCGGGTGAATCCGCAAAAGCTTGCCGGACTCGGCATTACGCCACTCGACGTTTATACCGCAGTCAGCAAAAGCAATATCAATATCGGCGGGGATGTGATCAAAAAAAACGCGCAGGCATATATTGTGCGCGGGCATTGGATTATTGAATGACATCAATGAGATCCGGAATATTTTTATCGCGAACATCAATGGTATTCCGGTACTGGCGAAAGACGTAGCCGATATCCAGGTGGCCGCCACTGCCGAGGCTCGGCGAAGTAGGCACGGTCGGATGCAATAGACAGCGGAAGCAGCCGGAAGCTGAAGAACGCCGACGATGCGGTGGAAGCCATCGTGCTGATGCGCAAAGGAGAAAATCCGGATAAAGTGATCCAGGCGCTCAAAGTAGAAAATTAAAAAACTGAATGACCGGGTTTTACCTGCCGGATGTAAAAATCGTTCCCTTTTATAACCGGGAAGAACTGATCCATTATGCCACCCATACGGTGATGCATAACCTCATTGAAGGGATTCTGCTGGTGACGCTGATCGTTTCCCTGTTCATGTTCAACTGGCGCACAACCCTGATCGTTTCCATCATCATTCCGCTTTCTCTGCTGTTTTCTTTTATCTGTCTGCATTTTATGGGCATGTCGGCCAATCTGCTTTCCCTGGGCGCCATTGACTTCGGGATCATCATAGACGGAGCCGTGGTAATGGTGGAAGGATTGTTTGTGATGCTGGATCAGCAGGCCAGGGAGCATAGCATGGAGCGGTTCAACAAACTGGCCAAGATGGGCATGATCAAAAAGAAAGGCGCCGAACTCGGAAAAGCCATCTTCTTTTCCAAAGTGATCATCATTACCGCCCTGCTGCCCATTTTCTCCTTTCAGAAAGTGGAAGGAAAAATGTTTTCCCCGCTGGCTTATACTTTGGGATTTGCGTTACTGGGTGCGCTGATTTTTACACTGACCCTGGTGCCGGTGCTGGTGAAGGCATTACTGAGTAAGAATGTTCGGGAAAAACATAATCCGTTTACCCATCTGATGACGGGCTGGATAATGAACGGATTCCGGTTTGTATTCCATCAATAAAAGATTATCGCTTGGCGTATCAGCCATCGTGATCGTACTGGGATTATATTCATTTAAATTCCTGGGAAGTGAATTTCTTCCCGAACTGAATGAAGGATCGATCTGGGTGCGGGCCACGATGCCTTACAGCATTGCACTGGACAAATCGGTGCAGGTGGCCAATCAGATGCGGGGGATCATGATGGGTTTCCCGCAGGTCCGGAAAGTGGTTTCCCAAACCGGAAGGCCGGACGACGGAACGGATGTTACCGGATTTTATAATAATGAATTCGACGTATCCCTTTATCCGCAGGAAGAATGGAATCCAAAAATATCCAAAGCACGAACTGATTGAAAAAATGCGAAAAGCATTGTCCGTGATTCCCGGCGCCGAACTCAATTTCTCCCAGCCCATCATGGATAATGTGGAAGAAGCGGTGTCTGGCGTAAAAGGCTCCATCTGTGTGAAAATATTTGGCGATTCCTTGAATTATATGGAAGCCAAATCTGATGAAGTGTACAATATTCTGAAGAAAGTGCGGGGAATTGAAGACCTGGGCGTGATCCGGAATATCGGTCAGCCGGAACTCGATATCGACCTGAATCAGAGCCGGATGGCGCTCTATGGCGTTTCAGCGGCGGATGCCAATGCCGTCATTGAAATGGCCATTGGCGGCAAGGCAGTCACCCAGTTATATGAGGGCGTGCGCCGGTTTGATATCCGCATCCGTTTCCCGGAAGAATTCAGAAGTTCGGAAACGGATATCGGCAACCTGCTGGTGCCCACTTCCGGCGGCTCCAAAGTACCGGTGCATGAAATTGCCGACATTTCATTAAAGACCGGCCCCTGTCTGATTTTCCGGGATGATAACGAAAGATATTCCGCCATCAAATTTTCTATTGCCGGCCGCGATATGGGCAGCACCATTAAAGAAGCACAGGAAAAAGTGGAAGAACAGGTGAAATTGAAAAGAGGTTATCAACATGGTCTGGCAGGGTGATTTTGAAAATCAGCAAAGGGCATCCAAACGGTTGCTGGAAGTGGTGCCCATCAGCCTGCTGCTGATCTTCCTTCTGCTGTTCATCATGTTCGGCAACCTGAAAGACGCAGGACTGGTATTTCTGAATGTTCCCTTTGCCGTGGTTGGCGGGATCCTGGCGCTGCTGATAACGGGAACCAACTTCAGCATTTCCGCTGGTATCGGCTTCATTGCTCTCTTCGGGATCTGCATCCTGGAAGGCGTATTGCTAATCACCGCCTTTAAACAAAACCTGGAAAAGCTGCGCGGGGAAAATCCATTGTTTACCTCCGTGAAACGCGGCGTGAATTCACTGATCCGTCCGGTACTGATGACGGCCCTTATGGCCACTATCGGATTACTTCCCGCGGCGCTCTCTGCCGGCATCGGATCAGAAAGTTCCCGGCCGCTGGCCCGCGTGGTCATCGGCGGACTGATCTGCGCCACAATATTTTCCTTACTGATTTTCCCGGTCGTCTTCTTCCTGTCTTACCGGAATGTGGACACGCGGCATCAGGGGGAGAATGAGGATAGGGTGGAAACGACGTAACGTTATTGGTTGACGGATGACGGTTGACGGTTGACGGACTTTGGTGAAACACCGTGATTGAAATCCTGTCTCTCAGATTCGCATAAAGTCCGTCATCCGTCAACCGTCATCCGTCAACCAATAAGGTCTTCAACAATCAAACCGCAAACGACGTTCCGCAGCCGCAGGTTTTAGAAGCATTCGGATTTTTGAAAGTAAATCCGCGGGCATTGAGGCCATTCTCCCAGTGTATTTCCATACCGGCCAGGTAAATGCCGTGAGAGGGATTCATAATAAAGGAGAGTCCTTCCGATTCGTATTGTTCATCGTTTTCCTGAAGTTTATCGAATCCCAGAATATAAGTGAGGCCGGAGCAGCCGCCTCCTTTTACGCCGATCCTGAGAAAAGTATTTTTATCAAAACCTTCCGCATTCATCAGTTGCCTGATCTCTTCAACCGCCTGTGGCGTAAAGTGAAGCGGGGACTGAATGGTGGTTTCCATTTGGCAAAATTAATATTATTTCGGGACATCCGGAGGGGATGAGGGTTGACGGATGACGGTTGACGGTTGACGGACTTTATGCGAATCTGAGTGACAGAATTTCAATCATGGTGTTTCGCCAGAGTCCGTCAACCGTCAACCGTCAACCGTCATCCCTT
>CAWDEH010000003.1:0-13951 GCA_963801295.1 uncultured Chitinophagaceae bacterium
AGGCCTTTAATACGGAAGGCATATAAACGGATTTTTTCAACAGGCCGTGGCGGATGCCCCAGGCAAGGGTATAACAATAAAAACCGGTGCCACTGGTTTCTTTAATGGGATACGCCAGCGGATCGAGCAGGGAGGCATGCCAGGTTCCATCGGGTTGTTGCAACCCGATGATCTTTGCCGCCATATCCCGGTATAATTTTTCGAAACGGGGTTTGCCCGGATAGTCTTTTGGCATATTCTCCAGCATACGAACCAGTCCCCCCATGACCCAGCCGTTACCGCGCGACCAGAATACTTTTTTCCCGTTCTTTTCCCGCTGGTTGAAAAAATGACTGTCGCGGTAATAGAGATGTTCCTCCTGATCATATAAATAATCCGTGGTCTTCCACCACCAGGCGCAGGCACTATCGAGGTATTTCAGATCACCGGTTGCAGTGGACAGGTAAGCAAAAGCCGGAGGTCCCATAAACAATGCATCGCACCAGGCCCATTCCCGGTCGCCAACCCTGTTGATAAATTCCAGGCTTTCTGTATGCGGCCAGGTCAGAATACTGTCTGCCTGTTCGCGAAAAGGATGTGTCCAGGAAGGCTCATGGAAAATTGTTGCCAGTTGCCCGAAAGTCTGCGCCACACAATAATCGTCGGCATGTCCGCGGCGCGGCCCGGTAGTCCAGCTAAGGTCCTTGCCAATACCTTTCAAAAAATTGAAATAGGTCTGATTTTTACTTTCCCTCGCAAAAGCCAGTAGTCCCGCATAAGCAGCGCCGTTGGTCCAGTCATATTTCGGGTGGGGCCATCCATAGGTTGCCCATGACTGTAACTGCCAGTCAGCCACTTTTTTTGAAATATGATCAATGGAATCTGCGAAAACAGGGTTTTGTGAAAAAGCCGGCCGCAGGCAGAACAGTGAGGCCAATACGAGAAAGCCGTTCAAAAAAATCTGTTTCATGTGGATTGTTTCTGTTTTTTAAAGATCGAATTTAATCCCCGAAAGGCGGGAAAAGATCCCCAAATTTATAAGTTGCCGTTAATCCCTGATCGAATGAGCAGGATGGATTAATTTTGCAGTTATGAGTAATAATCCTTCTACCGGGATCATCCCGAAAAAACTGGTGATCATCGGCGGCGGATTCGGAGGCGTCAATCTCGCGCTCCGTTTGAAGAATAATCCGCATTTTCAAATCACTTTCGTAGATAAGAACAATTATAATTTCTTTCCGCCCCTGCTTTATCAGGTAGCCACCGGATTCCTGGAAAACTCAAATATCAGCTATCCGTTCCGGAAATTATTTCAGAAATACAGGAATATCCAATTCCGCCTGGGGAAACTGGAAAAAGTGGATCCGGCTGCTCATGTTTGTTATCTGGACAATGGGGAGGTCGAATACGATTACCTGGTTTTTGCCACCGGGGCAGAAACAAATTATTTCGGAATGGAGAATGTTCGTAAGAATGCCATTCCGATGAAAAATGTGAATGACGCACTGAACATGCGCAATACCGTTTTGCAAAGGCTTGAACTGGCGAGCATCAGCACGAACCCGGAAGAAAGAAAAAAATTACTGACGGTTGTAGTGGCAGGTGGGGGACCTACCGGCGTGGAAGTATCCGGTATGTTTGCCGATCTGCGGGCAAATAGTTTTCGCCGGGATTACCCGGAGTTTCATGGCTTGCGCGGATATATCTTCCTGGTTGACGGAGGCAGCAATTTACTGGCTCCCATGAGCGAGGCTACCCATAAGGATACTTATGATACCCTGCATAAAATGGGGGTGATCATAAAACTGAATACACAGGTAAAAGATTTTGCGGATGATAAAGTAGTATTATCCACCGGGGAAATCATAGAAGCCAAAACCCTGATCTGGGCCGCCGGTGTAACGGCCATGATGTTTGAAGGCATACCGAAAGAAAGTTACGGCAGGGGGAAACGCATGATTGCCGATCCGTTTAATAAAGTGACCGGGGTAGAGGATATATTTGCCATCGGCGATACCTGTATACAAACCCATGATCAGCCCTATCCTAACGGTCATCCCCAGGTGGCGCAGGTTGCCATACAGCAGGGAAAACTACTGGGGAAAAACCTGGAAGCCGCCATAAAAGGCAAACCGCAGACGCCATTTCACTATCGGGATAAGGGGACAATGGCCATCATCGGTCGCAATAAAGCAGTGGCTGACCTGCCGCCAAAACTGCATTTCAGGGGCTTCATAGCCTGGGCCATGTGGCTTTTTATACACCTGATATCCCTGATCAATTACCGTAACCGGATCAAAACATTGTTCAACTGGATGATCGCTTATCTTAATAAGGATCAGTCGCTGCGGTTCATCGTCCGACCCAGGCAGGATGAAATAAACAACTCATAATATTAAAATTCACGAATGAAAATCAGATGCTGTGTAATTCCGGGATTATTGTTGCCTGTACTCTTTTTGCTGACAGGCTTCTCCTGCGATAAGAAAAATATTTCTCCGGGCGGTGGCGCAAATGATACCCTCATAACCGTTTATCCCGGATACCGGCTGGTATGGCAGGATGAATTTAACGGGACAGCATTGCACAGTGCAGACTGGAACTATGAAACCGGCGGCAGTGGCTGGGGAAATAATGAACTGGAATATTATACGTCCGGAAATAAAAATGCGTACCTGCAGAACGGTAACCTGGTGATTGAAGCGAAAAAAGAAGATATGGGTAACCGTAACTATACATCGGCAAGAATTACAACTGCCGGTAAACATGAATTTCAGTACGGGCGAATTGATATCCGGGCCAAACTCCCCGTTCAAAGTGGTATGTGGCCTGCATTGTGGATGCTGGGAAATGATATCGCCAGTAAGGGCTGGCCTTATTGCGGGGAAATTGATATCATGGAATTAGTCGGTAAGAATCCAAAGCAGGTCGTGGGTTCCTTTCACTGGAAAAATGACGATGGTTCCGAAGGCACATTCAATAACCGGTACGACCTGGCCAACGGCGATTTCTCCGACGACTTTCATCTGTACAGCCTGATCTGGGGGAAAGATCAGTATCAAATACTTGTAGACAATCAGGTATATGTATCAGCCAAACCATCCGATATTAAAGCGGCATACAACCCGTTCAACCATCCTCATTACTTACTCTTTAATGTGGCAGTCGGCGGCGACTGGCCCGGTTCACCCGATATCAGCACTGCATTTCCGCAAAAGATGCTGGTGGATTATGTAAGGGTGTACCAGCATTAATCCATGGCACAATATTTTATCATTAAAATACCGGTCTTGTTTTCAGAACCGGATTTACTAGTTATTTATGGCTTTCCTTTCCCGGCAGTTGTACGTTAAAGCTTCTTCCATACCCAATTCAGGCAAGGGATTATTTACGAAGAAATTAATTCCGAAAGGCGCCCGTATCATAGAATATAAGGGTAAATTGACAAGCTGGAAAGAGGTGGATCACCGGAACTGGTCCAATGGTTATATATTTTATATTGACAGAAAACGGGTAGTGGACGCTTCAACTTATCTGAAAGCCCTGGGCCGCTTTGCCAATGATGCGCGGGGCCTTGGCAGGATCAAGGGTCTGCGAAATAACGCAGAATACAAAGCGGAGGGGGATAAGGTATATATCGATGCTGCCCGGAATATTCCGGCCGGTGCTGAAATTCTGGTGGATTATGGAAAGGAATACTGGGATGTGATCCGGCACAATATAAAAGTCTCAAAGCAGACTAACCAATGATAAACGGTACGATCCTTCAGGCTTTTCACTGGTATTTACCCGATGACGGCAAATTGTGGGATCAGTTAAAAGCCGAAACTCCGAAACTCACTGATATGGGCATTACGGCCCTCTGGCTGCCGCCTGCCAGTAAGGGAACGGAAGGAGGCCGGTCCATCGGTTATGATTCCTACGATATCTATGATCTGGGCGAATTTGATCAAAAGGGGTCAGTCGGGACTAAATACGGAACGAAGAAGGAATTGATTGCTGCTATCAAAAGCTTACAGCAGGCAGGAATAAAAATCTATGTAGATGTGGTGCTGAATCATATGGGAGGCGCCGGGGAGAAAGAGAAAGTGATGGTGCGCCGTGTAAATCCTGATAACCGGAATGAATTTACCAGTGATCCGTTTGAGATCGAAGCCTACACCAAATTTACATTTCCGGGCAGGAAAGGGAAGTATTCCAAATTCATTTGGGATTATCATTGTTTCTCCGGTGTTGATTATGCTGCAAATCTGGATGAGACGGCTATTTTCAGTATCGTCAACAATCCATACGGAGAAGGGTGGGAAGAGGTGGTGGATGATGAGAAGGGGAATTATGATTACCTGATGTATTGCGATATTGAGTTCAGGAATCCTGCCGTGCGCGAAGAATTGAAACGCTGGGGAAAATGGTTATACGATACGCTGCATTATGACGGTTTCCGGTTAGATGCAGTAAAACATATTTCCCCAAAGTTCTTCAATGAATGGCTGGACGCCATGCGGAATGAAATTAATCCGGAATTATTTGCGGTGGGAGAGTACTGGTCTCCGGGAAATCTTCCTCTCCTGCTGAAATATATCGAAGCCACAGGAGGAAGAATGAGCTTGTTTGATGCCTGTCTCCAAAATAATTTCCATGCCGCATCCCGTGCCGGCAGGGAATATGATCTGCACACTATTTTTCAGGATACACTTGTTTCGGTACGGCCGGACCTTACCGTAACGGTGGTTGCCAATCATGATACCCAACCGCTGCAGGCCCTGGAAGCGCCGGTGGATCCCTGGTTCAAGCCCATCGCTTACGCATTGATCCTTTTACGTAAGCAGGGGTATCCCTGTATTTTTTACCCTGATTTGTATAGCGGCCATTATACAGATAAAGGCCAGGACGGGCAGGATCATGAAATTTTTATGCCGCAAGTGAATAAACTGGATCTGCTGATCCGTGCGCGGAAGCAGTTTGCTTACGGAGAACAAAAGGACTATCTTGATCACGGCAGTTGTATTGGCTGGACCCGCCTGGGAGATGCGGAGCATGAAGGATGTGCGGTACTGATCAGCAATGATGAGCACGGCTTTAAAAATATGGCAATGGGAGAACGGTATGCGGGGAATCAGTTCACGGACTTTCTTCAAAATCACACGGAAATCGTAACGCTGGATGAAAACGGCAAAGGAAATTTTCAGGTTTCACCAGGTTCGGTGAGTGTTTGGATAAAAAAGACCTGATCCCACTGGCATCTCATGCAAACGCTTCCATCATACTTTTGCTGCCGGCAAAAAAGGAGATGCGCTGATGGAGGGATTGGGGCTGAATCTGAAGAATCTTATCCTTACCATTGGTCGCGATTCCGTTCGCGACTTCCAGAATAAAAGCAAAAGGATTGCATTCATAAACCAGGCGAAGTTTCCCATTGGGGTTGACATCAGTTCCCGGATAAAGGAATATTCCGCCTTTCAGCATGTTGCGGTGCATGTCGGCTACCATACTTCCCGTATACCGCTGGGAATATGGGCCGCCATCGGCTTTGGTTTTCCTTTGACAGTCTTCAATATATTTCTGCACTTTTTCATTGTAGGCGAAAAAATTCCCGTGATTAACGGAATATGTTTTTCCCTGTTCAGGACAGCGGATATCGGGATGACTTAATGTAAATTCCCCGATGGACGGATCGAGGGTAAAGCCGTTGACTCCCCGACGGGTGGCATAAACCAGCATAGTGGAGGAGCCGTAAATGACATATCCCGCGGCCACCAGATTCTCTCCCTTCTGCAAAAAATCTTCCAGTACACAAGGCATTCCTTTAATGCTCTTTCTCCGGTAAACCCCGAAAATGGTTCCGATGGAAATGTTCACGTCAATATTACTGCTGCCGTCCAGCGGATCCATGACCACTACGTACTTGGACTGATTGCAGAGTTCTTCGTTGAATGCAACAAACTCGTCGAGTTCCTCGGATGCAATTCCGGCGCAACTGACGCCCCGTTGCAGCACGGCCATGAATTCCGCATTTGCAAATTCATCGAGCCTTTGTACGGATTCACCCTGAATATTAACGGCTCCGGTTTCTCCGAGAATGTCAACCAGTCCTGCTTTATTCACCTCCACATTCACGCGCTTGGCGGCCAGCGCTATATCGCGCAGCAGATTGCTCAGTTCTCCAGTTGCATTGGGCAGAGATCTTAATTCCTGTTTTCTGAATTCTTCGAGTGTGAGGATGTCGCGGTTGATGATCATTTCCAGGAATTGATATAATCTTTATTTTCGATTTCCAGTGCGGCACGGGTTAACATCAGCGGATGAAAACTATCCAGCATCACGGCCAGTTCCTTAGTTTCTTTTGCGCCCAGACTCTTCTCCACCATGCCGGGGTGGGGACCATGCGGAATTCCGGCCGGATGCAAAGTGATCATGCCCCGGCTTACCTGTTTGCGGCTCATAAAATCCCCATCCACATAATAGAGAAGTTCGTCGCTGTCAATATTGCTGTGGTTATAAGGAACCGGTACCGACAAAGGATGGTAGTCGAACATACGCGGAACAAAAGAGCAAACCACAAAATTCCTTCCCTCGAAAGTCTGATGAACCGGAGGAGGCTGGTGCACGCGGCCCGTGACGGGCTCAAAATCATGAATGGATAAGGTGAACGGATAACAACAGCCATCCCAGCCCACCACATCAAAAGGATGATGGCCATAATGAATGCCATACAGGATCCCCTGCTTTTTGGTTTTTATGAGAAAATCCCCTTTTTCATTCACCGTATTCAGTTCGCCGGGCCCGTGAATATCTCTTTCGCAATAGGGGGAATGTTCGAGCAACTGGCCGTAGCGGCTCAGGTATTTATCAGGGAAGCGGACCGGGCTGAAGGATTCTGCAAGGAAAAGGCGGTTTTCAGGTCCGTTGAAATGAATCTGGTAAATAGTGCCTCTGGGAATCAGCAGATAATCGCCTTCCCGAAATGGGACAGATCCGTACTGGCAATCCAGCCTGCCGCCACCTTCATGCACAAAAATCAATTCATCCGCATCGGCGTTTTTGTAAAAGTAGTTTTTCAGGGACTCCCGGGGAGCGGCCAGGGAAATATGCACGTCGTTATTGACTAAAACCGGGACCCGGCTATCCAGGTAGTCGACAGCCGGTTTTATACTAAAACCCTCCAGACTCCTGTGTTTCAGCATTTTTTCTTCAGCAATTTCCGGCTTTACCGATACCGGCTCGTCAATATGGACGATCGCTGTCGGGGCATGACAATGATATAGGAGGGAGGAATCGTTGGAGAATCCTTCCGTCGAGAAAAGCTGTTCCGCGTACAGGGTTCCATCAGGCTGACGGAACTGGGTATGCCGTTTGGGCGGAATCCGGCCCCTTTGAATATAAGGAGGCATAACAATTATTTAAAACAAGGTACGCCGATCTAAAAAATATTTGCTTTTAGACAAAATGTTTTTATTTTTATGAGATCCCACTCCTTTGAAATTTCTTTCACGCACACTCCTTATAAGCATTATAAGCGGCTAATGTCTTAACGGGCCCATGCGATCTGTGATCCATTCCTATGAATGCATTCTTTGCATGAATATAAACAGATCAACAGATGCAGTTAACGGGCAAAATCACAGGTCTCGACGAGAAGCTGGACGGCTTACTTTCCTTACTGATGAATGAGTTTGAAGAAAACGGCAATGTTTCACTTACGGTGTTTCATGGCAGGTATAGCGAGTTATTCGGCAATGACCTGGATGGACTCCAGGATATCCTGTTTGAGGACGGATTGATCCGGGGAATTGTCGGTCCGGAAGGGCTTTCCATTGAAATCACTCCCAAGGGTACGCAGTTTATGGCCAAGGGTGGATATTCCCGGGAAATCCGCGAAGAGATGATCAGTCATGAAGATGCATTGCGTGCGCAAAAAATAGCCAAAAGCTGGAATAAAGTGGTTCTGATCGGTTTTGTTGTGGCGATGGCTATTTGTTTCTACCTTCGTCACAGATCGGTTTGATCTGATGCACGAATGAGACCGGACTATCCATATAAAATCTTTCCTGATCAGCGGGGTAATTATGTTTTCCTCCTGGAGACACTTGCAGTGGCTTCGCAGAAGCCTTTGCGTACCTGATCACGTACTTTCTCATTACTCATTTCATTTTATTCATGTTTTATGGAACGCAAAAGCAGCGTCCGTTCTTCCACCTCCGGAGAAAATGATTTTCTTCCGCTGCACGGCACGGATTATATTGAATTTTATGTGGGCAACGCCAAGCAGGCTGCGCATTATTATATGTCGGCTTTCGGTTTTCAGCCAGTTGCTTATGCCGGCCCCGAAACCGGCAACCGTGACCTTGTCAGTTATGTGATACAACAGCATCAACTGACTTTTGTGCTCACCACTTCGCTACATCAGGGCACTCCCGTTGCGGAGCATGTCAGCCGTCATGGCGACGGCGTGAAAGCCATTGCACTGATGGTTGACGACGCCAAAAAGGCCTGGCGGGAAACCACGAAACGAGGCGCGCACAGCTGGCTGGAGCCGGAGATGCTTAGCGATGAAAACGGTGAGCTCGGCATCAGTGGTATCAGGTTATATGGCGACACCGTTCATTTATTTATTGACCGCAAACAGTATTTCGGCGCTTTCATGCCCGGATTCAGAAAATGGGAATCTGGTTTGGAAAGCAGCAGTACCGGTTTGCTTTACGTAGATCATTGTGTGGGAAATGTGGGCTGGAATCAAATGAACAAATGGGTTTCTTTTTATGAACAGGTGATGGGTTTCAGGAATATCCTTACGTTTGATGATCAGGATATTTCAACAGAATATTCTGCATTGATGAGCAAGGTGATGAGTAGTGGTAACGGGTATGTTAAATTCCCGATCAATGAACCCGCTGAAGGAAAGAAAAAATCGCAGGTTGAGGAATACCTCGAGTTTTATGGCGGCGAAGGTGTACAGCATGTTGCACTGGCTACAAATGATATTGTGCATACCGTTACGGAGCTCATGAAACGGGGAGTTGAATTTCTGAAAGTACCGGAAACCTATTACGACGGACTGGAAGAAAGGGTAGGGAAGATGGAAGAAAACCTGCAGCCGCTGAAGAACCTGGGCATTCTGGTTGACCGTGATCCGGAAGGCTATTTATTACAGATCTTTAGTAAACCGGTGGAAGACCGCCCTACTGTATTTTTTGAAATCATCCAGCGCAAGGGCGCAAAAAGCTTTGGAAAAGGGAATTTTAAAGCATTGTTTAAAGCGATTGAGAAAGAGCAGGAGTTGAGGGGGAATTTGTAAGAAGTTAATAGTTGATGGTTGATGGTGGATGGTGGATGGTGGATGGTTGATGGTGGATGGGTGGATGGTGGATGGTGGATGGACTGATTCCGATGGATGAAGGTACTACGGGGTTCTCGGATATATTTTTTAAATGATGAAATGAAACTGGTTTCTTTTTTATACAATGGTCAAGAGCGTTTTGGATTTATCCGGGAAGATCTTGTTTTCCCGTTGCACGTTTTGGATGAACGGCTTCCTGAAATGATTGATCCTTTTCTGGCTGAATGGGATGCGCTGTTGCCGTTGGCTCAAAGTGCGGAGAAGAAAGTGATCGGAGACATTCAATGGCGGCGTTCATCAGGCATTATGGTGGATCGGGTTAGCTTGTTGGCGCCCGTTCCGAGACCGGGTTCTCTGCGGGATGGATATGCATTCCGGCAGCATGTGGAAACGGCCAGAAAAAACAGGCGGCTTCCCATGATCCCTGAATTTGACCGGTTTCCTGTTTTTTATTTTTCGAATCACCGGTCTGTCCGGGGTCCCGGCGATGTGCCCTGCATGCCGGATCATTTTAAACAGCTGGATTTTGAACTGGAAGCCGCTATCGTGATTTCAAAACAGGGTAGAAATATTTCCGCACGGAAAGCGGATCAGTATATCGGGGGAATGATGATCATGAACGATCTGAGTGCACGCGTTCTGCAAATGGAAGAGATGAAACTGAATCTTGGCCCGGCTAAAGGGAAAGATTTTGCTACCTGCACAGGGCCCTGGCTGGTGACCATGGATGAACTCGTAACTTTTGAAACCGCTTGTGCTGAAGGTCATACCGGCAAAACCTGGAAACTTGAAATGAATTGTTCTGTGAATGGAATGGTGCTTAGCCGTGGCAACCTATCTGAAATGCAATGGACATTTGCGGAGATCATCGAACGCGCATCCTACGGGGTGGACTTGTATCCGGGTGATTTGATAGGGAGTGGTACCGTAGGTAGTGGTTGCCTACTGGAACTCAATGGAACCGCTGCGCTGTCAAACCCCGCTTATATTCCGCAATGGCTGAAAGCGAAGGATGAGATTTCAATGACAATCAGCGGCCTGGGAGACCTGAACAATATGGTCATTCCTGCTTAATTTTAACAAATGCTTTAGTTCGAAATAGCCAATTAAGTGTTCTTATAAGGAGAATTGAATGCCCAAAACACATCAATGAATTAGCTTTGCACAACTTATAAGCTGTTTAAAAAAAGAAAGATTTACGAATGAAAAAAGTAATTTTTACACTATTCCTCTCGGTTCTATTTGTATTTGCCGGAATTGCGCAGGGTCACCTGACACCGTACAAGTGGAGTTATTCTGCAAAAAAAATTGCGAGCAATACTTATGAATTGCACTTTATGATAGATGTCAACAGCCCCTGGCATACTTACTCCCAATTTACACCGGATGGCGGTCCGGTTCCTACCTCATTCAGCTTTTCCAAAAACCCTTTATTTACGCTTGACGGGAATGTAAAGGAAAATGGCAAGCTGCTTAAAAAACATGAGGATGTTTTTGGTGTGGATGTAAAATATTTTAACGGGAAAGTGGATTTTGTGCAGTTGGTAAAAGTAAGGGGAAATGCGAAAACAAATGTCACCGGCTCTGTGGAGTTTATGATTTGTAATGATCAACAATGCCTCCCTCCTTCAACTGAGAAATTTTCTATTGCATTGAATTGATCATTGCCTGTTATACCAGGTAAAACCCCGTTAACAACCCATGACATGAATCTTCCTCCAAAAATCCTGGTGATTGGCGCCTGCGGGCAAATTGGAACAGAACTTACTTTGGCGCTGCGGCAGAAATACGGGGGAGAATCCGTGGTGGCTGCGGACCTGAAAAGGGAATCGGATCTCCTGAAGGGAGGAGGCCCTTTTTTACCGTTGGATATCATGGACAGAAAGATTTTGCAGGTTCAGGTAAAGCGGCACGGGATCAACACGATTTATTTGCTCGCGGCCATGTTGTCTGCCTCAGGAGAACAGTATCCTGAATTAGCCTGGAAGCTGAATATGGAAAGCCTGCTCAACACGCTGGAGGTGGCCCGTGAAGAAGATATACAAAGGGTTTTCTGGCCCAGCAGCATCGCCGTTTTTGGTCCGGATGCGCCAAAAATAGATTGCCCGCAGAATGCCTGGTCTACGCCGGCCACCGTTTATGGCATCAGCAAGTTAAGCGGTGAGCAGTGGTGTCACTATTATTTCAGGCGGTACGGCGTGGACATCCGGAGTATACGCTACCCCGGTTTAATCAGTTATAAAACCCTGCCCGGAGGAGGAACCACAGACTACGCCATCGAAATTTTTCATGCGGCCGTTCGCGGCGAAACCTATTCCTGTTTTCTCCGGGAAAATACGCGTCTGCCAATGATGTATATGGATGATGCGGTGCGGGGAACTATTGAGCTGATGGAAGCACCGGCTTCCCGGCTGACCGTCCGGACTGCATATAATCTTGCCGGAATTAGTTTTACGCCGGAGGAAGTAGCTGCGGAAATTAAACGGCTGATACCGGATTTTTCTGTTGAATATCTTCCGGATTACCGGCAGGCGATTGCAGAAACCTGGCCGGAATCCATTAACGATCATACTGCCCGCCGGGATTGGAACTGGAAACCTGAATATAACCTCAGCAGGATGAGTGAAGAAATGGTCCGCCATATCCGGCCGGAACTGGCCATGTCTACAAAACACTGAAATGGATGGTTCAGGAATCCCACCAATCGGGTATATAAGAATTGAAAAATTGTCTGAGATTTGAATTGACCGAATGCGGAGTCAAATAATAATTCAAATGAATCAACCCAAAAATTAGCAAATGGGTCGTATACGCTGATATGGAGTTGATAAATGAAAATGATATTCATTTGGCCCGTCTATACTATATCGGTGAAGAATAAATCAGGCGGCTGAACCCGAATATTATGGTGGACAGCGGTTGTTACATGCTGGTCATCAATGAAGCCATCCAGGATATTCTTCAACTTCTTTTTATGGAGAAAAGAAGACTGAATCTCGCCAATGAAAGGATCGTGGCGTAGGAGGTAGCTGGTCGGGTGCGGGCTAAATTTGCTAACCGAACGGCTACCTGTCAATGCTTTGGTTCTTCCGGGTGACAGTGGCCGCTTTTAGGAGCCATCCCATGAGAGGAAATGGAAGTCCTGATTCATCCATTCCGGCAGGAACTGATTGTAAATCCGGAGCATCCCGACGGTGCAATATTGAGAATTAGATTTTGGTCTGGATTCATATTTCATAATGCAGGAAGCCTGCCGTTTTATCCCTGCTTTCTTGATCATTGCAAGAAAAATGTTAGTCGGGATAAGTCCGGATTTATTACTTTTGCAGCCCTTGGCGAGGTAGCTCAGCTGGTTAGAGCATCGGATTCATAACCCGAAGGTCGGCAGTTCAAGTCTGCTCCTCGCTACACAGCCCATATTTGATTGGAATCCAATTGAGTATGGGCTTTCCATTTTGAAAATGAAATTGAGTCTCTTCTATAGGGAAACATTGACAGATCCAATTTTTTCAGTCTAATATCTCAATGTTATTTTACTACCTTAAATATTATGGAATCTCTTCTTGAACAATGGCAACGAGCATTTGACGAACTAAACACAATTTCCTATTACAAGGCACAGGTGAAAACAACGTTATACTCGGACGGTTTGAGATATGACCTTGAAAAATTTGATTGGAACTACTTTCCCAGCGATGGCCCTTTGACAGAAAATGAGGGCGCTGTAAACGGAGGAGGATTGTATGAATATGGTTTCAATGCCCAGGGGTTCCCCTGTTATGTAGCATTCAGGCACGATTGCAACCAGGTATTTTGGGAAGGCTATTATGTATGTAGCGACACCCTTGTCAAAATATGTGGAGTTCTGCCTTAATGCCGGCGTTCCTTCAGCCCTCAATTGTATGGATGGATCTCGGATGTAGCATGCTAAGGAAAGCAGCCTATATTCTGACCAGGAATAAACTATTTGGCAAATTGAATATTACCGAAGACTTTACTGCATATGCTATTGATTGGTTTATTGAAGGGCATAGTGATGCGTATTTTGAAGCAATTCTCAGAGAGTGCGGCGTAGAGGCAGGCGTTATTGAGAAATGGAAACAAAAAGGAATCCTGCCTGCCCGGGTGCCTTAATATTTCTTTATGGTAGACTATAAAAAAGGTTGCCTTCCATCGAAGGCAACCGGCCGCAGGGATAAGGGTTAATATTCCGCACTCATTTTTCAAATTCCTGCAAAGTATCCATATTTCCGTCTTTGGTAACCCTGACAATCTTAATGCTTTTATTATCATCCAGATGTATCACATAAACGCCACCGGAAAGAGTTTCCACTTCCTGTACCATGGTAATGGCAAAATCGTAATAGGTGGATTTAACAATAGCCCTGATATCTTTTGGCAATCTATCTTCTGTGTAATTTGCAAGAGAGGCCTGCCAACGCCCCTTCTTATTATAGAAAACCCGGATGCCTAAGCCATTCAGCGTGGAATAAGCCATATAGCCGTCCCGAATCACATACCATTTTGTTTCGGAAGCTGTTGAAAATCTGTCTCCGAAGTCCTTAATAGCCCTGAGGTTTATGTTTTTTAAATCGGCAGCCCGAACAGAATCACTGAAAAAAAGGGCTTCCCTGA
>CAWDEH010000004.1:0-515628 GCA_963801295.1 uncultured Chitinophagaceae bacterium
CGCCGATCCTGAGAAAAGTATTTTTATCAAAACCTTCCGCGTTCATCAGTTGCCTGATCTCTTCAACCGCCTGTGGCGTAAAGTGAAGCGGGGACTGAATGGTGGTTTCCATTTGGCAAAATTAATATTATTTCGGGACATCCGGAGGGGATGAGGGTTGACGGATGACGGATGACGGTTGACGGACTTTATGCGAATCTGAGTGACAGGATTTCAATCATGGTGTTTCGCCAGAGTCCGTCAACCGTCATCCGTCATCCGTCAACCCTTTCAACTCCATCACTTTCTTCGCCTCAAACGCCAGAGCATCCGCTACCACATTATGCAGGGAAACCTTTGGATTTTGCATGATCAGTTCGAGCAGATTCTTATTGAGATCCTGGCCGGTTGCTTCGGCAGGAAGAAAAGAGGCGATCTGGTTAATGATCAGCAGGTTTTGTTCCTTCAGGTTCCGAATGGCATCCCAGGCTTCCGGGGTGACATAGATCTGCTGGGTAATATTGTGATCAAACTCCTGACGAAGGGTTTGCGTGAGCAGGGATCTGCATTTCCCGGACACTCAGTCCCGGTTGGTTGGACCTGCCCACCAGGTTCGGAATGGAGATCCGGTCGGCCAGGAGGATCAGTCTTTCATAAGCCTGGAGCTTTAGCATCGGCGTAGCTGAAGCATTATCCGGCTTTTCCATATTTATCGCGCCCGGTTTGGCCTGTTTTCGTTGTTTCCAAAACAGAAAAGCCAGGATGCCGGCCAGCACTACAGCAATAACAATGGAAATGATCAGTTGCGTATTACTAATCGACATCGGCTTTTATTTATGTGTAAACGAAAATACGGAAAGCAATATTTCCATAGCGATGAAATAATTGTAAGCAGCCGAATCAAAAAATGGGGACATTTGCCAAAACCGATCATTCAACCTGGACTATGCATAAAAAAATTCAAACTGATTCCGGGATCGAAATCAAACCATTTTATCAGGCGGCAGATGCTGCTCGCGCAGAAGGAAAAACGCAGGAGAATTCCCTTTTACACGGGGTATCTATCCGGATATGTACCGTTCAAAAATGTGGACCATGCGACAGTATGCCGGGTTCAGCACTGCGGCAGAAAGCAATAAACGATATCACTATCTGCTCGAACCAGGGCGTTTCCGGACTGAGCGTGGCTTTCGACCTGCCTACACAGATCGGATACGACAGCGATCATCCGCTGGCAGAAGGGGAAGTGGGGAAAGTAGGTGTTGCCATCGATTCCATCGCAGGATATGGAGGAACTTTTTGCCGGAATTCAGCTGGAAAAAATCAGCACGTCCATGACCATCAACGCCACGGGATTTATCCTGCTGGCATTTTATGTCGCCCTTGCAAAAAAACAGGGCGCTGACCTGAAGAAAATTTCAGGTACGGTTCAGAATGATATACTGAAAGAATATGCAGCCCGCGGAACCTATATTTATCCGCCCAGGCCTTCCATGCGCATCATCACGGATATATTTGAATGGTGCAGCAAGGAAATTCCCAAATGGAATAGCATTTCCATTTCGGGTTACCATATCCGGGAAGCCGGCAGTACAGCGGTGCAGGAAATCGCATTTACACTCGCTAACGGTAAGGCCTATGTGAAAGCGGCGATGGAAAAAGGACTGGATATAAATGTTTTTGGCAAACGGCTTTCTTTTTTCTTCAATGCCCACAATAATTTATTTGAGGAAGTGGCCAAATTCAGGGCAGCCCGCCGCATGTGGGCGCAGATCATGAAAGAGCTGGGGGCAACTGATCCGCAGGCCATGATGCTCCGGTTTCATGCCCAGACCGGCGGAAGTACCCTTACCGCGCAGCAACCGCTGAATAATATTGCGCGGGTAACCATCCAGGCGCTTGTCCGCCGTACTTGGCGGAACACAATCCCTGCATACCAACGGATATGATGAAGCGCTTGGGTCTGCCAACAGAAGAAGCAGCCGGCATCGCACTGCGCACCCAGCAGATCATCGGATTTGAAAGCGGTGCTGCAGAAACGGCTGATCCGCTCGGCGGAAGTTATTTTGTTGAAAGCCTCACCGAATCGGTGGAACAAGCCGCGTGGGAATTGATACAAAGAAGATGGATGAATACGGGCGGCAGTGTTGCTGCCATCGAAGAGGGATTTATGCAGAATGAAATTGCAAAAAGCGCTTACGAATATCAGCGGGAAGTGGAAAACAAAGAAAAAATTATTGTCGGCGTAAACGCATTTCAATCCGACTGAAAAAGACCTTACACCGGTTTTCCGGGTGGATGATTCCATCCGGAAAATCCAGACAGAAAAACTGGCCAGACTCCGCAGTCAAAGAGATCATGCGAAATGTGACCAGTTATTACAACTCCTGAACGATAAAGCTTCTTCAGGAGAAAATATCATGCCCGTTGTAGTTGAGGCTGTCGAAGCAAAATGCACGCTGGGTGAAATTGCCGATACCCTCCGGGAAATATTCGGTGAATATTAATTAGTCCAGAAGGCGTTGCGCATCTATCAGACACAACTTTAACTGTAAGCGGCGCTGAAATAGCGCTGGTCAGGCTGCCACCGTTTGCATCCCGCAAATCAATGGTGACCGTATCCGGTGGTATGCAGGGAACCATAAGCGACCCCGTCAAATACTTCCGGTATGGTTTCATAAGTTTGACTGCCGTCCGTCAAAAGAAATATACACTTCCACTCCGCCATGCGTATTAATGACTGTCATCCAGTTCCGGAATACTAAGGGTAACAATAAAAATACGTCTGTCGATCCGCTTTGCCCCTGAACCCAATCGGCTGGCTTAACGGTATAAATAGCGGAATAAGCCTGGTTTACCGTTTGGTTGACCACGGTAGTCTTTTTACAGGCGGAAAGGGAAAGAATGGCAAATAGCGGACAATAAGGCGAATTTCATATGATTGTTTTTGGTGTACGATTCCTCTGACTGTTAAATATATAAATAGTTTAATCGCATAAAAGAAATACAAACTAATTTCATGTTATATTTATCCAAAATTTTTTCATGAAAGCTTATCTGAAAGAACTTTTCAAGGGTCAGCAGTACGATGAAAAAAACTTTTTCCTCATTGCAGGTCCCTGCGTGGTGGAAACCGAAGAATTACTGGAAACGGTGGCTTCAAAGGTTTCAGCCATTTGTATCAAGATGGGGATTCCCTATATTTTTAAATCCTCCTATCGTAAGGCCAACCGTACCAGTGCTGCTTCCTTTACCGGAATCGGCGATGAACAGGCATTATCACTTGTTCAAAAAACCGGCCAAAAATATAAGATACCGACGGTCTCGGATATTCACGCCCACGATGAAGCCGCGCCTGCTGCGCGTTACGTGGATGTTTTGCAAATTCCGGCATTTCTGTGCCGGCAGACAGACCTGCTGATTGCCGCAGCAGAAACGGGGAAAGTAATCAACGTAAAAAAAGGGCAGTTTGTCAGCGGACCGGCCATGAAATTCGCTGCAGAAAAGATCCTGAATGCAGGAAATGAAAAAATAATCTTCACAGAAAGAGGCACCACATTCGGTTACCAGGATCTGGTGGTGGACTACCGGAATATTCCCTGGATGCAGGAACTCGGCTTTCCGGTGGTAATGGATTGCACGCATTCCCTGCAGCAACCCAACCAGGCGGCAGGCGTTACCGGGGGAAATCCCCGACTGATCGGCACCATTGCCAAAGCGGCTATTGCTGCCGGCGCCGACGGTCTGTTCATTGAAACCCATCCCAATCCCGCAGTTGCAAAAAGTGATGGCGCAAATATGCTGAAGCTGGATTTGCTGGAGGAAATGCTGGGGAAGTTGGTGAAGATTCAGGAAAGCCGTTATTTAGACGGTTGACGGTATGACGGTTAATGGTAGTATGGACAATGAATTACAGTCACGTTGACCCGCACTTGAAGTTCGTCAATCCACCATTAACCGTCATACCGTTAACTATTCAACGGATTCCTCTTCGCCAGCCCAATATATCTTTTAATATTCATCCAGAATGCAAGAATAAAATAAACGATCAGCGGCGATCCCATGGTGAGAAAGGAAATATAAATAAACCAGGTGCGGATTCTGGAAGTAGCAATTCCCAGACGATCTCCGATCGCCGTACAAACCCCGAAGGCCTGCCATTCAATGAATTCCTTAATCCTGTTCATTCTGCTGCAAAATAAAAAAAAATTGACTAAACTGCAAGCGGCTGCTTAGGCATTAACGCATTTTTTAGGTAATTTTGCATTCCATCAGGCTCATTCAATATGAGTTACCGAACAATAAATAAAACTACCCATTCATGGTTTTTGACCTGGATTTAATCAAGAAGATTTACGCCGGCATGCCTTCCAAAATAGCTGCGGCAAAAAAGATCACCGGCAAGAGCGCTTACTTTAACAGAAAAAATTTTATACACCCATCTTTATTCGGAAAAAATTCAGAGCTATACCCGGGGAAAGATTACGTGGATTTTGCGCCGGACCGGGTAGCCATGCAGGATGCCACGGCCCAAATGGCCCTGCTTCAGTTCATGACCTGCGGCCGGGAACGGGTTGCCGTTCCGTCCACCGTACATTGTGATCACCTGATCCAGGCAAAAACAGGGGCAAAAGAAGACCTGTCTGACAGCTATTGGATGTCAATAAAGAAGTATATGATTTTCTGGCTTCCATCTCCAATAAATACGGCATCGGTTTCTGGAAACCCGGAGCCGGGATCATTCACCAGGTAGTACTGGAAAATTATGCATTCCCGGGCGGAATGATGATTGGTACGGATTCCCATACGCCGAATGCCGGCGGACTGGGCATGGTGGCCATTGGCGTTGGCGGAGCGGATGCGGTGGATGTGATGGCCGGCCTTCCCTGGGAATTGAAAATGCCCAAGCTGATCGGCATAAAACTGACCGGCAGGCTCAATGGCTGGACTTCTTCCAAAGATGTTATTTTAAAAGTTGCCGGCATCCTTACCGTAAAAGGAGGAACCGGAGCCATCGTGGAATATTTCGGAGAAGGCGCTGACAGCCTGAGCGCAACCGGAAAAGGAACCATTTGCAATATGGGCGCCGAAATCGGCGCCACCTGTTCCGTTTTTACCTACGATGAGAAAATGGCGGATTATCTGAAAGCAACAGGCCGTGCGGAAGTAGCCGCCCTGGCAGACGGCATCAGCGAACATCTGCGCCCGGATCCTGAAGTATATGCCAATCCGGCCGCATATTATGACCAGCTGATTGAAATAAACCTGGACGAACTGGAGCCACATGTAAATGGCCCTTTCACTCCGGACCTGGCCTGGCCTATTTCAAAATTCGCAGAAGCGGTGAAAGCCAATCAGTGGCCTGAAAAACTGGAAGTGGCCCTGATCGGCTCCTGCACCAATTCATCTTATGAAGACATCAGCCGTTCGGCATCCATTGCCAGTCAGGCCATCGAGAAAAAATTAAAAACAAGAGCCGAATTTACCATTACCCCGGGCAGTGAACTGGTTCGTTATACCATTGAAAGAGATGGATTCCTGAATACATTTGAAAAAATCGGCGGCGTGGTGCTGGCCAATGCCTGCGGCCCCTGTATCGGTCAGTGGGCAAGACATATTGATGATCCCGACACGAAAAAATTCCATCATCACTTCTTTCAACAGGAATTTTGCACGACGCAACGACGGACTCGCTTCAACACATGCTTTTGTGGCTTCTCCGGAAATCGTTACGGCATTTGCCATTGCCGGCGATCTGACATTTAATCCGCTTAAAAGATACACTCCGAAATGAAAACGGAGAAGACGTGATGCTGGATGAACCCACAGGATATGAATTGCCTCCCAAAGGATTTTCAGTGGATGATCCCGGGTTCCAGGCCGCCGCAGAAGATGGCAGCAAAGTGCAGGTGGTGGTAAAACCGGATTCCCAGCGGCTGCAGTTGCTCGAACCATTCAAAGCCTGGGAGGGCGTGGATCTGAAAGGACTGCGCCTGCTGATCAAGGCAAAAGGAAAATGCACAACAGATCATATTTCCATGGCAGGTCCCTGGCTGAAATTCCGCGGGCATCTCGATAATATTTCCAACAATATGCTGATCGGTGCCGTGAATTTTTTCAATGAAAAAACGGATCTGGTAAAGAATCAGACTGACCGGCGAATACGGTCCTGTTCCGGCAACGGCCAGGGCATATAAAGCAGCAGGCATCGGCAGTATTGTAGTGGGCGATGAAAATTATGGAGAGGGTTCTTCCCGTGAACACGCAGCCATGGAACCCCGGCATCTGGGGGTACGGGCCATCCTCGTCCGCTCATTTGCACGCATTCACGAAACCAATCTGAAAAAACAGGGTATGCTGGCACTGACATTCAGCAATAAGGCAGATTATGATAAAATACTGGAGGATGATATAATTGATATCAACGGACTGACCCATTTTGAAGAAGGCAAACCGCTTACCGTTGTATTGCATCATGCCAATGGCGCATCGGAAGAAATCACCGTGAATCATACCTATAATGCACAGCAGATCGAATGGTTTAAAGCCGGCGGCGCATTGAATGTGATCCGGAAAGAATTTGCCCGTTAAGTCATGGCACCCGCAAATGTGCTTCTCAGAAAGATCGGGTGCTGAACCCGGATGGAAGAACATTGCCATGACTTACGCTCGGTCATCCTGCTGATCCGTTTTATATTTATCGGAATCATGGGCCTGATGCCCCAGGATGCTTATTATGATTTTTACGCGCAGCACCCGGCGCTCTCCTATTACGATCATCCGCCGATGATCGCTTATCTCCTGCGTTTTTTTACCAGCCTTTTCGGGAAGAAAGTTTTTGCACTAAAACTGGCAGACAGCATCGTAACCTGGCTGACGGTGCTGGCTTTTTACCAGCTGGCAAAAAGATTTCTGAGCCCGCAGAAAATATGGAATGGCACTGTTGCTGCTGCTATCCACTTTCATGATCACGTATCCTTTCCCTGATCTCCACGCCGGATGTGCCATTGATGCTTTGCTGGACGATCAGCCTGATTTTTTTACACAGCGCCATTTTTCAGGAAAAAAAGATATACTGGATCTGGGCAGGGATCATGACCGGACTTTACTTTCGACAGCAAATACACCGCGGTATTCCTGATCATCGGGTTGATCGGATTTTTGCTGATATCAAATAAATACCGCAAGTTCTTTATTCTCCCGCTGGTTCCTCTTATATCTGTTCTGTTTTGCAGTTATGCATTCTGCCGGTGGTCATCTGGAATGTTCGCAATGGATTTGCTTCTTTCAAATTTCAATCGGAAGCCAGGGTGAATTCCATGGAAGGATTTCATATCAGCCTGAGTGATTTTGCCGGCGTGATCGGGCACCAGTCGGCCATCCTCATGCCCATCCTGTTTTTTTCCTTCTTTTATTTTATATACCGCCTGATCCGGAAATACGGTTTGAAATTCACCCGCATTCCGGATGATCAATTATTTCTGTTAAGCTTTTTTGTTCCGCTCTTCCTGGGATTTTTATTTATTTCTCTTTTCTACTGGGTAAAACTAAACTGGATGATGCCTGCTTATATCACCGGCATCATCTGGATTTGCAGATATTGGAATAAGGCGATGGATCCGGATGCAGCTTATTTTTTCCGTTGTCCTTCATCTTGCGCTCGCCGCTGAAGTTATTTTTTATATCGTTCCCGTCCGATCTGATGATACCTGGTTCGGCTGGAAAGAACTTTCAGAGCAGGTTAAAACGGTACGAACAGCATATCCCGATGCCTTTATTTTTTCATCAGACGATTACAAAACATCCGCCGTACTGAATTTTTATCTGGATGAAATGGTTTATTCAAAAAATGTGGTGGGCGAAAGGGCGTTGCAGTTTGATTTCATCGGAACCGATTTGCAACAACTCAATGGAAAGGACGCGATTTTTATAGATTCCAATCCCCGTTTTTCCAATCTTGAAAATGAGACAGGATGCAGTTCCCGGCATTTTATTATAAATACTTCGACCGGATCATTCCCCTGAATCCCATATTGATCAGGAAAGAATGGGCGGGTAGAAAGAAAATTCTCTGTATTTCTCTGCCAGTAATTATCATCGCACCTATCCGCCTTTCACCCTAAGCGGTACCACTTATTTTTGGAAAATATTCCCGCAATGGGAATAAAATCCTAAAATAGCTCATGCACAGGACAGTGATTAATCAATACAACTTATAAATTGGCATTTCGTTGGATCTGTTCGGTTCAATTAATCTTTTATGAAACGGATCTTTGGACTGACCATTATTGCTCTTCGTTTTAGTAAGCGGTCTCCAGGCAGCGACCACCTATAATATCAACTTCCAACACGACCTGGAGTGCTCGTCTTATCTTCCTATTGCGGAAATTGCACGATCAATATTTCCCCAGGGGTAACACTTACCCTGAATAAGCGGCATGTGCGACAATTGTACCTATTACCGGCGGAACGATAAAAATAACTGGAGGATTCTCCTTTCAATCTAGTTCAATCAGCAATACCACTATCAATGCGGCACTTCATTCAATTGTCAATGCAAACAGTTTGAATAATGTAATCCTGAATATGTCGGCCGGCAGCCTGTTTCCGGGCTTTAACATTAACTAGTTCTTACATTGCTTCAAACGGATCAACCGGTCTTTACGGTGAATGGCACTTTACCACAACAATTCAACCTTTACCTTCGTCAAAATCAGCGGCTGCCTCGTTTCAAATACCATGAATCAACAATGCAACTTTACTTTTGGAACTCTGCAGATTCATGAACAACAGGCAGAATTTAATCTTAACTGATAATTTTCTTTATTTCAACGTAATTCAACATACTGTCCTCTACCCGTAAATCTGGAAAACGGAAGCAAAATCGTAGCTGGCGATGGCAGCGGAAGCAAGGCTTATATGATATTTTACGGTCCGGCTGAATCTCCTGGACGATGATTCTCATATTTATCATTTCCAATTCGAATAACTATATCCACAGCTGGAATGGTTATACGGGCGGCGGCACAACTTATTCACGACCAAACAGTAAACTGTGCAACGGGTCAGAATCCTGCGCGCAGAAATATTACGGGGGCGCTGTTTTAAGCAGCACCGGAACCCTTCCCATCACTGTACTTCCAACAACGATCGGAGATTTCAAGGAACAGTGAAATCAGTGCGTATGACTGTTAAGATTTCCTGGACACTGACGCGATGCATCCGGCAGGGAAACATGCAGATTGAACGCAGCACATGATGCCACGCATTTAACTCGCCATGGCTCCAATTGCCGTGACCGGATCGGATGCCGGATTATACTTACACAGATGAATCCCCACAGCCGGAGAAAACGATTACCGCATTAAACTGACCGGCACAGATGGAAAGATCAGTTATTCAAAAATCATTTCTGTGAAAATTACTGAACAGGCAGACTCGGGTTTTCCCGAATCCCTGCAGCGGAGGAAATTTCCAGATCCGTTTTCCCTCGGTACAGTCAGCCATGATCCGGGTATTTACATTGGACGGAAAATTATTGTACATGAATCCTGTCTCCGGCCAATCGCAATATGCGTGCAATGTTCCCGGTAGCCGGTGAAACACCGCATACTGGTTGTCCAGATCATCACCAAAGAAAAGACCAGCACATTTAATTTACTGAACGCGCTGACGGCTAAACGCAAAGCCGGCCTCCGCAGGCATAACATACCCTATGGTAGCCGGCGTGCAAAAAAACTTCCTGCTTAAAGAATGGGATATTATATTCGTTATCTGAATGAATATATTTTCCAATTCCCGAATGAATATAATCTCCTGGAACAGATCTGCTTTTGCCGCTGATGCTGATCTTTTTAGCCGGATGTTCCTCCTCCAAAAAGATCGGTTCCACCGGCACCCAGCACCCCAAACCCTTCCGGAGCTCCCGGCTTCAGAAATAGATATTCCGGTCAGGATTGCAGCCGCACCTATTCTGAAGAAAGCAGAAAAAGTGGTTCCCGCCGGAATTCACTTCCGATGCGTGGCCAGATTTTATCCAGCCTTCCTGCGATTTCCGCTATAAATACCGCTTTATCCGCTCCGCCCTGCAGGTTAGCCTGCAGAAATAATATCATCAACATTCATTTCAGCGGCAACTACCAGGTAGGCGGAAGCAAATGTTTGTGCACGGCGGGTATTCCGGTTACACCCTGGATCTCGGGCAGCTGCGGTTTTCCGCCGCAGCCTCTGCGCAAGGTGAACATGGGTTTGCAAAGCAGCCTTCAGTTTCTTCCGGGTTATGGAGTGCGCACGCAGCACCAGTATTACCGGAATACAGGCCATTGATAAATGCCAGGTTTCTGTTTTCTCCAACGATATTACGCAACTGGTTATGGACAGCATCCGGTCTTCGCTGCAGACTTTTTCCAGGGATGGATCAGACAATTGCCGGGCTGGATTTTTCAAAATTTATCCAGCAGGCCAGAGACAGCAGTTTCCGCAAAGTTGCCCTGGGTAAATATGGCTATATCCTGTTGAATCCATCCGCCGTAAGAGTGGGACAGCTCAATTATGCAAATGACAGTTTCGCCATTTCCTTTGGTTTATCCTGCAGGCCGCTGCTTACGGCTCCGATCCGCGTAAACCATGACGGCAATACCTGCCGCATTTCCTGGCCTTACTGCAAACAGATTCGAGGAGTGGCATAAAGCTTTATCTGAATATGGTATATGATTATACATTTCTGACACGGTTGTTGCGGGACAGTCTGCACAACAGAGTTTTTGAAGTAAAAGGCAGAACCATCGTGGTGAAAGATGCAGCCATCAGCGGATCGGATAATAACCAGATCAGTATCCGGGTTGATTTTGCAGGCAGTAATCACGGCAGCATTTATTTAACCGGAACACCGGTTCTGGACACGGCAAAACAAACGCTTGGAATTCCCGATCTAAGTTATTCCCTTGAAGGAGAGGATCTCGCATTAAAAATTGCCCGCAGTCTTTTCAGAAACAAAATCCGGAAAACCATTCAGGGCAAATCTTACCTGGATATCGCCGCCCTGGTGAATGCAAACCGCACAATAGTGGAACAGCAAATGAACCGGGAAATCGTCAAAGGCGTATTTTCTTACGGAAAATTAAAAGAAGCAAAAATGATCGGCTTCCTGGCCACAAAAGAAAACCTTCAGGTTCAGTTATTTATAGCCGGCTGATTTAACAATTGCCACCGGCAACCTTTAACAATACCTTTGCGTAAAGGTTAAAAAGTTGAAGTGTTCGCGCTATTAACTTCACTTATCAAAAGACCTTAGAAGCCATTGGTAAACGGTAATCAGCACATTAGCGCATTAATTACTCGGCTGCAGGCAAAATGACCGCAACAGCCAGAAGGAACTATATCAGTTCCTGAAAGGCTATGCTATGAAAATATGTTACCGTTACCAGCATAATAACCAACAGGTTGAGGAAATCGTAAATGAAGGCTTTACCAAACTTTTCAAAAATATTCATCAGTTTGATGAAAACCGGCATGTCGGAGATTTCCATTGCGCTTAAGGGATGGTTTAAACGCATCCTGGTGAATACCTGTATTGATTATTACCGGAAAAATGCATCGTATATCCATGGCCAGGTTTTATCTGAAGAAACGGAAAAAATTGCGGATCATGGGGAAACAGGGCTGGACCGGCTATCGTATAAAGAAATCATCGGGGCCATCCGGCTGCTGTCACCGGCATACAGAACCGTATTTAATTTATTCGTTATTGAAGGGATGACGCACGAGGAAATTGGTAATCATCTGGGAATTTCCGTCGGTGCCTCCAAATCCAATCTATCCAAGGCGAGAGAAAATCTCAGGAAAATGCTGACCAAAAAAACTGATGTAAAAACATATGTCGAACCTATCCGATAAAGACATTGACCGCCTGAGCAGGGATGCGGCCGAGTTCTATGAACCGGATGACAGTATGTTATCCTGGAGCAAACTCGAGCAGCAACTGGTTAAACATATTCCCGAGCGCCCCCCGGATATGCCTTCCTTTATTCAGAATAAGGCCGCTGATTTGGGGGCCCTCTGTTCTGTTGCTGGCCGGCATTACTTATTTTATCATTAAAAAAGCAGCGTATCGCACAGATTCTACACTAAAAACCCAGACGGAAAGTTTAGCTGTAAAGCCGGCAGATCAGTCCCGCTTAAACGGAGAAGACAAAGCGCAGGAGAGTGCTCCTGCTCATGCGGTTAATCCGCAGGGAAATGAGACGAATCCGGCAGGCTGAAGAAACAAATTCCGGCAAAATCAATCCGGATCAGAAGACATCCCGGGGTTAAAGTTTCACCGGAAGCCGGAGGAATTGGATCCATTGCAAAAGTCCGGGGTAAATCCTTTAGGGGAAAGCGGGAACAACCGGAACAATTCTTCGGGAAAAATACTTCCCGGAAAAAACAGCACTGCACCGGGGCAAAGAAATCAAAACAGTTATACGAACAGCAAATCTTCCGGTCTGAAGGATTTGTCTGGCAGCGATAATGAAATCAACCATACTGACGCATCCGGAAATGCAGCAGGCGGATCGGCGACTGACAATTCCGCTACAGAAGAAAAGCAAATAGCCGCAGATCGTTTGGCGACGGTTCAATTGCCTTTGCTGATGGATTACCAATGCCCATCCGGATGTTCGTGGCAACGATGCGTCCCTGAATCGCGGTTTGCCGACCGGAATAATACGAACAAACAACCGTTTCGAAATCACTGCAGATCAATCATTCCCTGGTGATCGGTTTAGTGATGGGGCCGGATTATACAGATGCGGGAGTAAGCCGAGCAATCAGCTGAGCAACAATATCGGGATCTCGCTGGGATATTATCTCACGAAAAGGTTATCCGTCAATACCGGATTCCAGTATACAACAAAGTACTACTGGTCAGATGGCAAGCCATTCCAGCCGCAGCCACAATCGGCAGACATTGAACAGCTACATCGTCATGTACGCCGCTTTCCCGCAGATTGAACGGTGAAAGGGCGAAGCAGCATGTTTGAAATTCCTTTGAGCCTGCGTTATGATGTTTATCAGCATGAAAAATTAAGATTATTCGTCAATGCCGGACTTTCTTCTTATTTGATGAGAAAACAGCATTATACTTATTTCTTTCACAATAGAGGAAGGGCCTACGAATGGCAGAACAAAACAATGATCATCAGAATTACTGGTTTGCCGTCGGTAATATTTCGGCAGGGATTGAACAGGATCTGGGCAAAGGATTTTCATTTCAGGCTGAGCCTTTTGTGCGCCTTCCATTTCGCGGCGTCGGCGTAGGAAATATGAAGATGAACAGCTATGGCATGCTTTTCTCAATCCGCTATTCACCGGTGCTTGGCAGGAAGAGAAAATAATCGGAAGGATGGTACTGGTCAGGGTAAATTTTCTTTTTCATCAGGCAATAAGGGCAACTTCGTCCGGTTGTTTTTCCAATGAAGGCATGCGATCATTTCGTTTTTTAATCTTATTTCTTTTCAGAAAACGGAAATGCAGGAATCCGATCAGCAAGGCAATAAACCTTCGGCCAATACGGTATTTTTCACGCCAATATACTGCGATACAAATCCGATGAGCAATCCACCCAATGGCTGCAATCCAAACAACACCATGGCATAAACGCTGAATGACCCTTCCCCGCATGGATGGGATCAACGGTGGTTTGAATCAGGGTATTGCTGACGGTAAACTGCGACATCATGCCAAATGCGGCTGATGGCTGCAAAGACCAGCGCCAGCGGGTAATTTGCCTGCATGGGAAAATAAAAGCAGTCCGATGCCGAAAACCAAAGTATTGACCGCCAATACTTTTCTCAGATTGATTCCGGGTTTTAATGATGCCAGAAATATGGCGCCTGAAAATGCGCCCAGTCCGATGACACTGTCAATTACCCCGAACGTGGAAGCCGTTCCGTGAAATATATCTTTCGCATATACAGGGATCAGGGTACTGAATGGGAGAACGAAAATACTCATCAATGCCAGCATGCCCAATACAAATGCGATTTCCGGTGATTTCCGGATATAAACCAATCCGTCCTTCAATTGTCCCAGTACATTTTTGGTCTGCGGCCTGGAAACATATCTTGGCAGCTTCATAAACAACAAAGAAATAATGACTGCCAGAAAACTCAGGCTGTTCAATCCAAAACAGATATCATTGCCAAACTTTTCAATTACAATTCCTGCAATGCCCGGGCCGATCAGCCTGGATAAATTGACCATGGATGAATTTAATGCCAGGGCATTGGGCAGATCTTTCAGCTCCACCATTTCATATACCAGCGACTGACGTGCAGGCACATCAAAGGCATTGATAATACCCAGCAAAACACTCAATGCAAGGATTTCCCAAACCGTATAATGTTTAAAAAATATCAGGTGCGGTCAGCATCAATGCCTGAACCATGGAAGCCACCTGGGTGAGCAAAAGTAATTTGTACCGGTTATACCGGTCAGACGCCACACCGCCCAGAAACGAAAATAAAAAAGACGGAAACATGGTTGCAAAGAGGGTAACCCCCAGCATAAACTTGGAATGGGTAAGTGAATAAACGATCCAGCTCACCGCCGTTTTTTGCATCCATGTTCCCAATAAGGAAACGGATTGTCCGACGAAAATATAACCTGTAATTGCGGCTTTTAAACGCACTAAATGTACTGATCTCCATAATGAATACCTCTGTTTGATCACCCCGCTTTTCAGAAATCTTCACAGGAATCCTTCAACGGTCAACCGTCAACCCTTCAATCAAAATCAACCAGCCTGGTCAGCGGTCCGATTGCCCGGCGTAAGTAATTCCTGTTCTTTAACAGAGCAGATCTTATTCAATGCTTGCCTGCAGCCATTCGTCCCGTTCATGCCTTATCACATGCAGCATATCGTGCCCGGCTTTTGACAGGGAGATCATCACTTTCCGTTTATCCGCTAGCGGATGTTTTACGGGTTATATAACCCAGTTCCAGCAGGTGGTTCAGGATCTGCGACATGGACTGGGTGGTTATTTTTTCCATGGCGGCAAGTTCACTGGGCAGCAGTTCCTTATGCTGATCCAACAAGGAAATCGTGGATCGCTCCGTAAGGGACAGTTTTCCCGATGTCGCTGATTTGGAACGAAGTTTTTTAATCAGCCTGGTAATGACCGTCCGGAGATCCGATGCCAGCTGGACGCTGTTGTTTTGATTCGACATAAATAAAGGTAAACTTGTAAGTTTACCTTACAAAATTAAGATAATTCAGGGATCAGAATGCTAAAACTATACTTTTTTATCGATCAGGGTCAAACCAACGGTGTTCCAGTTCCCGTTATAGTTGATGCAGAGTTCTTCGCCTTTTTTCACATCCCGCACCGTCGTTATCGCGGATAATTCATTTTCAAATTCCATTTCATAATCACAGTTGGCCCGGTAATCATGATTGTAGAGAGAAATATAGTCCCAGTGCCACACAGCATTGCACCTGATCCCTGCCCCAGAGAAAAATATAATCATGCAGCAGGGTCTGGTCCAACAGGATCCCTTTCTTTCTTCTTCAGCACAATTACCGGCGACATTTCAATCAACAGTGCCGCTAGAAATGTCTTCTCCGGCAAATACGCCCCTTCCGCGGCCCGCAGATGCGGCGATAAACAGTGATGACAGGATCATGAATTTCAGGTTAACCGTGTACAGGTTTACTATAATGGAATGGTTACCAAGTGTAATTTATCAAGGCTTCGCTGTAAATTTGACGCATGGCCGCCGAAATTGAAGATACTTCGCTGGAAGATCAGTTGCTGGAAGTGATCCAGTCGGATGACACCCTGGCCCTTCATGCTTTTCTGGATAAGCAGAATATCAGTGATGTGGCGGAACTCATCAATCAGTTTCCGGACCGCGAAAGTGAAATTCTGGGCAATCTCAGTATTCACCGGGCCGTCAGCACTTTTAAAATTCTGGATTTCCCCACCCAAAAACGAATTATCCAGGAATTATCTCCCTGGAAAACAGCTGAATTATTAAATGGTCTGCCCGCGGATGACCGGACTTCTTTCCTGGAAGACCTTCCCAGTGAAGTGGTGAAGGAACTGATCAGAATGCTGGATCCGGAAGAACGGAAAATCACCCTTGCGCTGCTGGGATACCCTGAAAGCAGCGTGGGGCGTCTGATGACCCCGGATTATATCGCCGTACAGAAAGACTGGACCATCCGGCAGGTGATCCGCCATATCCGGACTGTGGGTAAAGACAGTGAAACCATTGATGTGATTTATGTGGTGGACGAAAAAGGTGTTTTTATAGATGATATTAAAATCCGTGAAATCATTCTGGCCGATCCGGACAAAAACATCGAAGATGTGATCGACAACCGGTTTATTTATCTGAATGTGACCGATGACCAGGAAACGGCCAGCCAGGCTTTTAAGATGAATAACCGGATGGCCCTGCCCGTGCTGGATAATAATAAGGTCCTGCTGGGCATTGTAACCATCGATGACGTGTTGTGGGTGGCCACGGAAGAATTCACAGAAGATATCCAGAAGATCGGGGGTATCCGAAGCACTGGATCATCCCTATCTGGAAACGCCGTTTTTTCAGCTGATCCGCAAACGTGTCGGCTGGCTGATCATCCTTTTTCTCAGTGAAATGCTCACGGCCACGGCCATGGCTTATTATAATGATGAACTGGCAAAAGTGCTGATCCTGACCAATTTTATTCCCCTGATCATGTCCAGCGGCGGAAACAGCGGCTCCCAGGCTTCCACCCTGATCATTCAGGCTATGGCCCTGGGAGAAGTAACCATCAGGGACTGGTGGCGGGTCATGCGAAGGGAAATCCTTTCCGGATTCATGCTGGGCTGCATTCTGGGGCTGATCGGATTTATCCGGATATTTGTCTGGCACCTGCTGATGCTGCAGGGCGTATTTAAAGATATTTACAAACCACATTGGGATGCGATCGGATTAACCGTGAGTTTCTCGCTGATCGGCGTAGTGCTTTGGGGAACCTTCACCGGAAGCATGCTGCCGATCATCCTGAAAAAGCTCGGCGCAGATCCGGCATTCTTCTTCTGCCCCCTTCGTAGCAACCCTGGTGGACGTAACCGGACTGATCATTTACTTCACCGTGGCCCTCTATTTCATGCAGGGATATTTTAACAGTAATCCATATTGATCAACTGGATTTACTTACTTTAAATAATAAATTATTTTATAAACTATATTACCTATGTGTGGAATTGTTGCATATATCGGCCCCAGAGAAGCTTATCCTGTTATCATGAAAGGTCTTAAAAGACTGGAATACCGGGGTTATGACAGTGCCGGGGTTGCGTTGCTGGATAAGGAATTGAAAGTGTATAAAAAACAGGGACGGTGGCGGAACTGGAAGAAAGCCGTGATCGGCAAAGATCTGCATGCCCATGCGGGCATCGGGCATACCCGCTGGGCCACACATGGGGAACCCAGTGACCGGAATGCCCATCCGCACCTTTCTGCCAACGGCAAACTGGCCATGATCCACAACGGCATCATTGAAAATTATGCAGCAGCTTAAAAACGAACTCATCAAAAAAGGATATCACGTTTAAAAGTGATACCGATACAGAAGTCCTGCTCAATTTCATTGAAGATATCCAGGAAAATAATCAATGCAGTCTGGAAGAAGCGCTGCGCATCGCACTAAAACGGGTAGTGGGCGCCTATGTGATCGTATTGCTGGACCAGGAACATCCGGATACCATCATTGCTGCAAGAAAAGGAAGTCCGCTGGTGATCGGCATTGGCAAAGGGAGAACATTTTCTGGCATCCGATGCCTCTCCCATCATCGAATACACCAAGGAAGTGGTTTATGTAAATGATTATGAACTGGCCATCATTAAATGCGATGAACTGATTCTAAAAAACCTGGGCAATGAAAAGATCACCCCCTATATCCAAAAACTGGATCTGGAACTAACTGCCATCGAAAAAGGGGGTTATGATCATTTCATGCTGAAAGAAATATTTGAACAGCCGGATACTATTTTTGATTGCCTGCGGGGAAGGCTGGATGTAAGCAAAGGCAGCATTACCATGGCCGGCGTTCAAAATCATATTGGACAAACTTATGCCAGGCAAAAAGGATCATTATGGTTGCCTGCGGAACCAGCTGGCATGCCGGATTGATTGCGGAATATATCATTGAAGAAATCTGCCGCATTCCGGTTGAAGTGGAATATGCATCCGAATTCCGATATCGAAATCCGGTGATCCATCCGGGAGATGTGATCATTGCCATTTCCCAAAGTGGTGAAACAGCCGATACGATTGTTGCCATTGAGAGAGCAAAAGAACAGGGCGCATTTATTTTTGGAGTGGTGAATGTGGTGGGATCTTCCATTGCCCGGATTTCCCATGCCGGTGCTTATACACATGCGGGCCCGGAAATCGGCGTGGCCAGTACCAAAGGCATTTACTGCCCAAGTGGTCGTACTGATTATGATTGCATTGAAAATTGCCATTGAAAAAAAAACAATTACGGAAGAACGATATATTAAACTGCTTGGCTGAACTGCATGCCATACCGGAAAAAGTCAAGAGAACTGCTGCATTCAGCAGAGCATATCCGAAAACTGGCAGAAAAATATAAGGATGTCAGAGATGCTCTTTATCTTGGCCGGGGCTATAATTTCCCGATTGCACTGGAAGGAGCACTAAAACTGAAAGAAATTTCCTATATCCATGCAGAAGGATATCCTGCTGCAGAAATGAAACATGGCCCGATTGCGCTGGTAGATGAAAATCTGCCCGTTGTATTTGTGGCTACCCGAGATGCTTATCATGAAAAAATCGTCAGCAATATCCAGGAGATCAAAGCCCGGAAAGGAAAAGTGATTGCAGTAATCAGTGAAGGCGATGAAACGATTCCGGTACTGGCAGATGATGTCATGACGGTTCCGGATGCAGATGAATTGATCGCTCCGCTGCTAAGCGTGATTCCACTGCAACTATTTGCCTGTTATCTTGGTATGGCAAAGGGATTTGATGTAGACAAACCCCGGAATCTGGCTAAAAGTGTAACCGTAGAATAATTCCCGAAACCGAAACAGTGACATGAACAAGATCAGCAAAACACCCCTCCGTAAACTTGGATATGATTTTATTCCTCCTGAATATCTGCCGGAAGGAAAAGATGAATATTATCTGCGGAATAGAACAGAATCATTCAGCCATCCAATACCGGCACGCTGAAACTGGATGAAGTGCCATCCTGAATAAAAACGGAAACAGTTCGGATAACTGGAATCAATGTGATGGTCTCCGATATTTTCCTGCCCGAACTTGTTCATAACTGCAATTTTTTTGGGCTGGTCCGGATCGGAAAACTGGAACCTTATTATCTGGAATTTCATAATCTTCGCCGGCCGGTTGGATTATACAACAGCACCATCATCAGTTGTGATATCGGAAACAATGTGGTGATCGACAATGTAAATTATCTATCCCATTATATCATTGGCAACGAAGTGATGCTCGTCAATGTCAATGAACTGGCCACGACCGATCATGCGAAATTCGGAAATGGAATTCTAAAAGAAGGAGAACCTGAATCCATCCGCATCGAACTGGAAATCTGCAATGAAAATGGAGGAAGAAGTATATTCCCTTCGATGGAATGCTGCCCGGTGATGCCTGGCTATGGAGCCGGTTTCGGGAAGATGAAATGCTGCAGAAACAATTCCGCCAGTTTACCGAAAATGAATTTGACAAACGACGAGGTTATTACGGAACCATCGGCGACCGCACCGTGATTAAGAACTGTAAAATCGTCAAAGATGTAAAGATCGGCACGGATGCTTATCTGAAAGGCGCCAATAAATTAAAAAACCTGACCATCAATTCCTCTGCAGAATGCAACAACCCAGATCGGTGAAGGCTGTGAACTGGTAAATGGAATCATCGGACATGGATGCCGGATATTTTATGGTGTAAAAGCAGTCCGTTTTATTCTGGCCTCCAATTCGCAGTTGAAATATGGCGCCCGGCTGATCAATTCTTACCTGGGAAATAATTCTACCATTTCCTGTTGCGAAGTATTGAATTCCCTGATCTTTCCCGCTCACGAACAGCATCATAACAATTCATTTTTATGTGCTTCCCTGCTGATGGGACAAACCAATATGGCTGCCGGCGCAACGGTCGGCTCCAACCACAATTCCCGGAGCGCAGATGGTGAACTCATTGCCGGCCGCGGATTCTGGCCGGGCCTGTGTGTAAGTCTAAAACACAATTCCCGGTTTGCTTCTTTTACCATTATCGCCAAAGGTGATTATCCGGCGGAACTGGATATTCCTCTTCCCTTTTCCCTGGTCAGCAATGATGTGTCGAACGACGAATTGATGGTGATGCCGGCTTACTGGTTCCTGCACAACATGTATGCGCTTGCCCGCAATGCGTGGAAGTACGGCGACCGCGATAAAAGAAGTGACAAGATTCAACTGCTGGAATTTGATTATCTCGCGCCCGACAGCATGCAGGAAGTCGTTCATGCACTTGAGATCCTGCAGAAATTTACTGCAAAAGCCTGGATTGAACAGTCGGCGGAACCCGGCGACCGGAGCCTGCTGGATTCGGAATCCGGCCTGATTGCGCTGGGCAGGGAGCTCTTAATTAAAAACGATCCGGCGCTGGCTTCCCTGGAAATAACGGCGGATAATTTTGAAAACAGTAACCGCAAAGTGCGCATCCGGAAAGTGACACTCGCCTACCCGATTTTCAGGGAGCTGGTTGTTCATTACGCTATGCGCTGCCTGACCGAATATATCCGGTTGAACCGGATTGCCAATCTGCAGGATCTGCAGGCTGTCACTGCCGGAAAACGGTATTCCGGAAACCTGGGTAAATGCCGGGGGGCAACTGATCAGAAAATCGTCCCTGAACGATCTCATCACTGATATTCATTCGAACCGGATAAAAAGCTGGCAGGATATTCACCAGTTTTACCGTTCGGCAGCAGAAACCTATACACAGGATAAAATGCATCATGCCCTGGATATACTGAAAGCGGTTCATGGCATTTCCATTAAATCCGCCGATCCCAAAAATTTCAAAGAACTATTGGAACAAAGTGTTGCAACCGCAGACCGGCTCACGCAAAACATCCTCCTGTCCCGGGAGAAAGATTACGAAAATCCATTCCGGAAAATGGTCTACGAAAACCAGGCGGAAATGGATACGGTAATCGGCAAGCCGGAAGAAAACAGTTTTATCAAAAGCCGGTTTGAGGCTTTTCAGGAATACAAATCGGCAACCGATATGCTGATCGGCAAATGGAACCTGTGACAAACAGGTGATTGTCCGCGCACACCTTGCCGGAACCAGTCATTGGTTTTCAAACCGAAGAAAAGGCTCTCCTATCTTGTATTCGGCCTCAGTTGGTATAAACGGCATCATGGGGCTACTCTCCTATTTATCGTGAATAGTGCCTGTTTCCGGTGAATAAAATGCTGTGAAAATGCCGGCTATCCGTCTGCATACGAAGATCATCAGAATAGCATATAAAAACGGACAAAACAGAGACCAAACACGGACAAAACGCGGACAAAACACAGGTACTATACCATGTTATTACCTATTTTCCCCCTTTTCACTTACTTTTTTGTACTTTTTTACATATATTACGACAGTAAGGGATATTAAATTCTTCGGCTACTCCATGGCTAACCTGCCTGGAGGGATGGGCGTATCAGTATAAAGTAAAAATCCTCCTGTCACATTTGCATCTACCCAAACTGAGCCCTTCGCAATCCTGTTCACCGCCGTCTGCTTTTCAATCAGTTCGATATAATGCGGATTCCCCGATCCGAAGGAGTGCATCAGGACAAAACAGTTCGAAAAATCGGCTTTTACATATCCCAGATTCTGATAGGGTAATCCCCAGGAACAAGATGCAATTTCTTTTTCCGTTCCGCCATGTCTCAGATAAAGAGATTCCCTACTGTCATTTAGTTTTAGAATAATCGAATAACCGTTTTTAAGGATGACGGGGAAATCCTTCGATGAAGTGTCGAAGGCCGGCAAGCTGTCCCGGTCCGCTGCGATCGCTTTTCCAGTAAGCCGGGTTGTCGTATCGGAATGGACAACCGGTTTGATTTTACTAATAGACTTCACTTTTCTGGTTATAATCTGAGAACGCTTTAAGCGAATCGTCTGATCTTTCCGGAATGCTGCTTATCAAAACTTCGACCGCATTAAGAGATGGTTCGTTTTCTGTAAGTTCATTATAGACCCTCCCGATCAGATCCGCACGGCCTCTGGAGATTTTGATTTCATCCAGACTTCCTTTATCCTGAAGCACTTTGGACGTTTCCTTTGCTGGTGCGACCGGTCGGGCGGGAGTATTACATGAGATTAAAATGCCGCAAATGGCGGTTATCAGGATAGAGTGGCTGTTCATAAAAAGGGGGAATGAGAAATGAATTTATCGAATATTGTATAAAACGCCGGGAGACATATTAAAGTCAGCCGGTTGACCCTATTGATGCCATACCCAGGGAAGCTTGGTCCTGTTAATAGGTAGTGTAGTCGATTCTCTTAGCAATTGATAATGACCAATGTTTTCAATAATTAGCAGTGTAAAATTTCCATCAAATAGGTTATTTTTTCACTGTTAAGTACTATTTGCTAAATTTTTTCGTATATTTGTGTAGAAAAAATTGTATAATCGCATATGAAAGTTAGCCATGGCGACAAAGGAAGAAGCAGAAGCTTTTCTAATGGATTTCCATCAGAAAATGAAAATCTGGGAATTAAGGGTCAGGAACGATAGAGGAAAAAATTCACAAGCCCTTTTAGATTTAGAAATAAGCGCAATGCAAAGGATGAAAATAATTGAAGGTTTATCAATTCGCGATTACGCTGATGGACCTATTATTGACACCCTGAATGCCGGTGCACCGTTATGGGTCTTTGGGCAATTGGTCAAGAATTGTTTGATTTATATAAAAATTTCCATAGGACCGCCTAACCGGGAGGTTATTTGTATTTCTTTCCATGAAGCAGAACGTCCAATGCAATTCCCTTTCAAAGGAGTATAAATTATGAAGATAAATAAACCAAGAGGAAATGTCAGCCTGAAGAAAGGGCTGAAGTCTTTTGATTTTAGAAAAGAATCATTCGAAATTGTATATCACATATGGGTTGATAATGAATCCGGAGAAGAGTTCACCACAATTGAATTGGATGAACTAAATCAAGTCCAAGTACATAATCAGTACCGAAGCAAATATGGAATTCCTTTTGTTGACGAAATAAAATTGATTAGGGAACAATATGGGTTAAGCGCGTTAAAAATGAGCGAGGTCCTGGGCTTTGCACCAAATGTGTATCGAAATTACGAAAACGGAGAAATGCCCAGTATTGCTTCCGGCAGATTCATACAACTTGCAAAAGATCCAGTTGAATTTAAAAAACTCATAGAGTTGAGTAAAAATGAATTTTCGATACAGGAAATTGAAAGAATATCAAAAGCGGTTAGCAAATTCACAAGCCAGGATAAAGTGGAATGCATCATCGAAGAGAGATTGTTTGGAACAAAGGTTCCTGGAATCTATAACGGTTATCGAGTTCCATCTATAGAGAAAGTCGGCCTGATGGCAAAATACTTTTCGCAAAAGCTGGAACCTTTCAAGACGAAAATGAATAAACTCCTGTTCTATGCAGATTTTTTTCACTATAGCAAAACAGGATTTAGTATTAGCGGATTGACTTACTTGGCAATCACTCATGGCCCCGTACCCAGAAATTATGGAAGTATTTATGATCGTCTCTCGGATGCTGGTTATGTCGATATCGAAGAAGTGGAATTTGATGACTATGGAGGGGAAAAATTACTCAACCACGATGGAGAACCGGATATGGAAATATTTAGCCCGAGTGAACGATTAGCCATTGTTACAATAGAACAAAAGCTGGGAAGACTTAAAACAAATGATATTATTGACGTCAGTCATGATGAATTGGCATGGCAAAGCAATATTGATAGTCATGGGAGGATCAGTTATGATTATGGGTTTGTTCTTCAACATGTGGATTTTACAACAACAATTTCTGATGGCCTATAAAATATAAACAATGAATTATTTTGTTCAAATTAACCATATAAAGCCAGGCGACAAGTTGAACAATTAATTTCAGCGGACTATCTTGTTTTTGGGCGTGTGACTTATGAAGGTATGGCGGCTTATTGGTCAAAAACAGAAGGTGAAATTGCCGACCTCATGAATAAAATACCGAAACTTGTTTTTTCTAAAACATTGAAATCGGCAGATTGGAATAACGCTACTTTACTTAAAGAGAACGCTTCTGCCGAAATCGCAAAACTTAAAGACAGGCTGAATCATTCTACCCTGGCCTGGCCGGCAGCCCTCCCACTCCGGAACCGCACAATAAAACCGCAAAACATTTCGACTCAAACATGCCTGGAAAGAACAGGCGGACGTACATAAATTGGAAATGATGGCGGTTATCGGGCAGCTTCCCTTTTTGAACTTCGTCAAAAGTCGGACGGAAGGCAATAAGCGGCTGTTATTCTGATTCACTGAAGCTTACAATCCGGGCAGATCCCTATCTGATAAACCGGATGCTGTGTATTCTTCCTTTCGAATCCTCTCCGCAAAATACATATACCCCGGATTTCAGTTCAGGCAGCGCCAGATCCGTTTCCCCTTCGGGAAATAAACATCTACCCTGCGCAACCGGTTGACCCGAAACAGAAACAATCCGATAATCCAGATATCCCGCAAAGGGAGAACGAATCTTAATTTTATTGTCGCCCGATAAATAAGCAGGGGTCCAGTACAGAAACAGATCCTGGCTCCTGCTGTATTTTATAGAAACCGTTTTGCCGGGATAATGATTTCCATCCCGTCCAACCATCGTCAATTTGTAAAAATGTAAGCCTTCCTGCATCAGCTCTTCATCCTGCCATGTATAATCTGTTTGATTTAATGCAGCGGGTATCCGCGTTATCAAATGGCTTTCGCTGTCCTTTTCTTCAGCGAGATCAAAATGCTCCGCTTCTTCCGGAGATCCGATTTTCCAATGAAAAAATGCATGTCCTTTTCTTTCCTGCCCTTCGAATTGTATTAAAGTTAGTGGCAGCGGATTCTCCAGACTGGCCGTGCTGGCCAGCGTAAATGCGCCGCCAGAGAAATCCTGAACCGGGCTGCTTATAACAGATCCGTAAAGGAGATCGCCTGTAACGCCGGTATGTCCCGCATCTGACCATTGGCTCCCCGAGAATCCGGACACATTCAGATAGGCCGGATCCGTAACTGCGCCACTCTGTGGAAACGCAAAAGATAATTCGACATCCGCTTTTACCGGGAGTGGGCCATCCGCCGTCACTTTCCAGTATTCCATTTTGGAAACATGATCGATTCCGGTCCCAATGTTGTTGCCAATAGCGGCAGGATCTTCGTTTTGATATTCCACAGTGAAATTCCCCGGAAGCATCCTTCAGTTCCAGCCAGCGAAGGATTCCATTCTTCCCCACAGGGAACAGGAAACCCGGATCATTGCTTAAGTCCTCTCTCCGGAGCGGGCCGTCAATATAAGAACCGCTCACCTGCGTGCTGTCCGCCCAAATACTGCAGGCGGCCTGCAGGGTCAGTAAATTATCCGGTGAACTGATGATTGCCCCCTTTACCAGTTCCAGTCTGTGCGGTAAAGCAAGCGGTAATAATAATTTACAGCCCGATGGATTGTTTATCCGGAAAACAACGCCGTTCAAAAGCCCTCCTCCTGTTGTAACGAGTTGAAGCGCCTTTCCATTCAATTCAATTCCCGGATTTGCGGTACTGGTTGCCGTAATCACTGCCCCCGGCGACTGACTGATATTACCGGCAATCATTAAATTGGTACTATTCCCCGCTCCGCTCGCAAGGTTCAGAACGCCTCCCTCCTGCAGGTAATCTCCATTAACCCGTATATTTCCATTCGCGCCGGTCAGGTTAACGCTTAAATTAACGTTTACCCCTATGCGCAAATTACCACGGATAGTGAAGGGATTGCTTCCGCTGCAGGTATAATTCACAGCGAGCCCGATAACCTGCAGCGCTTAAAACCAGCGATCCATATACGCGGTTGCTGGCCGATATCGTATAGGAAGCCCTGGGAACGTCGAATTCAAAGATCCCCGTTTCTGTTCCCGGCGCCGATGATAAAATCTGTACGATGCCGGCGGCATGGGACGCGCGGGTATTGTGAATATACCTTCCCCCGTTATTTATCCGGATCGAGTCTGCAATATGTAACGACTCCCCGCTGCTGATTCCGGATGAATTCCGGAAGACGGCACCGGCATTTAACAGTAATCCATATCCGGGGCCGGCGATGCTGACGGCATTGTTCAGGATATTGCTTGCCGGAAGAGTCAGTTCAATCTGATTCCCGGAGGAAGGACTGATCGTCAGGGTATGAACCGAAATCGCCAGATCCGGCAAAACCACCTGATAGGACCCGGGCAGATTCCCGTTATCCAACAAAACATCATCTGAAGCATGCCGGCAGTAAACCACCATTCCAGTTTACTGGATCGGACCAAAGTCCGTCTCCCCCATTTCCGGTCCAGGTCTTTGTCTGCCCCGAAACCAAAAAAGGAATATTGAAGAATAAAACTAAAATGACTCCCCCATCCTCTTTGAAATAAACGGCTGCTGCACATGAATGCAAAATAGCGCAGCAAGGAGGGGAAGTCAATACAACGAAGTGGTAGAAGATTGTGGAAAATTGAAAATGGATGGTGGATGAACCTTGATTAGACTGCTTTCAGAGGTAATTCAGAAATCATTCGAATACTTAATTTCAACTCATTTCAATTTCAATTCAACTGTCCACCAAAAAAAATCCCCTCCGCATTTACACGAAAGGGACACAAAAATGGATAATGTTTTACTTCTTGATCGCCTTCTTCGCACTATCGCCACATTATTGATTTTGGCCTTCGCTGTATCCGCAGCCGCTCTAATCGTAGAGTCAACTTTTGCGGCAGCGGTATCAACCGTTGCTTTGGCCGTATCTGTTGCGCTGGAAACTGCGGAATCAGCTTTTGATGCAGATCCCCCGCTTCCGTTACAGGAGGTCATTGCAGCAGCGATAAACGAGGATGGACATGAATTTTTTCATCAGAAGTTTATTTTAGTTGTCGCTAAGATATAGGGTTTCCCCAGACAGGCAAATTTATTCGAAATAGCGGCCATGTTCTTTCGACGAATGGCTTTTTTGTAAAATGCTGAACCGATAAACACGATCCTATTTTTTCCTGAAATAAATCCGGATCGGCACCCCTTCAAAAGGAAAGCTCTTCCGCAACTGATTCTCCAGGTAATTCCGGTAAGGCTGCTTGATATCGTCGGGATAATTGCTGAAAAAGGCAAAAGACGGAACCGGCGTGGGCAATTGGGACACGAATTTGATTTTAATGGAATTTCCCCTGCACCACCGGCGCATGGTATGCTTCAACTGCTTTCAGCATGACTTCATTGAGTTTGGAAGTCGGAATCTTTCGTTGCCGGTTTTCATAAACTTCCAACGCGGTTTCAATCACCTTGAAAATGCGGGTTTTTTCCTTTGCCGAAATAAAGAGAATGGGCAGATCGGTAAACGGAGCAAACCGTTCTTTAAGTTGTTTGTCGTAATCCCGGGAGGTATTGGTCTGCTTTTTCCATGAGATCCCATTTGTTTACAGCAACCACAATGCCTTTTCCTTTTTTAACTGCGAGACTGAATATATTCAGATCCTGGGCGGTCAGTCCTTTTTCCGCATCCAGCATCAGCAGACAAACATCCGCTTCATCCATGGCCTTGATGGCGCGGATCACCGAATAGAATTCCAGGTCTTCATGCACTTTGGTCTTTCTGCGGATCCCCGCAGTATCGATCAGGATAAATTCTTTATGAAATAGATTGTAATGGGTGTGAATGCTGTCTCTCGTTGTGCCGGCAATATCACTTACAATGGTTCGCTCGCGGCCTACCAGGGCATTCAGTAAAGAAGATTTACCCACATTCGGCTGACCGATAATCGCAAACTTCGGCAACGTGGATCAATTCGCCCTGCCTGATCATTCTCGGGAATCAGATGCGGCGATGGCATCCAGCAGTTCGCCTGTTCCGCTGCCGCGTCATGGCAGAAATAAAAAAGATATTGTCAAAACCCAGACTGTAAAATTCGGCAGCTTCCAGCAGGCGGTCACTGTTATCCACTTTATTCACCACCAGGAAAACCGGTTTCACCGAACGGCGCAGCAGATCGGCCATGGCTTCATCCAGCGTGGTGATGCCGGTCGCCGTATCCGTCATGAAAATAATGGCATGCGCTTCTTCCACCGCAATCAATACCTGTTTCTTGATCTCCTGTTCAAATACATCTTCGCTTTCAGGAACAAACCCGCCCGTGTCAATCACGTTAAAGGTCTTGCCGTTCCAGTCGGTGATCCCATACTGCCTGTCGCGCGTAACCCCGCTCTGATCATCCACAATGGCCATGCGCTGTTCCAGCAGCCGGTTAAACAAAGTACTCTTCCCCACATTGGGCCTTCCTGTAATCGCTACCGTAAATCCGGACATTTATTAAATAATATTATTGCTGAATTAATAACCATATTCCCGCAGGTGCAATTCGTTGTCGCGCCATTTCGGGCGGACTTTCACAAATAATTCCAGAAACACTTTCCTGCCGATGAATTCTTCGATATCTTTTCTGGCTTCCGTGCCCAGCTTCTTAATCATCTTTCCTCCTTCTCCCAATAAAATTCCTTTTTGCGTTTCCCGCTGCACAATGATGTCGGCCTGTATTTTGGTCAGGCTGTCCTTTTCCTTATACTCCTGTATCAGCACGGTACTGTGATAGGGAATCTCATCTTCATACAAACTGAAGATCTTTTCCCGGATCAGTTCTCCGGCAAAAAATTTTACCGGCCGGTCAGTCATTTCATCCCCGTCAAAAAAAGGTTCACCTTCCGGCAACCAGTGAATGATGCGTTCCAGTAAATAATCGGTCTGCAGTTTTTTAAGCGCTGAAATGCCGATCACTTCACTGCAGTATTTTTTATCCTGAAAAAAAGCTGATCGCCGCCTGCATTTCCGCAGCCGGTATCCGGTCCGATTTATTGATCAGCACAAGCGCAGGCACTTTCAGCTGCAGGGAAGAGAACAACTGGTCATTTTCTTCCAGATTATCGCGTCCGTCCATCAGCAGCAGGGCCAGATCCGCATCCAGTACGGAATGTCTTTACCGTATCCATCATTTTTTCATGAAGCCGGTAGCGGGGTTCAATAATGCCCGGGCGTATCCGAAAAAATCATCTGGTATCCGTCCCCGCTGAGAATTCCTTTGATGCGATGCCGGGTGGTTTGCACTTTGTGGGACACAATCGCCAGTTTCTCCCCCATCAGGGCATTCAGCAGAGTACTTTTCCCCGCATTGGGCTTTCCGAAAATATTGACAAATCCTGATTTCATAAAACGGCTGCAAAGGTAGACAAAACAGCAGCCAATACCCGCAGGTCTTCTGTGGCGAGGACTTTTGCACTGATTCAGATCCAGGATAGGGCAATTCTTTGCTGATTTTGCTAAAAATGCCTAATTTCGTTGTTTAAACATTAAACTTATACAATTTATGGCAACCGTAAAATGGACACTGGATCCCACGCATTCAGAAGTACAGTTCAAAGTACGTCACCTGATGATCTCCAATGTGACCGGCACTTTCCCCAAATTTGATGTCCAGGTTGAAACACAGGACCTGGATTTCATGACCGCAAAAGCGAAATTCACCGCAGATTGACTGCCGTGACCACCAACAATGAACAGCGGGACCAGCATTTGAGGAGTGCCGATTTTTTTGATTCGGCCAAATATCCCAAGCCTGAGTTTTGTAGCAACCAAATATGAAAAAGTGGATAATGATTCTTATGAATTGTATGGCGACCTGACCATTCGCGGACGTTACCAAAAATATCAAACTGGATGTGGAATTCGGAGGGGTGATCACCGATCCCTGGGGAAATACCCGCGCGGGTTTTACGCATTAATGGAAAAATAAACCGGAAAGAATATGGCCTTGTCATGGAATGCGGTAACGGAAGCCGGTGGGCTCGTTGCAGGAGACGATGTAAGGATCCATGTAGAAGTGGAATTGATTAAACAGGCTTAGGTTATTGCCGGCGGCTTTTATATATTTGGACCTATGAAAAAACTCATAGTCCTGCGTGTTTACCGGATCTGTTCTTTTTTGCTCCGCACAGAAAAAAACAGATCCGGTTGTTTTTGGGAATACCATTCGTGCAGAAAACCTGAGCAGGAATCTCCATATCGTTGCCGGCGCCGCATTTCGAAGGCAGGGAAACGGCAACGGCGGGCCAGCGCAAAGCGGCTGCTTATATTGAAGACTTATTTTAAATCCCTGGGACTTGCGCCCGGTAATGGAAATAGCTTATCAGCTTCCCTACCCGGTATATCAGGATACGCTGCTTATCTGCCGCAATTTCCTTGTCAATGAGCAGACAGCTTCAGACTTTTCAAAGATTACGACCTTTCCATCGCGAAATAATTATGCTGCCAGTCTTGGCAGCAACCAGATCGTTTATGCCGGATATGGTGTTTCTGATTCTCTCCGGGATGATTATAAAGGATTGAATGTGCAGGGTAAAATTGTGCTGCTGAAAAGCGGATATCCGAAAGGATATATTCAGCATCAAGTGACAGGGAAGAACATTTAATTCATTTCACCAAACAGGATGCGGCTCAGGCAACACGGCGCCATCGCCCTGCTGATTATTGCAGAATGATTTTCCGCATCAGCCGGTGTCCCGCAAAGGAAATATGTATCGGCAGGTATTACCATCCGGTAAACCGTCCCCTCAGCATCAATATATCTGAAAAAATCGCCCGCTCCATTATGGGCGGCGATTATGATTCCCTGAATCAGGAATCATTCGCCGCAAAAACATATCACAGCGATATCTGGCTTTCCCTGAACAAGGAAACAGACATTCCTGCAAAGCACGGATGTACTGGGTTATCTGGAAGGAACGGATCTGAAAGATCAGCTGCTGGTCATCTCCGCACATTATGATCATCTGGGCAAAAGGGATTCGGTAATTTATTATGGCGCAGATGATGATGGATCGGGTACGGTGAGCCTGCTCGAAATTGCGGCCGCATTTTCAAAAGCGAAAGCGGCGGGAAAGGGCCCCCGCAGGAGCATTCTCTTCCTGGCAAATTCCGGCGAAGAAAAAGGACTTATGGGGATCCGAATATTATACCGAACATCCCGTTTATCCGCTGGAAAAAACAACGGCCGACCTGAATATTGATATGATTGGAAGAAAGGATCCGGGAAGAAAAACAGGGGATTCAAATAATTATGTATACATCGTAGGCGATGATAAACTCAGTTCCGAACTGCATCCGCTGAGTGTGGCGATGAATAAAAAATACACAGGACTTGAACTGGATTACAAATTCAATGATCCGGCCGATCCACTCCGGATTTACTATCGCAGCGACCATTATAATTTTGCCCGGAAAGGAGTTCCGGTCATTTTTTATTTTGACGGCATTCACCACGACTATCATAAGCCAACGGACACGCCGGACAAAATCAATTATGATCTGCTGGAAAAAAGAGCGAGGCTGGTTTTTTATACAGCCTGGGAAATGGCCAACCGGAATGAGATGATGAAGAGGGATCTGAAGCTGGAGTGGATGAGAGATGAACGTTGATGGTATACAGATAGACGGTTGACGGACTTCCCGGCTTGAATTCGCACCTGAAGCCCGTCTACCGTCACTGTAACTGTCAACGATAATTTCATGTAGTAAAAAAATCAATCCATTAATTCTTCGACGCCTGATTCGGATTCGTTTTTGGCGGTTCGTTCATTCCGTTTTCAAATTCCTGTTTTACATTATTCTTTGCATCGTTGAATTCACGCATTCCCTTGCCCAATCCTTTCATGAATTCCGGAATCTTTCTTCCTCCGAACAAAATGAGTACTGCTAAAATAATCAGTATCCATTCACTTCCTCCTGGCATCGCTAATAAAAATTGACTAGTCATAATAAACCGGTTTTAAAAATTAAAATTACCTTATAATGAGCAGGTAAGCAAATTGGGTTTGGGGAAGGGTTACGGATGATGGTCTCGACCGTAACGACGCGGCTTGACCGTTGAGCCGAGTTAACCGGTTGACGGTACTGGCAGCGTCAATTAAACGCCTCTTATACCCTATTCAACTGAAGGCTAAATGATTACACTTAGAAACCCCGCATTAAAGACCGTCAACCCGTCAACGCTTGCATCGCGTCGAACCGTCATTGTCATCCGTCTCTTTACCCTCATTTCCACCCGGTTTATCAGAAAAAATCCGTAATTTACCCGACAACGATTGTTCACTCCAAAATAGGCTTTATGAAAAAAGTAGCTGATATTTTCCAGCATAAGGAAAGAAAAATCACGGCAGTCTCCCCTACCACCTCGGTGCTGGAAGCTTTGCGGATCATGTCAATTCAGAATATTGGATCTGTAATGGTAATGGACAACCAGGAATACCAGGGCATTATGACCGAAAGGGATTATTCCCGGAAAGTGATTCTGAAAGGCAAATCATCCACCGACACGCCGGTTTCCGAAATCATGTCAAACGACCTGCCGGCTGTAAACCTGCAGGATAGCATCGAACATTGCATGCAACTGATGGCAGATAAAAATATCCGTTACCTGCCGGTTTTTGAAAATGATAAAATATTCGGAATCGTGTCCATCCATGACCTGATCCGCGAAACCATCCAGCATCAGCAGGAAACCATTTCCCAGTTGAAAGACTATCTGCACGCCAGCATGTAAGCGCCTATCCGGCAAATCATATTCACTAAAAAACTAAAGACTCCGTTATTCGATGGAGTCTTTAGTCATTATATCCGCTCAGGCGGATCAGGAACAGGATTCGCCCTTCACGCTCAGTTCTTCAAAATCCTGTTCGAGTTGTTAAAATGAAATAAAAAATACTGAAAGGATCGTACCAAAAATGATTTTAGTCTGAATAATCGGTTTATTTTTAATTCCTGAAGGATATTTGAGGAAAATAAGTAACACATTGCGAATAAATACCTCAAATCACATTTACTATGGATTTCGGAAGAATCGACACCAGAACATCTCACTCAACGGATTTTAAATTGCCGGAAGAACCCGTCTGGAATAAAACGATACTTCCGGGAAGAAAGCCAAAAGCGTTCGTTTACCTGGGTTGTGCAAAATGGGGACGAAAGGAATGGGTAGGTAAACTATATCCACCCAAAACCAAAGAGCGTGACTTCCTGCAGCATTACGTAGAACATTACAACAGCATCGAACTGAATGCCACCCATTATAAGATCTACGGGCCAACCGGTATAGAACGATGGGACAGGCTGGCCGGAAAAAAGAATTTAAATTCTGTCCGAAAATGTATCAGGGCATCACCCACCGCGGCAGCCTGAAGGGAAAAGATTTCCTGACGACTGAATTTCTCCGGGGTGTGCTGGCATTTGGCAATCACCTGGGTCCTATTTTCATACAGCTCAGCGAATCCTTCGGCCCCGGAAGAAAAGAAGAGATTTTCACTTTTCTCAGATCCCTTCCCGTGGATCTGCAATTCTTTGTGGAAGTCAGGCATCCGGAATGGTTCCGGAATGAAGCCATTTTCCGGGAATTGCTTTCCACCCTCTCTATCCCTGAACATGGGCATCGTGATTACAGATACCGCCGGACGCAGGGATTGCTGCCACATGCACCTGACCATTCCCAAAACCTTTATTCGTTTTGTAGGGAATAGTCTGGATCCGACCGATTATACCCGTTGCGATGATTGGGTGAAAAGAATAAAATACTGGCTTGGGGCGGGAATGCAGGAATTGTATTTTTTCATGCACATGCACGACGAAGCTTATTCTCCCGAACTGACCCACTATCTGACAAAAAAACTGAATGCTGCCTGCAAACTGGATCTACCCGTGCCGGTTTTACTTTCCAGAAAAAAAAGCCGCCGCTTAAGTCCCTCCTTCCCCGGAGCTTTTCTGATTCTCGCAGCTATATCCGCTGAGCCGTTCCTCTTCCGCCACAATCCGCCGGGGTTTCCCATCCGTTAAACTCCATTTGATGAGCCGGATAAACCCTGCACTGATTTCTATTCCGGTAATGGTGCCATCATCAAAACAACAGCAACCGGAATTGAAATAAGAGGGCTTCATGTTTTTAAAAGAATGATTTACAAAATCATATTCCCGCTTGCGTCTTGGAATTTCGGCGCTCGATCTGTTGAATGGCTTCTGCATCCCCGCCATTGTTGGCTTCTTCCAAGCCTGAGGTATAATCTTTCCAGATGGGTCAGGGAATTAAAAACCGGCTGATGGGTATGGCCGGTTACCAGCATTACATTTTCCTGGGCCGCGCTCCAGTCATACATATACATATTATGCAGTGTTTTCAACTGGTCGTTGGCAGAAGGACTATTGGTATTAATTTCCAGAAAGCTTTGCAGCGGCCCCCAGATATAACTTACAAACCATTTACTGAAAGCATTTCCATCGCTTTGCTTATCGCCCTGGTGGCCATGCGTGCAAAAAATATCGAGGTGAACACCGGCAGAAATCGTCACCCGCATGATACGATGCCGGCAAAAATCCGGATAGCTGATCCGTATATTTTTTTAAGCCACGCCGCAGCCAGCGGATCATTGTCCCAGAAAAGATCGTGATTGCCGAACACTTTACAATAGGCATCCCGGTCAATAAATTGTTTTTCCGCATCAAATACCGCTTGATTGTGTTTCGTGATACCAAAAATGGTATTCTCCCAGAGTTCTTCACAATCACCCAGATTAATATAATAAAACTGTTCCCGGTTATAATAGTCCAGCGCAGCCAGATAACTGGCTTCACAAACCGCAAAATCATCCGAGCCATTCCGCGTGCCCCGATGCTGATCACTTAAAATAATAACCGTTTATGTCCTTCTGCTGAAAAAGAAAGATGATTGACTTTTTTGCTTTGAGCTTCGCTGCCTGATCATACAATTCCGTCAGTGCCTCCATAACGGCTGCCTTATCCGGAGCCGATGACACCCGGTTGGCGAGCCAGGTAACCGGCCGCTTCAGTAAATATTTGAGCCCTCTTCGAACGGGATCCAGGAGGACGGATTTCATGCATACCGGAAGATAATCTATCTGGAAATAATCCGGGTTTCCCCGTTTTCCAAACCCAGCACCAGTTTGCTGGCTATATTAATAAAGAGTCCATTGTCCACAACCCCGGTAATCGCATTGATCCGCTCATGCAGGTCAGCGCGGATCTTCAATTTCTCCAAATGCACAATCCACAATATAATTTCCATTATCCGTAAGGTAGGGCTCTCCCCGTTCATCCGCCTTTTCGGCTCGCAACCCAGTAACTGTAGTTTTTCGAAAGTTCTTTCCCATCCGAAAAGCACCACTTCCACCGGCAACGGAAATTTCCCCAGGGTTTTGACCTACTTGGATTCATCCGCCACCACAATCATCTGCCGGCTGTTGGTGGCCACAATTTTTTCGCGGAGCAGGGCGCCCCCGCCGCCTTTGATCAGGTGCAAATGCGCATCTGCTTCATCCGCGCCGTCAATGGTCACATCAATGATTCCGATTTCCGCAAAACCGAATATGGGAATACCCAGCGACCGCGCCTGTTCTTCGGAACGGACGGAAGTGGCAATCGCCCGGATTTTCCAGCCTTCTTTTTTTACCTTCTCCCCTATTTTTTCGATGGCCCACCAGGCGGTGGATACCGGTACCCAGACCAATGGTCATCCCATTCTTCAAGAAAAGAAACTGCTTTTTCCGCAGCGAGTTGTTTTGCATTCATATTTTCCTGTTATAAATCTTCAAGCTGCCGATCGAATTCGTTTACCCATTACCGTTTATCATGGATTTTCTTCCGCCGGGGTTTATCCCGGATCAGCACCAGATCTGCCACATCCAGCGTGATCGGAATCAATCCCACCTGCACCACTGCTTTTTTCCCGCGGATTTCCCGGACCTTACCCACCTGATGATTTTTTTTCATTTTCACCTGATCCCCGGTTTGTATAGTCTCCTGCCACTTCCACATATTTGGCATCAAACTTCTTTTTCACTTTCTCACTGACCGGTTTTTCTTTCTGCTGAAATAAAAGGGCCTGCATCTGCTTGATCACTTCCTGTTTGTTTTCCGCTTTGCGCCAGTCGAATATAATCTGTTTCAGTTTTCGTTCCATTTCCTTGAGGTAAGTCATGCGCTCGGCCGAAATCTTATTCTGCTCCTGCAGCAATCTCCAGTTGCTGCTGATGTTTTTCCCTGTGCAGCGTTTTTTCCATCTCTGCTTTCAACCGTTCATTTTCTTTCAGCAGTTTCTGCAATTCCTTATCTTTTTGTTCAAGATTCCGCAGATCCTGTTCGGTGCGGTTCAGTAATTTATCCAGCCGGAAATGGTCCTCATCCACCAGGCTGCGGGCCTGCTTGATCAGGTCGGGATGCAGACCGATGCGCTCGGCGATGGAAAAAGTATAGGAACTGCCCGGTTTCCCCGGAATCAGTTTATAGAGGGGTTGCAGGCTTTTTTCATCAAATGCCATGGCGCCGTTGATGATGCCCGGCGTTTTATTGGCCATTACTTTCAGGTTGAGGTAATGGGTAGTCACAATGCCGAATGCATGTTTTTTCACCAGTTCCCGGAGAATGACTTCAGCAAAAGCGCCGCCCAGATTCGGATCACTTCCGCTGCCGAGTTCATCAATAAAAAAAAGTGTGCGTCCATTCGACTGCTCCATGAAATATTTCATGTTCATCAGGTGGGAACTGTAGGTGCTCAGTTCAAACTCCAGGCTTTGCGTATCTCCGATATGAATCATCAGTTGTTTAAAAATGCCGAGAGCGGAATGCGGATGCACGGGAATCAGCAGGCCTGACTGCACCATCAGCTGCAGCAGACCCACCGTTTTCATGGTAACGGTTTTACCGCCGGCATTCGGGCCGGAAATGACGAGTATGCGGTTTTTTTCATCCAGCCTGATATTCGTCGGAATGGTTGGTTTATGTGACTTTTTATGATACAGAAATAACAAGGGGATGAAAGGCCTCGATCAGGTGAATATGCGAACCATCCTGCAGGGTCGGATAAATTCCATTGATATCCAGGGCAAGCCTGCCCTTGGCGCGGATAAAATCATATTCGCCGGTAATGACCGAATAGGCATTCAGCAGTTCCGCATAAACGGAAAGTTTTGCCGTCAGTTCCCGCAGGATCCGGTTCACTTCCCGGCTTTCGGCATGTTCAAGAGAAAAAATTTCATTGTTCAATCCGATGGTTTCTTCCGGTTCAATAAAAGCTGTTTTCCGGCTGTCACTTTCTCCATGCAGAATGCCTTTTACCTGTCGTTTGTTTTCGGCAAACAGGGCCAGCACCCGGCGGCCATTTAAAAAAGCTTCTTCCGTTTCGGCTACATATCCGGCTTTACTGAGTTTGGAAAGGATCCGGTCGAATAAACGCCTGAGTTCATTCCGCTTCCGGAACAAGGACATGCGGATCTCGCGACAGCTCGGGAGAAGCATGGTCGCGCACCTGCCCGTTTTCTTCCAGGATCTCATCGATGGAAGCGATGATCTGTTTTTCATAATAAGTATCCCGGATCACATCCGCCAGGCGCGGGATAGGCCAGTCCTTCTTTCCTTATCGAACCAATGGAAGATCTGCCGGAGGTTATCGGCCAGTTTCCGGATCTGCAGAAATTGCTCTCCGCTCAAGCACGGCGCCCGGCAGGCTCAGCAGTTTGATTTCGCGGGAAAGATTCAGATTGTCTTCATTAGGGAAATACTGGGCATGCTGAAGCAGGGTTTTGAATTCATCCGACTGTTGCAGTTCTTTTTCGATGATCTCCTGACGCGTATGGATCCGCAGGTTCAGTGCTTTTTCCCGGGCATAGGCCGATTTGCAATGGGCGGCCAGCAAGCTCCCGGATTTTATCGAATTCCAGTTGGTTGAGCGCTGATTCCGGGAAGTATCTGATCATTCAAAACAAAGGTAAGTTAACGAACATTTAAAAGCCTTCAATTGTCATATATATTGCAATCCGACATCCCCCTGCTCTGCGTACATTGTTAAAGAAAAAGAATGAAAATCATTATGTTATCCACCATACTTTTAAGCTGTATTTTCGATTGCTTCCTGTTATTCATCCACTTCACAAAAAACAAATATGAGCGACGAGACCATCCCGGCCGGAATAAAGACCGATACCGCAACATTTGCCACAGGCTGCTTCTGGTGTACAGAAGCTATTTTTCAGGAACTGAAAGGCGTTTTAAAAGTTACTTCCGGGTATTCCGGCGGCACGGTAAAGAATCCTTCTTACGAAGAAGTTTGTTCCGGCATAACGGGCCATGCAGAATGCCTGCAATATCATCTACGATCCCAAACAGATCAGTTATGATGAATTGCTGGAAGTATTCTGGGAATCTCATGATCCGACCTCCCTCAACCGGCAGGGCAATGATGTAGGCACCCAATATCGCAGTGCTATTTTTTATCATGATGCACGCACAAAAAGAAAAGGCGGAACAATATAAAGCAGAAACTGGATAAGAGCGGCGCATACGATAAACCCATTGTAACGGAAATCACTGCTTTCAGCAATTTTTATCCTGCCGAAAATTATCACCAGGATTATTACCGGCTTCACGGATCACAGCCTTATTGCACTTTTGTGATCCGGCCCAAAGTGGAAAAGTTTGAAAAGGTATTTAAGGATAAGCTGAAAGTGAAAAGCAAAAATTAAGCACCGCTTTCTGATAACCGGGCAGGAAGAACGGAGTTCCAGCGTCAGGTTTATCGCCATGCATGGCGCACAATAAGATGCCGGACTTTTCAGTCCGGCATCTTGATGTAAAGGAACCTGCAATCGGAAACTTATCTGATTTTTAATTTCTACTGTTCATCACTTATTCCACCACACGTGTGTCACCAGGTCATCCGGACCCTGAACAGCCAAAGCTGCATTATAATTTACCGTGTTCACGGTTTGTTCGGAAAGTGGATAGCGTATGCGCCGTGGCCATTGAGGTATGGCGCTGGATGGGCCGGTCTTTGTTTCTTTCGGAACGCCCGTTCTTCTCCATTCTGACCAGCCTTCAAAACCTGTATAGAACATAGAGAACCATCTCTGTATACGGATCTTATACAGCTTTTCGTCTGTTGTGCCGGTATAGGCGACAGCCAGGTTGTGTGTAATAGGCAGGGCTTGCTGTGATATCTGCCGGAAAGGGCAGCGTCATGAGCGCAAGGCGGCTTGAATCATAACTAAACTGGTCGTGGATACCTTTCAGGTAATAGGTTTCTGCATCATTGCCCGTGGTGATCAATCCGCGTTCTTTACCTTCAGCCAGGATAAACTGAACTTCAGCACAGGACATCAGCATACCCTGGGCAGCTATGGGTGAAGAAAAGGGATATCCGGCAACCGGCATCAAAATGGGTGCTTCCTGAGATTGATTATTGGCGCCCCCATTCCAACTGGTCTCGGCCGTTCCGATACCATTGGGCACGCCTGCATATACCGGGGTACCGGTTCCGAGGGAGGCCGGTGTGGGCATTGCAAAATAGGCTATCCGGGGATCATTGAGCAATTTAAGATTGGTTTCCAGGGTCGTGCTCAGATGATAGTCTCCAATCGGAGAATTATGATATGCCGGAAACTCAAATCCATTATCAGTTAAAAACTGAAATGCGGCCTGATCACTGTAGGTTGCAAACACCGGATAGGTGGCAGGATCAGCTGCGATGGCGCTCATTTCAGCGCCAACGTCCACCTTGGCCCCGGTTACGTTCGACATACGCATCAACAGGCGCAGCCGCAGTCCATTGGCAAATTCCTGCCAGCGCAGCGCGCTTCCACCCATGAGGATATCCGAATTAATGGGATCTGTACCGGACGCAAGCAGCGTATTAGCTTTTTTCAGGGAATCCATCAGGGCATAATAAATATCCTCCTGCTTATCATAAGCCGGACGAAAAATCCCCGATGTTTTGCCCTGAACTGCCTGGCTATACGGCATATCACCATAATTATCGGTCATCACCTGAAACATCCAGGATCTCATGATGAGTCCGACTGCTTCGTTGTTTTTATCTCCCTTTTGATTACTGAGGATGCGGTAGTTTTCAACGTCCTTCAACACATTGAAAAAATTCCAGAGAAAACCGCCTTCCGTCTGACTAGCCGTAAAGGCATCATCAAACCCGCTGTTATACCCATTTGCATAGTAGTCCCCGATTACGCTTGCGCCGAACTGGGAGATGTAGGAATAATTCCGGACAGCATTATTAATAATGGCCGGCAGAAAAAACTGCTCGTTATCGATATGATCCGGCGAATTGGGGTTTTGATTTATCGTTTCAAAACGTTTTGTACAGCCGGCGGAAAACAACAGCCCAAGGGCTACGCTTCCGAAAATTAATTTTGAGTTCATTATACTTGAATTAATAAATTAGAAATTAATACTCAGATTCGCTCCAAAGCTTCTCGTAGTAGGCAGGCTGAGATTTTCGAATCCACCAACCAGACCACTTCCTGTAGAAGCCCCTGTTTCCGGATCAAATTGATTGTTCTTGGTAAAAAGAGCCAGGTTACGGCCTACCAGAGAGAAAGAAATGTTCTGGATTGGCAGTTTGGCATATATTCTCTTCGGCAGATTATAACCAATCTTCGCTTCTCTCAGTTTCACAAAAGAACGGTCAACCAGTTGCTGTTCAGAATTATGATCATAATAGCGTTTGTAAAAGTCACGGGGACCTGTTCCGATTAAACCTTTGCTATATGAGCCATCAAATATCTGCAGGTTGCGGGCATAAGAACCATCTGTCTGCAGAACGCCCCCATCCCTGAAATAATCGGTATTGTAAACATCATCCGCTGCATGCTTCAGCCTGGCTCCAGCCGTTTCAATCAACTGACCGGCGCCGGTTGCTTTATTGATGAAGCGGGAAACCATTACCCCGCCATGGTTGATATCAAACAGGAATTCAAGATAAACCCCTTTATAGGAAAAGCGATTTGTGATACCGGCTGTCCAGTCAGGATTAATATTACCCAGATATATCGAAGTAGGGGTAACCTCCGCCCGGCCATTGGTTCCAATAATCGGCATACCCTTCAGCGGACCATCCGGTACCCGGACGAATCCGGGACCATATAGTGCGCCCATACGTTCTCCCACTACCGCCTGGATAGAGGCATCTTCTCCCGGGGCTAACTGCACAATCTTGTCAACACCGGGGGAGAGTGAAACCACCTTACTGATGTTACGGGCAAAATTGATATTCAGGTTCCAGGTAAATCCGTTACTAAAGTGAAGCGGAACTGCATTCAGCTGAATTTCTATCCCTTTGTTGGATATTTCACCTGCATTGATTACCTGGCTGCCATATCCGGAAGAAATCGGCGTCGGCAGGGACAAAATCTGGTTTTTGGAACTGGTGCTGTAAGCAGTCACATCCAATCCGAGTCTTCCTTTGAACAGGGAAACTTCGGCGCCTATTTCAGCCGTGCTGCTTTTCTCCGGTTTCAGATTCAGGTTATTTAACTGGCCACTTTCAGATACGGAAGGAATACCATTGAATAAAGGTCCCTGACCGAAAGGCGTCAGGATATTATACGGATCGGCATCATTACCGGCCTGGGCATAAGCCAGTCTTAATTTCAACAGATCGATCTTTTCAGACATGTTAAAAATCCTGTTCAATAAAATGCTGGAATTAACAGATGGATAGAAATAAGAGTTGCTTGATGCAGGCAAAGTGCTTGACCAGTCATTACGGCCGGTTACATTCACATATATCTTTCCCTGGTAATCTGCCTGCAGAAAGGCGTACAGGCTATTTGTTCTGCGGTGTTCATCGTTGGCGCCATGGTTCAGGTTGGCGCCGCTGTTATTCAGACTGTATATGCCTGGCAGCACCAGCGCCTGCGTATTATAATAGCGTGAACTGCGGAATCTTTCCATGGTATTTCCACCACCGGATAAGTCGAAATGAAAGTCTTTAATTTCCTTTTTATAACTAATCAGGAAGTCATAGTTGTTTTCCTGGTAACCCAGGGTCGTTTCCTGATAGGCGCCCTGGGGATGGTTTAAACTGCTGAAAGCATACTGAACGGGTCTGAAATCATTAAAATAATCCGTACCTGCCCTGCCCATGATGGTCAGATTATCCAGGATCTTATAGGATAATTTAATATTCCCATAAAGTTGATTTTTGATTTGACCACTGGTGTTTTCAAAGGCGGTAAAAAAAGGATTATCATGGGAATTGCCATAATCCTGAGAAAATTGCTGAATACCCTTTAGACCGGGTTGCCAGTAATTCCTGAGACTATTCATATCGATGCTCCTGTCAAACCACACAAATTCATACATGGGCGTTCCATTATCATATCCCAGGTTCGGGCGGCTGGAGCTTTTAGTATTGGTATACGTTACCGCCACATCAGCGCTTAACCGGTCAGATAATTTATAACCTGATTTGAGGTTGAAAACGTTCCGGGTCAGGTTATTGTTAGGTACAATACCCTGTTCATCGTTATTGGTATAGGAAAACCGAAAGTTTGCCTGATCATTGCCGCCAGTCAGCGCCACGGAATTATACCGCGTATGCCCTGTAACGAAATAATCCTTCATATTATTCGGATGTGGAATAAATGGCGTTGGAATAATATCACCCCGGTTGGGCAGGTTGACATCAGCCCCACGGAAGCCGCCTTCAGTAGGCGAATTGAACTGGGCGATTAATCTTCCGTCCATAGCAGGGCCCCAGCTTTCATCCCAGTCTTCATTAATACCGTTTGGATAAAGACCATTATTGCTATTACCGAAATTGGACCCCTGATAGAGGCCATCATTACCCGCACCAAATGAATTCTGGAATTTAGGTAATAATAAAGGGCTTTCCCAGGTATATCCACTGGTAACACTCACACCGATACCTTTTCTGTTTGTTCCGGTCTTGGTGGTAATAACCAATGCTCCACTGGCCGCTCTGGAACCGTATAAAGCGGATGCTGCGGCTCCTTTCAAAACGTTTACTGATTCTATATCTGCCGGGTTCAGTTCATCCAGCGAACTTCCGAAATCCGGGGTTGAACCGCCCGGGTTGGATACCGGATCGTTGGAAACCGGAACCCCGTCTATAATAACCAGCGGCTGGTTTTTGAAATAGTTCAAAGAAGATTCTCCGCGAATGGTAATGCGCGCACTGCTGCCCACATTGTTGCCGGAAATAATGTTCACCCCGGCTACTCTTCCGGATAAGGAATTGACAAAATTATTATCCCGCGCTTCGTTGAGTGTGGCGCCTTTTACTTCCTGCGTCGCATAACCCAGGGCCGCTTTCTTTTGGGTGATACCCAGGGCAGTTACAACCACCTGGCCCAATACCGCGTTCTTTTCCTTGAGCCTGACCATGATGGAGTTCCTTTGACTGGCCTGTTTTACCACAAAGCCCTTAAATTCACCAGGTTCATATCCCAAAAAAGAAAAGCTGAAATCATACTTACTGCCAACGGTCAGTTTCCGGAACAGGAATACACCGTTGTCATCGGTTACAGAATAGGCCCTTGTATTGGTCGCCGTGTTATAAGCTACCACGGTTGCTCCCTGCAAAAGTTCTCCTTTTTCAGTGAGTACGGTTCCCGTTACATCAGCGGTAACTGATCCGGATGTTCCCTGAGCAAAAGAACGCTGGCCCAGGAAGAGCAGGATAACAATCCAGCTCCAAAGAGCAGCCTTTCTGCCGACTTGCGTGATGGGTTGAATCTGACTGTTAGAACGCAGAACTTCAGGTCCGCTGTTCGTGACCCGCCGAAGTTCATTAAGTGGTCGTTGCATGGTGAATGATTAATACTTGTTTTGGTTTGAAGAATATAACAACCTCTTTCATGCCGCGAAAAATACCCGGCATCAATCGGGATCTGACTCGTTTATTTACTCTTTAGACGGACGTACCATAAAGCCGTCCGTCGTTTGCGTAATCTTTAAGCCGTTCATATTGGCAATAACTTTCAGGATAACGGATAAAGAATCTGATGCCAGTACCTGGCCTGAAAAATACATATCGGACAACTCCGTTCTATCAAACCCGATCGGAGTATGATAACGACTGATCAATTGTTCCATAACATCCGGTAAGGCGGTATTGTCAAACACCAGGCTGCTGCTGTCTGCTACAACCGCATCCGGTATTTTGTTTACCGGTTTTTCGATAGAAAATCTGGTCACCGTTGCCAGATCATCGCCGGTATTATACCTCAGCTCTTCCCCCGGAAGAAGGAATATATCCCTGCTCCGGGCATTGGGCTTTAAGGCATGAATCATCAGCTTTCCACTGTACAGTTTAACCAGCACCCCTGTTTCATTTTCATGCACACTGAAAGAAGTACCCAGTACGGTGGTTGACATATTGCCGGCATAAACGGTGAAGGGCCTGCTCTTATCCCTGGCTACATCAAAAAATGCTTGACCCTGCAGATAGATATCTCTTTTATGCGTCGTGTTATCTGTGAAATGCCGGGCATACCGGATGCTGCTGCGGGGAAAAAGGGTAACAACAGAACCGTCGGGCAGCTTCATCTTTAATTTCTGGTCCGTACGATTCGTATTCAACTGCCATTCGCCACTTGCTTCACGGGTGGAGGCAACCTTCGCCGGGTTGCTTACGGGAGCCGTGGAAAGAGCGATTTCTCCGTTCTTTACACTTTCCGGTTGCATTTGCCGGACTCCCCAATAAATCAGCATGACCGATGCAGCGGCAACGGCAACACGCAAGCCCATACGGATATAAGTCCGGCTGTTCTTCCGTATTCCCGCGTCCAGCGTCTTTTTCCTGATCTCCGCCAACATCAGCTCTTTATACTGATGGGGCAGTTCCGATTCCGCATCCGCGGCATCCCAGTTACTGATCAGGTATTGCTTCAGAGCCTGGGGGTTTTGTCTGAAATACCGGGATACAAAAGCAGCTTCTGCTTTTGTACAGCGGCCATTCAGGAATTTTTCAATCAGCGTCTCTGAAATCTGCATGTAGTGGAATCTAAAGATTGATCTTAAATTGTATACGTACGGGGGGAGCAGGAACCCTTACCCCGCAAAAATTTAAGTCAGCAGGAAAGGAAAACCGGGAGCAGGGTGAGCAGGAGGACGGAAAGGGATTTGATTTGCCGGATGGCTTTGGAAACATGACTTTCCACCGTTTTTACGGAAATGGAAAGCTCATTCGCAATTTCCTTATTAGAGAAGCCGTATTTCGTTTTCAGCAGGATAATTTTTTTCCGGACGGGCGGCAATTCTGCCACCGCTGCGGATAAATAATCCATTTTCTCCATTGCAACCGAAGCCAAAGGCATTTGCTGATAATCTTCATTGGCCAGTTTTTCTTTTAATATAACATGGAGCCTGTTTTGAGAAGCCTGCTTCCGCAGATGGTCAATGAGTATGGTTCCTGCAATGGTAAAAAGCTGAGTGTCCAGGGTAAAAGATTCGGAAAGCGTATGCCTCGAACGCCAGAGTTTGATAAAAGTTTGCTGAGTAAGTTCTTTAGCTGTTTCATGCATTCGGACCCGCTTAAGAAAAAAGCGAAAGGTCTTTACATGGTATTCGTTGTATGCCCGCTCAAAAGCCGCTTCGATACCTTCTTTTATAGCAGTTATTTCGTCCATTCAATATAAAAGATTTTAAACGCTTCCGAAAGTCAATTTCCTTACGCAAGATGCGGAAAGAAGGCCTAACATGTAAATTATGTAAATGTTAAGCTACCAAATCCGGAGCAGTCTTCAATTGATAATGGAAATTTAACCACCGTTTTATTTTTATTCACCCGTTTCATCCATAAGGGTCTTAAGCAGGGCACTGTCCAGCTTTTCTTTTTCCATCAGGTCGATATCCGTATTGATCATGACCATTTCGCCGGATCGCAGAATCACCGGCTCATTATCTGTATCAGAATGATATGACTTGATCACTTTAAGGCTTCCGGCGAACAGATCCACTTCTTCCCCGGGCTTTTCGGATAACCATCCACTTTAAAAATGGCTGTATCAGAATTCAAAACCGTTATGATCAGCGCCCTGGTATGAATAATGAAAGGTTTTGTGCCGGCAGAATGCACCCTGAACAAGACTTTTCCTTCCAGAAACAATTCCCTGTTTAATTTATTGAATCCGGCGGCGAGCCTGACGACGGAGAACGAATCCATCAATAATTCAGTGCCGTCCGGTAATGTCAGTGGGGTTCGCCGTGCGGCCCCGCTCCGGTATAGGGTATCTCCATTATTACCGGCAATCTTTGCAGGCCCGGGGCTGTCGTTACAAGCGGAACAGGCCACCGCAGACAATAAAAACACAAATATTATTTTACGCTTGTCCATTGCTTCAATTTAAGTTCAATTACGCTCTCCGCTGAATCCGAACCAGGTATCGCGATATTCTTGTCAACACATTTCCCATCCTTGCTATCGCGCAAACAACTAATTTTGTAAATTAACTATATTTATAAAATTTTTGTCGATGAATCTTCATGAATACCAGGCCAAGGAGCTTCTTAAAAAATATCAGGTACCCGTTCAGGAAGGCATTCCCGTAGATACAGCCAATGCGGCAGAAGAAGCATATAAGCAGATCAAAGTACAAACCGGCAATTCTTTTGCCGTGGTGAAAGCGCAGATTCATGCAGGTGGCCGCGGAAAGGGAAAGATCCGGGGAACCGAACAGCGGGGTGTGGCCGTGGCAAAAAACGCGGAAGATGTGCGGAATTTTGCTTCGAATATTCTGGGGGGTACACTGGTGACCATTCAGACCGGCGAAGCCGGCAAAGTAGTGCACAAAGTACTGGTGGCCCAGGATGTTTATTATCCCGGCGCAAACCCGACCAAAGAATTTTATCTCTCCATTTTACTGGACCGCGCCAAAGGACAGAATGTGATCATGTACAGCACCGAGGGCGGAATGGATATTGAAGAAGTGGCGCATAAAACACCGGAAAAAATTTATAAGGAATGGGTGTTCCCGGGCGGCCCGCTCCAGGCATTCCAGGCACGCAAGATTGCATTTAATCTGGGCCTTACCGGAAATGCTTTTAAGAATTGCGTAAAGTTTGTCACCAATCTGTACAATGCTTATGTGGGCCTGGATTGCAGCATGCTGGAGATCAATCCGCTGTTTAAAACCAGCGATGAAAAAATCATTGCGGTGGACTGCAAGATGAATCTGGATGATAATTCCCTGATGCGTCATCCCGACCTGGAAGCCATGCGCGATATCAGCGAAGAAGATCCAACGGAAGTGGAAGCCGGCAAGTATAACCTCAATTTTGTAAAGCTGGACGGCAACGTGGGCTGCATGGTCAATGGCGCCGGCCTGGCCATGGCTACCATGGATATGATCAAACTCAGCGGCGGTGAGCCGGCCAATTTCCTGGATGTGGGCGGCAGCGCCAATGCGCAAACCGTGGAAGCCGGATTCCGCATCATATTGAAAGATCCCAAAGTAAAAGCGATCCTCATTAATATATTCGGCGGAATCGTACGCTGCGACCGCGTTGCACAGGGAGTTATAGATGCCTATCATTCCATCGGCACCATTAAGGTGCCGATCATCGTGCGCCTCCAGGGAACCAATGCAGAAGAAGCAAAAAAACTGATTGAGGAAAGCGGACTGAAAGTTCAGTCTGCCATTCTGCTGAGTGAAGCTGCCGCGCTGGTGAATAAGGCAGTTGCATAACTGTCCTATTCAATCCCTGGCAATATCCTGCCAGGGAGCTTTTTCCCAAGCACTTCTACTTTTACTCTTACAATACCGCGTCCGGTATAGCGGAGCCGTTTGGCTGCTGCAAGGCTAAGATCTATCAACCGGGGGTTTTTGGGATGCATGCGGTCGTTGATTCGCAAAACGACGGATCTTTTGTTCCGGATATTGGTGATCCGGACCCAGTAATTCATTGGAATGATATTACTGGCGGCCGTAAGCTTTTTCTGGCTGAATATTTCTCCGTTTGCTGTTTTCCTTCCTTCAAACTTATTTGCATAATAGCTGGCTGTTCCGATAATGCGTGGGATATTTTTTTGCTTTTGCTTTTGAAGGCTTTTGACCTTGGTATGCTGTCGTGGAATGCGGAGGTGCATGGGATTTTTGCTGCGCCTTCAACTGAAAGACAGCCGCAATACAGCGAGGAGTCAGGAAAAGGATTTTTTTCATGATCGGAACATTTAGGTGCAATTTCTTGCCAAATGATCCCATTGCCTGTCAACCGTCAATTTCCTATTCAACGCTTTTATTCGCAAAATATTTTTGACTCAGATACCGGTCCTCATCGTAAATATCTTCATAAAACCGGATCTTTCCCATTTTTCCCTTCGCAGGTGAAATAACGGATAAACAGGGGAAGCTTGTGAAATCCGCTGACCACATGCTTTTCCTGGCGGGCAACCCAGGCTTTCAGCGTATCGGAGGGATATTTCAGGGTGTCGTTCCTGACCAGGAAATTGGCAAATTTTTTCCATTCTTTTACCCGCACACAGCCATGACTGATGCGCGGTATGATTTACCAAACATCCACCGCACATTGGTATCATGCAGGTAAACGCTGTATTTATTCCTGAAATTGAATTTGATCACGCCCAGCGAATTATCATCTCCCTGCCGTTGTTTTAGCTGATAAGGAAAATGATTCCTGTTGAGTTTGTACCAGTTGATTTTGCGCGGATCAGCACACTGTCATTTTTATCTACCACCATCAGGTTTTCCCTGCTGAGAAATAATGTGTCCTTCCGGATCTTTAGGCAGCATTTCTTTGAAAATGATACTGTAAGGAACCGTCCATTGTGGCATGGTAATAAAATTCGAAATCTCACTGGTCAGCACGGGCGTTCTGGTTTGCGGTCCGCCCACAATAACCCGGGAAGTAAACACCACGGTATCATGATCCCGGACTTCAAGAGTATAAGCCGGAAGATTCACCCAGGCATAGGTATCCGGCAGGGAGTCCGGAAGCTGTTTATAACGGTCAAGGGTAATCGCAATCCGTTTGAATTTTTCTTCATCCGTATTATTGAGTTTATCAATCAGCGGATCCGAAATTTTGCCGGTAAGTTTAAATCCATATTTTTTCTGATATTTCCTGATGGCCGTTTTAAATCCGGTGGAATCCATCGCAGCCGTACTGTCCGGCAGGTTACCGGTTTCTTCCAGGCGTTTCTGAAGTAATTTGAAAAAGCCGACGGAATCGGTATAGGGATACGGCAGATAAGTATATGGGGTAAAAGAGGCGCCCGCCAGAAATTCCGGGATATATGCTTTCAGTGAATCATATCCCTTGGACCTGGGCTCGAGGCTGTGCAGGACCGGAATCTACATTTCCCTGTTGCAATGCTTCATTAAGAGCAGCAGTATAAAAATGATCGGGTAATACCGTATCGGTCCGCAGGGTCACGCTGTCGTAGGGAAGCCTGCCCTGTTTCAGGTGTTTGGCCAATAGAAAAAAAGCATCTGTCATCAGCAGATCGGCTCTGGCCCATAGAGCGGCATTCTTCCTGGCATTGCTGTCGACCTGAAATACCCGGTGAATAAAAGACAGCATATGTTCATGATAGTCGCTTGGAAACAATCCGGACAACCGGCTGTTCTGTATAAAATTCAGCAGGGAATCTCCGGCAGGCAATGTTTGATCTTCTTTAAACCATTGGCCTGATAATGATTGGCCTGATAAACGCTGTCTACCAGGGAGGTATAGGAAAAATTAACCGAATCATTCAGCTTGCCATTGTTCTCCTTTAAATAATCAAGGGTATTCCGGATGTCTTCGGCCGTTCTCTCCGAAAGTTTCGCCGGATTTGCCACGATATCTTTTTCCGGCGCTTTGTTGCCGCTATTTTTGCATTGAATCAGGAAAAGGGTCGAAATAATAAATATAAAATTGGAATACTGCGTTGTCTCATCTTCATGAACCGGGGTTGAATAACGAAAATTAGTTGAACCAATACTTTAAAGAAACGACTTATTACATGAAAAACAAAATAATGCCATCCGAAAGAGGTTGCAACATTGACAGTTGTAATTGATAATGTGGCCATTCATTTTCCTTTCAACTTAATTTTGCCATTTTGAACTGCCATTATCATCAGCTGACAGCACCCGGGCAATGCGTTGTTCCAGCAAAAGAAAATCTGTCAATACAATGGCCGTTACGGCTTCGAGCACCACAGGTACACGCAGGGCAATACAAAGATCATGACGGCCTTTCACCGAAAACTTTTCCATTTCCCGGTTTCCAGATTAAGGGTATGCTGTTCCTTCGGAGTGGAAGAAGTGGGTTTAATGGCAATTCTCAAAACGAGTTCATTTCCATTGCTGATTCCGCCCACTACCCCGCCGGCATGATTGGTAACGGTTTTACCTTCTTTATTCTGCAATGGCATCGTTGTGTTCAGAGCCAAACATTTTTGCTGCCGCAAATCCGGTTCCGAATTCAATGCCCCGCACTGCAGGAATGGCAAATACGATATGTGCAATCAGGGATTCCACACTGTCGAAAAATGGTTCACCCAGAGATGCCGGCAGATCATGAACCCGGCATTCCACAATACCCCCGACAGAATCTTTGGCATCAATAGCTCTTTGCAGACCCGCTTCCAGATCGGTCAAGTCCGCCGATTTCAGTAATCCTGGCTTTCACTTCCGTCTGAATGGTTTTCAATAATTTTTTTGCAATCACTCCGGCAGCGACCAGCGCAACGGTAGCCTTCCGCTGAAATGCCCGCCACCCCGATAATCTTCAAAACCTCCGAATTTCTGATGCGCAACAAAATCTGCATGACCCGGCCTCGGAACGGCCCTTAATTTTTCATAATCCGAAGAACGGGTATTATTATTTTCAAAAAGAATAGTAATGGGTGCTCCGGTGGTTTTATCATTGAAAATCCCGCTTTTAAAAATCGGCAGATCCGATTCCTGCCGCGGCGTGGTGCCTTTTTGCATGCCTCCTTTTCTTCTTTCAATATCTACTGCAAAATCCTCCACGTGTCAGTGGCAGTCCTGCAGGGCATCCATCCACGATCACGCCCACACCCGCTCCGTGCGATTCACCAAAAATGGTTATCCTGAATATGCGCCCAAATGAATTCATGATTAAAATGATTAATCATATAATCGTGAGGTTAAAATGAGATTCATTGTCAACCATCAATAAATTCTATCCACTCACCGCGCCCAATTTTTCGAGATCCTTAAAAAAAGCCGGATAGGATTTATTGATCGCATCTGCTTTTTCAATCAGACCGGGCCATTTGCCCTCAATGCCGCCACAGCAGTAGCCATGGCAATCCGGTGATCATGACGGGAATGAACCGTGCCAGCCTTTAGTTCATTGCGTTCCTTTAATCCCCATCATATCTCCGTTCAACAGGATATCAACGCCGAGTTTGGCAAATTCTTCCTGCAGGGTCAGCGCGCGGTCACTTTCTTTATGGGCAAGGCGGCTCACTCCTTTTATAAAACTGGATCCGTTGCAACAGGAAGCCAGCGCCACCAGGGGCGGAAAAAGATCCGGACAATCCGTTGCATCAAAATGAAATCCTTTTAAAACAGCCGGCTGATCGGCACCCTACGCTGATTTCCTGATTTCGACATCCGTAAGCGGAACGCCGGCATCCTTCAATGCCTGCAGAATGGCTTTATCCGCCTGGGTGGAATCCGGATCCAGTCCGCGAATCGTGCAGCTGCCCGCAATGGCTGCCGGCAACCAGCAGAAAAGCGCCTCCACTCCAGTCTCCTTCCACCGTATATTCTAATCGTGTCCTTTGGTCTTGCATGTGCTTTCGGCAGAAAAATAAAATGATTCGTAATCACGGTTCTCGGGAACCTTCAATCCGAAATCGCGCATAACCTTCAACGTTAGATCAATATAAGGCCTGCTTTTGAGATTGGTTACCCCGATGGAAACGTCTTTTGCATCAGCAGCCGAATAAGCCATCAGCAATCCGGTCAGGAACTGGGAACTAAGCGAGCCGTCGGTTTGAATATCCGCCGGTATCAATGGTCCTTTTAACTGCAAGTGGAAGTTTACCCAGATTGGAACTGACTTCCACGCCGAGCAAAGGGAAAATCTCATCAAAAAAATCCATCGGCCGGCTCAGCAGACTTCCTTCCCCTTCGATGGTCATCTGATCCGGCACTGAGTGCAACCAGCGGGGCAAACATCCGGATGCCCAGCCCGCTTTCGCCACAGTTCACAAAATCATTTACCGGCCTGACGCCTTTGCTGATCAATATGCAAGGAACCGTCAGAAAGATTTTCCACAGACAGCCCCCAGACCACGGATGACCCGGATGGCTGCGTTATCATCGTTGGAAGATACCCGGATTTATGATATATGCTTTCGTCCGCTGAGATCAGCGCTGCGGCACAGGCTCTTTGCATGGAACTTTTGGAAGCCGGAGCCGGAAGGCTGCCCTGTATGGAAGAAGGTGAAATGGTAACGTTCATCTTATTTTATCTGGCTCTCGAAATGGAATAAATGAGTTTTTCCAGATGTTTCATGGGAATGGGCTTAACAACTGCTTTACCGAGTTTTTCCAGCAATACATAATTCATGATATCCCTGGTTTTCTTTTTATCCATCCGCATGATCTCCATGATTTTTCCGAAATCGACTGTGAAGATCTATCGGCAAGTCCATATTTCTCCAGCAGGTCGGTCACCCGGGCTGTTTCTTTGAAATCCAGCATCTCTTCAGAAATCAGGCAGGCCGCTTTCATGCCGATGGCGACAGCATGCCCGTGCGGCAGTTCATAAATATTTTCCACTGCATGACCAAGCGTATGTCCGAAGTTCAATAGTTTCCGGTCGCCCGCTTCAAATTCATCCTTCATGAACCACGGCCGATTTAATCATGACATTTTTACGGATGAGCGCAGCCAGCGCTTTTTTATTTTTCCGGTAATACTGAATGGAATTTTTTTCAAGTTCCCTGAAAAGAGCAGCATCCTTAATGGCTGCATGTTTAATCACTTCCGCAAATCCATTGATCCATTCTTCAGGTGGCAGGGTTTGCAGAAGATGAATATCGTAAAATAGAAAACCCGGTTGGCGGATCGTTCCGACCAGATTTTTATAATTGCCCACATCAATGCCATTTTTCCCGCCAATGGAGGCATCCACCATGCCCAGCATCGAAGTCGGAACAAATCCAAAAGGAATACCGCGCATATAAACAGAAGCCGCAAATCCGGTGATATCCGTAACCACGCCGCCGCCCACACCGACAATCGTGGTTTTCCGGTCTGCGCCGATATTCGATGAGCTGATCAATGATCTGATCGATGGTATGCTGAACCTTAAAAGATTCTCCGGGGCGGATCACGATGACCCTGGATCCTTTGAAATATTTTTTATGCTGATCAAAAACATGCTGGTCGGTAATAAAAACGCAACTGTCTTTCTCCACCACCTTATTGATTTGCGAAAAGGATGCATCAAAATAACAGGTCGTTCTGGAAGAAGAAAAGGAAAATGTTTTTTTCTGCATATACTGGATTAAATGCTCAGGAATTCATCACTTTATTCTGGTGGTTGATACTTTCCATGTGCACCGCATCAAAATATTTGGTAATAAATTCCTTGCTCAGTCCGAGTTTATCTCCTTTTTTAAATGCTCTTTCCAGAATGGCATTCCAGCGGTTGGTTTGCAGGATCGTAATATTATTTTCTTTTTTATACTGACCGATCTTTTCAGAAATTTTCATGCGTTCTCCAATGATCTGCATGAGTTCATCATCCAGGTGATTGATCTGCTGTCTTAATTTTTCCAGGGCTGCATGATATTCTTCAGAAGCCACATCTTCTTTTCTCCAGCGGATGCTGCTGAGCATTTCACCCAGCTTTCAGGTGTAATCTGTTGTTTCGCATCGCTCCATGCCTTATCGGGATCAATATGACTTTCAATGATCAGTCCGTCAAAATCCAGGTCAATGGCTGTTTGAGCCACATCCATGCAGAATATCCCGGCGACCGCAAATATGAGAAGGGTCATTAATGAATAACATATCCGGGATACCGGCGTTTCATTTCAATGGCCAGGTGCCACATCGGCGCATTGCGGTATTCCGAATTTCCATAGGAACTGAATCCGCGGTGAATGAGCCCGATTTGTTTGATACCGGCTTTGGCAACGCGTTCCACAGCTCCGATCCAGAGTTCCAGGTCGGGATTGATGGGATTTTTGATCAGCACCGGCACATCCACTCCCCGCAGTGCATCGGCCACTTCCTGCACACTGAATGGATTCACAGTAGTCCGGGCACCGATCCACAGAACATCCACTTCAAAATGCAGGGCATCTTCCACCTGTTTGGCGGTAGCCACTTCCACGGCCACACGGAATGCCGGTAACTTTTCTTGCATTCTGCAACCAGGGCAAGACCCTTGGTTCCAATGCCTTCAAAACTTCCGGGACGGGTGCGGGGTTTCCAGATGCCGGCCCGCATCATATCCACTTTACCGGTTTGCTGCAACTGCACGGCGGTCTCCATCACCTGCTCTTCAGTTTCCGCACTGCAGGGACCGGAAATGATCAACGGGCGTTTGCTCCAGGCCTGCTGGGTAATTTCTTTCATTGATTTAGTTTCAGTCATTGAAATATAGTTTGATATATCTGTGATTAAGTTGATGGCACATTTAACATTATCACATTATCTTACCGGCTGTTCGCATCATTCATCCTGATCCTCCTTCCCCTGTAATTCTTTCCGTCAATGCGCGGATCATCTGCGGAGCCGATTTCCTGTCGATCTCAACCCAGCTGTTCATTTCCTTCATATCAATCTTCCCAGCACATCTTTCTTCAGATCACTCATATCCAGCACAAACTGCAGAAAACTGGCTTTATAAAAACCATCCTTGGTACCGAGGTTCACAAACAGCTTTACAAAATCACCGTTGCCGGCCGAAATAGGTTTTCCGCGTGCACGCCGCTTCCCGATCGGGATGCGTTCGCGGTGTCCGCGCTGCCGGCGCTTCCCTGATCCCGTCGGAACATACCGCACGTTCAGATCTTCTGCATTTTCATAATATTTCAGGAACCGGTCAAACTCCATCGCCGCCACCCTTTTCAACACTTCTTCTTTACTGACATCGGCAAATTTTTCCGCCAGCATCGGCACATAGGTTTCATAGTCCCCATGACTGATATCTGCCTGCAACAATTTATCCATAAAATGAAAAAACTGTTTGCGGCAAACATCTTTTCCGGTGGGAATTTCCACTTTACGGAAAGGCACCTGCACCATTCGTTCAATCTGCCGCAGTTTTCCGATTTCCCGGGAATGAATAATGGAAAGACAAATACCCGTATTTCCCGCCCGGCCGGTTCTTCCGCTGCGGTGCGTATACACTTCCACGTCATCCGGCAATTCATAATTGATCACATGGGTGATGCCCTGCACATCAATTCCCCGGGCTGCCACATCGGTTGCAATCAGCAACTGCAGGGATTTTTCCCTGAATTCGCCCATCACTTTATCCCGCTGCTGCTGGGTAAGATCTCCATGCAGTGCATCGATATCATATCCTTCCCGGGTAAGTTTTTCTGCAATATTCTGTGCATCTGCTTTGGTACGGGTAAAAATGATTCCATAGATACCCGGATTAAAATCAATCAGCCGTTTCAATGCTTCATAACGGTGATGTGCATTCGTAATAAAATACTGATGATCAATATTTTTATTGGCCGTATTCATTTTACCCACGGTGATCTCCATCGGATCTTTCATGTACTTGCGGCTCACCCGCTTGATTTCCGCCGGCATGGTAGCACTGAACAGCCAGGTGCATCCCTTTTCGGCGTATTCTTCAGAATAAATTCAATATCATCCTGAAAACCCATATTCAGCATTTCATCCGCTTCATCCAGCACCACATATTTGATTTCTTCCAGGTTAATGGCTTTTCTTTCAATCAGGTCGATCAGCCTGCCCGGCGTGGCCACCACAATCTGAACGCCCCTTTCAAGATCCCGGATCTGCATTCCGATGGAAGTGCCTCCATAAACGGCCAGCACCTGCACACCCGGCATAAATTTTTTAAAAAGTTCAATCTCACTAACAATCTGCAGGCATAGTTCACGGGTGGGGCAAACCACCAGGGCCTGCGGAAAACGCTGTTCTACATTGAGAAGATGCAGAGGGGAAGGCCAAATGCTGCTGTTTTGCCGGTTCCGGTCTGCGCCAGACCCACGAGATCCTTCGTTCCGCTCAATAAAACAGGAATGGCTTTCTCCTGTATGGGGGTGGGTTGCGTAAATCCTAATGCTGCAACGGCTTGCAGCAACTGTCTCATTCAACCCTAACCCTTCAAATGTGCTCATACTGTTCAAAAATTTTGCGCAAAGGTACTATTTTATGAGCGGACGATCCTGAATGGCCGTTGATAGTTGATAGTTAATGGTTGATGGACTATCCATGTGAAAATAACTGCTATATTTCATAAACACAGTTGCTTCACTTTAGCCGATCAACCATCAACCATCAACCATCTACCATCTCTTATCTCAATATCCGCTTAATCTTATTCGCATTCTCCATCAACTCCTTCAGGTATTCATAATTTTCTTTTTCCAGGCAACTTTTGAATTTTCTCAACTGGGTAATATGTTCATTCAACACATCCAGCACATTCTCCCGGTTCTGCATAAAGATCGGCGCCCACATGGACGGGCTGCTTTTTGCCAGCCGCACGGTACTTTCAAATCCACCACCGGCCAGTTCAAAAATCGCATCTTCTTCCCTTTCTTTTTCCAGAACCGTATTGGCCAGGGCAAAAGAGGTGATATGGGAAATATGACTTACATATGCCGCATGCACATCATGGCTCTCTGCATCCATATATACCAGGTTCATACCCAGAAATGATAAATTTTCTCCATGGTCGCCAGCGGCATCCGGAGCTGATTTTTCTTTTTCACAGATCACGCAGGACCGCCCCCGGAATGCATCGTGCACCGCCGCTTCCGGGCCGCTGTATTCAGTACCCCACATCGGATGCGTGGCCACAAAACGACTCCGCATCGGGATGATCCGCCAGGGCTTCACACAGCGCCTGTTTGGTGGATCCCGCATCTGCCACGATTTGATTCGCAGTTATCAGGTCCATGATCGTTTTCATTACCGGAATGGTTACATCCACCGGAATGGCCACATAAATCAAATCACTTTGCTGTCACAGCTTCTTCCAGCGGCAACACTTCATCAATGATTCCCAGTTCAAGCGCCCTTTGCGCACTCGCTCCCGTCCGGCTCACCCCGATCACCTTTTTAACCAGCTATGATCTTTCAACGCCAGACTGAATGATCCGCTGATCAAACCCACCCCCACAATGGTAACAGTATTAAACATGTTGTTTTGGTTTTAAAATCCTGCTTTCTTTATCCGCTTAATACTTTCCATAATATTTTCTTCCGGTGCACATAAACTTACCCGTACATATTCATTACCCGCATTTCCAAAAATACCTCCGGGAGTAATAAATACATTGGCCTTGTACAATACCAGATCACTCAATGCATACCCGTCTTTAACATCTTCCGGAACGCCTGCCCACACAAACAGTCCTGCCTGCTTTTTGGAATACCGGCATCCCATTTCATCCAGCAGCGCTTCCACTACTATCCTTCTCTTCCGGTAAACGTCATTTACCTGATTCATACCAGGATGCCGGCAGCGAGAGTGCTTTGGCGGCAGCCAGCTGAACCGGCAGAAACATGCCACTGTCCATATTGCTTTTAAACCGCAACACTTCGTCTATCCGTTCCCGTGAGGCCATGAGCATACCGACCCGCCAGCCGGCCATATTGTGCGATTTACTCAGGGAATTCAATTCAATCACCTGTTCTTTTGCGCCTTCAATGCCGCAACAGACTCATCGGTTCATCATTCAGAATAAAACTGTAGGGATTATCATGCACCAGTAATACCTGATTTGCTTTTGCAAAGGTCACCAATTCTTCAAAAAATTTTTTATCGGGCAATTGTCCCGTTGGCATCTGGGGATAATTCACAAACATCAGTACCCCTTCCTGTCCGGCTCTTTTTCTTTGCCAGCAGGTTTTTCAATTCTCAAAATCCGGGCAACCAGTTATTTTCTTTCTGTCAAGATGATAAGGAGCCACATTGCCTCCCGCCAAGCGTTGCCGCACTCTGGTAAGTAGGATAACCCGGATTGGGAATCAGCACCAGATCACCCGGATTAATATAGGTCATGCAGATATGCATGATCCCTTCTTTCGATCCGGCCAATGGAAGAATTTCCTGATCGGGGTCCAATTCCACCCATACCATTGCCTATACCAGGCTGCCATGGCTTTTCTCAGCACCGGAGATCCTTTATAGCTCTGATAAGCCATGCGCATTCGGCTTTACACTTTCTTCCTTCAGAACTTTAATCACATCCGGATGCGGTGGCTGATCCGGGCTGCCAATACCCAGACTGATAATATTTTTTCCCTCCCGGTTGAGCTGTTCAATTTCCCGCAGTTTTTTCGAGAAATAATATTCTCCGATGCCATCTAGTCGTTGTGCTGTCTTCATTATTGAATCGTTGATGGTTGACGGTTACGGTTGATGGACTTCAGGTGAATTCGCGCTTATTCATATGTCATCTGTTTAATCAAAACTTTTTAAAATATTCAGATCTTGCAATTCCGACTACCCAGCAACTGTCACATCTGTCAATCTTCCGTCAACGCACGCTCTCCCCTTTCCTATACACCCCGTAAATCTTCAACTCCGAAGTTGCCGGCCTGATCGTTTTCAACCACTTTTTCAAACTGATTCATGGAATCAAATTCCATATCTGCGTGAAAGCTGTATTTCCAGTCGCTGCCGGGAATCGGGTAGGACTGCAATTTACTCAGGTTGATCCTCCGCCGGCGATCAGGGTCAGCACCCTGGCCAGGCTTCCCCTCGAATGATCCGTATGAAAAGTCACGGATGCTTTATTGGCTTCTTTTACCGGCTAACGTTTCTTTCCGCTGCAGGATCAGAAAACGGGTATAATTATTTTGCATGGTATGGATATCCGGCGCAATCATTTCCAGATCAAAAAGCCGGGAAGCCAGTACGCTGGCAATGCCGGCAATGTGTTTACTCTTCCGCTGATGAATATGTTTTGCACTGAGTGCGGTATCTTCCGTTTCAACCAGTTTCCAGTCGTATTGATTCAGATAATCCAGTGCATTGCAGAATGGCCATGGGATGAGAATGCACTTCGCTTATATCCTTCAGCGTTACACCCGGATTGACCAGCAGGTTCTGCCGGATCTGCAGATAAATTTCCCCGGCGATTTGCAGGTCGCTGTTGCGCAGCAGGGAATAGTTTGGAAGAATGCTTCCGGCGATTGAATTTTCGATGGCCATGACAGCCGCATCACAGAGTGATTTTGATCTCCCGCCGCATTAACGACTTCCTGGAACCGCGCGCAGGCAAGGATTCCGATCTCTTCGCCGAAAAGGATCCTTGCGGCTTCCTGATGAAAACTTCCTTCATATCCCTGAATGGCTACCCGTTGAATTTGCTGCTGCATATAATAAAAAAAAATCCCGGCTTTTGACCGGGATTTTATTGTTAAGATTTAAAATTAGTTGGTGATTAACAAAAGCTTTCCCGGTCTACTTCTAAAGTAGAAAAAATAAAATCCAAAAAACCGGTATGCTTTTGCGTTGTACATATTCGGAATCAAAAATAATTGATTCTGTTGATCTCAGCAAATTTTTATTTTTTACCACCTGCAGGAATAGTGGATGGTATTGATGGATGACGGTATGACCGACTTTTTTACAGAATCCGGTTCTCTGATCTCAGTCACCGTCCTCCGTCAACCATCATCCACGATCACCTCATCCCTACTCCCCCAGCCTCTCCCGCTCAAACGCCTCCACCAGCCTGAAAAGATGAAAGGGTTTATAAATACGCCAGTCGGGCTGTTCCATCAGGTCGACATACCGGTCCAGCTTGGCCCGGCGAAAATCATATTGTGTTTGTTCCGGCATATTGATACAAACCATCCATCCATTCTGCTCCTTTAATCTCCTCATACCATTCTTCATAATAATCCTTGTCGCCGCTATGGAAATTGAGTACATTTTCTGCAATCAAAATAAATTTAAAGATACCCTGCAGCATAAACGGATCGGCCACTTCCCTTTTCAGGTTCATGATATCATTTTCAATGGCATCGTTCCATTCTCCGATCAGTTCAATGATTACATATTTTTCTTCATAATCGGCCAGAAGCACTTTCAGGTACAGAGTGCGGGAACCAAAATCATCCCATTGCGGATGGATCAGATAGTTATAAATGGCCTGCGTAAATTCAAATTCCGAATAAACCCTTCCGAAAAAGGGCGAACGCTCATCTTCTTCACTCACATAAATATGCCGCCAGTTATAATATGGTTCGATTTCGTGCATTTGGATTGTTCGTTATATAATTACTCCGGAGTTAATCGTTGATGGTAGATGGTAGATGGTTGATGGACATCTGTAAAGCAATCTGCTTGATTTACAGATACACGGGTTGCCTGATCTTTCACGATCGTCCATCCACCATCTACTATCCACCATCTACCCTTTCCTGCTTTCCGCCGCCTTCTTCACACTTCCGTATTTCAGCAACAATGCTTTCGCTTTTTCATAGTCTCTGATGCCGGTCTGGTTCATCAGCATCCGGGTGCCGCGGTCAATCAGTTTACTGTTGGTCAGTTGCATATTCACCATGCGGGTATCTTCCACTCTGCCGATCCGGATCATCACCGAAGTAGAGATCATATTCAGCACGAGTTTCTGGGCGGTACCGCTTTTCATGCGGGTGCTGCCGGTAACAAATTCAGGGCCTACCACCACTTCCACCGGATAATCCGAAACCCGCTGCCAGGGGGGTTCCCCGGTTACAGGTAACACAGCCGGTGCTGATCTTATTTTCCCTGCAGGTTTCCAGCGCCCCGATAACATAGGGCGTGGTGCCGCTGGCGGCAATACCGATGACCACATCTTTTTCGTTTACTTCAAATTCGCATAAGATCCAGCCAGCCCTGATTCCGGTCATCTTCTGCATTTTCAACCGGTGTGCGGATGGCTTCTTCGCCGCCGGCAATCAGTCCGATGATCAGACCATAGGGCATTCCGAAAGTCGGCGGAATTTCACTGGCATCCAGAATGCCCAGCCGCCCGCTGGTTCCGGCGCCCAGATAAAATAATCTTCCGCCGGCCAGCATCTTGTCGGTGATATGTTCCGCAAGCTTCTCGATTTGCGGGATCGCCTTGCCAACCGCTTTCGGCACCTGCTGATCTTCCTTATTCATCAGGGTGAGCAGCTCAAGAATGCTCATTTTTTCCAGATGCCGGTGACGTCCCTGTTCTTCCGTAGTTTTTTCGAATTCCATTATCTTAGATTTATGATAGGCAATCAATCCATCCATCGGCTTCCGCAATATCTTTCCCAATTCCCATTTATAGGTATTACAAAGTTCCTTCAGAATATCCTGAAATCCATACGCCACGCTGCCCGTAAAATGAACCGGCAATTTCCAGATCTCCGGGTACTTGCAAAGGTGATTAAAGAAAAAATCATTGAGGCCATCTTCAATAATATTTTCAATCATATAATGCCCCCGGTTTTCTGCCAGAAACATGGCATAAGAAGCAATATAGCGGTTAGGCAGGGGTTTTTTATAGACCCTGTCCAGAATTTCTGCCGCATCTGTATGGTATTTATGGTTGAACTTGGAATGCAGTTCCTCATCAAAGGTGTTGTACAGATAATACTGGAGAACTTTTCTGCCCAGATAGGCTCCGCTGCCTTCATCCCCCAGTACATAACCCAGTCCGGGACTGTTTTTTACGATGTGCTTCCCGTTGTAATAACCCGGAATTGCTTCCTGTTCCCAGGATGGCTACGATGCCCTTTGTTTTCCCGCAAAGCGCCCGGCCCGCTCCGGTCAGATCATGTTCCACCTCAATTTCTGCCTCCGGGAAAACCTTTTTCAGGGCTCTTTTCACCAAAGCCCGGTTGGCAGGCGCTGCGCAGCCGGTTCCATAAAAAAATATCTGATCCGGTTCTTCCTTTTTCAGGCCGGGCAGAAGTTCATTCCGCATCAGATCCACCAGTTGGGCTTCATTCAAAAAATAAGGGCTGGCCCCCTGGGTTTCAATGATCTTTATTCTTTCCGTTCCGGATCAGGCACCATTCAGCTTTGGTGGATCCGCTGTCAGCGATCAGCATGCTCATTTTTAAGATTTTACTTCCCTTTATTTACCGCGGCGAAGGTATAATTCAATTTTTGACAAACCATTCTTCCTGAACATTCCGGCAGGTTCCGCTCATTTACTTAATTTGCAGCCCACTACGGAGAAATAAAGTAAATGAAAAAACTCAAGTATGGCTGCCCCTTTTATTTGCGGTGGTCATGATCCTGGGCATGCTGATCGGTTTCAGGCTGTACCCCAATGTGAATTCCGGCGGATTTTTTAAAACCGGAAAGCTGAACCGCGTTCAGGAAGTACTCGATATCATCAATAACAGTACGTGGATTCGGTTTATACCGATTCCCTCAGCGAAGAAGCCATCAGGGGATGCTGGCCCACCTGGATCCCCATTCTTATTTTATTCCGGCCGTGGACCGGGAAGAAATGAATGAGGACCTGCAGGGAAATTTTGAAGGCATCGGCGTTGAATTCCAGATCCTCAGCGATACCGTGAACGTGATCAATGTGCTGGCCGGGGGCCCCAGCGATAAAGCCGGATTGCAGGTCGGCGACCAGTTTATCAGGGTGAACGATTCCCTGGTGGCGGGCAATGGCATTACAGCGGAAAGGATAAAGAAACTGTTACGGGGCCCGGGCGCCAGTGTGGCTCATCTGAAACATGATGCGGGAGCATTCCCTGAAATCGGTGGATGTGACCCGGGGAACCATCCCGCTGCCCGCCCTGGATGCGGCCTATATGCTGAATAAGGAATCCGGCTATATCCGGATCAATAAATTTTCCAGAACCACCTTCCAGGAATTCCGGGATGGTCTGGATAAACTGCTGAAACAGGGCATGAAGAAACTGGTGCTGGATATCCGCGGCAACGGCGGCGGCATCGTGGAAGAAGCCGTAAATATGGCTGACGAATTCCTGGGAGATGACGAACTGATCGTTTACACGGAAGGCAGAAAGAGTCCGCGTAAAGAATACCATGCCACCCGGCCGGGAAATTTTGAATCCGGGAAACTGATCCTGCTGGTGGATGAAGGAACTGCTTCGGCAAGTGAAATTCTGGCCGGCGCATTGCAGGACTGGGACCGGGCTACCATCATCGGCCGGCGCACATTTGGCAAGGGCCTGGTACAGGAACCCTTTATGCTGAGCGACGGCAGCGAACTGCGTTTAACCATTGCCCGGTATTATACCCCCCTGGGCCGAAGTATTCAGAAACCATATAACAACGGACGTGAAGCCTATAATGACGAAGTGATAGAACGCTTCCATAACGGCGAAGCCATTCACGGGGATACGTCAACCACTCATTTGGGCCATGTATATAAAACCCCGGCAGGAAGGGTGGTTTATGGCGGTGGCGGCATTACCCCGGACGTTTTTGTGGGTTTTGACACCAACCGCATTTCCAAAAGCATTACTTCCTTATATGTGAACGGATCCCTGGGCAATTATATTTACGAATATTATATCCATCACCTGCCCGATTTCAGAAACTTCAAAGACGCAGCCGATTTTTCCGCCCGGTTCAACAAGGATGAGGAATTATGGAAAGGCCTTGGTAATTATGTGAAGAAGGACACCATTTCCCTGACGGGTATTCCGGCGGCAGATAAAAGCCTCCTGCAAACCCGCATCAGGGCGCTGCTTGCCAGGCTGGTCTGGCGGTCAGAAGGCTATTATCATGATCATGAATCAAAACGATCCGGTAATAAAAAAGGCAATGGACTTGTTGGATGACAACAGTCCAATGCCTTCAGCAGGAAAAGCCGCATTAATTTCAGAGCATTCCATTCCGGGTCATAGGATCCTTATCCAGTATTTCCTTTTTCTCAATCCGGTAACTGATGATGAGCCCCAGCCCTCCGCCAATGGCGATCAGGGCAAAATAGATGGGTACATTTGCGCCCTCATTATCCCAGTTGGGCGTAGAATGACGAACGGAGTAGAGTAAGAAATTATCCAGCAGATAAGCCAGGAACAGACCCATTCCGGCGCCTACCAGCAGCAAACCCCATTTCAGGTTGCGGAAAGGGGCCGGCGCCGGGCGATCCCGTTTTAATCTTGGGATCCATGCCTTTTTCTATCATGGCCATATTCTCTTTATTATTCAGATACCGGATGCCAAATATCATCGCAATTAAAGCCAGGCTGCTCAGGATAAGCCAAAAAAACACCAATTGATCGGGTCCCATATTACTTTATTTAATTTTTATAAAAATGCAGGTTATTCAGGTATCAGACTACAGCTTTAGAACAAAGGTTACAGCTGATGGCTTAGATTCTTCTGGAAAGTTACTGGCATGTCCGGAAATAAGACGGGGCTTTGATCCGGAATGGTTACAGTACTCATGGCCTCATTACCAGCTTTCCATTATCACATTATAATCTGTAACTTACTATGTAACCTCACTATTAAAGGTTGCCGTCTAACCACTGTGATAACAACCGGACTCAGCGATACGGAGATCATCAGCAGGGTACTGCAGGGGGAGCAAACTGTGTTTTCCCAGCTGGTAGAGCGTTACCAAAACTATGTATTTACCCTGGTTCTCCGGTTTATCGAAAGCCGGGAAGATGCCGAAGAGATTGCCCAGGATGTATTTATAAAAGCATACCGGTCGCTGGCGGATTTCCGGGGAGAATCGAAATTCAGCACCTGGCTTTTTACAATAACCCGAACAACCTGTATCAGTTTTTTGAGAAAAAAGAAGCTGAATACCCTGTCCCTGGACAATGAAAGAACCGGGTTACAGGTGGAGAACAGGAATCCGGATTCCGGGCCAATCTCATTGAACAGAAATCCCGGCACGCGATGCTGAATGAAGCCATTGGCATGCTGAGTGCGGACGACAGCCAGGTATTGACTCTTTTTTATAAAGGCGAACAAACCCTGGAAGAGATCGGACAGATCATGGGGCTGGAACCCAATACGGTGAAAGTAAAACTTCACCGGGCGCGACAACGTTTAAAGGATAAGATGGAAAAATATTTTCATCAGGAGGTAAAGGAAATGCAGGGGGATTAAACGGAAGTCAACCATCAACTGATTTATACAGCCGAATTAAACTAAAAAATCGATATGGACACCGCAAATGGAAGAACGTTTATGGGATTTTATTGACGGAAGGAGTGATCCGGATGAACAGATTACTGATCCGCCAACTCATTGCGGAAGACTCCGCCTGGCAGCGCCGGTACAATGAATTAATGACGGTCGACGCAGGCCATGCAGCATCATGAACTGGATGCTCCTTCCCTCCGGTTTACAAAAAATGTAATGGAGCAGATCGCCCGGTACCATGTTGCGCCGGCCACCAAAACCTATATCAATAAAAATGTGATCCGCGGAATCACGGCATTTTTCCTGATCATGATCACCGGCATCCTCATTTATTTCTTCGGACAGTTTCACTGGACTTCCACTTCCACCGATAACCTCATTCCGCAGTATAGCATCGACGCCAACAAACTGAACTGGGGAAAAGCGCTGAACAATACCTACGTAAATGTTTTTATTCTGATCAACGTGATTCTGGGTTTTATTTTGCTGGATAAATATTTGCAGAATAGAAGAAGCGATCGGAGAGAGTTGACGGATTGAAGGTTGACGGATGACGAACTGGATGGCAGATCAGGTGGCAGAAGGTGTCCATTGTTCACCGTCAATCCGTCATTCGTCAACCTTACTCACGTCCCCCATAAATCCTACCTTCGCCGCCATGGATATAAAAAATAATATTCTCGAAACCATTGGCAATACACCGCTTATCCGGTTGAATAAAATCACCAGGGATTTCCCCTGTACGGTGCTGGCCAAAGTGGATTATTTCAATCCCGGCAATTCCATAAAAGACCGGATGGCCGTTAAAATGGTTGATGTGGCGGAAAAAGAAGGCAAGCTCAAGCCCGGCGGAACCATTATTGAATGCACCAGTGGCAATACCGGCATGGGCCTTGCCCTGGCTGCTATCGTGAAAGGATATAAATGTATTTTCACCACTACCGATAAACAGTCCAAGGAGAAATCAGATATTCTCAAAGCCGTAGGTGCAGAAGTGATTGTTTGTCCGACCAATGTTGAACCCGAAGATCCCCGCAGCTATTATTCTGTGGCCAGGCGAATGGCTGCTGAAATTCCGAATTCTTTTCTCTGCAATCAATACGATAACCTGGCCAACCGCCTGGCGCATTATGAAAGCACCGGGTCCGGAAATCTGGCGGCAGACCGACGGCAAAATCACCCACCTGGTATGTACCGCCGGTACAGGCGGAACGGTAACCGGAACAGCCATGTTCCTGAAAGAAAAAAATCCGGCTATTCAGATCTGGGCCATTGATGTGGAAGGTTCCCTGCTGACCAAATATTTCAATACCGGCGAAGTGGACATGAATGAAGTGCATCCTTATGTATCCGAAGGATTCGGGGAAGATTTTGTTCCGGAGAATTATGATATGAAAGTGATTGACCGGTTTGAACAGGTAAGTGATAAAGCCGGCGCCGTGATGGCGCGAAGGCTGGCCAGGGAAGAAGGTCTGTTTTGCGGATACAGCGCCGGAAGCTGTCTGCAGGGACTGATGCAGTTAAAAAACAATCTGAAAAAAGACGACCTGGTCGTTTGCATTTTCCACGATCATGGCAGCCGGTATGTTGCCAAGATCTATAATGATCAATGGATGATGGAAAGAGGATTTCTGGATGTGAAAACTTTCCGGGACATGGTGAATGCCCGTGGAGAAAGCAAGCTCGTTACCATTCGACTCCGGACCAGACCGTTGGAGATGCAGTGGATCTGATGAAACAATTCCATATTGAAAATATTCCGGTCATTGAAGAAGGGAATCTCAGCGGGCGCCGTCAGTGAAAGCGGCTTATTCAGCCGCATGCTGAGCGAAGGAGCGGATATCCGGAACAAAAAAATCAGCGAAGTAATTGAATCTCCTTATCCCCTGGTATCTTTCGATACGCCGGTAGACCGCATCAGCTCCCTCATCAATAAAGAGAACGGCGCCGTGCTGGCTAAAGACGACAGCGGCGGTTTTCATATTGTTACCAAATATGATTTGATACAGTCGTTTGCGGTAAAAGCGTGAATTCGTGGATAGATAGATGGACGAGCATGCAAAGCAAGATCCCCGTGTTCGATATAAACACAGGTTGCCTGATCTTTCCGCCTGATAGTCCATCTACCATCCACCATCTACCATCAACGTATTTCTCCTCGTAATTCTACTATTCGCATGGTAAATCCTGAACTGTTAAAATCAGGCAAAAGAGCTATTGTTGTTAATATGTGTATAAGTTAATTTTGATATCTGAAGTTGATTGATACATTCAATCGCAACAATATCCAAAAAACCGTAGTCAAAGTTCTTTTATCCAATATCCGATAGAATTTCCAGATGAAATCCGATATCAGTCAACTTCATTTTTTTCTTATCCTTTGAACAGACCTAAACCGGAAATCCAATCCCGTCCTTGAAAACCACCTGTTCCGATCCTGAAAAACCACCTAGCCTGTCCTGATCCTGAAAAACCGAACCTGATCCTGAGAAACCGTCCTTGTCCTGAAAAACCAATCCAGTCCCTGACAAACCCGACGTTTATCGTTCAGCATTTAACCCTATTCCGGGCACGATGTCAAACGAAAACCGATCCTGTCCTGAAAAATTATTTTAAAATCCAACGATCCGTAAGAAAAACCGGTAAGCAGTTCCAATATCCTTGTTCAAAACCAACTGCATTACTCCCGTGCCCTCCTGCTAAATTATTCGCCTTTCAATTTAGCAGGAGGCAGCAATCAGGAAATCTTCTGTTTACTTATCAAAACTGTTTCATAGATGCTGTTTGGTTGACGGATGACGGTTGACCGTTACAGCCTTTCCGTGCGATTTCGCACCTGGATTCGCGTCAACCATCAACCGTCAACCCTTCACCTATATTTGCCTATGTATTTTTCCCTCGAAAAAAGCGCCGGTGACGACGCCAACAAGCCATCGCGGAAAAAACCCATTTTTCCGGTCAATGATCTGCTGAGGGATTATCTGAAACAGCATGGAAGGGAAGTAAAACTGCCGGTTTCGTATAACGATCTGCGCCTGATTGCCTATGCCGTTCCGCTGAAAGACAAAAACGGACAGGATACGCTTGTGGGAAACAGTTTCCTACGATATGCAGCACTGGCAATACATCCGGGCAGGGCTGGTGAAAATGTATGCGATCCTGAAAACCGAAGGAGATCATGACGTTCAGCAAACACCTGGATGTGGCAAGGGTTGATTTCTGCAGTTTTGCCAATTCCAGTCCTTTCCGGATCCGGATCGTGAATAAATTCAACGACAACTATGATCATTATTATATAAAACAGGCGGACGCTTCGCGGGTTTATGGACTGGAACTGGAACACCTGCTTTCACCCAACCGCATCACTTTTTTCACCCACAACAATACCCTGATCGAAGAACATATTCCGGGTATACCGGGAGATGTGTTCATCGCAAAATATCTCGACGAACCCATCACCAACCGGATCCGCTTTGCCAAAGAATTTGTGAAATTCAATGAACGTTGTTTTGTCCGCCTGCTGGGCGATATGCGTTCCTATAATTTCGTCGTGAATATTACTCCGGACATCGAGGATTTCCAATACCGGATCCGTGCCATTGATTTCGATCAGCAATCTTATGAAGGCCGAAAAAATTTATACCTGCCGCAATTTTTTAAAGAGAATAAGGCGTTTGTGGATCTCTGCATAAAACATCTAAATAAAGATTCCATTACCCAGTACCAGACCGAAGAAAGGACCATGATGGCATTCCGCGTGGCTTCTTCCCGGTTCCGGCTTAATGCATTTACTGAATATCATGTCGAAGGATATGATTTCCACGCCTGAAAAATTACTGCAGCTAAAAGAGGAACTGGCAAAAGCATTTGACGCACCCATCTTTCTCAAATGCCGTTCCATGGGGCAACTGGTAAAACGACAGCTCAAACAAACGCTTCAGAAAAACCTCGCGCTGATTCAGAAGAATCTGGGACAGGTTTGAGGATTGAACTGATTTAACGTTTCCTGAATAGAATTCAGCATACACGTTCACTGATCATAATGAATTTAGATAATTTTCAACGCGTTCGTACCGCTTAAGACCCTACAGAATCCGTATCTTTGCGGCTTCTTATTCATAAAAAAATACTCATGGCCAAGTACAAAGCAGGCGTTTTATTCGGCGAAGAACTGGAAGCCCTTTACCAGGATGCAAAAAATAATCAATTTGCCATACCGGCGGTAAACGTGACCGGCACCGATACCATCAATGCGGCGCTGGAAGCAGCGGCAAAAGTGAATTCTCCCGTCATCATACAATTCTCCAACGGCGGCGCCCAATTCTTTGCAGGAAAAGGAATGCCCAACGATAAACTGCAGGCCAATATTTCCGGTGGCGTTTCCGGCGCGCTGCATATTCATACCGTAGCAAAATATTATGGCGTGCCCGTGGTGGTGCATACCGATCATGCCGCAAAAAAATGGCTGCCCTGGGTAAGCGGATTGCTGGATGCCGGCGAACAATTCTTCAAAGAAAAAAAACAACCGCTGTTCAGTTCCCATATGCTGGATCTTTCCGAAGAACCGCTGGAAGAAAACATTCAGACTTCCGTGGAATTTTTCAAAAGAATGAAACCGCTGGGCATGGCCATTGAAATTGAACTCGGCGTAACCGGCGGTGAAGAAGACGGCGTAGATAACAGCGGCGTTGAAAATGATAAACTATATACCCAACCGCAACATGTGGCTTATGCCTATACGGAACTCAGCAAGGTCGGCCGCTTATTTGGCGTGGCTGCTGCATTTGGAAATGTACATGGCGTATACAGTCCGGGCAATGTGGAACTGCGTCCCGTCATCCTGAAAAACAGCCAGGATTTTATCGAGAAAGAATTGAAAACAAAACCCAAACCCGTTTATTTCGTATTCCATGGCGGCAGCGGTTCCCCGCAACATCAGATCCGCGAAGCCATCGGCTATGGAGCCATCAAAATGAATGTGGATACGGATATGCAATGGGCATTCTGGGAAGGCGTTCGCCAATATTATCAGAAGAACGAAGCTTATCTGCAGGCCCAGCTCGGCAATCCCGAAGGCGCCGACCAGCCCAATAAGAAATATTACGATCCGCGCGTATGGCTGCGCAAGGGAGAAGAAAGTTTTATCAAAAGGCTGGAGACAGGCATTTGAGGATCTTGAATTGCGTGAATAGGAATGCGTAAAAGCTTAATGTGCGCTGAAGTGTCGATGGACATGGCAAATCAAACTGACACGCCCATTCACACATTTCTCTCATACCTGCGTTAATCAGCCGAGTTTCGGCCATCATTAATTAACCATTCACATTCATTTCCCTATTTGAATCGTTTATGAAATTTTTCCTGACCGCCCTGCTTTGCGCGGGCCTTTTTCTGCCTGTCTTTTCACAAAGAAAACCCAAGACGCCTCCTAAGAAACCGGTTACGGATACGGCCCATGTTGTCAAACCCAAAAATCCCATTGCCGGCAATCCCAAGCCATACAAAGATGTGATCCCCGACAGCGCGATGAGCCAAACGGGATTATTCACCGTACATAAAGTCGGACGATAAATGGTATTTCGAGATCGGCGATTCCCTGTTAAACAAAGAGATCCTGGCGGTTACCCGTTTCAGCAAATCACCTGCGGGCAGCCGTTCTTACGGCGGGGAAGAAGTGAACGAGCAAACGATCCGCTGGGAGAAAGGGCCTTCCGATGTCGTTTTTCTGCGGGTGGTGACGGTGGTGAGCATGGCCACGGATTCCTCCCAGCCCATCGCCCGCGCGGTGCGCAATTCCAACCTGGATCCCATTGCCGCCGCATTCGATATCAAGGCATACGGAAAGGATTCCAACAGCGTGGTGATTGATGTAACCGATTTTTTCAAGGGCGACAACCAGCCCGTGAGCCTGAGCCCGGGCATTAAAAGAAGATACAATCTGGGCGGCATTTCATCCGACCGCTCCTATATTTCCTATATCCACAGTTTTCCGCTGAATACGGAAGTGCGCACGGTGAAGACCTATTCCTCCTCCCCTTCCCCTGGCGGCATTTCTTTCGGGCCGTCCACCGGTGTAAGCCTGCCTGCCGCCGAAGCTGCCGGCGCCGTAACGGTGGAACTGAACAATTCTTTCATCATGCTACCGGATACCCCTATGCGCAAAAGACTGTTCGATCCGCGCGTGGGTTATTTCTGCGAGCGACTATACCGTTTATAGCGACGACCAGCAGAAAGTAAAAACGGAGACTTTTATTCATCACTGGCGGCTTGAACCCAAAGCACGAAGACCGTGAGCGCTGGCTGCGCGGTGAACTGGTGGAACCCAAAAAGCCCATCGTCTATTATATCGATCCCGCCACGCCGAAGCAATGGCGGCCTTATTTGATTGCCGGCATCAACGACTGGCAGGCTGCATTTGAAAAAGCCGGATTCAAAAATGCCATCATCGGGAAAGAATGGCCGGAAAATGATTCCACCATGAGCCTGGAAGATGCGCGCTTTTCCGTGATCCGTTATTTCGCTTCCGACATTGAAAATGCTTACGGGCCCAATATTGCCGATCCCCGCAGCGGCGAAATCCTCGAAAGTCATATCGGCTGGTATCACAATGTGATGAAGCTGTTGCACGACTGGTATATGATCCAGGCAGGCGCCGTGGATCCGCGCGCCCGCAAAATGAAATTCGACGACAGCCTGATGGGCGACCTCGTCCGTTTTGTTTCTTCTCACGAGATCGGCCATACCCTGGGCCTGCGCCACAATATGGGCAGCAGCAGTCAGACCCCGGTGGAAAAACTGCGCGACAAAGCCTGGGTGGAAGCCAATGGCCATACTGCATCCATCATGGATTATGCGCGTTTCAATTATGTGGCGCAGCCGGAAGATCATATCGGCCCCGCCGGATTATATCCCCGCATCGGCGATTACGACAAATGGGCCATACAATGGGGATATAAAGGCATTCCCGGAACAGCAGATGCCGAAGCGGATAAAAAAATACTGAACCGGTGGATCATCGACAGCCTGAAAGCCAATCCCCGCCTTTGGTTTGGAGGAGAGGGACAGAATTTTGATCCCCGTGCGCAAACAGAAGACCTTGGCGACAATGCGATGAAAGCATGTGAATACGGAATTAAGAATCTGAAAAGAATATTGGTGCAATTGCCGCTCTGGACAAAAGAAGAAGCCGACACCTATGAAAACCTGGACGACATGTACACCCAGCTCACCATTCAGTTTGCGCGCTATATGAACCATGTAAGAAAGAATGTTGGCGGAATCTATGAAACATTTAAAAGCGTAGAACAGACCGGAGATGTATATCAACCCACGCCAAAAGCCCTCCAGCAGCAGGCAGTCGCTTTTCTCCATACCCAATTATTTGAAACGCCTTACTGGTTGCTGAATAAAGACATCCTCAACAAAATCAACAGTCCGAATTCAAACGAGAACGTCATCAACACCCAGGGCAGCGATATTGCATTATTTAATGTCCAGTTCTTTGATGTTCCGGATGGAGAAATTATCGGAACGATATGGAAAGGGAGCCTATGCGCCGGATGAACTTGTTACCGATCTTGAAAAAGGAATCTGGAAAGAAATATCCGCTCATTCAACCATTGATCCCTATCGCCGCGACCTGCAAAAAGAATACGTGCAGTATTTAATCGAGCTGATGAATCCCGCACAACCTGCAATGCCCGCAAACCTGCCCCGCGGACTGATCCTGATATTCGGCGGAGATATAAAAAATACAGATATACCTTCCATTGCCCGTGCGCACCTGCTTAGCTCTGCGCAAACGGATCCTGGCGGCGGTTCCGCTGACGGCAGACAAACTAAGTAAGTACCATTTGCAGGATGTTGCGGAGCGGATTAAACAGGCGCTGGAGCCGAAGTGAGAGGCAATATTTTAATTTATGGCTATCTCCGCCATAAAAATAGTCGATGGAACAGTCACAGACATTTTTTACTGAATCCTGACGGGAGACCACATAAGATCCAGGATAAACATTTTCTTTATGTTCGGTTTCCGCTTTATAAAATGTATAGGCGGATGAACTAGTGTATTCCCCTTGGAATCCGTCATGACAAGGCGTGAAACTCATTGAATAGAGATTTAGCTGCATCGTTCGGATTGTCGGAAAACTTTGGACTTGATGTATAAATTTTATCCCAGTGAAAACGATATTGCCAAGGGGAATCCAGACTTTTAAATGTAGCACCAGGCAATGTCCACCGCCGTAGCGCCGCCGCGGAAGCGACCCGGAAGCGTTGAAGCTTAACGTCGTATCTTTTAACGACAGTTCGTAGAGGGACTGGGAAGTCGGTGGCCTATTGGTCTCCTTTTTACTGCAGGAAAACAGAGAGCAAATGATGAGGGCAAGGAGTAGCGGTTTCATTGTTTAAGTTGAAGCGATTACTATAAAGCTAGTAAATCTGCTGCAAGAATGCAAGGCGAAGGGAGTTCAGGCGGTTTTCTATCTCTGGAAAACACCCGGAATGCGTACACAGCTTGTATTTATTTTAAGGTTATCCCATCCATGGCATCCATTCTGGCGATGATTCCCCAGCCGTAAAAATAGTTTGCCAGGCCGATCAGGATTTCATTGTCTCCTTTTCTTAACGGGAGCGTGAAGTGGGTATTCTCTATTGTACATCTTCCCCTGGGTTGCTTTTGACCGGGCGTACCGAAATAATTCTTATCGGTATAGAGAATTTGTCCGTTTACAAAAACCCATACCTCATCGCTGAAACCCAGATTCAATACTCTTTCCTGATCATGATCGGAATGGAGTGTTGTTTTTAGCCAGGCCAACCGCCGTTTGTCATTTTCTACGAATCCGTATTTCCTGCTCAGGTTAACGATGCCGCGGCTTTCGGCTTTTATTGCTGTCCATTGGGTGGTGCTGTCGGGCAATGAAGAATCAGCGATCCTGCCGTACATACTCGGCAGCGGGATCATAATGTCTTTACCAAAAGGAAAGTCGATGGGTTTACTCAGCATCCAGTTTCTCAGGTACCTGGGATCATTCGATGTGGAAACGTAACCGGCTTCGGGTGATAAGCCATCCGACGCATTCGGTTTAATGACGAGGTTTGCATAAATCACATTTCCGGTAAAAGAAATATCGCCGGAATCCCGCCAGCCTTCCAATTCCGGAACCCAGAGCGCTGGCTTCGTCATGTCATTCACGTACACTTTCATTTGCTTTCCTGAAACAACCAGTTTCACATGGTTCCAGCCGTCCTGGTGAATGACGGCTCCCGCCTGGTATTCATCCGTTAAATCCCAGATACTATTGCCATCTATCAGCGCAGCATATTGCAGGGTTGTTCTTGTTTCCGGGCTTACCGGCCCAAAGGAACGGATATAAAAATTTTCTCCGTTTTTCCGGTCGGCGGACATTCTGAAATTAATTCCCGGAAATCCTGATCCGGTCAATGCCACATCGTATTCTATGGTTCCATTACTGAAAGTATGGTTCTTCAAAAAAATCTGATAATACTTTCCATTCTTGTTCATGACCGCAGGAACATTCCGGTAGTTCCTAAATTGAACCGCGGAGCTGTCATATTCCCAAAAAGCCGGTTGCATGGGGATTTTTATTTCCTGGGCGGACACGCGGGTGGTGGTGTAGAATATAAGAACGAGTGTGAATAGTTTTTTAACCATGGCATGAAGTTTGAATTATTGCTACGAAGAGAATGCCAGATTAACAGGATATTGAAAATCAGGGAGATGCTTCAGCATCGCGGGATGGGAGTGTTCGTTTTTGATACGAGGTTGTTGCGGTATGGAACAATCAAGGGCATTTTTATTAAACCCTGACGTTATTGAATCTTAACGGAGACCACATAAGAGCCCGGATAAACATTCTCCGTATGCTCGGTTTCGGCTTTATAGAATGTATAGGTGGATGAACTGTAATTCCCTTTGGAATCCGTCATGACAAGGTTAAAACTCATGGAATACAGATTTGCCGCATCGTTTGGGTTGTCTGAAAATTTCGGAATTTTTCCCGTAAAAACGATATTGCCCAGGGAATCGAGACTCTTTAAATGCAGTACCAGGCTGTCAACGACACTCGCGCCGCCAGGCAGGGAAGCGTTGAAAGCTAAGGTCGTATCTTTTAAGGAAAGTTCGTAAAGGGATTGGGAAGTTGGCGGGTTGTTGATCTCTTTTTTACTGCAGGAGAACAGCGCGCAAATGACGAGGGAAAGAAGTAGAGATTTCATTGTTAAGATTGAAAGATTGCGTAAAGCTAATAAATCTGCGAGAGGAATGCAAAGTGAACTGATGTATGGCGCTACATTGGAAAACTGATTATTGAATCAGAATCGCTTTATCATCCGATAAAATAGAAAATATAAAAATTATTTAGCTTCTCCGCTGAAATAACAAATCTATTTATATACTCCGGATAAAATTTATTTGTAACATGAAATAAAAAAATTAACATTGTGATTGAAAGCTTATCACAATAAGGCTATAAGCCGAAGATTTTTCTTAAGCCCTGCGTACTCCGTGGGGCTTTTTTTATTCATGATATTTTGGTTATCTGTGCATAAGATGTGAGCAAGAAATTAAAATTGCTTAATTTATTCCCACTACGTATGTGTAATATTACACAAATAGTCAATGCCCTGCCATAATATACAGGGGAAACAAAAAAACCGAGGTTCTGCATTGGTCACATAAGCCAAAAGTGGCGCGCCTCCATGGCTATTTTTAAATCAGGCAAGCAGCCTCCTTTTTAAATATTACCTCAAGGTTTTATTTCGGAGTGGGAATGTTGTGATTTGCTTTCAGTTGGAATGTAAATGGCTTTTGTTAAAAGTAAAATTGATGAATTTACAATTGTGATTTACTTGCATTTCTGCGAATGCTTGCCTGATTTTTTTTATATTCGGTAATATACAGAACCCCAAACCTACTCCAATGAGCAAAATCTTAGGTCTCGATTTAGGTACCAATTCCATTGGCTGGGCCATCAGGGATACCTCGGAAACTGGTAATCAGATTATTGATAAAGGTGTGCTAACCTTTGAAAAAGGGGTAGGCGAAGGTAAATCAGGCGAATTTCCCCTTGTACAAAAGCGAACGGAGAGCCGGAGCAAACGAAGAAGCTATCAGGCAGAAAAAATATAGGAAATGGGCGTTACTGGAAGCTCTCATAGAAAATAATATGTGTCCGCTTTCCTTAGAAGAATTAGACGAATAGAGGAAGATACACCAAAGGTCTCGGTCGAAGATATCCAAAAAGCCCAGTGTTCATTAATTGGCTTCGTTTTGATTTTGATGGTGATGGTAAACCCGACTTTGAGAATTTCGGTTTTAGCAAACATGAAAGCTATTATCTGTTTAGAATGCTAGCTGTAAGCGATGACCAGAATCATAAAAAGATCTTCACCCATAATCCGCAGATATTAGGCCGCGTATTCTATCATCTTGTACAACGAAGAGGCTTCAGAGGTCGGGATGATGAAGAGGCCAAGACCATTATGAGGGGCAGCACAAAAAACGGAACAATCGGTGTTGAAGCCATTGTTCCGCTTATTCAACAATATAAAACTCTCGGAGCCGCCTTATATTATTTACAAAAAGAAAAGAAAAAACGGATCAGGAAACGATACAATCTGCGGACCGATTACGAACAGGAGTTGAAAGAGATCTTCCATGTTCAGGAAATTGTTGATGAACTTCAAAAAAAAATATGGAAAGCCATTATATGGCAAAGGCCTTTGCGCAGTCAGAAAGGATTGGTAGGCGTTTGCACGTTTGAAAACAATAAACCCCGCTGCCCCATCAGCCATCCCCTCTACGAAGAATACAGAACCTGGGTATTCATCAACAATCTGAAAATCCAATTACCACCCGAAATAGACAAAGCTTCTTATCTGAAGGAGCGTATTTACCCTATGTTTTATAAAAAAGATAGGGATTTCAGACTTTTTAGCATCATCAAAGAATTAGGAAAAGTCGGCGGAGGCATCCAGTGAAAATTCAAATACGAAGGCTCTACCGACGAAAGAAGGAAGATAGAAGAAAAGAAAAATAATGAAACAAAAGTCATCTCTGCCACTTTATTAAATGACCTTGAAGATCTCCTGGGTGAAAGCTGGAAAGAAAAATACGGCTGGAACGAGGCATTACAAAATTTGCCTAAAAAGTGTGCCTATTCCTTCGAAGATATCTGGCATGTACTTTTTAGCTTCGACAGTAGAGAAAAACTCGTCAGCTTTGCAAGGGAAAAACTGAACCTGAATGAAGAGGATGCCAACAGATTTTCAAGGATTAAATTGCAGCAGGGATACTCCACATTGAGCCTGTCAGCAATCAAAAAGATCCTTCCCTATCTGCAGCAGGGGTTTATTTATAGTCACGCTGTCTATCTTGCCAACTTAAATAAATTATTGGGGAAAGATAATATCACGAAGGAAGAAGCTGAAGATTTCTCCTCTGTATTGAAAAAAGTTATTGCAGAAAACAGAAAAGAGCAGCTACTCGCTACCGTCGTCAATGGCCTTATCAGCGATCAGCTCAACAGCGCCACACGTTTTGGAATGGACGCCGATTATCAACTAGACGAGGATGATAAAAAGGATATCGATAGAAAACTAAATGACGCATTCGGCAGCAAAACCTGGCGACTTGAAAAAACTGACGAAGAAAGAAAGGAATTTACAAACATCGTTTCCGATCAATATTTGGCTTTTCTGCGCAAACCGATTGCTTTTACAAAGGAACCGCTATTCCTGAAGCCTCCACGTTTGCATGATAAAATCTTTGAATATCTTCAGAATACCTGCGCCGTTTCAGAAGAAAAAAAGAAATATTTGTGGCATCCTTCGGAGCAAGAGACCTACTTGCCCGCCAAGGAACGGAATGGAATAATGGAGCTGGGTGATCCCGAACCAATTAGCCGTGGCTTTAAGAATCCAATGGCCCTAAAGGCTTTATATAAACTAAAAAGGTTATTAAACTACCTCCTGCGGTCAGCAAAAATTGACGATGACACAAGGATCGTAATTGAAATAGCCAGAGAGCTAAATGATGCCAATAAGCGGAAAGCAATTGAAAAATGGCAACGGGACAGGGAAACAGAGAACGACGAGTTTAAAAAGAGAATAGATGAAATTGCTATGTCTAAGAATATTAATCTGGACACAAACAAGAAATCGATAGTTGACAAATATAGACTATGGATTGAGCAAGGCAAAATGTGCCTATACACTGGTTCCATGATCAACTGTACAGATTTGTTTACCGGCGGCAAATACGATTTTGAGCATACTATACCCGCCAGCATCAGTTTCGATAACGAGTTGAAAAATCTCACTATTGCAGACGGGCTATACAACAAGCAGGTAAAAGGTAACAGATTTCCGTCCCAATTGCCAAACTATTCGTCAGATGTAGAAATAAACGGCAAAAAATATACAGCTATATGGCCAAGGGTCGAATTCATGGAAAAGAGGGTTGCCGAGTTGGAGGCACTCTCCGACGAATGGACTATTAAAACAAAGTTTGCTTCTACAAAGGATATCAAAGATGCCTGTATCCAGCGGAGGCATATAATAGGTTTTGAACTCGATTACTGGCGAAAAAAATTACAAAGCTTTACAATTACGGAATATAAAGCCGGCTGGAGAAATAGTCAGTTAAGGGATACGCAAATCGTAACCAAATATGCCCTCCCTTATCTGAAAACAGTTTTTAATAAAGTAGAAGTAGAAAAAGGAAATATTACCGCTGCTTTCCGGGAAATATATAAAATACAACAAAAAAAAGAAAAAAAGGACAGGAGCAAACACAGCCATCATGCCATAGATGCGGCCGTCCTTACCTTGATACCTCCAGCCGCAATCAGAGATCAAATATTATTTGCCTATAACGAACAAAGGGACATAAATCCTCATGCTTACTTACCATGAGGAGGTCAAAAACTGGAAAGATTTTCAACCAGCTCATATCCTTTCTATCGAAGAAGACGTATTAATCAATTTTCAGCCACAGCATAGTACGCTCACTCCCACCTTCAAAAATGTAAGAAAGCGGGGTAGGCAGCAATTCGTAAAGAGAAAAACGACCGATGGGAGGTGGCAATATAAGTTAACAGAAGAAGGCGAGAAAATCCCGTTAATCGCCAAGGGTGACAGCATACGCGGCCAGTTACACCAGGAAAGCTTTTTCGGAGCCATTAAGCTAAATGGAGAAAGAATATTGGTTGAGCGGCACCCTATTTCAGCATTTACAAGCATCAAAGATTGCAACCACATCATTGATAAGGCGGTAAGAGAAATAGTAAAGGAAACATTAGAAAAGAGAATAAGCGAAGGCCTGCCGTTTGACCAAGCGAAGCTGGATCCGGTTCCCTTTCCCAGTGGTAAACAGGTAATAAAAAAAGTTCGCTGTAAAGTGGCGGCCGGGAGAGGATATATCTTACTCCCGAAAAGGCACTAGAGGTAAAAAAACATAGCTTCGCGTCAAAGCATGACTATAAGCAGTTCGTCTATGCACAAAATGAAAGAAAAGACCTTATGCCTGTATTACGAGAACAATACAGACACCAAAACGGAAAGAGCATTCAGGATCGTGGGTCTGTTTGAATTAGCCCAGTTAAAAATCAAACACCTCGCGGGAATAAATAAAGAAAGGTATTATCAGACAATAGAAATCGGAAAAGGAAAAAATAGAAAGGAAATCCCGCTTGTTCATATCATTACGGTAGGCATGAAAGCAATTCTTTATATTACTAATAAAGAAGAACTGAAAGGAATGCCCGAAAAAGCAAAAGCTCGATAAACGGTTCTATAGAGTTTATAAGTTTAACGAACCTGCTCCGCCCACCGTGTATGTTTATTTACAGAATCATATAGAGGCAAGAACAAATGATGAATTAGGAAAGTGGCGAAAAAGATATAGACTTCGATAACTATCAACCCAGACTATTTCTGAATTCCTCCAAATTCAATTGTGCTCTTGAGGGAAAAGATTTTAGCCTCAATCCTGATGCAACAGTGAACTGGCTATTTTGAAGCAGTAGTAAGTGTTATTATTGGTTTGCTCTTTGTGTGTGCACATTTCATAAACCGTACGATAAAAGCATCCTCTGATCTAACCATGAAATACCAATATCCCATATTGGTATTTCATGGTTTAATCTTACTTTAGCACCATGATCCAACGGCGCTTAACACAAGATGTAGATGTACTGCTTAAGGAATTTCCGGCCGTTGCCTTATTGGGCCCAAGGCAGGTAGGAAAAACCACATTAGTACAGGAAATTGCCGAGAAGCAAAAGAAAAGTACTCTTTACTTTGATCTGGAAGACGATGCCGACCTGGGGCGGCTGATGGATCCCGGCTTTATATTTGAGCAGTACAGAGATCATTGCATCATCTTGGATGAAATACAAAGGATGCCCCAATTATTTACCCAATTGCGGCCAGCTGTTGATCAATACAGAAAGCCAGGTCGTTTTATCCTTACAGGCTACCGCATCCCCTGTCTTAGTTAGAGGAGTATCAGAATCGTTAGCTGGTCGTATCGCATTTACGGAACTATCGCCCATCAATCTACTCGAATCTGCAGATAGCGCTATCAGCCAACAGCGGCATTGGTTTCGAGGCGGATTCCCGCTTGCGCTAACCGCCACAAATGATAAAGCATTCATCCGATGGGGAGAAAACTTCGATCCGTACATATATAGAAAGGGATTTATCACTACTTTTTGGCATTGCTCTTTCCGAAAAAAATATGCGCAACTTTCTATATATGCTGGCTTCTCAAAGCGGGGGAATATGGAACGCTGAAAATTATGCCCGGGCATTGGGCGTTAGCGCAACCACCATAAAACGATACCTCGATTTCCTGGAAGGCGCTTTCCTGGCAAGGCAACTACCTGCCTGGTATGTAAATGCGGGCAAACGCCTGACAAAAGCGCCTAAGGTATATATCCGGGACAGCGGGCTACTGCGTATCTTAAACAGAATTCAGACTCCCGCTCAATTACCTCTTCATCTTATTGTTGGCGCTTCCTGGGAGGGATATGTAGTTGAACAGATAAGCCAGCTAAAACCCAACCATATTGACTTATATTATTATCGCACGCATCAGGGCGCAGAATGTGATCTGCTGCTGGTGAATGGCCTGGAGCCAATTATGGCTGTGGAAATTAAATATTCTTCAAACCCATCAGTCCCAAAGGGGTTTTATATTGTGCTTGATGATCTGAAACTGAAACAGGGACATGTTATTATAGCCAAAAATACGCCATTAAGATTAAATGAACAGTTCCAAAGGAGTAATCTTCAGCATTTACGGACCAGGATTTACGGGGTTATAGCATGCTCGATGGGAATAACAAAGTATCATTCACTGTTACCGCGGATTGTTACTCTCAGGTCGCAATTGATTGAATGAACCATTCGAGAAATAATTTTCCGTTTTAATCGTTATACCTTTACGAACCCCCAATTCTTATGATAAAGCGGACCCTGTATTTTGGGACTCTGGATACCTGAAAACCAACAACGAGCAACTCGTTATTGAAATGAAAGATAGTGGGGAAACAAAAGAAACTCCCATTGAAGATATCGGATTGCTAATCCTCGATCATCAGCAAATTACCCTCACACAGGCTTTACTGGCCAAATTGCTGTCAAACAATACGGCTGTAATTACTGTAAGTACCCCTAAAAATCCTACAGTTAAAAATTAGACAATAAAGTCTAAATTTAAATACTGTAGATCATGAAAAAGTCAAAATTTACCGAGAGCCAGATCACAGCCTCCATTAAGGCCTACGAAGCTGGTAAAGATGTTCAACAGATCTGTAGGGAGCTAAGGATCAACCGGGCAACTTTTTACAACTGGAAGAAAAAGTATTCGGGCATGGATGCTGAACTCCTTCGGCAGTTCAAAGAGGTTCAACGGGAGAATGCGGAACTAAAAAGGATGTACGCAGATCTGAGCCTGGATCATTCGATATTGAAGAAGGTTATTGAAAAAAAAATTTAAGGCCATGCCAAAAGCGAGGGATTGTACAGGATATAGTAGAAGAAGACGAAGTGAGTATTGTCAGGGCCTGCCGGATTGTTGATTTGGATCGATCGATGTTTTACTATGAATCGGTGAACGATGATAGCGAGGTGGAAGCCAAGCTCAATAGCTATATCGAAAATAAGGTTTTGTGTAACAGAGGATGTCCCGAATACTTCAAGCGGATGCGCCGGGAAGGGATTATATGGAATCACAAACGGGTGGAGCGTATCTACCGTAAAATGGGGCTGAGCAAACGGCGCAGGAAGAAGCGAAGAATTCCTAATCCGGAGAAAAGACCGTTGGTTCGACCCGATTTAAAAAATCAGATCTGGAGTATGGATTTCGTGGAAGACAGATTGGAGAATGGAAGAAAGATCAGAACGCTGAATATCATCGACGATTATAACCGGGAAGCCATTGCGATGGAGGTGTCATTTTCCTTTCCTGCCGAGCGAGTGATTGAAGTTTTGAGGCAGTGTATTGAATGGAGGGGAAAGCCAAAAAGGATCAGATCTGATAACGGTACGGAATTTATTGCCATTAAGACAAAAACGTTCTTTTCAAACACAGAAATTGAACATATACCGATACAAAAAGGGAAGCCGATGCAGAATGGATATGTTGAACGCTTTAACAGAAGTTACCGGGAAGGGGTACTGGATGCCTATATTCTGACGACTATCCATGAAGCCAGGGAAGAAACCGCCATCTGGATGGAAGATTACAACAATAATCATCCTCATGACAGCCTCGATGATCAAACACCTGCAGAATGTATATGAGGAAGGTTTTTAGTAATTCTAGGGAAACGGATTTGTCGCCCTTCGGGCTGTAGGAAAAAAGGGGTACTTACATTACCTGCGATCAGACCCACCATCCAACCGGTATGTGGCTGAATCTGGACGGAAACACTTTGCAAAGCCAGAAATTCCAGGCTCAGATAGAAACATCCGTCCCACTAAAAAAGCAATTATGGCAGCAAACGGTGATGGCAAAAATAGAGAACCAGGCTACACTGCTTATGAATCAAAGGCAGGAAAACAAACCACTATGGACTTATGCGGCGGAGGTAAAAAGCGGAGACAGCGAAAATAACGAAGCAAAAGCTGCTGCTTATTACTGGAAACGGATTTTCCCTGACTTTCTTGAGTTCAGGCGGGAACGATATGGACCGCCTCCGAATAATCTTCTGAATTATGGATATGCCATTTTAAGGGCAATGGTGGCCAGGAGCCTGACGGCATCAGGCCTATTACCAACGCTTGGGATTCATCACCGGAATCAATATAATGCTTATTGCCTGGCAGATGACATCATGGAGCCATACAGGCCCTTCGTAGACAAGGTTGTCTGTAATATCATCCGGTCAAATGGCAGATATCTCGAAATGACTCCCAAAATGAAGACCGAATTATTAACCATTCCGGCAATGGACGTTAAACTGGACGGACAAAAGAGTCCGATGATGAATGCTATACAACGGACAACAGCCAGCCTTTCAAAATGCTTTGAGGGGAAGACAAGAAAACTGTTGTATCCGGCAATGGAATAGTCTGCCAAGATCTGACCCGGAATATGTTTGAACGACTTAATGCATACCGAATTATGTGGGTGCTTGTATTTTTCGACCTGCCGACCGAAACAAAAAAGGACAGGAAGATCTATGCAAGCTTCAGGAAGAAAATTCTTGCTAATGGTTTCCAGATGTTCCAATTCAGCATTTACCTTCGCCATTGCAGCAGCCGCGAAAATTCCGAAGTTCATATAAAGCAGGGTAAAATCAATTCTTCCTCCAAAAGGCCACGTGGGAATCATGTGCGTAACGGACAAACAGTTCGGGATGATGGAGATCTTCCGCGGCCATGAACTGATTGATGCTCCGGAAACAGTCCAGCAGCTGGAGCTTTTTTAAGCCACCATCGGGATTCTATCCCTCTGAGTGGCAATTGATTATAGTTTTCTGAGCAGTTTAAAAATAGCCCGAATTTCAATGAGAATATTCCTTCATCGCATCAGTTTCCATTAAAATCCGGGAATCTTGCGTAATCACCTCCCAAGGGAGAATGGGCTTTTCAAATGAGTAGAAATAGAAAAATGGGCTACATCACCCATTTTTTTATCCTATTTAAAGGCTGAAACTCAATACTGTAGCCACTTTCCAGCAAATCAGTTGTTAAAGAACGAATCTACAGAAAAATTTGAAAGCAAATCACAACACGTGCACTGACGTTGAGGTAAAAAATGCAGAGTTGTTAAAGAACTAATCTACAGAAAAATTTGAAAGCAAATCACAACTTGACTGAATGTCGGGCGTATCGCAGCCAGGTTGTTAAAGAACGAATCTACAGAAAAATTTGAAAGCAAATCACAACCGTGTGATTATGTCGTCACGCAGGTCTATATGTTGTTAAAGAACTAATCTACAGAAAAATTTGAAAGCAAATCACAACACATCTTCTGTTCCTACATTTGATCGTTTAGTTGTTAAAGAACTAATCTACAGAAAAATTTGAAAGCAAATCACAACCTATTGGGATTGTATCTGTTATCGAATCTAGTTGTTAAAGAACTAATCTACATAAAAATTTGAAAGCAAATCACAACATGGCTGGCAAGTTGTAACCATACAGCTTTGTTGTTAAAGAACGAATCTACATAAAAATTTGAAAGCAAATCACAACCAGTCACTGGTAACACTACTCACTGCCAGTATGTTGTTAAAGAACTAATCTACATAAAAATTTGAAAGCAAATCACAACATCCGTGATATAACTTTGCTATCAATTGCCAGTTGTTAAAGAACGAATCTACATAAAAATTTGAAAGCAAATCACAACATGCGATGAGTAGATGTAAGAATAACAGCAGGTTGTTAAAGAACGAATCTACAGAAAAATTTGAAAGCAAATCACAACATATTTGCGACTGATTTCGTCAGATGCTGAGTTGTTAAAGAACGAATCTACAGAAAAATTTGAAAGCAAATCACAACTGTGGCACGTGGTATACTATCTGAATTGTATGTTGTTAAAGAACGAATCTACAGAAAAATTTGAAAGCAAATCACAACGCGTGACATAGAATCAAGCACAACTCATGGGTTGTTAAAGAACGAAGCTACAGAAAAATTTGAAAGCAAATCACAACAGCTCACTATCCAGGTAGCTATAAATCGATAGTTGTTAAAGAACGAAGCTAAAGAAAAATTTGAAAGCAAATCACAACTGAGCGATGATACATTCCATGATCGGCATAGTTGTTAAAGAACGAATCTACAGAAAAATTTGAAAGCAAATCACAACTATTGTGCATCACTATCCAATACGCATGGGAGGTTGTTAAAGAACGAAGCTACAGAAAAATTTGAAAGCAAATCACAACTGATTATGATGTTTAACATATTCAGATAAATAGTTGTTAAAGAACGAATCTACAGAAAAATTTGAAAGCAAATCACAACTAGACAGCTATCGATAGTGCAATCGTATACGGTTGTTAAAGAACGAAGCTAAAGAAAAATTTGAAAGCAAATCACAACAACAGATACCGTGCCTGTTGATATTTATAAGTTGTTAAAGAACGAATCTACAGAAAAATTTGAAAGCAAATCACAACAATCAGTAGGTAATGGCAATCAGCGTCGAAAGTTGTTAAAGAACGAATCTACAGAAAAATTTGAAAGCAAATCACAACCCATTCGCTAACATGCACGGCAATTACATGGGTTGTTAAAGAACGAAGTCTACAGAAAAATTTGAAAGCAAATCACAACTAATTCGCTTGATCTGTCCTCAGACCATATGTTGTTAAAGAACGAAGTCTACAGAAAAATTTGAAAGCAAATCACAACTGCTGAAGACTGTCATTGTCGAACCGGTCGTTGTATAAAGAACGAAGTCTACAGAAAAATTTGAAAGCAAATCACAACTCAGATTAAGACTGTTCACGGTACTGACAGAGTTGTTAAAGAACGAAGCTACAGAAAAATTTGAAAGCAAATCACAACAAGTTCAGAATTATGTTGTTCAGTTCAGAATGTTGTTAAAGAACGAATCTACAGAAAAATTTGAAAGCAAATCACAACGTGGATTACTGAGAGCCATAAAATAGCATTTGTTGTTAAAGAACGAATCTACAGAAAAATTTGAAAGCAAATCACAACTAATGCAGCATATGCCATATATCACTGACAGATGTTGTTAAAGAACGAAGCTACAGAAAAATTTGAAAGCAAATCACAACAACCTCGATTGCACCATGCGTTACCATTCGAGTTGTTAAAGAACGAAGCTACAGAAAAATTTGAAAGCAAATCACAACAATGGCAAATCTGTTAACAGTCCCAATAATGTTGTTAAAGAACGAATCTACAGAAAAATTTGAAAGCAAATCACAACTCGCTGAGAGTTGACGGATTAACTGAAGTCAAGTTGTTAAAGAACGAAGTCTACAGAAAAATTTGAAAGCAAATCACAACCGTAGTCTTTTGGTTTGAGCACGGGCAGGCATTGTAAAAGAACGAATCTACAGAAAAAATTGAAAGCAAATCACAACCCTAATGTAGAATCGAAATGGTTGCGATGAGGTGGAGGAATTCGGCGACAACGCTCTTTTAATCGCATCATACAGGAATTAAAATCTCTCACCCACCGCACTAGCGAAACTCGCCGGCCGGGGCTTTTAATCGTTGTTAAAGGGACAGATAGATGTTTCAGAACCGGATATTTCTTCTAATCTCAATGCAGATAACGAAAAGAGATTACAACCGGGCATGAATTCGTCATCCGGCGCTGGCGGATGTTAAGGGACCAGACTACCGAAAAAATGAAAGGAAACCATAACGCAGCCGATAACACAAATACCCCCCTCAATTCCTCCCAGCATCAATCATGGTGATCAGCCGCTCATCTACCCGGATTTCCGTTGTGGCAATTATTTGCAGCAAGTTAGGATACTGCGGATACAACGGGTTCAGCAGACAATTGTATTCAACCGGATTCACTGCAGATCTGACGCGGATACCCAGATGTTTTCTTTCCCGCATCCACAGTGTCGCCCTGGTGCTGGTTCTCCAGCAGACCGAGTTTGAACCAATCCTTGTGATAATCTGCATCGGGTAGCGTATAAATCAGGGATTCCTGCTTTACTTCCAGCTCCGTAAGATATAATTCCGGGGGCATCTCTCCTTTTTCGAAGGGAATGATATTTTCAAGATAAGCCAGCGAACTGGTCTGGCTCGTATACAGCATATAGGTTCCCTTGCTGTTCCATCGGCCGCCATAACGATAGGATCCCCTGCCACTCAGATCGGTGGCCCGGATCTTATCCTGAACAATCCTGAAAAGTCTCATCTCCGCGGTTTAAGAATAAACGCCTTCTTCTATTCTTCCCAAAATATCATTGACCATATTTAAACCGGTAAACGTATCGAGCAGCTCAACCGGCTTAAAATTATTCAGCGCCTTATTTTGGCTGTTGAGCCAGCGCTTTACCTTGCCTTCATCCCGGAATACTTCGTATGCATGCTGAACGACCCGCGCAATTTCCAAAGCGTGAGAAGAGATTTTCTTATCCAGCCGGGCCTTATCTTCTTTTCGCTCGAAGGTTTTAACGGATATGTCGAAGATATTTTCGGAGATATATTTTCTGCTGATTCCCAGATGGGAAGCCAGCGTGTTGACGGCGCCCTTGGTGATACCCGAAATACCCAGGTTGATAAAATCGAAATTGCTGACCATTTTCTTAGCCGCCGAACCGGGAAACCCCAGCCAGCGGATAACACTGGACAAATTCCCGGCATCCGGATTTGCGCCATAGAGAACCGCATACTCATTCACTTCGCTGGATGCGCCTGTTTTTGAGTACTTTTTTATAGCTTTAGCCATAGCGACATTTATCACGAAAATATGCAATAAATGTCGTAATGTAAAAAATGATTTTTAAAGCTGCCCGGCTGTTCTTTTGCGGGCGCGCCTGATTGTATCCCGGAAACGGGGCGGATGGAAAAACGGATTAAATGCAGGACCCTATTTCACCCTGAAATCAAACCACAAAGTTCCCCGTACCGGACTATAATTTAACTGGATATTCTTTTGACTTTGCGGTCCTAATAATCCGGGCGCCTGGAACCGCGTTCCGATCGGTGAAATGGCGTTTAAGAAGCCGATGTCGCCATCGGGGAAAGCGGCCCTTATTGATTCATGCTCAAATTTGGAGTGATCCGGCTTGAGCATTTGCAGGTAAACCGACCGGTCGTTGGTATACACGGTAAAATCAGATTCTTTATTTTGTACAACTACCCAATACAGATCGCCATGGTAACCTTTGAATTCGGGATAGTTCCAGCTTGCGCCCGTGATCGTATTATTATAATTTTTTTGCCAGACACCAAATCGCTGGCCTTTAAGCCTGTTCTTCCATACCCGGTAGGGCCCGCGTCCAAGCCATTTCATGCCCGTTATTTTTTCTTCGGGATAATTAAAAGTGATGCCCATAAAGTCGGCGCCGGTTTGCTGCGACCAGCGCGTGGCTAAACTGTAAGCGTATTCCAATTCAACAGCTTTCCCAGGAGAAAATGTCCATTTCACCGTAAAATAAGAATCTCCTGCATAAACAGGTTCAACCACAAAGTTGTCCCCTTCCGCATAAGTTTTAAGCTCTTTTAATTCATGAGATACGCCTGCCTGAACCGGACCTCCCGAAAGAGATATTTCTCTTTTCGCATTGACCACTTTTTGCAGACAGCCGGTGATCTGGTCAAAATAATAACGGATACCGTCTGCTTTTACAATAAAGCTGCCATTCTCCTGATGGCCCGTTATCTTTCCTTTCGATGGCTCAGTTGGTTTGCTGATTTCAATCGGGGGCGTAACAGGCCAGCTCCAGGTAAAAAGTTCCCGTCCATGCGGATCAATAGCAGTAAGGTATAAGGCATCGCATGTTCTCCAGGTAGAGGGAAGATCTATATTAAGAAAACCCTTTTCTCCTGGCGCTAGAAAACGGGATACTAATCTGCCAGAAAATTTAACAACCGGATTAAGATTGCTTTCGCCAGGCAGCGGAAATTTAATCAGTTTCCAATAAAATTTACACTGGTTCAGATTGGTATAAATGTATCTGTTTTCAACACTTATCCGGCCATCGAAGCCCGGGCCAATCGATTGCGTATGGATTGCTACAGGCGACCAAAGTTCTTTGATGGTAAAAAAACTTGCTTCTTTCTCACGGTGCGGACCGACAATACCGTCAGGAGCACTGTCATTGGAAGTATCCATCGCACTATCCTTGTCGGTGCGCATAATACCTTCATCTGCAAATACCCATATAAAGCCCCCCGCCCCCAGCGGATGGTTTAAGATCGCGTTCCAATAATCCTCCAATCCCGCGCCCGCGCCGCCATCGTAATTTCCGTGCATGAACTCTGTCGGGAAAAAAATATCATTGCCGTACAATGCGGAGTTGGTTATGTAATTATAATCCGGGTAATGCCGGGTGTCGGTTCCGTTAAATTTTTCCCAGGGATGAATGACCGTCCGGTTTTGCGGATCGTACAGTTTAAACTGGTCATCCAGGGCAGTGTTCCATCCGCCTTCATTTCCGTTATCCCAAAATATAATGGACGGGTGGTTAACGTCTCTTACTACCATTTCCTTAACCAGCTTTTTGCCTACGATGCTATCATATTTATTTTGCCAGCCCGTGAGCTCATCCAGTACAAAAAGACCAAGCGAATCACAAACATCCAGAAAGTGCTGATCAGGCGGATAGTGGGACATTCTGACCGCATTCATATTCATATCCTTCATCAGGTTAACGTCCATGATACTGATCCCTTTACTTAGCGTACGCCCGGTTTCCGGCCATTCACTATGCCGGCAAACGCCTTTAAGTATGATCTTTTTACCGTTTACATAGATTCCGTCATGCCGGCGCAGTTCTACCGTGCGGAAACCAAAGCGCTGTTTAACGCGGTGTATAACCACCCCGTGTTCGTCCGTTAAAGAAACAACCAGATTATACAAATGCGGAAACTCGGGATTCCACGGAATGATATTTTTAAAACTGCCGCGCAGGGTTATCAAGGAATTCCCATTGGATCTCATGGATAAAGTGCTACCGATTATTTGTCCTTCAAGGGTTTGAACAGTTGCTTTCACCAGGTTTTGCTGTTTAATATCTGGAGCATAAACATCCAGCCGGAGATTCCCGTCGGCTTTTGCATCGAGCGCAATATGGTCAATGTAATTTTGCGGCACCGCTTCGAGGTAAACGGGCCGGAATATTCCGCCGAACTGCCAGAAGTCTGCGCGCCTTTCGGCAAGGTTGATCGATGCATTTGCAGACCTTTTACTTACATCAGCCTCCAGCAGGTTTTCGCCGGGCACGAGCAGATCTGTGATATCATATTTAAACCGGTAATACCCGCCCTGGTGTACAGGCCCGGCAAGCCTGCCATTGATCATCAGCTTTGTGTCGGTCATCGCGCCCTCGAATACGATAAACACTCTTTTGCTCTTCCAGTCTTTTGGAATCGTAAACCGGGTTTTATATTCGCCCGTCTCTTCCGGATTTTCAGTATCCTGGAAATAATTGTACGTACCGAAGCTTTGCTGTTCCCAGTTAGAGGGAACCGCAATTTTACTCCACTTACCACTGTTCCGGCCGGTATTAATTTGAAAATCCCAATTTACCGTATGATCTTTATCTGTCCCTGACAGGTACTGGTATTGGGTATCCTGCGCACCAGCACCGATTGGTAAACTCTGCAATAGCAAAGCGCACCCAATCATTGCAGTAATTTTAAAACGGCTATAAGTCAACTTCATGATGGTTAATATCTGCCTCAGCAATAATGATCGTAAAAAGTTATTTAATGATACCAGATGAATTTATCCGCAGTTCTTTACTGATAAGTCCCGGGGAACTCACAACCACGCGTATTGAACTTTGTTTTGAACCCCGTTGAATGTAAGCCAGCAGGCTGCCGTTATAAGCCTTCCTGCTGATCGCCTTATAATCTTCCAGACTGTTTAAATCGCCGTTTTCCAATCCCAGTAATTTAGCCTCTCCCTTTATCGTAATTGTCATTTCGTTGTCTGCGCTGTATACCGGGATGCCATTCTTATCGATTACTTTAATAACCAGTTGTATGAGTCCGGACTGTTTATTGTAGGATGGCGCATCGGTTCCGACCGCAATGGCATACGGTTCTCCGCTGGTCTTTAAATTGCAATCAACGGTCTTGCTATCCCTGGCATAGCCCTTTACTGTCAATTCCCCTGCCTGATAATCTACGTCCCAGGAAATGACGCGGTCAGCAAATTGCGACAGGCTTTTTTTGCCTAGTGAACGCCCGTTCGAAAATAATTCGGCTTCACTGCAATTCGTGAAGCAGCTAACCCGCACTTTCTCACCGTCCTGATAATTCCAGACGGGTTTGGTTTGTCTGGCATACCGGGCATTCGCCCTTTTCGATGTATCCGGTATTGACGTGCTTATATAGACCATGGGTTTGTCTGCCCATAAACTCTGCCTGAAATAGTATCCGGGCTTTGGGAATCCTGCAAGGTTCAATAGGCCCGCGCCGCTTCCGTGTGAAGGCCATTGATTGGCTTCACCCAAATAATCGATACCCGTCCATAAATACTGGCCGGCGATATAGGCGTTGCTGTCAACGGCATTCCAACCACTGAGCGCCATACTATTTTCACTGCCATAAATGACACGTGCAGGATAAAGACGATGGTCATCGGAATACCGGTACTCCTGGTAATTGTAGCCAACAACATCCAGGTTTTGGGGGAATGTGGTTGTGTTGGACATCACCACGCCTGCTAATGCCGCCGTAACAGGGCGTGATGTATCATAGCGTTTGACCACAGCCGCCAGCAGCTTCGACAGTTCTCCGAGCCTGCTCGCGGACGGATGCTCCGGCAAATAACCTCTGCCATATATCTGGGGATTACGGCCCGTGTTTAATATCGGGTCCGAATAGGGATCATTCGGATAATCTATCTCGTTGCCGATGCTCCACAGGATGACACTGGGGTGATTCCGGTCACGAAGAATCATGTCGCCCAAATCTTTGTCATACCAGTCCCCGAAATATTCATGGTAGCCGTCTTTGCCCGGCGTGCCGGCATTCCAGCCTTTGATCCATTTGTTTTTGCCGGTTTCCCATTCATCAAAAGCTTCATCCATCACCAGAAAGCCCATTTCATCACATAATTTATATAGATACTCAGCATGCGGATTATGGCTTAGCCTGACTGAATTACATCCCATTTCCTTCAAAAACCGGAGCCGCCGGTACCATACTTCCTCCGGTACGGCAACTCCCAGGGCCCCTGCATCGTCGTGGATGCAAACGCCCTTCAGTTTCATGTTCTTCCCGTTCAGAAAAAAACCTTTATCCGCATCAAACCTGATATCCCGTATGCCGACTTTATTTTTCAGTTCATCTGTTTGTTTACCATCCGAGATCACAGAAACGATGAGACTATACAGCGCCGGGTTTTCAACGGACCATAATTGAGGATCTTTTACATCAAATGAAAGATCGGTTAAAATACTGTCGCCTTTTTTTAAAGTGATTTTTTTATCAGATGCAGCCACCGTTTTGCCGCCGGCATTAACGAGTCTGCATTTTACGGTGACGGCGGCATTCTTTACCGATCCGTTTACAACGGCGACATTTACTTTAACCACTGCCTGCGCTGCCGAGACTTTGGGCGTCGTAAAGCCGACTCCCCATAAGCCAATGTGTACCGGTGCGGTGCTGATTAAATAAACATTGCGGTAAATACCGGATCCGGTGTACCATCTTGAATCGGCAAATTCCGAATGATCAACCCGTACGGCCAGTACATTTTTTGCGCCGGTTAATAAATACGGTGTCAATTCATATTGAAAAGAAATAAACCCATTTGGCCTTTTTCCCAGGTAATGCCCGTTGATCCATACTTCACTGTTTTTGTAAACGCCATCGAAATAAATGAAGGTCTTTCTGTTTTTCATATTGGCGGATACGGTAAATGTTTTGCGGTACCAGCCAATGCCGGCAGGTAAAAATGCCGTGCCGCTGGCCCATTCCTTGCTAAACGGGCCTTCTATGCTCCAGTCGTGCGGCAGGTCTACCCTGCTCCAGTGCCGGTCATCGAATTTTACCATCTCACCGTTAACTACATCTCCTTTATGAAACTTCCAGTCGTTATTGAATAACATACTGTTCCTGCCGGATTGGGTGTATCCTGTATAAAAAGTCAATGTCAAAAAGCACCAGGCAATAACTCTTTTCATGTTTAAATAACTTACCGGCCTTGTTGGCATCGATATGCAAAACGAATCTACTGAAAAGTTTGGTCAGTCTGTTTTGGCGTCGTTGATTTCGCAAATGCAATCCGTAAATAACAAATACAAGTTGATTTCACAAATGATAAAAACGGCAAATACGGGTGAAACAACGGTTCAAACGGAGCCCATGCAGACGTATCTTCCGATCCTCACATTCACTAAAAAAAAGATTTGTAATATGTAATATTACATATTACATTTGCATGATACAGAATATCCGCCATAAAGGATTGAGACTTTACTATGAAGAAGGGAATGGCTCCCAATTACCCGCCGCCCAGTTGGGGAAATTGAGCCGCTTTCTTTCGGCCCTGGATGCCATCTCCTCAGAAGATGATATCCGCGCCCTCCGGAGCGGAGTTCATCCGCTCAAAGGCACATATAAAGGACTCTGGTCATTGACGGTTACGGGCAATTACCGGCTGGTTTTCCGCTGGGAAGGGCCTGATATTTTTGATGTCGACTATCTGGACTATCATTAAATATTATTTATTATGCATCGCAAAAAACTACCCCCGGTACATCCCGGAGAAATACTCAGAGAGATGTTTATAAAAGAACGCGGGTTAACCATTACCGAAGTAGCTGAAGGGCTTAATGTTGCGCGTGGAAACCTCTCGGCGATTGTTAATGAACGAGCCGGCATAAGCCCCGAGCTGGCTATCAAACTTTCCGTTGCCTTCGGAAACACCGCAGAATTCTGGATTAACCTGCAGAAAAACTATGAGTTGTGGCATGCGGAACAGAAAGTGGACCGGTCAGGCATCCGCCATTTTACTGCCGCCTGATAATACTACGAGTTCTATATGATCTTATGCGGATAATCAAAACAATAAGGCTTATCTCGACTTTTTACAATGGCTTTCTCCTGAGTTCGGTCCTGATTACCGCCTGCTGCCTCGGAATATCCTGGGAATACGGTTACAGTGTATTTCCAGAACTGTTCTGGTTAAAAATTGATGACGACTAGTTTTGAAATTAGCAGCAGGAGCAATTCCCTATAAGATGTTTTAACGGTAAATAACCGGCTTTTTTCGTGCCCTGTAAGGTGAACAATAGGGAAATACGAAAGGGAGATTTCAGTATATCATCAGTATACGGATGGATTATTTTTATCGACTGCCATAGCCCCAATATATTCTCTGAGGCCTCACAAAAGCGTGGCCGAAAATGATTTTTAACGGTGGAGCTTCCCCCCCGATAGGATCTTAAGAGTTACGAGGAACAAAAAAAAGGCGCTCCTGAAGGCAATTGCAGCCTCAACAGCACGCCGTTTTGTCTGTTCCGGTATCAGATTCCATTCACATTCATTCCGGTTTTTTATTAAAGTTCTTTTGAGTTTCTTTCGGAATTCTATTGCTTTTCTATTGGGAACCCCAAAAGAACTTCAATAGAACTGCAGGAGAAATGCAGTAGGAATGTAAAACGAATATGAAAGAATGTCGATTGAATATCAGTGGTTTATAGAGAAAAAAACGATCTCGGCCGATGCTTTAAATACGATGCAGGTTTAAGAGCGCGGATCTTAATGCCAGAATGGCGGTAGCATGCGAAATCTCCGTTACAACATTATTCAAAACCTGCGAGGTCAAAAATCAGCTTCACCCGATTATCTTAAAACTTTAGCTGCCCAAATTGGCCCCCGGCACTCAATGCAGATGATCAAAGAAAAATCTTATCAGTATACTGATGATATACCGAAATATCCGTTTCAGGGTCTGCCTGTTTGCGGAATCAGCAGGTGAGGCACAGCAGGCACGACCCGGTTCGCAGAGAAATTTTTTAAAAGATTAACCCATTCATACCCCGGAAATAAAAACAGTTTAACTTACTTATTTCCAGATGTCATCCACTATCAGAAAAAATATTCTCCCTCAAATCATTGCCCTCATCCGGCAATCCCTTCGCGGGGAGGAGCGGGATTATACCCGGGGCAGCATCCGTACGGCCGTGATCCTGCTGGCCATTCCCATGATCCTGGAATTAAGCCTGGAGAGCGTGTTTGCCGTGGTGGACATGTTCTTTGTTGGCAGGCTGGGACAAAACGCCATCGCCACGGTCGGCTTAACAGAATCGGTAGTGACCCTGGTATATTCCATCGCTATTGGCCTGAGCACGGCAGCGACGGCCATCGTGGCCAGAAGGGTCGGTGAAAAAGATCCGGAGGCAGCGGCACGTGCCGGTGCGCAATCGCTCGTCGTTTCCATGATCATCAGCATCGTGATCAGCGTGGCGGGCGCTGTTTTCGCGGAGGATATTTTATCTTTTATGGGAGCCAGCCCTGAAGTGGTTTCGGAGGGCGCCATTTTCACCCGCATCCTTTTCGGAGGCAGCACCGTGATCCTGCTCCTGTTCCTCATCAATGGCATTTTCCGCGGGGCGGGAGATGCCGCCATGGCCATGAAAAGCTTGTGGGTTGCCAGTATTACAAATATTATTTTATGTCCCGTTTTTATTCATTTCTTCGGATTGAAAGGCGCCGCCATCGCCACTGTAACCGGAAGAGCCGCCGGTGTATGCTACCAATGTTACCATTTGATCAAAGGAAAAGGGATCTTACAATTAAAAGCACATTATTTCCGGCCCGACTGGCGGATCATTCGATCCATCATCAAAATCGGATGGCCGGCCACTTTCCAATTTATTATTGCCAGCGGCAGCTGGATCTTCATTGCGCGGCTGGTTGCAGAAACGGGCGGAACGACTGCCTCTGCGGGTTACCAGATTGCACTCCGCAATGTGGTTTTCTTCATTTTGCCGGCCTGGGGTTTAAGTAATGCCGCAGCTACCCTGGTCGGTCAGAATCTCGGGGCAAAAGAAACCGGCCGGGCCGAACAAAGCGTTTTGCTCACTGCAAAATACAATGCCATTTTCATGAGCTTTGTGATGCTGCTGTTTCTTTTTTTTGCAAATCCCATCATCCGGATTTTTTCTCCGGATGCCGCTGTGATCAGTTACGGGGCCCGGTCGTTGCAGATCATCGGATCGGCCTATATCTTTTATGGAATCGGAATGGTAATGACCCAGGCCCTGAATGGCGCAGGAGATACCCGGACGCCAACCATCATCTATCTGATCGGCTTCTGGCTGCTGCAGATCCCGCTGGCTTATTTTCTTTCCAAAGGGCTCGACATGAAATCAACCGGCGCATTTATTGCCATACCGGTTGCAGAAACATTCATTGCCCTGCTGGCCTGGTATTACTTTAAAAGAGGGAAATGGAAGACCGTTAAAGTCTGACGGGGAGATCAAAGTTCTATAGCCAGCAGTTCACTGCCCAACTGATGAAAGGCAGTTTCAATTTTTTTAGCCTGGGCAGGCCTGGGTGTTTTTAGTCCGGATGCATAGTGCTGGATCTGCCTTTGATTGATCCCGGTCATCCGCTCCAACGCGGCATTGGTAAAAACTTTCCTGTAATAATTCAGCAGACTGATCGTATCGAAGCGAAAAATTAATTTATAATCAGCTTTCAGCACAGCCGGTATATTTTCGGGTTTATTATATTTCTTCAAAAGCGCGATGGCTTCCAGAATTGACTGTTTGGCTTCCTCCGGCGTGTCGCCAGCGCCATAAATGCCCTTAACATTTTCAGCAAAGGCGCTGTAATGATCCGCACTTTTCTCGATTATTATTTTTACAAGCTTCATGGAATTCTTTCTGATATAAATTATTGCACAAGACCCATTTCCCTGATCATCTTTTTCGCCAGTCCTTTCCCGATTTCTTTTGCTCCATGATAAGGAACCGGATATACCCGTCCATCTTTTTCATAAATATAGTGCCTGCCTTCTGAGCGAATAAGCCGCCATCCGTTCCTTCTTACTTTCCGGTGAAATTCAGCTGATTTCATAAAGGTAGTGATTTTACTACTAATAGCAAAATATCCTGTAAGTTTTTCAGACGAAATTTCCGGCAATTCTGATGCTGAGCGTTGTGGTAAAAGCCCCTCTTTCCTGCAGGTTTTTTAACTCGTCAACTTTGGAAGATTATTGTTAAATCGGCGGTCGGTGAAAGGAGGTCCGCGATAGCGAATTAAATATCAGCACCATGCTCGCCAATGGTAACCCTACAATACCGGTTGCCGAACATGCATTGCAGTTTTGGCCTGGTAAGCGCTCCTGTTATTAAGGGACTTCTTCAATCAGTTTCCTTAATGCAAACACCGTTTGCCGATCCCGCTCCCGCAATCTGCCGCTTCTGTCCGGCGGAAGATCCAGGATAAGAATATTATCCTGCGCCGTGGCAATTTTATATAGTCCGAATAATTCCTGCGGGGACTTATCAACGGTATCGGTTGTATTGTAGAACCATTTCTTACTAATACACACGGTTGTTTCCCAGGGCATGTAATAGGTTTTCCCTGCATGGGTAAATAATTTCGGATCGGGATTGGCCGGAAGATAAGGATCGCCCATCCTGAAATCACTTGGAAAATACCGGATCGGATAGCCTTCTTTTTGTTGCGTTGGTAATAAAAATGCCGAATCAGGATCCGGATTGATCCGGGGTTCCGATAGACCAGTTCACTCCCACCTGGCATTGAGGTTCGGATAATTTTACCGCTTTATATATTTCTGCGATGGGCCAACGCTCCCGCTTTTTTTCCCATCCGGCATCCAGCCACAATTCCACGATGCGCGTGTATTTGCCGGTGATGGCCATCAGCTCCTTAATCTGATTGACGATATATTCATTGTAGTCATGATCCAGAGAGACATCTGCGAGATCCGCATTCTGATGGCGGTCCCAGAGAGAATAATAAAGCCCCAGACCGATATGATATTTTTTGCAGGCTTTTGCCACAGCTTCCACTACATCTGTTTTGTTTCCTGGAGGAAGCAACATCATAATCCGTGTATTTACTGTTCCACATACAAAAGCCGTCGACGTGTTTGGTAACCAGTATCACATATTTCATTCCGGCCTCCTTTGCCGTGCGGATCCACTGGTCTGCATCCACGGCGGCTGGTTTGTAGGAAGAAGGGGGCTTGCTCCCGTCCGTCCATTCCTGGTCCCAGAAAGTATTAATCCCGAAATGAATGAACATTCCGTATTTCCGCTGTATCTGCGCCAGTTGATGGGGACCGGGTTGCTGGGAAGGAACCGGTGCTGAAATTCCGGGTTGGGCAACCGATATGCTTAAACTGAATAAGAATAGAAATAAAAAGAAAATCCCTCTGCTCATGTCATATAAAGATTACGGCAGGCGAAGACAAATTCCGGATCTGAAAACCGGCAATCAGCATTTTCAGATTATTTCTCCCCCCGACTCAATCTATGGATTTTTCAGGACATGAAAAAGGCCGCTCAAAATTGAGACGGCCTCCCTGTGTTCATATCACTACCGGGAAACATTATTCTTTGATCAGGTATCCAAACAAACCGTCCGTTTCGTCTTTAGGTCCCGCCGTGAAATAAAGACGCTTCGGATCAATGGCCGTGGCAGTTGCCGGAGCAAATGACAGCGCCCATAGTCCGTCGATGACGATGGTCCGGTTATGCGTTTGCAATTGCCCCAGGAAATCGCCCTCCATACTATATGCATTGATATGCCCGTCCCCAAAATTGCCCACGAGGATAAGAGGCTGGTTGTTCTGATCATCATTACCTTTGTTATTCTTGCCCGAACCATTTTTGCTTCCCTGATCTTCATCCTGCATCATATCCTGATCTTCCAGAAAATTTGCCGGCGTCGCCGTCACACCCCAGGGAGAATTTAATGTGCCGCCCGTAGCAAAACGCTTTACAAAAGTTCCATCTGTATTGAAGATGTCCACAATCCCCAGTCCCTTCTGATGAATTTCGCTTCCATCCGGTCCCACTTTCGCATACATTACAAAGAGCCAGCTGTTTACTGCCTGGATATTAAATGGTGAATAATCCGCCGGCAGGAAAGGGTCATGGAAGGGCATGGAAACCGCGGTGAAGCTGGTATCCCATACATCAATCCTGCCCGCGCCGAAATTTGCCGCGTACAGATAGTGTTTGCCGGATACCGTGGCAAGCGTGAGTCCGAAATAGGAAGAAGGCGAAGGACTGCTCCCGATCCGGAGTGCGTTATTTCCGGCGGCGCCATTCCAGCCGGACAAAACGCCGTCATCCCCCACAAAAAGAAAATTCGGCGCCGCATGGTTGGATAAGGTAAAGCCGGCGCCTCCCGAAAATACAATACCTGTCGGGGTTCCGCCGATCGTATCGGTGGGTGAAGGAATACGGACCGGAGGTCTTACAATGGCGCCCTCGCCAGTATATAATTCGCTTACATGGCCGGCCTGGGAATTCACCCAGGCAATTCCGGACGGCGCCCAGGCAATGCCCCAGGCATTCTGCAGGGTGGGGTCGACCAGCAGCGGCGCGTAGGATGCGCTATTCGCAACAAGGTTCACCTGTTGAAAATCACGCAGATCCTTGTTGTTATGCATAGACGACTTCCGGCATCCTATGCTCAAAGCGAGACAGGAAATAATAATAAGACAATAGCCAACCGGTCTCAACCAGATTTTCGAGTTTGTAAATTTGTTCATGATTAGCCTGTTTAGACGGACGCGTTAATAAATAAGCGATTGTTCCGCGTTACCCGGAAGTAATCGCCGGTGAGGAAAAATGGCGGGTAAGGAATTCCGGAATTTAGGGTGAGGGGGTTAATCGTAGATAGTGGATGGTTCATGGTAGATGGACGAGCCTGTAAAGCAATCTCCTTGTATTATTACAGATACACGGCTTGCCTGATCTTTCACGATCGTCCATTCACCATCCACCATCTACGGTTTAATCTTCGGGACAATAATAGGAACGGCGCCCGGCAAAACGAGGTTGCGTCTTTCACCAGGAATAATACAGCAGTATCGGCGAAGAATGGGTTTTCCTGCCGGCATTTATTTTATCTGCCTAAAAGACCTGAGGATATTATATCATTCTCCCCATAAAAGGATCCGTGAACCCGTCCTGACCGGTTTCAATGCGGCCGGCGTAGCGTTTTTCGAAATGGTCAAATCCCTTCACGGAAACGGCATAATCATACCATCCGAAACTTTTGCTTTGATCCAGCAGCACCTTTAGGGTCGAACCTGCCGGAACCAGTTTGGCAACCGGTTTTGCTTTATAAGAATGATCCCTGATTTGCAGTTGCAGGGTATGCTGTTTGTTCGTGTTCTTCACAATGATCAGCAGCTTGCCGCTAAGCCTGCGATTATTCAGCGGGCTCCTTTCATAGTCACACCGGACCAGGAGGTCCGGATCTTTTTCGCTGCCTCTGTATTCACGAAAAAAACCATTGGGTCCGTGAAGCCGCAGATGGTACAACCCATTTTCAAATGACTGCAGTGGCCAGGACTCCGTAAGACTGTCGCCCGCAATCACCGCATAGGACCTGCTTCCCGTATTTTCAAAGGAAACCGGTTTCCCGCTTTCGCCGGCAACGGCATATCTTACAGGGATGTAAATATTATAAGGCGATCCGGCAGACTGCTCTCCGAATATTTCATTCCCCGCTTCCATTTTAATCTGAAAACTTTTATTATCCCCCGTTAAATTCCCGTCTGCATATAACTGATAAGGCAGCGCGCAGGATGGTTTTATACCCGGTTCCTGTTTTGGCATCAGCGCAGAAGAAAAAGGATCTTTACCGATCTGCGCAATTTCCGCTGCGGACAGGATCTTAAAATTGGAAGGCGCTTCGCGGAATTTGGCGTTGAATATGGTTTCAATAAAAGGAACTTTCTCCAGGAAGGGAAGTTTTTCCTGTTCCCCTTCCTGATAAGGACGGAAAGCCGCTGTCAGATTTCCGGACACCGTTTTCCGCCAGGGGCTGATCGTTGATTCCTGTATCTGCTTTCCTTTTTTCTTGTTCAACAGTTCCTGTACAAAACGAAAAACAGATGTATGATCAAAAACCTGGGAGCATACATGACCACCGCGGCTCCAGGGAGACGCAATAACCATGGGGACCCGGAATCCCAGTCCCGTGGGGCCGGTACGCGCCTCCTTCTTCCCTACGCCTTCCGCTAATTCCTGTTCACGGCGAATATATTCTGCGGAAGTATCGATACCTGCAGAACATCTGCCCGTTTCCGGATTCAGCGGATCGGGTGCTGTAAACGGAGGAATATGATCGAAATAGCCATCATTCTCATCATAGGTAAGAATGAAAATGGTTTTTTTCCAGACCTCCGGATTTTTGGTAAGAATATCCAGTATTTCAGAAACATACCAGGCCCCGTACCAGGGAGCCGTGGGATGATCGGAAAAATTCTCGGGCCCCGCAAGCCAGGAAACGGCAGGCAGTTTCCCATTATTTACATCCTCACGGAACTGGTGCAGGATGTCTCCTTTCGGAATGTTGAGTTCCCGTTTTACGCCGTTCTCTTCATAGGTTAAGCCGGCCAGTTGATGGTAATCCGGATCGCCGGCATTATTCGTAAATGCTTTTTGATAAAGGTTTTTTGATTCCTTGCTAAGCTGATCATAATTTTCCTGACTCCACTTTACCAGATCGGTTTTTGCCGTGGTGAGTACTTCCTCCTTTTTTGCAATTTGTTTTTGGGTCTTTTCTGCTTCCGGACTTCCGGCAGCGAATGAAGCCAACTTTGTTTTTAGTGTCGCTATTTCATTGGGCAGGGTTTCGATCTGTTGCGCTAATGCCTTCACATATCGCGTGGAGAAGCGAACATTGTACTGGGAAAAATTTTCCAGCTGGTTACATCCGAAATTGGAGAGCCAGGCGCGTTCCTCCCCGGTAAACCCTCCGCCGGCGGTGATATCATTTTGATAAACCTTCCAGGGCACATCATTTTCTTCCAGCAGTTCGGGAAAAGTTTTCCAGTGCGCTTCACCATAAGGAATATCGTTGCGGATAAATGCTTTCGCATTTCCGTTCTGTTCCGCGCGCACGGTACCAGACCACAGGAACAGCCTATTGGGCCAGGTGCTGGTCATGCCGGAAGCAAAATTCTGATCACAAACCGTAAATGCATCGGCCAGGGCATAATTAAAGGGAAGATCTTCGCGCGTATAGTGTCCCAGTGTCAGGGGCATATGTGCATAGTCTTTATTGGAAGACCGTTTTGCATTCAGCCACTGATCATATTTGCCGTGATTGTTGGCATCCACCTGGCTGGAGCGCACATGGGGAATGGATCCCATCCAGGTGATTTTTGTGTCCCGGATATCAAACCGGAAAGGCGCATAGGTTTCACCGGCAGCATTGCTTTGCAGCCAGACCGGATTCCCGTTTGGCAGATGGATATAACGCGGATCATTAAATCCGCGTACGCCTTTCAGCGCCCCGAAACAATGATCGAAAGAGCGGTTTTCCTGCATGAGGACCACCACGTGTTCCGCATCGAGGTAAGAACTGCCGGGCGCGGGATTAATGAGCATTGCTTTCCTGATCGATTCCGGCACCATGCCGTTCCAACCGGCCACTCCCGAGAGCAGCATTGCTTTCTTAAGAAATTCCCTGCGCGTATCCATATATGATAGTAGATTTAAAAGTTTCCCTAAGTTCCGAAAAAAAATTCATTGATCCGTTTACCTACTTTTTTAAATAGGGTTGCAATACCTGCTTCCATACCTGGTATCCTTTTTCATTGAGGTGGAGACCGTCCATGGTGTAGGCTGCATTCATCCGTCCCTGTTCATCCAGAAAATGCGGATGCAGGTCGATCAAAGTAATGTGATATTTTGCTGCAATTGTTTTCAATCCTTCGTTCACCGCGCTGATATGTTCATCTTTATTATAATGATTCTTATGCTGGGTGAACTGATTGTTTACCGGCATCAGGGTCTGAAAATAGATCCTGGTGTGCGGGGATTCTTTCTGGATCCGCTGAACGATGCGCTCGTCGTTGCGAAGGATCACATTGTCCGGAATATCCCGGGAGATATCATTGATCCCGATAAGGATAAAAACTTTTGCCGGATGGCCTTCCGTTACTTCCTGCAAACGCTGCAATACCCCAAAACTGATATCGCCTGAAATGCCGCGATTACGCGCCTGCGGCATTTGCAGCAGTTCATTCCAGTCCGTTCCGTAGGTTATACTGTTACCCAGAAAAATAATATCCTGTGTTGAATTAGGATAGCTCTCAAAAAGGGCCAGTCGCAGGTTATAAGAAGCGGGGCGGTAGGTACTGTCCCAGGAAACAGTTTGCGCCTGCACAAAAAGAGCAAACGAAAACAGGCACAGACTGAAGACATATTTTTTCATGCTTTTAATATTATCCATAAAATTTTTTAATATCCCTGATTCTGTTCCAGACTCGGGTTCAGATCCAGTTGCGTTTGGGGTATCGGCCACCAGTAATCCCTTTCCGGAAGAAATTTGCGGGTCTCGATGGCGCTGTGATCATAGGTGTAGATGGTAGCATTCAACACCTGCTCTGCTGTTTTCCATCTACGGATATCATTGTAATAAGTTCCTTCTCCCGCAAATTCAACCCGCCGTTCATGCCGGATGATCTCCCGCAGTTCTTCCTGGGTATGCGTAGCCGCTATATCCGGCATGCCAGCTCTTTCCCTCACTTTGTTTAATGCATCATAAACGGTTATATCGGGACCGCCTGCCTCATTCTTCGCTTCTGCATACATTAACAGTACATCAGCATATCGCAGAATGATGTAGTTGGTTTCGGACTGGCCTGCTTTCAGGTCACTCATTCCTGCCGGCGGAGCGCCCTTATCGTAGATACTGTATTTTTTCAAACCATACCCGGTAATAGCAAAACGGGAAGGTGTTACTTTAATCGTCATAAATGTATCACCGGGATATACAATGGTCTGGTATAAACGGGGATCGCGGTTCAGATAGGGATTGTTGGGGTCATATCCTGAAGCCGGATCCGTAATGGGCAACCCATTGTTCATTTCATAAGCTTCGGCCATATCCAGCAGCGGAGCATTGGTATTGTACTGTTTGTCGATCAGGTCGAATGAATTTCCCAGATCCGGATAAATGAACTGAACATCAAAAATGACTTCCTTGTTATTTTCATTGGCCGGCAGGAACAAAGAGCGGTAATTGGCATAGAGACCATAACCTGCTGTGGCGGAAAGATCAATAACGGCCTGTGCAGCATCTGCTGCAGTCTGCCAACGGGTGATATCATTACCCGTATTGAAAAGCGGGCTCGCTTCAAACAACGCTACCCTTGCTTTTAATGCAAGGGCGGCTCCTTTGGTGGCTCTGCCGAGATCCCCGCCGCTGTATTTCAGCGGAAGCACCGCAGCAGCACTGTCCAGGTCTGAATTGATTTTAGCTACAACAGCTTCCCGATCTGTTCTGGGCAGGTCGGACTCCGAAGCGCGGTCGGGGGGATCCAATACCAGGGGAACGCCTCCATAATAATTCTGCAGCGTAAAATAATAAAGAGCACGGAGAAAATAAGCTTCCGCCTTCATTCTTGTCTTCAGGGCATCATCCATTTCCACTTCGTTCACTTTCACCAGAAAAGTATTGCAACGGCCAATACCGGAATAGCAGGCTTTCCACCGGTCAGGAATGATTCCGGAACTGCTGGCGGATTGCAATCCTTCTGCAATAAAATTAAAGCCTTCCGTATTGCTGTAATTATAAGCATTGGGAGATGCGGTTTCTTCAAACAGCGGCGTGGCATCGCCACCGAACATACCGGTACTGTTGAGTACGCCATAGCAACCTGCCAGTCCGGCCTGTGCCGCCGCCTCGGATTCCCAGAAATTGCTTTCCACGTACTTGTTGTTGGGAGAAGTATTCAGCAGGCTCTTATTGCAATTGCTGAGCAGCATTCCGATACCGGCAAAAAGTATTATAAACAATTTATTTTTCATCTGACTGTATTTAATTAGTTAGAATATCTTTTAAAAAGTGACTTTTACTCCGCCCGTAATTGTTTTTAACATCGGGTAGTGATAGAGCGAATTCGCATTCACGATTGACTCCGGATCAAAATCCTTGTATTTAGAAAAGGTAACCCAGTTTTCCGCATTGATAAATACAGCCAGCTTGCTGATCTTCACGCGGGAAAGCCATTTATCCGGCAACTGATAACCGAGCTGGATATTTTTTAACCGCAGGTAAGAGCCATCCCGCATCCAGAAATTGGAGTTTTGAAAATTATCCTGGCCCGCAGTGCTTTCCGTTACGATAGGCAAACGCGCATTCGGACGGTCGGGTGTCCAGGAGTCCTTCGCCCATTCCCAGGTAGCGTCAGCTCCGTTATTAAAGGGGAAGGCCATATTGGCTGTCGGGTAAACCTTTATACCGGCAACTCCCTGGAAAAATGCATCGAGTGAAATGCCTTTGTAATTAAAATTCACTCCAAAGCCGTAGGTATATTTTGGAATAACGGTGGAACTTGGTTCAATCACCCGGTCATCTCCATTAATGATTCCATCTTTATTTACGTCCCTGTATTTGAGATATCCCGCCTTGGTGCTGGTGCTCTGAAAGGCGCTGTTTGCCACTTCCGCATCGCTTTGGAAAATGCCGACGGCATCCAGCAGATAGTATGAGTCGATGGGATATCCGGCCTGCGTGATGGTGGATATATTGCTTTGATAGCTGTACAAAATCTGTCCGTCAATATCCACTACCTTATTCTTGTTATAAGAAAAACTACCGGAAACACCATATCCAAACGCACCGATATGATTATTATATTTAGCCGTGAGTTCGATTCCGGTATTATCCATGGTACCGATATTTTCCTGGGGACCGGCTAAACCACCAATCTGGTCGGGAATATTCACTGTGCGAAGAATGCCGGTCGTTCTTTTCTTATACAGGTCAGCGGTAAGGCTCAGGCTTCCTTTCAGCAATTCCATATCCAGACCCGCATCATAGGTGGTCGTGGTTTCCCAGGAAATATTCGGATCGCTGTATGCCGTGGCGGCGGCACCCGATACCAGGGTTCCGTTGAAACTGTAGTTCTGTCCGAGTACAATGGAGTTTTCATAACTGTACAACGGAACGGCCTGGTTTCCCAGCTGGCCAACCGAGCCCCTGAGTTTCAGAAGGCTGAACAAATCATTCCATTTAAAGAAATTTTCCTTATCGACGCGCCATCCCGCGGAAACCGATGGGAAAAATCCCCATCTGTTTCCAAGCGCAAAACGGGAAGACCCGTCGTACCGGAAGGTCGCTTCCAGCAGGTATTTGCCGTTGTAATCATAATTCAGACGGCCGAAATAAGATTCCAGCACGTCCTTTGTCGAATTTCCCGAAGTGGCGTACCGGACGGTTCCCGCATCCAATGCGGTTAATGTAGCATCCAGGTAGCCGGTCATGGCAGCGGCAAATGATCCGGATCCGAAATTATCATAACTGGAGCCGAGCATCAGCGCAACATGATGGGAGGCTGCAAAACTATGCTGCCAGTTGAGGGTATTGAAAAAATGAATATTCAGATCATTGTAATCTGTATTCTGTGCGCGTGGCGCCGTAGCCGGACTGTTCCAGTTGATGGCCGCGAATGTTTTCGGATTGAAGGTTTGCACCTGCGGTGTAAATTCTTCGAGGATCCCGTCGTATTTATCAACCCCGAATTTGATGTTATAGGTAATGTCGAAAGGTAATTTGTAATCGGCAAACAGGCTGCTCACAAAACGCTGGACTGTTTTTTTACCATAGCCCGTATAGGCGATCATGCGCGGATTCTCCCAGTTATTTCTTCCCGGCGTTCTCAGCCAGGAATTCCCATAACGCCCGTCCGCCAGGGTATCGGTGAGTATCGGAAGTGTGCGGGTAAGATAATTCCAGAATGAATTATAGAAAGGCTGTGTGTACTGCCTGTAATATCCATCGAGTGTAAATCCTACTTTCAGCCGTTTGCTGATATCCACAGAAGTATTGATGCCGATGGAATATTTTTTTTCATGATTATTGGGCCCGATCATGATGCCGTCGCGGTCCAGGTAGCCCAGGGAAAACCGGTATTGATACTTATCCCCGCTTCCCGAAACACTGAGATCATGTTTTTGAATGCGGCCATTTTTTAACGCGATGTCGAACCAGTTACTGGAAGGATAAACAATATGATCCGTTTTCATTCCTTCCTGATACTCTGCAATATCTGCGTCCGAATAATCCACAGCCTGTTTACCTTCATTCAACTCCGCCTGATTTTTCAATTTCATATAAGCAATCGGATCCCAGATAGCGTCTGGCAGAAAGGTGCTTTGCTGAATCCCGTTATAGTAACCGTAGTTTACGTGAGATTTTCCTTTGCCGGTTTTTGTTGTGACCAGGATAACCCCGTTGGCGGCTCTCGATCCGTAAATGGCGGCGGAGGCATCTTTCAAAACGGAAATGCTGGCAATATCTTCCGGATTCAGTTCGTCCATGGAATATTCAATCCCGTCTACCAGCACCAGCGGGTCATTATCGTTTAATGTTCCGATTCCCCTGATCCGGATGGTGGAACGGTCCACGCCCGGCTGGCTGTTGCTCTGGTTGACAAACAAGCCCGGCACACCATGCAGCGCATTACTGACATTGGTGATGGGCTGTCCTTCTTTTTCAGACATATCGATCGTTGCGACCGCGCCGGTGAGGTTCACTTTCTTTTGCGTTCCGTAACCAACCACCACGACCGAATCCAGTGATTTCAAATCCTGATCCAGCAAGATCATACCCAGGTCGCCGTCCCCTGCTATCATTTCTTTCGGCAGATATCCCTGCATGGAAAAATAAAGCGTTGCTGCCGCGGGCGCGCTGATGGTAAAACTCCCATCCTTGTTTGTGGTGGTGCCTCGCGGTGTGCCGGATGCCCGGATGCTGACACCTGCCAGCGGGCTTTGGTCTTTCGAAGAAAGCACTTTACCGGTGACATGCGTTTGTTGCGCCTGCAACGGTTGATGCGAAAAGACAAAAAGGATCAGAAAGGCCAGCCAGGGAAGAACCGGTCTTACTGTCCGCAACCGGGAATGAATGAATTCCATAAATAGTCGTTTTAGTAGATAATGATTGATTTTATTTGAAGGATCCTTAACGATTTATCATTTTGTTTACCATTGACGGGGATGGAAATAAAAATTATTCTGCCCAGGCTTTGCAGGCTTTTATCGCCTTATTCCAGCCATTTACCAGCGTTGCCGTATTATTTTTTTCATCCGGATAAAAACAGCGGTCTATTTTCCATTGCTGCTGAATTTCACCGATGCTTTTCCAGAATCCGATGGCGAGGCCCGCCAGATAAGCGGCCCCCATGGCTGTTGTTTCGGTGAGTTTGGGCCGGACAACTTTCACGCCCAGTACGTCGGCCTGGATCTGCATTAAAAGATCATTCACTGTTGCTCCGCCATCCACCCGCAATTCAGGTATGGCGGCGCCGCAGTCTGCTTCCATTGCCCTGACCACTTCCATCGTTTGCAGGGCAATACTTTCCAGCGCAGCCCGGGAGATATGAGCAGTTGTCGTTCCCCGGGATATGCCGACGATCATTCCCCGCGCCTGCTGATTCCAGTGCGGCGCACCCAGTCCGGCAAAAGCGGGAACCAGATAAACGCCGCCATTGTCTGATACTTTCAGCGCCTTCTCTTCTATTTCACCGGATGAAGAAAGAATACCCAGTCCGTCCCGCATCCATTGCACTACAGCACCCCCAATAAAAATGCTGCCTTCCAGCGCATACTGCACTTCACCCTGAATTTTCCAGGCAACGGTGGTGACCAGTTTGTTCCGGGAGAGAATGGGTTTGTTGCCGATGTTCATCAGGAGAAAGCATCCGGTACCATAAGTATTTTTTACCATGCCGGTCTCGGTACACATCTGCCCGAATAAAGCAGCCTGCTGGTCACCGGCAATACCTGCAATGGGAATCTGACCTGCCCATATTTGTCCGGCTGTTTTTCCGTACACTTCGCTGGAAGAGCGCACATCGGGAAGTATGCCGGCCGGAATTTCAAAAAGCTGCAGCAATTCCTCATCCCATTGCATGCTGTGAATATTAAAGAGCATGCTGCGGGAAGCATTCGTTACATCCGTGGCATGAACGCTGCCGCCAGTCAGGTTCCAGAGCAACCAGGAATCAACTGTACCAAATGCCAGTTTATCAGCCGCCGCCAGTTCTTTTACGCCCGGCACATTGTCCAGCATCCATTTTATTTTAGTAGCCGAAAAATAAGCATCCACCATCAGCCCGGTCTTTTCGCGGATCAACTGATCATGGCCCGATTTCTTTAATGCATCACAATGAGCTGCCGTACGACGATCCTGCCATACGATGGCATGATATACCGGTTTGCCGGTTTCTTTATTCCATAAAATGGTTGTTTCCCGTTGATTGGTGATGCCAATGGCCGCTATATCACGTGTCGTGAGCCCGGCTTTCAACACAGCTTCTGCAGCAACCATAATTTGCGAAGACCAGATTTCCATTGGGTCGTGTTCCACCCAACCGGATTGAGGAAAAATTTGCGTGAATTCTTTTTGAGCAACGGCAATCAATTCTCCGCGCCGATTAAAAACAATGGCCCGCGAACTGGTTGTTCCCTGGTCGAGTGCTAAGATATATTCCGGCATTGGCAATCGTTCGTTTTGTTTGTTATCAATTCATTATCCCTGTTTGCTTCGTCTCTTTTATACTGGCAGATAACCATTCGCCAGTTTTATAAATTCGATCAGTTGTTCTCTTTTCCAGTTTTCGTCGCGGCCCAGTTCTTCTGCCATCAAATCTGCTACCCGGGGCGCCGCAGCTATAGCCGCTCTCGCATTTAGGAACAGCATCCGCAACCGTCGGGCCAGCACATCTTCAATCGTTCTCGCCATTTCATTCCGCACGGCCCAGATTACTTCAGCCTCCGTATAGGGAAGTTGTTTTACCAGGCGGTTAGCGAGTACGGGCTCTTCTTCCATCAATGTTTTGATCTTTTCCGCATCGGATCCGTAAACGGATAAATGACATGCTGAACCGGATTCACTGTAAGCATGAATCCGCAGGTCTTTTGTCCGGCAGGACTGCGGCGCCAGTGCGCCCACTTCAATCACCATATTCACCGTTTCTTCTGCCATTTTCCGGTAGGTTGTCCATTTGCCGCCGGTAATGGTAACCAGTCCGGAAGGGTTCACAAATAATTTATGATCGCGTGAAATTTCCTTCGTCGGATGTTCATCGTTTTCCGGCGCGGCCAAAGGGCGAAGGCCGGCAAATACACTTAAAACATCTTTACGTTCCGGCGGATCGGCAAGGTATTGTTTGACCGTATCGAGGATAAAGCCGATCTCCCTGTCCAGCGCTTTTGGCTCCAGCACATGTTTGTCCGTAGGCGTATCGGTTGTTCCCACCAGCAAATGATCATGCCAGGGAACTGCAAATAATACCCGGCCATCAGAAGTTTTCGGAATCATGAGGGCAGTGTTGGTCCTTAAAAAAGATTTATCCAGCATCAGGTGTACGCCCTGGCTTGGTTTAATCATCGGCCTCGCAGCACCGTTCTCCATTTTCAGAATATCATCTACAAATACGCCGGTCGCATTAACGACTGCCCGCGTATTCAGAATATGTTCTTTTTTTGTCTCCATGTCAATGGCAACCACACCCGACATTTTTTCCTTATCCTTCAGCAACTTCACTACCTTAAAATAATTGAGTACGACCGCGCCTTTTCCGGAAGCCGTCTGGGCGAGATTCAAGGCTAAGCGGGCATCATCAAACTGTCCGTCGTAATAGCGAACACCGCCTCTTAATCCTTTCATTCTGAGACCCGGCAGGTATTTGTTTATTTCCTTTCGTTTTACAAATTCGGCTCGCCCAAAACTGAAACGACCTGAAAGCTTTTCATAGATCTTTAAACCAGCCAGGTACTTTATTTTCTCCCATATACTATAGCAGGGAATGATAAAAGCCTGCTTTTTGACAAGGTGTGCGGCATTGTGCAGCAGGATTCCTCTTTCATGCAGAGCATCATAAACCAGTTTTATCTGCCCCTGCGCCAGGTACCGAACTCCTCCATGTACCAGCTTGGTACTCCGGCTGGACGTGGCTTTGGCAAAATCAGACTGTTCCAGGAGGAGGGTTTTATACCCCCGGCTGGCCGCATCCACGGCAACCCCGAGGCCGGTAGCCCCGCCTCCGATCACAATCAGATCCCAATACATGGTTTCGTTAAGCAGTTTAAGTTGACGGGCACGGTCGAAATAATCCGGTTGATTCATTCTATTTCAAAGTATTTCCTTTAGTTGGCGCAAATGGTCTTAATTCAAAACTAAATAAAATGATTCGAAATAAAAAAATATAAATAGAAATAAAACGAAACATGTATCCGAAACCCGAAATCCGGGTTTCTTGCTGTTTTCCTATATTTACTTTTAAGAACTACCGCTTATATGGTTACCGACCGGCATCATTATATCATAGAAAAACTCAACAGGGAAGGAAGCGTGAACGTTTTGGATTTATGTAAGGAACTGAAAGTTTCATCCGTCACGATCCGGAAAGATTTAAAACTGCTCGAGAATAAGAATTTACTTTTCCGGACTCACGGCGGCGCAAATGCGACCAATCCGTATACCATCGACAGGTCCGTGAACGAAAAAGAAAAATTACAATCCGATGAAAAAAGCAGGATCGGCGCGGCTGCAGCCAGACTTATTCAGCCGAATGATTCAATCATCATTGCTTCCGGCACCAGCGTACTGGCCATGGCCAAAAAGATCCAGCCCCAGGAACATGCAACGATCATCACCTCCGCATTAAATGTCGCCCTTGAACTGATCAAACACCCCAATATTGAAGTGATCCTGCTGGGTGGTATGCTGCGTAAAAGCTCCTCTTCCGTTACCGGGCCTTACGCACAGAATATTCTGAACGACTTTTTTTGCACCAAACTTTTTCTTGGCGTAGATGGAATAGATCTGGATCTTGGCCTCACCACCACCAGTTCCATGGAAGCCCAGTTAAACAGGCAAATGATTGCCGTTTCACATAAAATTATTGTACTGACCGATTCCACAAAATTCGGGAAAAGAGGTTTTGGCAGAATCTGCAGTCTCGAAGAAATAGACCAGATCATTACCGACAGCGGCATTCCGGAACACTACAAAAAGACCCTGGAAAGCATGGGCATTGAAATCACGATCATTGAGGATGTAAAATAATTTCATTTAACCGGCGGCATTCCGCATATTAAGCAGTTCTATGAACATCATTTGCTTTCGCTGATGATTTTCTCGACCAGTATTCTTTCGCAAGCGACGTTGCTCAATACTTCGGCCTGCCGTTTGCCATAACTTACCAGCATGGATTTGTCGAATGGCTCTATTGACCGTATTCTAATATTCAGCCCTAATCGCATTTCCCGGGCGTTCAAAAATTTCAAAAATTCAGAAGAGGTATTGATCACGGCCGCCAGCCTGAGGGTCTCCCCCACTTTACCATCACTTAATTTACGGTATTCTTTCCACAGCATTTTCCCATTCCGGTCAGGTATCGGAGAACCGTGTGGATCCGCTTTCGGATAGTCGAGCAATTCATCCATTTTTTCAAAAAAGGCAGCTGACTGGATATGTTCAATCTGTTCCGCTATTTCATGAACCGCTTCCCATCCAAATTTCATTTTCTCCACCAGAAACATTTCCGTCAGCCGGTGCTTTCGGATGATCAACCCAGCTTCCCGTTTACCCTTTTCCGTCAGCCGCAGTGGTTTATAGCTCTCGTAGTGAACCAGTTTCTTTTCCGCCAGCTTTTTCATCATGCTCGTGACGGTGGGCATTTTAATCTTTAACCGCCTGGACAGCTCCGCCACATTCACCTCTCCGGTTTCACTGGCAATGTTAAACAGGGCTTTCAGGTAATTTTCTTCGGTAAATGAATTCATTCTTCAAAACTAATAAAAAGGATTGACGGGCTAAAAGTTATCAGTCAGGAAATATATTTTGTTAGATCAATCTAACTTTATACTTTTGATGATATTACTCAAGGATGCGTCTCATAAATCTTTACCTTTATGTCCTGCTGCCGGGCTCAGTTTGTATAGCGCTTCCGGTCCAGGCTCAGAACAGGGTAATCAGCGGCCGTATCAAAGACATTGCAACACAACTTCCCATCGGGTACTGCAGTATTTCGGTTTTAAGCTCAACAACCGGAACGGTAGCCGACGCGAGGGGGGCATTCAAAATGACAATTCCTCAAAATGGGGCGGAACTGGTCGTTTCCAATTTGGGATATTCGACAGATACGCTCCGGACTTCATCCGCAGAAAGCCACTACGAAATATTCCTGAGGCCTGTTCGGAGTACATTGAACGACGTCGTATTTACAGGTGTTTCAAAAGCGACCCTTATCAGGGAAAACCCTGTTGCCATCATCAGCGTACCGGCAAAGGCTATAGAGTTTACCACCGAAAGCAATATCATTGACGTGTTGGTGAAAAACGTGCCGGGTCTGAATGCCGTCAAAACCGGGCCGAACATTTCAAAACCGTTTATTCGCGGCCTGGGTTATAACCGCGTACTTACCCTGTTCGACGGCATACGACAGGAGGGGCAGCAATGGGGTGATGAGCACGGATTGGAAGCTGACGCCTACAATATTGACCGGGCGGAAGTCATCCTCGGTCCCGCCAGCATTATGTACGGTTCTGACGCCGTGGCCGGTGTAGTCAGCCTGATGTCTTCGATGACCACAAAAAATGACGGAAAACTGCACGGCAAATATTTTACGGAATACCAGTCGAATAATGGTCTGACCGGTCAGGGTCTGCGTCTTTCCCGCTCCCATGATAACTGGTCTGTTATGCTGCGGGGTTCATACCGCATCGCAAGAAATTACAGCAACCCAATAGATGGCAGGGTTTATAATACCGGCTTTCGGGAAGTCAACTCATCATCAACCATTCAGTATATCAGCCCGAAAGGCTACTCTAATTTTAACATGACCCTCTATGATAATTTGCAGGGAATCCCGGATGGAAGCCGGGATTCAGTAACCAGAGAATTCACCAGGCAAACGGCAGAAGGCAAATTGGATGATATTAAAAAGCGCCCCCCGGTATCCGGCGGGGAGCTGAATAGTTACCGGCTCAGCCCTTTGCATCAACATATTCAACACTACCGGATCTACAGTAATAATCATTACAGTACGGGCAGCGGTGATGTGGATTTCCAATTGGGGTTTCAGCAAAATATACGAAGAGAGTACAATCATCCGACCATGCCGGCGCAGGCCGGCATGTTTGTCCGTTTGAACACGTTGAATTATGGATTTCGCTATAATGCGCCAACCAGATTCAATACGTCGGTCTCATTTGGGATAAACGGAATGATCCAGCACAACCGGAATAGAAATGCGACTGATTTTCCGATCCCCGATTACCGTTTATTCGATGGAGGATCCTATCTGTTCGCAAAATGGGAACGGAACAAATGGACCGTCAGCGGCGGCCTTCGTTATGATATCCGTAATATACTGACCAAGAGCCTGTATACAAAATCCGACACCCGAACTGGCTTTACCAACCAGGTATTATTTCCCGACACAACCGGCGCTTATCTGCAATTCCGCGATTTTAAAAAAGCATACAACGGTTTCTCACTAAGCATCGGGGCAACTTTCCAGGTGAATAAGCATGTTAATCTGAAAGCCAATCTGGCAAAGGGCTACCGGGCGCCGGGCATAACGGAGATCGCCTCCAACGGGCTGGATCCGGGAGCTCACATCATTTATCTGGGAAATCGCAATTTTGTTCCGGAATTCAACCTTCAGGAAGATCTGGGTATCGGCCTGGATTTTGCGGACTTTACGGCATCTGCAAGCGTGTTCAACAACAATATTCAACATTATATTTACCTGTCCCTTCTCAATGATGCAAACGGGATTACAACGCCGGATGCCCAGGGAAATAAAACCTATCAGTATCAGCAATCCATGGCGCAGCTTTATGGAATGGAGTTGATGTTTGATCTGCATCCCGCGCAGCTAAACGGATTTTCCACCCATCAGGCCCTATCCCTCATATACGGGTTTAACCGGAATCCTGATTTTAAAAACCTCGGCGTAAACGGAGAATACCTGCCGCTGATACCACCCCTTAAATTACTCAGCAGTATGACGCAAAACATTAAAATAAAATCCAGGTTCGCGGAAGGGTTGAAACTTAAAATAGAAACCGAGTTTAATGCAGCTCAGCACCGATACCTTGGACTTAACAGTACCGAATCCGCAACACCTGCATATGTTCTATTCAACTTCTCGGTCAGCACAACCTTCCATTATCCAAAGAATAGTGCTTTGCAATGCCAGCTGCAGGTAAATAATCTTTTTAACAGGGCTTACCAGTCCAATCTGAGCCGGTTGAAATATTTTGAATATTACAGCCAGTCGCCAAATGGTCATCAGGGGATTTATAGTATGGGAAGAAATATCTGCTTTAAAGCCATACTGCCTTTCTAAAGAAGCGGCCTCATTAAAAGTATCTCAATGCCCGATAAGATGGCTATTTTTGTTTCCCATTTCCAGGCTTGTCCTTCCCCGCGGGAACAAAAAGCCGTTTGAAAATACAGTCATGTCGGCAATTCAGCACATACGGCTTTCCGAGCTTACCAGTAAAATCAATGATACACTTCGTGCTGCTTTCGGCATGGCCGGCTTTTGGGTGATTGCCGATATTACCAACCACAGTTTCCGGGGTCAAAAGAATTATCACTACTTCGAACTGGTCGAAAAAGATCCGGACTCAAATAATATACTGGCCAGAATTTCAGGAAGGGCCTGGGGAAACGGCGCAGACCGTATTTCCAATTTTGAAAAGATAACCGGTCAGCAGTTTACGAACAATATTCATGTGCTGGTGAATGTTTCGGTTCAATACCACCCGGTGCACGGACTGCAATTAAATATAAATGATATTGACCCTCATTTTACGCTGGGGGTCCTGGAACAGCAGCGACAGGCAACGCTCGAACGACTGATTACCGAAAATCCGGAGTTCATCAGGAAATCGGGGGATCAGTATATTACCCGTAACAACCAATGGAAACTGAACCGGGTCATTCAGCAGATTGCAGTGATTTCCTCGAGTGGCTCTGCCGGCGGAGAGGATTTTAAACATACATTATTAAATAATCCATTCGGCTATATTTTTCAGATTGATGAATATCATACTGCCGTTCAGGGAGAAAATAATGCTGAGGCTTTCGTTGCAAAGCTGATAGCAGTTTTCAATGCAGGGAAGCCCTATGACGCCGTGGTGATTACCCGGGGAGGCGGAGCACAAACAGACTTTCTGATCTTCGATAACTACAAAATTGGCAAGGCGATTGCTAAATTTCCTATTCCGGTCATTACCGGCATCGGTCACCAGAAAAACGAAACCATCACCGATCTGATGGCGCATACACAAACAAAAACACCCACCAAGGCCGCAGAATTTATTATAGCCCACAACAAAAAATATGAAGAGGAAATCCTTGGCTTTCAGCAAAACATTGTGATCAGGTCGCAACAGCTCTTTTCATCAAATTTTCAGTCACTGGCATCAGTGAACAGCCTGGTCGTAAACAAGGCCAGGGATATTTTAATACAGCATAAGGATAACCTGGTACGGATTAATCAGGTCAGCATCAATATTTCCAAGTCAATTCTCTTTAAGCACCGGTCTTCCCTGTTCAATATTTCTTCCCGCATACTGTCAAAACCTGAAAGTATCTTATACCGGAAGAAAAACGATATCCGGCAGCTGGTCAGCCATTTCAATGTGTTCAAAATCCAATATTTTAAAAACCAGCAGGGATCGCTGAATCATTTCCGGTCAATGATCAAAATGATGTCGCCGGACAATATACTAAACAAGGGATTTGCCATTGTAAAAGTAAATGATCAGGTAACGGGCAATCCGGACGATATTCGCATCGGGAATGACATCGATATCATTCTTTCCGGATTCGAAATCAGGTCGACCGTGAAACAAAAAACCAAATATGATGGAAAAGACTTTAACCTATGAAGGCGCATACAACGAATTGGCCCAAATAGCCGAGGAGATCGAAAATGAATCGGTTTCGGTTGACGTGCTGGCCCAAAAGGTAAAAAGGGCATCAGAACTGATTACTTTCTGCCAGACCAAACTGAAATCCACAGAAGCCGAAGTGAATAAAATCATTGCCCAGATGGAAAACGCAGGTCCTAAACAATAAAGTCAAAAATTTATTCAGGGAACCTATTTTGCTTTCAGCGTGGGTCTCGGATTCCAGGGGCTGCTATCCACAACGGTTTCAATCATGCAACCGGCCATTAGTCCGATTACGATGACGATAAACAGGATCAGCCAGTTTTTTTCTGAACGGGACAACCTCTTCATCAGCGTTTATTTTTCTGCTTTATTTTTAAGCGAGTTGGCTGCATTGTTGCTGGTTTTGGTATCGTGATCTTTCTCCGGTGTTAAATTACCCAACAGATTGGGAAGTTCCCGTTTTATTCTTTTCAGGATTACCCGAAACATGTTCCCGTCCTGTTTCAGGGTACGCACATGGGTGAATACCGGTGCGTTCACCTGTCGTATCTTTCCAAATCTGGACAGATCATACGCCAGCCTTCCGTCTTCACCCCGGTAATTTCTCGGATCAAATCCCACTTTCAGCGCCTGATCCCTGCGATAACCCATGGACATTCCATAGCAATTCAACCAGGGCCGGTTGATGGCTTTCAACGTGACCAGCAAAGCCCGCATTTTCCTCAGCAGATATAATTTAAAAGGCCCGTATCCGGGCTCGGGGAAGAACCGGTGAGCTGAATAAACACAGGAAATCCTTTCGTCGTGGATTAAAGGATAACTCATTTTATAGATCCATTCTTTTGGATAAAAAACATCAGCATCCGCATTCAGTATATAGACTCCGGAAGCCTGTTCCATGCCCATCTGCTTAGCGAGTCCCGTTCCCTGAAGGGGCTGCTTAACTGCTTTTACCGGAAGCCGGCTGATCAAATCCCATGTTTTATCTGAAGAATTATTGTCAACCACTACAATTTCATAAGCCTGCCGGGGCATGGTCTGATCCAGCAAAGAAGCAATGGTCTTTTCAATATGCTCGGCTTCATTGTACGCAGGTATTACAACAGATACTATTAATGATTCCATAGTTGCTGATTTTGTTCCGGTCAATCATTTCTTCATCACATCCGTAATCGGCAGGCCGATACAACCATTCGGCATTTGAATATGCAAGAGTGCTGCAACCGTCGGCGCGATATCCGTCATGTGCACGGTGGCGTTGGAACTTCCGGGATGAATATTCCAGCCCAGGAACAGCAGCGGAATATGCGTATCGTACGGATTCCAGGCCCCATGCGTGGTTCCGGTACGCGCATAAGTCTCCAGCCAGCCGGGATTAAATACAACCTGCACCTGTCCGCTGCGTTTAAAATTATATCCGTTGGTGATCATCGTTTTGATGGGTTCCGGAATGGCTGCATCCTGAAGCCGGTCGATATCGACTGCGTAATTGACACCGGGTTGTTTTTTCAGGAAATCCACCACAAGCGATTTAACGCCATCAAAATCCACTTTGTCTTCCTCCATTTTTTTAATGTCAAAGCCGATCTGGAAATTTTCTGCGGAACGAATGGCATTGCTTATCCCATATTTTTCCTGAATCAGTTTATCCAGCGTGTCCACCATGTTTTTTGAATTAAAAAAATCAGCCGGCTCCCGGTGCTTTTGCATAAAACCAACGGCGTTGGCAGCGCCGTGATCTGCCGTTAAAAAAACCAGCCACTGACCCTTTCCTACTTTCTCGTCCAGCATGGAAAAAAATGAGGCAAGATCTTTATCGAGGCGCAGATAAGTATCCTCCACCTCAATGGAATTCGGGCCAAAAAGGTGTCCGACATAATCTGTGGAAGCGCAGTTGATGGTTAGGAAATCAGTCGCCGGGCCATGCCCCAGCTGGTATCCGTCCAGCGCAGCACGTGCAAAATCAAGCGTAAGCGTATTCCCGAATGGCGTGCTCCGGAATGATCCGTGACTTTTCGCGTAGGCTGCTTTTACATCATGCGGAAAAACCGGAGCAGATTCTCCGCTGAGTTTTCCTTCATACGGCTGATTATCTGCATCGCTTTCTGTATAAGTATTCAACGGATACAAAGTTTTCCAGCCATCAGCGATCAGCCAGCCAATATTCTTATCATTATTGTATTTTTCAGCCCAGTCGGGCAGGCGATCCATATAGTAAGTACTGCGTAATAAATTTCCCGCTGGCATCATCCAGCCAGAATGCAGCATTGGCTGAATGTCCGGCCGGTAAGATCGCCGCCCGGTCTTTTAATGATACGCCGACCACGCGGGACTGAAAGTTGGTGGCAATCCGTAATTCATCCGTCACGGTGCTGACCAGCAGATTTCTCGGCGACATCTTTCCGTCCGGAGCGGACGGCGCGCCAACCGTTTGAACCGTACTGTCATCTGTGCAATAAACTTTTTTCCCGGTCAGTTGATCTGTCCAGTCGTTTCCCGCAATGCCATGAATGGAAGGAACCGAACCGGTAAATATGCAGGTATGACCCACTGCTGTATAAGAAGGCAGGTAATTGATGAGCGTATTCTCGCAGGAAAATCCCTCATTGATCAATCGTTTAAATCCGCCTTCTCCATACCGGTTATAATACCGGTAAAGATAATCCCAGCGCATCTGATCAACAACAATACCCACCACCAGTTTAGGCCTGGATAAGCCCGGGGCTGAAGTTTGTCCATAGCTTTGCAATCCAAAAAAGAGCGGAATAAAAACAAGCCAGAGCAGGCATTTTCGGATCATTTCAAATCATTTTTACAAATGTATTGCCAATTTCCGGCTTGTCCTGTTCTTCAAAAGCATTAATTTTACATCAATTTTTAATTCAACCTACCGATACAATGGCAGATATATTTGAAAAATTCATTCAGGATCAGGGACCCATCGGACAGCACCGGGAAAGAGCGCATGGATATTTTGCTTTCCCAAAACTGGAAGGTGAAATCGGCAGCCGCATGAAATTCCGCGGCAAGGAAATGATTGTATGGAGTCTGAATAATTATCTGGGCTGGCCAATCATCCGGAAGTAAGAAAAACAGATGCAGACGGCGGCGGCAAAATACGGTCTGGCCTCCCCAATGGGTGCGCGCATGATGAGTGGCAACAGCAATGCGCATGAACAACTGGAAAACGAACTTTCGGCATTTGTAAAAAAGGAAGATACCTGTTTACTCAATTATGGATATCAGGGAATGCTGAGTATTATGGATGTTTTATCGGGCCGTCACGATGTGATGGTGTATGATGCCGAATGTCATGCCTGCATTATTGACGGATTACGAATGCATGCCGGGCACCGGTTTGTATTTAAACATAATGATATTGCCGATTTTGAAAAACAAATGCATCCGGGCAAATGCTTTAGTTGAAAAACAAGGCTCGGGTGGTGTGCTGGTGATCACAGAAGGCGTATTTGGAATGGCCGGTGACCAGGGCCATTTAAAAGAAATCGTTGCATTAAAAAAGAAATACGGATTTCGTTTACTGGTAGACGATGCCCACGGTTTTGGAACCCTTGGTAAAACAGGCGCCGGCGCCGGCGAAGAACAGGGTGTTCAGGAGGACATTGATTTATATTTTTCCACTTTTGCCAAGTCCATGGCATCCATTGGTGGTTTCGTGTCGGGCGATAAACCGGTTATTGATTATATCCGGTATAATATCCGGAGCCAGATCTTTGCGAAGAGCCTGCCGATGCCCTTTGTACTGGGCAATTTAAAAAGACTGGAATTATTACGTAACAATCCTTCCCTTAAAGAAAAACTCTGGAAGAATGCGCTTCAGCTACAGGACGGGATTAAAACGAAAAGGATTTGACATTGGCAAAACAGATTCGGTTGTTACACCGATTTATATGAAGGGTGATGTTCCGGAAGCAACTTCCATGGTGATGGACCTGCGCGAAAAATATGGTATATTCTGTTCTATTGTTGTTTACCCCGTTATTCCGAAAGGGCATATCATTTACCGGCTCATTCCCACAGCCGTTCATACGGATGCAGATATCCAGGCTACCCTTAACGCATTTGAAGCGACCAAGAAGAAGCTGGATGCCGGAGATTATAAGGTGGGGGCTATCCCGGATATGGCTGAAGCATAAGGAGTTACGAATCTATTAAGGCCAGGTCTGCATAAAGCCTGGCTTTTTTCGTTATACAGGGAGGTTCCGTGTTCATCGGGATCCTGATTCACTGCCGGTGAACTGCAATTCGCTTTTCGGTATCTGTCTTACCCGATGAAAACCTGAAAAGAACTGATTGCTTCCTGCAAAAACCATATTATCCCTGCTGCTGATAACGACGCTGCACAGCTACGGTTATTCAAAAAAAATTCCTAAAACAGATTCAGGTACGGTTGTGATCACGCTTCAAAATGCAGCAGATCGCCAGAGTCGCATCGATTCGGTATACCTGATATTTGACCGGTTCGACCTGCGGGGAGCAGGTATCATTAAACAGGTTTATCATCCGGTAGATAATCAGGTGCTGCTGAAATTGCCCAAAGGGCGTTATTATGTGAATATTTATTGTCTGGGTATTTATAATAAAGCGGGTTTTGACCGGGTAATCACGATCAAAACCAACCGGACAAGAAAAATTTTCCTGCGCCTGCAGGCTTCCGCACTCTTTACACCCGGTATGGTCAGGATTCCGCATCAGGAATGGGATCCCGCGCATCTTGCGATTCTAAAATCGGGAGGCTCCCGTTAAGTTGGCAATTCTTGTTAAAAAAATGGAGTTAATTGCCGGAATAAAGAATGAAATCATTTAACGGATAAAATAATGGGGATTTTATTGCAAAAAAAAGCCTCCTTTTTGAAGGGAGGCCGCACTAATCAAATACCATTAACCATTAAACCTTATCCTATGAAAAGTCAAATATAAAAGTTTTAAACAAAGAAAAAATATCTATTCCAAATCCTTTTTATCATATTGATATAAAATTGATTCATATCAATTGAAAATCAGTTAATTTGTTATCATCGGAAGATAAAAAAAAATGAGAAAGATAGTAGTAGCCATAACCGGGGCCAGTGGATCGGTTTATGCCAGTCTGCTGATTGAGAAATTACTGAAGATCCGCAGTCAGTGGTAAGCATTATCCGTAATCATGACAAAAAATGCGCGAACGGTATGGGAAACCGAATTGGAAAACCAGGATTACCGGCAATTGCCTGTAACACTTTATTCAACAGATGATTTCTCCGCTCCGTTTGCATCGGGTTCAGCCCGGTACGATACGATGATCATAATTCCCTGTTCCATGGGAACACTGGGCAGGATCGCTTCCGGTATTTCTACTGATCTGATCACGAGGGCAGCAGATGTGATTCTGAAAGAGAGAAGAAAACTGATTTGCGTAGTGCGGGACACTCCCTATAATCTCATTCATATCCGCAATATGGAATCCGTTACCCTGGCCGGTGGAATTATTTGTCCCGCTTCCCCATCTTTTTACAGTAAACCCAAAACAATCGCTGAAATTTCCGCAACAGTTGTGGACAGGGTAATCGATTTAGCGGGATTTGAGTTGGATAGTTTCAGATGGGGGGAGAAGAGTTGACGGTTGACAGTGGACGGTTGACGGACTTTGAGGATGTCAACTGTATTAGTAATAATCACGCTAACACTTACAGTTAAGTCACTTGGACCTTAATTCCAGCAACACATAGAGTCTTTCAACTCGTCAACTGTCAATCGTCGATTCTTACTGTCTCAGATTCACCTCCTCCACCCCCGGATATTTCGATTTATCGAAAACAAAACTGGCATCGCTGATGGATGCTTTTCCATTCAGGTTGTTGAGGGTATAGATATAACGGTTGCCATTTTTATCCAGCATTTTGAAAGATGTCACCATGTTTGATTTCTTATCTACATACAGATAGATCTTGTGAAAATTCTGGGTCTTATCGATCGGCGTCATTTCAATTTCCTGAACCGTTTTATCCGCCATTTTTTGTTCGCCATTCAGTTTATACAGAAAATCTTTATCGTAAAAATTAGTAAATAATTTTGCGGGGAAGCCAGGGAATTGGAAGAGGATCAATTTGGTAATGGTTACTTCATTGGCAGATTTATCGTAAGTCCAGATGGTTTTACCGTCATAGTAAATTTCCTGACCAGTCAGGTTCACTACATATTTATTCCCTTTCATCAGGATCAGTTCCTTTTTTGGTGCCCTGAGGATTTCCCTGGCCATCCTGAATCTGAGAGTGAAGTTGGCCTGAATCGCTTTATAGGATTTGATTTTTGCGCTGGCTTTATCCAGGATCTGTTTAGCACCGGGATCACTTTGCCCCAGGCTATTATTCTGCCCAGCGCAACTGACCGACACTATAATTCCTGCAAAACGGATAATAATATTTTCATATTCGTTGATTGAGAAAAAGAGGCGCAAGATATGCACATTCCATTTGCAATCGTTATGCCAGGAATTCCTGACACGATTACTGGTTATCAGCCATTTAGCCCAGTCTAAGATAATCGGAAAGTTCTGTCTCGTTTTAATAATCACTTCCCGGGCTTTGCTTCCCTGGTTCGGGCCAACCACACCTGCTGCTTCCAGCTGATCCATCAGCCGTCCTGCCCGGTTATAGCCCAGTTTCATCCTTCGCTGTAAAAGGGAAGTGGAACCCACCTGGTTTTGCACGATGAGCCGGGCTGCATCTTCAAACAACGGATCCCGGTTATTCAGCGTCGAAATCCCTGCATTCCAGTTCTTTTTCATCTACATATTCCGGTAATAAAAAAGCCTGCGGATAGCCCTGCTTGCCTGCCAATGAATTCAGCAATTTCTTCCACTTCAGGTGTATCCACAAAAGCACATTGCAGCCGGGTAATTTCGCCATTATAAGAAACCAGCATATCGCCCTTTCCGATCAGTTGCTCCGCTCCGCCGGTATCGAGGATGGTCCGGGAATCGATTTTGGAAGAAACTTTAAAAGCAATCCGCGCAGGGAAATTGGCCTTGATGGTTCCGGTAATAATATTTACCGAAGGCCGCTGGGTGGCAATGATAAGATGAATACCCACTGCCCGGGCCAGCTGCGCCAGCCGGGCAATCGGCATTTCGATTTCTTTACCGGCAGTCATGATCAGGTCTGCAAATTCGTCAATCACCAATACAATAAAGGGCAGATACTGATGTCCTTTCTGCGGATTGAGTTTGCGCTTGATGAATTTATCATTGTATTCCCGGATATTCCTGGTTCCGGCTTCTTTCAGCAGATCGTACCGGTTATCCATTTCAATACAAAGCGCATTCAGTGTATAGATTACTTTTTTGGTATCGGTGATGATGGGTTCTTCTTCGCCCGGCAAGTTTGGCAAGAAAATGTTTTTCGATGATCCGGTATAAACTCAGTTCTACTTTTTTCGGATCCACCAGCACCAGTTTCAGTTGCGAAGGATGTTTTTTATATAAGAAGCGAAACCAGAATGGCATTCAGCCCGACTGATTTCCCCTGCCCTGTGGCTCCTGCCATCAGCAAGTGGGGCATGGTTGACAGGTCTACAATAAAATTTTCATTGTCGATTTTTTTACCGATGGCAATGGGAAGGTTAAAAGTGCTGTGCTGAAATTTATCGGAAGCCAGCAGAGTGCGCATACTCACGATCGTCTTTTTCACATTGGGCACTTCAATCCCAATGGTGCCTTTTCCGGGAATCGGCGCAATGATACGGATGCCCAGTGCAGACAGGTTCAGCGCAATATCATCTTCCAGGTTTTTAATTCTGGAAATGCGCACACCCGGGGCCGGAACAATTTCATAAAGCGTAACAGTTGGCCCTACAGTGGCGCTGATCTTCTGAATATCGATATCGTAATTCTTCAGGGTACTGATGATCTGATTCTTATTGGTTTCCAGTTCTGCCGGATCCTGAATGATTTTGTCGTTCCCATGTGCCTGCAGCAGATCCAGGGTAGGATATTTATACGATTTCAGATCCAGCGTTGGTTCATAGTCCGGCAACTTATCCGGCTTTCATTCCCGGTTCTGTCAGGCGGATCTTCTCACCGGTTCCGGAACGGGAACAGCTTTGATTTCCAGTTCCAGCGGATTGCTACTAACCGGTTCTTTCTTGGGAATCGGGCCGGTATCAGCGGCGGCATCCGGTAATTTGGGCTTTAGATTCTTCTTTTATAAACGGCGTCATATCCGGTTGATCGGTTCATCATCCGGAAATAATCAACGGAATATCTTCTTCATTATTGAGTTTGTTTCTTTTATTTTTTGCGCAGGTTCTTCAATAAAAAGCAAGGCCCGTCATCTTTCGTGATCATTCAGCGGTAAGAGCGCCGGGGCATTTTTCCTTTTTTGATAAGTCAGGCAATTTGAATTCCGGATTAAACCGCCAGATAAAATAAGCCAGCGCGCCTGCAAATAAAACACAGGCTGTACCTATTTTACCCAGGAAACGCATCATCCAGTCACTAGCAAATCCCCAAAAGCACCACCCCAGGGAAAAGAAACACCACCGGCAAATAAAAGCGAGCGGTAGTGGAAAATAAACCAGCCCGATAATAACATACCGCAGATTACGCCTGATAGAAAAATATTTTTTCGCAAAAACCAGTTGACCCCGGCAATGAAAAAAAAGGAGCATATAAAATAACTGGCAATTCCAAAACCGTTATAAAAGAAAAGATGGGAAACATAGCGCCCCCAGGCTGCCCAGCAGGTTGGCCACTTTAATATCGTGTGAGGGGGCAAGAACGGAAATCCCCGAACGACTTTGTCCTGATCTTCCCGCCAGGTAAACAGGTAAGAAGTAAAAGCGATGAACAGGAAAATAGAAACCAGAAAAAAAACCGCCCCCGTAATCTTATGTGTCCGTTCATCCCGCATCACCTGGGAAACAGTGAGTTTGGCTTCCTTTTCTGTTTTCAGGGACGACGGGCCGGAGGATTGGTTTTTCTTTATTTTGAACGCTGAGCCATGACGACAAAGATAAGTTAAGAACCGCCTTTTTCAGGATGATCTTCTCTTCAGCAAAGCGATAAGAAAAATCCATCCGAAAATAAAAAATACACCGCCCAGGGGAGTCAGAATACCCAGGCCATCGGTACGGAAGTTCCTCTGCCATCAGCGCCGAAATCATATAGAGAGATCCGCAGAAAAGAAGAATTCCTCCAATAAAGCAACTTCCCGCCCGATTCATCCAGTTTCCCTGGAATCTGTTCACTGAGTATACCCACGGCCAGCAAGGCAAATACATGATAAAACTGATAACGTACGGCTGTTTCATAAACTTCCAATGCCGCTGCCGGCATTTGCTGTCTCAGCTGATGGGCAAGAAAGGCACCGGAGAACACGGCAAGCGCTCCGGCAGATGGCAGCAAATGATTAAAAATAGTTTATTCATTGATTTGTAGTGAGGTGATTGTCGATCGGCTAATTCTGAAGTAGCAAATTAAAGGATCCAGCAGATCCATCGTTTCTTCATGCACCATCAGGTCGGCCTGTTCATAATACATTTTGCGTTCTCTGAGTTTACGAATGATATACGTACGCAAACCGCTTCTGTAATATCTCTCAGCAGGGGGCGGGACATTTTTTCTTTCATTAGCCGGTGTTTCAGCATATTCCAGTGGAAGTATTCAGCCAGAGCACTTTCCCATTCCGTTTCATAAATTTAATATTATTGAAGAAGCAGGGCGTTCCTCCGCCGGCGGATAATACAAAATTTTCTTCTTGGCAACCAGGTCTTCCAGCGTTTGTTTTTCCATATACCGGAAATATTCTTCTCCCTTTGTCTTGAAAAATTTCGGATAACTCATGCCTTCTCCATTCACAATCACGGCATCCAGATCATAAAATGGAATTTTCAGCGATTCCGCAGATCCGGGTTCCCCAGTGTGTTTTTCCGGAACCCATAAAACCGATCAGAAATATGCGCATTGGAGTTTGTTGGTTTAATTTTTACACGATTGACGTCAATGGTATATGGTAGATGGTGGATCGTACAACTTGTGATGCTGGCAGGGTTTTTATCATTTTGACAGATGAACCAGTATTCCCTCCCTAAGGCAAAATTCATATGTTTAAAGAAACACGGGAACCTAATCTTTCAAGGTCGTCCATCCACCATCAACCATCTACCATCCACCTTACTTAAAAGCATTCAATCCCGTCACATCCATCCCCGTTATCAGCAAATGAACATCATGTGTTCCTTCATAGGTGAGAACACTTTCCATATTCATCATATGCCGCATGACCGGGTATTCTCCCGTAATGCCCATTCCCCCTAAAATCTGACGTGGCTTCACTGGCAATATTGGCTGCAATTTCACATCCGTTCCTTTTTGCCATGGACACCTGCGCCGGGGTCGCTTTTTTTTCATTCATCAGAACGCCGAGCCGCCAGTTCATTAACTGCGCTTTGGTAATTTCAGTAATCATCTCCGCCAGTTTTTTCTGCTGCAGCTGAAATCCGGCAATGGGACGGCCAAACTGAATCCTTTCTTTACTATATCGCAATGCCGTATCATAACAATCCATTGCCGCGCCAACCGATCCCCAGGCAATACCAAAACGGGCTTTGGTCAGGCAACTCAGCGGGCCTTTTAGTCCCCGGATATCCGGAAACAGATTAGCCTTCGGAATTTTTACCTGATCAAAAACGAGTTCACCGGTAGCTGAAGCGCGAAGGCTCCATTTTCCATGCGTGGAGGGCGTGCTGAAAATCCTTCCATTCCCCGTTCCACAACCATTCCCCGGATTTCTCCGGCTTCATCTTTTGCCCAGACCACTGCAATCTGCGCAAAAGGCGCATTGCTGATCCACATCTTGCTTCCATTCAGGATCACATGATCTCCGGCATCCCGGATATTACTCAGCATGCCGCCGGGATCGGAGCCATGATCGGGTTCCGTGAGACCGAAACAACCCAGCCATTCCCCCGAAGCCAGTTTGGGCAGCATTCTTTTTTTCATTTCTTCCGAACCATAGGCATAGATCGGGAAACATCACCAGAGAACCCTGCACCGAGGCCGTAGAGCGCACTCCGCTGTCGCCCCGCTCCAGTTCCTGCATCATGAGGCCATAACTGATATAATCCAGCCCGCCACCGCCATAGGCCTCCGGAATGGTAGGGCCGAAACAACCCAGCTCACCCAGTTGCGGAACAATCTGTTGCGGGAATTCTGCCCTTTGGGCGTAGTCTTCGATCATCGGGCTGATCTCTTTTTTTACATAGGCCCTTACGGAATCCCGGATGAGTTTATGCTCTTCCGTCAGCAGTTCGTCCAACAGGAAATAATCCGGACTTTGGAAAACATCAGTTTTTGCAGCCATGGGTAAACTTGTTGAATGCGAAAATAAACAATGAAGGCGGCTATGGACAAAAGCATTATTATTCTGAGGATATGAACGAAAGACAAAAAAGCATAAACATAATGATTATTAGCATATTAAGCGATGGCTAAGAAGCCGGAGTGGAATAAACCAGCCGAGGACCGGGAGCACGATGCAACATCCTTCTTTTCTTTGTGTACTTATTATAAAGAAAACAAAAACCAAACTCTTGGAGTTAACCGCACCGATACAACGTGATGAACTGGTGGAGCGCTGCAGGCAGGGCGATCCCCGGGGCTTATAGCGAATTGTATCAGAAATATTCCAAAGCGATGTATAATACGAGCCTGCGTATTATGAATAACAGCGGAGATGCGGAAGATGTGCTGCAGGAATCTTTTTGTGATGCTTTTGCCGCCATCGGAAGTTTTGCGTACAAGTCAACTTTTGGCGCCTGGCTCAAACGGATCGTAATCAACAAATCCATCAATGCATTGAGGAAAAGAAAGATGGACGATCATCGACATGGAAAAAACAACGATTGGCCATTTACCCGAAGAAGAGGTTTATGATGAAAGCGGATTGCAGTACAAAGTGGATGAAATAAAAAAAGCGGTGAAGGAATTGCCCAACGGATACCGGACGGTATTAACCCTTCATCTATTTGAAGGATATGATCAGGAGGAGATAGCAGATATTCTGCAGATTTCACATGTGACTGTAAGAACACAATATATGCGCGCAAAACAAAAATTATTACAATTAATAAAACAAGGAGGCTTATCATGAGCAGCCATTTAGAAGAATTTGTTCAGGATAACCGTGATCAGTTCGATGATGAGTCGCCTGCACCGGAACTATGGGATAAGATCCGGGACCGCATGCAGGGCGGGGACGTGAAGAAAGAGACGCCCGTCCGGTCCCTGCCCCTCAAACGCTGGCTTTCCGCTGCTGCAGCAGTGGTGCTGGTTTGTGCGTCCGGATGGCTTTATTATTCCCTTCATCAGAAACCGGTAGCGACTCCGCTTGCGATCAATCAACAACCACAGGCGTCGGATACGGGCCGGAAGGCGGAGACAAATCTTCTCCCAGATACGGCTTCAACGGTCACGCGGGAATTAGCCGGAGCCCAAACTGCAGAACCGGCAAAACCGGATGCCGGGAAAATTGGTGAACCGGCCGATACTGAACAAAAAGGTTATTCCGAAGAGATGTATTATTATTCCAAGCTGATAGAAATCAAACACAATGAACTTAAAACCTTACAAAAGGATGAACCCCTGCTGTATAGAAAGTTCTCCGGCGATGTGAATAAACTGGACAGCGTGTACCAGACATTAAAAACCCAGCTTCCCCAAAACCCCAACAGGGAACAATTGATTGAAGCGATGATTTATAATCTTAAGCTTCAGATTGGCCTATTGAATAAACAATTGGATATTATTAAACAAATCAAGCATTCCAAAAAATCAGCGTATGAAAAAGCATATAAATCCGTTTAAACTGCTACCATCCTGGCCTTCCTGCTGGTTCCCCTGCTCAGCATTGCTACGGGAGATGATGGAGAACACAGAAAGAACATCAGTAAATCCTACACCGTAAGCGGCGACGAGAAATTGTCCATCGAAAATTCTTTCGGCGATGTGGCCGTCAGTACCTGGGATAAAAATGAGATCCAGGTGAATATTGAAATTGTGGTGAATGCATCTTCCGACGACAAAGCCCGGCAAATGATGGATGAGATCAGCGTATCCGACAGGCGGGGCGGAAATGAGATCTCTTTCAAAACAGATATCGGCCATATGGGCAAGATGGGCAATGGCAAAAAGAATAAAGACGGAGATGACAACCGGAAGTTCTATATAGATTATAAAATCGTCATGCCCTCCGGAAATCCGCTTAGCATCGAGAATAGTTTCGGAAAGATCAATATCGGGAATTTTACCGGGCCGGTTAGCCTGATCAGCAAATTCGGAGAACTCAACACGGGCAGGCTGGATAATGCCCGGACGATACATGTGGAGTTTGGCAGTGCGGACATCGGTCCGGTTGCCGATCCGGACGTTACTTTTAAGTTCAACAACAGGTCCTTTATCAAAAGCGTAACGGGCAACGCCAAAATTCATACGGAGTTTTGCAATAACGTCGAAATCTCTGTGGACAAATCCATAAAAGATCTGAATCTATTTGAATCCTATTCCAACGTGCGGGTGAATGTTCCCGAAAACCTGTCTGCCAGTTTCAATGTACATACCAACTTCGGAACCTTCCGGAACAGTTCCGGAATTAGTATTACGGAAGAAAGAGAGGATGATAATTCAGGACCGAAGTTCGATAAGGATTTCTCCGGCAGTTCCGGAAACGGCGATGCAAGGATCCGGATCAAGAGCAGCTTCGGAAAAATCCGGATCGCCAATGCGGGCGACACTTCGGTTGAGCCGGGGGATAACGACAACGACAATCATTCCGGAAATAAAAACAAGGACAAGAACAAGAATAAGCACAAGGACAAGGATAATGATGATGATACGGAAGTCAATCTGTGATCCGTTTCCGCCCTCAAAAAAAAGCACTGGCCATCCCGGTGCTTTTTTATATAAATCAGCCTGAGGCACCTGATGCCGCCAGGGAAGTTGTGCACCAGGCTGGTGCACAAGTCCGCCATGACCTGAAAAGAACAAATACCATTGCCGGATTGCATAAAGGTTTCTCCTCGAAAATCCCTTTATTTCAGGGAATTCCCGGTTTAAGTCTTTAGCTACTTTGCTAATGAAATTTTCACCGTAAGAGAACTCCTTTTCGCGCTCCGTTATTTCCCTTCCTAAATCCCAATATAGCCTGATTAAAACACTGTTGGTTCCCGCAGCAGCTTTTAACTGGGCCTGCAGAACTTTTTGCTTCAGCACTTTTAGCCATTGTACGTATTCCCTGTCGAGGATCTTCTTATTCATATAAAAAGCAGCTCCGGCTGAACTGTCTTCAAAGAAAGAGTAATAAACTGAAAGGAAAAATAACCGATAAGTGGTATCCAAGCTACTCAGATCAGGCCGGTAACCCGCAAATAACCCTGCATTTCGTTTGCATATGCAGCCGCCGCATCCCCGGCGTTTTCAGCAAAATCTTCTCCCGAGGATGCATAGATAATCGCACGACTGGCATTGACCAGTAAACCGCAATCGGGATTCAGCGCCTTCTCAGAAATTTCTTTCAGGCTCCCGCCCTGTGCGCCCACGCCCGGCACCAGGTAAAAATGATCCGGCGTGAGGTTCCGTATCCGGGTAAACCAGTCTGCCCGGGTGGCGCCGATCACGAACATCAGGTTTTCGGTTGTGCCCCACCGGGAGGCTTTCCGAAGCACTTCTTCATACAATAATCCGTTTGCGACGGGCTGCAATTCAAAATCTTTAGCGCCGGCATTGGAGGTCAGCCCCAGCAGAATGGTCCACTTGTCCTTATGTTCGAGAAAGGGCTTTACGCTGTCTTCACCCATATAAGGAGCAACCGTTACCGCATCAAAGGAAAGCGTTTCAAAGAAAGCTTTGGCATATTGGGCCGAGGTATTCCCGATATCCCCCCGTTTGGCATCGGCAATTTTGAAATGGGAAACCGGGATATAATCAGCTGTTTTTTGTAAACTGTCCCAGCCCTTTGAACCCCGCGCTTCATAAAAAGCCGTATTGATTTTATAGCTTACACAATACGATTTTGTAGCATCAATGATCCGCCGGTTGAATTCAAAAACCGGATCTGAAAATGATTGCAGAAAAGCCGGCAGCCGGTCAATATCCGTATCCAGGCCCACACATAAATAATTTCCCTTTTGAAGAATGAGGCTGACAAGCTTTTGCCGGTTCATGAAATCCGTTTCGGCAAAGAAAAGCATTTTGTGGGTGAAAATCTTCCGGTGATGCCGGGGCGCCGGATCAGTCCTTCTTTTTTTCTTCCATGATCTGCGCAATCTGTTGCGCACCCGGATCTTTTTCCCGGAGATGGGTCATAATATTATGATAGGAATGAGCATCCCGGTTCTGGCTGAGTTTAAAAACATGTTCAATGGCAGTTACTTCAATTTCAAAGGCGACAATGGCTTTCATCATCTGAGCCACATATTCCGGATTCATATGTTCCACCAGCGAAGGAGAATCAGCCGTTTCAAAGGTCCTGGTAACGCGGGTTAAAATGGCATGCAGGGCCTGTTCATCCAGGATCCGGAGAAGCCCGGTAACGTGGACGGCCTGGTAATTCCAGGTGCTGGCAACCTGCTGCTTCCGGTACCAGCTGGCGCTTACATAACTATGTGCGCCCGAAAATATGGCCAGTACGTTTGGGTTCTGATAATAAGCATCCGTATGATCCTGTTTTTTCATGGAATGCCCCTGCAGGAATAATTTATTATCCCTTTCTTCCAGCAAAAGCGGCAGATGGGTAGCTACCGGAACACCCGTTTCATTTATTCCACAGAGGATAGCAAAAGGATTTTCCCTCATAAAATCAATAACCTCAGCATGATCTTCCGCTTTGAAATAAGGAATGTTGTACAAGTAAGCGTAAAAATTAAAAAGTAAAAAAATCAGCCCACCACTACCTCGGCCCTGCGTTCCGTACTGATATTGGCATTGATCATGGCAATACTCCGGGCTGCGTTGCCGGCAAATTCATTAAAAGCTTTGCGCGCAGCCGCATCATCGCCGAGCAAAACGGGTTTGCCTTCATCTCCGCCTTCCCGAATGCTCTGTATTAAAGGAATCTGACCCAGAAATGGAATATCATATTCATCCGCCAGCCGCTTCCCTCCTTCTTTTCCGAATATATAATATTTATTTTCCGGAGCATCGCCGGCCACAAAAAAACTCATATTCTCCACCAGTCCGATAATGGGCGTTTTTAATTGCGCCTGGGCAAACATGGCGATGGCTTTTTTCGCATCTGCCAACGCCACATCCTGCGGAGTTGTTACCACAATGACCCCGGTTACGGGAACCGCCTGCATCAGGGTTAGATGGATGTCGCCAGTGCCCGGAGGCATGTCGATGACCAGATAATCCAGTTCATCCCAAAATACTTCTGTAATAAACTGCCGGATGGCGCTGCTGACCATGGGGCCCCGCCAGACCACGGCATTTTTTTCATCAATGAGCAAACCGATGCTCATGAGCCGGATACCGTATTTCTCCAGGGGCAGGATCATGCCTTTCCCATTTACATTTTTCATCAGGGGGCGTTCTCCCCTTACGCCGAACATGATCGGAAGGCTGGGTCCATAAATATCCGCATCCATCAGTCCCACTTTTGCCCCATCGGCCGCCAGAGAAAGAGCGAAATTCGAAGCCACTGTACTTTTTCCAACCCCTCCCTTGCCGCTTACCACGGCGATAATATTCCGGACTTTCGGCAGAACAGGGTCCTGATCCTTTCTGCTGGTATTAATATTTGAAATAAAGTTCACCTGGACAACGGCTTCCGGGTTCACGGAATGAATCGCCCGGATACAATCATTTTTAATCCGGTCTTTCAGGGGGCAGGCAGGGGTTGTGAGCGTAACCGTAAAAGAAACTTTATTGCCCTCAATCAATAAATCCTTCACCATATTCAGGGTAACCAAATCCTTTCCAAGGTCGGGTTCCTGCACTGTGCTTAATGCTTCTAACAATTTTTCAACACTCATGCGCAATTATTTGTTAAAAAGTTGAAACAGGCTGCAAAATTAATCGATAGCCGCCTTAATTTGTTTACGATTTACGGTTTATAAACTTTATTTTTGGCTCCATTTTGAAGAAATATCTGCTATACCTGATGATCCTGTCCGCGCCCTGCACACTGCATGCGCAGTTCGATAAACTGAAGGACTCGGTCGTCCAGTTTTATGGGGTGGTGATGACGGCTGACAGCCTCCAGGGAATTCCCTCTGTAAGTGTTGTGGTAAAGGGCCAGGGAAGGGGAACTTTTTCCAATGAACAGGGGGTCTTTTCCATTGTGGTGATGAAGGGGGACCAGATCGAGTTCAGCAGCATCGGGTACAAACCCAAACTGTATCAGATCCCAAAAAATCTCGAAGGAAATCAGTGGAGTATCATTCAGCTTATGGTCACGGACACCATGTATCTTCCGGCGACGATAATTAAACCACGACCCACCCGCGAACAATTTGAGCGGGATTTTGTCAATACCAAGGTTCCGGACGATGAGATCGAAATCGCCCGTCAGAACAATGACGCTGTGAAACGAAGGGTACTCTCCCGCGGCCTGCCCTCCGATGCCCGCGAAGCAGCAAATCTCTATCTGAAAAAATCCGCTACCAGATATTCCTATATGGGGCAGAATCCGCCCCAGAATATATTTAATCCACTTGCCTGGGCGGATTTCATCCAGGCCTGGAAGCGGGGCGATTTTAAGAACAACAACTGATTACTCCGGGCGGAGTCATAATGGATTATTCCGAAACAATCGACTTTTTATTTAACCGGCTGCCCATGTTCAGCAGATTGGGCGCCATGGCATACAAAAGTGACCTGACCAATATTCTGATCCTCAGTAAGCTCCTGGAAAATCCGGAAAAAAAATTTAAATCGGTCCATATTGCCGGTACCAATGGCAAGGGCTCCACCAGCCATATGCTCGCAGCCGTCCTGCAGCGGGCCGGTTATAAAACAGGCCTTTATACCTCACCTCACCTTTACGATTTCCGGGAACGCATCCGGGTAAACGGTCAAATGATCCCGGAATCCTTTGTCACAGCTTTTACCGGTAAGCTAATGCCTTCCATTGAATCCATCCAGCCTTCCTTTTTTGAAATTACAGTGGCGATGGCTTTCGACTGGTTTGTTGATCAGGCCGTTGATATCGCCGTTATCGAGGTGGGACTTGGCGGCCGGCTGGACAGCACCAATATCATTCTTCCTGAACTTTCCGTAATCACCAATATCAGCTACGATCATATGGATCTGCTGGGAAATACCCTGCAAAAAATTGCGTTTGAAAAAGCAGGCATCATCAAACCGGGTATTCCGGTGGTGGTCGGAGAAGAACAGGCGGAAGTAAAAGACGTTTTTCTCCGCATAGCAGAACAAAACAAGGCGCCCATCCATTTTGCCAGCCGGAAAAGATTTGTAGATGATTGGAAATTCAACCGGCATCTGCTGGAAGTGGAACTCACAGACAGACATTCAAACGAAAAAGTAAATTACAGCCTCGATCTTCCCGGCATTTATCAAACAAAGAATATTGTTACCGTTGCAGAAGTCATCTCCCTTTTAAATCAGCGTGGCTTTTCGATTCCGGAAACAGCCATTCACAGCGGCCTGCAAAATGTAAAAAAACTAACGGGCCTGCATGGCCGCTGGGATATTCTTCATGATGAGCCATTGCTGGTGCTCGATGTGGGACATAATGAAGGTGGCATGAAGGAAATCGCCAAACAGATCGAACTGACGGCGCATGAAGAATTGCACCTGGTTATCGGCATGGTAAAAGATAAAGCAATTGAGAATATTCTGCGTCATCTTCCTCCCACCGCTAACTATTATTTTACAAAGGCGAGAATTCCCAGGGCTTTACCTGAAACAGAACTGGCCGCAAAAGCAGAAAGCGTTGGTTTAAAAGGCAAAATATTCCCGGAAGTGCATCAGGCTTTGCAGGCTGCGGTGGACCGGGCTCATCCAAAAGACCTTATTTTGGTTTGCGGAAGCGTATTTCTGGCCGGGGAAGTAAACATTAAGGAGATTGTATTTTAGGGAGCCCGTAGAATAAAGCTGTGACATGCATGCTTTGTATGATCTGATTTTCCGCCAGCATCTTTTTCACTTCATCAACTGAAAAGAGGTAGACTTCGATCTCCTCGTTGTGATCCAGTTTTTGTTCTCTTTCATACCGGCCGCCGGTTGCCAGGTACATATGCATCCAGTTATTATTGGTGGAAGGATTGGAGGACGTCTTACCCAGATATTCATAATGCTCGAACCGGTAACCGGTCTCTTCCATCAGTTCCCGTGCAATGGCTGCTTCCAGCGATTCATCGGTATCGTCCACACAACCTCCGGGGATCTCATAATTAATGGTATCCAGCGCATACCGGTATTGCCGTTCCAGGATGATTTTATTGTCGGAAGTAACGGCAACTGCTGTAACCCAGGTCGGGAACTCATAAACATAATAGGGATCAATGATTTTCCCTTCCCGGGTTTCGCAAACGTCCTTTCTCACCGTACCCCAGGTATCATGCAGCAGGTATTGGGAAGATATTTTTTTCCATCGCAGATCTTTCATAAACCGCTCAATGATTTGATGAATGATTTAATAAAAAATTACAAGCCATTTGCCCTGCGGAAGCTGAGGATATGTGCAACATGATGATTTCCGTGCCAGGCATACATCCCGAGCAAATACCAAAGCGTTGTATCTTTTTGGGTGGAAGGATAAATAACGGTCCGGTTCCACTGCAATTCAGTCAGATCCCTGATGGCCGCATACCAGCGCGTATGCAGGGCATGCAATAAAGTAACGGAAACATTTACCGGAAGCAATTGTACATCGGCCAATCCGGCCCACAGTTTTTCTTCATAAGATTTCACTGCGGGATTATCTTCCGTAAGACCCAGCTTAAACCGGATATAGGCATTCATGTGACTGTCTGCAATATGGTGAACCAGTTGGTGAACTGTCCATCCGCCTTCGCGGTAAGGGCTTTGCAGCTGCGCTTCATCCAGGTTCAGAATGGCGCTTTCCAACAGGGTGGGAAGCTGCCGGATTTCATTCAGCCATTTTATTTTCTGTTCTTCTGAGAAAACCACCGGTTCATATCTGCCGATGGGGTAACGGGGATCGGACATAGTTGAATTGATAATTGTTAATAGTTGTTATAAAATTATTTGAAATTTAAGTTTTCAATCCCGGAATTCTCAATTACTCCTCCCTCCAGGCCTTCCCGGTAAGCTGGATAAAAACGTCTTCCAGGTTTGCCTTTTTTACTTCTTTAGGCCTTTCAAAGCCAGTGGCAACCAGGTTGTCGATTAGTTGGTCCGGAGAATCCATGGCAATAATTTTACCGGAATCGATGATGGCCACCCGGTCGCAAAGAACTTCGGCTTCATCCATATAATGGGTGGTGATGATGACGGTTGTGCCTGCCGCACGGATTTCCAGTATCAGGTCCCAGAGATTTCTTCTTGCCTGGGGATCAAGACCCGTGGTAGGCTCATCCAGGAAAATAATTGTAGGCTGGTTGATCAGCGTGGTGGCAATGGAAAAACGCTGTTTCTGGCCGCCGCTCAGCTCCTTATATTTCGCTTTTGCCTTATCTGTCAGATTTACCTTCGCCAGAAAATCGGCTGGTTTAATGCGCTGATTATACAATCCGCTAAAAAGCATCAGCAATTCGGTCAGGTTGAGATTCGGATAATATCCTGAAGTCTGCAGTTGAACGCCGATGATCTTTTTTATATCATCCGGGCGCTTGTCCAGATCCATTCCGTCAACGATTACTTTTCCGGAAGTTTTTTCTCGAAGCGTTTCAATGATTTCCAGTGTGGTGGATTTCCCGGCGCCATTGGGACCCAGCAGACCGAAGATCTCATTCCGGTAAACTTCAAAGCTGATCCCTTTTACGGCTTCAAATTCACCATATTTTTTGGTCAGCTGATCGATTCTGATAATGACCTCTTTCTCCATGATGTGGCAAGTTACGGCACCCGCGTTAAAGGACATTCATCCGTTTTTCTTACCTGGTAAAAATCTGCGTAAAAAAGATATTCCCCTTTCCATCCATTGCATAACCAATGCCGGTAAGGGTAAAGTTTCCCTCTATATTGCGTTTATGCCCGGGGCTGTTTAACCAGCCGTCAACTACCTCCCGGGCATTCATCGGCCCGGACGCCACATTCTCTCCCACCGAACTGATTCCTCCCAGCGCTTTCCGGATGGCTTTTGCCCGGGCGTTAAGACCGGTATGCCCGAAGGGGACTTTACCGTTGGCCATATCCCGGCTATGCTTCAGGGCAATGGAAGATTCCACCTCATTGAGTTTTAAAGGCGCCAGGCCCTGTTTCCCGCGGTCTGCATTAACATATTTTAGTATATCTGCAATCATGTCAGCCGGAACAACAGACCGGGTTTGAAAAATCGCCCTGGCATTCGTTGGCTCTTTTACCGGAGCCGGAAACGCGGACCATCCGATTGAGCAAGGAATGAATGCGAGGCAAAAGAAAGAAAATGCGGGAAGACAGCTTTTTACCAATGGAGAGCGCATAGAAAAAGGAATATTCAATTAATATACAAACAAATTACAAGTCGCCCACAGTCGTACCGGTTTTTAACATAGTTATCACGATCCGCGTATGGAAACTATCTTTGATTGCTGAACGACGGATGAACAATCATCGTTCCGTTTAAAGCAAATAAAATGAAAGTTTTTAAATTCGGCGGAGCCAGTGTAAACGATACAGACAAAATCCGTATACTACCCGCCATACTGAATGCATATCCCGGAGAAAAACTGCTGGTTGTGATTTCAGCAATGGGTAAAACAACTAATGCGCTGGAAAAAGTGGCGGAAACTTTTTATTCCGGGAATTCAGAACAGGCAATTAAACTATTTACGCTTATTAAAAATGATCACCTGGGGATTGCGGCCAGGCTGCTGAATTCAACACACCCATACACCCATTCCCGCCTGCCTGATTTTTTTACGGAAATTGAATGGCTGCTGCATGATAAACCTATCAGGGAGTATGATTACTATTACGATCAGATCGTTTCCATTGGCGAGCTTCTTTCCACATCCATTGTGAGCGATTATCTGAATGCATCCGGGATAAAAAATCACTGGCTGGATGTGAGAGATGTTTTTGCCACGGATGATCATTTCCGCGCCGCCAATCTGGACTGGACCAAGACCCGGAACAATGTCAGCCATCTGGTTGAACCCTTTTTTCAAACAACAGATATGATCCTGACCCAGGGTTTTATCGGCTCTACCGACGCCAATGAAAATACTACCCTTGGCCGGGAAGGGAGTGATTATTCCGCCGCTATTTTCGCCAATCTGTTCAATGCGGAATCCGTTACGATCTGGAAAGATGTGGAAGGCGTAATGAATGCCGATCCAAAGGCTTTCCCGGATGCCCGGGTAATTCCTTCGCTGGATTATGATGAAGTAATCGAAATGGCATTTTACGGAGCGCAGGTAATTCATCCGAAAACCATCAAGCCCCTTCAAAACAAAAACATTCCTTTATATGTAAAATGCTTTGCCGATCCGAAGCTGGCCGGAACGGTCATTCATGCAAAACATATCCGGCAGCTTCCGCCGGTCATAGTGATTAAAAAAGACCAGACCCTGATCCATTTTCGATCCAAAGATTTCTCTTTTGTCGGGGAAGAAAGCGCGGCCAGGTTATACAGCATTTTATCCGGAATGCAGATACAGGCGAACCTGATGCAGACCGGAGCAGTGATCCTGCAGGTCTGTGTGGATCAGCATGAAGAAAAAATTAAAAAACTGGTATCGGAAGCAGGCGGCTTCTTTGATGTTAAAACCGAAAACGGCCTGACACTGGTAACGGTAAGACATTATCAGCCGGAAACTTTGCAATCACTCCTTAAAGACAGGGAAATGGTATTACAGCAATGGTCGCGCGAAACCGTTCAGACCCTGATACGCTGATCAGGGAACCACGTCAACCATGATGGTTTGTTTTAGCTTGATGGGGACAGTTTTACCCTGGCGGGTAGCAGGTGTCCATAAACCCATGCCGGTAAATGCTTTTTCAATCTGCTCATTCATTCGCTCATTTCCGCCGCTGATGGCATTGGCATAAATGGTTTTACCATTTTCATCAATAATATATTCCATTAATACATAGGCCTTGCTCTGACCGGGATCAAGCATTTTTACCATATCCGCACTCAGTTTGTCAATAAAAACCTTAAACGCCTCGTTGCCTCCGGGATACAAAGGAAGTTTATCTACGCTCTTTGCGAGTTCTTCGTCCGGGATGGGTTGTTCCGGATGATTCGGTTTTTTGGATGGCGCCGCAGGCAGTTCGGCATTCTGGTCCGCTGCTGCCGGGGAAGGGATATTTTCGGTAATATAGTCGCCTTTTTCATTTACGATAACCGGAGGAATCTGATGATTCTTTTCAAAATAATAAAAGGCGTTTTTCATGCTCCTTTCAAAAGGAACATATTCATTGAATTGTAAAAGAAAGCGGTTCAGGTAGTTAACACTTCTCGGGTTATTGAAATTGACAGGGAAAATATGTACCGGAATAAAATCCTGTCCCAGGTCTTTGGCATGGGCTGCCAATACATAAAGTTCCTCAATCTGTCCATCGGTGATGGGAATACAACCCGTGGTGACACAACTCCCATGAATATAAATATCACCGCCGGGTTGTGATAAATCGCATAGTAATTTATCGGATGCATTCGGGTAATTTAATCCAAGCGATAAATGATAAAGGCTTCTCGGATTGAACTCGTTGATATAATAAAATCCTTCCGGCACCTGGTAATCACCAGCCATTCTTTTCGGCCCGAGGGATCCGGCAAGTGCGCAAATTTTATAGGTCTTGAATAATTTGAATTTATCGGAGGCCTTGTTCTTTACCCAGATCTCCATTTCGCTATCGTACTTGAAAGAACGGATATAAATATAACGGGCAGGCCAGATCAGCTGTTTGGCCCGAAACTGCTTCATCAGGGTATCTTCTTTCCGGTTAATCATCTCATTTACCTTGGGAAGTGATTTCTGGTAATCCAGGAAATGTACAGAATAAGCGGAAGTCTGGGAAAATACAGGCGACAGAAAGGCAAATGAAGCTAAAAGAAGAATCAGCTGTACGGGAAATCTGGTTTTCGTCATGCAAAAGTATTATGCATTGGTACGTATAAAGTTACCCCATTAAAACAAAAATCCGGCCATATTATTATGCAATTCATGTTAATAAAGGGTCGAAAACCAGATTGTTTTATCTTCACGCCATAATTGGGAATATGCTCAGAATCGGAATTTTAGGTGGCGGACAGCTGGGAAGAATGCTTTTACAGGCTGCAGCCAATTATCCGGTTATTACCCATGTGCTGGAAAACGACCCGGAATGCCCGGCTGCCCATTTAGCCCATTCTTTCACCCGGGGGGATATCCGCAACTTTGAAGATGTTTATCAATTTGGAAAAGGGCTTGATGGATTAACGATTGAAATAGAATCGATTAATGTAGATGCGCTGGAAAAACTGGAAGCGGAAGGCGTAAAAATATATCCTGCGCCTTCGGCGCTCCGTATTATCCGCGACAAGATCCGGCAGAAACAGTTCTATAAAGAAAACGACATTCCCACGTCGCCATTCCATATCACGCAAAACCGGGCAGATCTCCGGAAGCACGATGGGTTTTTACCTGCCGTCCATAAGATTGGATCAGGTGGTTATGATGGCCGGGGCGTACAGGTCATCAACGATACAAGGGATTTTGAAAAGGGATTCGACGCGCCGTCTGTTTTGGAAAGAAAAGTAAATATTCATAAAGAAATTTCACAGATCATTGCCATAAACCGCAGGGGTCAGACCGCCATTTATCCTGCGGTAGAAATGATTTTTGATCCGGTACTGAATCAGTTGGATTACCAGCTCAGCCCCGCAGAGATTCCGCAGCAAACCCTGTGGAGAGTAGAAGCCATTGCGTTGAAAGTAGTGAAAGACCTGGCAACGCCGGGCATATTTGCAGTAGAATTATTCATTGGCAAAAACGGCGACGTACTGGTAAATGAAACAGCGCCCCGCGTGCACAACAGTGGTCATCATACCATTGAAGCAAATTACAGTTCCCAGTTTGATATGCTCTGGCGGGTGATCCTGGACTATCCTTTGGGAAATCCAAAACATATTTTACCGGCGGCCATGGTAAACCTGATTGGTGCGGAAGGCCATTCGGGAGAGCCCTGCTACGAAGGAATTTCAGAGCTGCTTAAAATGGAAAATGCATTTCTGCACTTATATGGGAAACAGCAAACCCGGCCGGGCAGGAAAATGGGGCATGTAACCATTCTGAGCACAGACAAAAGCGATCTGGTTTACAAAGCAAAATCCATTAAGCAGCAATTGCATGTCATTTCAAAACAACCCGATTAATTTATGATACAGGTGGCCATTGTTATGGGGAGCGACAGCGACCTGCCCGTTATGCAGCCTGCTGCCGATGTGCTGAAAGCCTTCGGCATCGATTTTGAGCTGACCATTGTTTCTGCTCACCGGACACCGCTCCGGCTGATAGAATATGCAGGCAGGGCAAAAGAAAGAGGGATTAAAGTAATTATTGCGGGAGCAGGCGGAGCCGCCCATCTACCCGGCATGCTGGCCTCCATAACGCCGCTTCCGGTAATCGGGGTTCCCATTAAATCTTCCAACTCCATGGATGGATGGGATTCGGTGTTATCCATTCTTCAAATGCCCGCAGGCGTGCCGGTCGCCACGGTTTCCCTGAACGGAGCAAAGAATGCCGGAATACTTGCAGCCAGTATACTCGGCGCTTTTGATGAAACGATCTCCGTTAAAGTGCAGGCCTTCAAAAAATCCCTTGAAGCGGAAGTGCTTGGAAAGATAGAAAAACTAAAAAATGATGGCTGGCAAAATACATTTGATGGAAAATAAAAAAAATCTTTACCGCCGGCGCGATTTCCTTGGCAATATTGTAAAAGCCGGAACAGCCGGTTTACTGGTAACACCCGTTATTCAGAATCTTACACCCGAAAAATTTTTAACGGTTACCGGCGTCATTGATCTGATCCTGAAGGATGTTCCGGGGGGAAGGCTTAAGGAAACGGTAGATACGATTAAATCCGGCAATGGCGATCTGATTGTGAGCGGAATTGTGACGACCATGTTTGCCACTGTGAAAGTGATTGAGGAAGCCGTCCGCTTAAAAGCCAATTTTATTATTGCGCATGAGCCCACCTTTTACAATCATACCGATGATATCAACTGGGTTCCGGATAACCAGGTGGTAAAACAAAAACAGGCCTTGCTTCAAAAAAACCAGATTGCCGTCTGGCGTTTTCACGATCAATGGCACCGGATGCATCCCGATGGAATTCTTCATGGTGTATTGCTGAAGACCGGATGGATCCAATATTCACCGAAGGATGATATAAGCTTTCAAATTCCTCCCAAAACACTGAATGATATTGTCGATCACCTGAAAAAGACCCTCGGCATTGCGCACCTCCGGGTGATTGGCGATCTGTCATCAACCTGCAGCAGGGTTGACCCTATTACCAGGCGCCTGGGGTGGGCAGCGTCAGATAGCAGCGGTGGAAAATTCAAATACCGATCTGTTGATTGTGGGTGAATCGAGCGAATGGGAAACCCCGGAATACATTCGCGATGCGCGCAGTTTCGGAAAACCTGTTTCGATGATCATTCTTGGTCACGCTTTCAGCGAAGAACCCGGAATGGAATGGCTGGTAAAATGGCTGCAACCTAAAATACCAGGGATGAATATTACACATGTGGGGTCGGGGGAAGCGTTTGAGCTGGGTTTAATGTCGGCCTCAATATTCGTTGATGGTATATGGTGGATAGTACATGATGAATGAATCTCGGGTGCGAATTCGCACCTAAAATCCATTCACCATGTACTATCCACCATCTACCATATACCATCCACGATTTTCATTGCTCTTCCAACACAACAAACTCCCCTTCCAGCGTCAACGAATTTTCATAAATCAGGTCAATGAATTCCTTCCCGTACTGCGCGTACCAGGGAATGAAGTTTTCTATTCTCTCCTGAAGCCCGTTTAATGGGAAAAGGGCTGCCCGGACCTCCTGGATTTTAGTTCTTACTTCTTCAAAATTTCTTTTTTCTGCGCGGAGAATCTTTTTTTCCAGTTCTACTACTCCTTTCAATGCCTTGCTGTGCAGGGATTCCACATGCTGGGCCAGGGTTTCGTCTACGGTTTCGGAAATATTTTTCAGGGACAGATAATATTCGCTGAGTTGCTGAATTTCCTTACCCAGATTCAATTGATTTGAGGAGTGGTTTTTTACGATCTGTTCGAGCAGAACTTCTTCCTGCTGAAAAATGGTTTCCCGGTTAAGACCGGCTTTTTCCATTCTGACCTTCGGATGATTCCGGATAATTAAAAATGAATTGCGCAGGATCAGCACCGGAAATGGAACCCGGTAATGCTCAAACAAGGTCTTTAATTCGAACCAGTATGCAGTTTCGCCACCGCCCCCGATAAAGGCAATATCCGGGAGGATGGTTTCCTGAAAAAGCCCGCGGAGGATCACGTTGGGGCTAAACCGTTCAGGATATAAATTCAATTCGTTCATCATCTCTTCACGCGAAAAGGAGAGCTGGGTATTGTGAACTTTATACAATCCGTCTTTCAGATCAATCCGCTCCCGGATCTGATCCTTCATATAAAAAAGATTAATCTCCCTGGGATTGGCCTGAACAGTATATTGCTCCGACAACCGGCCCACGGTTTCACTGATAATCCGGAACGGAATATGTTGTTCGAGATCATCTTTAAAAACAGGCTTCATGCCGGATTTGAATCGCCTGTCATCGGCGATGAGAACGATCAAACCATATTTGCCGAAAAGCTGATGCAGCAGCTTAAATGTAGCTTCCTGTACCGTTTCCGATTCCAGATAACAGGACCTGAGTAATTGTATTACTTCAGGGCCGGAGGGCTGGGCGGCATACTCACCTTCAATCCGTTCAACGATCTTTTCCAGTCCGGCAGTTTGCATTCTTCCCACCGCTCCCGTTTGCGTTGTGTTCCAGGACAATTTCTCAGCATCCAGATAAATATGACCCAATTCATCCAGATCGGCGTCCTCACTTCCCATAAAATATACCGGCACAAAATGCTTATCCGGATATTTCAGAGAAAGCTCATTCGCCAGTTTAATAACATGAAGGATTTTATAGATGAAATAGAGGTTGCCGGTAAATATGGCGGGTTGATGCGCCGTGGTAATACTGAAGGTATTTTTTTCCAGCAATAGCCGGATATTTTTATCCACCCTCTCCTGTTTCGGCTGAATACGGTATTGATCCTGTAATACCTCAACCAGGTTGCTACGGTCTGTAGGGAACAACTCACGGGCATGAATAGCTGCCTTAATCCCGGCATCCGAAACGGGATGCGCATAAAAAGATTTCAGGAAATCGCTGCCTTCCAGGTAATCGGTTACCAGTCTGGAAAAATACCCGGTTTGTTCGTAAGGCAGTCTGTGAGCGGTAAAATTCATAAGCCGATTGAGTCAGATATCAACAAACATTTCTGTTTCAGCGCTTACCTAACAACAGAATGTATTTTTTGTTCAATCGGGGCGTTTCTTCATTCCACAACTATTCCTTCAAGATCGAAGTCGTAGGCTTTGATCACTTTCACCCATACAAATTCACCGATGGCCAGTGGTTTGGATGAATCAATGATCATTTCATTATCCACTTCCACCGAATCATATTCGGTTCTTCCGATATATCTTCCGGCCTCTTTTTTGTCGATCAGAGTCCTGAATGTTTTTCCGATCTTCTCCTGATTTTTTTCGTAAGAAATCTCCTGTTGCAATGCCATAATTTCCTGTGCCCTTCTTTCTTTTTCTGCCGCCGGAACATCGTCTGCCAGATCAAAAGCACCCGTTCCTTCCTCATGCGAATACGTGAATATGCCCACCCGGTCGAACCGTTGCTCCTGCAAAAACTCCTTTAACTACTTCTACATCTTCTTCCTTCTCACCCGGAAATCCGGCGATCAGGGTTGTACGCAGGCAGATTCCCGGAATCTTTTCCCGGATGGTCTGGATGAGGCCGGTCATTTCACTGCGGGTAATCTGGCGGCGCATGGCCAGGAGCATGGGATCGCTCGCATGCTGCAGGGGCATATCCAGGTATTTGCAAATATTGTCGCGGTCCCGGATCACATCAATGATCTCCAATGGAAATTTAGAGGGATAAGCATAATGCAGCCTTATCCATACAAGTCCTTTAATATCCGCCAGCCGGTTCAACAGGTCCGGCAATGCCCGTTTCCGGTAAATATCCAATCCATAATACGTAAGTTCCTGGGCAATCAGCATAATTTCCTTCACGCCCATCCTGACCAATCCTTCAGCTTCCCGTACAATGTCTTCTATGGTCTTACTGGTATGCCGGCCCCGCATCAGGGGAATGGCGCAGAAAGCGCAGGTACGGTTACAGCCTTCAGAAATTTTCAGGTAAGCATAGTGCCGGGGTGTGGATAATAATCGTTCCCCGATCAATTCCTTTTTATAATCCGCATCCAACTGCTTCAGCAGAAAGGGAAGTTCCATGGTGCCAAACCAGGCATCCACTTCCGGGATTTCCTTTTCAAGATCTTCCCGGTAGCGCTGACTCAGGCAGCCGGTTACGTATACTTTGTCCAGCTTTCCTTTCTTTTTTAAAGCTACCTGCTCAATGATGGTATTGACGGATTCCTCTTTCGCCTTATCTATGAAACCGCAGGTATTCACCACTACGATATTGTGATCGGATTTTTTGTTTTCATGAACAACGTCGATCTCATTAGCCAGCAACTGGCCGCTCAGCACTTCGCTGTCCACCATATTTTTACTGCAACCCAGTGTTATGATATTCACTTTATCCCTCCGGATCGATTTTGTTTTCATGCGCGGCAAAGGTACGCAGATTTGAGATGCCGGCTATGGCCCGCCGAAGCAAAGCGAACGGTGAGTCGAACGGTTAACCGTTAACTATTCTTACCTTGGCCCACGTATTCAGCAATGGCCAGGAGCAATTTATTCAGGCAGTTTTTTAATAGTGAGAAAGCCGGGGGACTCATCCTGATCCTGTGTACGGTAGTCTCGCTGATGCTTTCGAACTCAGCTGCCGGACCGGGGTACATCCATTTCTGGCATACGGATGCGTTTGTACAGATCCGGCACATTCTTTTTCCTTTCCGGATTGAAGAATGGATCAACGACGGACTGATGACCATTTTCTTCTTAATGGTCGGACTTGAAATTGAACGTGAAATCCTGAGCGGCGAACTTTCGAAATTCAGGAATGCCGTTCTGCCGGTCGTTGCCGCCATCGGGGGAATGATCGTTCCCGCCGCCATCCATTTTATATTCAACCACGGCACGGCCGAACAGGCCGGAATCGGAATACCGATGGCAACCGATATTGCTTTTTCCCTGGGCGTATTATCGCTGTTAGGCAACCGGGTTCCGCTTTCTCTTAAAATCTTTCTGACGGCCCTGGCGATTATAGACGATCTGGGCGCCGTTATCATCATCGCCATATTTTACACGCAGTCATTCTCCTTTTTCTATCTTGGACTTTCCCTGGCGCTGTTCGGCATCCTGCTGCTGCTCAACAGGCTCCGGGTATTTAGTTTATGGGTCTATCTTCCGGCAGGTATTGTACTCTGGTATTTTATGTACCGCTCAGGCGTTCATCCCACCCTTAGCGGAATCCTGCTGGCTTTTGCCATTCCGTTCCGGAAGGAAATAAAAAATCCTCCCTCCGCCATTTTGCAACATGCATTGCATAAACCGGTAAACTTCTTTATCATCCCTCTTTTTGCACTGGCCAATACGGCCATTCATTTGCCGAAGGGATGGCATACCGAATTATTAAGCCATAACAGCCTGGGTATTAGTCTGGGGCTGATTTTGGGAAAGCCCCTCGGAATCGTCGGATTCAGTCTGCTGGCCGTAATGCTGGGAATTGGCGGATTGCCGAAGGGAATGAACAGGACGAACTTATTGGGAATGGGTTTTCTGGCCGGTATTGGTTTTACCATGTCTATTTTCATCAGCAATCTGGCCTTTATCAGCAATCCGGATGAAATTCAAAGTTCGAAAGTGGCTGTTCTGCTGGCTTCTTTGATTGCTGCAATCGCCGGATGGTTATTGCTAAAAAGATCAATCCGCGAAAATCCGGTTAAACCGTTGGCTGCTTAAAGAGGCTGTCAACAAATTCATGGCTGTCAAAAAGCAGCAGATCGTCCATTTTTTCACCAACCCCAATAAATTTTACCGGGATTTTAAACTGATGAGCGATTGCCAGCACCACGCCGCCCCTGGCAGTACCGTCCAGCTTGGTAATGGCCAGTGCTGTTACATCGGTAGCGGCCGTAAATTGTTTTGCCTGTTCCAGTGCATTCTGACCCGTACTGCCATCGAGCACCAGCAATACTTCATGTGGCGCATCCGGCAATATTTTTTTCATTACCCGCTTTATTTTAGTCAGTTCCTCCATGAGGTTAACCTTATTATGCAAACGCCCGGCCGTATCTATAATCACCACGTCCGATCCCCTGGAAATGCCACTTTGCACCGTATCAAAAGTAACCGCTGCCGGATCTGCGCCCATACCCTGTTTCACAATGGGAACGCCAACCCTTTCGCTCCATATATTTAACTGATCCGTTGCCGCGGCCCGGAAAGTATCCGCGGCGCCAAGCAAAACGGAATGCCCGGCTTTTTTGAAATTATAGGCCAGTTTGCCAATGGTTGTTGTTTTACCCGCGCCATTCACCCCCACAACGAGGATCACATAAGGTTTTACCGGTGGAAGTTCAAAACCTTCCATGCCGGCAGATCCGCTTTCTTTTAAGATATTTTCAATTTCACCGCGCAGGATCCGGTTGAGTTCTGAAGTATTGAGATACTTATCCTGCTGAACCCTTTTTTCTATTCGTTGTATGATTTCCAATGTCGTATCCACGCCAACATCTGCGCTCACCAGGGCTTCTTCCAGATTATCCAGCACTTCTTCATCTACTGTACTTTTACCGGCAATTACCTTTCCTATCCGGGAGAAAAAGCCATCCTTGGTCTTTTGAAGCCCTTCATCCAGAGATTGTTTTTCCTTCTTTCCAAAAAGCTTATCGAAAAACCCCATATCAATTTATTTATCCGGGTAATAAAATGAAAAAAAGCCGCCCCGGTCAGGAACAGCTTCTGTATAATAGATTTAACCGGCGTGTTATTTCTGAGCCAGGTACTGCTTGATCCTATCCTTATGAATGATCGCTTCTTTAAAAGTATAGGCTCCGGTCTTCGGACTGCGTACGGCGCGGATCACTTTCGTCCAGTTCTTTGCTTCTGCTGCTGCCCGGGCATCTTTGGTTTTGATCGCGGTTTTTGCTGCTTTTGCCATAAAAGATCAATTATTTAATTTCTTTGTGTACAGTTACTTTCTTCAAAATAGGGTTGAACTTTTTCAGTTCCATTCTTTCCGGCGTATTCTTTTTATTCTTTACCGTAATATAACGGCTGGTACCGGGTTTGCCACTGGTTTTATGCTCGGTACATTCCAGAATCACCTGAACCCTGCTGCCTTTCTTTGCCATCTTGCTGAATTTAAAATGTTTTATATGCCTTTACGGCCTTCCGGTTATTCAGATTTTTGTCCCTGCCTTCCTCAATTCCTTCACTACGGTATAAAGGCCCCGCTTGTTGATGGTTCTGATGCCTTCGGAAGACAATTTCAGGGTTACCCATTTATCTTCCTCCGCCAGGAAAAACTTCTTTTGCTGCAGGTTTGGTAAAAACCTGCGCTTTGTTTTGATATTGGAGTGTGAAACCTTATTTCCTGTAATCGGACGCTTTCCTGTTACCTGACAAACTTTGGACATACCACCGGAATTTTGGACGGCAAAGGTCGGGAAAAATATGGTATTTTCAAAACTAATGGAAGAAATGTGAAAACCGTGGCGATCATTAGTTATCCGACCTGCTCCGTTTATACTCAGTTTAGGGAGTAAGTCCATAGCCGCTATGGACTTACTCCCTAAACTGAGTATAGGTCGGGTATCAACGAACTATTCTGAATCGGCGCCGAAATGACTGCCTGTAATTCTTCCGGCCATCCTGTTTCCGAGATCCGCAAATCCTAAAACACTGATTATCATGTTTTTATTATTTGCTGCCCGGACCTTCCGTTTTACCGCGGATCCTTTCCAAACCCTGATCTCAGAATTTGTCAGGTCTCTATCTACCGTCCCTCTTGCCTGGCCCGATAATCCGGCGGGCAGGCATTTCCGGAAATTTTTGAGTGGCCTGCTGTTTTCCAAATTTACCCATTAACCGGTCGCGGTGCGTATTCCCTCTCCCACCCGCAAATTAATTATTCCTTAATTTACCATCCCTTTCCCTTTCAATACCTTGTAAAAAAGGGATAAGCATGGCAGTTATGAAAAGAAGAACGATTCCGAGGGATATCAGCTGGCTGGCGTTCAATGCGCCGGGTATTGCAGGAGGCGGCCGATCCAACCGTTCCGCTTCGGGAAAGAGTGAAATTCCTTGGCATTTTCTCCAATAACCTGGATGAATTTTTCCGCGTCCGGGTGGCTGCCCTTAACCGGATGAAGGAATTCAGTGGTAAAGGCAAACTGAATATGCATATGGAAACGGCTCCGGAAAAAATCCTGAATCAGATTCAGGATATTGTACTGGAGCAGCAGGAACGTTTCGATGAAATCTGGAAAAATATCAATTCGGAAATGACGAAAGAAAAGATCTTTCTCGTTACCGAAAAGGAGTTGAATAAAGAGCAGCAGAAATTCGTTCAGAATTATTTTGAAGAAGAAGCCCGGGCGAATATCATTCCGCTGATGATCCAAAGCATTCCCCAGTTCCCTTATCTCCGGGAAAAATCGATTTATCTCGGCGTGGTGCTCTCCCGTAAAACAGCAGCTGCCGAAGAAAAGAAATTAGCGCTGATTGAAATTCCGACACGCGTACTGGGCCGTTTCGTGATCCTTCCTTCCCCCTCTCCCGATGAACACCATATCATTCTGCTGGAAGATGTTATCCGTTTCAACCTGAAAACCATATTCTCCTATTTCGGATATGACCGTTACCGGTCCTGGGTGTTTAAAGTGACCAAAGATGCGGAGATCGATATTGACAATGATCTGTCCACCACCCTCATCGAAAAAATAGAAAAGGGTTTAAAGAACCGGCGTAAAGGAAAATTCGTCCGTTTTGTTTTTGATAAGGAAATGGATCCCGACCTGCTGAATTTCCTGATCAAAGGGTTATCCCTGACAAAAAAAGGAAATGTAATTCCGGGGGGGCGCATTCATAATTTCCGTCATTTCATGGAATTTCCGGATGTATTTCCGAAAAAAGGCCAGCGGAAAAAGCCCTTCCTTCCACCGCTGCTCGGCAAGAGTCACCGCATAACCGATATCGTACTTGAACAGGACCTGATGCTTCACTTTCCCTATCATTCGTTCAGCCCGGTGATCGATATGCTCCGGGAAGCAGCTATCGATCCGGACGTGACTTCCATCAAAATAACCTGTTACCGTCTGGCCCCAAACTCAAAAGTGATCAATGCGCTGATCAATGCGGTGAGAAATGGAAAACAGGTGACCGTTATGATGGAATTCAGGGCAAGGTTCGATGAAGAGGCAAACCTGGAATGGAAGGAGCGGCTGGAGGAAGAAGGCGTAAAAGTGATCGAGATTATTCCCAACATGAAAGTGCACGCCAAACTTTGTCTGATCCGGAAGAAGGAGGAAAAGCGCGCCATCCATTATGGATTCGTGAGTACCGGAAACCTCAATGAGAAAACAGCGACGATGTACAGCGATCATTGTCTGCTGACCAGCAACCGGAACATCATGGCCGATGTAAACCGGATGTTCAACTACATGGAAAAATGGAAGAACGGTCCGGGACCCCTGAAAGCCTGCAAAACACTGATCCCCTGTCCGATCATGCTCCGGAAAGAACTGTACCGGATGATCAACGCTGAGATCAAATCGGTAAAAAATAAAAAACGGGGATCCATCACCCTCAAGGTAAATTCACTTTCCGACGAGGAACTGATATATAAGTTATACGAAGCCGCGAGGGCCGGCGTGGTGATCAAACTCATCGTGCGGGGCATCTTCTGCATGTTCCCGGAAAATAAAAAATTCAAGACGCCCGTAACTGCCATCAGTATTCTGGATGAATACCTTGAGCACGCAAGGGTATTTATTTTTCATAATCATGGCAAAGAAAAAGTTTATATATCTTCGGCTGACTGGATGGTACGGAATATGGATCACCGGGTGGAAGCAACCTGTCCCGTTTCCGATATGGGTATTCGTAAAGAGTTAAAGGAGATACTGGATATCCAGTTGTCTGACAATGTAAAAGCGCGATGGCTGGACAATGGCCTGCAGAACAGATACAAAAAAGATCAGTCAAAGAAAGTCCGTTCGCAAATTGAAATATATCAATACCTGAACCAGAAAAATATAAAACTACCGGCAGAAACACCGGAACCGGGAGAAACACCTGCTACTGAAATACTGATTCCCATTTAAAAAACCTTGATGCTATAAATGATTCTGGCAGCCATAGATATAGGAAGTAATGCGGCAAGGCTCCTGATCACAGAAGTGACGGTGACCGAAAAGAAAACCTCCTTCGAAAAATTAAACCTGGTGCGTGTACCCCTGCGGCTGGGTTTTGACGTATTTGAGAAGAAGGAAATCTCTCCTGAAAAAGCAGATATGTTCCTGAATTGCATCCGGTCTTTTAAGTATCTCATGAATGCTTACGGGGTAACAAATTGCAAAGCCGCCGCCACTTCCGCCATGCGGGACGCACGCAACAGCGCTGCGCTCCTGGACACAATCCGCGATGCTACGGGGATAGAGATCGAAGTGATCAGCGGCGACGATGAAGCTTCTTTCATTTACGAAAATCATATTGCCGAAAACCTTGACAAGGAAAAGGCCTACCTGTATATCGATGTTGGCGGCGGCAGTACGGAACTCACCTGTTTTGCCGACAATCATCTTCTCTTTAAAAAATCTTTTAATATCGGCACCATCCGGTTAATCAAAAACCAGGTTACGGAAGCTCACTGGGACGGAATGAAAGATTTTCTGAAAAAGGAACTCAGGGCAATGGGGAAACAGCTGACCGCAATCGGATCCGGCGGCAATATCAATAAAGTATTTTCCCTTTCAAAACGCAAGGATGGAAAACCGCTGAGCCTCGAATTATTGAAAGACTATTTAAAGGAACTGGGCAGTTTTTCTGTCGAAGACCGGATGAGATTATACAATATGAAAGCAGACCGGGCGGACGTGATCGTTCCGGCTTTGCAGATTTATGTAAATGTAATGCGCTGGATTGATGCGGATGAAATTTATGTTCCGAAAATTGGTCTTGCCGACGGATTGATCCAGGCGCTTTACAGGGAACTTACCGCACTAAAACCTGTTAACCCCGCAGCTTAAAGACCGGTAAATATATTTCTGTCCTATCCCCATGAATGGAATTATCTTTGAGAATCCAACCTAATTTTCAGATGGCAGCCAAAAAAATCACAACGCATATTCTGCAGAACATGAAGGTCAGCGGTGAAAAGATTTCTATGCTGACCGCCTATGATTTTTCCTTTGCCAGACTGTTCGATAAAGCCGGAATAGACGTGATCCTGGTAGGCGATTCGGCTTCCAATGTGATGGCCGGACATGAAACCACACTTCCCATAACGCTGGATCAGATGATCTACCACGCTTCTTCGGTTATACGGGGCGTTAGCCGTTCCCTGGTGATCGTGGACCTTCCTTTCGGATCCTATCAATCCAATTCAAAAGAGGCCCTGATATCCGCCATCCGGATCATGAAGGAAACCGGCGCTCACGGCGTAAAGCTGGAAGGCGGAGAAGAAGTAATGGAATCCGTAAAAAGGATTCTGGCGGCAGGCGTACCGGTGATGGGACATCTCGGGCTCACCCCGCAATCCATTTATAAATTCGGCACCTACAGCGTGAGAGCGCGGGAGGAAGCTGAAGCGATAAAATTAAAATCAGATGCAAAACTGCTGGAAGAAGCCGGATGTTTTGCTATCGTGCTGGAAAAAATTCCCGCCCTTTTAGCAAAAGAAGTAGCGGAAAGCCTGAGCATTCCGGTTATTGGCATCGGGGCCGGAAAATATTGCGACGGACAGGTATTGGTGATGCATGACCTCCTGGGAATAAACTCTGAATTCAAACCAAGATTTCTTCGTCAGTACCTGAACCTGCAGGAACCCATTACCGAGGCGGTGGCGCATTATATCAGCGATGTGAAATCAAATAGTTTCCCAAATGAACAGGAGCAATATTAAGCCTCAACGGATATCCGCATTCAGAATTTCATAAATCTGCAGGCGGGCGTCCTTGCTTTTTAACTTTACATACATGGAATGGCAGGATCCTTCCGCTTCCACTTCCGCTACTACTTCCACCTTATCGTAAAACATATTTTTCAAATGCTTTTTTTCCTTATTGATCCGGCTTTTTGCCGCATTGAAATCTGCGGATGAACCATGATTCGTTTTTTCTGCGAATACGGCAATATGCTGGTGATTATAATTGGAAGATTCCAGGTTCAGAATCTGGCAGGAACAGATCCGGCCACGGGTAGAATTTTCTGTAGCGGTTTCTTTGTCAGGCGAAGCCTGTGATGCTTCCGGAACGGGGCCTGTTACGCTAACGGCAACAGCAGAAGAAAGGAAGGAATCCAGCTTTTGAATGGTATAGGTAAGTTTTCCGGACAAATGTCCAACGGGTCTTATTACTCCGGACCCGGCAAAGCTATTATTGATTGCAATGAGCGTTAACAGCAAAAGAGCGAAAAAAATACGGATCAGACGTTTCATGGTACGATATTAATCAAGTGAAAAAAGGGCAATTCTCGGATAAAAGGGACTTGATTGAATACCGGATTTCGGGGATTGGCACAAATAAAAAAACCTGTGTCAACAGGCTTGTCAGGGGATACAGATCGGGTTCACAAAGAATAAAATAAAAATCGGGATTTCATAGCTTCTGACAATAAATCTTCGGAAAATACGGTCATTCCCGATTTGGGAATGAAATAAAAACTGTCCATTTCCCGCATTCACAGCCATTTCAATGACAACTTCCGGATACCGCCCTTCATAGGCGGAGATAATTCGTAGTGAGCCTCATTCCGGGCCAAAGCTTTACTTTTACAAGTCCATTTCACCGATTTTAAACTCGTATTCGTCTAATATCCGTGGAATTCCCAGGGTGAAACGACTCTTTAACTTTATCGCTTTCAAAAACAACGATAGATTTGGCCTTACTGAAGTCATACGAAACGCTGAAAACCGGGTTTTTTCATCTCAAGCTATTCTCTTTGAATAAAAAAGCTGCCCAGATTATTGTGCACATCGCCGCCTGGGGTTGTTTCCTGATGCTGCCCCTGATATTTTATCCAAGGCCGGTGGATTCTTCATTCATCCCGGAACAGGCGGTGACGCCTTTCTTTTTCATCAGCAACTTTTTTTATATCGGTTTCTATTATTTCAATACGCATGTGCTGTTTTCGAAATTGCTGGAAAAGAACAAGATCTTTTTCTATTTTCTGATCATTATTGGAATCATGATTTTTTTTGGAAGTATGCCCAGGCTGTATCAATCATTTTTCGGACATTTCCAGCGATTCTCTACTTCCATTCCGGTTGTGCATCCGTTCAGAAATTACCATCCTCCGATCCTTTCTCCCGGATCCATTTCCATTTTCCTGCTGGTTTTTTTATTCAGTACGGGCGTTAAAGTGATGCAGAAATGGATGAATTCCGAGAGGCGGAATAAACAGATTGAGAATGAAAAGCTGCATGCCGAGCTCTCCTTTTTAAAATCCCAGATCAATCCCCATTTTCTTTTTAATACGCTCAACAATATTTATTCCCTGGCCGAGAACAAATCCGATCTTACACCGGTAGCCGTGATGAAATTATCGAATATTATGCGTTACGTGCTCACGGAAGCCAGGCAGGATACTGTTTCCCTGGAAAAGGAAATGCAGTTTATCAATGATTATATAGAATTGCAGAAAATCCGGAGTACCGATAAGACCTCGGTTGGTTTTACGGTAGTTGGCGACATCAGCGGAAAAAAGATTTCTCCGATGATCCTGCTGCCCTTCACCGAAAACGCATTCAAATATGGCGTGAGCACCAGAGAATTGTCGCCGATCAATATCCTGGTGGAATCTCATCAGGATCATATTCATTTCAAGATCCGAAACAATAAACACAATAACGGGAAAAAAAGCCTGGTGAATACGGGGATCGGCATAAACAATACCCGGCGCCGGCTGGAGTTGCTGTATCCGGGTAAATATGAGCTGAACATTGAAGATGAACCCCTCACCTATACCATCAATTTAAATATTCATTCCTGATGATAACCTGCATTGCCCTCGACGATGAACCGCTTGCCCTTCAGGTATTGAAAAAATACATTGAGAAAATTTATTTTCTTGAATGCAGGGGTCTTTTTACCGACGCGGAAGAAGCCAGAAAATTTCTGGAGTCCGGGGCCGTGGATATTATTTTTCTCGATATTCAAATGCCCGATATCAACGGGATTGAGTTCTCTAAATCCTTATCGCTTAAGCACACAGCGGTTATTTTCACAACAGCATTCAGCGAATACGCCATCGACGGATTCAATGTGGATGCGGTGGATTATCTTCTCAAACCCATAGAGTATGATCGTTTTCTGAAGGGGGTTTATAAGGCCAAGGAATATGTTGACTATCTCAACAATCAGGAACTGCATCAGGGGTATATTTTTGTAAAGTCCGACTATCAGATGGTGAAGATTTTTCTAAAGGATATTATTTATATTGAGGGACTGGACGATTATATTAAAATTTATCTTCCCCAACGATCCGTACTCACGCTGATGACGCTTAAAACAATTACCCAGAAACTGCCATCCAAAGAATTTCTGCGTGTTCACCGTTCCTACATTGTTCCGGTGAGTAAAATAGATCATATCAGCAAGAGCAAGATCCGGATTGCAGACAAGGACATTCCCATCGGCATCAGCTATAGCGAAAGTTTCTTTTCGGCTATGGAACAGCGTCTGCAATAGGATTCCGTCCATTATGCCTATTCTTAATAACTTGCGGGTTCAATCGAAATCCATGGACTTTCTCAAACAACTCGGTATCCGGCCCGACAATAAAGGAACATCCACCGGCATAGAATGGCTGGATGACTCTTCCGCGTCAATCAGTTCCTTTTCCCCGGTAGACGGCAAACAAATCGCATTGGTAAGTGCGACCGGTAAGGCTGCTTATGATCATGTGGTCAGTAAAGCCCGGGAAGCATTTCATTTGTGGAGGACCTGGCCGGCTCCGAAACGAGGGGAAATCGTGCGGCAGATCGGAGAAGCGCTGCGCGAAAAAAAACCCGCACTGGGTCGTTTGGTTTCCTATGAAATGGGAAAAAGCCTGCAGGAAGGTCTAGGAGAAGTACAGGAAATGATCGACATCTGCGATTTCGCGGTGGGTCTTTCCAGACAGCTACATGGTTTTACCATGCACAGTGAAAGGCCCCAGCACCGGATGTATGAGCAGTGGCATCCGCTGGGCGTGGTCGGCATCATCTCCGCCTTTAATTTCCCGGTTGCCGTATGGAGTTGGAATAGCATGCTGGCCTGGGTTTGCGGAAATGTATGCATCTGGAAAGGATCTGAAAAAACGCCGCTCTGTTCAATTGCCTGCCAGCAAATCGTATCTGCTATTTTTAAAAAGAATGATGTTCCGGAAGGCGTTGGTTGTTTAATTACCGGTGGCAGGGACGCGGGGGAATGGATCGGGGCTGATCCCCGGATTGACCTGGTTTCCGCAACAGGCTCCACCCGAATGGGTAAGGCCCTGGGTGTGCAGGTAGCGGCCCGCATGGGAAAAACGCTGCTTGAACTGGGTGGCAATAACGCCATCATCATCAGCGAATATGCCGATCTGGATATTGCCATTCTGGGTGCTCTGTTTGGCGCCGTTGGCACAGCCGGACAAAGATGTACCAGCACGCGCCGCCTGATCATTCAGGAAAAAGTGTACGATCAGGTTAAAAACAAGCTGGTGGCAGCTTACCAGCAACTGCGTATCGGAGATCCGCTGGATGAAAAAAATCATGTCGGTCCGCTGATTGATCGTACAGCCACCGAGATGTACCTGAGTGCAATTGAAACCTGCAGACAGGAAGGCGGAAAATTTATTGTAGAAGGCGCCCTGTTATCCGGAAAAGGATATGAAAGCGGTTGTTATGTAAAACCCTGCATCGCAGAGGCAAAACCGGAGTTTAAAACCGTACAGACGGAAACCTTTGCCCCGATCCTTTATTTACTGAAATACAAATCTCTCGACGAGGCTATTCAAATACAAAACGGGGTTCCGCAGGGGCTTTCATCATCCATTATGACCCTAAACCTCCGGGAAGCCGAGCAGTTCCTGTCGGCCGCCGGAAGTGACTGCGGCATCGCCAATGTCAATATAGGCACTTCAGGTGCGGAAATCGGTGGCGCATTCGGCGGTGAAAAGGAAACCGGCGGAGGCAGGGAGAGTGGCAGCGATGCCTGGAAATCCTATATGCGCCGCCAGACCAATACGATTAACTATTCGACCCAATTGCCTTTGGCACAGGGAATTAGGTTTGATTTGTAGGAGGTTTTATGGTCGTGGATGGTAGATGGTGGATGGTTAATGGGCATCGCATCTTTTCGAAGCACCATCCACCATTCACCATCTACCATCCACGAAACAGCCTGTCCAGCCATCTGAGTATAATATAATGATTATCCATCCGTTAATACCTGATACCAATATGAAATGAATTTTACCCGGATAATCAGCCGCTTTTTTTGTTTCTTTCTCTCCCTGCTTTTTGTTAATTTCTTACCCGCTCAGATCCGGTTGGCGGCGGTTGGAGGCGTTCATTCTTCCAGTTTTCCGGAAACCAATTCCATTCCCGGTTTTGATACGGCACAGGGAAAATATTTTTCTTCAAAAACAGGCATCCAGCTGGGGGTAATGGTCGAGATTCCCCTCGGACATCATAATTTTTATTTTCAGCCCGGAATAAACTACAGCTCCAAAGGAAATAACTACGAAAAATTTTATGATACGGGCAGGGTTCAGACAGATACATTATATAATCAGCATACCCTGAAATTAAATTATATAGAGTTCCCGCTACTCCTGACCTATAAATTACCGCTTTCAAAAAATAAGCGGAATTATTTTTACGTGGGCGCGGGGCCATATTTTGCTTTTATATACAGCGCCACAGAACCTTACCAGAACCGTGTGAAACCTTATAACAGCGATGAGTATACTTATAATTCCGGGACAGCGGATCTGGCTGTGGGCAATGCGGGCGGGAAATATAAAACCCTGGATATCGGCATTAAAGCGAAAGCCGGTTTTGAATTGGGAAATGTGATGCTGGGCGTATATTTCAGCAGAGGCTTGTCAAATGCTTATGAGGCCGTTTACCCGGCCAGCTTTCATCATCAGCTGATCGGCGCATCGCTGGGCATCTGGCTCAACAAAGCCGCCCGGGTTTACCCGGATACAACGGATACGGACCGGGATGGCACACCGGATACGGATGATTCCTGTAAAACGATTGCCGGTTCACCCAGATATCATGGTTGCCCGATACCGGATACAGATATGGACGGAGTGAATGATGAAGAGGATTCCTGCATTCACGAACCCGGATTTCCCCGCTATCATGGCTGCCCGATTCCGGACACCGACCACGATGGCCTGAACGATGAAGAGGATTCCTGTAAAACAATAGCCGGATCGCCAGCTTATCATGGCTGTCCGGTTCCTGACACGGATGGAGACGGCGTAAATGATGATATAGATCAATGTTTGAACCAACCCGGAACAGCTGAAAATAAAGGATGCCCGGTGGTAAAAACTGAAATAGCAAAACGCGCTTTATTTATTGCGCATAATATCCAATTCCAGAGCAACAGCAGTAAACTGACCAGCAGTTCCCTGCCTTCACTTCGTGAACTGGCCGACACCCTGAAAACCAATCCGGAGCTGGAACTGACAATTGAAGGTCATACGGATAATTCGGGTTCGCCGGAATACAATCAAAAGCTTTCAGAACGGAGAGCAGCAGGAGTAAAAGCAGTGCTGATCAATATGGGTATTCCGGAAGAAAGGATTTCAACCCGTGGATTTGGGGATACGCAGCCAATCGGAGATAATAAAAGCAGGGAAGGCAAATTGATGAACCGCCGGGTGGTATTGACGCTTCATGTTAAAAACAGTTAAATTGCGGGCTTTTTTTGTTACCATTCATATAAAAAGTGAACAGGGGTTTGTGCGCTGATTTCCTTTAAAATACTTTTACCAGTCATATTTAAACCTGAACAATAATGATCCGTGCGAAGCAAACGTTGCTGGCCCTGTTTCTGTTGACGATTAGTTTTTCCCCTTTTGCCCAAGGCACTTCTTCCAGAACCCAGCTTCCAAAAGGCTGGCACCTGCTTGATAAAGAAAAAGATGGCGTATATGGCATCAGCCTGGATAAAGCATACGATTTTCTCCGTGCAAAGAATTTAAAAAGCAGGCAGGTACTGGTTGCCGTAATCGACTCCGGCGTGGATACTTTGCAGGAAGACCTGACCAAAATCATCTGGGTAAATCCCGGAGAAATACCCGGCAATGGCATAGATGATGATCACAATGGTTATGTTGATGATGTGCATGGCTGGAATTTCATCGGAGGTAAGGATGGCAGCAATGTGAAAGATGATTCGCAGGAGGAAGGCAGGGTATATTATAAATACAAAGACCAGTTCTACGGTAAAGATATCAAAAGGGACAGCTTGGATGCAACAGACCGCGAGCATTATGATATGTGGGTGATCGCGAAAAAGAAGATCATGAATGATGATGCCCCTGAAAGTACGGTTGACCTGATTATGCTGAAAAGAGTAGTGAATGCCTGTGTAAAGAGTGACAGCATCCTGCAAAAATCCATGGGTAAAGCAGAATATACCGGTCATGACCTGGATAGTTTTCAGGCGAATGATGTCGATGCCAGAACGGCGAAATCCATTTTGTTATTCCTCTTTAAGGAAAACAAGATTATGGATATGACCAATACTACTTTCCTTACTGAATTCAGGGAACAGGCCGACCGGGAAGAAAAGAAAATGCAGATCAGGGAAACAGCGCCCAGGGATTACCGTGCTGAAATCGTTAAGGATAATGAAAATGATATCAATGACAGCCTGTACGGCAATAACGATATCATGGCGACCGATCCGATGCATGGCACACACGTTTCGGGCATCATCGCCGCAGAAAGGAATAATGGCAAAGGCATGAACGGCATTGCGGATAATGTACGCATTATGATGATCCGCGCCGTTCCCAACGGGGATGAGCATGATAAAGACATCGCACTGGCTATCCGCTATGCCGTGGACAACGGGGCCAAAGTCGTGAATATGAGTTTCGGCAAGAATTTATCGCCGGAGAAAACCTGGGTGGATGATGCCGTAAAATATGCTGAATCCAGAGGGGTCTTGTTAATTCATGCAGCCGGCAATGATTCGGAGGACGTGGACAGTGTGGGCAATTTTCCAAACCCGGTATTTAAAAATTCCAAGATAAGGGCAAACAACTGGATCACCGTAGGCGCCAGCAGCGACCCGGTAGTAGAAGAAGGGTTTAATAGTTATACCGCATCTTTTTCAAACTATGGCAAGAAAGAGGTGGACGTATTTGCTCCCGGCACCCGCATCTACTCTACCCTTCCGGGTGGCAATAAATACGGAAACCTAGACGGAACGAGTATGGCAGCGCCGGTGGTTACCGGGGTGGCTGCGCTGATCCTTGAATACTTTCCCAACCTGAGCCCGGCTGAAGTGAAATACTGTATTGAAAAATCTGTATCTGTTCCCCCATCCAAAATAAAAAAACCGGGATCGCCCGATAAACTGGTCAGCATGGCTGAACTCAGTGAATCCGGCGGGATCATTAATGCATACGGAGCGGTAAAACTGGCCGCTTCCATATCAGAACCCAGAAAAAAAGAAGTTTTAAAATCTACATTAAAGAAAGAGCGGGACTGATCTTATTCCGGGGAAGAGGAAGGAGACTTTTCATCCGTTTTACGAATTTCCGGAATATGCGGGAATGAATAAGCGGAGTATTTGCAGATGGTCTAATTTTGCTTCTTATGCCCTTACCTCAACGCCGGATCCACCGGATTGCCGTTAGTTGTTTCTTTTTCCTTGCAGGCCTCTGTTTTGCTTCCTGGGCTTCACGCATTCCGGCGATACAATCCAGACTTAAACTCAACAATGCAGCACTGGGCGGTGTCCTATTCTGTCTGCCCATTGGTTTACTAACCTCTTTGCCAATTGCCGGCTTTCTGGTGGCAAAATACGGAAGCCGGATTATTGTTATGCTGGCTGCTGTTTCCTATGCTGTTACTCTCCCTGCTCTGGGATTTGCCCATTCTGTCACGCAGCTGATGATCACTTTATTCGTATTTGGGTTTGGGGGAAATCTGCTGAATATTTCAATCAATACGCAGGCTGTAGGTACGGAAGCCTTGTACAGCAAGCCCATTATGGCATCTTTTCACGGAATCTGGAGTACGGCGGGTTTTACCGGAGCTGCGGTGGGCGCCGGGATGGTGCGGTTTGGAATCATTCCCGGGTACCATTTTTTGTGCATCACCGGCCTGTCGTTCCTGATCCTGCTCGTCTTTTCCCGATCGCTGGTGCCCCGGGATCCAAAGAGCGATGAAAGGCTACCCATATTTGCACGGCCCGATAAATCCTTGCTCAATCTCGGTTTGATTGCTTTCTGCTCCATGATTTGCGAGGGTACTATGTTCGACTGGAGCGGTATTTATTTTGAACACGTAGTGCAACCGGGAAGGGCCTGGGTAACGGTGGGATTTACGGCGTTTATGAGTACCATGGCCACCGGTAGGTTTGTCGGCGACTGGGTAGCATTTAAACTCGGCATGAAAAGGATGTTACAACTCAGCGGCATCTGCACCGCCAGCGGATTGTTACTCGCTGTTTGCTTTCCCTGGTTCATTCCCGCAACCATTGGATTTTTATTAGTAGGCGCCGGAGTTTCTTCAGTGATACCGATGATTTACAGTGCGGCGGGCAGGTCAAAGCAAATGTCGCCCGGGGTTGCCATTGCGGCCGTTTCAACCGTCGGATACCTGGGATTCCTGTTCGGCCCGCCATTCATCGGCTTCATTGCCCAGGCCAGCAGTTTACGTGTTTCACTTGCGCTGATCGCTGTAATGGGATTGCTGATTACCTGGCTGGCCCGCGGCATGCAGAAAACATAAAACAAAAAAAATGCGCGGCGAATACGATTCACCGCGCATGGTTTCCATAACGGGCAATATTTTATTTATTATATACCAGGTTTTTCCTGGAGATCATGTCATCCATAACATTAACCGCCTCTTTGAGATAGATATCCGTTTTACGGCTATCCAGCCATGCCTTATAGCGATCAGCTTTATCCTTATCTTTTGTATACTTGGCGGTATCTTCCGGCAGGCTGGCGATATTCATCGGCACTTTCAGTTTAATGGCGGAATCAATCTGCTTCGCTGTCGCCCGGATTTTTTTCTGATCTGCGCGATAAGTTTCCAGATTCAGTGAATATTGCTTGTCGTTTTGTTTATCCAGCCAGGTTGCCCCGTCAGAAATCGTACTGAACGACGGATTTAGTTTTCTTCTTTCAACACTTTCATTCCGGATATAATTAATATCATAAGCATATTTCCAGGTTGTGAAATCCGCTTTCGGCATTTCATCCCAGGGCAATGCATCCGGCTGATCTTTCTCCCGGATCTTATAATGTTCGTAAAGATCCGGCAGAATAATATCTGAAGAAACGCCGCGCAGCTGGGTGGATCCTCCGTTGATGCGATAGAACTTCTGCAGCGTAAGTTTAATGGTCCCCAGCGGACCGCCCACATCGCTAAAGCCCATGCTTTTATCGAGCGGGATATTTCTTTGAACCGTTCCTTTACCATAAGTGCTGGTACTTCCGATGATCACGCCCCTTTTATAATCCTGAATGGCTGCTGCAAAGATCTCTGAAGCGGAAGCGCTGAATTCATTGACCATAACAGCCAACGGACCGTCGTATAATACCGTTTTATCGTGATCGCTTAATGTTTGGAATTTGCCGTCCCGGTCGCGCACCTGCACTACCGGACCCTGGTCAATGAATAAACCGACCATTTGCACCACATCATACAGGGAACCGCCTCCATTATTCCGTAAGTCCAGCACAATGCCATCAACTTTCGCGTCTTTCAGTTTCATGATCTCACGGGCAACATCAACCGAACAACGGTTTCCTTTCGGATTATCGAAATCCGCATAAAATTCCGGGAGAAAAATGTATCCGATCTTCCCTTTGTCCGTTTTCACAACCACGCTTTTAGCAAACTTTTCATCCTGGATGATCTCGTCGCGGATCAGGGAAACCACTTTGACGGTGCCATCCGCTTTCTTAAGCGTCAGGCGGACCTCGGTGCCTTTATTTCCACGGATGATCTTGACCGCATCTTCCACCATAAAACTGGTCAGATCCACGGGCTCCTGGCTTCCCTGGGCTACTTTCAATATAACATCGCCGACATTCACCTGTCCGGATTTCCAGGCGGGGCTTCCCGTAACAAGGGTTACAATCTTAATTGCTCCGTCTTCATCCCGGAGCGCGGCGCCGATACCGAAAAACCGTCCGCTCATGTCTTCATCAAAAGATCTTTTTTCTACCGGCGGAAAATAATCGGTATGCGGATCCATGCGATTGCACAATCGTTTCCACAAATGCGTTAAACTGATCATCATCATTGGCCTTGATCAGCTGATGATCATAAAAGCGATCCATAATTTTCAGGGTCTTTTCCCGGGCTTCCTTCTCAAGTTGTGAATTTGTTTTGGCAACATAATCCGGTTTACCCTTTGCAGCAGTCTGCTGATCAAGCAGGTCAGCATATTTCTCCAGGGTCAGATATTTAAGTTTCTTCCGGACTTCATCGCGCCGCGCAGCTTCCGTTACCGGGAAATCCATTTTGTCATAATCCAGGTTCACGGATTCCTGTTTGGTATAATCGAATGGCTGGGAAAGGATCTCATGGCAGATCTTTTGCAGTTCCATCAGCCTTTTCTTATAGATCACGTCAACTGCCGGAACAAAGGCTATCGGCGCTTTACCCAGAATCTCATCATCAATGCTGTTTTCATATTTCGACAACTCCTGAATATCGCTTTTCAGAAAGGTTTTTTTCTCCATATCCACATCGGATAAGAACTTCTTAAATACCTCCCTGGAAAAAGAATCATCAATATTTTTTGGACTGTAGTGAATCTCTTCCAGCATCTCCCCCACATTCCGTAGAATCTTCTCGTATTTCGTGGGAGGATCGGCGCTGAAAGCAAAGGATTTAAGGGCGAAAGCAATTCCTAGGGCGGACACGATCAGCACAATGGGCAAATTCCTTTTATTAAACATATATCTAATCAATTTTGACATACCTGCCAAAAATAACGATTTATGCTCCCTGATTGTTGTTATCTAAAAATTATTAACGCCAGACCGTGTTGACCGGCAGTAATCAATGGTTACCGGCTGAATCTGCCGGTAAAGCTTAAATTTTCCATTCCGGAAACAAATAATTCAGGATTTTACTTTAGTTTTGCCCTCCCAAACGGTGATTGTAGCTCAGTTGGTTAGAGCACTAGATTGTGGTTCTAGGGGTCGTGGGTTCGAGCCCCATCAGTCACCCAGTTTTTTACCCGAATACTTTTTTTACAGGACTTTAACAAAACCCACCCTCCCACACTTCCTTTCTGCCGCTTGTAAACTATAACGCAAACCGCCGGTCGTTTTGAGCGAATTTTGCAGGCGTATGATAAAAGTTTACCCCCATTTTATTTTATCGGCTTTAATATCTTTCGCCCTTGTCAACGCTGCCTTTGCACAGGATGAACAGGCTACTCCCCAAATATCAGGAAGGGGAAGACAGGCGCCCGCTATTGGTCATTTTTACGGACGAATCATAGATGCAAAAACCCATAAGGGCATCGACGGGGCTTCTGTACAGCTGGTTATGCAGGTGAACAATCCGGTAACCAAAACCCGGCAGGACTCGATTGTCAGAGGCATGATCACCAGCAAAAAAGGGGATTTCAGCTTTACTAGCCTGTCTCTCAGAGGTGCTTACCAGTTAAATATTACGGCCATCGGATATAAGATAGTGAATGAAAAAGTTGCATTTGACCTGAACTTGGGGAAAAATTCAGATCCCGCACAACGGATCAATGCTTCGGAAAAAGACCTGGGAAACATAAAAATCGAAGTGGATCCCGAAACACTCAATCAGGTTGTGGTAACCGGATCAAAACCCCTCATGCAGCTTGGCATTGACCGGAAAATTTATAATGTGGAAAAAGACATTTCCGCTACGGGAGGAACTGCGGTGGATATCATGAAAAACATTCCTTCCCTGGCGGTGGATATTGATGGTAACGTTACTTTTCGAAACAGTCCGCCAACCATTTTCGTGGATGGCAGACCCACCACGCTGACCCTGGATCAGATCCCTTCCGACGCCATAGAAAGCGTAGAAATTATTTCCAATCCCGGCGCCAAGTACGATGCATCCGGAGGAACTTCCGGCATTCTGAACGTTGTGTTGAAAAAGAACCGCAAAGCCGGGTACAACGGAAACGTAAGAGCCGGAGTAGATAAACGCGGCGGTTATAACCTGGGTGGAAATATCAATATCAAACAGGGTAAACTGAATTTCTTTGCCAGTGGAAATTTCCGGGAACGTAAAACCGTTTCGCCGGGCACCACCGACCGGAATACTTTTCTGGGTGATCCGGGCTTCCGGTTGCTTCAGGAAGATAATAATGTAAACAACGGATACTTCCTGTTTGGAAGGGCCGGCGTTGACTGGCTTTTGGATAACCGCAATACGCTGACTTTTTCCGGAACCCTCGTTCATGGTTTATTCAAACCGGTAACAAACAGCGACATGACGCTGGACTCCAATTACAAAAGTGGTTATAGCAACAGCTCCTTCACACAGCGTTATTCTACCACCAACAATACCTTTAATAATAAACAGGCCTCCATCAGCTATAAACATACCTTTCCCAAGGCCGGCGAGGAATGGTCGGCCGATCTGAATTACAGTAATGGCACCAATAGCAATTTCAACCGGACCACCTCTGATATGTTTCTTACCAAGGATGGTCCGTTGAACAAGGTTTACCGTCAGCAACAGGATGGCAGCGGAACGAATGAGCATATTACCGCTCAGACCGATTATACAAATCCCATTAATGAAAATACAAAGCTGGAAGCAGGTGCAAGGGTTTCTGCCCGAAATGTGATCAGCCTGAATAATGGCAGTATCATTAACGATGAGGGAAAACAGATTTTTCAGCCGCTTATTTCATCGAACTATGATTATCACGACCGGGTCATCGCCGGCTATGTAACTTATTCCAGTAAGATCGGCAATTTGGGCTATCAGCTGGGATTACGGGCAGAAAGTTCCAATTATAACGGATCCAGCACTTATGCAATTAAGGACGCGCAAAATACGGGGAGCTTGAAAGATACACTGGGGAATTTCAGCAATAATTATCCCATCAGTCTTTTCCCAAGCGCATATTTATCCTATAAGATAAATGAGAACGACGAAATACAATTCAACTATACCCGCCGGGTGGACCGCCCGAACTTTTTCCAGTTATTCCCTTATACCGACTATTCCGATTCCCTGAACCTGGATAAAGGAAATCCGGACCTTAAGCCGCAGTTCACGAATTCCCTGGAATTAAATTATGAGAAAACATACAATGGAAATAACAATTTCCTGGCTACCCTCTATTATAAGTATACGAGCAATCTGATTACACGTTACCAGAGCAAGGAAATCAATCCGCTTACGGATTCCCTGGTGCTGATCAATACATTTATAAATGCCAGTTCAAGTTATGTGGGCGGATTGGAACTGATCGGAAGAAACAGCATAACGCCCTGGTGGGATCTTACAAGCAATATCAACGTATTCACTTCTAAGATTTTTACGGCGGATTCTATTGAAACAGCGCCTGCGAATTACAGCTGGTTTGCCAAAATCAACAGTACTTTTAAGATGCCGATGAATTTCACGCTGCAAATATCGGGAGACTATACCTCCAAGACGGTTCTTCCCCCCGGCGGTTCGGCCGGCCAGGGCGGCGGACGGGGATGGGGACCTACCGTGAGTGGAAATGCCCAGGGATATTCCAAACCAACCGGCAGCGTGGATGCTTCCCTCAAGTATGAATTCCTGAAAAATAAAGCAGCCAATATTACGCTCAGCATCAGCGATATTTTTAAAACGCGGAAATATGACGTTTTTATCAATTCCGCTTATTCCACCCAGGAAATGTACCGGATCAGGGATCCGCAGTTTGTGCGGCTTCAGTTCCAATACCGGTTTGGAAAGTTTGATACTTCGCTTTTCAAACGCAAGAATAACAGGAATGGCGATCAGGAAAATCTGCCGCAAAACGGATCAGAAGGTCCTATGAATTAATGAGTTCGGAGCAGTCAATTACATTCCTTCCCGCCGCATCAATTTTTTACTTTCACTGTTATACTGTAAAATTGCACGCCTTCGGGCGTGTAAAACCCATTATATTAGAGTATGGCGAAGAATTTATTGATCGTGGAGTCACCGGCAAAAGCAAAGACGATTGAAAAGATTCTAGGTGAGGATTTCGAGGTAAAAAGTTGTTATGGCCATATCCGGGACCTGGAAAAGGCGGATATGGGCATTGATATCAAGAATAAATATAAGCCCCGTTATATTGTTCCGGAAGAAAAAGAAAAAGTGGTCAAAGAACTAAAAAGCCTGGCAAAGAAATCAGGTGAAGTATGGCTGGCAACGGATGAGGACCGGGAAGGAGAAGCCATCAGCTGGCATCTTTGTGAAGTCTTGGGCCTGGATCCCAAAACCACCAAACGGATCGTTTTTCATGAAATCACCAAACCTGCCATCTCAGACGGCCGTTCAGAAACCCAGGACCGTAGATATGAACCTGGTGAATGCGCAGCAGGCCCGCCGTATCCTGGACCGGATCGTGGGTTTTGAACTGAGCCCGGTGCTCTGGCGGAAAATGAGCATGAAGAATAATCTGAGCGCGGGCAGGGTTCAGAGCGTGGCCGTGCGGATCATTGCGGAAAGGGAAAGAGAGATCAATGCTTTTACACCGGTCAGCACATTTAAAATAGAAGCTTCTTTTTACTGCAAAAGATATCTCCGGAAAAAACGTGACTTTTTCTGCCGAAGGCAAAAAATTCTCAGCAGGAAACCGGATGCAGAAGAATTTCTGAAAAGCTGTATCAATGCAAAATATACGGTCACAGATATCCAGGTAAAACCCGGAAAGAAATCCCCTGCGGCGCCTTTCACTACTTCCACCCTTCAGCAGGAAGCCTCCCGCAAACTGGGTTATTCCGTGAGCCGGACCATGCTGCTCGCGCAGAAATTATATGAAAGCGGTAAGATCACTTACATGCGTACCGACAGCGTGAGCCTGAGTGAAACAGCAATGGAAAACCTGAAAGCGGAGATCAGCAGTAAATTTGGAAACAAATATTACCAGCACCGGGCTTTCAAAAATAAAAATGAAAACGCGCAGGAAGCGCATGAAGCGATCCGCCCAACTTATATGGAGAACACCAGCGTGGATGATGCAGACTGCCGCCGGTTCTATGAACTGATCTGGAAAAGAACCATGGCCTCCCAGATGGCGGATGCAGAACTGGAAAAAACAACTGCCAAAATACAGATATCCACCAATAAGGAAGAATTGACAGCCACCGGTGAAGTATTGAAATTTGACGGATTCTTAAAAGTGTACCGGGAAGACCGGGATGATGAGAGATATTGCGAAGAAGAACAGCAGGAAGGCATGCTGCCTCCCCTTACCGTGAACCAGCAACTTCCGCTGGCGGAAATGCGCGCCACGGAAAGATTCAGCCGCCCGCTGCCCAGATATACAGAAGCCTCACTGGTTAAAAAACTGGAAGAACTGGGCATTGGCCGGCCCTCCACCTATGCCCCACCATTTCCACCATTTTAAAAAGAGGATATGTGGAGAAAACGAGATAAGGAAGGCGTGATCCGTGCATTTCAGGATATTAAAACTGAAAGACAATACCGTCAATAAAATAACCGAACAGGAAACCACCGGCGCAGAAAAATCCAAATTGTTTCCAACGGATCTGGGACTGGTGGTAACTGATTTTCTGAAACAGTATTTTGATGATATCATGGATTACAATTTCACTGCGCGCATTGAAGAAGAATTTGATGAAGTGGCCAATGGCAAGATGAAATGGAACAACATGATCGATGAATTTTATACTCCATTTAAAAAAGATGTAGAAAATACCATTGAAACTGCAGAACGGATCAGAGGTGAAAGAGAACTGGGCATGGATCCGGTTACCGGCAAAAAAGTGATCGCCCGGATGGGCCGTTATGGCCCGATGGTGCAGATCGGCGAACAAAATGATGAAGAGAAACCGAGATTTGCAAAACTAAAAAATACCCAGAGCATCGAAACCATCAACCTGGAAGAAGCAATGGAATTATTCAGGCTTCCGCGAAACCTCGGACAGTTTGAAGAATCGGATGTGACTGTGAACATCGGAAGATTTGGCCCTTATATTGCCCACGACAAGAAATTCTATTCACTGGGAAAAGAATTTGATCCGTATACCATCAGCTTCGAAGAAGCCACTCCCATCATTGTGGAAAAAAGGGCGGCCAAAGAACAAAGAACCATCAAAGTATTTGAAAAAGAAAAGATACAGCTGCTTCGCGGCCCCTACGGCCCTTATATAAAACAGGGATTGCGCAATTATAAGATCCCCAAGGAAAAACAGGAGAACGTGGCAGGGCTTGAATTAATGAAATCAAAGCCATCATTGAAGAGGTGAAAGCCAATCCGCCAAAAAGAGTTCCCCGAAAGAAGAAATCTTCATAAGATTTTTACAATTCCTTCGTTATCCATAATAACGGACAGCATTCCATCCATGAAATAAACACCCGGGAGGGGTTTGTGGATAAGATTGTCATTGCCGTTTTTTTAACTTCCGCGATATTCATCTCCGTTATCCCGACTGTATATCGCCTGAAGACAAACTATCCACCCCATGCAGGAATCCAAAGAAATAAAAGCATTGTTTCATCTCATTGATGATCCGGATGAGGAAGTGTTTACCACCATCAGCGACCGTATCATCAGCTATGGCAGGGGCATTATTCCCAACCTGGAATATCTTTGGGAGAATACCATTCAGGCAACCATTCAGGAAAGGATCGAAATGCTGATTCACCGTTTGCACTACCGCGACCTGACGGAAGACTTCCAACGCTGGAAGGGCAGCAGTTATCAGGATCTGCTCACGGCCACCCTGCTCGTCTCCAAGTTCCAGTATCCGGATCTCGGCACCAGTTCCGTACTGCAGGAAATGGAGAAACTACGCCGCAATGTATGGCTCGAACTCAATAGTTATCTGACACCACTGGAACAGATCAATGTACTGACCAGTATTATATATGGTTATTATAATCTGAAAGGAACAGAAGTCGGGTATCAGCATCCCGAAGAATTTTTAATCAATAAACTGATCGAAACCAAAAGAGGAAATACCATTATCAATGGAATCGTTTACCTGCTGCTAATGTGAGTTACTCGACATTCCGGTAAAGGTGATCAATATTCCGCAGCAGTTTGTACTGGCTTATATCAAACCCGATTTCAGTGAGGAGGCCGCCATGAAGGATCCCCGCGACCGGATTGAATTTTTTATTGACCCCATGAGCGGGCAGGTCTTCACCCATAAGGATGTCAACAATTATTTCAGCCGCATCTCCGTTACGCCGGCTCCCCTGCATTTCAAACCGGCAAACCACATCCGCATCATTCAAACCCTGCTGGAGGAATTCAGCAAATGCTTCGACAATGAATCGAATCTCTACAAAAAGACCGAACTTTTAATGCTTGTCCCGGATGCTGAATGAATAAGGCCCGGTAATTGCATTCTGCCAGTATTGCTAACTATCTTTTTGCATTAATTTGCGGATAAATCCCCTTTGTTTATGCCTTTTACGTTGCGGGCGATGCGGCTTCCGTTTTTAATCCTGATGACCGGATATTGCAGCCTGGGCCTGGCGCAGACCAAAAAACACATTCAGCAGCACCGGAAAAGCGATAGTTCTATCCTGGATATGAATTCCCGGCTGTCAGATTCACTGCTTCAGGAAGAACAAATAAGGGATACCACGGTTCCGAACATGGTAAACAAAGTGGAAACCTATTCTTTCCGGCTGAACCGGGCTGAATCGTACCTGACCCGAAAACTAGATACTGTCGGCATTCTAAAAGCGCTATCCGGCCTGGAACGCGGTTTAAATTTCTTCCATAACCGGCTGGAAAGAAATGACAATCCGCTAAATCTCCGGAATCTGAATACTGCGTCCGTTCTCCTGGATGAATCACAGGAAAGACTAACAGGCTGGCAAAAGTTGTTGGATGGATTTAGTGATCAGATGGATAAGAACCATGATCATATCCGGAAAATAAAACATGACAGTTCCCTGTTGAATGCTTCGCTGGATTCAGTATTGCACGGAGAAATGAAAGCTGTTCATGACCGGTCTCTTTCCCTGGATTCTGTCCAGCACGGAGCCATCATAAAGATCAATACCCTCCGGAACCGCGTGGCGGTTAATTTTTTGCTGGTTAAGGACCTCAAATCGGAAATCCTCTTCCGCACGCAGCAAATGCGATCCGGCATGTGGAAACCTGAGGAAGCCTCCATTATTAAAAACAGTTCCCCGGGATTATGATTCCGCCCTGCTGGATTTAACCGTCAATGCGCTTTCCCGGTCTGTAAGAGTTTTAAAGATTTTTACAGCCACAACATGGGACACCCGGTCTGTTAATATTGTTATCTGGATCATATTGCTGGTCTGGTTTCTGATTAACCTGCATCATATTAAAAAAGAAAAGGAAAAAGAAATTATCTTAAAGAACATCAGGTTTATCAATCATTCTGCTTTCTTTTCAAGCCTGCTTCTTTTATTTACCTACGGATCGTTCATGTATGCAAGTCTGCCTGCCATATACCTGCACGGAAACGGGCTTTGCAGACTTTTTTTCCTGAGCATCCTGCTGCTTCCTTATCTCAGTAAAACGGGGAAATGGTTCTGGTTTAGCCTTTGTCTGATCTGGATCGCATTTGCTATTGATGATTTATTACTCGATTCCGCATTTGGCGAAAGATGGGGACTGATGATTGGCGGAATTGCACTGATCATATTGTGCATTTGTGATGCTAAGCAAAAAAACAGTGCTGTTCAGAAATCTGGACGACTCTCCCGCGCGCAGGCTGGTTCTGATCCTTACCATTTTTCAGACTGGTATTTCAGTAGTTTGCAATTATACCGGCTGTCTCATACTTTCAAAATTATTTGCCATCAGCGCTATTGACAGTCTCCTGCTGGCGGTTTCCCTGAAAATCTGTTCCACCATCCTGGTGGATGCTATCTATATGCAGTCGGAAGCGTACAGTAATAACCGGTTTTCCGCATTTCTGAATTTCGTTGATCTGAAAACCAAGCTTAGAAGAATACTCTGGGTAATCACTGTATTGGTCTGGGCATTTTCCATTTCAAGAAACCTGACATTTTACGACGAAATTTACCACTACCTCGATTTCTTCTTTAATAAAACCCGCGCCATCGGGAGCTTTAGCTTTAACTATTCAAGCCTGGTCATTTTTCTGCTGATCATCTGGGTTTCATCGATATTGTCGCGGTTTGTCAGTTTTTTCTTCGATCAGAACCGGCATGCAGGCATTCACAAAAAAAGCAAACTGGGTTCCGTGGCCCTGATCGTAAGAATTGGAATCTGGACGGTCGGTTTTCTGATTGCCATTGCTGCTGCCGGTATTCCGATTAACAAAATCTCCATCCTGCTCGGCGCGTTGGGTGTTGGTATCGGCTTCGGTTTACAAAACCTGGTGAATAACCTGGTGTCGGGAATCATCATTGCATTTGAGCGGCCCATTCAGATCGGGGACACGATTGAAATAGGAGGGAAAACCGGAACCATCCAGGATATCGGTGTAAGATCCAGCAGAATGAATAATGGAGAAGGCGCAAGCATTATTATACCGAACGGCGATCTGTTATCCCAGCAACTCATCAACTGGACGCTGAACAACCGTAACCGTAGAATCCGTTTTCTGATTACAGTTCCTTATAAATCCGATTTCAGGAAAGCCAGGGAACTGATTTTAGAAATGATCGGAGAAGAATGATAAGATACTAAAAGATCCTCCTGCCGGAGTTACCGTGGATTCGTTTGCCAACAATGCGGTTATTTTTGAAATTATTTTCTGGGTTCCCGATTTATCTGATTCCGGTGATTTAAGAAATGAACTGATGCTGGATATTTTCGAGTCTTTTTCAAAGAACGGAATAGTGATGTAAGTAGGACGCTTTAAAACCGTTGATGGTATATGGTTGATGGTTAATGGACTCATGTGCGAATTTACACATGGGGGCCATCAACCATATACCATCAACGATCACTCTACCATCCGGCCCTATACGTCCTCTTCACAAACTGATTCGCCTCATCAAAATTCGTAATCTTCATATTCACTGCATCCCAGAGTAATTTTTTTCTTCCGGGAAAACCTTTTCCGTTCTTTACATTCCAGCTTCTCAGGGCCAGATTTCCCATCAACACGGTTTCGGTAAGCGGTCCTGCATAGTCGAAGGATGAACTCAGTTCCTTTCGGCCATAGCCTGCAATACAGCCATTCACCCATTGCACATAATGTCCTTCCGGAACACGCGCCAGGGTTTCAGGAACATGCACTTCCTGCATTCTGGAGGTTGGTAATAAAGTAGGATTGCTTCCGTATGTACCACACATTATTTTCCCTTTGGTGCCGGTAATCAGAACACCACAGCCATCATGATCGCCAAACAATTCATCCGGTCCAAGTTCATCCGGACGTTCCGGCAGAATGCCCCCATCGTTCCAGTACATTTTTACATCCGGTTTTCCCGCCTTGCCCGGAAATTTTAAGATAATGGCAGATGCGGCAGGACAGCTCTCAGGGAAATAATCAGGCGTCCACATCTTTTCCACGATATTCACCGCACTGCATTCCACTTCAGAAGGATAACCCAGTCCAACCGTTTTAAAAGCGGGATCAATCAGGTGGCAGCCCATATCTCCCAGCGCACCGGTGCCGAAATCCCAGAAGCCGCGCCAGTTAAAGGGTACATATTCTTTATGATATTCATGCTCCTGGGCAGGTCCCAGCCAGAGATCCCATTTCAATTCAGGCGGAACCGGATCGGTACTTTTAGGTGTTCCGAAACCCTGCGGCCAAACCGGACGGTTGGTCCATACATGAATGGCGGTAGCATCTCCGATAATACCGGCATTATACCATTCCTGCATGGTGCGAACGCCGTTTCCCGAGGAGCCCTGGTTGCCCATTTGCGTTACGACCTTATAGCGTTTAGCCGCCTCCGTTAGCATTCGTGCTTCATAAATATCATGGGTCATGGGTTTCTGTACATACACATGCTTGCCAAGCTGCATGGCTGCCAGGGCAGCTACCGCATGGCAGTTATCCGGAATGGAAACAGAAACCGCGTCAATATGCTTATGTTCTTTTTCCAGCATTTCCCTGAAATCATAATAGCGTTTCGCTTTCGGAAACCTTTCCACCGATTTTGTAACCTGACGATCGTCCACATCGCAGAGATAAGCAATGTTGGCATTCGGGCTTTTGGAGAATTCAAACAGATCGCTTTGCCCTTTTCCGCCCGCGCCGATGCCGGCGATATTGAGTTTATCACTGGGGGCGACAAAACCGCGGCCCAGCACATGCCGGGGCACAATAAGAAATCCTGCTGCGGCCATACCGGAAGATTTAAGAAAATCCCTTCTGGAATTGTTTTTTTTGATTTTCATCGAGCTTTAACCTTAAGATGAATGAATATTGATGTCTGGCTGGTGAGATCCGTGGTTTAGCATATACATAAAAATGACCCGTGACATGATCACGGTTCATTTTTTATCAGAGACCTAAGTTACTGATAAACTAAATTACATCGATCAGATAAATATCAAAATATACCGGAGCATTCGGTGGAATCGTCGTACCTGAACCCTGGCAGCCATAGGCAAATGCAGACGGGATCAGGAGCTTAATATGTCCGCCTTTTTTTATTTTGGGCAATCCGATCTGCCATCCCGGAATTAATTGTCCCAGTTGCAATCCCCTGAGATTGGAATTGCTGTCTGCAGTAAATACGGTATTATCCATTAACCGGCCGGTATAAGTAACCACCAAACCGGATGTATTGACAGGACTGACTCCGGAACCACTGTCGAGTATTTGAAAATAAACACCAGTAGTGTCTTTTGTGAGGGTAATGGAATCTGCGGCAAAATGGATCAGCTGTGCAGAATCCTGAACAGGATCCACAGCATTGCACGGGGGTGTCGTAGTCCCGTTTACCGACTTAACGCAGGAAACAAAATATCCGCGAAACAACGAGACAAACAACAACAAAAATTATTTTCTTCATAATGGATTTTTAATCAGGTGTTTTACCAGAGACGTAATATCGGGGATTTAGGTTTCCACCATCCCCATTTTAACATATTTAAAATATGGATTATTTCAATTCCGCTGACGTAAAGGCAAGCGGCAACAGGTCGCCTGCAGCACGGAGGATCAATACTTCGCCTGAATGGCCGCTCAGGATGATACGGATCGGTCTTCCCGCCCGGAGTTCATACTCCGAAAGGGTTTGCCTGCAGATACCGCAGGGAGAAACCGGCTTCGAAAGGGTTCCGTCTTCACGAAAATAAGAAACGGCGAGAGCAGTTACAGCCACGCCCGGGATAAACCGCAGATGCGGCAGAAAGCACCACTCTTTCAGCGCAGATACCTGCCGGATAAGAAGCATTTTCCTGGTTTGTTCCCGAAAGGGTTTTTCCGTTGGCAAGCCGTGACCGCCGCCGCCACCCGGAACCGGGAATAAGGCGCATAAGCATCTCCGGTAGATTTCCGGGCCAGATTCAGCAATTCGGCATCATCAGGCTCCAGCTCCCCGGAATCTGCATACACATTCAATTGGAATGGTTAGTTCTTTCTTCATGGGATCCGATTATCTGATCCGCTTGAACAGACGGCTCCAGCGAACCCCCTTATTCCAGCTCATCCAGATCATCCAGGCTTCTCCCACCACATGATCTTCGGGAACAAAGCCCCAGTAGCGGCTGTCCTGCGACATGTGCCGGTTATCTCCCATCATCCAGTAATAATCCATTTTAAAAGTATAGTGGGTGGCTTCCTGCCCGTTCAGAAAAATTTTGCCGTCACTTTTCATCTCCAGTTTATTTTTTTCATAATCCCGGATAGCCCGTTCATAAAGCGGATAGTTCATGGCATTTAATTCCAGCGTGGCGCCCTTTTTCGGAATCCAGATGGGTCCAAAATTATCCCTTGTCCAATTATAGTGGGCATCATAAGGATAAACCGTGCGGGTAGCTGTCAATTTCAGGAATGATTTCTTTCGCCAGTCCGTTTTTCAGCATTTTTTCTTTAGCGGCAGCAGTCAGCAGGATGCGGTAACGGTTCGGAGTACCCGTTTGCTGAAATTCTTCCGGGTTGCCCAGATCAATATCATATTCTTCCTTCATCACGGTTTCATCCAGGGGCTGGCCACGGGTAACCACAATATAATTCGTTTCGGAAGTAGCCGGGCAGTGCTTCTTTCTGACCATTGATATATACGATCTGATTTCTGATCTGCAGGGTATCCCCGGCAACGGCAACACAGCGTTTGATATAATTTTCCTGTTTATCTACCGGGCGAACCACCAGCGGATAATCATCCGGGTCGTTGAGAATAATCTTACGGCCGGCATTGATATCTCCGTTACCCAGCGCGCGTGCCACATCATAATAAGGTTGTTCGGACTGATATTCTTCTTTATTGATCACGGTATCGCCGTCGGGAAAATTAAAAACAACCACATCATTTCTTTTCACAGGCGCAGGAAACCAGCGCGTATAGGGGATATGGATCCATTCCACATAGGATTTCATATCGACCAGCGGCATGGTATGATGCACAAAGGGCATGGCAATCGGCGTATTCGGAATGCGGGGTCCATAACTGAACTTGCTGACAAAAAGAAAATCATTGACCAGCAGGGTTTTTTCCATGGAAGGAGTCGGGATCACATAAGCTTCAAAAATAAAAGTCCGGATAAGCGTGGCCGCAATGACTGCAAACACTGCCGCATCCAGCCATTCGCGGGAAACGGATTTTTTATATTTCGCTGCTCCTTCAGCGCCGATAAAACGATCTGTTTTATTGAATCCCAGATAAGGAAAATAAAAACCGGCAATAATGCCGCAAGGGCATGTTCATAGAATTTGAATTTCCCAAAGGTTTTTACAAATTCAATATAAATGCCCATTGAGATAAACCAGCCCACAATCGGAATGAACTGCCAGTAAACCCAGTGTTTGGGCCTTTTGGCAAGATCCAGCATCACCCAGGTATTATAAAAGGGAACGAACGCCTTCCAACCCGGCACATTTGCTTTTTCAAACATTATAGACAGACCGAATGCCGGAAGCAGGAGAATCAAAAGCTGTATCAAAACAAGCACCAAAATCTGATGTGAAGTCATGTAGGCGATTTTTAGATAGGGGCAAAAGTATCATATTAATCGGCTGTCAAAGTACAGCCGCAGGAACGAAAAATGTGAACCAGTCCGGCATATTTATATAAAATTTAAGAGCCTTATTTTTTTGGCAGCACATAACTGGCCACATCTTCCCGGGTAATGGTTTTTGCCGAAAGAATGATCAGCCGTTCCACCACATTTCTGAGTTCGCGGATATTTCCCGTCCAGTTGTATTCCTGCAGGGCCTGGATAGCTTCATCATCAATTCCCTTTCTGGCGATGCCATATTCATTACAGATATCCTTCATGAATTTATCGATCAGCAATGGAATATCATCTTTCCGTTCATTCAGCGAAGGCACATGAATGATGATCACACTCAGCCGGTGATAAAGATCAAGCCGGAAATTTTTTTCATCCACTTCTTTCAGCAGATCCTTATTGGTAGCCGCAATCACCCGTACATCCACATTAATATCCTTGTCGCCGCCCACCCGCGTGATTTTTCCTTCCTGCAGGGCGCGTAATACTTTAGCCTGTGCATTCGGGCTCATATCTCCGATTTCATCCAGAAAAAGTGTTCCCGAATTTGCCTGCTCAAATTTGCCGATCCTTTGTTTCACTGCTGAAGTAAAGGAGCCTTTTTCATGACCGAATAATTCACTTTCAATCAATTCCCCCGGTATGGCGGCGCAGTTCACTTCAATGAGAGGACCCGAAGCCCGGTTACTTTTTTCATGCACCCAGCGGGCAACCAGTTCTTTTCCCACCCCATTTTCACCGGTCACCAGTATCCGGGCATCGGTAGGCGCCACTTTATCGATGGTTTCCCTTATTTTTTGAATAGGGGTTGAAGCGCCGATCATTTCCTGCACCTTGCTCATCCTTGCGTTTCAGCACTTTTGTTTCAGCAACCAGGGAAGTTTTATCCATCGCATTGCGGATGGTGATCAGCAGACGGTTCAGATCCGGAGGTTTGGAAATATAATCATAAGCTCCTTTTTTTACGGCTTCCACGGCGGTTTCAATGGTTCCATGTCCGGAAATCATAATAATGGGAATATCCGGATTGGATTCTTTTGCCTTTTCCAGAAACTCAATGCCATCCATCCTGGGCATCTTGATATCACAAAGGATTACATCATATTCCTTCTCTTTAAATTTCCTGAACCCTTCTTCCCCATCCCCGGCTTCATCAATTTTATACCCTTCATAGGAAAGTATTTCACTCAGGGTTTTACGGATGGCTTTTTCATCATCAATGATCAGAATATTCGACATGTATTCCGGTTTCTATTAAATAAAGGCCGGATTTTCAGCTAATTATCACGCAATTTAGCTAATAACGGGCATTTGAAATGGCAGAATCCTTTCATCAAGATTTACCTCGTAAAATTACGTTGCAGGTCCCGGATTTCCGGCTTATTTTGTGATTGACATTATTTTTTGAAAAACCAATATTAAAAATTCAACCCTATGAAACAGGAATTGGATCCATTCCGCCAATGCACCGGCGAAGGTGTTTGTAAAATTGACCGTTTTTGGATTTGTATTGATCGGCTTTGCTTATGTTTCCCTGCTGATACTGGGCAACGTTTTAAAAGCCATTCACTAATAAAATAAGTTCCCGGATCAGCCATTGGCAGGTCCGGGATTTCTATTTTATTTCTTCTCTACTCCAGCTGAACAATCGCATCCACCGGATCCAGGTTCAATCCTTTCAGATCAATCATCAGATAATCGTCAGCCAGTTGCTGAATGCGCAATGGCTTTCCCGACATTTTCGCTGATTTCACTTTATAAGGTATTTTCAGAAAAAATTTATCCCCGTCTGTTTTAAACAGATGGAGATACACCAGATTTCCCTTTTCTGTAATCGCTCCCCAGGGCTGAGGTTTCATATATCCGCCCCGTGTTCCATAAATGGTTTCTCCGTTTTCTTTAGCCAGTTGCCCATGCTGTCCAGCCGGTCGGTAAATGCGGTTTGAATTTCCCCGTTTGGCAGGGGTCCGATATTCAATAGAAGATTGGCTCCGTAGCCTGCATCATTTACGAGCAGGCGGATCAGTTTCCTTGGTTGATTTATAATGGGTATCCGTAATATTAAAACCCCAGGAATTATTAATGGTTTCGCAGGTTTCCAGCGGCAGGCTGGAAACGGATGCCCGCCAAAACCGGTCGTATTCTTTCCGGGAAGGTCTTTTTCAAACATTTGAAAATCTTCCCCGGGAAGCGGGCCAGGTGATGATTATTTCCGATCAGACATTGTGGCTGCAGTTGATGGATCAGGGCATAGATCTCCGCCAGATGCCAGTCCACCTTAGGTTTACTTGTTTGTCCTGATCATCGGAAGCTGGTCCCAGTATCCATCGAACCAAACTCCGGCAATGGGCCCATAATTCGTCAGCAGTTCGGTCAGCTGGGCTTTCATAAACCGGATATAGCTGTTCCAGTCGCTTTTTGCGGTTCGGCCGGTTCCATGACCCGTTCTGCCCGTTTCATACTGATAGTCGCTGCGGTACCAGTCCAGCAAAGAATAATAAACAAACAATTTAATGCCCTGCCGATGACATTCATCTGCAATCAGTTTTACCGCATCCTGTTTCCAGTCGGTATTCGTGATTTTCCATTCCGATTGTTTGGTATCCCAATCGCTGAAGCCATCGTGATGGCGGGTAATGAGCGTGATATATTGCATGCCGGCGCGTTTAGCGGCAGACACCCATTTTTCCGCATCAAAGCGAACCGGATTAAAAATAGTCTGTAGACGGCTGTATTCGGAAACCGTGATATTCCGGTTATTCATCACCCATTCCCCGTCACCCGGCACACTGAATGCACCCCAGTGAATAAACATGCCGAAACGGGCACTGTCGAACCATTTCCGGGCTGCCAGATTTTCAGCGGAGGGCTGATAGCCGACTCTGCGCATTTAACAACAATGTCACAGAAACACAAAGCAGGAAGCTGAATAAAGATTTCATCGGCATTTATTTGGCGCTCAAAGGATGGGCCTTATTTCTTCAGATACATTACTTCTTTCACCATTTTTACGGTTTTTTCAACTGAAGGCATTGCCGCGGCAACCAGGTTCGCTGCATAGTGCAGCGGCGCATCGGCGGCAGTAATCCGGCGGATGGGTGCATCCAGGTAATCAAATCCTTCTTTCTGTATCGTATAGGCTATTTCTGAAGAAATGGAAGCAAAAGGCCATTGTTCTTCGACAATCACCAGGCGGTTGGTCTTTTTAACACTTTCCAGAATGGTCATCCAGTCGAGCGGGCGGATGGTTCTGAGGTCAATCACTTCAGCACTGATATTTTCTTTTTCGAGCTCCGCCGCAGCGGCCAGGGCGACTTTCATCATTTTATTATAGGAAACAATGGTAACATCTGTTCCCTGTTTTTTTACTGTGCTTTGCCCAGTTCAATATAATATTCTTCTTCCGGCACTTCGCATTTATCGCCATACATCACTTCACTTTCCATGAAAATGACCGGATCTTCCTCATAGCGGATAGCCTGCTTCAGCAGCCCCTTGGCATCATAACCGTTACTGGGAGAAACCACTTTTAATCCGGGTATATTGGCATAATAGCTTTCAAAAGCCGTGGAATGCTGGGCGCCAAGCTGACCGGCCGAGCCGTTCGGACCCCGGAATACGATGGGGCAACCAACCTGGCCGCCACTCATAGCCAGCATTTTAGATGCCGTATTGAGGATTTGGTCCAGGGCCAGGGCGGCAAAATTCCAGGTCATGAATTCCAATACCGGACGAAGGCCATTCTGGGCGGCACCTACCCCGATAGCCGTAAATCCAAGTTCTGAAATGGGTGTATCAATGACCCTTTTAGGGCCAAATTCATCCAGCATACCCTGACTAACCTTATAGGCCCCATTGTATTCAGCCACTTCTTCTCCCATCAGAAAAACACGGTCGTCCCGGCGCATTTCTTCTGCCATGGCTTCACGTAAAGCTTCCCGGAAAGCGATTTGTCTCATTTATATGTATTTAAAGAGGGGCAAAAGTATTGAGGAAAGAGGAATCGGCAATGGGGATTTTCGTTTAATCGTCAATTTAACCCTGAAAATCGAAGGTTTAATCCCCTTAATCGAATAAGTTATTAAAAGGGGTGAAAGCAGAGCATCTTTGTATTGTCAACGCGATGAAAATATCCAAAAAGATAAACCCCTAAACCTTAAACTTTAAATCCGAATCCTGAGAAAAAACCAAAATCCCTAAATCCTGAACCTGTAGAAAAAACCTGATCCCTGAAAAAAACCTATCCGACGAAAAATTAAAACCTGATCCGAAGAAAAACCATCCAAATCCGAAGAAGACCGAAACCAAATCCAAAGAAAGCATCCAAATCCGAAGAAAAACCATCCAGATCCTACGAAACCAGATCCAAATCCGAAAACCGTCCAGAACATCCTTTGAAAACCGAACCTGTTAGAAAATCCAACCTAATGAAAACCAAAGAAACCAGTATCGTGTAAAGCCGGAGAATTTAATCATAATCCTTTACCATCATGAAAATGTTTACACTTTGATTACCCGGTTTAACGAATTGAAAAAGCCGTTCCGCTAAACCCGGAACGGCTTTTCTCTTTTAATAAATTACCCGCTTTCATTTTTTTAATACCCCTAGTTCTTCGAGATCTTTTTCTGTAATGGCCGGCAATTCGTTCCTAGTGATTTTCTGAATCACCCGGTTTCCAACCAGCAACGCATCCTGCGAAGATTTAAACCCCTGTTTTCCGGGCACGGCGGGCATATAATCCTGCCGTATATAAATTTTATCATCCGCCATAATATTATAACCCCATCCATAGGCTGTTTTCATGGGAACGGCTTTGAGAAAGATCTTGTCCGACGGATGATCCCTGCGCACAAAAAAAATTACCGCGCTGCCAACGAGCAGCGCGGTGATGATCAGTATGAGAATATTTTTTAATTGTCATTTGGATTCAATACCACGCCCGGCTGGAATTCCCGCAGGAAATCGGAAGCAGAAGCCTGGCCGGGAGCACTTCTTCCTGTTGCAATATAACCGCGGCCCAACACATTAAAACCAACCGCACCGGTAGTGGGAGGTCCTTCAAAATTGGATTTTTCAACCCAGACATCCGTAGCAAAATCATATTCCCAGGTAAAGGTTAAGGCCACCCCATTTTCCCCGGTACTGATATAGCCCTTATCGCCGATTACAAAGGCTGCCGCATTGTTCCTGACGATATTCGTATATCCATCATCGTAAGCATCGCTGCTGTAATTCGTAATGTGACGGAGTTCTTTCCAGTTGGCGGAGGGCAGACTGGGGTCAAATACCCAGAAATCATTGATGGTGGTTCCGCTGTTCACACCGGTTACGAGATATGCTTTGTTATTATAAAGAAATGTAACGGCGCCATATCTTTTGTTGCCGCTGAAACCGATATCCAGCCAGCTGTCTGATGCGGGATCGTAACGATAGAAATCCTTGAGCGCATTATTTCCGTCGAACCCGGTGCCCAGATATCCGTAATCGCCAATACCAAATGCTACGGCTTCATATCTGGCGCCGCCCGGAAAACTACCTTTCTTTGTCCAGGTATCCGTTGCCGGATCATACTCATAAAAATCACTGAGGTAGTTGAATCCATCATAACCTGTTCCCACATATCCTTTACCGGCGGCGGTAAAAGCAACGGCAGAACTTCTTTCAGTACTGTCCGGCATGCTGGCAACCTGTGTCCAGACATCATTGGTGGCATCATATTTCCAGAAATCCCGGTAACGTTTGTTCAATCCGTCCCAGCCTGTTCCCAGATAAGCAAAATTACCAATTATAAATTCAACGGCTTCACTCCGGGCAGGTCCGTTTAATTGAGACCGGGTTACCCAGTTACCATCCTGGGTGTAAGGAATGGAATTTTAATGACAGGAAAACAAAGTGATTAAACCGAAAAGCAGAAAACACTGGAATGTAGATCCGCTTCATATTGTTGTATTAATAGATACTGTGTTTTGTAGCGATAAAAGTATTTTATTTGCAGCGCGAAATACGGACAATTCAGGGGATTTCACAAAAATTTATCAAATAACGTCAATCGTTTCAATTGTTAATCGAATTCAAAAAACATACTTTTGCGTTTTCAGCAGCATTTATTCATTTCATTCCGGGCCGGATCCCTAATCAGCAGATAATCACAGCATGACAAGGAAATGTATTCTCAGGCATCGTTCAGCTTTCTATCTGTTACCTGTTCTTTCATTGCTGGGGATGCTTTCCTGCACCAAACCGTCCATTAATTTCGGCACGGATCTGGGCAGCGATAACAGCACGGATGTGAAAGGGCTGGATACCTTCAGTGTTAAAGTCTCCACGGTTTTCCTGGATTCCTTTCCGACATCCGGATCCGGAACCATGTTACTGGGCCAGTATAAGGATCCTTATTTTGGAAATATCGGAGCCAGGAGTTTTAATGAAATTACTTATCCCGGCACACTGCCAACACTCACCAACCTCTCCGTATATGATTCCATTGAATTAATTATGGAGATCAATAAAACTTTTTACGGAGATACATCCCAGGTTCAGCGTTTCATGGTAAGCCAGCTGAGCAGATGTGCTGAACTACCCCGGTACACAAACGGCATTCTATAATATTAATACCATTCCTTTCGACCCTGCCGTACTCGGATCGGTAGATGTGCGCATCAATCCGACTGCCGGATTTACTTCCCAGAAAGCAGGAGATTCCATTAAGATCCGCCTGCCCAATACTCTGGGGGAACGGTTTTTCAACTTGTTGTACAACCAATCGGATACGGTTAAAAATGCAGCTACTTTCAGGGGCTTTTTTAAAGGCCTGGCCATTTATCCGGATTCCACGCTGCCCGGCGCGATTTTCGGATTCAAGGATTCTGTATTCATCCGGCTGCATTACCACAACCCCGGGGTGGTATATCAACCAGAAACTACGGATTTCCCTTTTACCAACAAGTCCAACCAGTTTAATAATATCTACGTAGACAGAACAGGAACGCCTGTTCAGGGAATCGACCGTCAGCATCCTGAAATCCCTTCCACTGCCAGCGGAAATGCGGCTTACCTGCAACCGTCTACCGGCATCTATGTAAAATTGCTTTTCCCGAATATCAATGCTTTACTTCAGTTTCCCGACTATCTCAGTGTTATGAAAGCGGAACTGAGAATTAAACCGGTGGACGGAACCTATAGCCCGATTTTCAATCTTCCGCCCCAGATCAGCTTATCCACTACTACGGAAGCCAACACGCTGGGGCAGGCTTTAAATTCAGGTACAGGAAATCTCAGCATTGATTATCTGTATGGCGCCAATACGGCCTATACCTATGATGTCACCGGGTACATTCAACAGCAGATCCTGCAGGGCCCTGAGAACCTTGCGAAAAACGGTTTGCTGTTAACGATTCCGTCCAACTGTATACAATACCAGTTTCAACAGGGTTGTGGTGGGAGATCAGCAAAATGCGCTGAAAGTAAATCAGATTTCCCTGACCATCTATTATGCCTCATATTATTAATATGATCAAACCGAACGGATTTTCTTTCATGAGAATATTTTTGACCATATTATTTTCGGCGCTGCTTTTGTTTAAAGGGCATGCGCAAAATAACAATTCAGCCTTATTCCCTGCTTGGAATCGGAGATCTGGAGGATGGCTTCGCCAACCGTACCAGCGGACTTTCCTCAACCGGTATTGCCTACCGGAGCAGCCGGAACCTGATCACGAATAATCCAGCATCCCTTTCCGCGCTGGAAAATCAGTGGTTTGCCGGCGAGATCGGCATCAAAGGAAAATTTGTGAGCTATTCCGGAAATCCGGTCAGCACAACCAACAACACTTCCACCGATATAACTTTCAAAAGATTTACGATGGGTACGAAATTGTTCAAACACTGGGGCAGTGCGATCGGCATCGCGCCGTACAGTAGCGAAAACTATGAATACACCGGAACAAAGCCATTAGGCGTTGGCGGAAACCTGATCCCGTCTTACAATGAAGGATATGGCGGAATCAATAAAGTTTTCTGGTCGAACGGATATGAATTTTTCAACCATCTTTCAATCGGCATCACTTCTTCTTACCTGTTCGGCGCCATCAGTACGAAAAATGTTATTCAGGGACCGTCCGGAAGCGCCATCTATTTATCAAAGAATGACAAAACCTTTTACAATAATTTTTATTTTGATTACGGCATTCAATACTATACAGCGTTAGGCAAACACTGGGATATTTCCCTCGGGCTGGTTTATGCCAACGAAGGCTGGCTCAATACCGATCATCAGATCACCATACTTGATATTGATTCCATCGCCATCCGCTCAAAGCGTGACGTTGGCACATTTACCATTCCCGCAAGTTATGGCGCCGGCCTTACCATTACCCGCAATAAAAAGTATACCTTTCTTGCGGATTACCGGTTTCAGGACTGGGGTTCGCTCCGTTCCAATACGAATGATTTTTTATATGAAAAAAGCCAGCGCGCTTCCGTTGGTTTCGAAATCTCCAATCAGACAACTGCTTACAACACCCGGTTTGAAACAAGTTTTATACAGGCCGGTCTCTACTACAATAAATCGTATATCATCGTTAACGGAAAACCCATCGAGGACATGGGCGTTACTGCAGGATTTGGATTAAATGCCAAACGCACTCCGCTGAATTTAAACGTGTCCCTCCAGTATGGCATCCGCGGAACAACTGAAAATAATCTGATCAAGGAAAATTATTTCGGTGCAACCTTTATTTTCTCTTACCGGGATTTCTGGTTTACAAAGGGAAGGAAGTTTGAATGATGATAAATCCGGATTTTTATTCTTAATGCAGTTTCCCGTATCTGTTTCAATTTATCAAAGCACTCCCACAACGGCTCCCAACGGAACACCCAGGCCCGTACAGGCATCCCAACCCTTTGCCGCCGTATAGCCGCCATTTGTTGCGGTGATATTATTGCCCTGGGTAATATCCCTGAACACGGCTGCATTCGTTGCATATATTTTGGGATGAATAAATCCTACATTTTTTTTTAATTTTTGATTGGCCAGCGCAATCAGGCCCGCTATCAGCGGGGCAACGGCGCTGGTGCCGCCAATCACCGTCCATTGTCCATCTACCAGAATATTATATCCCGTTGCAGAATCTGCATTGGCGGCAATATCGGGCACTCCCCTGCCCTTTTGTTGTTTCGAATTCACGGAGGGAGGAAGGGAAATCGCTTTCTGATAATCCGGAACGGGAAACACATCACTGATACCGCCGCCGGTTGCCCATCCGTCCTGATCATTCCAAACCGTTTCTGCGTTGCTGAGCAATTTGGTTCCACCGCAGGCCAGTACATAGGGGCTTGCCGCCGGAAAATCCACATGGGCTTTACCATCCGTTTGCCGGTCAGAAGATCCGCTATCACCGGCGGCAACGGTAATGGTAACACCCAAAGCAGCAGCCGACATGAAAGCCTCATTAAAATTGGAAAGCGCCTGTGCAGTCCACTGACTTTCCGCAGCTCCCCAGCTGATGGATATGACCGACGGCTTATTTTCTTCATCATGAATGGCCGAGCTGATGGCATCCAGAAATCCCTTATCCGTATTCGGAGCAAAATAAACAACGATCCTCGCGCCCGGGGCTACTGCGCCGGCCACTTCAATATCGAGCGCAACTTCCCCGTCTGCCGTGTCGGGCGTTGAAGGCGCATTGTGCGCCCCATCCACAGATTGTGCCGAAACCGAAGGCAGTGCAATACCAAGCTTTTGAAAATAATTCTGCAGATCCGCGTTCCGGTAGCCGCCACCCAGTTCAATCAGCGCTATACACTGACCTTCGCCCGTAACATCCTTCGGATATTGATAAGCTTTCGCCACGGCATCCGGATTATAGGAAACTGCAGCAGCCTGCGGTAAGATCACATCGCCCCTCTTTATGCAGCATTCTGAACATAGGCCTCGCCTGGGGGCGGTTATCCAGACCGAATACGCCCGTAACAATATCTTTCAGGATTTCCGGAATCGTGATCGTTCCGGTTCTTCCCCGGTAAGCGATACCGGATTCGGGAACAAAATTCAGAAAGGTAAATTCCGAAAGCCTCGCAGCATTGCTGAACGGTTCCTTTTAAAATGACCGATCGTCTTCGCCAGGGAAGTCTGTACAATGGTGAGGTTATGCAATTGTGCAAACTCCCTGACAAGCCGGACATCGTCTGCAGAAGCACCGAAACGACGGTTGTAAACTTCCCGGCTGACGGGCTTTTGCTTCCCCCTGCTCATTCCTTTTACATAATTGCTGATAGAGGTTTTACTTCGCAGTGTAACCGTAACCTCGATCACTTCATTGAACCGGGCATAACCCGTATTCTTTCCCTCCGGAATTTTTCTGGCGCTTCCGGTCAATGCTGTTTTGGAAGCGAATTTTTCTGCGAGCCGGTTTGAACTTTTCTTTGAAGAAGACATAACAGCTGATTTTAAAGAAATTTGCAGAATGATTAAACCCCTACGGATTGCCATTCTTGATCTTTATGAAGGCCGACCCAACGAAGGGATGCGGTGCATACAGCAGATTTTACAGGAATACAGTCTTGCTAATGGTTTACCCCTGGAATCCAGCATATTCGAAGTAAGGATACGGGAAGAATTACCCGATCTTTCCTTCGATATCTATTTATCCAGCGGCGGCCCCGGCAGCCCCCTGGAAAGCGAAGGTCTTAGCTGGGATAATAAATATATGGACTGGCTTCACGGCATCGTAAAACATAATATAACAGCTACTGACTCCGATAAAAAATATGTATTGTTTATCTGTCATTCCTTCCAACTCGCGTGCCGCTTTTTTCAAACCGGGAAAGTAACGCGCAGGAAATCTACCGCATTTGGCGTTTTTCCCATTCACATGAAAGCAGACGGTAAAAAAGAGGCGGTATTCAATGGCTTGAATGATCCGTTTTATGCTGTGGACAGCCGCGATTTCCAGGTGATTGAAGAAGACAGGTCAAATCTGAGAAAAAAGGGAGCCGGCATTCTGGCTATCGAAAAAGAAAGACCCCACGTGCCGCTGCAAAGGGCCATCATGGCTATCCGCTTTAACGAATATATGCTGGGCACACAGTTCCATCCGGAAGCTGATCCGACGGGTATGAGCATGTACCTGCAAAGGGCAGACAAAAAGAAAACGGTGATTGAAAACTATGGGGAAGAAAAATGGAAAAGCATGATCGGGCACCTGAATGATCCGGATAAAATTCGAAATACCTATTCGAGAGTGATTCCGAATTTTATAAATCTGGCCACCGGCAGGAGCTTGATCCTGAAAAGAAAAATCATGATCCCGCAACTTCGTAAATTATATAACCAGTCCTTCAGTGAAGAAAAATATGAAGCCTTTCTGAAGGACCTTAAATGCCAAACATCCCGGGAGCATTGAATTCCGGGTAGCTGAAACGCCCGTTTTTGTTCCGCAGGATTTTCGTGAAAAAATGATCGGCGCCTGCGAATCCATCGTTGACATCATTACCAGTCCCTGCTTTAAAAAGCAAAGCGAGACAGCCATTCCTCCCGCGATTTCGTTCCAGGCAATGAACCGGCCTGCGCTTTCATTGCTTTTGATTTCGGGGTTTGTAAAATGCGGAAGCTGAGCTGGAGCCGCAACTGATCGAAATGCAGGGTTTTCCCAGCCTCATATGCATTCCAGGTTTATTATCCGGAGATCCTGCGCAAACATTTCTCCCTGCCGGATGAATTTTCACCTTATCTCAGCGGCTATACTCCGGAAACATATCTGAAGGAACTGAAAAAAGTAATTCTTGGAGACTGAAGATCCGGAAAAGATTATTTTGCTGGAATTAAAGCCGCACGAACAGAAAACCCGGATCGACTTTTATTGCACGCAGGATTATCTGGGAATTCAACCCGTTTGCATGACAGAACTGATTGCGGAAGGGAACCAGTTGTATTATGTGAATGACAAACGAAAAAGAAAACCCGGATCAAGCGAATTTACAACCGGATCATTTCCGACGACCTGCACGCACAAAAGGAGACCCTGGGCCAGCATATTTCCTTACAGCAAAACTGGGATGTTGAATGGATCCCGCATCCCAACTGGTTTTACCGGATTTCAAAACACACACTGCCTTTCATCCGCCATCCCTACGTTCCAGAAACATTTTTCCTGGATGAAGTAAAACAGATTCCGGCCGATCTGGAAAATTATGTGTTCAAACCGCTTTTTTCCTTTGCGGGACAGGGTGTAGTCATTGATATTAAAAAAGAAGATATTGCCTCCATCACCGATCCCCATAACTGGATCCTCCAGCGCAAAGTAAATTACGCATCCGTCATCAAAACGCCCGGCATCCCGGCAAAAGCGGAAATCCGCATCATGTACCTCTGGCCCGAAGGCGCAGACAGGCCCAGGGCCTGCCATCAATCTGGCCCGGTTAAGCAAAGGGAAAATGATCGGCGTGCGGTATAATAAGGACAGGACTGGGTTGGGGGGAGTGTTGCTTTGTTTGGGAAGAACATTTAGGAATCCGTTGATGGTTAATGCGTTGATGACAACCCCGATAGATCAATTACCTGGACAGTTGGTAAAATTTTTTCAACGGAGGAATCTATAGATATTAAGAGGCGTCAATTTGTTTCGGATTCGTACGTTATAAATACACCGGTTGCCTGACCTTTCACGCCCGTCTATCAACCATCTACGATCAACCATCCACCTTCTCAGCTTCTCTCACTCAATCCCGCCAAAATATACTCCGAATTAGCTTCGCAATATTCGTCATGGAAATTTCTTTGGGACAAACAGATTCGCAGGCCTGGGTATTGGTACAGCTGCCAAATCCTTCTTTATCCATTTGCGCAACCATATTCAGGCGCGGGTTTTTCTTTCCGGTTCTCCCTGCGGCAGAAGCGCCAGATGGGAAACTTTGGCAGAAACAAAAAGCATGGCCGAACTATTTTTACAGGCAGCCACACAGGCTCCGCAACCGATACAGGCAGCAGCGGCAAAAGAAGCATCTGCCATATCTTTTATCAACGGGCAGGGAGTTGGCATCTACTGCATTTCCGGTATTCACTGAAATATATCCGCCAGCCTGGATGATCCGGTCAAATGCAGAGCGGTCCACAATCAGATCTTTGATCACAGGAAAAGCATTTGCCCGCCAGGGTTCGACCGTAATGGTATCACCATCTTTATAAGCCCGCATGTGCAACTGACAGGTGGTATTGTGCATGCCAGGGACCATGCGGCCGTCCATTGATATACATGGAACAGGTACCGCAGATACCCTTCGCGGCAATCATGGTCAAAAGCATCGGATCCTTTCCCTTCCGTGATCAGCCTTTCATTCAGCACATCGATCATTTCCAGAAAAGACATTTCCGAAGAAATATCTTCTACTTTATATGTTTCAAATTGACCCCTCGCTTCTGATTATTTTTTTGTCTCCAGACTTTTAAGGTAAGATTCATGTTGTAATGCTCCATACTGATATTTTACTCATTTAAATTAATCCAATATCTATACTCAAATACTCATTTGTATAACTTCGCTGCGCGGCTTCGCCACTTCAAAATTCAATTCTTCCTTATGCAATTCCCACTCGTGTTCTCCTTTATATTCCCAGGCTGAAACAAAACTAAAATGTTCATCATCCCGTTTTGCTTCTCCTTCTTCGTTTGCATTTCTTCCCGGAAATGGCCGCCGCAACTTTCATTCCGGTTCAGAGCATCTATGCACATCAATTCTCCCAGTTCAATAAAATCGGCTACACGGTTTGCCTTATCCAGTTCGGGATTCATTTCATAAATATCACCGGGTATTTTCAAATCCTGTAAAATTCTTTTTTCAGTTGCTGAATTTCCGCGATGGCTTCCTGCAGTCCGGCTGCATTCCGGGCCATTCCGCATTTCTCCCACATGATCTTTCCGAGCTGTTTGTGAAAATGATCAACTGTTTTTGTTCCTTTAATATTCATCAGCTGGTCCATCCGGTCCGCAACTGCTTTTTCCGCTTCCGCAAATGCCGGATGATCGGTCGGAATTTCCGGTGTGCGGATCTCATCCTGCAAGATAATTTCCGATCGTATAGGGAATCACAAAATAACCATCGGCGAGACCCTGCATCAGAGCGGATGCACCCAGCCGGTTTGCCCCATGATCGGAGAAATTTGCTTCGCCCAGGCAATACAAACCCGGGATGCTGGTCATCAGTTCATAATCACCCATAGGCCACCCATGGTATAGTGAACGGCCGGATAAATGCGCATCGGCACTTCATAAGGATTTTCCCCGGTAATCTTTTCATACATATCGAAGAGATTACCATATTTTTCTTTCACCACTTCTTTTCCAAAACTGACGATACTGTTCCGGCGTGGGATTTTCAATTCCTTGTTTATACATTCCACTTTACCATAACGATAGATGGCTTCCGCAAATCCAGATAAACAGCCTGTTTGGAAGTGCCTACGCCATAACCCGCATCACATCTTTCTTTGGCTGCGCGGCTGGCCACATCCCTCGGAACAAGGTTACCAAATGCAGGATATCTTCTTTCCAGATAATAATCCCTTTCTTCTTCCGGAATATCCTTCGCTTTGCGGGTATCATTTTGTTTTTTCGGAACCCAGATACGTCCGTCATTTCGTAGCGATTCGGACATCAGGGTCAGTTTCGACTGATGGTCGCCTGAAACCGGAATACAGGTCGGATGAATTTGTGTAAAACAGGGATTGGCAAAATAAGCTCCCTTCTTATGCGCTTTCCAGGCCGCTGTCACATTACAGCCCATGGCATTGGTAGAAAGATAAAATACATTCCCATATCCTCCGGTGCAAAGCAGTACGGCATGACCGAAATGTCTTTCCAGTTCACCCGTCACCAGATTGCGTGTAATGATGCCCCGGGCTTTTCCATCAATCATCACCAGTTCCTGCATTTCATGACGGGTATACATGGTTACATTTCCCAGCGCTACCTGTCGTTCCAGCGCCTGGTAAGCGCCGATCAGCAATTGCTGACCGGTTTGTCCTGCTGCATAAAAAGTTCTTTGTACCTGTGTGCCGCCAAATGAGCGGTTGCTCAGCAAGTCCGCCATATTCCCGGGCAAAAGGAACACCCTGCGCCACACACTGATCAATAATATTGACACTTACTTCTGCCAGCCGGTGCACATTGGATTCACGGGAACGGTAATCACCTCCTTTAATCGTATCATAAAACAAACGGAAAACACTGTCTCCGTCATTCTGATAATTTTTTGCAGCATTGATGCCGCCCTGCGCCGCAATGCTGTGCGCACGGCGCGGAGAATCCTGGAAACAAAAGCTTTTACCTTATATCCCAGTTCGCCCAGGGAAGCGGCAGCAGAAGCGCCGGCAAGGCCGGTACCCACAACAATAATTTCGATCTTGCGTTTATTGGCCGGATTCACCAGTTTAACATGTCCTTTATAATCATTCCATTTTTGCTCCAAGGGTCCGGGGGGAATTTTTGAATCAAGCATTTGAGTTAATTAATCAATTTGATAAGTTGATCATGTAATCAGGTAATTTGAAAATACATCCGGCCATTTCATTTTCAAATTACTCAACTAATCCATTCCAGATAAACTGAAACCGGCATCATGGCAAAGGCAACGGAAACAATCACTGCAAAAACCAAATCCCACCACTCTGATCAGATATCAATATATTTTCCATTGGGAACACCCAGTGTCCGGAAGGCGCTTTGAAAACCATGCAGCAGATGATACAACAGCGAAACACAACCGAGGATATATAATACATCAACCAGCGGATTCTGAAAAACCCGTATGATTTCCGCATATTGATTGGCTACTTCTTTTCCATCATATATCCACAGTCGGCAAATCGGTAAACCGGGAAGGCACCCAGAAATGCGACAGATGCATGACCAGGAAAAACAGTAGCAGGGTGCCAAGCAGTCCCATACTGCGGCTGTACCATTTGCTGCCCCTGTTTCCCAGTTTAACCGCATAACCGGTTTTACGCCGGCTCCGGTTTTGCACTTCCAGCACCAGACCCTGAACGATGTGGAGGAGCAGTCCGGCAAATAAACCTACTTCAAGAATGCGGATCACAATCGTGGTTCCCATAAAATGAGAAGCCTTGATTAAACATCTCCCCGCCATCATTGGCCCAGATACAGGCATTGATGCCCACATGCACCACGAGGAAGGCGATCAGGAAAATTCCGGTTAGAGACATAATAAACTTCTTGCCGATCGACGAGGTAAAGAATTCAGACCATTTCATATTTGTCTTGAAAATTGAGAATCAGTGGAATAAGGCAAAAGTAAGTCAGGAAATGGGAAATCCCTATCTTAGCCGCTCAAAAATCTGTTTTTGATGAAGCGCGAAGAAGATTTTGAAGCCAATCTTTCGGGTGAAGAAGGAACAACAGAGGAAACAAAAACGAGTTGGTTTAAACGAATCAAAAAGGGAATTCTGACCAGTACGGCGGAAAAAAAAGAAACGCCTGAAGGCTTTGGACCAAATGCCCGAGTTGTAATTATATCTGCACGGTGACGGAGCTGCGGGAAAATCTTTTTGTTTGTCCCAAAGATGTAGTCACCATCACCGCATCGGAAGCGACGAATATTTTGAAATTCTTTTCAACGATAATCAGTATGATGTGATGTATGAAAATATCCGTTCAAAGGATTTTCTTCATTTCACCGATCTAAAGTCTTACCAGAAACGACTGGAAGAAACCTGGAGCAAAACAGATATCACAGATTCCATCCGGATTGCAGCCGGACAGGTAAAAGAACATCACATGGTGGTGGGTTGTATGGATTTTGAGTTCATCGGCGGTTCCCTGGGAAGCGTGATGGGTGAACGGATTGCCCGGGCAGTCGATTATTGTCTGGAGCATCGTGCACCGCTGATGATTATTTGTAAATCCGGCGGCGCCCGCATGATGGAAAGTGCTTTTTCCCTGATGCAACTGGCCAAGGTTTCCGGAAAGCTTTCCCAGCTAACCGATGCCCGCATTCCTTATATCTCATTGCTTACAGATCCCTCTTTCGGAGGGATTTCTGCTTCTTTTGGTATGCTGGGCGATCTGAATATTGCCGAGCCCGGCGCACTGATTGGATTTGCCGGACCCCGGGTAATCCGGGAAACAATCAAAAAGGATCTGCCGGAAGGCTTTCAGCGCAGCGAATTCCTGCTGGAACATGGATTCCTGGATTTCATCGTGAACCGGAAGGAATTAAAACATAAGATCGCCACGGTACTGACTCTGCTCAAGCAACTAGATCCCCCTAATTTTGCCTTCTTTCTTTTAACCATGACTGAAATCAGGAACAGGTCTGCCTATCATGAATATTCCAGATCGAAGAAAAATACGATGCGGGTATGGTATTGGCGGGCACGGAAGTCAAATCCATCCGGGAAGGAAAACTGAGCTTTGCCGACAGTTTCTGCATGTTTTTTAAAAACTGAACTGTGGGTCAGAAACCTGCATATTGCCGAATACCGTTTTGGCACCACCAATAACCATATAGCCGTACATGACCGGAAACTATTGCTGAACCGCAGGGAGTTACGAAAACTGGAAGACAAACTAAAAGACAAGGGATATACCATCATTCCCCTGAGGGTTTATTTTAATGAAAAGGGGCTGGTTAAAATGCAGATTGGCCTTGGAAGGGGTAAAAAGTTACACGATAAACGGGAATCCATAAAGCAAAGGGATACGGAAAGGGAGATAAAACGATATATGAAATAGTTCGGCCACCGGTATTTACGTTCATTTTCCGCCCGGAAAGGGCAAAATAAACAGAAGATGGTATAATGATTGCCAGATTAACACGTTAGATCAGTTCGAATACCCATACTTTAGAAGCCCATGAAAAACCTGATCGTTCTCTTTACAGTGATTTTAGCTACGGTCAAGTCAGGCTCAGAACGTTACAGGATATTGGTATGGACAGGCCAACGTGGAGATGGCCGGCATCCAGAACAATTACCTGACCGAACTCATTATTGCCCAGAAAGGAAACAAGGTAAAGGGATTTTTCGGTTATTATTTCAAAGATGTTTATCAGAGTTTCGTGGTAAAAGGAACCTTCGACAAAACAACCCGGAAAGTGGTAATCAACGATATCCCCATCATATTTTACAGAACAAATTCCACCATGAACAGCGTGGATTGTATCACCAGCTTTTATGGCACCCTGCGGGTATCGAAAGTAAAAACCGAACTCACCGGTTATTTTTACCGGGATAAAAAATATACATATACCTGTCCGGACCTGCGGGTAAATTACACCCTTTATGCGGAAGCGAAAGTGGAGGACAGCATTTTCAAAGATATGACCAGCACACGGTCTTTCTGGAAACCCCAGCCCCCTCCCGTGGAACTGGTGAAAGGAAATGAAGCGAAGTCCGAATCCGAAATGGATGCGATTGCCGATTCAGCTTCAGCAATCAAGAAAAGCGGCAAATACATCCGGCACAGTAGCGGCAAACAAATCCGGTTCAGCAACTCCGGTTGCCGGCGCAAATGAGGCGAAAGATGTTGCTGGCATTAAAGCGGCAGACGAAGTAAACAATACAAAGAATGGGGCCAATACGGCAAATGAGTCAAAAGATGATTCACCCGGTAAAACAGCAGGCGGCAAAGAGGCGGTGAAAGTGACCACCGGATCAACGCCGGTAGAAAAGCAAAATGAACCGCTTCCTGCGCTGGCGGATGAAAGACCGGTATTCCCTCCCGATTTGGTAAAGATCAACACAGAATATAAAAAGAGAAAGCAGATTCTCGGGAAACTGATTGACGTGGCTTCCGACAGCGTGCGGCTTAGCTTTTACGATAATGCCGAAGTGGATGGCGACAGTATTTCCGTATTTGTGAACGGAGAACTTGTGGTTGCCCACCAGGAGCTTAGCGAACGGGCATTTAATGTATATGTAAAACTGGACAGCTCTAAAGAAATCAATGAAGTCAGCATGTTCGCGGAGAATCTGGGGAAATATCCGCCCAATACAGCGCTGATGGTAATCAGTGACGGGGAAAAAAGATATGAGACCTTTCTCTCCAGCGATTTTAACGGAAATGCCACCATCCGGCTCAGACACCGGAAGAACGGGATCGCGGGAGCTAACTCCCTAACCCTGATAGCAGCGTAAAAGATTAAACTGTTTTACAGTTTCATGAATTAATGAAAATATTCTTCAGCCCCCGCCGCCGGTTTCCATTCGGAATGCGGTTCATAATAATTCCATAATAGAGCAGATATTTTACGCGCCAGAGACCAGGCTTCGTTATCCGGAACCCAACGCTGGTCCTTATTATTTTTCGTTGCAATATAAAATACATAATCGCCATGCGGCGCGTTCACCAGCACCGCCTCAGAACGCGAATCATCCACCATACCCTGCTTCGAAGCCACCTGGATATAAGGAGGTATTTGCGAAAGCGCATATTCATCCCAGAAAATATGGGTCAGTATGCGGTACATTCTTTCACTGGCTGCCACACTCACCGCTTTGCCCTGCCGGATCATTACCAGTAATTCCGCCATTTCTTTTGGCGTCGTCTGGCCCCATCCGTATAATTTATTACCGGCTTCCCTGCCGGCGGTTCTGGAGTTAACCCTTGTATCCTTAAAGCCATGATCCGCCAGCCAGCTGTTAATTACAGCTCCCCCGCCCGCCAGTCTTTCACACCAAACGGCTGCGGTATTGTCGCTGTGCGTGATCATTAACGTGATGGCTGTTCTCAAATCCACTTCAGTGCTGTCTTTGAAATATTGCATCAGTCCGGAGCCTCCCCTTGCCGCGGAATCGCGGTAAACCATCGATTGGTGATAGGTATATGCGCCTTCCTGGATCTTATTAAAAATGCCGACCAGGATCGGCAGTTTGATGATGCTGGCCGTCGGAAAGATCGTATCCGCATTGATGGCGACTTCTTTGCCGGTCTTTAAATTGCGCACATAAATTCCCGCGGTTCCATGAAAAGAGTCGATCAGCGTTTTAAGCCGGATTTCGAGCTTTTTATCCGTTTTATATTGGGAGAAAGCAGTTTGGGGATTGTGAAGAAGTATCAGAAATAAAAAAAGCGTCCCGCGGAAAAATAATCTCATATGGATCTTTTATGAAAAGTTATGCATTATAAAATGAGCCGGAGTAAAATGGCGGTTGCAGGATATGATTAAACTAAGGGCTGTACCGGAGGCAGGTAACCTTCCCATCCATCGTTGTAACGATCACTTCATTTTTCGCAACCGGCACAATACCTGTGATCAGCGCATTGGAAATTTTATGCTTCCATAATACAGATCCATCCCGGTTCAGGGCAATGACCAGCCCGGAATTGGAAGGCACATAGATCGTCTTTTTAAATTCAGTGATAGCAGTGGGTGCAATTTCATAATACAATCCGGGGGTTGATTTCCAGTCAATCTGCATGCTGTCTGCCTTAGTAGAAATTCCGATCAGGGCGCCGTCCATTGTTTTAGCATAGACCAGCGAATGGTCTGCCGATAAGCCCATTGATTCCCTGACCCGGTTTGCAGGATCCCTTTTTCTCCAGATCACTTTTCCCGTTTCCGCATCGAATACGGTCATATACCGGTCGGGCGCGACAATGAATACCCGGTTACCGGTGGCTACCGGGAAACAGGCCGCAGGCGAATACATGCGATTGGCTGAACCATTGTTCCATTTCCAGACCAAAGCCCCTGTTTCACTGTTGAGCGCGTAAAATTCTGTTCCCCAGCTGCCGAAATAAATATTCCCTTTATAAAATAAGGGTTTGGTTACTACGAATCCTTTGACGCCGTCGAAATCCCATTTCAGTTTCCCGGTTTCGAGATCCAATGCCCTGAAATGGCCATCGCCTGATCCGATAAAAACAGTTTTATTTTTTATCAGCGGGTTGGCAACGATCGGGTGTCGTGTTTCATATTTCCAGACCAGTGATCCGTGATCTGCCGAAAGACAATAGATATTCCCGTCAGTGGAAGCCGTAACCACCAGCTTTTGTCTGACAGCCGGGCTGGAATATATTTTCCCCTTCGTTGGATAGGACCATATCTTTTCCCCATCCTTCAGGTTCAGTGCATAGATATCACCATTGGAATTGCTGGCAAAAACTGTTTTCTTTCCTGCGGATGCGCCGGATCCGATATCGCTGTTATCCTTAAACTGCCAGATCGTTTTGACATTGCCGAAAGTCTGGTTAACGGCATAGGAGGGCCGGAAGTAATGGGTTGTATCGGCGGCAAAATCATGCCTGAACAATTTTACGCTGGCCCATTCCCGCTGGTCATTGGTTAACGGATTGCGCTCTTCATACGTTACTGTTCCGTTCTGAATGGTCACGACATTGTAACCGCCAGCCGGTTGTTTGGCGCGCAGATTAGAGCGGCCCATAATGCCCGGAATTCCTTCAAAATTAAAAACTTCATTATGATGCCCGTGGCCGCAAAGGATCAGCTGGGTATTTCTTTTTTTCAACAGATCAATCACTTCAAACCAGTTGTTTAAGGAACTGTCGATCGGATAATGGTTCAGAAAAATGACCGGCTCATTTTTATCCGCCATGTTTTCCAGCGTCGAATCCAGCCAGACAATATTTTCTCTGGAAACCTGACCCGGGCTCATGCGCATATTGGGACCGCAAACGGTTCCCAGAAAACGGTATCCCCCATATGTAAAGTCAGTCGTCTCCGAACCGAAAATCTCTTTAAAACTGTTGGTGCCGCTTTCAGACCAGTTGGCATCGTGATTACCGGGAATGATGTGCCAGGGTTTGTTCAGGCTGTCCAGGATTTGTTTGGCCAGATGAAATTCCGCATCCGTACCAAAATCTGTAATATCCCCCGTGATGATCACGAATTTCAGTGTTGAATCTGCATTGATGCTCTTTACCGTTCTCCTTAAATCCTCATCGGCATTATGACTTCCGATATGGGTATCCGAAACATGTGCGAATTTGAATTCCGTTTGACTGAAACCAGGCAAACCAATCAATAATAGTGCGAACAGGTGCAGATTCTTTATCATAACGATTCGGATATAGTATAAAAATAAAACAGGAAGTCGTTTGACCTCCTGTTTACCATAGAAAACCATGCATTACCAACCCGGATTTTGCATACTTGCCTGTGTGGCGGGCGGATACAAAAGGATCTGGCTTGTCGGTATTGCGGACAGATAATTTTTGGGATCAGTGAATGCCCGTTGCTGAGCAGTTGTATATGGCTGAATATAGCCGGCTGCATTTCTTCGCACCGATCCGTTATCCGGAACTTTTGCTCCGAGGAATGAATCCGGATTCAGGTTGGAATCCATATAAGTTCCTTTTTTCCAGCGCATCAGATCGTCGAAGCGGAATCCGTCCATCATCAGTTCCGTGCGTCTTTCCCTGCGAATTTCCCAGATCAGGGAAGGAACATCGGGATCTTTATTCAGGATCAGTATAGCCCGGATCCTGGTGACCAGCCAGGATCATGGGCGCCACACCGCCTCTTGCCCTTAATTTATTGATGGTATTGTCCAGGTCTTCCTGTGTCATGGTATATTTTCCCATCTCGTCCAGTTCCGCCGCGGATTCGGCATAGATCAGATAGATTTCTGCCAGCCAGAACAGGGGCGCATCGGTAATATTGGTATTGATGCCGGTCGGGATCGTTTTAAATTTATTGGAATCCGGCAGGAATTTCATTGGCCTGTATCCGGTGCTGGAAGTCAGGCTGTTGCTCACATGACCTTTATAATAGAGTAAGTGCTGTCGATCGTATACAATAATCTTTTATCGCGGTTGGCCACTACATCGATAATCGTTGCATCTCCCTGATACGTCCGCAGAAATCGAAATGGGCTTCCCATCTGAACATAAGATAAGATTCAACGGCCGATTTTGTAAGCCCGTTGAGCACGGTGCTGCTGTACAGATACGCAATCGTGGAATGCATTAAGCACCCGGCTCGTATCTTTTATAGAGCAGGATTTCACTTCCATCTGTTGCCCAGGTTATCCGAATTGTATGCAGCAAGGTAATTCGGGTTAAGGCTATAGGATTCCGCCATGATTGCGGCGGCTGCATCTTTTGCCTGCCTGAAGAAATTTATCTGCATCCGGCATATTCAGTTCCGTATGATATTTCCTGTAGGTGCCTTCATACAAACAAATTCTTGCTTTTAATGCCAGCGCCACATCTTTATCTACGGTATTGGCCAGATCTGCCTGCCGGATATTAGCAACAGCAAAATTCAGATCAGCCAGTACACTATCCATAACCAGTTCGACGGGAATCGCGGGGCTTATATATCTCAGCAGAGTCCGCGATATCCAGGGAATGACTGAACCAGGGAACACCGCCGAAATGTCTGTACCAGCCGGTAATATTGCAGGGCTCTGAAAAAATGCGCAATGCCCTTCCAGTGATTTTTTGCTTCGTCGGGCATGTCCACCTGGTCAATGCGTTCCAGCATGATATTGGCTTTTCTGATATAATCCGAAAGACCAGCTGCCATTGGACGAAGCGGTGGTTTGCGGAAATTGGGTAAACAGTTGCTGCGCACTGATCATCCGAAAAAGCAGTGAAATAAAAATCGCCATTGGTGCTGGTGCCATTTCCAAAACCGGCAAACAGGTTATAAAACTCCCAGTTATACGACCGCACACTGTTTTCATTTTTCCAGAAACCGGGATCCGTAAGGGTATCGGGATTGGTAACATCCACAAATTTTTTACACCCGGTCTCCTGCGCCGGTCGAGAATCGTCAGCAGCAGGAGGTAATATATATTTTTTAATTTCATGACTGGAAAATTATAATTGAATAATTAATGATTATTGAAATGAGAGCTGAACACCAAAAGCATAAGATCTCATGAAAGGGAAAGTTCTGCCGATAAAACTCAGGTAACCATCTGTTATTTCCGGATCGATCGGCGCTCCCACATTTGAAATTTCAGCCAGGTTTTCTCCGGTCAGATAAATTCTAAATTTTTTAATATTATATCTTGCCAGAATATTGCCGGGCAATGTATATCCGATCGTTACATTCTTCAACCGGCAATAAGCCAGGTTCAGAAGGTATTTGGACTGCGGATAAAAATTATTCCCTCCCGCCATCAGACCGCCGATGGTTCCGGACTGGTTATTCGGATAGGGGACGGGATATTTGGCGTTCGTATTGGTCGGCGTCCAGTAATCCAGTTGATTTTTGTAAAGAATATCCAGGCTTTGCCACATGGGAAGGCGATATTTCCGGTTCCCCAGTACTGGCGTTTTCCGACTCCCTGGATGAAAACATCTATATCAAAATTCTTCCAGCTACCTCCCACTCTGGCATTATATTGATAACGGGGCTGGGTATTCCCGATCACTTTCAGGTCACCGTGATCGCTCAGCGTCATTTTACCGCCATCAATTTTTCCATCGCCATTCAGATCTTTGTATTTGATATCGCCCTGGCCCATAAACAAAATTGCCGGCCTGTAAGTGTGGTTTGGCTGGCGGATTTTGTAACATCTGCCGCATCGGCAAAATAACCGGCTGTTTCAAATCCCCAGATTTCTCCGTACGTTTTTCCGACATAATTAATTGTATTGCAGTGGAAATGGATTCATTGGGATTATTCCATTTGGTAAAAACAGTTTTACCATCAGAAAATCCGAGAGATCCATACAATCAAAATCCCTTCCAATTGCATAGTTGGCATCCACACTGATCTCATAGCCACGGTTACGGAAATTACCTGCATTGATCTTCGGTCCACCAGTTCCAAAAGTGGACGGTGCACTGGTGGGCTGAATCATACCTTCCGTATTTCGTTCATACCAGTCGAAAGTAAAACCAATATGATTGTCAAATAAACGCGCATCCAGTCCGATATCCTTGGTCGAAACTTTTTCCCATTTCAGCGAATTGGCAACGGCAATGGGCTGGGAAATATATTGGGAATAGACTCCGGTAGTTATCGAGCCAACTAGCCTGTCCGCCGTTCATGGTGCCGCAGATACCAGTTTCCGCCAACGTCCTGATTACCCAATGTTCCGTAAGAAGCACGGATTTTCAGATCTGATAATACCTTCTTGCTGAAATCCATGAATTTTTCTTCACTGATGCGGTACCCGACGGAAGCCGAAGGAAAAAATGCCCAGCGATCCTGCGGAGGAAATGAGAAGATCCGTCATAACGGCCATTCAATTCCAATAAATATTTTCCTTTATAGTCATAGTTGATTCTGCCAAAATAGCCGGCAAAAGCCTGTTTGCCATGACCATAAGTGCTCCATCCGAGCGGGACCCTTGAACCGGACGGGCCGCTGGTTTGTGCACCATAGGTTAGCTCCAAGTTCAGCCTGACTTGGATCCAGCAACCCTTTTCTGGATCCATAGAAATTAATATTTTCATCTTCTTCGGAATTGACACCGGCAATTACCTTGAGATTATGTACACCGGCAAATGTATTCTGATAGGTTCCATAAGCATTAAAAGTATTCACCAGCAACCTGCCTGATGTATAGGTCACCTGATCTGATGAGGAAGAAGCGATATTGGTCAAGCTGCAGGCGCGCCGGCCGACCAGAAATCCCATGCAGTAACCGGACCGCCTGCTTCATGACGCAGTGGCATTGTCCCGGCCAATAGTATAGTCAGCCCGGATATTAAAATGCGGGTTTATTTTGATCGTTGCACCGAAATCCACGCGCTGATAATTATCCGTAATATTGGCCTTGCTGGCCTGATCGAGATAAGCGGAGTTCACGCGGAAATATTTTCCCTGATAAGTTCCATAAGGAAAATAAGAACCCCAGCGCCAGAAATAATACCAGTAGTCCTGGTATTGCATATGGATAGTCATACCGGAAATTCCGGTACATGGTTTTAGCGCTGAGGTCCAGCCATTTATTTACGGTGGAATTCAACGCGAGCGGTAAAATTGTATTTCTTTACGCCATCCGGATTCATTTTAATAATCCCACCGTCATTGCTGTATCCGCCGGACAAATAATAGGACAGGCTTTCACGTTCCGCCCTGTACACTGATATTATGCTGCTGGGACGAAGTGTATTTATTCAGCAATTCCTTTTTCGGATCCCAGACCTTGATAAAAATAGGCCCTGTCCGTCATCCGGGTCAATATCCCAGTCCTGACCCTTGATCATTTCCGTTCCGGTATTCGTTTTGGCATAGTTTTGTTCCCAGTTCAAAATACCGGCTCTCAATTTCACCATATTCATTCCAAAAGTTTCCGGAGTCAGAGGTGCCAGATCTGCACTCCCGCATCATTCAGTGCCTGCAGTTCCGGAACCGGGTCTGAGAAATCCGGTAAGGACGGTCGGCGTGTTCCAGGAAAAATAATTGTTATAACTAACGATCGCTTTCTGATTTCTTTCCTGTTTTGGTTTTAATCAACACCACACCAAAAGCCGCACGGGCTCCATAAATGGAGGCAGAAGCCGCATCTTTTAACACAGAAATACTTTCAATATCATTTGGATTAATAATCGAAAGATCATCTGTTTGCACATTATCCACCAGAATCAGCGGTCTGCCTGAGCCGTTAATGGAACCAATTCCGCGGATATTAACCACAGCACCGGCCGTTAGCCCGCCATTCCCATACAAAATGGTCAAACCAGGAACAACTCCCTGCAATGCTTTGGTCGGATCATTAATGGGCTTGCTGGAAAATGTTCTCGCAACATTTACTGTGGTATACCGCACCCGTCAGGTTTTCTCTTTTCTGTGTGCCATAACCGACTACCACTACATCCTGTAATTTGTTGGATCCACTGGCGTTGAGCAAAACGGAAAGCTGATTCGACTTTCCCGACCACTACTTCCTTATTCACATAACCTATGTATGAGAATTGCAGGGTTTGCCCTGAAGCTGCCTGAATGGTAAAATTTCCCGTACTGTCAGTAAGCGTGGCCTGGCCCGTCCCTTTAATCGTTACTGAAACGCCCGCCAGCGCGGTATTGTCATCAAAAGTTGATACGTTCCCTGTAATTGTTTTGTCCTGGGCAAAGGAGGCCAGACAGAAAAGCAGACAGGTGAGAAAAAGCGTTAGTCGTTTAGTTACAATCATAAAATTGATTTTCGAGTTGGGATAAATGAATGAGCCGTAACGGAGAACAGTTAATTTTTGAGTGATCATTTGGTTTTTTTTGAATGAGCAGGGCTCATTCTAATAAACTGCAATTAATTGCATAAAACAGCATAAAAACCAAATATAGAGCTGTTTTTTAGTTTCAAAAAAAAATAAATTACCCAAAATATATACTTTTGCTAACATTTACTGCATTTACCGGGATAAAAATGCATATGCATATTTATTACAATTAATTGATTATCAATCAAAATGTTAATGATTTATAAATAGATTGTTAATATATTTAACAGGTATGCGACTTTTTGCTATTTTATGTCGACTATTAGAGCAAGACAATTCTTTTTCAGCAGAATCTGACTTCTTTTAAATATGTTTGGTTCCAAACACGATCCCCAAATGCTTAAAATGGAGAGGCTGGCTTTCATTCTCCACGAAGTAGATCTGCACAACAAAGTGCTGATAACGGATTTAAGTCAGCAGATAAATGTATCATACGACACCATCCGGAGGGACCTTCAGCATCTCTCTGATGAAGGAAAGATCATCAAGGTTCATGGCGGCGCTTTGTCTCCTTCTTTTCACAACGGGGTCCATTCCCAGCGGGAGGTTTATGCATTTTCCCAGAAAAAGATCATTGCCCAGAAAGCAGTTTCGCTGGTAAAAAGCGGCATGTTTGTGTTAACCAGCGGAGGAACCACCATTCTGGAATTTGCAAAAGCGCTCCCTCCTGCCCTGCATGCAACGTTTATTTCGGGCAGTATTCCTGCGCTTTCCCAGTATATCCGTCACCCGAATATCGAGGTGATCGCCATCGGCGATAAAATATCCAAGAGTTCGATGATCACGGTAGGCTCGGAAGCCATTTCCAGGATAAGGGAAATCAAAGCCGATATCTGTTTTCTGGGAATCAACGCGATCAACCTGGATACCGGTGTATCGGACAATGAGTGGGAAGTGGTTCAGATCAAAAAAGCGATGATTGAATCGGCGCGCCGTTTTGTATGTTTAACGATCTCTGAAAAAATAAATTCCCAGCAGCCGATCCAGATCTGCGATGCTAAAAAGATCGATACGCTGATCACCGAATTATCTCCCGATGATCCTTTGCTGGAACCGTATGTAAAGGCGGGCATAAGAGTGATATAAGGCGTTTTCGGGATTCGCCACTGAAAAGGATTACCGTTATAGGCCGGGGATTATTTTTTTAAAAAGAGTAGGATAAAACCAAAAGCAGCGCCAATCTGTCCGATCCAGAATATGAACATCCATTTGATCATTTCAGTTTTTGCTATCGCAATTTCTGTTTTGATGTCGGATTTCGTTGCCAACATTCGGGACCTGTCCTCAAAGTCATTTTTTATCCTTTCCTCAATATAGGAAGTAAGGTTTTCTGCCGTTTCCTTACCCATCTTTATCGCAAGCAGGTCATATAATTTTGTGATGGATATGGAACTCATGAATGTGTAAGAATGCTGAATACAAATATAACTATTGTCCTGACCACCCGGACCGTTATTTGCCGTATAAAAACCGGTTTTTTAACCCTATGAACAGGGGTGATCCGGTCGTTTTATTTCCAGCCTTTCGACTTATAAAATGCATAACCGGTTTCCAGCGCCTTTTCAATGGCCTTCATTAAAAGCTGATCGCCCTTTTTAATATTGAAACAGGTCTTGCCCTGTAAACATTTCATCAGTCTTTCCGGAATATCATCTTTGAGATGTGGATTTGTATAAATCGGAAAGAAATAAAAGCCGACATATCCTTTCTGAACCAGGATCGTGGCGAAAGCGAGTTCCGGAAACTTTTTCCGGCCAATACTCACTTCCTTGTTATAATAAATTGAATAGTTCCCGGGGCCATCGGCACGAACGATATAATTTCCCTTTACATAGCCGGAAAGCATTCTTTTGAGTTCCTCAAAAATGGGAAGCAGCGCCGGCTGGCCTTCTGATTTGTCTTCGTATTTAATGGATTTCTTCTGCCCTGTTTTAACCATTTGAGCCGTATTTGCCTAAAAATACTAATACTTTAGCTGCTTTGTCGCATTCCGCCGCTCTTTATGTCGTTTTCGTACAGCTTTCGTCTTAAAACGGAACAGTAGATTTGTAACATAAATCACTAATATGAGTGCAATGACAATAAAAAGGCCGGTTGCCGGAACCATCGATGAATATATTAAGGGTTTTCCCAGGCATATTCAGCAGTTGCTGGAAGAGATGAGGACAACCATCCGGAAAGCGGCGCCAGCAGCTGAAGAAGCAATAAAATACGCCATGCCGACCTTCGTACTAAACGGTAACCTGGTGCATTTTGCGGCTTTCAAAAACCATATCGGGTTTTATCCCACACCCTCCGGAATTGAGGCGTTCAAAAAGGAGCTTTCCGCTTACGAAGGATCCAAAGGCGCCATCCGGTTTCCGCTCGAAAAGCCGCTTCCGCTTGCTTTAGTCAGCAAAATCGTAGAATACAGGGTTAAGAATAATACCGAAATTAAAAATCCGAAAAAGAGGAAACGATAGGCTGATTGAATTGCATGCCCGCGGCATTTTACAGAACATTTCATTACAGGCGCTTTATCGACACATTTGCACTACTTGTCGCCACAGCTGATTGTCGCGTGACAAGCCTGCTAATTTTGAACCTCTAAATAAGCAGACATGACAACCACACAGCCACTTTCTTCAGCTCAGAAAATAATGATTGGCGGACTTCTTACCGCTACGACAGGCGTACTGATCCAAATCTTCTCAGCCGTGCCTTATCCAAAAGTTCCTCCAGTGTTTTTTATCCTGCTGGTTCCCGCGGCTTTAGTAGCCTTCGGACGCTGGCGGTGGGCGGCTATCCTGGTTTTACTGGCCGGGTTATTTCTGATCCTGGGCGTTTTTTCAAGCGGCGCCTATTCCCGGTTTTTCGACCCGCGCAATCCCGGAGGGATGGCCGGTTTATGGATCCAGATGCTCGGCGTACTAATGGCGACGCTCGCCGCTTTGAAAAGCATACTGCAAAAATCTGTCCGTTAGATAGAAGACCTGAATGACGATCTGGTGGAAGAAGAGGATGAAGAAAGCGTAGGGGAAAAGCATTCATGAGACAGGCGGGTCAGCCATTTCCGAATCTTTTTTGGATGGATTTTAAACGATTGGTAAGTTTAGAAATGATCAACCCGCTTTTTGGGGGAATATTGGCTAAAAAGCAATCATACATTACCAACTGTGATCCCGAGACTGAGAAAGTAATCTCCGAAATACAATCATATATCCGGGAAATAGAGAAAGATGCATCCCTCCATGAAGAGAAAAATTTCGATAAGCGTGTTGAAGCAATAGATTCCATCGCATTTCTGGTTATTGACCGGATTGAGGAACTGCAGCGCAAAACGGCACTCCCACGTAAACTGATTTTACTTAAACATCGTATTGAAAAAGTAAAGTCTGAACTGGAAGACATTGATATCAGGCTATTTCAATTACTTCAGGCCGGGATCCGGACCGGGCGATATACGGGAAAGGAATTCGAAAACCTGATTAAAAAGTATGTCGATTTTAATTTCGGTGACAACCAACGCCAGGCGGAGACAGGTTATGACAACCTGGATCTCTTGATCAATGGGCTTTCCCTTTTTCAAACTTTGCCGGAGCAGACGAAAGCACTGGAACCGGACATGGTATACTATCAAAAAACACCGGCCAGGATCGTTTTTGAACTTGTTGAGAGATCCCATTTTACACAAGATGACGTTTTCTTTGATTTGGGCTCCGGCCTGGGCCAGGTAACGATCCTGGTAAATCTTCTCGCCGGAATCACAGCCAAAGGCGTAGAGTTCGAACCAGCTTTTTGCGATTACGCCAGGGATTGCGCTGCAAACCTCAATTTATCAAATGTAACATTTACAAATGCTGATGCACGGAAAGCTGACTATTCCGAAGGAACCGTATTTTTTATGTTTACGCCTTTCAGGGGTGAAATCCTACAGGAGGTTTTGGACCTTCTGAGAAAGGAATCATTACGGAGAAAAATTAAAATCATTACTTATGGGCCTTGTACTGCTATCGTCGCTTCACAAAACTGGCTGAATTTTTTAACCCCGGGCGATCAGAACATTTATACGCCAGGTTTTTTTAGCAGCTTTTAGGGATGAAATTGTTCAGACAGTTTGTTTCTGATGAAGACATAAGCTATTACCATCAGGATCTTTCAACCATGCAAACCTGCCCCAGGGCGTATCATCTATTTTTCCTGTTTCCAGACCCTTTTGTCTTAATTCCCGGATTTCCTGTTCAATATCATTCGTTTCGAAAATAATACCCTGAAAGTTTGCAAGCGATATGGAGATATTCCCGTCAGCCAACCCCATCTGAATCCAGGTTTCTCCATGAGCTGCCGGCGCTTCCACTAATACCCGGAGCCCCAGTTTTAAATAAAACGCCTTCGCTTTTTGCTGGTCCTTTACAGGAACCATGATAATTTCTAATGCTTTCATTTTTTAAGTTTTTGTCTTTTTATTTTTTGCTTTCATTACAAAGCTAAATACAAGATTGACAGGCAACCACCGGTAAATACGACAATCTTACCGGGCAATTGCGACAGCCTAGTTGTTATACATTTGTTTCATGAAACATGTTTCTATTCTTGCATTGCACGATGCAACCATGACCTCTATCGACAGTAGCCAACAGATTACTGAACAGGGTAAATGATTTTCTGAAATATCAGAAAAAGAGTAGTTTCTATACTGTAGAAATCGTCGGCGCCGAAAAGAATATCAAACTGAATCATGGGCTTTATACTATCAACGCAGATAAAACAATTGATGAAGTGGAGAAGACCGATGTGATCGTCATTCCGCTGCTATGTGGCAATTTTTCAGAGGCAATACAAGACAAACGAAAATATTGCGATTGGGTAATTTCACAATATAGCAATGGTGCTGAAATTGTGTGTCTTTGTGTAGGTTCATTTTTTTTAGCATCGACCGGATTGCTCAAAAACAAAAAATGTGCGATACACTGGGCTGCTAAAGATGAATTTCAAGCAATGTTCCCTGACGTTAACATTTAATCGATGATAAAATAATCACGATGAATCCGGAATTTACACCTGCGGCGGCGGATATTCATATCTGAATTTGCTTTTGTATATTAATCGAAAAACATTTAGGGAAAAGAGATGTCGATATTGGCATCAAAGATGTTTGAAATTGACATCGAAAGAAAAAGTCAGAACCCGTTTGTCATTTTTATCGGCCAGAAGAAACATGGAGATCAGGAAGTCTTATTCGCACAGGAATTTATTGAGAATAATCCTGCGGATATATTTAATGTTGAGGATATCTGTTCAAGGTTTGGTGTTGGCAGAAGAACTTTTGAAAGGAGATTTAAAAAATGTACCGGCAATTCTATAACTGAATATATTCAGCGGGTGAAAGTCGAATTTGCAAAAAAACAACTGGAGTCGGATAGAAAAAGCATCAACGAAATAATATATGAGGTTGGGTACAATGACATAGATGCATTTCGAAAGGTATTTAAAAGACATACCGACTTATCGCCAATCGATTATCGAAAGAGATTTATCAGGCAGTGAGGCCTGCAAAGCACCTGTTAGTTATCCAAAGCTTCTCAGTGGTAAACTTTCAACTGAAATATCCGCAAACCATAGCGTAACCAGTTTATTTAGAGGGCTCCCCGAAAATACCGGATAGTACTAAAGCGGTAACCTGAATAAGGATGATCATAGCTACCTTTAATTCACCTCACATCTTAGTACACTAAGGTATCTTAAGGTAATCCTAAGGTCATCTTAAGGTTATAACCTTAAGATGACCTTAGGATTACCTGATAATAGCCTTAATTTCAGTATCTCATTAGAGGTATTTTCAACACCCCAGGCAACCGGTAAAAAGAAATATGGCGATCATTAATAACCTGCAGGTGAATGAAACCATGGCGGAGGCCAATTACGAGGCCGGGAAGATAATGGCCGATGGACCCAACTAAAAGCCCACTGCCAGAGTGGATTTTATATTTCGGTCGTTCTGCCTGTAAAATTTCGAACTTTTGTCGGGCCTTGCCCGGCAAAGCCCGCAGCGGAAAGGAAAGTTTTAAAAAAGCCCGCCTTCGCTAAAGCTTTGGCGGGCGAAGTCGGGATGACAGGATTCGAACCTGCGGCCCCTACGTCCCGAACGTAGTGCGCTACCGGGCTGCGCTACATCCCGTAATCACAGAGGGTACAAATGTAAGACTGCGTATAAATTCTGCAAAATTAGAAATAGCTCAGCAGGCCGGTGCCCGGCCGGCCTTATATCCTTTTCGCTGCAATCGGCTGGCAGGTGCAATAAACCTTAATTTTATTCCGGATCTATCTAATTTTGAAAATCCTCATGCGGCCTGAAATTCCTTCACTCAGAACAGTAAATGTTACCCGTTATGTCACGCCCCTGCGGGAAGGCGGATCGCTTCCGGCCATTGCCGAAGCCGATGACGGTTTTTTATACGTACTCAAGTTCCGGGGAGCGGGGCAGGGCGTAAAAGCCCTGATTGCGGACCTGATCGGCGGAGAAATTGCCCGGGCGCTCGGTTTGAAAGTGCCGGAAATGGTTTTTGCCAACCTGGATACCGCATTCGGACGTACGGAACCGGATGAGGAAATACAGGATCTGCTAAAGGCAAGCGTCGGCCTCAACCTCGCACTCCATTATCTTTCCCGCGCCATTTCCTATGATCCGGCGGTAGACAACCATCGGTCCGGGGCCGGCTTCACAGATCGTTTGGCTGGATTGCCTGCTCACCAATGTTGACCGCACCGCAAAGAATACCAATATGCTGATCTGGAATAATGAACTATGGTTGATAGATCATGGCGCTTCGCTCTATTTTCACCACAGCTGGAACAATTGGGAGGAACAGGCAACCCGGCCTTTCCTTCAGGTGAAAGATCATGTATTATTGCCTCAGGCATCCTTACTCGAAAAGACGGATCAGGCCTCGCGTTCCATACTCAGCCCCGGTCTCATTGAATCCATTGTATCTTTAATTCCGGAAGACTGGCTCAGGGCTGATTTGCAGGAAGGATCCACAACCGCACAAAGAAAGGTCTATGCCGATTTTTTAAACCTGCGGATCGCCAACTCAGAAATCTTTGTAAAAGCAGCACAACATGCCAGAAAACTACTTGTTTGAATACGCCGTGATCCGCGTTGTGCCCCGGGTTGAACGCGAGGAGTTTCTCAACGTCGGTATTATACTCTATTGCCGGGATCAGCAGTTTTTACAGACGAGGTTCAGCCTGAATGAAAACCGGTTACAGGCATTCTGCGCTTTAATCAATATAGACGAACTGAGGGAACATTTGCAGGCCCTGGAAAAGATCAGCAGCGGAGAAAAAGACTCCGGTCCGATCGGCCGGCTGGATATGGCCTCGCGGTTTCGCTGGCTTACGGCAAAACGCAGTACGATCGTACAAACCTCCCAGGTCCATCCCGGCTTATGTGCGGATGCCCGGGAAACACTCGACCGCCTGTACCATCAACTGGTGCTTCTGTAAAGGATTTCAATTAATCAGCCACGCTGATTTTGATCACCAGTTTCTTTACCGGAACGCTGGCATCCACTTTAATGCCGGGCCGGTGGGTTTCCTGGGGAAAGAAAAGGAAGAAGGTGCCCGGCTCCGCAACATAATATTTCCCTGCGGATTCGTAATGGGCAATGTCTTTTGCTTCGTCATAGGCTTCGGTCACTTTGGCCTGGGAAACCGGAGCGACGCCTATTTTTTCCTTACCGCTGATCAGATATTGCAGGTCAATATATTTACGGTGGGATTCCCATTTGGTCTTATCCATATCCTTTGAATCATACGTACTGACGATGGCGTACACTTTCTTCCCATCCAATGGGTAATTACCCGGCGCCAGTGTACCCAGGTCTTTCCGGTTTAAAAAGGCAAAGGCCTTATCCCAGATCTCCTTGTTCCGGTTATACTGTTCCGCAAACTCCTGTGGATTAATAGAAGCATGTGGTTTTACCTGAAGGCCGTTTTTCCACTCACCTGCTTTCATCCATTGCACAGCTTTTGCCTTGGTCCAGGCAGTTTGCGAATGACCGCTGAAAGCCAGTAACAGCATAACAACAAAAAGACCAGCGGTTCTGAAAGACAGGATTTTCATGATTAAAATTTTATGAGATTTAAATTTACAGGAATCAGCTGCATTTTCCCAATGTAAAAAAATAAATGTGTACAAGCAGCGCAATAAAAAAGCCCCGGTTTTCGCCGGAGCCTCAGATGTTTCCTTATTTCCCTACGCTGGCATTATCCAGATCAGGTATTTTGAGTTTGTTCTCAGGTCTGTTTTACGAGACCACCCCAGTTAAGAAACTTCCACTGGAAATACCTAAAATATCGTGCCAGTTTTCGTGTTCGATCTGCCCGTTCAAAGTTTTGTAATTTGCCGGCCATTCCAATTAAAGACGCTTATGAGATCCTGCATTTTATTGTTCATGCTGATTTTCGTCACGGTCAAAGTAAACATCGCACAGAAAAGAACCGCAAAAGATTCCGGGGCGCCGGAAAGCAGGTCATTCTATCCTGAAAAACCAGTGGATGATGAAGCTGTTTATTTTTTACCCGGGCGTTTTCCGGTGAAAGCGGATGGGAAAACAGATGTCTCCGATGTTTTACAGGATGCGATTAACGAAGTAAAAAACCTGCATAATTTCGGAATCCTTTTCATTCCTTCCGGTAAATATCTGATCAGTAAAACCATTTATATTCCCAGGGCCGTGCGGGTTATCGGGTATGGCGTTACCCGTCCGGAAATGATACTGGCAAAAAATTCCCCCGGATTCCAGCAACCCGATTCAAGTGATAAGGGGAAAGCAAAATATATGTTCTGGTTTACCAGCAGCGTGGTAAAACCCGGAGAGCGGGTGAATGATGCGGGCGCCGGAACCTTTTACAGTGCTTTGTCGAATATCAACCTGACCATTGGCGATGGAAATCCGTTTGCCGTAGCGCTCCGGGCGCATTTTGCCCAGCATAGTTTTATATCGCATGTGGATATTCATACGGGCAATGGAAAAGCCGGGCTTTTTGATGTGGGAAATGAAATGGAAGACACGCGTTTTTTTGGGGGTGAATACGGCATTTATACAACCAAGCCATCCCCCGGCTGGCAGTTCATGATGGTGGATACTTATTTTGAAGGCCAGCGTAAGGCGGCCATCCGCACGCAGGAAGCGGGACTGACCATCGTGCGTTTGCAGGCAAAGAACTGTCCCCGGGTGATCGAGGTCAATCCCAATTATGCTGAAAAATTATTCATGGAGGATTGCCGGTTTGAGAATATTTCCGATGCAGCCATTACCGTGAGCATTGGAGAAAATGCCGGAAACCAGATCAGCCTGCGAAACATTAATTGCCGGAATGTGCCGCTGTTCATCAGTTACCGGGCCGGCGGCAAATCCGTTCCGGCGCCAGGCACGGTTTACCGGGTAAGAGATTATCTCCACGGGTTGCAGATGGATAGCCTCCGGGCTGATCCCGTTATCAATACAATTGCCGACATCAGCATATTAAAAGAATTTCCGGCTCCGGCGGCATCTGATATTCCGCAATTGCCCTCCATGAACAACTGGGTCAACCTGAAATCACTGGGCGCCACCGGTGATGGGATTACCGATGATACCCGGGCCATTCAGGACGCCATTGACCACTATCCGGTTATCTACGTTCCCCAGGGCTGGTACCGGGTCAGTAAAACGATTAAACTCAGGCCCAACACAGCACTGATCGGCTTAACGCCGATCGGCACCCAGTTTATTCTTTCTGATAATACGGAAGCATTCGGAAGTTTCGGCGGGCCCGTTCCCCTGCTGGAATCTTCCATGGGCGGCAGCGATATACTGACCGGTATCGGGCTTTCCACCAATGCAGATAATCCGCGGGCCGTTGCCTGCAAATGGATGGCAGGGGCCGGCTCTTATATGAACGACGTGAAGTTTATCGGCGGCCATGGCAGTATGGAACGCATTTGGCAACAACCGCAGCAAGAGCCCCAACGAAACTACCGGGGTAACGGCGCCGATCCTTCCTGGGACACACAATACTGGAGTCTCTGGATTACGAACGGCGGCGGCGGCGTGTTCAAAGACATCTGGACAGCCAATACCTGCGCGTCAGCCGGCGTTTATATTTCCAACACATCAACTACCGGTCATATTTATGCGCTTTCTGTAGAACACCATGTACGCAATGAAATCCGGTTTCATAAGGTAGCCAACTGGAAAGTCTATGCGCTGCAACTGGAAGAAGAAAGCCGGGAAGGAACAGAATGCCAGCCGATGGAACTGGAAGATTGCAAGGATATGGTGTTCGCCAACCTCTATATGTTCCGTGTGATCCGGATCATTAAGCCCTGGCCTTATTCGATCCGGAACTTCGGTTCTTCGAACATTGAATTTCTGAATGTACATAATTACAGTCAGATAAAATACACCACCAGCGTACCGCTGTATGATGTCAACAGCAATACAGAAGTGCGTCCCTGGGAATTCAACCGTTTATATATCGGCAACCCGGAAACGAAACAGGAAGAAAACAATGGGGATCACAACGGAATAGAAAGACTGGCCACCGGGTTCGAAATGGCGGAAGGAATCTGCAGCGACAGTAAAGGGAATATTTATTTCTGCGATTCCCGCCTGCGGCGCATTTACAAATGGTCGGCCCAATCCCAGGCTACTACGCTGGTCGCCGATTATCACTGGGAGCCATTATCCCTTGCCTGTGATACAAAAGATCAGCTGCTGGTTGTTTTTAAATATGTTCCGAAACCCGGGTACCTGATGAATGGGAAACCGGAAGTATATACCAACCCACCGGATGCTGCCGGTACTTCATTCAGCGCCTGGGGGAATTCCGGATTCGGCACACTGGTCTATTCCATCGATCCGGAAAATCCCGACGAAACCATTCAATTGCTGGAAAAGAAAAAGATGAGAGCGCACAAGGAGTGGTTAAAGCCCTCTATCCTGCCCATCGCTGGCGGGACTCGCACGATTTCAATCAGATTGTTGTGGCCAAAGCGGATTCCTGTTTTGTAGCTCCCGATGGCGTAACCATTATTCCGGTTGTGTACGATCTGGCCCGTGCTGCCTGTCTGGCCACTGCTTTTCCCGGGAAACCATTGTATATATCCGACGAATACGATAAACGAACCGTAAAGCTGGATGCAGATTTGTCGGGAAATGTTTCGAACCTGCGGTATTTCGCTGAGAAGGGAGAATTCTCCACAACAACAGATCCGGTCGGCAATGTGTATATCGCTGACGGACAAATCTATGTATTTGATTCCGCCGGTAAACAAATCAGGCTGATTAAAACACCCGAACGTCCCACCACACTGGTTTTTGGAGGAAAGGGAAAAAAGGATCTTTTTTTTACCGGGGCGCATTCCTTATACAGGATATCCTATTGATTCATCATTCTTTCAGACCATTTTGTTGACATCAACAAAATGGTCTGGCCGGGAAGTGATTCGCATGTCGCAACTCTTCACATATTTTGAAACTCCTTATTCAACACCAGATCTTTTTTAAATTCATCTATTTCAGCAACAAATTTTTTTGCTTCGATCAACGACTTATATTCAGGTCCTGACATCATCAGCCTTTTCACCCACCACTTATCAATGTTCCGGATATTGATGTTGCGGTAAAGATAAATGGTCAGCAGAATAAAAAATAAGGTAATGGGAAAAGTGATCAGCCAGAACCTTAATGAGCTGAAATCAATCAGGCTGCTATTCCAGAACCAGGTGCAATAAAAGGGCATTTGCAACCAGAGTATGCGTGAAATCCAAAAGGTTGACAATTGCAGATTCGCCAACCGTTTCTGCGTATCCGTAATACTCTCACTGTAGTCTATCTTCCGGATAAGAATAATATGCTTTATATAAACTACAATGGCAGTAACATTAAACAGGATGATCATGCTGAGGGAAATCGTGAAATACAGATTTCTTAACTGATTGCCATAAATTAAAACGCCCAGGAAAAATATCCAGACCACTCCCAACAGCACGGCAAAGAGTTTAAATCTGACCGCAGCGCCCAGTTTCGACCTGGCCTTTTGAATCTGCGAGTCCTCAAACCAGCGCAGATTCAATGCCCAGGATTGCAGGTTCAGCAACTTCGCCTCCTCCAACTTCCGGTCATATTCATGCCAGATATTTTTTAAGTCATCGTCTTCCATGATCATTTATTTAATTCAGAAAACTTTTGCTTTATCTTCTTTTTCGTACGGCTGATTTTCGTTGCCACATTGGTTTCAGAAATGCCCAGTATTTCAGCCATTTCCGCATAGGTTTTTTCTTCCAGGAACAGGATCATCAAAGCTTTATCGAGTTCGCCAAGCTCATTAATGAATCGCTGCAGGAGCTTGATGTTCCCGTCCGTTTCATCCGCCGCTTCGCTCTTATCTTCCAACTCATGGCATCCTTCATCAAGCGGCACGGGAGAAATGGCCGTTTTTGTTTTCCGGTAAAAGGAAATCGCTACGTTAAGCGCAACGCGGTACATCCAGGTGGAAAATTTCTGGTTGGGATCATAATGATCGCCAGCCTTCCATAACTGAATCGTAATCTCCTGCGCAAGATCCTCCCGGTCGTTCTTTCTGGCGCAGTAGGAATTGCAAATCCTGACGATGATGCCCTTATTATCCTGAATAAGCTTTAGAAAGTTCTCCTTCGCCTGTTGTGTGCCCATTACGCTGTAATAATATTCCTTTTATATATGATTCGCCAAAATGCCATGAAAATCACATTTCCGGGTAAATAACTTATGAAGAGAAAATGACTTTAAATAAAAATCCACCGGTTTTCCGGTGGATCGATGCGGGTTTTTCGAGGAATTCAGTCAGCAATGACCGTTCCGGAAAGAGATGCATTTATTTCAGCACTATATTTCTCCAGTATGCATTGCCTGCTTCTTTTCCGGGAACCAGGACCCTCTGATAAAGCCTGATTTGAACCGTTTTTCCTTTAAAGGGTTCCATATCTACTGTTATTGTCTCCCATTTCCGTTGACTGTCTGTGCCTTCTATGACTTTACCCAACACTTTTTTGTTATTGACAAACACATCCAGCGCCCACGCCCTTTTCGCATCCACGCCGGCATCAAATGAAAGCGTTTGCTGATTTTCGATTTTTACAGTACGCCGCAACAGCAACCCTCTGATTTCATCCCGCGGATACGTAGCCAGTACGTCGCCATCCAGGTAAGTATTGCCCCGGATGCCCCGCATGCCGCCTCCGGCGCCACCGAATCCCGCCCTTTCCAGTGTCCAGTCGCGGTTCCAATATTGCATAAGATCTGAGAGATGAAATATTTCCGGAGCCTGGGTAACCGGTTCCTGCACCGGAATGCTGAGTGTATTGCCGGACAGCTTTGCCCCATTTTCCTCCAGTATCTTGTGACCAACAGCTGCCGTCCGCCGGGAAAGATCCGATATACTTTCATCTACGGCCGGCGTAAGTTTCACGCCACCCATTACGTCTCCTTTGATCCGGTCTCCAAAACTTTTAACGAGATAATCCGGAATCGCTTTTAATCCTTTCATTGCGCCGATGACTGCAGCCGCATTGGCTGCATTACAATCCGCATCGGTAAAATCTGCAGCGCCGAATGCCAGGTTCGCGGTCTTTAGAAAATCCCCCTCCCCAAACCATAAGCTTACGGCGGCGATGCCACCGTTGGCGACCGCGTTATTCGTCGCCGGATATTCAATGTGCCAGCGGTCTTCCACGGCATCAAAAATTTCCCTGGAAGATTTTCCCTGGTCCGCCATCCGGATGATCATGTCCAGGCACTGGCGATAAGGCGATGAGGGATCTATCAGCGTTGCGGCTTTACGCACAATTGTCCTGGGATCCTTCTCTGTAAATCCGAGGCTTACCATTCCTGCCATAAAAACAGCGCCATCCACTCCCTCTGCATAGCCATTGATACGTCCATACTCCCGCGCCAGTTTCCCCGCTACATTCGGCATTCCCGGAGCCAGCGCGCCATATACATCTGCACTGAATTGCGGGCCGATCGAGAACCATAATTTATTATACTGCGGATGACCGGTTGCAGGCGGCACAATACCTTTATCCAACAGTAACCGGGCTTGCTCGCTGGAACCCCAGGACCCGCAGGCATTATCTTTCCACTGCTGTCCAAGCTGCTGAATGCTCATGTGAATGCCATATTTTTCAAATGCCCTTATAGCCGCCATTTCATAATACCAATCGTCATCAACCGGTGCGGAAGTCATTGGTTTCGGCAGCTGATCAACCCACTCAACGGAAGCCGTGTGATGTTCAAACCTGAAACCCATGATCGCTGCCGCCATTTGTGCAACCCAAACACCCTGAACCCTGTCCTGGTAGTCTGACATGGACATCTTAAGGGTTTTTGCCTGCGCCTGGAAGGCCTGGATACGCGGAACGGAATGAGCGCCCTGGGCATGAGCGGGCAGACAAGCGGCTATTCCGCAAACAAATATTCCGAAAAACGAAACAGCAGCCCGGCAATTTTTTCTCAACCATTGATTCTGCATAAAATAGTTTTTAGATGATAAAACTTTTAATAACCGTCATTCTGCGGGAATGCACCGGATGTGCGGTCAATCTGTATTTGCGGTATAGGCCTCAACACATGAAAAGGCTCGATATTTGCCGCAGCAACCGGATTGTATTTCTTTACCCGCTCGATCAATTTGCCGGTGCGCACCAGGTCTATCCACCGCACTCCTTCCCCGAGCAGTTCACGCGCCCTTTCATCCAGGATAAAATCAATGTCCAGTTGTGCGGGCGCTACTTCCATCGCCGTCCGGTTAGCTTCCGTCTCTTCCGGAGTAGCTCCGGGATTGGCAGCCCGTCTGCGAACGACGTTGACATAGTCCGCGGCTTCCGTGGGGTGGCCGCTCATCAGCAAGGCTTCGGCGGCAGTGAGGTAAGTTTCTGAAAGCCTGAAAAAAAGCAGGTCCCGGGAGCCCGGCTGATCGTTCACACTCACCCGCTGTGGGTCCAGGAATTTCGTAAGGGTCGGGAACACCCTTTCGTTCTGTTTACTGGGGGGCCAGACATTGTAATCGATATGGCTGAGTTCTTCGGGCGTATATTCCCGGTCGGCCAGGTAAACCGCCGTATCGCCGGTTTTCAGATTAACGGAATGACCGTTGATGGTATAGGCGCCGGGTTTGTTGCAATAGAATACGCGCTTAAAGCTTTCCCGGTAGCGGCTGTCGAGCTGCCGGTCAAACAGATCATTCAATACAAAATCCGTGGGCTTGTACCGCGCATAAGGCCGGCCGTTAGCAATATCGCGCTGCAGGCCCGGCAGGTCATCGTATTTCATCAGAAAATAAAGATGCATGGTATTCCCCGGCCCGTTGGAAATGATATCCTTATTGTTCTGGATGGCCCAGATCACTTCGGAATTCTTCTCTGCGGATCCTTGTTCGAAAACTTTCCCGAAATCGTCGAGCAGCTTGAACCCGTAGTTATCGATCACGTCTTTGGCCAGGTCGGCCGCCTTGCTGTAATCATCTGCCTCTTTGGCTTCCGAAGTTGCTTTGGCCAGATAAACGTTGGCCAGCAATTGCTCCGCAGCAGGCTTGGTAACGCGTCCGTAATTAGAAGCCACTGCCGGCAGATGCTGAACGGCAAAATTGAGGTCGTCGATAATGGCAGCAAAAACATCTTTCACCGGGGCGCGGGTAGCATTGGTTTCAATTGTTTGGGTTTCTTTCAGCGAGAGCGGCACAGGACCCCACAACTCAACGAGCAGATAATAATATTCCGCCCGGATAAACCGCACTTCGCCCAATCGTGTATTTTTGATATCGTCGGAGAGGCCTGTAACCAGTTCGGCTTTATCGATCACGGTATTGCAGGCATTGATGGCTACGTACAGATTTCTCCAGTTGTAGTAGATCACGTTGGTGCGCGGATTGAGATCGCTGTTGTAGAAATTCATCATTTTGAATCCGCCGTCAAAACCGTTTGTGTAGGTGTCTGTTCCGAAAACGGTGATCTCCGGAATGATCCCATTGTCCTCAATGGCGCAGAATATATTCTTCAGCGTGCTGTATACACCGTTTACCCCCGACTGCCAGCCCGTTGGGGTATTGAGGTAATTTCCAACAACCTGGGAGCGGATATCTTCATCGAGCATTTTATTGCAGGCAGGGCAAACCAGGCAGGTAATTAAAAGAATTCTTATGAAATTATTTTTCATGGCCGTTCAGTTTATAAATGAATATTTAATCCCAGCAGGAATCTTCTCACGGGTGGTGTGCTGTTTGTTGGAAATTCCGGATCAATGCCGTGGTATTTGGATATATAGGGAGCGAACACAAAAGGATCCTGCACGCTCACATATATCCTTATTCCTTCCGCATGCAGGTTTTGCAGCGTGTTGGCAGGAAGATTATAACCCAGGCTGATATTCCGGATCTTTACAAAAGAGCCATCCACATACGACAGGGTAGAGCCGTATAAGGGACTTTCCTGGTTCGAGTTCGGTTGCGGGTAATCGTTGGTGGGATTATCTTTCGTCCAGTAGTTCACATTGTATTGATTCACGCGTCCTGAGAGGAAACGGAAATTGCCGAGTATGGGGCTTTTGATCATATAACCCAGGCGCGCAAACAAAACGACGGAGAGGTCCAGGCCCTTGTAGGAAAAACGGTTCGTCATACCTCCGGCCAGCCTCGGTACGTCGGTTCCAAGAATCCTCCTGTCTTCCGGATCAATAACGCCGTTGTTGTTCAGATCAGCCACTTTGATGCCGCCCACGACGGAACCGTATTGCTTGGCTTCGTCGGCGTGACCCGTCTGCCAGATACCTGTTTTCTGAAAGTCGTAGAAAACGGTTGCCGGCTGGCCGATAAAAAGCAGGTTCCCGATATCATCTACCTTTCCCTGTGAAAGTTCCAGTATCTGTTCTTTGTTCGTAAACAGGTTGAGATCGGTGCTCCATTCAAATCCGTCTTTTTTGCTGGAAGTGATATTCAGGGTAGACAGCGTGAATTCGATGCCGGTGTTTCTTTTGGAACCGATATTCGTTAATACCGATTCGAATCCGCCACTGATGGGTAGCAGTTTGGGTAGCAATAGATCGGTGGTGGTGGATTGATACACTTCAAAGCTTCCCGATATGCGGTTATTCAGTATGCCAAAATCCACTCCAAAGTTTAAAGACGCTGTCGTTTCCCAGCGCAGGTCCCGGTTGGGAATGCTGAGCGGCCGGTATCCAAATGCCGCACTGCCGTCGAAGTCGTATTGCGTCCGGGTGAGCAGCCCGTTGGTTTGATACGGTGCAATGCCTTCGTTCCCTGTTTTGCCATAGGTTCCGCGCAATTTGAGCTGGGAAAAAAGGGTATTGTTCTGCATGAAATTCTCGTTGATAATATTCCAGCCCACGGCAACAGAAGGGAAATAACCCCAGCGGTGACCCCCGGCAAATTTTGATGATCCGTCTGCTCTGCCGGTAAGGGTTAACAGGAACCGGTTATCAAAGGCATAGTTGATCCTGGCCATGTAGGAAAGAATGGTCCAGTCTTCAAATGCGCTTTTCACTCCGCTGATCGTGCTGGCCGCTCCGAGATTATAATATTGCATGTCTTCCACAGGCAATCCGGTTACGGAAGCACCGGAACTTTCCAGGTTGTGGGTCTGAATGCTGTACAACCCGGTAAAATCGAGGCTGTGTTTCTTTTGTATTTTCCTTTTATAGGTGAGCAGGTTCTCCCAGGTATAATCGAATGTAAGACCTTCATCCGTCGACGCAGACGGGTCGCCGAGCCGGCGCGTGTTAGTGACGCTGCCCCTGAAATTCCCAACGCGGCTTTCCACGAGATCCGGTGAAAAGCTGGTCCTGAACTTTAACCCGTCCAGCAGTTCCACTTCGCCATAAATATTATTCAGCAGGCGGAATCTTTTCTCCCGGTTAATGACGGCTCCGGGAACCAGTTCAGATAAAGGATTGCTCCGCAATCCGTCGCTCGTGGGCAGGAAAATTAACTGGCCTGCTGAGTCATAGGCTTTGCCCAGCGGATTTTCGGTAAGCGCCCCAAAATCGGATGACTGGCCGTAGGGATTAACATCCATTCCGTCGCGGATACTGTAAGTACCCAGCGAAGACATGCCCACCCTGAACCGCTTGCCGATGGCCTGGTCCAGGTTTATGCGCGTGTTATAACGGGTGTAGTCCTGGCCGGGGATGATGCCGATATCATCGAAATAGCCCAGCGATATATTGAACCTTGTTTTATCCGATCCCCCATTTACGTTGATCGCGTGATTTTGTGAGTGCCCCTGTTTGATCATCAGCCGCTGATAATCCGTATACGTTCCTGCAGCAATGGATTCCAGTTCCACCTTTTCAAACAGCTTCGCATCCGCATTGGGATCGGAATCATCATACAGGGGTTTGTGGGTCACCGGGTCAATCACCGCTCTTCTGGATTCTCTTTTGTATTCGGCAAACTGTTCTCCGTTCATCAGATCGGCATACCGCGCAATTTTGGAAATGCCGTAATACCCGCTGTAGTTAACATTGGTCCTGCCCAGCCTCCCTCTGCGGGTGGTAATAATAATTACGCCGTTAGCCCCGCGGGAGCCATAAATAGCCGTGGCGGAGGCATCCTTCAATACTTCCATGGACTCAATATCGTTGGGATTGATATCATTTAGCCCGCCGGTGATCGGAACACCGTCAATTACATACAGCGGATCGTTGCCTGCATTGAATGATCTTCTGCCACGAACCCTTACGGAAACCCCGTCGCCCGGCTTATTTCCTGTATTCAATACCTCAACACCGGCGGCCCTTCCCTGCAACATCTGCGCGGGATCGGTAACCGGCACTTCCCTTAGCGCTTTTTCCGATACGGAAGAAATAGCGCCTGTCACGTCACTCTTCTTCTGCGTTCCGTAACCGATCACGACTACGGAATTCAGGTTATCGTCGGAAGGCTCCAAATGGATTTCCAGGTTTCGTTCATCCCTGACCAGCACTTCCCTGGGTTTATAACCCACGTAGCTGAACACGAGTGTTTGCTTCGGAGAAGCGTTGACGCTGAATCGGCCTTCGGCGTCCGTCACCGTGCCGGTCGCCGAGCCCTTTACCGTAACGGAAACACCGGAAACCGGCGTACCGTCACCTGCGGTTACCCGGCCGCTGATAAGATTGTTTTGTGCATTGCCGGTCAACCAGAAAAAGGCTGACAGGAGCAGGAAGAGAAATTGTTTACAGCGTAACATAGCAATCGTTTTTGTTTTAGTCGGTTTTGAATTTAATTCCGGAGATCTGTAGGATCGTTAGCATAGGATCATTTTCCGGCGTCTTTATCCGGGATCCATTTTTCAGATGAAAAATTTATTTTTTCAGCGTCTTCAATGAGATGGAGGGAAATATCGTGGCGGCCTCCCTCATACGGTGTGTTGAGCCAGTTCTCCAGAATGTCAATGGCCTCAAAAGTGCCGGTAACCTGGCCGCCCAGGCATAGGATATTGGAATCATTGTGGGCGGCCGTCATTTTACCCTGATACGAAGAACTGCAAACCGCAGCCCGGATGCCTTTATATTTATTAGCAATGATGCTCATGCCAATGCCGGTAGAGCAGATCAGGATGCCACGGTGTGCTTTTCCTTCGGACACTGCGGTGGCCACGCGCGAGGCGAAATAGGGATAGCGGACGATCTCCTCCGAATCCGATCCCAGATTTTCAACCTCATATCCCTTTCCCCGGAGATATTTGATCAATTCATTTTTTAGTTTGTAGCCTCCGTGGTCGTTGCCGATAAATATTTTCTTTGTTTCCATGTTTACCTCCTTCATTTTTGAGATGATTATAAACCTGACCGCCCATCTATTTTGCCGTTCGCTCCGCCGATCGCGTTTTTCTGGTTGAAGCGGTGAACAAAGGGCAGGAGAAATTGCGCAGCCTGCCGGGCCGCCGTATCGGGATCCGGGCGCGGAAGGATCTCTACGGAGATCCATCCGTCATAACCGGATTGCTGCAGGCTTTTAAAGATTTCCTCAAATCCGATATGACCCTGCCCGGGCGCCATCCGGTTTGAATCAGCGAAATGGATATATTTTATATACTGGATATATTTCCTGAGTTCAGGGCCGATGAATTTATCTTCAATATTCATGTGAAAGACATCAGGCATGAGCATCATATTGGGCATATTCACTTTCTTCATCAGCTGCACGCCTTCTTCCACCGTATTGATGAAATCAATCTCATACCGGTTAACCGGTTCGAGAATCAGCGTAACCGATTTAGAAAACGCATACCCGCAAAGCTCCGTGGCCACCTCAACAAAGATCTGTTCCACTTCTTCCTGGGGCCGGTTGCCAATTGATCCCCTGACCCTTCCGATATTCACAATGCCTCCAAATTGTTGCGCGAGATCAATAAATTCACGGAATACGGCTTTCACCTCTTCCCGCTTTGCGGCGTTTTCATGCGTGAGTGTCAATCCGCCATCTGCATATACCTGTCCGGTGGAAATGCAGGAGACCTGCAATCCGTTATCGCCGGTTAGCCGGCGGAGTTTTTCCGTATTGATCTCACCCGCTCTCTTCAATGCCAGCTCCACACCGTGATAGCCAAGTTTCGCCGCTTTAGGAATCGATTCTTCAAATCCCCGGAAAACCACAAAAGCGCTGGGCAATGCATTATTGTCACCTATCGCCAGAGATAATTTCATACAACAAGCTGATTTTTTGGAGAAGGGTCGATTTTCATTTTCACCAACTCAATTTTTTTAATGATCACTAACACAAGAATAAAGCTGATCGGATGCAGCAGGCCGGCCAGTATAAATGCGGGCGTATATCCGAAATGGGTAATCAGGTAACTCGCCAGCAGGCTGAACAGCATGGCGCCATAAGTGCCTACGCTTCCCGCCAGGCCTGCTACAGAGGCCACGGTTCCCGAAGGAAACATATCTGCGGTGAGTGTCTGCACCATGGTTGACCAGGCCTGATGACCAAACATAGCCATGCTGAAAAACACGATGGCCATACTCAGCGAGGCATGGGTGATCAGCAGCGATGCAGGCAACAGGGCGGCGGCAATGGCCATCGGGATTTTCCTGGACAGGTCGAGGGAAACTTTTCTGCCTATCAAAAAACTGCTCAGCCATCCGCCAAGCAGACTTCCTCCTCCGGCAAAAGCATAGGGTATCCAGGCATAAGCGCCGATCTGCTGAATATTGAGCCCACGGACGTCGTTCAGATATTTAGGAAGCCAGAATATGAAGAAATACCAGCCTGCATCCGTCAGGAATTTGATAACGATCAGCCCCCATACTTTCCGGTAACGGAATAAGCTCATCCAGGGAACCGTTTCTTTATTACTGACTGCTGCTCCCCGCTCCTTTTCAAACGAATCGGCCAGATAATTTTTTTCTGCTGTTGTAATTCTTTTACTCTTTGACGGAATTGTATAAAGGCAAAGCCATCCGATAACCCAAAACAATCCGAGTAGTCCGGATATGATAAAAGCCCAGCGCCAGCTGAATAGATAAACGATAAAAGCAATCATCGGGGGCGCTATGGTAGCGCCTACACTCGAACCGGTATTGAATATGCCGAATGCCAATGCGCGCTCCTTTGCGGGAAACCATTCGGATACCACTTTCGCCGATCCCGGGAATGAACCTCCTTCACCAACGCCGAGCAGGAAACGGGCGATGCCCAATCCCATGATCCCGGAAACCAGCCCATGAAAAATATTGGCCAGCGACCACCAGATTATCAAGATGGCATATCCGACCCGGGTACCCGTAATATCCAGTAGCCTGCCGCCAATGGCATACATTGTTCCGTAAGCGAAAAGAAAGATACTGTTCATCATTCCGTATTGCATATTGGAGATCGGAATGGTCTTTCTTATTTCACTCAACGCCACCGGCAGGTTTTGCCGGTCCAGATAATTGATCGCAGTTGCCACTGCGATCATCCCTACAATCCACCACCGGAAATTTTTTATTTTCATATCACACGCAGTTATCGTTTTGGCTATCCGAATGTCTTTCAATAAGGTTTTCCGAAGCTCGAAAGCAGGCCACCATCTACGTAAATGATCTGCCCGTTTACAAAATCCGAAGCGGCAGACGCAAGAAAAACCGCAGCTCCGCCAAGATCTTCCGGCCTGCCCCATCTCCCCGCCGGTGTGCGGCTGATGATGTAGGTATTTAATGGGTTACCGGCTTCGCGGTAAGACAGGTTGATGGGTGTTTCAATATATCCCGGCCCGATGCCATTCACCTGGATATTATGCGGCCCCCATTCCGTGGCCAGGTTTCTCGTCAGCATTTTCAATCCGCCCTTTGCCGCTGCATATGCCGAAACGGTATCTCTTCCCAATTCACTCATCAGGGAACAGATATTAATGATCTTTCCTCTTTTTCTTTTGATCATATACCGCCCCACGTATTTCGAAACCAGAAAGGGTGCGGTGAGATCTGTTTTAATCACCAGATCCCAGTCTTCCTCTTTCAGGTTTTCGGCCGGCTCCCTTTTGATAATGCCTGCATTGTTGACGAGTATATCGATGGGTCCTTCCTGCGCTTCGATGGAATGAATGGATTCCTCAATGGCCCGGGCATCGGTGACGTCGAATAAAAAACCTTTACTTTTTATGCCCGCCCCGAGAAATGTTTTCACACAGGCATCCAGTTTGTCGCGGCTTCTGGAATTCACGAGTACGATGGCGCCCGCCTCTCCCAGGCTCCGGCCAAGAGCGGCCCCGATACCCTGGGCCCCGCCGGTAATGAGCGCCCGTTTACCTTTCAGGCTGAATGGTGAAGTTGACATATCAATCGTTAGTGACTGCGGCATCGTGTTCAAAAAGGTTCCCGCCCGTCATGGTTTAAAATTAATCCGGTTTTGAACGCTCTGCTGACAGCAGATTAGCCAATGCTAAAACTATTTTATTCAAAAGAACAGTAAGAAAATCAGCCGGGGATATTAGCACCCTCCAGGTGCTGTTGCTGATACTGGGATGGTGTGCGGCCGACAATACGTTTAAACTGGCTGTTAAAATGGGTGAGGTTGTGGAACCCGATTTTAAAACAGATCTGCGAAATGCTCAGCCTGTCTTCGATCAGCAGTCGGCAGGCATTTCCGATCCTGATCTCATTCAGAAACCGGGTGTAGGTTTTATTGGTTCTGGATTTGAAATATTTGCAGAAGGCCGCCGTGCTCATATTCGCGTGGGCAGACACTTCAGACAGCGTGGGGCTGTTCGTGTAGTGATCCAGTATATAACTATACACCTGGTTTATACGATCGCATTCCGCTTTTACCGGGTGTGGGGAAAACCCCCGGCTTGAAAGTATATCATAATTTTTCGCACCGGACATGATCCGGAAAATGGAAAGCAGATCAATCACTTTTTCAATACCGGTACGGTGTTCGCACAATTCCCTGATCTTTGCGGCAATGGCTTCTTTGTCCGCACCCAGGAAGCGGACACCGCGCTTTGCATCGGAAAATAGTTTTTTCAGCACCTCAATATCCGGCAGATTCCAGAAAGCATCCCCGAGAAAGTACTCCTTAAAATAGACCACCAGCGCTTTTGACCGTTCCGGCGACAGGCCGGAATAATACTCTTCATCGCTCCGGTAAAAATGCGGAATATCCTTTCCGAGAAAAACCAGGTCGCCGGCTTCGAACCGCTCGATGCTGTCGCCCACAAAACGCATTCCCCTGCCTTCCAGCACCAGCATGATCTCATATTCCGGATGGAAATGCCAGGAGGGGAAGAAAAAGGGTTCATCCACCCTTAATAACTGAAACGCCTCCTGCTGTTGCGTGTCAATAATTTTTAATAGTGGTTTCATTGGCGGCCGGTTTTGATCATGCTTTTATCAGGTAGTTTTCCACAAGCCTGGTAAGGCCGAGCGGGTTTTCTGCTTTCAGTGCATCCGGTAATAAATCGTCTGGGAAATGCTGAAATGCTACCGGACGCATAAAACGCTCCATGGCGGCAGTACCCACGGAGGTCGCGCGCGAGTCTGATGTGGCAGGAAAAGGTCCTCCATGCTGCTGGGCAGGGGAAACTTCCACGCCTGTCGGAAATCCGTTATATAAAATCCTTCCGGCTTTTTGCATCATGAGCGGCAAGAGATCGCGTACTACTCCGTTTTCCGATTTTCCTGCATGCACCGTAGCAGTCAATTGCCCGTCCATGCAGGCAAGCGCCGTTTCCAGTTGCTGCAGGGACTGACAAAGCACAGCCAGGGACGAGGGCCCGAACACTTCTTCACGCAGACGGTGGTCGCCGCAAAACCGCTCGGCAGAAACCGTGAAAAGAACCGGCGTTCCCTCATTTACGCCGGCGTTTTTTTCTGTTATGGCTATCTGCACCACACCCGGAATGGATTTCATCCGGGATACTCCCTCCTGGTATGCATTGCAGATGCCGGTATTTAACATCGTTCCCGGAGATGCAGATCTGATCTTTTTTATGAGCTCATGCAGAAAGGCTTCCGTGGTGCTGTCATCCAGCAGGAACACAATGCCAGGGTTCGTGCAAAATTGTCCCGTCCCGTTGGTAATGGATGCAGCCAGACCTTCTGCAATGGCCGCGCCATTTTCTTCCAATGCACCGGGTAATAGGATCACCGGGTTCACCGCACTCATTTCCGCATACACGGGGATGGGCTCATTCCGGCTTACGGCGGCTTTAAAAATGGACATCCCCGCATGCCGGGATCCGGTAAACCCCACAGCCCTGATCACCGGATGCTCCACTGCTTTTATGCCCAGCACGCGGTCTGCATAAAACATCGAAAAAACACCTTCGGGCATTCTGGTCTTTTGCGATGCGCGGTTTATAGCCACGCTGATCAGTTCATTGGTTCCGGGATGTGATGAATGCGCCTTTATCACAACTGGGCATCCCGCGGCAAGCGCCGAAGCGGTATCTCCTCCGGCAGTGGAAAAGGCAAGGGGGAAATTGCTGGCTCCAAATACCAGCACGGGGCCAAGCGGTATGTTCATCCTGCGCAGATCATATCTGGGCAACGGTTTCCGGTCCGGCAGCGCAGGATCAATCCTTGGCTGTACATAGTCTCCCTTGCGGATCGTTTCGGCAAATAAACGAAGCTGGCCGGTTGTCCTTGCTCTTTCTCCGGTAATCCTGGCCGCTGGCAATCCGCTTTCGGCAACACAACGTGAGATCAGGTCGTCTCCCAGCGCCATAATCTCATCGGCGATTGCCTGCAGGAACAGGGCCCTTTCCGCACCCGTTTTTTTCTGGTATGCCGGGAAAGCGTTCTGGGCAAGCTGCATGATCTGATCCAGTTCCTCGTTGGTGGCCAGGAAGAATTCTTCGTTCAGAAAATCGTTGGCAGCAGGATCGAAGGCCCTGAAGGTTTTCGATCCTTTGGCTGACCAGCTGAATCCGATATTGTTTTTTCCGCTCAGGTTAATCATATAAAAGGTTTCAAAATTTCACGCAACAAAATTGATCAGTTCGCCGATATGATCTATTGCAATCCGTATTTCATCCCGCGGTTTCAGCGTGATGTCGTCACCGGGAACAATACAGGTTCCGGTCATCAGGAAAACGCCCGACGGGAAGCTGCATTCCCTGAATAAAAATTCTGCCAGTTCGGTATGGCTTCTTTTCATCTGGCTGATCTGGGTATTCCCTTCAAACAACAGCTTTTCCTCCCGCAGGATCTTCATGCTTATTCCGGTATTGGAAGGAATCGGACTTTCGGGAACATAAATGCAGGGGCCCAGCGCGGCCGACCGGTCGTAACATTTCGCCTGGGGAAGGTATAATGGATTTTCTCCTTCAATGCTGCGGCTGCTCATATCGTTGCCGATCGAATAACCGGCAATGTTTCCAAAGGAATTGATAAAAAGCGTCAGCTCCGGTTCCGGAACATCCCACACGGAATCCTTTCTTATATTCACCTGGTCCCGATGCCCAACCGTGCGGTAGGCATTGGCTTTGAAGAATAATTCAGGGCGTTCGGCAGCATACACTTTATCATAAAATACGGCTCCACCCGTGGCTTCGGATTCTTCCATCCGCGCCGTTTTACTTTTTAAGTAGGTAACACCCGCTGCCCAGATCTCCTGGCTTTTGATGGGCGCTTTAATCGCTGAAGTTTCCAGGATACTTTCATTGCCATCCGGCGAAAGTTTTGAAATTAAAGATTGTAAATAGCCATGCAAACCATTCCTGTTGATGAGCTGATCCCAGTCTGCGTTTTCCAGCACATAACATTTCTTTTCTGACAGCACGACGGCGGATGATTCGGTTCTGTAAATTTTCATAAACTGTTTTTTAAAACATATCGCGGTTATTGCGGCAATCCTTACAGGGAAACACCCTGTTTCCAGGGAATGAAATCATCCTGATTGAGCAGAACGGCTTTGGGTATAACCTCTCCACCAGCCACCCGGATGCAATACTCCAGAATCTCCTCGCCCATTTCTGCTATGGATCTTTCCCCACTGATGATTCCGCCTGCGTCAACATCAATAATATCGCTCATCCGCTTTGCCAGTTCCGTATTGGTAGAGATCTTGATGGTGGGGGCAACCGGGTTGCCGGTAGGTGTGCCCAACCCGGTGGTAAACAGGATAAGCGTGGCCCCGCTGGCTGCTTTTCCCGTTGTGGCTTCTACATCATTTCCCGGTGTGCACACCAGGCTCAGTCCGTTTTTCACAACGGGTTCCGTATAATTCAGCACATCCACAACGGGCGAAGTTCCTCCTTTCTTTGCAGCACCTGCACTTTTTATAGCATCGGTAATCAGGCCATCACGGATATTGCCGGGAGAGGGATTGGCGTGAAAACCCGAACCGGCATTTTTTGCCAGCTGATCGTATTCACTCATCAGCCGAATGAACTTTGCCGCAGTCTTTTCATCGGGGCAACGGTTCAGCAGGTCCTGCTCGGCCCCATGCAATTCGGGAAATTCAGCCAGCAGCACTTTCCCTCCGAGGGCAACCAGGAGGTCTGCTGCATATCCGGTGGCCGGGTTTGCGGAGATACCGCTGAATCCGTCGCTGCCGCCGCACTTTACACCGACCGTCAGCCTGCTAAGGGGGAACGGCTTTCTTTTCTGTTTGTCGATCTCCGTTAATCCTTTGAAGGTTTCGCGGATCGCTTTTACAATAAGCTGTTCTTCACTTTCCGAACGCTGCTGTTCAAAGATCAGCAGGGGCTTATCGAATGCCGGGTTCCTGGCCTTGAGATCCTTTAAAAAATGAGCGACCTGCATATTCTGGCAACCCAGGCTCAGCAGGGTCACGCCGGCAACATTCGGGTGATCGGCATAGGCGGCCAGTAAGGCACTCAGTATGGCGGCATCCTGCCTGGTTCCTCCGCAACCGCCCTGGTGATTCAGAAATTTGATGCCATCCACGTTTTTAAAAACCCTTTGCACCTGAACAGTGGATTCTTTTATTTCCAGCGGAAATCCGGAGATATCGTTTCCCGACAGGTATTCCTTTACCAGTTCTCTGGTTTTCTGTTTATATTTTTCCGTAACGGCATAGCCCAATTCATTGTGAAGCGCCTCGCGGATAACATCCAGATTCCTGTTCTCGCAAAAGACTGCCGGCATAAATAGCCAATAATTGGCCGTACCCACGCGGCCATCACTTCGCGGATATCCATTGAATGTCCTGTTCCTGAACCTGGAAATATCGGGCGCCTGCCAGGCGAAATGGGTTTGCTTCCAGGCATAGCCACGCGCCGCGTGTTCGGTATTCTTCGTCGTCATCAGGCTGCCTTCCGGAGCCGCATCCCGCATTTTTCCTACCAATACACCGTACATGACAACATCTTCAGCTTTATCCATTCCGTGGATAAAAAATTTATGCTTTGCCGGAATTCTTTGCCGCAGCTCAATTTCCGCTCCTTCAACAGGCACCATAGTTCCCGCCGGAAGATCCTGCAGGGCAACATACACATTATCCAGTTTGTCAATCTGTAAATATTTCGCTGGCTCCATACTGACTGGTTTAACGCCGGCATTAGGAAAACCGGCAACAGCAAATATGCATATCTGGCGGGAAAGTAAATATCACTAAATTCACATTTTATGATACTATAGTACCCTTAATTTATAATTTACAATCAGTTGTGGGTATATTTACGCAAATTTTATGAAGCCACATTTATTAAAAGTGCCTTTGATGCCTGAATATTCTTTCAGCATCCGCCACGATGTGGTGCCCTATTTTTATAATCACTGGCATTATCATCCGGAGATCGAGCTGATTCATATTCTCCATGGGACGGGTACCCAGTTTCTTGGCGATCAGATCGGTCATTTTAAACCGGACGATATGATCCTGATCGGCTCAAACCTGACGCATATGTGGCGGAATGACGAAGCCTATTTTAGAAAAGACCCTTCGCTGAAAGCAGAGGCGATCGTCATTCATTTCGATCCCCAGTTTTTAGGCCAGCCTTTCATCCGGTTATTCGAAAACAAGTCGCTCGTGAATTTAATGGAGAAAGCGAAGCAGGGCATTCATATCAGTGGCGATACGCGTACCGCTGTTTATCAGCACATGCTGGAATTGTTTAACCTGCAGGGCATGGAGCGGATTATCCGCCTGCTGACCATTCTTCACCTGCTGTCCGTATCCTCCGATATCTCACTGATCTCATCCAAAGGTTTTCATATTAACAACGTGGAATCGGAAACGGATAAGATCGACAGGATATTCCAGTATACCCTGAGCCATTTCAGCGAAAGGATCAGTCTGGAGGATATTGCAGCAAGGGTGAATATTTCACCCAAATCCTTTTGCCGCTATTTCAAATCCAGAACAAGAAAAACATTTTCACGATTCCTGCTGGAAGTCCGCATCGGCCACGCCTGTAAATTGCTGAATGAAGACAGCATGAGCATTTCCGAAATTTGTTATGAATGCGGATTCAACAACGTCTCCAATTTCAACCGCTATTTTAAAATGCTCACGAATACAACGCCCTTACATTACCGGAAGGTTCAACTGAAAGATTGAACCGATGTCAATCCTTTTTGTCAGCCGGAGGTAGCAGGCCGCGCACAGCACTTTATCATCCTTATTTTTAGACCAGTCCTTGTATCACCCCTGAATTTTTTCAGGCGCCACTGGTTTGTCTGAATAAATGATATAGTCGGTCGTCCTGATTTCTGCTTCCTCCGTAGGATTGTTCAGTACGATCTTTATGATATGCTCCTTATCCGTTAAATGATAGTTCCAGAATAATTCCAGGCGCCGGGAAGTAAAATCGGTCGGCAGATCTGCCGTTTCCGCTTTCTTTCCATCTATATACAGATCGGCTTTAAAATGGTACGGTTCAGACTGGTTCCGGGTCTTGATCACATTGCCGAGCAGAACAAATCCCGTACCCTTAAACGAAAAGCTGACCGAGTCTTTAATCGTTCCGGCCAGGCTTTCACCGCCCGCCAGGTAAATTCCTTCAAAGCTTTTTTCAAACCGCACCGTTTTTGGCGTTTGCACTGCAATCGATATCTTATCTCCATTCACGGATCCGCCGTTTCGCCGGATCGTTTCCAGTGCATGCCGGTAGCTGATCTGATAAACTTTATTCAGCGACATGGTCGTGTATTTGAAATCTATATCTTCTGCTCCATTCAGGCCTTTTTTCCAATAGGCCGGAATTTTGTTATACCCGAGAATAGTGCCGAGTATGCCGCCAACGGTCGATGGATTACAATCCGCATCCTGGCCCGCGCGCGTGGCGACGTCCAGCGATTCGCCGAAATCGCCATTGCCATACAATAGTCCCATGGTCACATAAGCCGCATTGATCTTGGCATCGATATCAAATGCTTTATAAACGCCTTCGGGACACCCGATTTCCGAAGACCATTTTTTCTGCAGGTTAAACCAGGTCTGGTGCCAGTCGCCAGGATATTGTTTTTGCCATTTGATCACGTCTGCAATACATTGATGGAATTCGCTTTGCTCAGGGATCATCTTCAAAGCGTCTTCCACGATATGATGGATGTCGTCGGAGAGAAAGGAGAGTGAATACATGGCGCCAACATATACACCTCCATACCAGCCGTCGCCATAATTCATAATATGCCCGATCTTATCTCCGATGGCTGCTGCCGTATTGGGCATACCCGGACTCATGAGGCCCGAAAAATCAGATTCAATCTGAAAGTCAATATCGTCGGAATGCGGATTCATTGTCCAATGGCCGGATTCCGGCGGATGAACACCGTGAAGAATATTGTACCGCGCAGCCTGATTGGCATGCCAGAGTTTATAGCCCGCGTGCGCGAAAGCAGTGGCAAAGGAATCTACCGGCGCATTAAAACCGAGCCGCTCAAATACATCCACAAAAGTGAGGTCCATATAAATATCATCATAGAGGCCCGGGGTATTGGTCATCACTTCCCGCACATATCCTTCGTACCATAACAGGGGCTGGTAAGGCTGGATAAATGTTCCATTGAACTTAAATTCATAAGGACCTCCGAAAGTGACCCCGATGGTTTGTCCTGCCCAGCCTCCCTTGATCTTATCCTGCAGCTTTTCCGCAGAAAGGATTACCTGGCCGTCCGCCTTTTGCCGGGCACTGTCTCCGAAAACAGTTGCAGCCATAAGGCCCGAAAAAAAGAGACAGGAGAAAATAAATAACAGGTATCTTTTCATAACAAGCGATTTTCTACAGAGAGAGGTTCTCTATTACCCTAATCAAATAATTCCGGCTGATCCGGTTTCTTTTTCACTTCCCAGTCCATGGTCAGGCTCTTGCTGTAATCCGCCAGCTTAGCCCCAACGGCTTTCCATCCCATCACATCCACGACCTTAACCGTTTTGAATTTTGCTTTACGCACCTGCGATCCCCTCCCGGTTTGAACAATCAGTACCGGTTCGTCTTCAGTGCTTACCATCTCCAGGCGGTTGCCTTCTCCTTCCCGGATAAAGAAAAATTTAGTGCTCAGTGAATTCGTCTCGATTTTAAACCGTTTAATGCTATACTGTTGCTTTCTCATTATCCAGATAAACCGCAGTAATAATTTTTTCCGGATCGAATTTCTCGATCAGCAGAATTTTATCTGCATCAAACCGCTGGGTAAGTTCCTGGTCCGTCACCTCATAATTTCCATCTGAATAAATGACCAGAATCCTGTCCTCCGCCGCAAACTTTCCCAGGAATGTTCCTTTTTCTTCTGTACTTAGTCTTCCGAAAGTATCGTCAAACCAGAGCTTACGCGCATTCAGCGTGGCCTTCCCGGCCTGTTTGAATTTTACCGACTTAATCGGATACTTGGTCACCTGATTACCCAGCGAACTCCTGGCTTTTACTTCCAGCGTTTCAAACTGAAAATCAAATTCCTTGTGCCTTGCAGAACAATTCGGACTCAGCAGCACCCGCACCACTTCCGCTTCCCCATTGGGATTGGCGGAAAAATAATGCACTTTGGTTTTTTCCCCTTTGGCCAGATCATATTCTTTTTCGCGGGTTACTCCGGTTACAAAAAACCGCTTGGCATAACTGATGCCGGTTTTTCCGTCCACATAGATCATATTATAGGTGGTGCGTTCATCGTTTTTCTGAAAAATGCCCACATGAATAATATCCTTCCCGATAAAAGATTTATCCGCCACTTTCACAATCTTCATTTTACCGCTCCGGGTAAATGCAATGATATCATCCAGGTCGGAGCATTCGGTCACAAACTCATCTTTCTTCAAACCGGTTCCGATAAATCCTTCCGCCCGGTTCACATAAATTTTGGCATTTGCCATGGCCACCTGTTTCGCCTCAATGGCTTCAAATGGCCGGATCTCGGTTTTCCGTTCCCGGCCCTTCCCGTATTTCTTTAACAGGTTTTCATAATAGTTTACGGCAAAATCCACCAGGTTGTTCAGGTCAAACTTCACCTGTTTGATTTCCGCTTCCAGGGATTTGATCTGTGCATTCAATTCATCAATATCCAGCTTGTAAATTCTTCGTACAGGCTTCTCCGTTAGTTTCACAACATCTTCCCGGGTGATATCCCTTTTCAGCTGTTTCCTGAAAGGTTCGAATGCTTTGGCGATGGCGCCGAGCACTTTCTCCCAGGTCTCATGTTTCTTTTCCAGCTCCTTGTAGATCTTTTCTTCAAAGAAGATTTTTTCCAGTGAAGTATAATGCCATTTATCCTGCAGTTCAGCCAGCTTTATTTCCAGTTCCCGCCTGAGCAGTTCCTTGGTATCATCCACGGACACCTTCAGCAGTTCCTGAACCGTCGGAAATTCAGGTCTTTGCTTATTGATCACACAGGCATTGGGAGAAATGCTGATCTCGCAATCTGTGAAGGCATATAAGGCGTCAATGGTGATATCCGGCGAAATGCCCTGCGCAAGATCAATCTGAATCTCCACTTCTGCAGCGGTATTATCGGTTACTTTACGGATCCTGATTTTCCCCTGGTCATTGGCCTTAATGATGGAATCGATCAGCTGGCTGGTGGTGACGCCATAAGGAACATCTTTGATGACGCAGTGTTTTTTTATCCAGTTCTTCAATATGTGCACGCACCCGAAGCTTGCCGCCTCTTTTTCCTTCGTTGTAATTGGCCACATCAATCATCCCGCCGGTTTGAAAATCCGGCATCAGTTCGAATTTTTTCCCCCGTAGATATTTTACGGCCGCCTGGCAGATCTCACAGAAATTATGCGGAAGGATTTTCGTGGCCAGTCCGACGGCAATCCCTTCTGCGCCCTGCGCCAGCAGCAGCGGAAATTTCATGGGCAGCGTGATGGGTTCATTTTTCCTGCCGTCATAACTGAGCTGCCAGTCGGTGGTTTTGGGATTAAAAGCCACTTCCAGTGCAAATTTGCTGAGTCGGGCCTCAATATACCGCGCAGCTGCGGCATCATCGCCGGTGCGTACATCGCCCCAGTTGCCCTGGGTTTCGATCAGCAGATCTTTCTGTCCCAGATTGACAATGGCTTCGCCGATGGATGCATCGCCATGCGGATGGTATTGCATGGACTGGCCGATGATATTGGCTACTTTATTAAACCGGCCGTCATCCATTTCCTTCATGGCATGCAGGATACGCCGCTGAACCGGTTTCAATCCGTCCTGCACCGCGGGCACGGCTCTTTCCAGAATCACATAGGAGGCATAGTCCAGGAACCAGTTTTTATACTGGCCCCCAATACCGGTTTCATTTGTCAGGAATGGTTTGTTCGTCATGATGGCTGCAAAGATAATGGGAAACGGGAATTTTGGAAGTCGCAGCAGCAGCGAAAGAAGCGCTGCGTCATTTTTACTTTTTACTTTTTGGTTTTCCCCCTATATTCACCCACGAATTACTGCTTTCTATTATGAGTAAATATGCCGGACAAACACATGTTCTTGCCGCAGTAGACTGCATCATTTTTGGATTTGACGGAGAGAATCTCAAAGTCCTTTTATTTAAACGGGTGATCGAACCGGAAAAAAACAAGTGGAGCCTGATCGGCGGTTTTCTCACCAAATCAGAAAGCCTTGAACAGGCTGCCGCGCGCGTATTAAAAAAATTTACCGGTATCGAAGGACTGTATCTGGGTCAGCTTCGCACATTCAGCGCACCCAACCGCGATCCGGTGGAAAGGACCATCTCCACCGCTTTTACTGCGCTGATTGATATTCACCAGTATGAAAAACAAATCAGTAAGGAATATCATGCCGAGTGGTTCCTGATCCCCAAACGGCCACCGCTGATTTTTGATCATGACGACATGCTGAAGATGGCGCAAAAAGAACTCCGTTACCAGGCTGCTTCCCACCCAGTTCTGTTTGAACTGCTGCCCGAAAAATTCACCATACCCCAATTGCAGAATCTGTATGAAGGAGTCTATGAAACCAAACTCGACAACCGGAATTTCAGCCGCAAGGTTTTATCGACCGAACTGCTGATAAAGCTCAAGGAAAAAGATAAATCCAATTCCAAAAAAGGTGCTTTCTATTATAAACTCAATAAGAAAAAATACAAGGCCAGTTTCCGGGCATTTATGAACTTTATTCCCAATCCGGACAAGTTCGTATTATAGGCAACCCGGCCTTCCAATGTGATTTTCCTTTTTTTTGCCGGCTGGCAAATTAAGTGTTAATTTGACATGAATTCACATGATGGCTGTTCATATGAAAGAGAAAAACTTTGTTATCGGGGTCGATTTCGGGACGGATTCAGTCCGCACCATTATCATCAATACTGCAACAGGAGAAGAGACCGCTTCTTCGTTTTTTTATTATCCCCGATGGAAAGCCGGCCGGTACTGTAATCCTTCGCTCAACCAATTCCGCCAGCACCCCAAAGATTACCTGGAGGGGCTGGAATATACGATCCGGGACTGCCTGAGTAAGGCCGGCCCCGAAGCGGCTGGCCTGATCAGAGCCATTGGCGTGGATACCACCGGTTCTTCTCCGGTGGCTGTGGACGAATCCGGCACGCCGCTGGCGCTCCTTCCTGAATTTGCGGAGAATCCGAACGCCATGTTTGTTTTGTGGAAGGATCATACATCCGTAAAGGAAGCAGCGCAAATTAACCGGCATGCAAAAAACTTTTCCCCCGATTATTTACAATTCGTAGGCGGAATCTATTCCTCAGAATGGTTCTGGGCTAAATTATTACATGTGCTGCGTGAAGATGCATCCGTGCGCAAAGCCTGTTATACCTGGGTGGAGCACTGCGACTGGATTCCATTCGTTTTAACCGGGGGGTCGTCTGCAGACAAGATGAAGCGGGGCGTTTGCGGTGCCGGTCACAAGGCCTTGTGGTCTGAAGCCTTCGGTGGATTTCCTCCCGACGAATTTTTCACTGCGCTGGATCCCTTATTGAAAGGGCATGCAGGACGGCTGCCGGTGAAAACATTTACTTCCGACCAGCCTGCCGGAACATTGAGCGCCCATTGGGCAAACCAGCTCGGACTTTCAACGGAAGTATTGGTTGCCGTGGGCGCCTTCGATGCGCATATGGGAGCGGTCGGCGGACAAATCGAGCCTTATTATCTCAGCAAAGTAATGGGCACTTCCACCTGCGATATGCTGGTGGCTCCGGTAGAACAAATGAAAGGAAAACTGGTGAAGGGGATCTGCGGGCAGGTAAATGGATCCGTGATACCGGGAATGATCGGTATGGAAGCCGGACAATCGGCTTTCGGCGATGCCTATGCGTGGTTTAAAAACCTGCTGGCCTGGCCACTCCGCCTGGCTTCCGCAAAAGCAGCCGGAACAAACGATTCCGATGCTGCCGCACTGATCGAAGAAACCATCCTGGAAATTTTACCGGAACTGAGCCGCCAGGCGGAACAACTCCCGCTAACAGAAAAAGCGGAGATTGCAATCGACTGGTTCAATGGCCGCCGCACACCGGATGCCAGCCAGGAACTCAAAGGAGCGATTGCATCCTTAAACCTCGCCAGTGATGCACCGGCCATATTCCGCGCAGTGGCAGAAGCCACCTGCTTCGGCGCCCGCGCCATCGTGGAAAGATTTGTCAGTGAAGGAATTCCGGTAAAGGGGCTGATCGGCCTCGGCGGCGTTGCTAAAAAATCTCCCTTCATCATGCAAATGATGGCCGACGTAATCAATATGCCCATTCGCATTCATCGTTCCGAACAAACCTGCGCCCTTGGTGCAGCCATGTTTGCCGCAACAGCTGCCGGTATTTATCAAAAGGTGGAAGATGCCATGAAGGCTATGGGAACCGGTTTCGATGCAGAATATTTTCCTGATCGTTCCAGGTCGGCTATTTACAATCATCGCTATGCCGAATATAAAAAACTGGGAGCGGCTATTGAAAACCTGACCAATCCATCAGCATGAGCAATTATAACGATATCCGGCAGGCAGCATTGATTGCCAACAGGCAATTGCCGGCGCTGGGGCTTGTTATTTTCACATTCGGAAATGTGAGTGTCGCCGACCGAAAGGCAGGCGTGTTCGCCATCAAACCCAGTGGCGTGCCCTATGAATTGCTGAGCGCGGAAAAAATGGTGATCGTGGATTTCGAGGGAAAGAAAGTGGAAGGCGACCTGCGTCCTTCCTCCGATACCCTTACACACGCCGTGCTGTATAAACACTGGGAAAAAATCGGAGCCATTGTTCACACCCATTCCACTTACGCGACAGCCTGGGCGCAGGCACAGCGTGACATTCCGATTTATGGTACAACCCATGCTGATCATCACTCCGGATATATTCCCTGCGCAGCGCCGATGACGGACGAAATGATAAAGGGCAACTATGAACACGAGACCGGATTTCAGATCATCAATCATCTGAAAGAGAAAAAACTGAGTTACGAGGAAGTGGAAATGATCCTCGTTGGAAACCACGCTCCTTTCACCTGGGGAAAAAATGCAGAGAAAGCCGTTTACAACAGTGCGGTGCTTGAATCCATTGCCCACATGGCCCTGCTCACCGAACAAATCAATCCCAAAGCACAAACCCTGAAGGACGCCCTGATCAAAAAACATTTTGAAAGAAAACACGGACCGGATTCTTATTATGGTCAATAATCAACAACTTTCGTTTATTCAGCCGGAACAAGGCAGCTTTTCTGTTAAATCATTACTATGACCGACCTTAAAAAAATGGAAGTCTGGTTCCTTACCGGCAGCCAGCATTTGTATGGAGAAGAAACCCTGAAGAAAGTAGATCAGCACGCGGCAACGATCGCCCGCGCACTGAATGATAGCAGCTCAATACCCGTCAGCATAATATTTAAGCCGGTGGTAAAGACCCCGGAGGAAATTTTGAAAGCCTGTTCAGAGGCGAATAACAGCGCAAACTGTATCGGGATCATCAGTTGGATGCATACTTTTTCCCCCGCTAAAATGTGGATCAATGGGTTAAAGATATTGCAGAAACCACTGCTCCATCTGCATACCCAGTTCAACCGCGATATTCCCTGGAACGAAATTGACATGGATTTCATGAATCTGAACCAGAGTGCTCACGGTGACCGGGAATTTGGTTTTATCCTCAGCCGGCTGCGCATCAACCGGAAAGTAGTGACCGGTCACTGGGAAGACAAACAGGTGATTGCTCAAATCAGCGACTGGACGCGGGCTGCCGCGGGCTGGCATGACTGGCAGGGAGCGAAATTTGTGCGCTTTGGCGACAATATGCGGCAGGTAGCCGTAACCGAAGGCGACAAGGTTGAAGCGGAATACAAGTTTGGTTATTCCGTCAATACCCATGGCGTTGGCGATCTTGTGCAATCCGTCAATGCAGTAACTGAAAATGAAATTGACGGACTGACTGATATCTACCAGCAGCAATATCAGGTAATGGATGTGTTAAAAAAAGGAAATGCGAGGCATGCTTCTTTAAGGGATGCGGCCCGCATCGAACTGGGGTTACAGCATTTTCTGGAACAGGGGAATTTCAAAGGCTTCACCGATACTTTCGAGGACCTGCATGGCTTGAAACAATTGCCGGGCATTGCAGCCCAGCGTTTAATGAATGCGGGATATGGTTTTGCCGGAGAAGGAGACTGGAAAACAGCTGCCCTGGTACGCGCGATGAAAACCATGGCCACGGGACTAAGCGGAGGAAATTCCTTCATGGAAGATTATACATATCATTTCAATCCGGATAATGAACTCGTGCTCGGAGCCCATATGCTGGAGATCTGCGAGTCAATTGCAGCAGATAAACCGTCCTGCGAAATTCATCCGCTCGGCATTGGCGGAAAAGAAGATCCGGTGCGGCTGGTTTTTAATGGTGGCGCCGGACAGGCCCTCAATGCATCCATTATTGATATGGGGAACCGTTTTCGTATGCTGGTGAATGAGGTGAATGCGGTGAGTCCCGTACAAAGTCTTCCCAAATTGCCTGTTGCCCGTGTATTGTGGCGTCCGTATCCTGATCTGAAAAAGGGCTGCACCGCCTGGATACTGGCAGGCGGCGCGCATCATACCTGCTACAGTCAGAATCTTTCAACAGAATGCCTGGAAGATTTTGCATCCATGGCCGGAATTGAGTTTGTACGCATAGGAAAGAATACAGATATTTATCAATTCAAAAATGAACTGCGATGGAATGATGTGTACTATCAGATGAAACCGTAAACTATCTATTCAAAAATAAAAATTTCCATCACAACACGATTGCCCCAACATGAATAATCAACTCGTATTTAAGGACTATGTGGTTTTCCTGCTCTATCTGGTGCTGGTAGCTTCTTATGGTTATTGGATCTATAAAAGAAGAAAAAGCAAGGAACATGATTCCAAAGCATTTTTTCTGGCAGAAGGAACCCTCACCTGGTACGCGATAGGCGCATCCCTGATCGCATCCAATATTTCCGCCGAACAATTTATCGGAATGAGCGGCAACGGCTTCTTTGTTGGCATTGCCGTTTCAGCTTATGAATGGATTGCTGCTGTGGCGCTCATTGTTATTGCCGTATGGTTCATGCCCATTTATCTGAAGAATAAGATCTACACCATGCCGCAGTTTCTGAAAACGCGGTATAATGAAACGGTGGCTATGATCATGGCCATCCTCTGGCTATTCATTTATGTGTTCGTCAACCTAACGTCCATTCTTTACCTCGGAGCAATTGCCATCCGGGGACTATTGCCCGACGATGGTACAGACTATCTGCATATCGTGATGATCGCGCTGGCCGTCTTCGCTATTTTTATTACGCTGGGTGGAATGAAAGTAATTGGGTTTACCGATGTCATACAGGTAACGGTTCTAATCATCGGCGGCCTGGCCACTTCTTACTTCGCCCTGAACAAAGTGGGAGGCGGTGGAGGGGCAATGCATGGCCTTAATACGATGATCAAAACGGCTCCCGAACATTTTCACATGATCTTTTCGAAACCTACGGCTACTTCGTCGCAAGTGGATATAGACAAATACCTGATCCTCCCGGGCATTTTAATGTATGCCGCAGGGCAATGGATCGTCAACCTGAATTACTGGGGTTGTAACCAGTATATCACCCAAAGGGCATTGGGGGCCAATCTGAATACTGCCCGGAATGGTTTGTTATTTGCAGCCCTCCTCAAATTGATCATGCCGCTGATCGTGATGCTTCCCGGCATTGCAGCTTATGTACTGATGAAACAGGGCAACCTGCCTTCCATGGAGCATGCAAACATGGATCATGCCTATTCCGCAGTACTGGGCTTTCTTCCTGCCGGTCTGAAAGGATTGTCTATTGCAGCCTTAACTGCAGCGATCGTTGCATCTCTCGCCGGAAAAGTAAACAGCATTTCGACTATTTATACCCTGGACATTTACCGGAAATATATCAATAAGGAAGCTTCTGAAAAAAGACTGGTCTGGATCGGAAGGATCGTAGCGCTTTCCGCGATGATCATTGCTATTTTATTTACCTGGAAAGACGTGCTGGGCATCAGCAGTGAAGGTGGCTTCACCTATATTCAGAAATATACCGGATTTATCAGTCCCGGAGTATTTGCTATGTTTATACTCGGCATGTTCTGGAAGAGAACCACCGGTGCAGCCGCAATTGTAGGCGTGATCACGGGCCTTGTGCTCTGTATTTTCTTTAATGAATTTGCCCCGGCTGTTACCGGACACGAAACCTGGTTGTATACGGCATATCCCAACGGTCACGGCGGATATGAAATTCCTTTCCTGATTTGTATGGGGCTCGCCTTCTTCTTCACAGTAGCCATTATGGTACTGGTTAGCCTGGCCGGACCTAAAATCAATCCGAAAGCTTTCGAACTGGACAAAACCATGTTCAGATTAAAACCGCAAACCACGGCGCTGATCGTAACCATTTTGTTACTGCTGGCGGCCTTATATGTTAAGTTCTGGTAAAGAGTAAAAAGGATAGATAAAAAAAGGAGCGCCCCAAAAGCGCTCCTTTTTTATCTATCTTCGCCCCCCTCAATCAACTATCAACTATCAACCTACTGCATTCCCTGCATAGCATCCTGCGACCCGGAAGAGTTCATATTCTTTCTTTTGAACAGAGAAACATCCATTTTCCCGAAACGATAAGTAAAATTAACCCGAACCAGCTGGGGATCACGTAAGCGGTTATAATCCTGTATAAAATATTCACTTTCCGAATGCTGATTGGAAGTTCTTGTTCTGAAAATATCGCTGATGGAAACACTGAGGGTAGCTGCATCATTCTTCAGGAAACTCCGGCTGACCGCCGCATCAACTCCCCAGAAAGCAGCGATATATCCCTGAGAAGCACTTTGTCCGCCTCGCATACCGGGAGGTCCGCCAAAACCGCCGCCTCCTGAATTCACCGGCAGGTTAGATTTGGACTGATATAATCCGGTAAGCTGCAATTTGAATTTGGCAGGCAGTTTAAAATTAGTGTTTATTTTTCCGAACCAGCTCCAGAGGGCAGCCTGGGAAGCGGTTACATTATCAGTATTGATTTTGGAATTGTAGAAATTGATATTGGTTGTAAGGTCCCACCAGTTAGTGATCTTATTTACTGCCGTGAGCTCCAAACCCATCGTCTGGCTGTTATTAGCATTGATATAGGTATTTACGAGATCGGGTTTTTTTGAGATCTCATTATTAAACGTATCCAGGAAACGGGTGATGAGATGATCTGTCCGTTTGTAATATAAGGATGCCAGGAAGGTATTGCTGCCAGCATAAGTTTTCAGGTAAGAAAATTCCAGCGAATTGGTAAACTCCGGAACCAGATCCGGATTACCGCGGGTGATATTCAGGCTATCTGTATAATCCGTATAGGGTATCAGCTGAAAGAAATTCGGACGATTGATCCGGCGGGTATAGCTTAATTGCAATTCCTGCTGATTCTTCAGTTTCTGGCTAAGAAAAATAGAAGGGAAAAGACTGATCGGATAAGAATTACTGTACTCCTGCTTCGTATTTAGTAATTCTCCGTTATAGTTTGAACTTTCCGCACGCAAACCTATCTGGTAACCAAAATCCTTAATGGCGCTTGTGAAAGAAACATAACCGGCATACACATTATTCGTGTTCTTATAGTTTGTAGACGCCGAAGGAACCAGGTAGAAATTACCATTTCCCAGCGTGTCATAATAATTATAATTATTATTCAGCAAATTCTGGCTGTTCATACGCAGACCAGCTTCCAGTTTGGTGCTCTTGCTGAAAGGGCGCACATAATCGGTTTGGACGGTAAAGAATTTATTATTCCCGCTACCATCAACTCTTTGCTGTTGAAAATTATTCACCGCAGATCCCGGACCACCTGAAAGATAGTTGGTGATGTACAATGCATCGTTCTCATTCTTCCCTGCAAAATAATTCATGTCCGCCGTGATATTCTCTCCCTCCCTGGGAAAAAGATGCTTGAACGCAAACTGAAATCCATTGGCATTAAACAGTCTTTTGGAATTGGAGTTGCGTTCACTGTAAAAAGTACTGGTATGATCCGGGTACAGGGTATTGTTTTGAACGCTTAGCTTATCATACGGTTTAAATTCGCCATGCACTTTGATCCCGGTCAAAGAGAAAGTGGTTCGGGGCGTCATGAAATAGTCAAATCCAACACTTCCAAAGGCAAAGCCGCCCTTGTTCTTGCTGTAATTGTCCTGAATAATATTTGATTCCGGATTGGTTAGGTTAGTCCGGTTAGTATTTCCGGTTGTTACGCCCCGGTTCTGATTCATAAAGCCCGCCGCAGTAAAGTTGAATTTGTTCTGGCGAAGATTGAAATTCAATCCACCATTAAAGCCGCCGCGGCCATCCACCCCTGCTCTTACATTTCCGTTGTAGCCGGTTTTCCGGTTCTTCTTTAAAACGATATTCAGGATACCTGCTCCGCCGCCGGAAGCATCATATTTTGCAGAAGGATTAGTAATCACTTCCACGCTTTCGATGGCATCGGCAGGAATCTGATCCAGGGTCAGCGTGGTTGGCCGGCCGTCGATATATATTTGGGGAGCGCTGTTGCGTAGGGTTACGTTTCCATCTATATCCACATTTACGGATGGCACGTTTTTCATGATATCCAGCGCGGTTCCTCCGGCATTTACAATATCCTTCTCCACATTATATACCTTTTTATCAATATCCATTCTCAGCGTGGGTGGAGTCGAAGTGACCGTTACGGCTGCCAGCTGGGTAATGTCCACCTCAAGTTTTATATTGCCGAGATCCCGGTCAAATCCGTTGATGGCGCTGCCGATCGCATTCATTGCCTGCGATGGATCCGTATTTGTTTTTGGAGCCCCGCCGGCGCCCGGCATTCTCATCTGAAAAACCACATTCTGTTCAAACGCTTTGTATCCGGTTGCGGAGATCTTGAGTTTTAGTCCGCCGAACAGTGGCAGATCCTCAAAATTGAAATCTCCGTTTGCTTTGGTGCTGAGCCCTTTCAGCAAAACATACTTGCTTTTTTTGGTTGCGGAATCCCTTTTGTTCTGCAATACCAATACCGTCGCATCGGCAACGGGATGACCGGTACTGTCCACAATCTTTCCATAAATATGACCCATATTCGGCGCTTTACCTCCGCCTCCGGGAAACTGCGCCTGTGCGGTAAAAAGGCCGGCCAGCGGGAACATCAGCAACAAAAACTTTTTCATAAAATCTGTTTGGTGTATTGGCTGCAAAAATAATCCGGGAACTTTAACAAATCCGGAAATTGAGACAAGCGGTCAATATCCTGCGACCAAATGCATTAACCTTTATTTCCCTGGCCGATCATATTGAGCAGATCCTCCTTGTAATGATCGCTCAGGGGAAGTTCACGTTCACCCAGAAAAACGGAGCTTTTTCGGATCGAAGTGATATGGGAAATGGATACGATATACGATTTATGAATACGGAAGAACTTATTCGGGGGGAGTTTTTCTTCAATGGATTTAAGGCTCATCCGGATGACCAGGTTTTTGCCATCGGCCAAATGAATTTTCAGGTAGTCCTTTAACCCTTCAATCAAAACGATTTCCGATATAACAATTTTGATTAATCCATATTCCGCGTTAACAAAAAAATAATCCGGTTGCTCTGCCGGCGGAGCGCTATTCTTCAGCCGGAAAAAATCAAGTGCCTTATTACAGGCTTTTAAAAACCGTTCAAAGGGAACGGGTTTAACCAGATAATCAATAACGTCGAGGTTAAATCCTTCCAATGCATATTTCTCGTATGCCGTAATCAGGATCACCATCGGTCGAATAGACAGGGATTGCAGGAATTGCAAACCGGTAAGTCCTGGCATTTGAATATCCAGAAAGATCAGATCCACCTCCTGCTGGTTTAAAACGGTTAATGCTTCCATTGCATTACCGCAGGACGCAACCAGTTGAAGGGAAGGCACCTGGCGGATATTGTCCGCCAGTAAGGCCAATGCCAGCGGTTCATCATCAATTGCAACACATTTCATCTGGAATTCAGTTTAATCTGCAAAGAAACGTCGAACCATCCATTGTCCTTATTGATGCTCAGAATATGTTTATGTTCATACAGCAGGTTCAGCCGCCTGACCACATTGGCAAGCCCGATGCCCGAAGTCTTGTCCTTGACTTCTTCCGTATCGGGAATATATTTGTTCCTCACCCGGAAGTCGACCAACCCGTCCGAAATCTTAAGGTTAATCTCAATAACCGGGTCTTCAAATATTCCCGTGCCGTGCTTAAAGGCATTTTCAATAAAAGGGATCAGCAACATCGGTTCAATGAGCTGGTTATCTCCCGTATCCAGTTGGGCCTTGATGGTTAGCGATTTCGCATACCGGATTTTCTGCAATTCAATATAGCTGTTCACATATTCTACCTCCCTGCTCAACGGCACTTTGGCTTCATCGGATTCATAAAGCATATAACGCATCAGGCCGGAGAGCCTGATCAGCGAGGGTTCCAGCAGATCCGATCTCAGCCGGGCCATGGCAACCATATTATTCAGCACGTTGAACAGGAAGTGCGGACTCACCTGGCTCCGCAGAAAAGACAATTCCGTTTTGAGATTTTCATTTTCGCGTTCCTTCAACAGTTGCTCTGTTTTAACCTGGTCGGAAACAAACCGGTAGGCCGTACTCATGGCCCAGATAAACAGATAAGGAAAGATCAGAAAAAAGGTTTCCCGGTGAAATCCTCTCTGTCCGTGTTCTGAAGGAATGAGCGGCAGAATCAGCAGCACGAGAATAAACAATCCGATAACGGAGAAAATATAAGCGCTGATTCTTTTGCGGTTCAGCAAACGGGGTATCAGCAGAAGAGCATTCAGATAGAATATCGATACAAAACAGGCATCAAAAATCAATGCCCGGAGGGTAAACATGCCTTTCCAGTTTACCCGGGGCTGGTCATTTTCACGATGAAACAATGCCGGCAGTGAAAATAACAGCAGCCACGCAAGGATATGAAAGCAGATGACTGCGCCTTTGGAACGATACCATTTTTTATTCATGGGAGTATAATCTCCTTCAATGTAGGAAGATATAAAAAACTCCGGGTGCATCCTGCGACAAAGAGCCGGATTTCTGCGATGAAGGAGGAAATCCGGGCCCGCCTGAGTCCTTTTCCTTTTTAAGGGATAGGAAAATAAATATTATATTGTATCACTTTAAAATGAAAAGAAAGTCTTTTATAAGGTTAAGTTCCGCAACCATGGCTGCACCGTTTCTATCACCGTTATCGGATTGGGTTCAGCAGGAAAGACTGACCAATTGGTCCGGCAATATCACTTACAGTACCAACAAAGTATTTTATCCGGAGTCTGTTGAAGAGGTACAGACGCTGGTCAGACAGTGCGGCCATTTGAGAAGCCTCGGTACAAGGCATTGTTTCAATACCATTGCCGACAGCCAGTTCAACCTGATTTCATCCAGTAAAATGAACCGGGTGCTGGAACTGGATCCGGCCGCCCATATTGTTACGGTTGAAGGCGGCATAAAATACGGAGAACTGAGCCCTTTCCTGCACGAAAAGGGATTTGCCCTGCACAACCTGGCTTCCCTTCCGCATATTTCGGTTGCCGGTTCTATCACCACGGCTACCCATGGTTCGGGAGTTGGCAATGGAAACCTGGCTTCTGCCGTCAGAACATTGGAAATCGTAATTGCCGATGGAAGCCTGATCCATCTTTCAAAAGGGAAAGATGATTTATTTCCTGCGGCAGTTGTAGGGCTGGGCGCATTGGGCGTGATTACCAAGGTCGGCCTGGCTGTACAGCCAACCTATCTGATGAAACAAAACGTATTTATCAATCTTCCTTTGGCCCGGTTGAAAGAAAGTTTTGACGGGATCATGTCCGCCGGATATAGTGTAAGCCTGTTTATGGACTGGCAAACGGATTTTATCAATGAGGTCTGGATAAAAAGCAGGGTCGATTCCGGAAATAGTGAGGCGGCAGCTGCTGAATTTTATGAAGCCAAAGCGGCCACCCGGAACCTGCACCCGATCATGGATCATGCGGCTGAAAACTGCACCGAACAAATGGGCGCTCCGGGCCCCTGGTACGAAAGGCTTCCTCATTTCAAAATGGGATTCACGCCCAGTAGCGGCAAAGAGCTGCAATCAGAATATTTTGTGCCGCGCCGCCATGCCGTGGAAGCGATAATGGCTGTTTACCGTTTGGGGAAACAAATCGGCCCTCATCTGTTCATTACCGAAATCCGCACCATTGCAGCCGACGATCTCTGGATGAGCCCCTGCAGAAATCAGGATTCGGTCACCATTCATTTTACCTGGAAGCCCGACTGGCCGGCGGTCAGTAAATTACTTCCCCGGATAGAAAAAGAACTGGAACCCTTTCAGGTGAGGCCGCACTGGGGCAAATTATTTACCCTCCCTCCGGAAAAGCTGGCATCCCGTTATGAAAAGCTGGAGGATTTTAAGCAGTTCGTCTCCACCTGTGATCCGAATGCCAAATTTCGCAATGCGTTTTTACAGCAGCACATTTACAGAAATGTTTAAAGCTGGTCTGCCCTGTTAACGATTCCATAAATTACAACAACAACCGCCGGTTTTCAATTTCTCGAATGTTACTTCCCCGACATTTTTACGTCTATACTTAGTAGAACCTCAAAATGTCCCGATATGAAAAAGAATAATACCCAACAGGAAATCCTGCTCCTCACCGGCACCCGGTTTGCGCAACAGCAATGGGTGGAAAAAGACGTAAATGAAAAAAGTGGCTTTTCGGCTAAAGATCTTTTGGAGAAAGCCTGCTGGGACGGATTGATAAAGGAAATGCTCCCGGAAGTGGATGTGACCCTGATGCCGGGTAAAAAACTGTGGATATGGCAGGTCATGCCGACTAAATCATTCCTTGAGCTGCGGCTCAGTGATTTTCCTGCCCCCATCGATAACTACTCCTCCATTGACCCTTATAGTTTTCTCAAAACGGCATGTAAGAATTAGCGCCTTATTCCGGGAACCTGCTCAGAAAGATACCCGGAATGCCTGGCTGGCATTATTTTTTCAGTATATCTCCATATTACACAACAGATTCACTCTAAAATGAAGAATATGAAAAAATCAGCAGGAATATTTCTACTCAGTTTTCTTATCGCTGTGAGCACTGACGCACAGGTAGGAAAAAAGATCGACACCGCGGCTCATAAGGTTAGTCATAAGACGGCAAAAGTTGCTTCCCAGGGGAAATCAGCTATCGTGGATAATAAATATAAGGACAAGGTCGGCCCTAATGGAGAAACCATCTTTATTGACCATAGTTCAAAATATTATTATATCGATAATAAAGGGAAAAAGGTATATGTTTCGAAAGCCAAACTGAAGGATAAAAAGCCGGAATAAGGATCGTCCTCCTCAATAAACAGACGATCAAACAGATACCGGAAAGCAATTGCCAGAATTATAAATTGTTGATTATCAATACATATTGTCACCCGGATTCAAAACGTCTCTGATCCAGAGGGCCTAAATCTTAACATGGCCTCATTGGAATCCATGTTACCTTTGAACTTAAAAGCTTAAACAGTTATGGCAAAAGAAGTTAAACAACATAAACAGAAATCATTGAAAAAAACGATACTTAAGGATATCGAAGGGAAACTGGCAGAGTCACTTAAGGAGTATCATAAAAAGGTCAGTGAGAAGAAATTCAAAAAAAGGTTACATAAGGCAGGTAAAATCCTCAGTGACTCTCTCACGACCAAAAGCATTACCATTGTTCCAAAGAAACAGGCCAAACGGAAAAAGGTTGTTGGTGATTCAACAGCCGAATCTGTTTTATAAGATTTGAACTGCCGTGTTGATCGGTCTTATGATGTTTCAGGTATGGAAAGAGTCACAGCAGCCACCATTGAAATTTTCACTGGTGGCTGTTTCTTTTTAATTTTATATATCTTAGCGGCATCAGCAATTTTAAAACTTAACCGACCGGATTGATTATGTTTCATTCAGTCATCACAGGCTCCGGCTGTTATATTCCGCCATTTGTTCAAACCAACCAGGACTTTGCCCGGCACGTATTTTATACCTCTGGTGGATCGCCACTGCATACAGAGCCGGGGGAAGTGGTTACCAAGTTCAAAAAGATCACAGGGATTGAAGAAAGGCGATATACCACCAACAATCTGAATGCCTCGGACCTGGGTTATGAAGCTGCCCGGCTGGCCATTCTGGATAGCGGAATCGATCCCGAAAGCCTGGATCAGCTGATCGTTGCCCACAACTTTGGAAATGTATTGAAAGATACCATCCAAACCGCCGCAGTGCCTTCGCTGGCCAGCCTGATAAAAAATGCTTTGGGCATACGAAACCCCGATTGCGTGGCGTACGACATTCTGTTCGGGTGTCCCGGGTGGCTGCAGGGGCTTATTCAATCGGATGCTTTTATTAAAGCCGGTCTCGCAAAAAAAACGCTGATCATCGGTACAGAAGCGCTTTCCCGGGTCATTGACATGTACGACAGGGACAGTATGATCTTCAGTGATGGCGCCGGCGCTGTGGTCCTTGAGCGGAAGGAAGAGGCCACCGGTTCTTCTTCCGGCATCATGGGATATGTAGCACAGACCTATTCCATGGAAGAAGTGGATTATATCAATATGGGGGCGTCTTTCTATCCTGAAAGCGATCCGCATATCCGGTATTTAAAGATGAAAGGAAGGAAGGTATATGAGTTTGCGATTACCCAGGTACCGGTTGCGATGAAATTATGTCTGGATAAAAGCGGCGTTTCCATTCATGAACTGAAAAAGATCTTTATTCATCAGGCGAACGAGAAAATGGATGAGGCTATCATAAAGAGATTGTACCAGCTATATGACGTAGAAACATCGCCGAAAGATATCATGCCGATGAGTATCAGCTGGCTGGGGAACAGTTCTGTCGCCACGGTACCTACGCTGTTTGACCTGGTGAGAAAAAACCAATTGCCTCCACATGAACTGCATCCCGGAGATGTGCTGCTATTCGCTTCCATTGGCGCAGGAATGAATATTAACGCGGTTTGTTACCGGTATTGACCGGATCTTTTATGCATATGGAGAATTATATGGAATTCCTCCCTGCATGCATCTCACTCAGAACACAATTCCTGAACCTTTAAAATTCCCCTTATGGCTGAATTGAACACAGCCGCTGGCGGCAGCGACAAAAAAAAGCGCGGGGTCAAGAAAACAAAAAAACTGTCCACCCGGGTAGATCTCACCCCCATGGTTGACTTGGGATTTTTACTGATTACTTTCTTCATCTTTACCACAACGATGAGCAGTCCGAAGGCAATGCATATGATACTTCCTAAAGATGTCCCGGATGATAAAAGAATTTTGGTCAAAGAATCTGCTGTACTGATCCTCATGCCTGCCGCTCATAACCGGCTTTATTACTACGAAGGGAAAGATCCTTCAAAACTTCAGGCTGCACCGTTTAACGACATCCGGGAAATCATTCTCAATAAAAAAAGGAGAACAGACACGGCAGACTTCATGATTGTTTTAAAGCCCGCGCCGGAAGCCAGCTACAAAAATACTATCGATATGCTGGATGAAATGGCCATCAATGAGGTTAAACGATACGCACTTACGGATATTTCTCCGTCAGAGAATCAACTGGTGCTGGAAAAAGAAAGAACCGGTAAATAAAATGAGGCCGCCTCCCATACTTGAAACGACCTCATTTTATTTAATAATTTTAAACCTAAGATTTCGGCATCTCGAAAATGGCAGGATCCACTTCCGGGTTAATTTCCAGTTTCTTCACTTTGGAAGTAATGTCGAACTGGCCACCGAAACTGATCTCCGTGGTATAGGGAAACACCACGCCAAAATCAGATTTCTTAAAATCAGAGAAAGTTGTGGTTATTTCCATTGTTTGTCCCATCATGGAAGCAGAACTGGTTAGTTTGACCAGATTGTACGTGGCCCCGTCAATATACAACTCCATTTCGGTAGAATCTGCAGTCGTCACTTTCAGTTTATAAACGCTGCCTTCCTTGCCATCCATCGCCACCTTACTTCCCTTGGCTGCATAGTTAAAAAGCGGACCGCCTACATCCAGCCGTTCTTTATTTTGTTTAAACACATCGTCCGGAACCGCCTGCGGGGTTGTGCTGCCCATAAATGGATTGATGGCCCAGCCACCTTTATCTGTGTAAACCTGGGTAATTTTATTTCCGTTCACTTCAGAATCTATCCGGTAACCTTTTCCATTGAGGATGGTAACGGTACTTGGTCCTTCTCCCCCCATGGCTTCCGTGGTACTTTCCATGCGGACAGATTTAATCTGGGCAATTTTCTCCCTACCCCCGATGGCATCAAAATACTTATTAATAATTTCATCTGCCGTTTGGGCCCGGATCTGTGTGAAAGCGGTTAGCGCAATAACCAGGGCGAAGCAGGTTTTTACCATTTTCATGATTGTGTTTTTTTGGTTATAAATATCCCATTTTTATTTGACCTGCAAACAATTTCAGTTTTTCCGGATTGTATAAACGTTTTTTCCAATTCCGTAATCCCGTTTGCCGGTTTCAGACTTCTTTTGCACAATGAAATATCAGGCATTTGCCCTGCCTTTGACCCTTGTATTATTTACAGGATTCTCTGTTGAGGCTCAGCAATTTAGAACCAAAGCACAACAATTAATTACGACCGGGGAAGATTCCCTTCATACCGGCACCAGTACCCAGAAAACAGTGATTTCCGGTTATGGAAGCGCTTTTTACCAGCGCGACTTCAACGAGAAACAATCAACCATAACTCTGGAGAGGGCCGTCTTGTTCGTCGGCCATCAGTTTTCAGATAAAATTTCCTTTTTTTCCGAACTGGAAATTGAAAACGCCAAGGTTGCCGGCGGAGAATCCAACGGGGCCGAAATTTCCATGGAACAGGCATTCCTGAAGTTTAACCTGAGTGCAAAGCAATATCTGGTTGCCGGCCTGTTCACCCCCCGGATCGGCATCCTGAACGAAAACCACCTGCCGGTCAATTTTAACGGGGTGGAACGTCCGCTGGTGGAGCAACTCATCATTCCGGCCACCTGGCGTGAGCTGGGCGTTGGATTCTACGGTTCATCAGACCGGCTGCCGCTAAATTATTCCGTTGCCGTTTTAAATGGCCTGAATGCACAGCATTTTGAGCACGGCGATGGTATTGCGGGGGGACGCGCTGAGGGGAGTCTCGCTACGGCCAACAACCTGGCCCTTACCGCTGCTGTTCAGTATGCCTGGAAAGATTTCAAATTCCAGGTTTCCGGATATACCGGAGGAACCATTGGTTTAAGTCCGCGGGGCGCCGACAGCCTGGGCCTGAACAGCGGCGCCTTCGGAAGCCCCATTTATCTCGGAGAGGCAGATCTGCAATACAGCCGGAACGGGGTTTCAGCAAAAGCCCTGGGGGTTTATATCAATTATCCGGATGCCGGAAAAATCAATAACCGGTTCGGGAAGAATATCGCCAGCGGAATGTATGGGGCTTATGCCGAACTGGGATACGACTGGCTCTATAAAAAGAACAAAACCGCCCAGTTCATCAGTTTTGCGCGGTTTGAAGCGCTGGACATGAATGCATCCATCCCCGGCAACGGAGATGCCATTTACGATGGCACGGAAAAACAAACGCACCTGATTGCCGGTTTCAGTTACCTGCCGCTGCCCAATGTGGTGATTAAAGCGGATGTCCGTTTGCTCCATACCGGTAAGCAGAATCCCGACCTGGTCATTAACCCGCCGCCAAACCAGCTGCCCTACCGGCAAAGCAACCAGTTCCTGAACATCGGAATCGGTTATTCGTTTTAGCATGACCGTTATCTATTAAACTTTCATCCGGAAAACATGAATACAGACCGCAGAAAATTCATCAGGTCATCCTGCAATCTCTGCCTGCTGGCGGCAGGAGGATATTTATTTTCCGAACTCGCGGCCTGCAGCCCGGCTTCCAAAGTGATGAAGGTTCCCGTCAGTAACAATACCGTGCAGGTCCCATTGACTGCATTCACCACAGAACCTGTAGTGATTGTAAGGCCCTCCGGCTGGTTTTATGATATTGCAGTAAGAAAAACGGACGACGGGCAATATGAGTCCCTCCTGCTGCAATGCACCCACCAGCAAAATCAACTGCAGGTAAACCCCAATGGTTATAAATGCAACCTGCACGGGAGTCAGTTCGACCAAAATGGGAAAGTGGTGAAGGGGCCCGCAGCGCTGCCACTGAAAAAATTTAATACCACGCTGAATTCAGATCAGCTCGTCATTCATCTCAAAACATAATTTCATGAAGAAGAGCATACTCATTTTTGCCGCCGCCGGATTTCTTTTCGGCGCCTGCCACAAGGCATCGGAAAACAATCCCGGTAATACCGATTTTGCCAGCCTGGAAACCCAGGTGATCACGGATTTCACCAACAACGTGGCCCTGGGGCAATACAGCGCGCTCACCAATTCGGCCGTGAGCCTGAATCAGTCCATTACCACGCTGAATACCGGAACCACTGATGCCAATCTGCTGGCTGCACAGGCCTCCTGGAAAAATATCCGACAGACCTGGGAACAGTGTGAAGGATTTCTTTTCGGCCCGGTGGAAGATAACGACTATGATCCCAATACGGATACCTGGCCAACCGATTACAACCAGATGGATTCTTTGCTCGCCAGCACCAATCCGCTGCAGACAGACGATATCAAAAATCTTCCGCAAAGCCTGCGCGGTTATCATCCGCTGGAATATATCATTTTCGGGAAAGGCGGAAGCAGGGTGGCATCCGGTATCACTGCACGGCAGAAACAGTATATGGTGAGTTTGTCGGCCGATATTTTATATAACAATGTACAGCCGCTGTATAACGACTGGTCCTCCGGTTTCAAAAACCAGGTGCTGACGGCAGGCGCAGGCAGCACACAGTTCGAAACCAAACAGGATCTGTTTTTAAATATCGTTTCCGGTATGAGCGATATCTGCGGCGAAGTCGGAGAAGGGAAGATGTTTGAACCCTTTATTGCCAAAGATTCCACCATTACCGAATCTCCTTACTCAAGCAATACACTGGATGATTTTCATAACAACATCATCGGACTGCAAAACGTTTACCTGGGTTTAAACAACGGGAAAGGGATCAAGGATCTGGTGGCTGCAAAAAATCGGGACCTCGACAATCAGATCAGAACACAAATCCAGGCCGCCATCAGTTCTTTCGATAATATTACCCTGCGTTACGAAGAAGCCATCTACAAACAGCGCACACAGGTACAGCAGACCATGGACCAGCTGGCCACACTGAAAGACTTACTGGATAATGAACTGACTCAATTCATGATAACAAATATTAAAGACTGACACCGCCGGCGTTTAAAATGAAAAAACTATACATCATATCCTTCTTTGCAATGCTCATAACGGCGCTGAGTATGTGTCATAAGGCGGATCTCCTGCCGGATGATGGATATGATGACCGGTTAAGCGCAGGCCTGGCCACTAATTTTGATGTATCCTCTCATGCTTTCACGCATGCTATTGACGGATTAAGTGTGCGCGATCAGCGCGTTCATGATTTAGGCGACCAGACTTTCGAATCGAAATTCGTTGCTCCTCCCGCACCCGTTTTCGGAGGCCTGGGGCCGATTTACAATAATGTTTCCTGCATCAATTGTCACCGCAACGATGGTGGCGGTTTGCCCATTACCGGCTCGGCCACTGCCGGACTGCTCATGCGGATCAGCCAGGCAGGCGCCGACGCCCATGGCGGCCCGCTGGAAGTGAATGGATTCGGACTCCAGATACAGGATCAGGCGATATTCGGCGCTAAACCCGAAGCCGGTATCGAAATCACTTATACAGAAATTCCTTTTACTTATCCGGATGGAACCGTGGTCAGTCTCCGCCATCCCGAATATAAATTGCTGAATCCTTATATTCCCATCACCGTGCCCTATATGCTCTCGCCCCGTCTGGCGCCCAGACTGGTGGGCATGGGTCTGCTGGAAAAAATTCCGGAAAGCACCATTCTCTCCTTCGTGGATGCGGGGGATCAGAACGGAGATGGCATCACGGGCAAGGCAAATTATGTCTATGATCCCTATACAAAAAAAACAGAGATCGGCCGCTTTGGTCTGAAAGCCAATGCGCCAACTCTTTTATTGCAGATTGCGATGGCCTACCAGCAGGACATGGGCGTAACCTGTTATCCGGCGCCTCAGGAAAGTTCCATGGGTCAGGAACAGTATCATCAGGTGACTGATAATGCGTCGTCGGAACTGGCAGATACCACACTGAATTACGTGACTTTCTATGTAAAGACACTGGCCGTTCCCGCGCGGCGGAATGTAACGGATCCCGACGTAAAAGCCGGTTCCGTTTTATTCAACCAGGTGAATTGTTCTGCCTGCCACCGCCCCACGATGATGTCCGGCTCGGAGCCGAATGTTCCGCAGCTCAGCGGTCAGCGCATTCATCCGTATACCGATCTTTTGCTGCATGATCTGGGTGAGGGGCTGGCCGACAACCGGCCGGATTTCCTGGCCAGCGGACGGGAATGGCGCACGCAACCCTTATGGGGAATCGGGCTGTTGCAGAAAACCACCGGCACCGCATATTATCTGCACGATGGCCGCGCCAGATCCATTGAAGAAGCCATTCTCTGGCATGGCGGTGAAGCCCAAAAATCCAGGGATGCATTTGCACAGCTGACGCAACAGCAAAGAACGCAACTGATGAAATTTTTAAACTCTCTGTAGCGACCGGGTATCTCGCGGCTTAACTTTGCGGAAAATAAGTTTTATGAAAACAGGCGTTGTCGGATTTGGAGTAGCCGCACAGTTCATGCATCTTCCTTTTATTACAACGAATCCGGATTACCAGCTCCTGAGTATTTTACAAAGACATGGCGACGGCGCCAAAGAAAAATATCCCCACGCAAAGATTGCCAGGAGCCTTGATGAAATGCTGGCTGATCCGATTGCTGGAACTCGTGGTGATCACCACGCCCAACGATACCCATTTTGATTATGCCGCCCGCGCACTCAGAGCCGGCAAACACGTAGTACTGGAAAAGCCCTTTACCATCAGCAGTGAAGATGCAAAAAAACTCATACTGATTGCAAAGGAATCCGGCAAAGTGCTCAGTGTATTTCAGAACCGCCGCTATGTAAGCGATTTTTTAACCATCCGGCAATTGCTGAATGAAAACAGGCTCGGCGAAATCGTGGAATTCGAAGCGCATTACGACAGGTACCGGCCGGAACAAAGACCCAATGCCTGGCGGGAAGATGACGCACCGGGCAGCGGCATCTTATACGACCTCGGCGCCCATCTGATCGATCAGGCTTTTTGCCTATTCGGATTACCGAAGTCAGTGACCGCGGATATCCGTATTCAACGCCCGCACGCAAGGACGACAGATTATTTTGAACTCTGGCTGGATTACGGATTTACCAAGATCATCCTGAAAGCGGGTATGCTTGTCCGTGAGCCCGGCCCCCGCTACATGATCCATGGCACAAAAGGGTCTTTTATCAAGTACGGTGAAGATCCACAGGAAGCATTGCTCCGCCAGGGCATTCTTCCCAATATAAAAAACTGGGGTCAGGAGTCTGCCGACATTTATGGTTTACTGCATACCGAAGTCAACGGACATGCGGTAAAGGAAAAATATCCTTCCCTGCCCGGCAATTACGGCGGTTATTATACAGATCTGTATGAAACCATTACAGCCGGCAAACCGCTAAAAGTAAAACCGGAACACGGATACAATACCATCCGGCTGATTGAACTGGCCACTGAAAGCAATCAAAAAAATGCGACCGTCATTTGCAGCGGCCTGATCGATGCGCCCTATCTTTAAATGGTCAGCAAACTGCAGCCGCGCAGATCGCTGTTATCCATTCTGCCGAGCACTTCGAAAGATCCGTCGGCATAAACCTTTGCCAGATCATCCGTCGCAATAAAGGAACAGGAATTCCGGTTGGCGAGATCGATGATATTCAGCAGGCCCTCTCCGGCGCTTTGCACGTCCATCGGATCGTCTTCTTTTCTGATCATCGCTTTCATCCAGGGCACGGGCCGGTAAATGCCATTTCCGGTTGAATAAGCCTGAGATAACAACTCCGTCATTCCGTATTCAGAATGAATTTCCTTTTGTCCGAATGCCTGGCACAGTATTTCATGCAGGCCGGCGCGCGTTATTTCTTCCCGCCGGCCTTTCATTCCCCCGGTTTCCATGATCACGGTGGATTTCAGTTGCACCGGGAATGCTTCAGCAAAATCAAGCAAAGCAAAACTCACGCCGATCAACAGCGTCTTTTGTTTCCGTTCTTCGAGATCCAGTAAAAGATCATGCAGCCGATCCAATTCATCCAGGTAAAATCCGCTTTGCGGATGCCCGCTTTGCCGGATCAGTTCATCCGCCATAAAAACCAGGGAGGACCCGGACCTTTCCAGATAGGCGGGCAGTAGTCCGAGAATGCAGTAATCCGAAACAGGGCCATAAAATAATTCGAACCCGCGCACGAAACTCTCGCGGTATAAAGCAACGGATTTCACTTCATGACGGCTCACTGTTTGTCCGGTTGTTCCGCTGCTTTCAAAAATAATTTCCGGAACAAACGAGCCCGTCCTGATGGAATGGGTCTTAAAAAAAGAAATGGGCAGGAATGGGAATTGTTCTGGCGCCGCACCCGGTTCAGGATCTTTACTGACCAACCGGGCAAATTGCCGGTAAAGTTCATTTTGTTCGTATTGCAACCGGAATACAGCCTGCGCTTCCGGATCAAACCGCCCGGGCAACCCGGTAAATATTCTATCGTATTGAAAAGAAGAAGCCTGATTGTTCATAATCAATTTCCGGAATCCGGAATAATAGCCAAATGAATTTTAAAAACCGTTACAATACTAAAGCATTTCGTGAAAATCCGTTAATTTGCAACGTTCAAAAGCGTTACATGAAGCCGAGGATTCCCTTGTTTTTTTGTCTTTTCCTGTTTGCGCTGGGTTGCAGTAAGGATAAGTTTGAAGTGAACCCCAGCCTTCGGATCAAATCTTTTACCGCAATGGTTCCGCCCGGAGGAACTTTTAATGCGGTTTTGGCATACAGTCAGAAGAAAGGGAAAATTGAAGGCGACAGCTTAACCATCATCCGTCACCGGTATAATCTGACGCCTATACCGCCGACCTTTCAGACATCGGATACTTTCCTCACCATCCTGACCGGAGATCCGGCCATTCCGGATGCCAATAGCGCCGATTTCAGCGTGTCGCTGGACTATAATTTTATTCATATTGACAACAATAACGAGAACGACAGCATAGATTTCCGTTTTATCCTGACAGACCTTGCGGGCAGAAAAAGTGATACTGCCAGAACAGGATTGATCGTCCTGCTCAACAATTAAAACAATTTGGATCTTGTTACGGAAAATCTTTAACTTTTTTCTCTTCAGCAGTATTTATATCTCCCTTTGCTCCGTATTAATGACCTGGCAAACCAGCCATGTGCTGGGGCTTCCCTATTCTTACGATTTCTTCTGGTTCGTTTTTTTTGCCAGTATCTGCAGTTATAATTTTCACTGGTTTCTGACCCCGCTTTCGCATAAGTCGCCGGAACGGGTGCAATGGACGCATGATCATAAAAATGCGCACCTCCTTTTCTACTTTGCCGGCGTCATCGGATCTCTTATTTTTTTTATCAAACTGCGCCATCACTGGGTTGCCCTGCTCTTTGCCACTTTCATTACTTTCCTCTATTCTGCGCCAAAAATCCCACTGCCTTATTTCCGTTTTCTAAAACAGGTAGCGATCGGAAAGACTACATTCCTGACCATGGTCTGGACTTATGTTACCGCCATCATGCCCGTATTCATCGCCAACGAGCAGCACTTTAGCCATCCCATGAAACTTTTCGCCGCCAGCCGTTTCTTCCTGATCTATGGCATCTGTATATTATTTGATTACCGCGACCGCGAGGATGACCGGGATGAAGGAATCCGGAGCATGATCACCTATTTCGATGAGAAAGGCGTGAACCGGCTTTTTTCCTTTTCCATGCTGGCTTTCGTGCTGTTCACCCTGGGCCTGCTCTTCACCGGTTCTTCTCTCCTTTCCGTAATCGTATTGCTCATTCCCGGCTTTATACTGGTCTTTCTCTATCCCTATGCAAAACGCAATTTCTCCGACTATTTATATTATTTCGTACTGGACGGATTGATGATGCTTTCCGGTCTGCTGATGCTGATACTTCCAATTTGATTATTTTTGAGCCTTAAATTATCATTCATGGCCAAAGGCTCCGGCAATGTTTCTAAAAAATCCATACTCAGCAACGATTCTTATACTTTTCTAAAAAATTACCTGAACACGCCTTCACCGGTCGGTTTTGAAAGTGAGGGTCAGAAGAAATGGATCGGATATATCAAACCTTATATTGACAGTTATTTTACCGATCCTTACGGATCCGCTGTCGGCGTGATCAATGCCAAATCGGATTTCAAAGTGGTGATTGAAGCGCATGCGGATGAAATCAGCTGGTTCGTAAATTATGTGAATCCCGAAGGACTTTTATACCTTAAAAGAAATGGCGGCGTTGATCACCAGGTGGCTCCGGCCCAGCGCGTGATCATTCACGGCAGCAAGGGACCGGTTAAAGCCGTTTTCGGATGGCCCGCCATTCATACCCGCGCCGGCGTTCCGGAAAGCAAGGAAGTGCATCCCAAGCCCGACAACCTTTTCCTCGATTGCGGCGCGCGCAACCGAAAGGAAATAGAGGATCTGGGTATCCATCCCGGTTCGGTGGTCACCTATCAGGATGGTTTTGATGAATTGTCGTACGACACCCTGATTGCCCGCGCATTCGACAACCGCATCGGCGGTTTCATGATTGCGGAAGTGGCCCGTTTACTCAAACAAAACAAAAAACAATTACCCTACGGTTTATACATCGTGAATGCGGTTCAGGAAGAAGTCGGTTTGCGCGGCGCTGAAATGATTGCCCGGAGAATTAAACCGCAGGTCGCCATCATCACGGATGTTACCCACGATACGTCTACACCCATGATCAATAAACAGGTGGAAGGCGACAATACCTGCGGTAAGGGACCCTCGCTGGCTTTTGGCCCGGCGGTTCATAATAAGCTGCTGTCCTTTGTCCGCGATACCGCCGCAAAGAAAAATATTCCGGTGCAGCTCCGCGCCGTTTCCCGCAGTACCGGCACCGATACCGATTCATTTGCTTATGCCAATGACGGATGCCCTTCCGTACTGATTTCCATACCGCTCCGCTATATGCATACCACGGTGGAAATGATCAACAGAAAGGATATAGAACAAACCATTCTGCTGATGTATGAAACCCTGCTTGCCCTGACGCCGAAAACAAACCTGAGCTATCACCTGTAAACCCCGTTCATCCTAAAATAAAGCCCATCATGATCCGAAATAACTGGACAAAAGAAGAAATACACGAAATATACCAGATGCCGATGCTGGAACTGGTTTACCGGGCCGCATCCGTTCACCGGCAGTATCAACAATACAGCTGAAGTCCAGGTCTGTACCCTGCTTTCAGTCAAAACCGGCGGTTGCCCGGAGGATTGCGCTTATTGTCCCCAGGCCGCCCGTTATCATACCGATGTAAAAGTGCATGGCCTGCTGCCCACCGCTGAAGTGATGGACTATGCCCAAAAAGCCAAAGCAGCCGGATCCACCCGTTTCTGCATGGGCGCCGCCTGGCGGGAAGTGCGGGATAACCGCGATTTCGACCGCGTGCTGGAAATGGTTAAAGGGGTGAATGCCATGGGAATGGAAGTCTGCTGTACCCTTGGCATGTTAACGGAATCCCAGGCTGAAAAACTGGCCGCGGCGGGTCTTTATGCTTATAACCACAACCTGGATACTTCCCCGGAATATTATGAGGAAATCATCAGCACCCGCACGTATGAAGACCGCCTGAACACCCTGGGCCATGTGCGGAAAGCCGGTATCAGTGTCTGTTGCGGTGGTATTGTGGGGCTTGGGGAAACCCATGACGACCGGATCAATATGCTGCATACCTTATGCACCCTCCCGCAACATCCTGGCAGCGTGCCCATTAATGCGCTGGTACGGATAAAAGGCACGCCCCTGGAAAATAATCCGAAAGTGGATATCTGGGATATGGTGAGAATGATCGCTACGGCAAGGATCCTGATGCCCAAAACCATGGTCAGGCTGAGTGCAGGCCGTACGGAAATGAGCATTCCCGAACAGGCTTTCTGTTTCATGGCCGGCGCCAATTCGATTTTTGCGGGAGACAAATTGCTGACGACGCCGAATCCGGCTTTTGAAGAAGACAATGCCATGTTCTCGCTGCTGGGGCTCACCCCCATGGAAGCGTTTCAGAACGAAGTAAAAAGCAAGGATTCGAAACTAAAAAAGGAAGAAGTCCTCGGATAAACAGAAAGGTCTTAAAACAAGAATTCCTCCATAGACATGGAGGAACTTTTTTTAACCCTTAAAACAACCAACATGAAAATCTTTGTTGATCTTAATATAACATAAGGGTAATGATTTGGTTTAATCGCTTTTTGTGAAAGACCTGTTAATCCGCATTATTTCTCCACCAGCGCAAGATCCAGCACCTGCTGCATGGTTTTCACATAATGAAATTTCAGACCGCTGGATAAAATTGGAATCTATTTCATCAATGTCTTTTTCATTCTGCCAGCAGAGAATAATTTCTTTCAGGCCGGCGCGTTTTGCCGCCAGGATTTTTTCTTTTATTCCCCCAACAGGCAATACCTGACCGCGGAGCGTGATCTCTCCGGTCATCGCCAGATAGGGCTTGACGCGTTTACCGCTGAATGCCGAGGCTAAAGAACTCATCATGGTAACGCCTGCACTGGGTCCGTCTTTGGGCGTGGCGCCCTCCGGAACATGCACGTGGATCGTTTTTTTATTAAAGACCGCAGGATCGAGTCCGTATTTTTTTGCATTCGACTGCAGATACGTAAGGGCCGTGCTGGCGCTCTCCTTCATCACATTCCCGAGATTTCCGGTGAGTTTCAATTCTCCCTTGCCTTCACTCAGGCTGGTTTCGACAAATAAAATATCACCGCCCACATAGGTCCAGGCAAGTCCGACGGCCACACCGGGCATATTGGCCACTTTATACAGGTCGTTGCTGTATCTCGGTTTGCCCAGCACTTTTTCGATATCTTTTTCCGAAATGGATGACTTCATCTTTTCCTTAAAAGCCAGTTCTTTCGCTTCGTAGCGCATGATGGATGCCAGTTGCCGGTCCAGTTCGCGCACGCCGCTCTCCCGTGTATAATCCGAAATAATCCGCCCCAGCAGTTTATCGGTCATTTTCAATTCCAGGTTATTCAGGCCATGGGCTTCTTTTTGTTTGGGCAGCAGGTGCCTTTTGGCGATCTCAATTTTTTCTTCAATGGCATATCCGCTTAGATCGATGATCTCGATCCGGTCGCGCAATGCCGGCTGAATATGAGAGATATCATTGGCCGTGGCCACAAACAATACCTTGCTCAGATCATATTCCAGTTCGAGATAATTGTCGTAAAAACTATTATTTTGTTCCGGATCCAGCACTTCCAGCAATGCAGAAGAGGGATCGCCCCGGAAATCTGTTCCCACTTTATCTATCTCATCGAGAATCATGACGGGATTGGAGGATTTCACTTTGCGCAGGGACTGTAAAATCCTTCCGGGCATGGCGCCGATATAAGTTTTACGGTGGCCGCGGATCTCACTTTCATCATGCAGTCCGCCCAGGCTGATCCGCACATATTTTCTTCCGATGGCATTGGCAATACTCTTGCCGAGGGAGGTTTTCCCAATGCCGGGAGGGCCTACAAAACAGAGGATCGGGCTTTTCATATCGCCCTTCAGTTTCAGCACTGCCAGATATTCCAGAATGCGTTCCTTTACTTTTTTCATTCCGTAGTGGTCTGTGTCCAGCACTTTGGATGCTTTCCTCAGATCGTACAGATCTTCCGTATAGTCGTTCCAGGGAAGATCGAGCATCAGGTCCAGGTGATTATACACGATGGAATAATCCGGTGTGCTCGGATGCATTCTTTCCAGTTTCTCGATTCCTTTCCTGAAAATATCTTTTGCCGCGGCAGGCCATTTTTTCTGTTCCGCTTTTTTCTGCATATCCCGCAGTTCCCGTTCATTGGTATCTCCGCCCAGTTCGTCCTTGATGCTTTTCAGCTGCTGCTGCAGAAAATAATCACGCTGCTGTTTATCGAGTTCTGTTTTTGTTTTATTGGTGAGTTTATTTTTCAGTTCGGCAAACTGCAGTTCGCGCTGCAGCAGTTTCATCAGCAGGTCGGCCCTCGATTTGATGAGATCGGTCTGGAGCAGTTCCTGTTTATCCGCCAGTTCGGTATTGAGGTTGCTCGAAATAAAATGAATGAGGAAGGCCGGGCTCTCAATATTTTTAAGAATGATGGAAGCTTCTGTCGGAATATTCGGAGAAAGCTGAATGATCTGGGCGGCCAGGTCCTTGATATTGGAGACATACACCTCAAAATCCTGATCTTTTGGCGCCTCTTCTTCCTGGAGCAGGATGATTTGCGCCTTGAAATAGGGATCGTCGGTGGTCATGGCGCCTACTTTAAACCGGCGTTTTCCCTGCAGGATAACGGTGGTTCCCCCATCAGGCATTTTAATCACTTTGATGATCCGGGCGATGGTTCCGACTGCCACCAGTTCGTGGATGGCAGGATCTTCCACGTTACTGTCTTTTTGCGCCAGCACGCCGATCAATTTGTCAGCCTTATAAGCATCATTGACCGCCTTAATGCTCTTATCCCTGCCTACGGTAATGGGAAGCACCACACCCGGGAAAAGCACGGTATTTCGAAGGGGAAGAATGGGTAATTCCCCCGGAATCTCAATATCGGCAAGGTTATCGTTCTCGGTTTCGTTTATCGGGATAATGGGCATAAAGTCCATTTCCTGCTCGGGGCGTTGAAAAAAGAATCTTTCGTTCATAAGTGCAAAGGGGTGACAAAATAACACCTCTTTTGGTATTATCCTATCTTTTTATGGGTGAACCCTTTATGTTCAAGTTTGGTGCCAGCGTGGAGGGGTTGACGGTTAACGGTTAACGGTTGACGGAAATCGGGTGGGAATTCGTGATAAAAATCAAACATTTGTCAGACAGTGATGCCCCGGGCGCCCTGAACTGGCGGGTCTGAATCGCCTGAACCATGAGATGAATGAAGGCAAACGACGCAAAATGCCTCATCTGCCTTTTTATCATAATAAATCAAATCCGGGAAAACATGAAAAGGAGGCTGATGGGACGGACTTTATCCATATCTACAGAACGGAACCCTGGCAGGATATTACACAGGAAGCCGGTCAGCCGTCAACGGTCACCCATTAAATTATCCTAAACCCAACATATAGCTGAATACTTTGGCTTTTCCAGGTGTCCACGTTTTCAATATCTTTTATAGCGGCTGTATTATTTAATCCGATAGCATACCTCGCGCCTAGCTTAAATCCGCCTAAATTTAACTGAGCTCCACCTACAACTGAAAAATCGCCTGTCTTAAATGCATCTTTGCCGCTCTGCACTATACTATTGTCTTCATTCAATTTGATTCCAAATTGAGGTCCGACCAAAATACTTAAAAGCGGAGATGGTTTAATAGCTAAAAGAACTGGTATTGAAAGGTAGTTTAACGTTATATTTTGATTATTATACGCTCCAAATTGATAAACATCACTGAAATTATTCGCAGTTCTTGTTTTCGTCTGGCTAAACAGTACTTCGGGTTGTATACCGATATATTTTGTGAAATTTAGTTCCGCAAATCCGCCTGCACTAAGACCCCATTGAAAACCCTCATCGAATGACCGTCCGTCAATTTTAGCTAAATTGGTTCCTCCCTTCACACCGATATGAAATCCCTGTGCAAAGAGGGTTCCCGACGAAATAAAAAGTACCGCAATAAAAAACAGGGATGCCTTTTTCATATACAATGATTGTAGGTTAATGTAAAAAAATATCTGACCACAATTTATCCTGAACGATAAAATATCCGCCATCGTTTCCTGTTAAAATAATTTAACAGGTTGTTAAGCGAATGAATGCTGTATGCGAAAGCTGTGCCAGAGATTGTTGACGGTTGACGGATGACGGCCTTTATATGAATCATGAAGATTAAATACTATTCTGCTGCAACACGTAAGTCCGTCAACCGTCATCCGTCATCCCTTAAACCAGCTCAATCAAAGTAATCTCCGGCAATATTCCCACCCTTCCCGGATACCCGATAAATCCGTATCCGCGGTTTACATAAAGTTTCTGTTTTTCCTCTTCGTATAGTCCCGCCCATTCTTTATATACATACTGCACGGGGCTCCATTTGAATCCGGGAATTTCGACGCCAAACTGCATGCCGTGGGTATGTCCGGCCAGGGTGAGGTCGATATCTCCGTACTTCGGGCGCACTTCCGCATCCCAATGGCTGGGATCGTGGCTCATGAGAATCTTAAACGGATATTTTTCCGCGCCGGGATAAGCTTCCGACATTTTGCCGTATTTGGGAAAGCGTTTCATGGCGCTCCAGTTCTCGATGCCGATCAGGGCGATCTGGTCGCCGCCCTTTTCCAATACCACGTGTTCATTCATCAGTAAGCGCCAGCCCATATCCGTTTCAATCTTTTTCAGGTGTTCGATGTTCTGCAATCTGGCTTCCGGGGTTGGCCAGTGTACATAATCGCCGTAATCGTGATTGCCCAGTGTGGAGAAAACGCCCATGGGCGCTTTCAGCTTACTGAAGACATCGATATAGCCGGACATTTCGGTTGCGCGGTCGTTAATGAGATCACCGGTAAATAAGATCAGGTCCGGCTTCAGGTCAAGCGCCATCCGAACTCCTTTCTCCACCGCCTTCTTATTGGTAAAACTACCGGAATGAATATCGGAGATCTGTAAAATTTTCAGGCCTTTAAAGCCTGCCGGCAGGTTGTCGAACTGCAGCGGAACCCGGTGGATATGGTAATTATATTTATTGCTGAATCCGTAAATCAGCGATGAGAACAATGTGCTTCCCACGCCAATGCCCAGCCAGCTCAGAAAAAGAGAGCGCGAAATTCCCCCACTTACCTCGCTGGCCACTTCGGTATTCCTGAAAAATAATTTGCCGGCGGCCCATTGTAAAAGACGGCGCACGTCATCGATCAGGAAAAAGACGGAAGCGAGTAATTTGGCAAAGAATAGTCCGATCACCGTAAAGAAAATATAATTACGCAGGCTCTTGGGCCAGCGGTCGGGCTGAATAAACGGCAGCAGCAGAAATAAAATGACAACGGCAATGGAAATGGTCCAGTAGGTTGTAAAGAGGATGGTCTTGGACCGATGGGAAAGACTCTGGGATAGTAATTTTACGATTTGAAAAACATAGAGGTCAAGCAGCGCCATAGCAAGGGCTACCAGCCAGATAAAACTTGTGTTGCGCATGAAAAAAAATTATCTGAATATTTAAAATGCGATGAATTCGTTCAGTTGGTTATCGATAGCCCTCAGTGTTCCCGCATGACCCATTCCGTTTTGGTCGAACAGGGTGTCAACAATGGAAATGGGCAGTTTGTTCGGATGCACCACCATCCGCACGTAATGCAAAATGCCGGTCAGATGGTCCATGCCCCGCAGATTTCCGGCCCTTCCCCTGGAGATGCCCGTGAGCAAAGCTTTCTTTCCCTGCCAGACCTTTCTGTCCGTAACATCAATCAGGCATTTCAGCACGCCCGGAATGCTGCCATTGTATTCAGGACTGATGAACAGGATCTTTTCAGCCGGAATCAGCAATTCCTTTTCCAGCTGCAGGATGGAAGGATTTCTTTCCAGCACGTTCAGGTCTGTCAGGCTCAGAATGGGTGCTTCAATATCTTTTTCTTTTAACAGCTGCTGATATAATGCTGCGATCCGCAGGGTATAACTTCCTTTCCGGTTGGTGCCTGAAATAATGAGGTACATGGAAGTGCAAGTTAGGGTGAACGGGTATTTTTCTCAAGTCGCCCGCCAAGTTTGTATTTTTACACGGAATCTGCCGGGGAGGACAACTAAATTTTGTACTTTGGCAGCCATCTTAAAACAGAAAAGGCTCATGGCAAGAATCATCGGGGTGGCAAATCAGAAAGGAGGGGTTGGGAAAACCACCTCCGCCATCAATTTAGCAGCAAGCCTCGCGGTGCTGGAATTCAAGACCCTGCTGGTGGATGCGGATCCACAGGCCAACAGCACCACCGGGGTTGGGTTCGACCTGCACAATATTACGCAGAGCCTGTATGATTGCATGGTGAACCAGACCCAGGCGAAAGACGTGGTGCTGAAAACGGAAGTCCCGCACCTGGACCTGATTCCCTCCCATATTGACCTGGTCGGCGCGGAAATCGAAATGATCAATTACCCCGAAAGGGAAAGTGTACTGAAAAATATCCTGGAGCCCATTCGCAACAGTTATGAATTCATCATCATCGACTGTTCGCCATCCCTGGGCCTGATCACGGTAAATGCGCTCACTGCCGCAGATTCTGTGATCGTTCCGGTACAGACGGAATTCTTCGCCCTGGAAGGACTTGGGAAATTGCTGAATACGGTAAAGATCGTGCAGAGCCGGCTGAATCCGAACCTGGCCATAGAAGGGATCCTGATGACGATGTACGATGGCCGCCTGCGCCTTTGCAACCAGGTGGTGAGTGAAGTGCGTAAACATTTTGACGAGATCGTTTTCAATACGATCATTCACCGCAATACGAAGATCAGCGAAGCGCCCAGCGTGGGAAAACCGGTGATCTTATACGATGCCTACAGCAAGGGGGCCATGAATTATCTCAACCTAGCCAAAGAAGTATTGCAGAAAAACAATATGACCCGGATGACACAGGAAGAACGCATCCTGGAATAGCCGGCCAACAACCATCAAACATGACCACGCCCAATAAAAAAGACAGAGAAGCACTGGGAAAGGGAATCCGTTCGCTGCTGCAGAATATTGATACGGATCTGAAAACCCCGGCGGGCGGACTGCGTCCGGCGGTTGCTGAAAACGCCACCGGCATCCTGCGCATTCCGCTGGACCAGATTGAAACAAATCCCAAACAGCCGCGGCGCGATTTTGATGAAACGGCATTGCAGGAACTCGCCGCCTCCATCCGCATCCACGATATCATTCAACCCATTACTGTTTCCCGGATTGCCGGCGGCAGATACCGGATCATTTCCGGAGAACGCCGCTTTCGTGCTGCAAAACTGGCCGGCATCCGCGATATTCCGGCTTATATCCGCCAGGCCAATGATCAGCAACTGCTTGAACTCGCCCTGCTGGAGAACCTGCAGCGTGAAGATCTCAACGCCATGGAAATTGCGCTCAGTTATAAGCGCATGATGGATGAACTGAATTTTACCCAGGAGCAGGTTTCCGAAAGAATGGGCAAGGAAAGAAGTACCGTGGCCAATTACGTGCGCCTGCTCAAACTCCCTCCGGATATTCAGATCGCCCTGCGGAATAGCGTGATCTCCATGGGTCATGCCCGTGCGTTGATCAATGTGGATACGGTGGACAAACAACTCCACCTGTTTCATGAAATTAAAAACCGTTCGCTTTCCGTACGGCAGACAGAAGAGCTGGTAAGGAAATTATACAAGACGAGTTCCGCTGTTAAAGAATCTGTAAAAGCCTCATTACCCGATGGATACCGAAAAATTGAGGATACTTTAGCAACGCATTTCAGTACCCGGGTAAAGCTCCACCACAGTGAAAAGGGAGCCGGCAATATTTCCATCGAATACTATTCCGTCCAGGAACTCAATAAAATTCTTGATCAGCTTGGCGTGCAGATTAATTAAGCGTTCGGTATGAGGCAGGTCTTTTTCTTTCTATTCTTATTGACAGGAATTGCTTTGATTCAGTCCGCCAGCGGTCAGTCACTTCCCATCCGGCCAACCGACAGCTTACCCAAAAAAACTGCAGACAGCATTCCTGCTTTAAACCCGGATTCCGTTAAAGCAGATACCCTTCTTCCGAAAAAAGAAAGTCTTCATCAGGACACGGTGCTGGTAAAAAATGATTCCATTCTGCCCGTTTCCAAAAAACCCATACAACCCGTTAAAGATTCCACAGCAAAGAAAAAGCATATTCCCCGCCGGGCGACCATTTACTCCGCCATTCTGCCGGGCCTGGGTCAGATCTATAATCATAAATACTGGAAACTACCCATCGTGTACGCAGCCATCGGCATTCCGGCCTATACTTTTTTCTATAATAAAAGCTGGTATAAGAAGTGCCAGTATGCACTGACGGTGGCCGTTAATAAAAGTAAGGGCGACAGTCTGGCCAAGGTGGATCCACTCCTGCAGAACTGGGCAGCCAACGGAAACACAAACGACATTATCACCTACCGCGACAGCTACCGGAAAGATCAGGATTATTCGGTGCTGTACTTTTTACTGTTCTATGGTTTGAATATCGTGGATGCCACGGTAGACGCCCATTTACGGGATTTCAACGTAAACAGCGACCTGAGTTTTAAAATAAAACCCATGATCATTGCCGGACCGAATATGGTTGCGGGATTCAGTGTTGTTTTTGATATCCACAAAGGAAGGCCGAGGCCATTTAATCTGAATTAATATCTTTGGAGAATGATAACCATTGCATTAATCGGATACGGGAAAATGGGCCGGGCAATAGAAAAGATCGCACTCAGCAAAGGCCATCGGATCGGATTGAAAATTGACCTGGAAAACGGATCCGATCTGACCGCCGGGAACCTTTCCAAAAACGATGTAGCCATCGAATTTACCGGGCCATCCAGTGCGCCGGGCAATCTCCGGAAATGCCTGGAAGCCGGCATACCGGTGGTTTGCGGATCCACGGGCTGGCTGAAAGAATATGATTCCGTTAAAACAGCTTTCGAAAAAAAAGGAACTGCTTTTTTATATGCCAGCAATTTCAGTATCGGGGTGAATATTTTCTTTGAACTGAATAAAAAGCTGGCGGAACTGATGGGCTCACACCCGGAATATAAAGTGAGCCTGCGCGAAATCCATCATACACAAAAAAAAGATGCGCCCAGCGGAACGGCCATTACTTTGGCGGAGCAGGTAATGGAAAGGATCCCCTCCCTGAAAAACTGGGTGAATGCGCCGGCGCATTCAGCTGCGGAATTATCCATCATCAGCGAAAGAATTGATCCGGCGCCCGGAATACACGAAGTCATTTATTCTTCCGCCATTGATGACCTGGAGATCCGGCATACCGCCCATAACCGCGAAGGCTTTGCCGGAGGAGCCGTGCTGGCGGCGGAATATATTTACAATAAAAAGGGCGTTTATACTATGAAGGATGTGCTGGGATTTGAATAGGGTTCAGCATAAAACAAACTGTTTTGCAACCAAACTGTTATTAATAAAGTAAATTGTAACTAAACAGCCCCGTATGCTCTCCAAAAAAACCCAGTATGCTTTTCAGGCCCTGATGTACCTCTCAGAGAAATCGAGCAACGGACCCATTCTGATCGCCGAGATCTCCAAAAAGAAAAAGATTCCCCTGAAGTTTCTCGAGAATATCCTGCTGGAATTAAAAAAAGCCGGCATCCTGGAAAGCAAGAAAGGAAAAGGAGGCGGCTATTTTTTCGCCAAAGACCCGAATTCGGTGAATCTGGCAACGGTGATGCGGCTGATCGACGGCCCCATTTCCCTGCTCCCCTGCGTCAGCCTGAACTTCTACGAAAAATGCTGGAACTGCGATGAAAAACACTGCGGCCTCCACGACGTACTGATCCTGGTGCGCGATGCAAATCTGCGATTGCTGGAGAAGAAGACGATTGCGGATTTGAGAAAATGAATATAATGAGTTGACGGATGACAGTTGACGGTTGACGGACTTTATGTGAACTACTAAAGCCAAAAATTCTGTCAGACAGCAACACCAGAAGTCCGGTTCCTAATCGTCCACTGTCATCACTTCATCACCAAAAAAAAGCCCTCCATTTCCGGAGGGCCTTCTTATAAACCACTTGGCTTTTTTCTTAATAATCCATTCCACCCATTCCCGGAGCGCCGCCACCCGGATGAGCATGTGCTTCTTCTTTCTTCGGCTTGTCGGCAACCACACATTCAGTGGTCAGCAACATACCTGCAATAGAAGCTGCATTTTCCAAAGCAATGCGGGTAACTTTGGTAGGATCAATGACACCTGCCTTCAGCAGATTTTCATAACTTCAGTGCGGGCATTGAAACCATAGTCAGCCTTTCCTTCTTTTACTTTCTGAACAACGATAGTTCCTTCGATACCGCAGTTGTGAACGATCTGGCGAATAGGTTCTTCCAGTGCACGTTTAACGATCTGGATACCGGTTGTTTCATCTTCATTAGCAGCGCCTTTCAATTTTTCCAGTGCTTCAATGGCACGGATATAAGCAACACCACCACCGGGAACAATACCTTCTTCAACAGCAGCTCTTGTTGCATGCAATGCATCGTCAACCCGATCTTTCTTTTCTTTCATTTCCATTTCTGTAGCAGCACCGATATACAGTACAGCAACACCGCCGCTTAATTTAGCCAGGCGTTCCTGTAATTTTTCTTTATCATAATCAGAAGTAGTGACTTCAATCTGTGCTTTGATCTGGTTTACACGGGCAGTGATATCTTCTTTCTTTCCTTTACCACCAACAACGGTCGTATTGTCTTTATCGATGGTTACGGAAGCAGCAGGACCCAGATAAGTCAGGTCAGCATTTTCCAGTTTGTAACCCTGTTCTTCGCTGATCACGATACCCTTTGTCAGGATTGCGATATCCTGCAGCATTTCTTTTCTGCGGTCGCCAAAGCCAGGAGCTTTTACAGCAGCTACTTTCATGGTGCCGCGCAGTTTGTTTACCACCAATGTTGCCAATGCTTCACCTTCAAGGTCTTCAGCAATGATCAGGAGCGGACGGCCGCTCTGGGCAACTTTTTCCAGAATATGAAGAATATCTTTCATTGCAGAGATCTTCTTATCATAGATCAGGATATAAGGATTCTGCAATTCAGCTTCCATTTTTTCGCTGTTGGTAACGAAGTAAGGAGAAATATAACCGCGGTCAAATTGCATACCTTCTACTACATCGACTGTAGTATCGGTACCTTTTGCTTCTTCAACAGTGATAACACCTTCTTTACCTACTTTAGCAAATGCTTCGGCAATCAGCTTACCGATGGTTTCATCATTGTTGGCAGAAATGGAAGCTACCTGCTGGATTTTCTTGCTGTCGTTCCCGATAGTCTGGGACTGCTGTTTCAGGTTGTTCAACTACGGATACTACCGCTTTGTCAATACCGCGTTTCAGGTCCATTGGATTGGCGCCGGCAGCTACGTTCTTCAGACCTTCGCTGATAATGGACTGGGCCAGAACAGTAGCAGTAGTAGTTCCATCACCTGCAATATCTGCAGTTTTGGAAGCCACTTCTTTTACCATTTGTGCGCCCATATTTTCGATCGGGTCTTCCAGTTCAATTTCTTTTGCAACGGTTACACCATCTTTGGTAATGGGGCGCACCGAATTTCTTTTCGATAACCACGTTACGGCCTTTTGGGCCAAGGGTTACTTTTACGGCATTGGCCAGTATGTCCACGCCTTTTTTCATTTTATTTCTCGCTTCGATATCGAAGAAAAGTTGTTTTGCCATTGTATTTTAATTTGAAAATTTGATGATTTGAAAATAAGGTTCTGGAAATGGCCGCTGTGTATTTTATTTATTCACACATTTACCTATTTCCACCCGCCTTCGCTTTGCTATGACGGGCGATGCATTTTCAGATTTGCCTTAGAACTTTGCAATAATGTCAGATTCGCGCATGCTCAGGAAATCCTGGCCTTCAAAACTGATTTCTGTTCCGGCATATTTACCGTATAAAACCACGTCGCCTACTTTTACAACCGGCTTCTTACCATCTTCATCTATATCACTGATGGCAACCACTTCGCCCCGCTGGGGTTTTTCCTTTGCCGTATCAGGTATGATAATACCGCCTGAAGTCTTTTCTTCGGCAGGCGCAGGCTTTACAAAAACCCTGTTTTTCGTACCTGCAATTGGAGAGATCGCTAACTTTTTAGCCATGACTGTATAAATTTAAATTTAGTGAAACGTTTTAGAAGCCCGCTGAATGGGGGCTGCTAAGCTAACACTAAATTCTGTACCAATTAACAGAAACGGGCTTAAATGGGAATAGTTGGCAGAAGATTGGCAGGAACCGGCATCCGGAACTAAAAGATGACAGGGCTAAATGACAGTATTTCAGTCGCTCAGGGAATCCGGCACCACCCTTCCGGCGCCCACAAAATGCTTTGCATAGTAACCCTCGCTGAGATCGCTGATCTGTACCCCCGCAACGGATGCGTGAATAAACCGGTTATTATAAAGATAAACACCCACGTGAGTAACGGTATGGCCCTTGCCCAGGGTGTGGAAAAACACCAGATCACCTTCTTTTAACTGAGATTTCGGGATCCTCCGGGATTCTTTATACTGATCGCGGGAAATCCGCGGCAAGTCATCCACCTGGTAAACATCTGTCATCAGCTCGCAGGTAAAGGCTGAGCAATCGATGCCCGATTTACCCGAGCCGCCGTATCGATACGGCACACCGTACCATTCATCCATAAAATCCAGCAATTTCTCATTGGTCATGCGCTCAATGGGCATATTGGTCAGAATGGCATATTTGAACTGGAGATTACTGAAACTTTCCCGGCTTTCCACCCGGTCGGTATTTTTTGAACCGGCGACTATAACGGTAGATCGTTCGGGACTGCTTTCCGTATTGGTATTGGCGACCCGGTCGCTGGTGGAAATACCATTAATGAATTTCAGTTGGGAGGCTGAGGCTTTTCCGGAGGATCCGCCAGCATGATAAGCCGGGGCATTGGCGCTTTCTGTCGACGTGGTTCCGGGACGGAAGACGCTGCAGCTTGAAAAGCCAATGGCCAGAAAAATTAAAACGAACAGATTTTTCATTTGCCTGTTTAAACAAAGGAAGCCTATAAAGATATGGTTTTTATCAAAATAGAGCTACCTTAAAATTAAGATGTTATTTGCTGACTATCAATCACTTATTTTAAATGTGTGTTCTATGTGATAAGATATGACCGCCCAATGATACAGAACGGATTTTTTCTTTGTTAATTGCAACTTTGTTCACGGCATCGCAACATTCAGGCCAATGTCCCCATTTTCCCATCTTCATGTCCATACCCAGTATTCCCTGCTGGACGGAGCCGCTTCCATCCAGAATCTTTATAATAAGGCCGTCAAAGACCAGATGCCGGCCCTGGCCATCACCGACCATGGCAATATGTTCGGCGCATTTTCCTTTGTGGCGGAAGCCTACAAGCATAAAAACGAAGATGGCTCCCTGAAAGTAAAACCTATTGTGGGTTGTGAATTTTATGTGGTGGCCGACCGCTTCCGGAAAACCTTTACCAAGGAACAAAAAGACCATCGCTTTCACCAGGTACTGCTGGCGAAAAACAAAACCGGTTATCAAAACCTCACCCGGCTCACTTCCCTGGGCTATATAGAAGGGATTTACAGCAAGTATCCGCGGATCGATAAATCGCTGATCGAAAAATATCACGAAGGCCTGATCGCCACCACCTGCTGTATCGGCGCTTATGTTCCGCAAACCATTTTACACGACGGAGAGGAAAAAGCCGAAGCGGAGTTCAAGTGGTGGCTGGACATGTTCGGGGAGAATTATTTTATCGAACTGCAGCGCCACAATATTCCCGAGCAGGAAAAGATCAACCAGTTCCTCCTGAAACTTTCAAAAAAATATTCGGTTCCGGTGATCGCCACCAACGACAGTCATTATACCGACCGCGAAGATTATAATGCCCACGATATCCTGCTCTGCATCAACACCGGTGAAAAACAATCCACGCCGGGCTACGATGATTTTGTAAATGACGATGTGAATGTGAAGAACCGCCGTTTTAAATTTCCGAACGACCAGTTTTATATGAAGACGACGGCGGAAATGACGGAGCTCTTTAAAGATATTCCCGAAGCCATTCACAATACGGGACTGGTGGCCGACAAAGTGGAAGTGCTGAACCTGAAAAAAGATATCCTGCTCCCGGCATTCCCGATTCCGGAGGCTTTTCAGATTCACAAGGGAGATAGTAATCTCAACCAATGGGAATACTTAAAAGAAATTACCTGGCAGGGTGCAAAGAAAAGATATAGTGATATCACGGCCGAGATCCAGGAAAGGATCGACTTCGAATTGTTCACCATTAAAACCATGGGGTTTGCGGGGTACTTTTTAATTGTGAGTGATTTCATCCGCGCCGGTCGCGAGATGGGTGTGTTTATCGGCCCCGGCCGCGGCTCGGCCGCCGGCAGCGTAGTGGCTTACTGTATTGGCATCACCAATATCGATCCGATAAAATATAATCTGCTGTTTGAACGGTTTCTGAATCCCGACAGGAAGTCGATGCCCGATATCGACACGGATTTCGATGATGAAGGCCGGCAGAAAGTAATCGACTATGTTGTAAAAAAATATGGGAAGAACCAGGTGGCCCAGATCGTTACCTACGGCACCATGGCAGCGAAGAGCAGCATTAAAGATGTTGCCCGTGTGATGGACCTGCCCTTATCTGAAGCCAATGCCCTCGCAAAACTGGTTCCGGAACGTCCGGGCATCACTCTGAAACGCGTGCTGCATGCACCGCTCACGCCGAAAGATGGAGAAAAGTCGCTGGAAGAAAAAGAAGGCGTAGGCGGAGATGACCGCGAACTCGTCAAAAAGATCCGGGAATTTTACAACGGTGATGACCTGCGCAGTAAAGTATTGCATGAAGCGGAACGGCTGGAAGGTTCGGTTCGAAATACGGGCCTCCATGCGGCCGGCATCATCATCGCTCCGGAAGATCTGGCCAATATCATTCCGGTTTGTACGGCAAAAGATTCTGATCTGCTCGTTACGCAGATTGAAGGCAGCATCATTGAAGAAGCAGGGGTGCTGAAAATGGACTTTCTCGGTCTGCGTACGCTGAATATTTTAAAAACTTCACTGGAACTGATCCGGCAAAATCATGGAATCGACATCGATATTGATACGATCCCGCTGGATGATAAAAAAACTTTTGAACTCTATCAGCGCGGAGATACCATCGGAACTTTTCAGTTTGAAAGTCCGGGTATGCAAAAATACCTGCGCGACCTGAAGCCCGACAAATTCGACGACCTCACCGCCATGAATGCCCTGTACCGTCCGGGCCCCATGGCATATATCCCCACTTTCATCGACCGTAAGCACGGCCGCGAACCCATCAGCTACGATCTTCCTGAAATGGAAGAATACCTGAACGATACTTATGGCATTACTGTTTACCAGGAGCAGGTGATGCTGCTGGCGCAGAAAATCGCCGGGTTCAGTAAGGGAGATGCCGATGTGCTGCGGAAAGCTATGGGTAAAAAGCAGAAGTCGATCCTGGATAAAATGAAAAGCCAGTTCATTAGCGGCGCAACAAAAAAGGGACACGAGGCGTCCGCGCTCGAAAAGATCTGGACCGACTGGGAAGCATTCGCGCAATATGCATTCAATAAATCACACTCCACCTGTTATGCGTATGTAGCATACCAGACAGCTTATCTGAAATCCCACTACCCCTCCGAATACATGGCCGCCGTACTCAATCATTCCGGCAGCATCGAAAAGATTACTTTCTTCATGGAAGAATGTAAGCGAATGGGGCTAAAGGTACTCGGACCGGATGTGAACGAATCCAAACAGGGATTTGCAGTGAACAGCAAGGGCGAGATCCGGGTAGGGCTCGGCGGGTTGAAAGGTGTTGGCGAAGCCGCGGTGGGCGCCATCATTGAGGAGAGAGAAAAAAATGTTCCCTTCTCTTCCATATTCGATCTGGTCAAAAGAGTCAACCAGCGCACAGTGAATAAGAAAACCCTGGAGAGCCTGGCTTATGCCGGCGCCTTCGACTGCTTTCCTGAATTACACCGGGCTCAATATTTTCATATCGCTCCGGGGGAAACCAGCAGCGGCCTCGAAAAAATCATACGTTTCGGGAATGTGGTGCAGGCGCAGAATGTTCAGCACAGCAATACCCTGTTTGGCGATTCCGCAGCGGACTACGAAGTGCAGTCGCCCAAGATTCCCAACTGCGAACCCTGGACCCTCACCGAATTACTCAATCATGAAAAAGATGTTACCGGAATGTTCATGAGCGGCCATCCGCTGGATCATTTCAAATTTGAGATCAATCATTACGGTATCATTCACCTGGCTGAGTTCAATGAAATAAAGGAAGCGGTCACCCTGCAGTCGAATCCGGGGAAGAATTACCGGCTGGCGGGACTGGTTATTGACGCCCAGCATCGCGTTACCAAAACGGGTAAGCAGTTCGGATCTTTTACCCTTGAGGATTATTCCGGAAAAAGCGAATTTATTTTATGGAGTGAAGATTATGCGCGTTTCTCCAATTACCTGGAAAAAGGGAAGAACATTTTCATGACCGGTTATTTCAAAGCCCGGTATAACCGGGTGGAGTTTGAATTTAAAGTCGATAAGATGATGATGCTCGAGAGCATCAAACCCGCGCTTACCCGGCAGCTGGTGCTCGACCTGGAAGCGAGGCATCTGAATGAACTGATGATCCGGTTCATGGAAAAAAACCTGAAAAAGCATCCAGGCAAGTCTTCCCTGAAGTTCAATATCCAGGAATCAAAAACCAATCAGCGGATCAGCTTTTATACTATGGAAAACGGCTTTGAAATGAATGACGAAATGGCTGCCTTTTTACAGGATTGTCCTGAATTGTCGGTTCAGATCGTATCTTCCTAGGCGAATGAGCTTACACGGAGGCTGACAAAATGATTGGGAAAGGGAGTTGGAAACAAATTTGCATCTCTGTCGCTGAAACGACAAAAATTGTAAATAAATAAACTGAATTTTACCTAAAATTAAAACGAAAAATATGGCACATGAATTCACCGATGCGAACTTTCAGGAAAAGGTGATAGCGTCCGATAAACTGACCGTGATTGATTTCTGGGCAGAATGGTGCGGACCCTGTCGCGCAATCGGGCCGGTTATTGAAGAACTCTCAAAGGAATACGACGGCAAGATCAACGTGGGTAAAGTAAATGTGGATCACAATCCGGAACTGTCTGTGAATTATGGCATCACATCCATTCCCGCCATCCTGTTCATCAAGGGCGGCAAGGTGGTGGATAAGCTCGTCGGCGCACAGCCAAAAAGCAATTTTGTGAAAAAGATCGAGTCACATATCTGATGATAAAGTAAATCGTAAAGTAAAAAGCGCTGCCGGCAGGTGGCGCTTTTTACATTTGGGAGGCTGGGTATGAAATAGAAATGATCGTTTCTTTTCTCAGGGCTGTACCGGCCCCGGATCTAAATTGATGCGGTCAGATTGCTGATTTAGCATGATTTTAGGACTTTACCGTTTATTTTTGCGGACCATCTATATTATGTCCAAACCTTACATGCCCCTTCTGCTGATCCTTACCCTGGCCATTGCCTGCAAGGACTCCACGAATTCATCCGGAAATTCAGATTCCATTAACGAACCGGCGACAGACAATGCGCCCGCCGCCATTTCCTATACCGTGCTGAATGCGATGCCGCACGATACCAATTCCTATACCGAAGGTTTTTTGTTTCACGATGGAAAATTATATGAAAGTTCAGGTGCACCGGAAGACAATCCAGACACCCGGTCAATGTTCGGCGAAGTAGATCCCGCAACCGGAAAAATTACCGTAAAAGCAGAGCTCGACCGGAAGACCTATTTTGGAGAAGGAATCACTTTTCTCAATGGAAAAGTTTACCAGCTGACCTGGACCAACAAGATTGGTTTTATTTATGACGCCAAAACATTTAAAAAGATTGGCCAGTTTACCATTCCGGGCAATGAGGGCTGGGGCATGACGACGGACGGGAAAGACCTGATCCTGAGCGATGGCACCAGCAACCTGATTTTCGTAGATCCGGGTACTTTTAAAACCATCCGGAGCATCAGCGTCAGAGACAATAACGGCCCGGTTGGCAATATCAACGAGCTGGAATATATCAAAGGCAGTATTTATGCGAACGTTTACCAGACCACGGATATACTCCGCATTGATCCCGCCAGTGGTAAAGTAACCGGGAAAGCTGATTTCAGCCGGCTGGACAAGGAAGCCAAAATGAAATATTCCAAAGCGGAATACATGAATGGCATCGCTTATGATTCAGCAAATAACAAAATTTATATCACGGGAAAGTTGTGGCCTAGTATTTATGAGGTGAGGCTGAATGATTGATAACACCGGTAATCCTCAGCCAGAAATTTCCTTTGCTTCGCGGACGTTCTTAAAATATTCCTTTATCAGGGCGGTATATAACTTTTTGCGCTTTACGTTCAGCCGCACCTGTGCGGCATTTCTCAACCCTTCATCAGCTATTATCTTCCTGGCCTCGTAATTGGCCTCCGCCATGGTTTCATTCACCTGCAGCTGGGCGGGACTCAGCACGCGCCGGCTCATGTCCGGATAATTGCTCACCACGGTCTTATTGCCGTACTGCTTGAATACCAGCTGCTTACCTATTTGGCCGGAGAGTTCTTTCAATAGCAGGTTATTACTGATCGCCATATTTTCTTTTTACTGTTTGCCTGATGTCTTTGATACCTCAAATCAGACACTGAAATTAAGGTAATTCTCAGCTAATCCTAAGGTTATCTTAAGGTTTAAAACTTATGATAACCTTAGGATAACCTTAAGATAATACTAAGATCAAAGGTAAATGCGTGGTGGCCTTGTCATCCTTATTAAGGATAAAAGAACTGTTGAAAAAAATTGACTGGAGCGAAGCGAACAACGGGTTATCGCTTTAATATTATCCGGTATTTTCAGGGAGCCCCTACATAAATCAGGGAACTGCAGCGCTCTTTATCTGTGAGTGTTTTAAAATTGGAAATCGCGCCGGTTAAAAACCCATTGAACAGCGAAGTGCGCCCGGTCTCGTATTTTTCACTCAGCAGGCTGATATAAAAACTATCAAACCACATGGGCTCCATCCGGACCAGTTTGAATCCGCTGGCTTCCAGCAGGTATTTCATGGAGGCCGGGGAAAAATGGTAGAGATGACGCGGCACATCATAAGCGGCCCAGTTCGCCTGGTATTTCATGCCATCGAAGCTGGTATAGTTCGGGACGGCAATAAACAGTTTGCCGGCAGGTTTTAGTAAGTTTTTTAGCTGGGCCAGATAGGGATGCAGTTCATGCACATGCTCCAGCACATGCCACAGACTAATGGCATCGAAAGATGCGGCCGGGAGTGTTTGAAAATCTCCGGCGGGCAGCAAGACCGCCTGATGATGGGTCAGCGCCATTTTACGCGCCGTCTCATCCGGTTCAATTCCCTGGCTCTGCCAGCCCATCTGATTCATAAACCGGACAAATGCGCCGGTGCCGGCGCCAAGATCCAGGTGTGTCCCCTGTTTTAATCCGGTAACTGAACGAATCAGTTTGTATTTTGTATTGCAGGGTATGATTTCGCACCCGGTGATACAAAGTATTTACGAGCCCCTTACGGGTATTACTATGCGAAATATAATTTTCCGACTGATAGTAGCGCACGCTGCTTTCCTGATCCGGCGCATTCCGGGTAAATCGCAGGGAACAATGATTACACTCCCATATTTCGAACCATTCTCCGGAAACCGAATGATCGCGGGCTTTCAGGGCAAAATGTGTCTGTTCGCTTTTACATACGGGACATTGGTCGGAAGAAGAACGGACAGCATCCATCGTCATTGAGAGGAGTTATTGGCAGAAAGGTAAAAATTATTTATTCAATTGAACCTGCTGTTGATTCCCGGTTGAATCTACTTTCCAGCCATGAGATGAAAAATGAAACAGTATGATCAGCGCCGCTGCAATGCCGGCGACCAGAGCAACAACCCACCACAACCGGTTTCCGTGAACCGGCTCTTCTGCAAACCACTTGCTCATTTCGTCACTCGTTCTCTCCTGGTCACCCACCAGCAATTTATGACGCGCATCGGCGCGAACCAGCTTTTCCGCCGGCACCGGCTGAAGAAAAAAAGGATTTTCCATCACGGAATCAAAGATGATATTTCCCTCCCCGTCTTTTTTCAATGTGCCCACTCCCTCCCAAACCGCTTCCTGCAGATGGTTTATCCGGTCGCGCAATGCAAAAGCAAATTCATTGTACTGACGAAGCGCCTCATAATCCGGGATCTGTTGTTTGGCAGCCAGGTAGGAAAAAAATTCCTTATCCGGCGAATCAAAATACTTATCAAAACGGAAATGATAAACCGGCGGCTTCAATGCGCGCGAACCGGTGTCCAGTGTTGCAGGCAGGGTTTCCATTAAGATGGTGCCCAGGCCCGGAATGCTGATGCTTTTATGCTGAAAAAGATATTTATTGAGAATGCTGTACATATTAAGGCTGATCATTTTTTTCCGCCAAAAGAAAAAATAACGCCCCCTAAGATATTGAATCCATAAACAGGATACTGATTCCAGCGCTGATATTTATCGTTCAGAATATTATTCATCTGTAACCAGAGATTTAACTGGCGGGTGATCCTGAATTCCAGGCCGGCATTCAGGTCGAAACCCCCGCTGCCGGTTCGTGTCAGTTTGTCCAGACCGCGATAGGGAGCACCGTCAAATGCCCAGAGGTCGGCTTTTAACCAGAGATCCTTCAATATCTCCCAGCGCATATTCGCATTCAACTCCAGGGGAAGCATTCCCCAGGCGCGGTATTCCTGTTTGGCTTTAAGATTCCGGAGGGTCAGGCCGGCCGTAATACTGAACTGTTCCCCCTGTATATAACTGATTTCCCCGTGCACATTGAAAATATTCAGTTTGGGTTCATAGATCACTTTAAAATTCTTTCCGTCAAGGCTATCATTCAGAAACAGGGGCATATTGTGGTATTCACTCATACCGGCTTTTGCGAGATAGGAAATATGATTGCTAAGGGACCCTTTAAATCCGCCATAAAATTCCTGGACCCGCGTATTAAGCAGCTCACTGGGTTGCCATAGCCAGGGATTGATGGTTGAAAACCGCTGGTAAGATCCTTTTTCATAAAATCCGTCGAATACGGCAAAAAGGGTAAACTTCTTATCGTTCGTGGTATAGTCCGCCGAGAAATTGGGGAGCAGGTGAAAATCCTTCTGATCCCAGGAGGGCGTCATTTCTGCGTGAATGGAAATATTGTCATCGTGATAAACCACCGCAGGCGACACGTAGAACAGGTTGTTGTTGACCGTGAAAACGTCCGTCACCGAATAGTGCGTCAGATCCGCGGTAACGCCGAGGTCAATGCCAAAATGATCTCCGATGGTCTTTTGCAAAGGCAGGTTGACCACGGTATTGATCTCGGTTCCGCGGGGGGTCAGGTTATCGCCAAAAGCGACCACTTTCAGGTTCGGATTATACGTGAGGCCATAGGCTGTCGGTACGCTGTTGCGCAAACCGATCCTGCCTTCGAAGGTCAGGAACTGCTGCTGCAGTTCGCTGTTGGCAAATTGCAGGTTGTCCGGCTGAAATCCGTATAAATAATATCCTTCCCCGCGAAAGCCCAGTTTGCCATCCCATTCCAGGTTATGCGGCGTTTTAACCGTTCCGGTGATGGATGCATCAAACAGACTGTTCTTCTGATATTTCAGGTCTCCTTTGGAAGAATATCCCTCTGCCGCAACATTGAAGAAGCTGTATTTTTTGTCACCAAAACTCAATCCGGCTTTCACATAAGGCAGGTGAACATTTCCCACGCCCACTTTTATATAATTATCGTTGTTCCAGGTTTTCAGGGTGTCTCCCGGAAGGGCCACGGGATTTAATCCCACGGGCTGATATTGCAGCGGCAGAAACTGAACCGGCAGATTATATTGCAGATTTGGCCGGGTGCTGTCAATCAGCGGAGCATCTGCATTGAAATTGATCTTTGCATTATTTTTCAGGGAAGGTTTAAAGGTGGAAGTGATGTTAATGGTTTTACGCTTGGTGGTATCCTGCGCCTGTACCGAAACGGCAGCCATCAGCAACACGGTAACTATACAGATAATTCCCTTCATACGATTCAATGGATTATGACGCATCTCAATTGTCATTGCTGATTTTACTATGCTGTGCTTCTTCTTTTTTTACTTCCTCGAGTCTCTGCTCCGCCTGCGTTTTCAGTTCATCGATCTTCGCATTCTCCACCAGGCTCTGGAAAGTTGCTTTGGCATTGAAATAATCTTTTTCCTTCAGATAGATATCGCCCAGTAACAAATACGATTTCGTTACCCAGAATGCATAGGACCCCGATTTATGGATCACTTCAAACGCCGATTTCTCCGCATCCTTTAACCGGTCCTGATTAAACTGGCATTCTGCAATCTGATATTGCGCTTCAGCGCCGTAGGTGGCGCGGCTCAGGGAAACGACGGATTTGAAATAAGGCAGGGCCTGATCGCATTTTCCGTCGGTCAGATAGGATTTACCGATAATCATGTTGGCAATGATCTTATCGTCGGATCCGATGCCCTTCTGGCTCAGGAGGTCCTTCGCGTTATCCATGGCGTTTGACCAGTGCTTCAGTTCATACTGACTGCGCAGCAGGCCGCGCATGGCTTCCATCTTGTTTTCCTGGGAAGTGGCAAAGTCTTTCAGTTTGGTATAATAGGTTTCCGCCTTGCTATAATCTTTTATATAAAAGAAATTGAGCCGCGCTGCCTGCAGCAAGGATTTCTCTGCAAATTTATTGGGCGCTTTGTCGGCTACAGTTTCATATCCGGTAACCGCTTTTGTCCAGTCCTTCTGGCTGGCATACATCTCACTCTTATAGTAATTGGCTTCGAGCGCATATTTGCCGTCGGGGAACTTTTTCAGATAGTCCTCAAACCGCTGCTGGGCGACAGAAAAATTCCCGTTATTAAATTGCACTTCCGCTTCCTGGTAGGCGAGCTGATCCTCCTGGCTGGCGGAGATGGAAACCCCCATGGACTTTGCAAAATTGACATATTCGCCGCTCCGTCCTTCCTCCACATAAATGGATTTGGCGTTCTCCAGGGCTTCCTGAGCTTCTACTGAATTGGGATATTATTTCAGCAGCTGGTTGTACTGGTTCAGGGCCTCTTTATTATTTTCCAGATTATAGTAAGCGATGCCGGCACGCAGGTAGGCCCTGGGTTTCAGGGCATCATTTCCTGCAGCACTTAAAACATTTTTCAGGTAGGTGACGGACTGCTGGAAATTTTCGTCTGGAAAGATAGGTATTCGCAATTTCCATATTGGCATCCGGCACCAGGTCGGAATCCGGGAATTTCCGGATCAGGCTGTTGAGCAGCGTTATTTTTTCATTCGAAGAATTTACGCCGGCAACCATTGCTTTCTGAAAAGTTGCATAGTCGGACGCAGGCCAGGAATAATCCAGTACTTTATTATACATCCCCACGGCCGTTTTATAATCCCGGTTCATATAATAACAATCCGCATTGCGGATAAAGGCGTCCTGCTCCAATGGAGAAGCGTTGATGCCGGGATTTCCGGCTACCTGTTCAAAGAAGGCGTGCGCTTCATTATAATTTTCTTTTTTCAGATAGCAGTAACCGAGGGAATATTTTGCGTTGGCCGGATTCACTTCTCCCTGGCTGACCGGCGTTTTCAGGTATGCAATAAAATAAGGAATGGCCTCATCCAGCCGGTTCGACCGGTAAGCAATTTCGCCTTTCCAGAAATTAATATAGGGAAGACTGGCCGTATTATCCGGCTGCTTCAATGCCTTGTCCAGCAATTCATTTGCATTGGGCAGCATCCCGTCGTTGATCAGTTCCGTTGCCCGGCCATACAAAACTCTGGCATACAGCTGACGGGCATTTGCCGATGGGTTGCGCAGACTGTCCATCAGCGCCAGCGCATCTTTATAATTACTGGTATTGGCCAGCACATTCAACAAAAGCTCCCTGGCTTCCGGCGCATAGGTCGATTGCGGATATTCCGCCAGAAAACCGCGAAGGCTGGTCAATGCCACATCCGGATATCCCAGTTCATAAGAAAGTTTGGCGTAGTGAAACTGCGATATCTCCTTTTGAACCGGGTAACTGCTGTTGGAGGCGCAGAATAAAAAGGCATTGCGCGCATTGGCTTTCTGACCGGTTTTCAGATAAGTGTCACCCAGCAGGTACATCGCATTCTGCGCCAGGGAATCTTCTTTCCCGCCCAGTTGCTTAAATCCCTCAATGGCCTTGTTATAATTTTTGAGCTGATAATAACAATAGGACAGTTCAAACATATCCTGACGGGTTACTTTTTTTGACTTGTTCACATAAGCTTCCAGGTAAGGCAATGCCTTCGCAAAATCCTTCTGCTCATAATATCCATGTCCCGTGAGTTCGCGGAGTTCCGCATCATAATACTGATTGCCGGCATCCAGTTTGGAAGCAGCATAGGAAATGGCTTTTTCTTTCTTATTCTGAATCAGGTAGATATTAGCGATATAGTAGGGAACCACCGTACTGTATTTCGGATCATGCTCCACAACCGCAAAAGCCGTTGCCGCATCGCTGTATTTTTTTTGATAGAAAGAGATATACCCGTAATAATAATTCGCGTCAATGTAATTGGGATCTTTTGGAAGCTGGCGGATGGCATCCAGCAGGGGCTTTGCCCGTTCAAAATTCTTCTTTATGAAATAAGCATAACCCTGATGAAATTTCACATTCGCAATTTCCGCATTGCTCAGGTTGTCGATGCCGGCTGTTTCATACAAATGCAGGGCATCGGCATAATTCCCCTGACGGAACTCGTATTCGGCCAGGTGATAACTGAGCATTTGTGTCCGGGCCGCATTATTTTCCCTTTCAATGAAAAGCCTGGCGGGCGCCACCGACGCGCTGTCGTCCTGATTCAATGAACAAACAAGGGTATAAAAATGAACATTTTGATATTCAAAGGACTCTTTGACCTGCAATTTGTTCTGCTGATCCTGTTCAAGTTCTTTAAAGATCGGGTAAGCCAGACTATAATATTGCTTCTGATAATATTCCTGCGCCTGCTTGTATGCCGCCTGGGGATCATTCAGGTACAGGGTCTGCTGAGCATTTGCCGAAAAAAAGAAAATAAGGAGGAACGGAAAGAATAATCGTTTCATCCGGATATAGTTAATCACGCGCTCAAGTTTCTGAATATTTTCCTCTATTACCAAAGATTGTTCCAAACAGGTGTGGATAACTGAAAGGATTAACATTTCCTTAGAACAACCGGCAAAAAGTGCAAATCCATTACTTTTGACATAAATATTCGCGATGAAAAAATTGATCTCCACCACTTACTCCGATAATGCTTTCAATTTCGCCATGCTGTTGCAAAGGGTTGTGATGGGATTGATATTGCTCATGGCCCACGGAGTCCCCAAGATCACCAATTTCAGTGCGCTGTCGCGCAGCTTTTTTGACCCGTTCGGGATAGGCCACCGCAATACACTGCTGCTTTCCATTTTTGCAGAAGTTTTTTGCGCCATGCTGCTGGTGCTGGGGTTATTTACACGTCTTGCCGCCCTGATCATCGTACTGGATCTGTCCGTTGCCGTTTTTATGTATCACCGGGGGCAACCCCTCCACAACGCAGAACTGGGCATCGTCTGTCTGACCGGCATATTTTCCATTTTGCTGCTGGGTCCCGGAAGGGTTAGTGTGGATGGTATGATGGGGAAATAGAACGGCATTAAATTATCTATCATGTTTATTACAGAAACCCAAATCAGGGTCAGGTATGCAGAAACAGATCAGATGAATGTGGTTTATTATGGCAATTATGCCCAGTATTTTGAAGTAGCCCGCGCGGAATCCATCCGTAAACTCGGTTTCACTTATAAAGAGATGGAAGCGCTGGGTGTAATCATGCCCGTGGTGGAAATGCAAACAAAATACCTGAGGCCGGCCCATTACGACGACCTGCTCAATATTAAAACCATTTTACGGGAGCTGCCCGCCGACCACCGCATCAGTTTCGAACATGAAGTTTATAACCAGGAAAAGAAACTGCTCACTTTAGGAAAAGTGATCCTCTATTTTGTACGAATGGGAAGTTTTGAGAAAAGCAGCATGCCGCAGAACCTGCGCAGTGTGCTGGAACCCTACTTTCAGGCATGAAACCGGGATGCCGTTAAGCCGCATCCGGTAAAAAAGAATCTACGCAATATGACAACTGCATCCATCATCACAATCGGCGATGAACTCCTCATCGGCCAGGTAATCGATACCAACAGCGCCTGGATGGCGCAGGAGCTCAATAAGGCCGGCATCTGGTTAAAACGTCGCGTAGCCATGGGCGATCGCTGGAACGACATCCGTAAAGCGCTGGACGAGGAATCCGCGACGGCTGATATCGTGCTGATCACGGGCGGACTGGGTCCTACTGCCGATGATATCACCAAACCCCTGCTCTGCGAATATTTCCATACCCGGCTGGTGGTGAATGAAGGAGCGCTGAAAAACGTGAGGCATATTTTTGAAACCTTACTGAAGCGTCCGATGATTGAGCGCAATCTGAAACAGGCTGAAGTACCGGAATCCTGCACCGTGATCCAGAACAAACGGGGCACGGCGCCGGGTATGCTTTTTGAAAAAGAAGGAAAAGTATTTGTGTCCATGCCCGGCGTGCCCCATGAAATGAAGGGCATGATGACAGACGACGTGATTCCGTTCCTGCTGGATAAATTTGAAATGCCATTCATCACACACCGGACCCTGCTCACAGCCGGTGTCGGTGAATCTTTTCTCGCAGATCATATCCAGGCATTCGAATCCGCACTGCCGGAAAATATCCGTTTGGCTTATCTGCCGAATTATGGAATGGTCCGTTTACGGTTAACGGGCATTGGAAATGATTCCGCGCACATGGAACCGGAGATCAATGCCCGTTTCTCCCAATTGAAAGCGCTGCTGGAAGAATGGATGGTTACGGATGAAGATATTTCCCTGCAGGAAGCATTGGGTAAATTATTAAAAAGCCGCGGACAAACGATGGCCACTGCGGAGAGTTGCACCGGTGGCTATGTAGCCCATCTCATTACTTCCATTCCCGGATCCAGCGCTTATTTTCTGGGCGGCTTGATTCCTTATCAGAATAATATCAAGGAAAGAGTTTTGCGCGTACAGCAAAAGACGCTTTCCGCAACCGGGGCCGTTAGTGAAGAAACCGTTCGCGAAATGATCAGCGGGGCGCTGGATCTGTTTGGCAGTGATTATGCGCTGGCCACTTCGGGTATCATGGGACCGGATGGCGGAACGGAAACAAAACCGGTGGGAACAGTCTGGATCGCCGCCGGAAACCGTCAGTCCATTGAGACGCGTTTGCTCTGGTTCCGGTTCGATCGTCAGCGGAATATAGAACTCACTACCACCAATGTGCTGAACTTGTTAAGAAAATTTATTTTGTCGGCCCCCTGATCAGTGCTTCCCCGCGGCTTAATTAATAATTAATATTTACTTTTGAGCGAACCTAAAGTTCATCATCATGGCGATTGTAGATCTGTTAATGCCGAAAATGGGTGAGAGCATTATGGAGGCCACGATTCTCAAGTGGCATAAGCAACCTGGTGACCCCGTTCAGCAGGATGAGACTTTATTGGATATCGCCACCGATAAAGTAGACAGCGAGGTTCCCTCCACCGCTGCCGGAACCCTGGAAGAAATTCTGTTCCAGGTGAATGAAGTGGTTCCGGTCGGAGCTGTTATTGCAAGAATCAAAACAGATGTTGCGGAACCGCAGGGGGAAGCAAACCCTCCAGCGGTATCGCCGGAGCCGGAAAAGACCAGTGTCCCGGAAGAAAAACCGGATAGCCCTTACGTGTATGCAGCAAATCAGGAATCCGGATCAACGCATCCGTCAGCTTCTTCCCCGGCCGGTTCGGATGTCTCCAAAACCAATGGCAACGGCGCCCGGTTTTATTCTCCGCTGGTGTTGAATATCGCCGGCAATGAGGGATTCCTGTAACGGAGCTGGAAAAAATACCGGGAACGGGTAATGAAGGCAGGGTAACAAAAAAAGATATACTGCAATATGTTTCGCAGAAGAAAGAAGGAAACGGATTTCACAGCCCTTCCGCATCCGCGCAAACAGATTATAGCCGCCCGTATGAAAATACGACTGCTTCAGACAATTCATCCGCATCAGCAACCGGATCATCCGAAGTCAGGGAATTTAATATCAGCGGGAATGTGGAGATTCGGGAAATGGACCGTATGCGCAAGCTCATCGCGGAACATATGGTGCGGAGCAAACAAACAAGTCCGCATGTAACCAGCTTCTCGGAGGCCGATGTAACCAACCTGGTGTTGTGGCGTGAAAAAGAAAAAGCAGATTTTGAAAAAAGAGAAGGAACAAAACTGACCCTCACGCCTTTGTTCATTGAGGCGATCGTGAAATGTATAAAAAAATTCCCGCTCATTAACAGTTCCCTCCAGGGTGATAAAATCATCATCCGGAAAAACATCAATATCGGTATGGCTACCGCCCTGCCCTCCGGAAGCCTGATTGTTCCCGTGATCAAAAACGCCGACAATTTCAACCGGGTCGGTCTTGCACGGCAGGTGAACGAACTGGCCGGCCTGGCCCGGAATAATAAATTGAAACCCGAAGATATACAGGATGGTACGTTCACCATGACCAATGTGGGTGTATTCGGCAGCCTGATGGGCACCCCCATCATCAACCAGCCCCAGGTAGCCATCCTGGCCGTGGGCGCCATCAAGAAAAGGCCCGTGGTGATTGAAACCGAACAGGGCGATACCATCGGTATCCGCCATATGATGTACCTCTCTATGAGCTATGATCACCGGATCATTGACGGAAGCCTGGGAGCGAGCTTTCTGACCGCGGTGGCGAGGGAGCTTGAGGGGTTTAGTGCATGAGTTAATCGTGATGGTATATGGTAGATGGTGGATGGTCGAACCTGTAGAATGCATGCTAACTGTTTCCTGAAACAGTTTGCCTGATTACTCAGGTTCGTCCATCCACCATCTACCATATACCATCCACGACACACTCTCCGTCTTTCCACAAAACAAATCCCCATTTCCATCGTTTTAATTTAGTAAATTGAATTACTTACTAAACCTGAACGATGAAAACACTGTCCGAAACCTGGTTTGCCGACGGGTACATTGATTTCGAGTTAAAAAAATATACCCTGCTGGCTTATCTGCAGGAGATCAACCGCCACTTCAGGGAAAACAAACTTTACCCCCAGCTTGCAGAAGTCATTTTCCACTACAATAACCTGGTCGCATTCCGGGAGAATAAAAAATACCTGCAGGAACAGTTCCCGAAGAAACTAACCGGTATGCAGATAGAAAAACTCCAGGTATTATACGAACAGATGATTGAGGATGATGAACTCATGCGGGAACTGGAAGAGATCATTGACTATTCTGCCGAACACATGAAAACTGCCATCAGCAATGGCACGGAAATCTATGAATTCGTGGAAGGAAAACTCAGCATACAGCCGGTGGGCATCATGCCACTCAACAGCAAGGAAGGATATTTTTTGTTAAGCGAGGGATCTACCCATGCTACCCGGGTTTACAGTTACCGGATCAGTTTCTTTGAGAAACATGACGAGAAATACCAAAGCATGCGTACCGAATACATCGACAGCTGGCAGCGCAGCATCAGCAATACTTACGAGCGCATCAAGGCGGAACTGCTTACCCGCAATACCGGCCTCGCGCATCCGGCAGTCTATTCCATCGAGACCAGTCTGAAGTTTCCCGTTGATGAAACCCTGTTGCCCGTAGCCAAGCGAAGCCTGGTCCGTTATATTTCCGGCAAGGCCGCCTGAACCTGTTTTCCCGAAATTCTGCGCAGCCGGATCATCTGCAATACAATGGCGAGGATGATCAGCGCGAGCCCGTAATAAAATCCCTTACTGACCGATTTATCTTCCCGGTAAATCAGAAAAGCCAGCGAGATGCCATAGATGGGCTCGAGGTTATAAGTAAGATTTACGGTAAATGCCGGAATTTTCTGCAGGGCTTTCATGCCCAGGGAATAAGCCAGTACGGTGCAGACCAGCCCGAGGAACAGCAGCCACATCCAGTCGGAGAACGTAGGGAAGAAATAAGCCGCAGGAAACAAATGAAGATAAAAAGGAAGCAGAAGGCTGAGAAAAATGAAGCCGCCGCTTAGCTGGTAACGGGTTGCGGATTCTACGTCCATGGTCTGAAGCAATCCCCGGTTCAGCACCGGAAACATGCTGGCCAGAAATGCAGAAATGATGGAAATGATGATCCCGGTTTTATAGTGCGGATCGAAATGAAACACGATGCTGATTCCGGCGATCACCAGTAAACCCAGCAGGATCTCCACGATATCAAAACGTTTGCGTAACAGAAGCGGTTCCAGGATCGCGGTAAAAAACCCAATGGCGGAAAAACAGACCAGTGCGGTGGAAACGGTGGAATATTTTATACCGGCATAAAAACTCACCCAGTGTAAAATCAGGATGCATCCGATGCCTGCGGCCTTCAGCATTTTCGAACGGGATTCGGCAGGGTCCTTCTTTGCAAAACCGTATATTATCCAGAGCGCCGTACAGGTGATCAGCAGGCGATACCAGACTAAGAGTGCTTCATTTAACGTGATCAGCCGGCCCATCACGCCGGTAAAGCCGGCCAGGAAAACGGCTATATGTAATTGGATGAACGCTTTCTTCATGAAGAAAGCAAAGAAAGATTATTTTCCTTCCACCGCCATGTTTGTAAGATGATTTATGCCCGGGCTGGTATTTTTTACCCGTTTACGGTAGTTTTTGAAGAGGGAGAACCAGCGAAGTTTCAAAACGCCAAGAATCCCTTCCTTTACGATGCCTTTGTTCATTTTTGAAACGCCCAGTTTCCGGTCTGCAAAAATGATCGGCACTTCTTTTATTTTAAAGCCGAGCTTCCAGGCGGCAAACTTCATTTCGATCTGGAACGCATAACCGGTAAAATTGATCTGGTCCAGGTTAATGGTCTGAAGAACTTCTTTACGGTAACAAACAAATCCGGCAGTCGGATCCCGGATCGGCATCCAGGTGATCAGCCGGGTATAGATAGAAGCTCCTTTGGAAAGAATCACGCGGTCCGCCGGCCAGTTAACATTTCCTCCTCCCCGCACATACCGCGAACCCACCGCCACATCGGCGCCCTGATATTTACAGGCTTCGTACAGGAGTTGCAGATCTTTCGGGCTATGGGAGAAATCGGCGTCCATTTCAAAAATATACTGATAATCCTTATGCACCGCCCATCTGAACCCATGAATATAAGCCGTACCCAGGCCCAGTTTGCCCTTTCTTTCTTCCAAAAACAACTGATTGGGATATTTTTGCTGAAGGCTGCGAACGATGGCCGCAGTGCCATCAGGAGAACTGTCGTCGATGATCAGGATATGGAACCCCTGCTGCAAATTGAATACCGTTTCCACGATAGCGGAAATATTCTCTTTTTCATTGTAGGTCGGTATGATGACTATCTTTTCCACGTGGACTATTGACCTGTAAAATTACCTCATTAAGCTGTCTTTCGGAAGCCGTTCACCAATCTTAACCAACCCTTTTATTTTGCTACCCGGCAGCTTTATCCTTCTTCAGCATGGTCCGGTTGAAAATTTCCGTCAGTTTAAGTTTGGTATGCATCGGAAAATCCCCTTTCATCATCCAGTCGTAATACTGTGGCTCGGTTTTTAAAACGTCAGCAACGGCCCTGCCCTTATGCTTTCCGAAGTTAAATATTTCTACGCCATTTTCCATAGAAAACCTTCTGGCAAAATCCACTACCTGGTCGTCTCCGGTAAATTTCAGTACCCCATCCAGATCTGTTCCCAATTGGGGATAGCGCTCGATTTGGGCCTGCAGAATTTCAAGGGTCGCCTCCGCATCAGCCTGGGCGCCATGCGCCCCGTCATGGATCTTATCGCAATAAAACCGGTAGGCGGCCGTAAGGGTTCGTTGTTCCATTAAATGGAATACCCTTTGCACGTCGACGAGTTTTCTGCCCTTCATATCAAAGTCAATACCTACCCGGAGAAATTCTTCCACCAGCAGGGGAATATCGAACCGGTTCGAATTGTAACCTGCCAGATCGCTGTGATCCAGGAATTGTTTCAATTCATTGGCAGCCTGCCGGAAGGTTGGGGCATCTTTTACTTTTTCATTAACGATACCATGAATATCGGATGCCTGTTTGGGTATCGGCATCTCCGGATTGATCAGTTTGTGCTTGACCGATTTGCTGCCATCCGGCATCAGTTTCACGATTGCGATTTCCACGATCCGGTCGCTGGCCAGGTTTGTTCCGGTGGTTTCAAGGTCGATGACCGCCAGGGGTTTGGTTAATTGTAACATGAATCTTTATGGGTTATTCGATAATTTCTTTAACAAATGTAGGGATATCCAAAGCATCAAAAGTTCCGGAACTCATCATTAGCAAATTGCTGTTTTCATAGTGCTGGTCTTTTAACCAGCGGGACAATTCCTGTGCCGAACTGATCACCGTCAGCCCGGGACGGGCGAACCCCTTTTTTACGGTTTCCGGATCGAGTGGCGGCAGTCTTTTCAATTCAAGGGCGTGGGCTGAGTAATAAACAAGCGCCTCGTCTGCAGGGTCCAGGACTCCCTTATACTCATTCATAAATCCGGCCTGAAGGCTGCTGTAAGTATGCAGCTCCAGTACGGCGATCAGCTTCCGCTCCGGGAATTGGGCCTTCATGGCCGCAATGGTCGCCTTTACCTTGGACGGCGCATGGGCAAAATCGCGGTAAACCCTTGTATTTCCTTTTTCCGCCAGTAATTCCAGCCTTTTTGAGGCGCCGGTAAAGCTGGCAATCTGCTGTAAAAAGCTTTTCACCGGCAAACCCAGTTCCCGGCAAACCAGCCACGCGGCCTGCAGGTTTAACAGGTTATGTTCCCCAAAAACGCGGAGTTCCTGAGCATGGCCTTCGATTGAAACGGTGGTATTCCCTTCTTTAACCCGGTGTTCCGGAATGGCATACCCGATTTTCCGGATATTCAGCTGTTCGGCTTCCACCAATTCCTTCAGTACCGGATCCGTTTCATTATAGATCAGCAGGCCGCCGGGTTCGATCATCCGGACAAAGATGCGGAACTGTTCCAGGTAAAAATCAAATGTCGGAAAGACGTTTATGTGATCCCATGCGATTCCGGTCAGCACCGCGATATGGGGGAAAAGAAAGTGGAATTTGGGTCTTTTTTCCAGGGCGCTGGCGGGATATTCATCTCCCTCGCAAATGATGACCGGGGCGTTGCTGATGTGCACGGCATAATCAAAGCCCGGCAGTTTAGCGCCGACCATAAAATCAAAATCCCTTCCCGCGCCCTTCAGCACATGCATGATCATGGATGTGGTGGTGGTTTTACCATGACTTCCGCCAACCACCACCCGCTTTTTATTCCGGCTTTCCTGAAATATATATTCCGGGAAAGAATAGGTTTTCAAATGAAGTTCCTGAGCTTTAAGCAGTTCGGGATTGTCTGCCTTGGCATGCATCCCCAGTATGATAGCGTCAATATCCGGGGTGATTTTCTCCGGGAACCACCCTGTTTCCAGCGGCAGGATCCCCTGGGCCGCGAGGTTGCTGCGGGCCGGTTCAAAGATTTCATCATCACTTCCACTTACCTGGTACCCTTTCCGGGCCAGGGCAATCGCCAGCTGATGCATAACGCTGCCCCCGATTGCAATAAAATGAACGCGCAAAAAGATGGGATTTTGGCTTAAAAGTATTCTTACTGAAGGGGATAAACAAAAAAAATTGAACCGGGGGGCTATTGCATTTCTGAATTATATTGTTTTATTTTGTCCTATTCCCCTCTATCCTCTCGAAATGGCATTGTTTGTGCGTTTGTATCTCCTATGCTAAATCTTCAGTCCTTGGTGCCAGAGCCGCATCCCATCCGTTCCTCTGAATTACCTGGTCAGATCACCCCTTGTATACCAGGCAATTTTTTATTAATTTTAAATACCCAAGGAAAATGAGAAAGACAGCTTTAACCCTCGCCCTGATTGCGATAATCGCAATAATGTTCACATCCTGCGCCAGTTACAGAGGCTCTGAAAAGAGCGGATGCAAGGCCACCCAGGGATATGTCGGATATGGCTCCAGATAGGATCCATTGATATTTCCTGCGTGCGGCAGACCGGGATTTAATTGATATCACCAGAAAAGATATTTGCTGACACGGGCCCGGGAAGATTGTTTTCAACAATCCCCGGGCCTTCTTGTTATAAACTTTACTGTAAGTTTGCAGTAGCCGGCCGGTCCGGCGCCAAAACTAAAATGGCTTTTATGTGTAAACCTCTATTGTTACTGTTTATATCCGCAGCCCTTTTTGTTTCTTCCCTCGACGCACAATCCCAGTCTTATAACAGCAGCCTCAGCTTTCAGAAGAACAAGTATACTGTAGCCACCATTCAGGTGCCTTTCGAAACAGATGTGGTTACTTCCGCCGTTAAGGATTATATGTCCAGAAAGGGGTTTAAAGATTCCAAATACAAGGATTTCGTTGTTTTCAGATCCGTTCCGCTGGACAGCGGTTCGGCTGTTTTTTCCGACGCGTATTTTAATATTAACCGGAAAAGCCGCTCAGAAAAGGACATTTCCGTTATAAGTCTTCTCCCTGTAAAAAAAGGTCAGACCCTTTTGCCTGCCAGTGCGGAAGACAGCTCCTTTATCAGCAGTTCCCTGCTGTTCCTGGACAGTCTGAGGCCTTATATTCTCAGCTATTCACTTCACCAGGAAATCCTCACGCAGCAGGAAACCCTGGGAAAAATAAATTCAAAGATCACCGATTTAAAAAATGATTCCGGCGATATCGCTAAAAAGATCCGCGGTTATGAAGGCGATCTGGCGGAGAATAGAAATGATCAGGATAAACAAACACGGGAAATAAATAATATTTCTGTCGGAAATCAATCAGCCCTGGCCAAGGCCCATAAAAGAATGGACAAGCTGATGAACAGGCAAACGGATTATGAGAAAAAGCTCAGGAATGCCCGGGAAGACCTGGCAAAAAACAGAAACGCCCTTGAGACGCAGCGAAGCCTGGCTGACAAGGAATCCCAAACCATGGATTCACTGAAACTCAGAAAGCAGAACCTGGGGCTTGCATTACCCTAGGTAGCCCAGGCCTTATCTCCTTTTTTATACGGGATGCATCCTTCATACCGGCCCGGAACGGCAACATATCGCAGGGCCTTGGTGGCTCCGTCTTTCGACGTAAAATAACCCCAGAGCGTGAGTTCTTTCATCATCCGGAAATAATGGGCAGGATCTTCCGCTTTTTTGTTCGCGGTATATTCTTTCTGTTCCTTGTCAAGATCCACCAGCAGTTTGTGCCGCTCTTCAGGGGTGGATTCAAGGAAGGATTTTCCGTTTTTCGTTTTGCTGGCTGTTTCCAGTTTCTTCATGCCATCCAGAAAGATCTGCTGATTCTTTTCTTCATAACAATCGTTCACAATGGTTTTCATAAACTCCCCGATCTTCGTTTCCTTGGCGCCGGGTGTGCTGGTCGCAGGAATGATGGTTTCTCCGACTTCATCCAGGAAGGAAATATCTTCCGGAGAAAAACTGAGGCCTGCTGTTCCGATCTTATCCGGATTCGAGCAGCCGGATAAAAACATTTCCGCACCAATAATGGTTCCGCCCAGCAGCAGGGCTACGGATGATAGGGCTTCGCGTCTGTTCATTTGATTAATTTGAAAATTTGACTCTAAATGTTTTGTTTTTTCAACTCACTCACTGCATGATCCACCGCCCTCGCTGTAAATGCCATATAAGAGAGCGAGGGATTTACACAGGAGGAGGATACCATGAATGAACCGTCGGTAACAAATACATTCGGCGCATCCCAGATCTGGTTGTATTTATTCAGAACCGAGGTTTTGGGATCCTTGCCCATGCGTGCAGATCCCATTTCATGGATTCCGCGTCCCAGGGTGCCGTCACCTTCATGTCCGCGGACATTCTTGAAACCCGCCGCGGTCAGCATTTCCACCGCATCATCCTTCATATCCTTTCTCATTTTTTTCTCATTGTCCTTGTACTCGATGTCCATAGCCAGGATATTTAATCCCCATTTGTCTTTCCGGGTCTTATCAAGCGTCACTTTATTCTCATGATAAGGAAGGGTTTCTCCGAAACCGCCGATATGCATGCTCCAGGGACCCGGCTCTGACAGGGCATCTTTCAGATCCACACCGATGGCGATTTCCTCCGGAGAGCGCTTGTAGCCTTCGCGGCTGCCGCCTCCCTGGTAACCAAATCCGCGCAGGTAGTCGCGCTTATCGCCAAAAATATTCCTGAACCTTGGAATATAAATTCCATTGGCCCGCCTGCCAAAATAATATTTATCCTCATATCCATCCACTATGGCGCCGGCGCCCACCCCCAGGTGATGATCCATAATATTATGGCCGAGTTCACCGCTGCTGCTGCCCAGTCCGTCGGGCCACACATCCGTTGCGGAATTCATCAGGATCCAGGCGCTGTTCAGCGTGGATGCATTCAGGAAAATGATCTTTGAATGATAAGTGTAGGTCTTATTGGTTTCGCCATCCAGCACTTCTACGCCGGTTGCTCTTTTTTTATCCTTGTCATAAAGAATCTTTGTCACGATGGCCCAGGGCCTAACCGTGAGGTTACCGGTTTTCATGGCGGCGGGCAGTGTGGAGGACTGGGTACTGAAGTAGGCGCCAAAGGGGCATCCCAGCCAGCATTTATTCCGGTACTGGCAACTGCTCCTGCCCGGAAGTGGTTCGGTGATATTGGCCGTGCGGCCGATAATCACCGGGCGCATTCCCTTAAAATGATCTTTCATCCTGCCTGCAAAATCCTTTTCCACACAGGTCATTTCCATGGGCGGCATAAATTGTCCGTCGGGCAATACTTCCAGTCCGTCCCGGTTTCCGCTGATCCCTGCAAATTTTTCTGCATGATCATACCAGGGCGCAATTTCTTTATACCGGACGGGCCAGTCAATGGCATGTCCGTCTTTTGCATTGGCTTCAAAATCATGATCGCTCCAGCGATAACTCTGGCGTCCCCACATCAGCGATCTTCCGCCTACATGATATCCCCGGAACCAGTCGAAGCGTTTGATTTCCGTGTAGGGGCTGTCCTTATCGCTGCACCAGTAATCGAGGTTGGTTTCATTCAGCGGATAATCTCTTTTCAGTACGGGATAATCTTTGATCATCTGCTGCGTCCGGGTGCCGCGGTGCGGATAATCCCAGGCTTCTTTATTTGCATTCACATAATCTTTGACGTGTTCGATATTCCTGCCTCTTTCCAGCATGATGGTCTTCAATCCCTTTTCACAAAGTTCTTTTGCGGCCCATCCGCCGCTGATACCGGATCCGATTACAATTGCATCATATACATTGTCTGCCATGATAAGCTGTTTATTTTAAGATTATATATCGCAAATTTGAATTGCTTTCTTCAGGGAATCGATCTTGTCTGTTGCTGCCGGAATAAATTCCTGCGCCACATAACCTTTGAAGCCCGTTTTATGGATGGCCCTCATGATGGCCGGATAAAATAGTTCCTGTGTTTCGTCAATTTCGTGCCGGCCGGGAACGCCGCCGGTATGATAATGTCCCAAGTATTCGTTGTAGTCCTGAATGGTTCTGATCACATCCCCTTCATCGATCTGCATGTGATAGATATCGTACAACAATTTAAAATTCGGGCTACCGAGTTTTTTACAAAGCGTTACCCCCCAGTTGGTCCGGTCGCACATATAATCCTTATGATTCACTTTGCTGTTCAGCAGTTCCATTTGCACGGTGATACCCTGTTTTTCTGCTGCCGGCATAATTTCTTTCAGTCCCTTCACACAATTATTCCAGCCGGTTTCATCATCCATGCCCGCACGGCTCCCGCTGAAACAGATCACATCTTTATAGCCTGCCTTTACCATCAGCGGAAATACTTCCAGATACTGGGCAATCAGTTTGGCATGATTGGCGGCATCGGCAAACCCTTTGGTCAGGCTCACATCGCCGGCTACATAACACATGGAACTGTACAATCCGTATTTCTGCAGCAGCGGCCAGTCTTTCGGCGCTACCAGATCGATGGCGCCCAGACCCAGTCCTTTTACCTGCTGACAAAATTCTTCAAACGGAATAGTCTCATAACACCAGCGGCAAACCGAGTGGTTGATATTTCCTTTCAGATTCAAGGTATTTTCTGATTTGAGGTGAGGGGAATAAGAAGATAAAACGGATCCGCCGGCAACCAGTGCGGCAGAACCGGCCAGCATATTCTTTATTACTTTACGGCGGGATGAAGGATGATCCATGACAATCGTTGCGGTTAATGTACGAAATATGGTTTAAAAAATGATCAGTTTAATGACCAGCGGGTGAAGGCGTTAAAAGTTCCGGCTTTTTACGCCCCTTCAGATAAATATTCAATCCTGCAAATGCAATGATCAGAATAACCGGAATAATTAACGTGGAATGCAAGACTTCCGGACCGGTTGCAGTTCTTGCCGTATCATAAATCCTGCTCATATCGGTGCCGGCTGCGGCAGAACGGTACGCATCCAGACTTGCGCCCGCGGGCAGTTTATTGAGCATGAGCTGATCATAATGGCCGCCCATAAAAATCATATAAACTGAAACGGCGAACATGCCGGCTCCTCCCATCAGGTTCAAACCCACAGCGCCGGTCCTGGGTAAATTTTCTGCAACAAAACCAATCATACAGGGCCAGAAAAAAGCAACGCCCAAACCGAACACAATGGCCCCGGCGAATATCGCCGTACCCGTTAAATGAATCAGCATATAAATGCCGAGCGCGGAAAGAATGGCCGATGCCAGCAAAACGCCCTGTGGTGAAAGACGGTGAACGACCGGTCCTGCAAATGCACGGCCCAGCACCTGGATACCGGCGACAAAAGTCAGGATCAGCAAGGCATTATCGGTAACGGTTTTAAATAGCACATCGATCCACTGATTGGTAAACAGTTCGGTGATGGCTGTTCCGAACATGCAGATGATCATAAAAATAAAGAGGCCGGAAAAGAGAGATTTGTACATCTGCTTGTTCGATACGCCAGCAGCCACGCGTTCCGTGACAGGGAATTTGAGTTTCGAAAAAAGATATCCGTAAATGAGCGTGGGAATGAGCATGGTAGCCACTTCCACCTGCCAGCTGATCCCAACTTTATTGAGCAGGAAAACAACCAGGGTGCCAATCACAATACCCGCCGGGAACCACAAATGAAAATGATTCAGTTTGGTGGTTTTATTTTCCGGGAAAAGGGAAGCCACGAGCGGATTACAGGCGGCTTCCACCGTTCCGTTCGCGATCCCGATGAGTAAGGTGGAAATAAACAGGGTCCAGTAACCGCTCGCAAAAATGGTGAGCACAATGCCCAGCAGGTGCAGGATGAATGCCAGCACCAGCAGTTTTTTCATCCCGATGATATCCACAATAAAGCCACCGATTATGATGGCCAGCGGAAATCCCCAGAAGGCAGTGGCGGTAATGGTCCCAAGCTCCGAAGCATTCAGCTGATACTGAACTCCGAGATCATTGAGGATCCCGGCGCGGATTCCGAAAGAAAGAGAAGTAACCAGCAGGGCCAGGCAACTGGCGGTAAAAAGCTGGTTGCGATGAGGGTGAACTGAGTTCGGCATTTCAATCGTTTTTATTAAATCGTCAATAATACATTTCTTCCAACTGGCAGTAAATGTAATTTTTTATTTCAGAAAATAAAAAAATCAAACAAATCGGGAATCTGTCGCGTATTTATACATTATTATTCTAAACTTGCAGGGTAAATGATTTAAAAACCAAGGATATGAATAGAAAACTACGAATGGGCATGGTGGGCGGCGGAAAAGATGCATTCATCGGGGCCATCCATCGCATTGCGGCCCACATGGACGGACTCATTGAGGTTTCCTGCGGCGCGCTCAGCATTCATGCCGATCTGGCGAAAGTTTCCGGTGAAATGTTATTCCTTCCCGCAGACCGCACGTATCTGAATTATGAAGAGATGCTGGAGAAGGAAGGCAAAATGCCGGCGGACAAACGCATTGATTTCGTTACCATCGTTACGCCGAATTTCGCGCATTTCGCACCGGCCATGATGGCGCTGGATAAAGGATTTCATGTGGTGATTGAAAAGCCCATCACTTTCACCCTCGATGAAGCAAAGCTGTTAAAAAAGAAAGTGGAAGAAACGGGATTGATCCTTTGTCTCACCCATACATATTCCGGCTATCCCATGGTGAAACAGGCCCGGGCGATGGTGCAGCAGGGTGCGCTGGGAAAGATCCGGAAGATCTGGGTTGAATACCCGCAGGGCTGGCTGAGCCGCAAAACAGAACGCGAAGGCAATGCGCAGGCCGCCTGGAGAACAGATCCGAAAAAATCGGGCAAGAGCGGATGCATGGGCGATATCGGAACCCACGCCGCGCACCTGGCAGAATATATCAGCGGATTGAGAATTACCAAACTCTGCGCCGACCTCAACATTTTCGTGGAAGGCCGCGCACTGGATGACGATGGAAACGTATTGCTGAAATTTGACAATGGCGCAGCAGGCGTTCTGATGGCCTCCCAGGTGGCTGCCGGTGAAGAGAATGCACTGAAGATCCGGCTCTATGGAGAAAAAGGCGGACTGGAATGGAGCCAGCAGGAACCGAATACACTGATTGCAAAATGGCTGGACCAGCCCACCCAGATCCTGCGGGCCGGCGTCGGATATAAAGAACCCCTTTCTTCCTTTGCCACGCATAATTTCAGAACACCCGGCGGGCATCCCGAAGGATACCTCGAAGCCTTCGGAAATATTTACCACAACTTTGCACAAACCCTGTCTGCCCGCATCGACGGCACAAGCCCTCCCCCGAAAGTCTCGACTTCCCGGGTGTGGACGATGGTATCCGCGGTATGGAGTTTATTGATCATGTGGTGGCGTCGGCGGGGTCGAAGGAGAAGTGGTATGACTGTAGATAGCTGATGGTTAATGGTTGATGGTTGACGAACCTGTAACGCAAATAACTTGCACGTTACAGATACACGGGTCATATGATTATCAGGTTTGTCCATACCATCAACCATATACCATCCACCTTAACTCAAAATTTATACAATGAAAACAATAAAAGGTCCCGCAATATTCCTCGCCCAGTTCATGGGCGATAAAGCGCCTTTCAATTCCCTCGCGTCCATTTGCAAATGGGCGGCTTCACTGGGATATAAGGGCGTGCAGATCCCGACCTGGGATGCAAGATGCATTGATCTGAAAAAGGCTGCGGAAAGTAAAACCTATGCAGATGAAATAAAAGGCATTGTGAATGGAGCCGGTTTGGAGATCACGGAACTTTCCACGCATCTGCAGGGACAACTGGTTGCCGTGCATCCGGCTTATGATGCGTTGTTCGACGGATTTGCGCCGGAAGCTTACCGGAACAATCCCAAAGCGCGACAGGAATGGGCAGTTCAGCAATTGCAATATGCAGCAAAAGCTTCTAAAAACCTCGGATTGAATGCGCATGCCACATTCAGCGGCGCGCTGCTCTGGCAGACTTTTTATCCCTGGCCACAGCGCCCTGCCGGTTTGGTGGATACCGGATTTAAGGAACTGGCGAAAAGATGGAAACCGATCCTGGATCAGTTTGATGACAACGGCGTTGACCTCTGTTATGAAATTCATCCGGGAGAAGACCTGCATGATGGCGTTACTTACGAAAGGTTTTTGAAAGAAGTAAACAATCATCCGCGGGCCTGTTTGCTGTATGATCCGTCTCATTTCGTTTTGCAGCAGCTGGATTATCTCGCGTATATCGATTACTATCACGAACGCATCCGCATGTTCCATGTAAAAGATGCGGAATTCAATCCCACCGGAAAACAGGGCGTGTATGGCGGTTACCAGAACTGGATCGACCGGGCCGGAAGGTTTCGTTCACTCGGGGACGGACAGGTGGATTTCAAATCCATATTCAGTAAGCTGACTGCTTACGATTTTGCAGGATGGGCCGTGCTGGAATGGGAATGCTGTATTAAACATCCGGAAGATGGCGCAAAAGAAGGCGCGCCGTTCATCAGGGATCATATCATACGGGTTACTGAAAAGGCATTTGATGACTTTGCAGGAACCGGTTCCGATGAAGCTTTTAACAGAAAAGTACTCGGTATTCAATAAACAGTTGATTTTTTTCACGAAATTTATACCCTCAATTCATAACTCAAATAATAATGAAAAAAGTAATTCTTGCTTTCCTATGCTTTTCAGGAGTCATCGTTGCCTGCAATTCGGGAAGCTCCGGTTCCAAATCATCATCCGATTCTGCGAGCACTACAGCGGCCACGCCGGAGGCAGCCGTGCCAGAAAGTAAGGGACTGGAGCTCATCGGAGCCAGCGATTGCACTACCTGTCACCGTTTACATAAGGAGTCACCTGGCGCAACCATTGGCCCGGCATACAGCGATGTGGCTGCAAAATATCCTGCCGCGGCAGATTCAACCGTAAACCGGCTGGTTCACAAAGTGATTAACGGCGGATCAGGCGTTTGGGGCGCCGTGCCCATGACACCTCATGCGGCCTTATCTGAAGGAGATGTAAAGGAAATGGTTACGTATATTCTTTCTCTTAAAAAATAAACCAACCGAATATGGTAAAGCAAATGGGCATCGCAATGGTTTCCCTGATGTTAATGAACGGAACCGCAATGGCACAAACAGAAAACAATAAGCTGACTGCAGCGGAAAAAAGTGAGGGATGGCATTTGCTTTTCGACGGCAACAGTACAAAGGGCTGGCATAGCTATAATAAAAAGACGGTCGGATCGGAATGGAGCGCAGACGACGGCACATTACACATGAATCCGGCCAAAAAGACCGGGTCTGAGGGCATTGATATTGTTAGTCAGCATGAATATGAAAATTTCGATCTGAAAGTTCAATGGAAGATTTCCAAAGGCGGAAACAGCGGCGTACTCTTTCTGGTGCATGAAGCACCGGAATACAAAGAATCTTACTGGACCGGACCTGAAATGCAGGTATTGGACAATGATGGCCATCCGGATGGCAAAATTCACAAACACCGGGCCGGCGATCTCTATGATCTGATCGCTTCTTCATCCGAACCCGTACATGCCGTGGGGGAATGGAATGAAGCAGAAATAAAACTGGATCATGGCAAACTGGATTTCTATCTGAACGGCGTGCATACCGTTTCCACTACGCTCTGGGATGCGAACTGGAATGCGCTGGTAAAAGGCAGCAAATTTGCCAAGATGCCGGGGTTTGCAAAATTCAAATCCGGGCATATTGATCTTCAATATCATGGTTTTGATGTTTGGTTCCGTAATATCAAAATCAAAAAATTATAAAAATCATGAAGAAGATTCTGGCGATTGCTTTCCTGCCCCTTGCCCTGCTCCTGCTGTTAACTTCAGCACATCCCTGTTGCAAAGAACCCGGCCGTACTCATCTATACCAAAACCAACGGTTACCATCATGCGAGTATCCCGCTCGGTGTTGAAGCAATCAAAAAGCTGGGGGCAGCCCATGGCTTTGATGTGGTTGTTACGGATGATTCCCTGGCTTTTAATAAAGAGAATCTGAAGAAATATGCCGCCATCATTTTCCTGAGCACAACCGGCAAAGTGCTGGGTACCGAAGAAGAAAAGGCGTTTCAGGATTACATCCATAATGGTGGCGGATGGGTAGGCATTCATGCCGCCACGGATTGCGAATACAACTGGCCCTGGTATAATAAGCTGGCAGGCGGCTGGTTTAAGTCCCACCCGAAACAGCAGGAAGCAAAACTGATCATCGTAAATAAGAATCATCCTTCCACTGCCGAACTCCCGGATACCTGGACCCGTAAAGATGAATGGTACAATTTCAAAGACCTCAATCCGGACGTTACCGTCCTGATCAAAATAGATGAGACTTCTTACAGCGGTGGAGAAAACGGCGGCAATCACCCCATGGCCTGGTACCACAGCTATGATGGCGGCCGTGCTTTTTACACCGAACTGGGCCATACGGATGAATCCTATTCCGATCCGCTATATCTGAAACATATTTTGGGTGGGATTGAGTATGCGATGGGGAAGAAGTGAGTTTGGATGACGGATGACGGTTGACGGACTTTTTGTGAGTCATAAAGACAATGTTCCGTCAGGGTAAAACACCAGAAGTCCGTCAACTGTCATCCGTCAACGTCATCCCCTTTTTCTTACCACCACCTCCACCCTCCTGTTACACTGTCTTCCGGCCTCCGTTTTATTATCACATTTCGGGTGATCCTTGCCAAATCCTCTGGCGGCAATCCTTGATTTTTCAACGCCTGCCCGGATCAGGGCATTGACAACCGCCTGGGCCCTTTCTTTTGAAACCGTTTTATTGCGGGCCACACTTCCGACATTATCCGTATAGCCATCTATGTAGAAAGTTGCATTCGGGATTTGTTCGTTCATGGTTTTGGCAGCTTTTACAATAATTGCTTCCGACTCCGGACGGATGGTGGATTTCCCGAAATCAAAAAGAATGTTCCTGAAGTCGGCAGTGATTTCTACCGCAACTTCTTCTACCGGTTGATCAACCGGGCATCCTTTGGTTATTACGGGTCCGGGCTGATTCGGGCAGAGATCTTCCTCATCATTTAAACCATCGCCGTCTGTATCGCCAAGCGGACATCCATGATATTTAAGCGTGCCGGCAACCGTTGGGCACTTATCCTGCGCATCCGGAATGCCATCTCCATCCGTATCGGGACATCCATGAAACTGCGGCAGGCCGGCGACATTGATACAGGAGTCTTCCTCATCGTTCACTCCATCCTTATCCGTATCCGGAATAGGGCAACCATGATATCTCTGCAATCCGGCCACACTGACACAGGAATCTTCTTCATCATTGAGGCCGTCGCCGTCGGTATCCGGAATCGGACAACCCTGGTAACGTGGTAAGCCGGCAACGGTCGGGCATTTATCTACATCATCATACAGGCCATCCATATCCGTATCCGGTTTTATTTTTTTCCGGTAAGGAATTCCGAAATGAAGTCCGACATATGCATCAGCCTGTTTTGATTCATGCACCAGCGCGGAAAGTATACTGCCGGATCCAAAAAATACGGGTCCGATCCGGAAGCCTAATCCGGCATTGAACTGTGTCATATCATTATAGTTCAACGGCAGTTCAACGCTGAACCAGCGATTTTCCCAACGGGGCGTAAAACTGTAGGCGTTGAAACTGTACAGCCTGAAATATTTTGAATTATTGATTTTAACCTGGGCGGCAAAATTCAAACCGATGCCGGCGCCCGGCAACCAGTCAAAATTGGCCTGCAGGGTAGTCGGAAGATCCACCGAATAAGAACTGCTTTTGGGTTGTGAGGACACAAAATATCCGGGCGACGCATCCAGCACCGATTGATAGTCGCTGATGGATTTACCCGAGAACCGGTTCAGGTCATACTGATCGGAAGCGGGGATATCAACCTGGTAAGCGCCGGCGATATTGCCGCTTTTGCTGAATTTAATCTGACCCACATCCAGCAGCGCAACGCCAATTTTAATTTTATATTTATTAGCAAACCGGTCCGTTTCATACATAGAGTAGTTCGCCGGAGGACGCCATTCATAAACAAATCCGATATCGCCGCCAACGCCGCTGCCTTTGAACTTAAAAAAATCATCGATATGGTAATCGCTGAAATAATCTGTGCCGGTGCTGTTCAGCAAAAGAGAACCGGAAGCAGGCCCGGTGATGTAGGTGCTGCCGCCGGCATTGCCGATGGAGCCCGTAATTGTATTCATCCTGATATAGGAATCTGCTGTTCCGCCAAGGTATTTTAATGAAATGCCCCCTTTGAAAAAATGCGCGCTGTTCTTTTTCGAGAACACCTGACCGAGGGATATGCCCAACTCCGTCCAGCCCATCGCATGGATTGAAGAATTATTCGAATTAAAATTATAGGGCGTCGCAACATTTGAATGTCCCGCGTCAATCGCGGCCAAAGCCAGGTTTCCGTTTACGTCATTCGCATTCGTAAAAACGCGGGACCGGGAAGTCAAAGCTATAGCAGTCTTAGGCCCCAGACCGATCATAAAGGAAGGCCCCAGTACATCTGCATAGATGAGGCTGTTGACCTTTGAATTGCCCCGTAACAGTTTCGATTTCAGCGAATCCGCATTGAAAGATTTGGTGATATCCTTAAACTTCAACGCGGTTTGATCGTTTCCGACAAAAGCATTGACGGCAAAGACATTGATGTCCCACTTGAAACGGTTATCCGCAATATTCGCCGGATTGAAAAAAACGCCGTTCACCCCGGTATAATTGCCCGTCTGATAACCCGGATAAATCTGCGCCATGGAATGGAATGTCAGTATCAGACCAACTAATAAAAATATATATTGTTTTCTCATATTCTTCAGGTGCATACTATGCGGCAAGGTAGACAAAGATTATGCCGGGCCGGACAATTAGATTACCGGAAGTTTATACCCATTATGATATTCCTTCATCAGATATTCCTGGTTCACTGCATCATCGGTAAATTTATCTCCCGTCCAGCTTAATCTTTTTCCGCTGCGCAGGCTGATATTTCCCAATTGTGCAACGGTGGCTACCACAGCGCCTGCTTCGATGGGGCAATGCAGGTTCTCGATCTTACGGGAACGAACCACCTCGATAAAATTTTTCCAGTGCATGTCCACGCCGTTGTCAACTGGTTTGGCGAGCGGCCTGGCAATTTTATTTTTATTAAGATGTTCATCGATCACTTCCCATCCTCCCCTGCTCAAAACCAGGGTGGCGTTGTTCCCGATAAAAGCAATCCCGTGATCTCTTTCGTAAGAGCCATTACCGATACCCATGGCAGAGTCCCAAACCATGTTGAAATGGTCGAATTCATATAAAGCGGTCAGGGTATCCGGTGTTTCCTCATAGAGATCCGGATAAGCAAATTTACCGCCCAGGGCTGCGATGGTTTTGGGAGACTCTGCTTTCATGCCCAACAGGGCATAATCAATCAGATGTACTCCCCAGTCGGTCATTAAGCCTCCGGCATAATCCCAGAACCAGCGGAAATTAAAATGAAAACGGCTGGAATTAAATGTGCGGGTGGGGGCCGGACCCAAGCCAGGTCTTATAATCAACGCCTGCAGGAGGAGCAGTATCAGGCACCACCGGACCCGGTTTCATCCAGTCCTGATAGCACCACACTTTTACGGTGCGAATATTTCCCAGCTGACCGGAGTGAACAAAATCAATGGCATCTTTAAAATGTTGCTGACTGCGCTGCCATTGCCCGGCCTGCACCACCCTGTTATATTTTTTTTGAGCAGCCACCATTGCGCGGCATTCCCCGATGGAATTTCCAACGGGCTTTTCCACATACACATCTTTTCCCGCTGCACAGGCTTCCATCATGATCAGTGCGTGCCAGTGATCCGGCGTTCCGATGATCACTGCATCCACATCTTTATTATTCAGCACTTCCCGGTAATCCCCGTGTAATTTTATTTTCGAAGTATTGATATTCATTTTCGCGAGATCCTTCATCCGCGTATCCAATACGTTTTTATCAATATCACATAAAGCCACTACGTTCACTCCCGGTTGTTTCAGCGCAGCGCTGAGATCCGCCCATCCCATGCCATTGATTCCGATGGCGCCGATGTTGATCTGATCGCTCGCGGCGAGCTTGCGGCGAACGGAACCGAAGGCGGATTGCTGAACAGAAGAAGCGAGCACAGTGCCTCCGGCAAAAAGGCCGGCGTGTTTAATAAAAGATCGGCGTGAATTCATTTGGCAATAATTATTAGGATGAAAAATTATTTACTTATTCATTTGGACGAAAGATAGTAAGCACCATACCATCCCGCACCGATCATCGGCGCCTTATCATTCAGCAGCAATTTTACCGGAACCTTTTTTACCAGGTCCTGCATGCGGTCGCAGTCGAGCAGGTTTTCATAAAAATCAGGTTGTTTTAATAAAGAAACGATCTTCGGCGGTATGCCGCCGGCAAGGAAAAGTCCACCGGTTGCCTTCATCTTAAGAATCAGGTTACAGCATTCCCGCCCGAGATAACGCACAAAATATTTCATTGCTTCCATACAAACATGATCTGTTCCGGCAATGGCGGCTTCACTGATTACTGCCGAAGGATCTTCACTTTTGAAAGCCCGGCTGATCTGTTTGTTCTCAGGACGCTTCTTAACCTGCAATAAAAAATTATAAATATCAAAAATGGCCGGCCCCGCGATCACGCTTTCCCAGCTGACCACTTTAAAATCTTTGAGCAGGTAATCATGCAGCTCCATGTCGTCCGCAGAACGGCAGGAAAAATCCGCATGACCCCCTTCGGTTGCGAAGGGATGATGTACCTGCCCGTCCCAGAATAATCCGGCTTCGCCCAATCCGGTTCCGGGCGCCAGTACGGCCATATTCCCCTGAATGCCGGATTCGCCCGGGTGCAGTACCAGGAAATCTTTTTCTTCCATACCGGCAAGTCCGTAAGCCGTAGCTTCGAGATCATTGATCAGGGAAATATACTGAATACCCGTATCTGCCATTATTTCCTTCTTGTCAATGATCCAGGGAAGGTTGGTGATCTCTGCATGACCTTCAAAAACAGGCCCGGCTACGCCCAGGGAAATACGGTCGGGCTGATATCCCGGATTCTCCTGAAAGAACTGCTGGATAATTTTAATAACCGAAGGATATTGTCCGGAATGATAAGTGGAAGTCTTCACCAGATTTATTTGTCCGGCCGTTGCCTCAAAAATAGCCAGGTTTGCTTTGGTGCCCCCAACATCCCCAGCCAGAACGCAAACTTTTTTATCTCCTAACAATTGACGGCCGGGAAAAGCAAGGGAAATCTTCGATGAATCAGCCATGGACATCAGGTTGAAAACCGAATGTAAAGGATTGAAGTGAAAAAACCGCGGGAACAAGCGATGTACTTTCAAAATTTTCCCAAAACGGGAAAGGTAGATTTACCAATTTTTATCGCGGAGACTTACGATGAAATCATAAAAAAAGCCAGTGTAGACACACCGGCCGTGAGAAAACTTCAGTTATGATAATCACTGCAGTAATAACGGATGATTTGTTAAAATTATTATACGGGGAGCCGGAATTAGAGAAAGAATCTTCCGAGGAGGTTTTGAAATCCATTTCTAATCGGTTGTTTCACTGGCATATCAGGGTTAGTTGAAAATAATAAAAGTGAAAGCGGATATGCCGTTAGCGCTAACCCGCAGGTTAGCACTAACCTATACATTAGTACTAACAATTGATCAGCCTGTATCGTTAAATTTGCTTCTGTCAAAAAGCAGGATGGAAACTAAAAAAATCATCTCCATCACGGCAGTTCAGTAACTGCAGGTCAGAAACACTAATATTAATAAAATGGCAAAAACAAAATGGGTATTAGACCCTGTACATTCTGAAATACAGTTTAAGGTAAAACATTTGATGATCTCCACAGTAACCGGGCAGTTTAATAAATTCCAGGGAACCGCGGAAACAACGGATGAGGATTTCAGCGAGGCAAAAGCGCGCATTACGGCTGATATACTTTCCATTACGACCAATAATGAGCAACGCGATGCCCATTTACGAAGCGCGGATTTCTTCGATGCCGGAAATCATCCCGAATTAATCTTCGAAACGGATAAAATAGAAAAGATCGACGAGGAGAATTTTAAGGTTTACGGAACGCTCACCATGAGAGGAGTAACTAAAAAAATCACGCTGGATGCCGAATTTGGCGGAATAACAAAAGATCCCTGGGGAAATATGCGCACCGGCTTTGCACTTACCGGTAAAATAAACCGCAAAGACTTCGGCGTTAGTTTCAGTATGCTCACGGAAACCGGCGGCATCGCGCTGGGAGAAGAAGTAAAAATAGTCGCAAGCGCGCAGTTTGTGAAACAGGCCGTTCCGGAACCGGTTTAATTTATCAGGATAACAAGGCTGATAATCCTCAAAGGCCGTTCTTGTTAAGCCATGCCAGCGAATATTCGGCAACTTCCCTCCACCCGTGATCCGCAATGAGCGAGTGACCACGGTTTTGAAATAATTTGAACTCCGTAATAACGGATGAATTATATTTTTTTAGTGAAGCTTTGCCGAGCACCGGGGGCGCAATATGATCTTTCTCACCACCTGTTATCAGCAGTGGGCCCCTTGTGCCGTTTGCCGTATTTACTTTTGTTTCAGACCCGGCAAATGTTGCCGTTGCTGCCTGGAAAAGCGGGCGTGCCGGCGCGGGTATCGTCCACTTATCGTAGAGTTGCCTCGCTTCCTGTTCCGGAACAGCATTGGCGAAACCATACCGGAACTGACTAAAACTAAGAGATACCGCTTTTCTCAGATTGAATGGATTACCCAGTACCGGAAACGAAGCCTTAAGTGCTGAAAAAGGCAATTGCCAGACTCCCTTTATAGGTGCAGGGTCTAAAGCTATCCCTGCCGCGGCAATGCCACGCCCTAATATTACCTGCGCAATCAGGCCACCGAAAGAATGCCCGATGACAATAGGAGGTTCAGCAAGCGAAGCAATTATTTTAGTGTAACTGTCGACTACTTCTGCAACACCCCGGTTAGCAATAGTCTGCGGGTTGGCGCGGCTTTCAGCAACCGAAGCGGAATCGCCAGGCCACCCCGGGCTTAATGTCTCATAACCGTGTTGATTGAAGAAATCCATCCAGGGCTGCCATGAACTGGCATGTATCCATAATCCATGAATAAACAGAATTGTTCTCTTTGGCATGTGAAGTTGATTTAAGGGAAAAATAATAAGAAAACCTGCGAGGGAAGGAGATTAAAAACAAAAAGCCTGTGTGGACCGTACTGGGCTCGAACCAGTGACCTCTGCTCTGTCAAAGCAGCGCTCTGAACCAACTGAGCTAACGGTCCGGAATTCGCTTTCGCGAAAATAAATTAAATAGTTGATACCGGCTCACGGCAACCGGTTCGCCAGTCTTCGCAACTGGATTTCCGAAACTTTGGCGGCATAACTCACATTGATCATCAGGAAGCCGGCATTCTCAAAACTCTGCTGTGCATTTTTCACTTCTACGATGGTGGCCTGTTTATATTGAAACCGTTTCAGCACCAGATCCAGCAGTTTTTGTGAGAGATCATAATTCTTTTTTGCCGTTTCCAGCTGCTGTAAATTATTCTGATAGGCCTGCCAGCCCTTTACCGCACTTGAATTGATGCCCAGCAAAAGCGTGTCCCTTTCCAGACCGGCTGTTTTTACATTGATACCGGCCACCTGTTGCTGCTTTTTATAAATATTGCCGTTAAAGATCGGAACGGTAAGACCCAGCCCGATATAGGGGCCATGGGATTGATTGAACAATGAAAATCCGGCCGCATTCTGCGAATGGCTGAAATTATATCCGGCATTCAGCAACAGGGAAGGATAACGCTGCGCACCCACTTCCTTTTCAATATACCTGTTAATACTGATCTGCTGGTAGGCGGCCTGTACATCGGGGTTTTGGGAAATGGCCGCCAGAATAGAATCCAGCCGCAAATTGGTGTTGACCACAATGGTATCACGGATAAGCACAACCGAATCCGGTTTCAGGTTCAGCAGGGTAAGCAGATCCGTTTTCCCCTGGTCGACCACCAGTTGCTGTGCCTGCAGGTTCTGGATCTGGGTGTTCAGGTCAACCTGGCTCTGAAAAAGATCTGCATCATTGGCCACACCCACCGCCTGCTGCTTTTTAACAATGTCCAGCCGTTGCTGTGATGCAACAATGGAGGTTTCGAGCGTGCCTGCATAACTCTGCTGACGCACAATATCGAAGTATTTCAGCATCACATTATACATCAGGTTCTGCACGCGGGAATCCAGCAGGAGCCGGCTTTGCAATTCGGTTTCTTCCAGCCTGTTCTTCGTGTTAACTACACGTCCTCCGTTGTATACCAGGACGTCGGCGCTTAGTCCGGCAGATAAATTCGATGACCGCGTATAGTTACTGCTCTTATTGTTGGCGGGATTGGAATATTTCTGGTTAATGCTCGTGAGCTGCTGGTTTTCCGAAGCCGTTCCCAGCACGAGCGGCAGGCCGCCGGCAACGCCATAGCTATTATTGATCTCCGCAATAGCCACTTCATTATGGGCGATCCGGATACCGATGTTATTTTTCAGCGCAACCGACAACGCATCATCAAGAGTAAGCGCCTGGGCAGAGGCCCCGGTTACCCAAATTCCCAAACATAAAAACAATACAATCCGGATCATTCATTCCTTTTTTGATTCGTTACCGCCTAACACTGTTTTATAAAGATATTCAAAGCTGCCTGCTTTCTGTTATGCCGTTACATGCGTCAGCCTGGTTTTGTGCTTGCCGGACAAATAAGTATAAACGGCCGGAATCACAAACAGGGTCAGGATCAGGGAGAATAGAATTCCGCCGACCACCACGATCCCCAACGGAATCCGGCTGGTAGATGCAGCGCCCAGGCTCAATGCGATTGGCAGCGCGCCCAGCGAAGTGGCGAGACTGGTCATCAGAATAGGTCTCAGTCTTAATGTTGCCGCTTCCAGCACCGCGGGCATTTTTTCCATACCATGGGCCCTTTTCTGATTGGCAAATTCCACAATCAGTATCCCGTTTTTCGTGACCAGCCCGATCAGCATGATCATGCCGATTTCCGAAAATATATTCAGCGTCTGATTAAACATCCACAAACTCAGCAGGGCGCCGGCCAGGGCAAGTGGCACGGTTAGCATAATAGCAAAGGGATCTACAAAACTTTCAAACTGGGCTGCCAGCACCAGATAGATTAATATCAATGCCAGTCCGAACGCGAATAATATATTGGAAGAACTTTCTGCGTAATCCCTGGATGCCCCGCTTAACGCCGTTTGGAAAGTGGGATCCAATACTTTATTCGCAATCACCTGCATCGCTTTAATACCGTCTCCGACCGTTTGCCCTTCCGCCAGCGATGCGGAAATGGTCGCCGCCTTATACCGGTTGAAATGGTACAGGGTTGCCGGGCTGCTGTTCTGCTCCATGTGAATCACGGAGCTGAGCGGAATATTGACGCCCTTGTTATTGCGCACATACAGGTTCGTAATATCCTTCGGGTCGTTGCGGTCTGATCTTTCCACCTGGGCCACCACCTGATACTGGTAGCCGTTTTGAATATAATAGGCCAGCCTGCCGCCGCTGAAAGCAGATTGCATCGCAGAAATCACATCGTTGGTGGAGAGGCCCAGATCCTTGATCTTGATCCGGTCCAGGGTGATGTCCAATTGCGGTTTATTGAATTTCAGGTTCACATCTGCGTTGGAGAAAGTCTTATCCTTGTGGATCTCTTCCAGGAATTTCGGGATCGCCTCTTTTAATTTATTCAGATCCTGGTTCTGCAAAACAAACTGGACCGGTAAACTGGACCTCGAACCGGAACCCACCGCTATCGTTTGTTCCTGAACGGCGAAAATGCGCGCTTCATTGAATTTGGATAGTTTTTTCTGCAGATCATTGGCAATCTGATCCTGTGTTCTGGTTCTCTGGGAAGGATCAACCAGCCCTATCCGGGGCGAGGATCCGTTGAAACTGTTTCCCGTAGGTGTTCTGACAAAAACGAAATCCCGCTCGGGAACCGAATCATATAAATAATCGGCAATACTGTCTGATATATTAGCCATATGGCTGTAACTGGTTCCTTCCGGCGCCGTTGCGGTAAAACGCACCGTGCTCCGGTCCTCCAGCGGCGCCAGTTCACTTTTTAAGGAATTCAGAATCAGAACCACCATCCCCACACAAACGGCAATGATAATCCAGGCTGCCCACCGCACGCCCAGAAATGCCTGCAGCAATCGCCGGTATCCGTTTTCAATTCCTTTAAAGAAGGGTTCCGTTCTTTCATAAAACTTTCCGTGCGAGGCCCCTTTACGTGTCAGGATTACATTTAATACGGGCGTAATGGTGAGGGAAACAAAGGCGGAAATCAAAACCGCGGTAGCCAGCACAACGCCGAATTCCCGGAACAGCCGTCCCACAAATCCTTCTAAAAAAACCACGGGCAGGAAAACCACGGCCAGCGTAATGGAAGTGGAGATGACCGCAAAAAATATTTCTTTACTCCCTTCCACGGCAGCTTTACGCAATGGCAAACCTTCTTCCAGCTTTCTGAATATATTTTCCGTAACCACGATCCCGTCGTCCACCACCAGCCCCGTTGCCAGCACAATACCCAATAAGGTCAGGATATTGATGGTAAAACCGGAAACATACATGATGAAAAAAGTGGCAATCAGGGATATGGGAATATCGATGAGCGGGCGCAGGGCAATCAGCCAGTTGCGGAAAAAGAAGAAGATCACCAGTACCACCAGGCTGAATGCGATGAGTAAGGTGTCTTTTACTTCGCTCAGAGACTGCCGGATGGTCTTTGTATTATCGATCAGCACATTGAACTGGATATCACCCCGGTTGGATTGCTTGATGGCATCCAGTTTTTTATTGAACTCATCCGCAATTTCAATATTATTCGCGCCGGGTTGGGGAATAATGGCCAGGCCCACCGCATTCACTCCGTTATATTTCCAGCTCTGTTCCGGGCTTTGCGGACCGAGTTCGATCCTGGAAATATCACCCAGGCGAACGATTCCTGAACTGTCTTCGCGGATAATGACGTTCCGGAAATCATCCACATCGGTCAGCCGGCCTTGCGTCATAATGGTCATTTCCGTATTGTTGCCGTATATTTTCCCGGGCGGAAGATCCACATTTTCCGAGGCCATTGCCGCACTGATATCATTATAAGCAACATTATACGCGCTCATTTTATCCGGGTTGAGCCAGACGCGCATGGCAAACCCTTTATCGCCAAAAACATTTACGGAGCTTACCCCATCAATGGTCTGCAGTTGTTGCTGTAACACATTGTCAGCATAATCGCTGAGCTGCATCAGACTTTTTGTAGGGCTCTGAACTACCAGGAGTAGAATGAAATCACTATTGGCGTCAGCCTTGGTCACCACGGGAGGCGCATCAATATCGAGGGGAAGATTTCGTGCCGCCTGGCCCACTTTATCCCGCACATCACTTGCCGCACTTTCCAGATCGTAGCCCAGGTTGAATTCCACAACTATGGAGCTTCTTCCCAGAGAACTCGTGGAGGAGATAGTGCGGATGCCCGGAATGCCGTTCACCTGTTTTTCCAAGGGTTCGGTGATCTGGCTTTCGATGATATCCGGATTGGCGCCGGTATAGGAAGTAGTTACGGTGATGATTGGCGGATCGATGGCGGGGTAATCCCGGACAGCCAGAAAATTATATCCAACGATCCCGAATAAAATAATCATCAGGTTCATTACGGTTGCCAGCACGGGCCTTCTCAGCGATAGTTCCGAAATGTTCATGATTATTTCGCGTTACCTCCATTATTATTTAAAGTGGCAAATTCCTCCAGTGTCCGGATGTTCCGCACATTCAGTTCTGCCTTGGGCCGGGCAAAAAGCACACCGGTTACCACAACAGTATCTCCGGGATTGATGCCTTTGGTCACCACCACATTATTTGCCAGTACCAGTCCTGTCGTAACATTTACAAAACTGGCCCTTCCGTTCTTTACCAGGATCACCTGGTTGTTTTTATCGTCCGGTATCAGAGAGTTTGTCGGAATCAGTATGGCATTTTTATCTACTCCGGCATTCACATAAACCTTTACAAAAGCGCCCGGATTCGGATTGCTGTTTTCCAATATTGCCCGCACCGTCAGGTTGCGGGTTGACTGATTCACCTGGGGTTCAATGGCGATGATCCTGGCTTTTTTCCGGGCATGACTGGATGCATCCATTTCCACCTCAACCGTGCTGCCCACTTTCAGTATGCTTCCGTAGCCTTCGGGTAATGTAAAATCTATTTTAAGCCGATCCAGTTGCAATAAGTTAGCGATCGGGGTGGAAGGAGAAACATAAGCGCCCAGACTCACCTGCCTCAGGCCAATGGTTCCGGTAAAAGGTGCTTTTAAAATGGTCTTATCCAGCAAAGCCTGGTTATAAGCAATATCCGCCTTGAACCCGTTTACTGCATTCAGGGAAGCATCATAGTCGCTTTGGTTGATGCCATTCACCGCCAGCAATTCTTTGTTTCTTTCTTCTGTTTTTTGGGCGAGATCCAGCTGCACTTTGCTTTTGTCGACCTGAGCCTGCAGATCAGCGTCGTTGATCCGGGCGATAACAGTGCCGGCTTCAATGCGTTTGCCCTCCGGCACATTCAGATAAGTAATTCTTCCGCTGGCTTCCGGATGCAATTCAACAAATTCATTCGCCACCACCGTTCCGTTCACCTGAACGGTATTGGTCATGGATTGGGTAGCGGCAACCAGGGCATCTACAACGACTGGCCCGGATGCCTTTTTTTTGAAAGATCGGGTTTGCTGTGACAAGCGGAAAAAAAAGAAAGAAAGATAAATACGCTAAAACCTGAATTGATCTGCTTATTCATCCAGAATGGCTGTTTTATTGTGAAACCGGCAAGATTCAAATATAAACAGAAAAAAATTCCGGGATGGTAAATGGTCTGTATATTATATGAGCGGGCCGGTAAATAAGGGAATTAACAATTGGACTGCAAAAATTTATTTGCCGTTCTTTCTCCTTTCCAATTCTTTATGAATCAGCGCCAGTTCCCGGCCTGTCTGACCGCTGAGCGAACTATTTTCCTCCGCCCGCCGCATGAGATAAGGAATCACATCTTCTATGGGCCCAAACGGAAGGTATTTACTTACGGAGCAACCCGAGCCGGCCAGGTTGAAAGTGATGTTGTCGCTCATGCCGTATAATTGTGAAAAATGAACATGCGGATGATTCAGCGGCAATCCCTTTTTCTGCATAAGCTGTGTTGCAAATAAATTACTGTACTCATTGTGACTGGCAATTATGGTAGAGATATTCTCGATATGATCTATGGAAAAAGCCACTGCCGCATTATAGTCAGCGTCCGTTGCTTCTTTATTTTCCTGAACGGGAGAAGGATAATTTAGTGCTGCTGCGCGCGCGCGTTCCTTTTCCATATAAGCACCGCGGACCAGTTTAACAGCCAGTACGAAGTTTTTAAACCGGGCTGCTTCCAGCATGTCGTTTAAAAACCCGAGTCGGTCCTGCCGGTATAACTGAACCGTATTGTATACGATTCCTTTTTGTTTGTTGAATCGTTCCATCATCTGAATACTGAGCACATCAACCGGATCCTGTATCCAGGTTTCTTCAGCGTCCACCAAAATGCCAATCTGTTTAGAGAAAGCTGTTTCGCAGATCTGCTGCATTCGTTGCCGGACCCTCTCCCATTCCGCGGATTCCGACGTTGTAAAATTCGACAGAGCCAGTGCATATCGTTTCATCAGCGATCCCGATGCCGATCCCAGGGAACTGTCCAGTTTTTCCAGCAATTCAAAACGCGCGATTCCGGTCACTTTAATACTCACAAATGGAATATTGGGTTGTGAAGCGGCGTAGTTGATGACCCGGATAAATTCTGCACAGGCATGATCGAAACCTGCTTCGCCGTCATTTCCGCCTTCCACTCCATAGTCCAGGATCACCTGTACCTGGAATGCGCCGAGTTTCCGGGCAACCACTGCAGTCTCGTTCCAGGGTCTCACCTCCAACGAACTGCGAAAAAATAGTGTCTCTGATAAATCCTTTGATGGGAAGTCTGTTCCGGATCGCCCAGGGTGTCAGCCGCATGCCCCATTTTACCAGAAATGCATTCCGCATGCTGCGGAAAAGGAAACTCGCCTTTTTAAGTTCTGCATCAGATTTATAGGCAAAAGCAATTTGGGTATTGTTGAAGGAGACGAGCGGGGAAGAGCATACTTGATTATTGAGCGTTGACGGTTGACCGTTGACGGTTGACGGACTTTTGTGAAACATTTCGATTGAAATAAGTCAGGGAGTTGCACAGATGTCCGTCAACCGTCAACCGTCAACCAAAAGTAGTAGAAAACTGCTTCCAAGACCCCATCACTTAGCTAATTATTGCTTATTTTCGGCCTCATCCAATGAAAATAATTCAAACCGGCATTTATAAACTCAGCATTCCGATGCAGCCGTTCAGCATTGCAACGGGAACAATGTATTATGCGCAGAATCTTTTCATCCGTATCCATACCGACAGCGGTGAGACCGGGGTGGGTGAATGTTCTGCGTTTCCCATGATCGTTGGCGAAACGCAGGCAACCTGTTTTGAGATGGCCAGGGATTTTGCTTTGTTATGGAAAGATAAAGATCCGCTGGATATTCCGGCAAGGATGGCTGAACTCCATGCTTTCACGGCATTCAATGCTACGGTGAAAAGCGCATTCGACATGGCTCTATACGACCTTGCCGCCAAAGAAGCGAAGCGTCCGCTTTATCTGTATTTGCAGGGCAAAAAAAAGCCGCTCGAAACTGACCTGACCATCGGGATCGGGGAGCCGGAAGCCATGGCCGCAACGGCGATTGAATTTAAGAACAATGGCGTCCGGATCATAAAGATCAAACTCGGGAAAAACGGGCCTCAGGATGTGGACAGGGTAAAACTTATCCGGGAAGCAGTCGGCGATTCAATGGTATTGCGAATTGACGCCAACCAGGGGTGGGATTACGAAACGGCGCGGGTTGCACTAAAATCCATGGGGAAATATAATATCCAGTTCTGTGAACAACCCATGCGGCAATGGAACGATCACATGCTGCCGGAACTGAAATCCCATTCCCCCATACCGATCATGGCGGATGAGAGTGTTTTCAATCATCACGATGCGCAACGGCTGATCAATGCCGGCGCCTGCGATTATGTCAACATCAAATTTGCAAAATCCGGCGGCATACTGGAAGCCCTCAGGATAAATCAGGTCTGCGCAGTGAATGGAATTCCCTGTATGATGGGCGGAATGCTGGAAAGCCGGCTGGCCCTGACAGCCTTTGCCCATTTTGCCAGTTCGCAGGATAATATTCTTTTTTACGATATGGACACCTGCCTGCTCGGACATAAAGCAGATCCCGTATTGGGCGGTGTCCGCTACCGGGGTTATTTTCTGGAGCTTCCTGAAGCGCCGGGAATCGGTGCGGATATAGACGAGGCCTTTCTTGATGGATGTGAAAAGGTATTTGTATGAGTAAAAATAAAAAAAGCTGAACACAATGAAATCACCAGGTGACTCCAAGATCATAATGACGGAACTCGTACTGCCGAATGATACCAATGTTTTCGGCAACCTGATGGGTGGCCGTTTAATGTACTGGATGGATATCGCTGCAGCCTTATGTGCAACCAAACACTGTAACACAATGGTGGTTACGGCTTCCGTGGACAATATCTCATTCGAAAACCCCATCGTGCTCGGCAATGCCGTTCATATTGAAGCTAAGCTGAGCCGCGCTTTCACCACTTCCATGGAAGTGCATCTCCGGGTATGGGGTGAAGATTTTTTAAGCCGGAAGAAATATAAAAGCAATGAGGCTTACTATACTTTTGTTGCCCTGGATTCCAACCGTAAACCCACTGCTCGTTCCCGGGATTGCTCCGGAAAACGAAGAAGAAAGATTGTTGTTTGAAGGCGCGCTGAGACGCCGTCAGCTGCGACTGGTCCTGGGTGGAAAGATGAAGCCGGAGGATGCGGAAGAACTGAAGGCTTTGTTTATGCAGGCAAGAACCTGAGCCCGATGTCAAAAACGCACTACAGTACAAGGCTCTCAGCATATTTACTCATCTCAGCCGGAATATTCCTCACAATAATCCTTTGCCACTCCATTTGCCGGGATCTTCATTTAAGAGAAGACTATCCGGGCGATCTTCGCAACCGCGTGGTGGGCGCACGTTTGCAAAAGGATGGCAAACTCCCTTATCACTATCACTGGGCGCCAGGAGATGGGCCCCGGTACTGGGGAGCAGGCAATTGTAATCAGCCGCCGGAGTCGGGAAATAAAATCACGGCCAGTCCTTTTTTTCACGAACTTTTGTTTCCCATCTGCGACTTTTCTTTCCTTACAATATCCTGGATCTGGCTGTTGCTGCAATATATTATGCTGGGTGGCATGATCTTCATTTTTTGCCGTTTCACAAACAACCGGCTGAAAAGGATCCTGCTGATTGCGACTGGCGTTCTGTTCACGGCTACAGAGGCCTGGAAATCTCTGATCTCAGACGGCCAGTTATATTTTTTTGTTGCGTTCCTGATGTGCCTCATCCTCGCCGGTCTTATACGGAACCGTAAAAGTTCTATCCTCATAGCAGGAATCTGTGCCGCCGCTTTTGTCCTCAACCGACCGATTGCACTGGTAATGTTTATCCCCTTTATTTTCCAATGGAAAAAATATAAACTGTTCCTGATCACTGCGTTCAGCGGATTGTTCATTTATGGGATGTTCGTGCTGTTCGTTCCATCAGAAAACGCGTTGTGGAAAGATTACGCCCTTGCGGTAAAAGCGCATGTGGCCATGCATCAGGCAGAAGAAAACCCCGGCATGGAAAAGCCTACTCCCTGTCCGGTAGCCGATATGGAGGGATTCAGCCTTGCCGGAATCGACAGAAGCCAAACGGAGCATCCTATAAAAGTATATGTGGAAAATGGTAATGTATTTGTAATCTATCAGCTGATATTCCATCGGAAAATGCCTTTGGCTGTACTGAACATGCTGTCCCTGCTCACGGTATTTCTTTTAACTGTCATCTACGTTTATGTATTCCGCAAACATCCCATTTCCCTCATACAAACATTAATTTTTGGCTTTACGCTCTATATGCTGGTGGAAATATTTAACCCTATACACCGCATACAATACAATACAACGCAGTGGCTGCCCATTGTAATGGCCGGCATTCTATTTATTGAAAACCGCAGGAGCTTACCCTTTCTTCTGCTAATAGCAGGACTTGTCTTAAATATTTCGAACACAACCTGGATACCGATGCGGCATACCCTTGGCGAGATATGCTGGCTGACCGGGCTGCTGCTGATTGTATATTTCAGAAACCCCAATCATATTCTATGGAAACAGCCATCATAATGGGAGCCGGACCGGCCGGCTTAACGGCTGCGTACGAATTACTCACGAAGACGAATATCAAACCGGTAATTCTTGAAATGGATTCCCAGGTAGGCGGGCTTTCAAAAACCATCAATTATAAGGGAAACCTGATGGATATCGGCGGCCACCGCTTTTTTTCGAAATCAGAAAAGATTACGGACTGGTGGTTGCATTTTCTGCCGCTGGATCAGTCTGTCACGGATACCCAAATTCCCATCAGCTATCAAAACAAGACCTCATCCATAAAAATAAATCACACAGCAGCGTCCGGCGCCGGCGGCAAAATGCTGCTCAGATCCAGAAAATCACGCATCTATTATCAGCACGCTTTGTTTGACTATCCGTTAAGCCTGAATGCTGCAACCATCCGGAATTTCGGTTTTCTGAAACTAAGCCGGATCGCATTCACCTATCTACAGGCAAAATTATTTCCGCACCGAAAAGAGACCAATCTCGAACAATTTTTCATCAACCGGTTCGGAAAAGAACTTTACTTTACTTTCTTTAAAGGATATACCGAAAAGATCTGGGGCGTTTCCTGCAAAGAAATTCCGGCCGACTGGGGGCATCAGCGTATTAAGGATCTGAATATCGGAAAAGCCATTGTCCAATCCATCACTTCGGTTTTTAAAAAAAATAAAAGCCTCACGCAAAAAGGCGTCAGTACAAGCCTCATTGAGCAGTTTCTATATCCGGAAAAAGGACCCGGCCAAATGTGGGAAACTGTTGCAGGAAAAATCCTGGAACTGGGAGGAGAAATTCATTTGGGTGTACGCGTTGAAGAAATAAATGTTGAAAGCGGGAACCGGATCAGCTCGATATCGTATAAAGAAATGTCGTCTGGAAAGAATACCGAAATAAAGGGAGATCATTTCTTTTCAACCATTCCGGTAAAAAACCTGATTGCCGGTTTACAAAACATGGTCGTACCGGACGAACTAAAACAAATTGCCCGGGATCTTCAATACAGGGATTTTATGATTGTGGGCATGCTGTTCAAAAAAGATAAAACCCGGCCTGATAGCATTGCTGAACTGAAAGACAACTGGATCTATTTGCAGGATCAGGAGCTGATCGCAGGCAGATTGCAGATTTTTAATAACTGGAGTCCATATATGGTCAGGGATGACGAAACGGTTTGGATCGGGCTCGAGTATTTTTGCAGGGACACAGATCGGGTCTGGAATATGCCGGAGGCGGACATGATTCGGCTGGCTTATTCCGAAATAAAAAAAACAGGATTGATCAAAAACGAAGAATTGCTGGATGGCACCGTAGTGAAAGTCCCCAAGGCCTACCCCTCCTATATCGGAGCATATGAACAATTTCCGCTGCTTCAAAAATTCCTGGATCAGTTTGAAAACCTGTATTTAATCGGCAGGAACGGCATGCACCGGTATAATAATACGGATCACAGCATGATGACCGCAATGACCGCAGTGGAGAATATTATTCAACAACGGAAGGACAGGAATAATATCTGGGCGGTGAATATGGAGCGGGATTTTCATGAAGAAAGTGATAAGCGAACTGACGGCTAGCCCTTAATGCCTTTATCTCTTCAGCAATTTATTTTCCAGAACTTTCTTTAATAACGTCTCTTTCAGGTTCCGGCTTACAGGAATCCTAACAGATTGAATCAACAGTTCATTCCCTTCTATAGCGTCGATCTTTTGAAGTGAAACCATATAAGACTTATGTACTTTCATAAAAAGCGTAGCCGGCAACTGCGCTTCAAGAATAGATAAAGTAATATAACTCAGGATTTTCTTTCCGGTGAGATGAATCGCCACGTAATTTTGCAGGGCCTCCGCAAACAATACTTCCCGGTAAAAGACTTTTGTGAATTTGCCATTCTCCTTTACAAAAAAATAATCCTTATCCTCTGCTATTGCCGGATTAACAGTTTGTTTTAAGACCAGGCTCTTTACCTTGTTTACTGCTTTTAAAAACCGGGGAAAGGCGATGGGCTTAACCAGATAATCCGCCACATCCAGTTCGTAACCTTCCAGCGCGTAGCGTGGATAAGCGGTGGTGAATATAATGTAAGGAGCAGTTTTCAGCGACCTGATAAAATCTATACCCGAGAGTTTGGGCATTTCAATATCCAGGAAAATAAGATCGATAGATTCTTCATTCAATATCCGGTATGCCTGGAGTACATCTTCAGAAATGGCTCTCAGCTCCAGGAAATCAACCTGTTCCACATATTCCTGCATTCCTTTACAGGCGATGGGCTCATCATCTATGATGATACATTTTATTTTCATGTTATTTTAATCTGCAATTCCACAAAGAAGGTTAAAGGGTTCCTTTGTATATCCAGTTTGTATTCGTTTTCATATAAAAGATCAAGTCTTCTTCTTACATTTTTCAGACCGATACCCGGTTCCTGTTTGTTTTCCGTATCCGGATCAACCGAATTGCTCAGACTGAACAGAAAAGAACCGTTTTGCCGGTTCATATTCAATTCAACAATATTGCTGGATCCGGAATAATTAGAAAGATGCTTAAACGCGTTTTCCACAAAGGGCAACAGTAATAAAGGCGCAATACAAAAACCCCGCACATTTTCATCCGTGTTGAAGCGGATGATATTCCGGCTGTTTTTACGGAGCCGCTGCAGGTCGACATAACTTTCCAGGTAGCTGATTTCTTTTTCAATCGGTATCCTGTCTTCATTGCACTCATACAGCTGATACCTTAACAATTCGGAAAACTTTTCCAGCGATCCACGGGCCTCCGCATTGGATTTATCGATCTGAAAATAAATGGTATTAATGGAATTGAAAAGAAAATGCGGATTGAGCTGAGCTTTTAGAAACTGTAGCTCCGTCTGCAGTTTTTCAGTTTGGACCTGCCGGAGGAGCGACTGTTGCCTGTACCAGCGCTTGCTCAATTCGAGCGCCAAAGTGAACATCAGATAAAAAACCCCGACCGAGAAATGATAGTAGGCATTATAGAGAAAACTTCGGGTAACCGTATGCTTATTCAGGTATTTGACGACCAACGCATCATATCCGTTCTGCAGCGCAGTATACGTGAGCAGTAAAGCCAGCAAACCGGCGCCATAAAGCAGATACCGGCCCTTTTTAAAGCACCGTTCAAACAAATAATATATGTTCAGGTAACAGATCGCAGCAATGAGCAGGTTGCGCAAGATCACATCGGCCAAAAAATAAAACGGGCCGGCTGAATCTATCAAATCCTTTCTAATCAGGGCATAAAAAAGGATGGTAACCAGCCAGAAAGCAATATGATCGAGCTTATATTTCCAAATATAGCGCACATTATAAGTTAGGATTAATCAGCGAAATAATAAAGGCAAATTACCTGTACCGCCGGTTTTCCGTGATGAAGTGCAGCCCATACCCGTTTTCGGGTTGTATTGGCAGAACATCCCGTTTTTAAAGCAGTTCGTCAAAAAAATTATTTCCAGGGCTGGGTACTGATTTCCTTTGCTGAAGACATTCTAATCAATCATGCTAAAATTTATTTGTATGAAAAATTTATTTGCAAAACCAGGATTTGGAATAAGCACTTGTTTTTTCATTTTTGTTTTTCAACCTGTTTACCCTGGCGGCAAAAGCCGGCGTCGACAGCTATGACATCTACCTGAACAACAAATTGCTTATTCATCAATCCATGAGCGATCCCTTTAGTTTAAAAGATCTTCCACTCACAGAAGCAAATGCCGGGGACAATCTGATTATCCGGTACAGCCAGTGCAATGCGCCCGGGAAGATTGGCAGGAAAAGAAGCATTTCCCTTAAGGACGCAGGCGGCCGGATTGTAAAGGAATGGAAATTCAAAGATGCCGGCGGGTCAAATGCAGAAATGGTAATCCCGGTTAAAGAACTCCTGGCAATCCGGAAAAATTCCACCGGCGCGTTGAGTCTCTGTTATGCGGCGGAAGAGAATAAGGGGCAGGAGCTGGCGGCGTTGAAGCGGGCGTGAATCGTGAATGGTATATGGTGGATGGTGGATGGTATTCGTTGTGGAAAAGAATTGACGGATCTTCGCAGAATTGCCATCCAGGGTGTCACCATCCACCATAACCATCCACCATAAAAAAACCCGCCGGCATCCTCACCAGCGGGTTTTTACTTTATAAACACTGTGTTTATTTCGCTTCTTCGCTTTCTCCTTTTTCTTCCTGACGCAGTTTCTCCTTGATTTCAGCAAGGGTTCCCAGATCGCCGAGGGTTGGCTTTTCAACCTTGTTCTGGAGCGTCTTCACGGCTTTGTTGGTTTTATCTGCTTCCGTTTTGGCTTCCTTGCGGGCTGACTTCTTTTTCATCTGCCTTAGCCTGTTCCCAGATGCGGGTATGAGATAAAACGATACGTTTTTCATTGCGGTCAAATTCGATCACCATGAACTGTGCAGTTTCATCTGCCTGTACCTGTTTACCATCTTCTTTTCCAAGATGACGGTTAGGAGCAAAACCTTCCAGGCCATAAGGCAACTGAACGATAGCGCCTTTATCATCCTTGCGCGATAACAGTTCCTTCATGAATGGTTCCGATAGCAAATGTATCCTGCAGTGCATTCCATGGATCTTCTTCCAGTTGTTTATGACCCAACTGCAGTTTGCGGTTTTCCTTATCAATACCCAGGATCACCACATCGATGTGCTCACCAACTTTCGTGTATTCAGATGGGTGATTGAAACGTTTCAGCCAGCTCAGATCGCTGATATGGATCATACCACCAATACCAGGAGCCAGTTCAACAAACACACCATAAGGAGTGATGTTTTTCACCAGGCCTTTATGATGGCTGCCTTCAGGGAATTTGGTTTCAATAGTCGCTCCATGGATCTTCAGTAAGTTGTTTGATAGACAGACTCATCTTGCGGGCGTCTTTATCAAGCGTTACGATCTTTGCTTCATGCTCATCACCCAGTTTAAAGAATTCTTTTGCATTGATCGGTGTATTGGCCCATGTAATTTCACTTACGTGAACCAGACCTTCAACACCCGGCATGATTTCAAGGAAAGCACCGTAGTCTTCAATATTCACTACTTTACCTTTCACAATATTCACCTTCTTTAATATTCTCAGGCAAGTACATCCCACGGATGCGGAGTCAGTTGTTTCAGACCAAGGCTGATACGTTTTTTCTCATCATCAAAATCAAGTACCACCACATTGAGTTTCTGATCCAGTTTCAGTACTTCGCTTGGATGAGTGATACGTCCCCATGAAATATCAGTGATATATAACAAGCCATCTAGGCCACCAAGGTCCATAAATGCACCGAAGTCGGTGATGTTCTTGATGGTTCCTTCCAGTACCTGGCCTTTTTCCAGTTTGCTCATGATCTCTGCACGTTGTGCTTCGATATCGCTTTCAATAAGTGCTTTGTGAGATACAACAGCATTCTTAATGGTTTCATTGATCTTCACCACTTTAAATTCCATTGTCTTACCAACAAACTGATCGTAATCAGTAACAGGTTTCACATCAATCTGAGAACCTGGCAAGAATGTTTCCATTCCAAATACATCCACGATCAAGACCACCTTTTGTTTTGCTGGTAACAGTACCGGTAACAATTTCGCCGGTTTTGTGAACTTCCACAATTCTTTCCCATGCACGGGTAATGCGGGCCTGTTTGCGGCTAAGGTGCAGATGACCGTCCCTGTCTTCTTTTTCAACCACCATTACTTCCACTTCATCACCAATTTTCAGGTTTGGAATATCGCGGAATTCATTCAGAGAAATCAGACCATCACTTTTAAAACCGATGTTTAAACAACATCTGTTTTGGTTAAGCCCACCACGAGTCCTTTAATCATTTCACCATCGTTGATTGTAACAAAAGTGTTGTCATACACTTTGTCGTACTTTTCTTTTTCTTCTTTGGTGTAAGAGGTAACATTACGTTTGTCAATGCTCCAGTCAAAATCGTCGTGCGCAGTAGGCGCAGGATAGCTCTTTCCATTTGCGGCAGGTGCAGTTGTTGTCGCTGTAGCAGTTGCTGTTTCGGCAACCGGCTCCTGTCCCTCAGCGTTTGAGTTAATAATATTGTTTTCATACATATCAGTATTTATCCCGACGGTTTTAAATCGGGGCTGCAAAGATACGAAAAAACAGGGAAAAATATGTAAAAAGGGAGGTTTTTACAGGTGCTGACCGCCCCCTGCAGCGTGCAGCGGATCTCCAATTCCAGTCTGGCCGCTTAATTTTTGAACCTGCTGACTCGACGGTTCCTACCTGATTACAAAGCTTGTTTTTGTATGACAAAGGCCGTCAATTTCTTTCTGGCCCTAAAACCCAGCTTCTGATAAAGTTTGCCGGCAATTGCATTATCATCCCTGACATGAAGAAATGGCATTCCCGGGCCGGCAAGTATCCGGCTGATCTGATCTGCAATCAACATACCGGCATAGCCTTTTCCAACATAATCAGGATGCGTGCAGACAGCGCTGATCTCAATATATGGCGTTGGTTGTAGTCTTTGTCCTGCCATAGCGACCAGCCGGTTGCCGTCAAAAATCCCCTTGTAATTACCAAACCTGATGGTACCCGGAAGAAAGGGCCCGGGATTCGTCATTTTTGTTAATGCAAGCATGTCCGGCACATGCCGTTCCTGCAAATCGGCAAAGGAATGATCTGTTGCGGGGGGAGGCGCCGTCCGGTCATAAACCATTTGTAAAATTTCCATCTGACGGGTAACTTTCCACTGTTCCGGAATTTGAAGTCCGGCAGGCGCAAATAAAATGAAAATGCTTTCTGCGGGGCTGATCCGGAAAAGAGCATTAAAGTCGCTTTGCGAATATTCTTTAATACCTGCAAATAAGGCAATATCCGGCAAAAAGAATTTAGCCCGGTCGTTCCCGATAGAGAAGTTTTCATTTCCCGAACTAAGTGCATTAAAGATCGGGTTGTCAAGTATATGCTCCATTGCTGGTCAAAATTAGCATTTCCATTTTTTATTAAACGCAAAACCGTCCGGGCGCTTTTAAATCAAAAAAAAATTGCCGACATTGGGTGCTGGATATTTACCAAACTGTTATAACTAATCCTTACCGGGAGATTTAAATGACCGGTCAATATGATAGACCTCTCAAATGTTTTCCCCAGAATAAAAGGGCTTTCCGGTGACCAGGATCCTGATCTCTTCGGCGTGGAAAATAAAAATGAAACACCGGTTTCTTTTAATGACAATCCAGTCATTAAACCACTCGCTATGGGCATTGGCGTTTGTTATATGCTGGAAGAAACAGATGGCCACCGGATTATTCAAAACAGCGAATTATCGGATAGGCTGACCATTGATCAGTTACACGAAGCTGCGCTAACCAACATGACGATGGCGATTTCGGACCAGACGCATATTAATGGGGAGCCGGGTAATGCGATGATGGTAACGAGTGGTGGAAATTATGAGGCTGCCATTATTTTGTCAGATTATATATGCGATCAGTTCGAAATCATTCTTAACGACTCCATTTGCGTTGCCATTCCTGCAAATGATCTTTTATTTGTCACAGCCAAACAAAACCCGGAGGGAAGGAAAAATTTAATAAAAGTCGTGCGGCACTATTTTGATGACCGGGAAACCGTAGGGTTGATCGTGCGGCATATTTATGAAAGAACCGCCGGAGGCTGGTTATATGTGGAGACAGCTTAACGATCCGGCACAGAACAAATGTACAGCGGCTAAGTTTTCCATTAACCGGCAGCTGAAGCAAACACTATTATTGAACTGACGATAATTTGTCTTTGGCGTCCTTCCAGATATCGGTAATCGGCTGTTCATGATGGACTGTATCGGTTACCGGAACATCATAAATTTCTTCAATCGTGTGCAGGACGCTGTAGTGATTAATGTTTTCAGCATATTCTCCCGGCCGCACATTGGCGCCGGCAAAAAGGGTCAGCATATGATTTTTTGCCGTAAACTGGTCTTCGTCGAAGGTCAGGATCAATAAGCTGTTATGGGTTTTGGCCCATTGAATATAAGCCGTCAGATTATTTTTTAGCCAGTCATCTCCCCTTCTGACAGCCGCCGAATCGCCCGGATCACCGATATTATGCATGTCATTATCCATGTTCGGTATTACAAACGCCACATCCGGCAGTCGATTAAAATCTGTGGGGAAGGCAGTCATCGGCTGGCTCAGATCCGCCGGAATATTATTCTTTTTGTCTCCTTGCCAGTTTACCCAGGGCGCATGTTTGCGGGCATAGAGATACCCCATGGTTAAAGGGCTGGCGTCTTTGCGGCAGCCGAGAAATCCCGGAACGGGCATATTTTCAGCAAATCCTTTAAAAGTGAATCCGCCGGAAATCAATCCGGCAGCCAGGTTTGGTGTCGTGAAGGGTGTTGTGTCTGTCAGGCATTTGTCACCATTCACTCCCTGGAGACTTCCGGAAAACAAAGCAAGGTAGTTTGGCTGGCTGGGGTGGGTCACCCCGTGTGCATCGGTAAAAACAGCCGATTCTTTTGCGAGCTGATTGATAAACGGCGCATTGGCCGATCCGATGATCTGTTCGTAATTATGATTTTCTTCAATTACAATCACAATATGATCGGGCCGGGAAATCTTTGAATGATGGCGACAGGAGCCCAGGAAATTTATACTTAACAGCAGTGCGGCGGCGATCAATTTATTCATTCGATCTTCTTTGATCCGGTAAAAATGATTCAAACTTTCAATTTCGGACCATTTTATTTGATGAACGGGCGTACGGGAAAAAATTACAATCCGGACTGCGTGTATTTAAAATGCAGGTATATTTAAAGTATGGAGCCTTTCAGGATTCTTATCTCCCTCATCGGGATCATCATTTTTTCCTTCGGATGCACCGGTTCCCCCTCACAAAAAACCCCGGACATTACTGACAATACGCCACCTGATATTCATTTTAAGATAACGAACGTACTTCCGCACGACAGTATTTATCTGCTTTTTGGGACACACGAATTCATTTCCTGCTTCGCGTTTAATTTTCGGGATCGTGGACCGCAAACTGGCAGAATTGATAAAAAAGCTGAGATCGATTACCATAAATATTTCGGGGAAGGGGTTATTTTTTTGAAGGGAAAATTTTATCAGATTACGGATACAACCCATATCGGATTTGTTTTTGACGGAAAAACATTTGAAAAAGAAGATTCTTTTCACTACGAAGGTGAAGGCTGGGGTTTAACAACAGACGGAGCAAGCCTTCTGATGAGCAATGGAAGCAGCAATATCTGCTACAGGGATCCATCCGATTTCAGGATTATTAAAACCCTTTCTGTACATGATAACAACGGACCTGTGCAAAATTTGAATGAGCTTGAACTCATTCATGGTTTTCTTTATTCCAATCAATGGCTGACGAATTATATTCTTAAAATTGACACATCCAGTGGCCGGGTTGTCGGCAGGATGGATTTATCAGCCCTGAAAAAGGAAGCTAAAATAAAATACCCTTTTGCTGAAGAAACAAATGGCATAGCGTTCGATTCAGCAACCAACAGGATTTATGTTACCGGAAAGAAATGGCCGGTAATCTATGAAATTGCGGAATAAATCGTTCTCCTGGCCAGTGCGTCCACGGCCAGTCTGGAACGAAGCCCTTTACCTGCCCCGCTTATTAAAGACATGGGAGCAATACAGCCTTTCAGTTCCTGCAAGTGCATCATTTGCCGGATGAATGAGAATATTCCTTGCGCTAGGGGACATTCATCAGCAACAAATGACGGGTTGTTGATTCGGTTGACCCCACAAATATGCGGTGGCGCAGAAGCAAAATTTCAGAGTTCGGTACCGTATACGGGAATTTTGTTTTTTGACCATTGCCCCTTTTTTTGGCCTGAACCCGGTTTCGCTTTTCTTATCCGGTTTGCAGTTGTTGCTGGCATGTTTTCTTCGGAAAGTATAGGGGAAGTGTTCGGGAAGGCTTCGGGAATCCCCGAAGCCTTCCCGAACACTTCCCGAAGAAACCCCGAAGACAACAGGCTAAAAACCCGGTGGAAGAATCCGTCCGGATTTTCATCTACATTCAATAAAAATCTCCCAAAAGAAAATTACCGTATACGGTACCGAACTCTGAAATTTCGCTTCCGGATGACCGCATATTTGTGGAGGCAACCGTTGAATTACCGGTACCGGCAGGCAGGGTTCGCGCTGTGGGAATGAATATCCCCAGGTCTGTTCTCCGGCAATCCAATGCATAAATCAAAGTGGTTCGATATACTGATTGGTTGCCTCTGCCGCATAAGGCGTTCCCGGACATCATATGTTGAAAGAATGAAAGAAACGCCTTATGCGGGATCCGCTTCTGATCAGTCTTTAATATTTTATACAATAAAACACAGCTACCATAATATACTGGTATATACCGGTACTTTTTGTAACAATTATAATTTATATTTGTTGCCGCCAGTCTGCCTGATCAAAAACAGGTTCTCTGATTGAACTATTTATTACGCTCATCCAAACGATTGAACATGAAAGGAAAATCCAGGATCATTCTCAGTTTAATTTTTCTCTCTGCCCTGGTTCCGGGGATTTCCGTCAAAGCCCAGGAGGCAGATGGCCTCGTTCAGGCAGGCGCATTCGTATCGTCAGAAAAAATCCCAAATGGCTTTGGCATACAAACATCTAATGCATATATCAGTATTACCGCTTATAGCCCTGCTATTATCCGCGTCCGGTTCCTGAAAAGCAGGGACGCGGCAATCAAAAGACATTCGTTTGCCGTGATCGCACTTCCGGAAAATAACCTGAGCCTGAAATCGGCATCGGCTGACCATTTAATCCTGGAAACGGATTCGCTGCTGGTGGATGTTCACAAAGATCCGGTTCGGATTGACTTCCTGAATAAGAGAACCGGTCAGCTCCTTTCAGGAGATGACGAAACCCTGGGCATGGCCTGGAATGGCAGCGAAGTAATCAGTTATCGTAAAATGTTTAGCGACGAGAAGTTTCTGGGGCTCGGCCAGAAGACCGGCGATCTGAACCACCGGTCCACCACACTGGTCAATTTAAATAATGATGCATACGGATTCAAGCCCGGCACTCAGCCGATGTATTCCACTATGCCTTTTTTTATGGGCATTCATGATCGGCAGGTTTACGGTATTTATTTCGACAATACCTATGTATCCACTTTCGATTTTAATCTGGGCGGGGAAGAACATCAGTACTATGCTTTCAGCGCGGAGGGCGGGGAAATGGATTATTATTTTTTTGGTGCTCCCTCCATGGCCGGCATCATCAGCGACTATACGCATATTACCGGCCGGATGACTATGCCGCCACTGTACGGGCTGGGTTATATTCAATCAAGGTATAGTTATATGTCGGAAGCTGAAGTGCTGAATGTAATGAAAACCATGCGGAAAAACAGCATTCCCTGCGACCTGATATTCTGCGACATTGATTACATGGATTCATTTAAAGTGTTCACATGGGACAAAACCAGGTTTCCGCACCCCGATCAAATGGTGGATTCCCTGAAAAGCATGGGCGCCCACCTATACGTTATTCTCGATCCGGCTTTGAAGATCCAGAAAGGTTATTCCTTGTATGAAGAAGGTATCCGGGATCATCGCTTTATCCGGTACCCCAATGGAAAACCTTTTACGGGTTCCGTATGGGCGGGGCCAAGTCATTATACCGATTTTTTAAAACCCGCCGTCCGCCAGTGGTGGAAAGAAAATTTAAAAGTTTATACCCGGGATGGCATAACCGGTTTTCTGAATGACATGAACGAGCCGGCAATTTTCCGGAAAAATATCCCGGGCGCCCTGCTGATGGGAGATGAAAACAACCCCGTTACGTTTAAAGAAGGAAGAAATGTATACGGCTTTCAAATGGCGCGGGCAACTTACGAGGGGGTGAAAGAACTCACGGGTCTGCGCCCTTTTAATATTTCAAGATCAGCCTTCTCGGGCATCCAGCGCTATGCTTCCATGTGGACCGGCGACAATGAAGCCAACGACATGCACATGTTTATGGATACACGCATGAGCCTGAGCCTTAGTCTGACAGGTCTTTCCTACGTAGGCATGAATATCGGGGGATTTGTCGGCAATCCTACGCCGGCCCTGATGGCGCGCTGGATGCAGCTCGGCGTATATATGCCGCTGTTCATCAACCACACAGTGGGTAGCAATCCGCATGAACCTTATGCTTTTGGTGAACCCGTCCGCAGCGAACTGCGTTCGGCTATCCGTTATCGTTATGCCCTGCTGCCTTATCTCTACTCCGCCTTTTATCAATCCGCCACTGCGGGTATACCTATTTTAAAAGCACTGCCTTACGGATATACATTTGATACCCTGGTTTATAATAAGGAGTATCAGCATGAATTCATCTGCGGAGACGAAATCCTGGTTGTGCCGGCGCTCAGCACCGCAGATTCGGTAAAAATGTACCTGCCGCGGGGACTGTGGTATCGCCTTTCCACCGGAATCGCCTTGCAGGGTCCCCGGGAAATAACCGTCGCCGCCCCGGATAATGACTTACCCGTATTCATAAAAAGCGGATCCATCATTCCGATGCAGACGCCCGTTCAGTTCGTCTCCCAGCCATCCGACGGCATTTTGCAAATACAGCTTTGGTACGGAGATGAAAAGAATTCATTTATATATTATGAAGACAACGGAACCGATTTTTCTTATGAAAAAGGATCCTTTTATAAAAGAGTCATGAACTGGGACCCGGCATCCGGTCTGTTGCTACTGAATGAAAAACAGGGAAGTTTTCCGAGCCGGTTCAGCCAGGTGAAGCTGGTACTGCATCAGTTTCCGGCTAAATTAAAAAGTATTAGAGTAAATGGAAAACGGATTTCACTCACATCCGGCAAGGAAGGCACGGAGGTGCTTTTCGCGAATTCAGATAAATCCATTTCGATCTCATTGAATGAGAAATAATCTGTCCTCAGGCAGGATATAAAACAATTATTAACAATCAACAACCAAAACAATGAAACGAACCTGCAAATATTTGTGCTGCCTGTTGATTTTATTTTCCGGTAGCAAACTTCCGGCACAGGAAAGTCGTCAGGGTCTGTACTTTTCAAAGATAAGTTCTCCCCCTGCCAGCCTCCCGGAATGGGCATCCGCCAAATCATTATTGCCTTCCCCGGTATTTGATGAAGATACCCTGCTGGTTGAAACTTATTGGAAAGCCTGGGAACTCGCTTTCAAACATTTTAATAATCCGGCCCCGGGCAGTGGATTTATATCTCCGTTTATCGACGCGGCATTCAACAACAATATTTTCCTGTGGGATACGGGATTCATGACCATGTTTTGCAATTATGGATATCCGCTGGTTCCCGGAATCGGCAGCCTCGACAACTTCTACATCAAGCAGCATCCGGACGGCGAAATATGCCGGGAGATCGTGCGCAAAACGGGTGAAGACTACAAGCCCTGGGTAAACACGGAGGGCAAATCTCTTTTCAGTCGTGGTGGATACAGTATTCCGAAAGACCAGCCTCAGGGTAAAGAAATTATTTATACCGGCAGAACCGCACCTGTACCTGTCCCTGTGCTAACCCTCGATGGCCTGGATCATCCGATACTCGCCTGGGCGGAATGGGAGAGTTACCTGATCACCGGCAACAAAGAAAGATTATACCGGATCTGGAAACCACTGTTGAAATATTACGAGGCACTGAATAAGTATATCCGGCAGGGCAATGGATTATATATGACAGACTGGGCCAGCATGGACAATTCGACCCGGAATCCATTGTTAAAATCAGGCGGAACCGGTATTGACATTTCATCCGAAATGGTTTTGTTTGATTTGAAAATGGCAGACATCGCAACGGCCACCGGTAAAACGCAGCAGGCCCTGCTGTTCAGGAAAAAAGCGGCGGCGCTTTCCAGGCTGATTAATCAGAAAATGTGGAACGATCAATTGCATTTTTATACGGACCTGACAGTAGACGGAAAACAATCCGCCGTAAAAACCGTTGCCGGATTCTGGACACTGCTGGCGAAAGTGGCCTCTCCTGCGCAAGCCTCCCAATTATTAGATCAACTGAAGAATCCGGCAACTTTCGGCACCCGGAATCCGGTACCAACACTGGCGGCCGACGAAAAAGGATTTTCACTAACGGGGAATTACTGGTGTGGTTCCGTTTGGGCGCCTACTAATACAATGGTCATCCGCGGGCTGGAAAACTACGGTTATGATGAAGAAGCTTACCGGATCGCTATGAAACACCTGGAACTCGTAGCGGATGTATACAAAAAGACGGGCACGATCTGGGAGAACTATGCCCCGGAAAGCAGCACTTATGGATTACATGAAGATGGCTCCGCAGTGGAGAAAGACTTTGTAGGCTGGAGTGGCATCGGCCCCATCATGTACCTTTTAGAATATGCCATTGGCCTAAAGCCCAATGCGCCCGAAAATAAGATCACCTGGACTATCCACAGCATCGGGAAATCAGGTTGCCGTAATTTCCGATTCAACAACCGGGTGATAACCTTAATTGCTTCCCCGGCAGGCGCCAATGGCCGGGAAATGAATATAGCTGTGAAGTCCAGCGCGCCTTTCACTTTGCAGATTAAGCGGAATGGCCACACCCGCACGCTTGCCATCCAAAAGGGTTCAAATACATTTGTGTTGTAAATCCATCTCATCAAATTGGATATTTTTATTATATACCAGTATATACTGGTACTTTTTAACAATTATCTGTTATATTTGTAAATCAAAACCGCCATGAAGAAAAAGCCGGCAACCTCGTTAATTGAATTAGACCCTTCCCTGGCCATGCCCGTTTATAAACAAATTGTACAATCCATTTACAGGAACATCGAAAACGGGGTATTAGCCAAAGATGACGTACTGCCTTCGGTTAACCAGATTGCCGCTCAGTTCTCCCTTGCCAGGGGGTCCGTATTTGCCGCCTATAACGATCTCCGGGCTTCGGGGATCATCGATTCCATTCCGGGTAAGGGCTATTACGTTTCAAGCACCCAAACCAGACAGAAACAAAACATCTTTTTATTATTCAGCACCTTTACACCTTATAAAGAAACCCTGTTTAATGCCCTGCTAAACCACCTGCCGAAGACTTCTTCACTCGACATTTACTTTCATTATCACAGTATCAAGATGTTTGAAACCCTGATCAAGGAGCAGGGAGCTTACTACAATACTTTTATCATCATGCCGGAAGTAAATGCTGAAACCCCGGCCATTCTTTCAAAACTGGATCCCAAAAATACCTATCTGCTCGACGTGGGGTTTAAAGAATACAAAAAACTGTATCCCGGGGTGTATCAGAATTTCGAGAAAGACATTTACTCCATTTTAATGGACTCTCAGCACCTTGTCGCAAAATACAAAAGGTTGTTCTTACTGTTTCCCGATTCATTGCGTACCAGGGACATCATTAGCGGGTTTAATAAATTTTCAAAAAAGAATATTACGCAAGCAGCGGTAAAAAATACGATCACGGCGGATCAGATCCAAAAGAATGATGCGTTCATTGTTATTGATGATAATCACCTGGTTGAGATTATTAAAGCTGCAAAATTGAAGCACTGGAAACTCGGACAGGATATCGGAGTAATCTCCTACAACGAAACCAATTTAAAAAGTATTATAGCAGATGGAATAACCACCATCACTACCGATTTTGAATCCATGGGGAAAGCCATTGCAGAGATGGCGGTATCCGGCAAAGGAGAAATCATCGAAAACGCATTTGTTATGATAGACAGGAAATCATTTTAAAACCAAATATCAGCAGCAGCAGCAGCATGAACAATATTCTTTTGCCAGTGGCCGGTTTTTCAGGACGACAGCTTACGGGCGATAAAATCAATAAAACAGTAAGGAAGATCGGTGACCTAAAAACAATTTTCAGCGACCAGGCAGCTTATGGCGATACTTCTCCCGATAAAATCGTATACGAGGTGGAGTCCTATTTACCTGTTAAGGAAGGAACAACCGGCGGATTATTTTTTGGCATCACTTTTATACAGCCCGGCAAAGTAGGGGATGAATATTTCATGACGAAAGGGCATTTTCATAAAATTGCGGACCGGGCCGAATTCTATTGGGGCATTGAAGGAGAGGGAATGCTTATCCTCATGGATAAATATCGCAAAACCTGGGCTGAAAAAATGTATCCCGGGAGCCTTCATTATATCGATGGGTACACGGCGCACCGCACCGCGAATACAGGCGCCTCTGTTTTATCTTTCGGCGCCTGCTGGCCTTCAGATGCAGGCCACGACTACGACAGCATCAGTCAACGCGGATTTTCAAAAATACTGGTTCAGGAAAACGGACAACCCATACTCATTGACAGAAAATAAAATATTCCCGTTCCTGCCGGAGAGCTGCATGAAAAAACGGATTCATCACTAGCCGATTTTGACGATCATGAAGAAATATTCAATAGGGATTGATCTGGGCGGCACCCGAATAAAAATCGGGCTTGTTGCGGAAGGTGCGGTATTGTCAAAAAGAGTCCTTTCCGCTAATGCAGCCGGCGGCCTTCAATCCAATCTGGATAATCTGAAAAACGGAATAAATCAGCTGCTGGACGAGTCCGGATTGCAAGTCGCATCCCTGAACGGTATCGGTCTGGCCTTCCCGGGCATCGTGGATCCGGAACGAAAAAAAATATTATCCACCAATGATAAATATAATGATGCCGTTAAGATGGATATGGAGGCCTGGATAAATAATCTCTGGGAACTTCCCTTTTTTCTGGACAATGATGCCCGGATGGCAGCTGTTGGTGAATGGAAATTTGGAGCAGGTCAGCATACCGATAACCTGGTCGCCATGACGATCGGCACCGGCATCGGGACCGCAGCCATCATAGAAGGGAAGCTGCTGAGGGGCAAACATTTTCAGGCGGGCTGCCTGGGGGGGCATTTCTCCATTCAGTACAATGGACGTCTCTGCAATTGCGGGAACATAGGGTGTGCGGAAGCATACGGCTCTTCCTGGAGCTTAAAGGAACGATTGCGCGCCTCCGCTGATGCGCCGGAATCAATTCCGGCAACGGCAGGAGTGCATGATTTTGCGAGCCTTTTCGAGGCAGCAAGAAAAAATGATCCGATGGCCCGGAAGATTCAGCAGGAATATCTGGATGTGTGGGCCGCCGCAGTGATCAACCTGATCCATGCCTATGACCCCGACACAGTAGTGCTTGGCGGAGGTGTCATGAACAGCCCGCAAGAGGTCATTCCCTATATAACCAACAAGGTTAAAAACCATGCCTGGTGTCCATGGGGTGAAGTACAAATAGAGCCGTCCCGATTATTAAGCGATGCCGGAATACTCGGCGTTGTTTATTGTCTGGAAAATGGGATCTGAAAAATAAGAATTCATGCTGAACACTTCAACGAACTACGATAAATACCCGTCCATTAAAATAAATGATCCGGCCGAACATGGCAGCGGATGGGAAAACGTTTGCGCACTGATTAAAGAGAAGGTTGACCGCATACCCGGCAGGCCGGTCGTGGTGATAGATTGCTATCACGGGGTTTTTGAAGAAGAAGTGAAAAACCACCTGCAGAAATATTTACCGGGAGCTTTTTATTCCACTAAAGACTATATGCAGAATGAAGAGCAGGTTCAACAGCTTGTTTATCCGGATGTAACAGACGACGAAGTTTTCGGATATCTGACGCGATTAAAGCTGGACCAGTTTTTTGATCATTCAAAGATCTCCGCTTTACAAAAACAAATCAGCCGGCAGCAGGCGGCGGTTATCTATCTGTTTGGCGTTGGCGCATCCCTCTTGTATCCAAACCCCGACCTGATTATATACTTCGATATGCCGCGCTGGGAAATACAACTTCGTTTCAGGAGAAACGAAATAAGTAATCTCGGCCTGGACAATAAAACACAAAAAACATCCCTTCAGTATAAACAGGCATTTTTCGTGGACTGGCGGGTTTGCGACCGGCACAAGAAAACCCTGATGGATAAATGGGACTTTGTCATCGACAGCACGCTGCCCGGTGATCCCAAAATAGTTTCAGGATCCTCACTAAACAAAGCATTGAGGGAAACCGTAACCCGTCCTTTCCGGCTGGTTCCTTTTTTTGATCCGGGACCCTGGGGCGGCCAATGGCTGAAAACCGTTTGCGGACTCGACGCCAATGAAAAAAACTTCGCCTGGGGATTTGATTGTGTTCCGGAAGAAAACAGTCTGCTGTTCCAATTCGGCGAAATGACTTTTGAGACCCCCGCCATCAATCTTGTTTTTGCCGAATCAAAACGTTTGCTGGGCGAAGCAGTTCAGGGGCGGTTCGGAGACGAGTTCCCCATTCGCTTTGATTTTTTAGATACGATGGATGGAGGCAATCTGAGCCTGCAGGTTCATCCGACAACGGAGTACGCACAGGAAAATTTCGGCATCCGATATACCCAGGATGAGAGCTATTACATTCTCGATGCAAAAGAGGATGCCTTCGTTTACCTGGGGCTGGAAGAAAACATCTCTCCTGCCGGAATGATTCACGACTTACAGGAGGCAAATAAAAACGGCAGCCACTTTGAAGCAGAGAAATATGCAAAAAAATGGACTATTAAAAAACATGATCACATCCTGATTCCCGCCGGCACCGTACACTGTTCCGGTAAGAACAGCATGGTGCTGGAGATCAGCGCCACCCCCTATATTTTCACTTTCAAACTCTGGGACTGGGGAAGAATGGGTCTTGATGGCAAACCCCGGCCCATCAATATTGAACACGGTAAAAAAGTAATCGACTGGACTTTCACACCTGAAAGAACAAAAAGAGAACTGAAAGATATTTGCGAACCTATTTCTTCAGGGGATGGCTGGAAGGAAGAGCGCACAGGGCTGCATGAAAGAGAATTTATTGAAACCAGGCGACACTGGTTTACAAAAAGCGTGACGCATCAGACCGGGGGCAGCGTAAATGTGCTAAACCTTATTGAAGGTCGAGAAGCCATCGTGGAAAGTCCGTCAAATCACTTCGAACCCTTTATAGTGCATTACGCAGAAACCTTTGTCGTTCCCGCAAACATAAAAGAATACAGTATCAGACCTTACGGAGAGAGTGAAGGCAAATCCTGTGCAACCATCAAAGCTTTTGTCCGCATCAACCCATAAAAAATATTATAAATTAAATCAATGGCTGAATTTAAAACAAAACCAATTCCGGAAAGTAAACCCAAAGCGTCGTTTGTTACAAGACCCTGGGGAAGTTTTTATCAATATGCCAACAATGAGGATTGTACGGTGAGTCTCATGGCTGTACTACCTGGTCAAAGGTTAAGTCTTCAGTCACACACCGGCCGGGCAGAACTTTGGGTTGTTATTGATGATGGCGCCATTGTGCAGGTGGGCGATGACATCCGTACCTACAATTCCGGCGATGAAATTTGGATCCCGGCGAATGAGCGTCACCGTTTGAGCTGCAATGGAGAAAAACCAGTGCGGGTCCTGGAAGTTGCCTTTGGTAACTGGCAGCAGGAAGATATCAAGCGGTATGATGACGATTACAAACGATAGCCTTTAGTAAAAAAGTAAAATTGCCTGCCAAATGAATTCCAGTCCTGCCACTTCAAAAACCAATTTCATCTGTATCACGGTTGCCATTGGCGGCCTTCTTTTCGGTTATGATACGGCTGTTATTTCCGGCGCCATCAACGCTGGTAAAAACACAGTTTTCATTAACGACGTCCATGGAAGGCTGGCTGGTCAGCTGCGGACTGTTGGGCTGTATCATCGGCGTTTTGGGAACCGGCATATTAACTGACCGGGCAGGCCGACGGAAAACGATCCTGCTTGCCGGCAGCATGTTCCTCGTTTCTTCGATTGGTTGTGCGTTTTCGGCTTCCTTTCAATTGTTGGTTATTTTCCGGCTGGCCGGTGGTATTGGCGTCGGCATGGCATCCGTCGTTTCGCCTATGTATATCGCCGAATTCGCACCTGCCGAGAAAAGAGGAAAAATGATCGCATGGTACCAACTGGCCATTACAATCGGAATTTTACTGGCTTATTTTTCAAATGCTCTGCTCGTGCTTTTTGCCCGGCATCATTTCGAAAACAGTTCTGTTCTATGGTTTTTCAAAACAGAAACCTGGCGACCTATGTTTCTGGTGATGGCAGTTCCTTCCTTTATTTTCGTATTGCTGCTGACCCGGATTCCGGAAAGCCCGCGCTGGCTGGTTTCGATAAATAAAAACGATAAGGCGCACAAAATATTACTGACTGTCCGGCCGCAATTGCTGGCAATAAAGGAATTGAAGGATATGGAGCAGGCTGCACAAAAGGCCAGCGTAAAAAAGAGGTCTGTTCTTGATCCGTCTTTACGCCTTCCTCTCATCATCGGCATCGTACTGGCGGTATTGCAACAGTTTTCCGGTATTAATGCAATCATTTATTACGGGCCAGGCATTTTTGAGAGCGCAGGCATCGACAGTAGCAACGCATTGCTTTTTCAGGTGATCATCGGGGCAGTCAACCTTTTGTTTACCCTGGTGGCTATTCGCTGGGCCGACCAGTACGGACGTAAACGATTGCTGACCGTCGGTCTTGCAGGCATTATTTTATCCCTGGCGGGTTGTGGCATTTTGTTTTATACGGGCCATGCCCAGGGAGTTCTGTTATTGGTACTCATGTTGCTCTTCATCGCCTGCTTTGCATTCTCCTTAGGTCCGGTAACCTGGATTATCATCAATGAAATATTCCCTACCGAAGTCAGGGTGAAGGCCGTTTCCATCTGCGTGCTGGCGCTATGGATCGCCGTCTGGCTGGTAGGCCAGTTTTTTCCCTGGTTACTGGAAAAATCCGGCGCAGCTTTCACTTTCTGGATGTTTGCCGCATTCAGTCTGATCAATTTCATTTTCTGCTGGAAAGTAGTGAAAGAAACAACCGGCAAAACGCTCGAGGAAATGGAACAGGTCTTTCTACCCGCACACTAATATTTTTAAATAATTTTTAACCGCTCAATGGATTATTATGGAAACCTCCAAATCGACCAGATTCATTTTGTTTTTCATGACCCTGTTTTTTGCCCATGGAATTGGTTTTTCCCAGAACGAAAGCATGGTCGTTGACCACCGGTACAGTCCGCCCTGGTGGCAATCCCTGTTATGCCTGCCGGACGATCCGGTAAAAACCCTGGTTGGGCGTGAAGGGCAATTGTTTGGCGATTACGGTTATCACGGACCAAGGGATTTTTCCTTTTCAGTAATGTTCGACAGTAAGATACCCTCGCAGTGGAAAAGTCAGCAATTAATTTCCGCAACGGGGCCGATGATGCAAACGATCAAAGAAAGCGGCGGCGTACGGATAATGGAACAGGCCTTTCTGGAAATACCGCAACCGGAGAAATTAAACAGTATCGTACGATTCGACAGCCGGATGACAAAAAGGAATTGGTCAAAACCCGGCATTGCCTGTGACGCCGCTTTCAACGACATCGCTGAAGGTGAAAAAGGATTGTCCGGAGAAGGACTGATTGAATTTCATATAAAAGTAACCCCCGGTTCTGAACATAAAATCGTGTTGGGCTTCTGCGAGGGCAAATGGGAAGAACCCGGACAACGCGTAATGCGGGTCCACATTGAAGGCGCGGCGCAAAAAGACATAGATCCGGTGAAAGATTTCGGTCCGAAGATCCCCGGTGTTTACTTTTTCGATTCAAAAGATGTGAATCAGGATGGAGAATTAATTGTAGTAGTCACCAATATGCCGGGTGCAAAAGACCGGAATGCCATCATCAACGGATTGTGGATGTTTGACCGCCAGGCTCCTGCTGCGGCAGAAATCATCAGCGGCAAAGAGAACAAACATGCCATTTTATATGTGAAATGCGCAGACGTTGGCATGCCGGAAAGACGATATCATTTGCTGGTGGATTTAAAGAATACAAATTCTTCGGCAACCGTTTTCCATCCCGTAATCAGATACGGAGGCGTTGACACCCTTAAAAAAGAAAGCAACTATATTCAGTTGGATGAGTATACAAGACTTTCTTCCTCTGCTGGTTTAACATCCCTCCAACTGGATTCTCCAAAATATTATACGATTGGATTCAACCCGGTAAAACTTCAGCCCGGAGAGGAAAAGAAGATTAGTGTCACGTTAAGTCGGTTCTTCAACCCAAAACTTGCCTACATACCCAGTGTAGCCAATACAACCAAACAAAAACAGCTCTCAGAAGCGTGGTGGAAAATAAACAGCCCCTCATCAAAAGCGATCAGCATTCCCGATGCCGGTATACAATCCATGGTGGCTTCCAGCGTGCGCAATATTTTCCAGGCAAGGGATATCCGCGAAGGCAATAAATCCTTCCATGTAGGGCCGACCGTTTATCGCGGCCTCTGGCTGGCAGACGGGAGTTTTCTGCTGGAAGTCGGCACGATGCTCAATTATATCAAAGATGTACGAAGCTGCATCGATTACCTCACCCGTTTCCAGTTAAAGGATGGCGGATTTGAAATGATCACCACTTTCCATAAAGAAAACGGATTGGTCCCCTTCATGCTGATCCGTCATGCAAGGCTTACCCAGGATAAGAAGTGGCTGGAACAAAACTGGAGTGTAATAGAAGGTTGCATCAAAAGAATTAACTATCTGCGCAGCCTTGCATTAAAGGATTCCACAAAACCTTATTACGGCCTGATCCCGAATGGTAATGTAGACGGAGGTATTCAGGACGGGGATGATTATTCCAATACGGAATGGTGCCTGAGTGGAATGAAATGGGCTATTTCTGCAGCCAAATGGCTTGGTAAAAATGACCAGGCCGCTCTTTGGCAAAAAGACTACGATGTGTTTTACACAAACTTCATGAACCTGGCGAGAAAAGATATCCGCAAAGACGAAAAGGGAAATGAATATCTGCCGGTCATGATTAAGAATGAAGGTAACTATGCAGCGCAAAGAGGCCAATGGGCGTTTTGCCAGTCCGTTTATCCCGGACAGATCTTTGACGATAATCCCGAAGCGCATCATTGGGCTGAAGAAACTGTTAACATGCTTACGGATCACCGGGAAGAGGGGTTGGTTGTAAATACCGGCTGGATGAAAGATGGCATCTGGTCTTATTTCACCTCATTCTACAGCCACGCTTTACAATGGCTGGGAAAAACAGACGGCATCCCACAATTGCTATATGATTTCGCCAACCACTCCTCTCCCACAATGGTTTGGCGCGAGGAGCAAAAACCGGTCGGAAAGGGAAATGACGAAGTCGGTGATATGCCGCACAACTGGGCCAGTGCAGAATTTATCAGGATGGTGGTGCACATGATCGAATTTGACCGCGGTAACGAACTCCACTTATTTGAAGCACTTCCCAAACAATGGGTGAAAGCAGGCGCCGTAACAAAGTTAAACGGCATCCGTACACCGTTCGGCAGGATCAATCTTGTACTAACAGTGAATGCAAAGGGGACTGAAGCAAAACTGGACCTGAGTTTCCTGGATGCAGGGAATCTGCCGGAAAAAGTTGTCGTCCATAAAGCAAGCTGGGCAAAAGATGAGGCTGTTGAATCGATAAAGCCGGCGCAACATATCGCTTTGACCATCGCTGTTAAATAATGGCTGATGCGTTATTTATCCGGAAAAATCTTTTATTGAAAACGTAAAACCAAAGATCATGGCAGCAAAAGCAATCCTTGAAGTCTGCGCTTTTAATATTCAATCCTGCATGATCGCCGAGAAGGCAGGTGCTGCAAGAGTTGAATTGTGTGATAATCCCGTAGAGGGAGGAACTACACCCAGTTATGGATGCATCCGGCAAACAAGGGAAAATATTTCCATTAAATTATATCCCATTCTACGCCCCAGAGCCGGGAACTATTTTTATGACGATTATGAATTTGCCATTTTGAAGGAGGATATCCGGGTCTGCAAGACACTGGGTTGCGATGGCATTTCTGTTGGCATTCAGCTTAAAGACGGAGAAATAGATACGGCCAGATTGAAACAAATTGTGGAGTGGGCTTATCCTATGGGTGTTACCTGTAACCGGGCTTTCGATGCCAGCCCTGACCCGTTTAAGGCACTGGAGGATATTATCGGTTGCGGCTGTGAGCGGGTGCTTACTTCAGGTCAAAAGACCGCCGCACCGGACGCCGGTGAATTATTGGGGAAACTGGTTACCGCCGCCAACGGAAGAATCATCATTATGCCGGGAGCCGGCGTTCGGGCTTCAAATATTGAGAAACTAATGCGGGAAAGCGGAGCCACGGAGTTTCACAGTTCAGCCAGAAAATCCATTCCCAACCCGATGAGTTTCGCCAACCCGGAAATATCGGATTTTGGGAATGTTTATATTGCAGACGAAAATGAATTAAAGGCCATGATTGAGGTGCTCCGGTAATTGCTCAATTTAATCTTAGGCCATAGAAAGGTAACATGAAAAAGAAGCTATTCATTGCGTGTTGTTGCTTCCTGCCTGTGCTCGTTTTGCTGTTATTGAAAGGGCCATTTACTTTTAAGATTACTGCAACCATCCCGATTTCCCGCCCGATTGATGAAGTGGCGATCCAATTCACCGATCTGAAAAACTGGCCGAATTGGCATCCTGATCTGACTGGCAAAGACCCGGGTTCCCTGCACTATTCTAAATCTACAGAAGAAGTAAATTCATTTATCAAAACCTCCAGCGGACCGGAGTTTACACTTACCGCGGTAAACCCTGCAGGCATCGTGTATAAGGAAAAATTCAATAACAGCATCATTTATCATTCCCTGCTTGCCGCTTCCGATTCCCTGGGCAGAACAACCCGGGTTTCGGGGATTTTATTTGTTAACGCCTGGGACTGGCTGAAAGAAAAAATGATCCCGCATAGCAAATTAAAAAAGGAATTGCAGTCATTAAAGATTTTCTTAGAAAATCCGCTGACTTTTTATGGCTTTCCTATTCACATCGAACCGGTTTCCGATACCCTGATCATGACCTTTCAGAAAATCATTCCGCTTGGAGAAACCAACCTGCCCTTTCAACAGGTTTATCAGGAACTGACTGACTACGCAAGGGTAAACAGGCTCATATACAAGCCTTACCGATTTCTGTCAATAAAAGGCGTTGACAATCACAACTTTCGGCTGGCGATGGGTATCCCGGTCAATAAGAAGGTGCAAGTCACAAAGGATATTCGTTTTCTTGAGATGCCCGGCGGAGGCAGGCTATTGGTGGGGCGCACGACGGGCAGCCCTTCCAGCATTAGAGAACTTTATGCTGCTATGGAAAGATATATGAAAGATAAAGGTCTGAAAAGGGTGGCTGATCCATTGGAAAAATACGAACACTTCCCCCATTCGGCAGAAGACAGTCTGCACATCAGGGTAGAGGTACAAATACCCATTTACTGATTTCGGTCATTTTATTGCTTCCCGAAAAAAACCAGGGAGTCGTTATTCCGGGCCACTGCATAAATAAGCCCCCGGCTTGTTTTTAATTTTTTTATATCGCGCACCTCACCCCGCACCAGCCAGCCGCTATTTACCGGAGACAGACATTTCAAATGGCCGTCCTTTCCCCTCACCAGGATATTACCCCAACTCGCATCGTATCTGCCTTCATAAGGCGTTACTCCGAAAAGATTCCCTCCACTGATGATATCGGCCATCCCGTCTTCATTTATGTCATCCAGACAAAAAGAAAAAATCGGAGAAACCTGCGCTTCTTCAGCAAACGGTTCAAATGTAAATTTTCCATGACCATCGTTCTTAAAAATACCGCTGCACAATGTCTGAACCTGTAAGACCTTAGCGCCCTCCAGTTGCCTGCCAAAAACCTCCTGCACCGTTTTGTCTGCAAAATCGTTGTATCTCAGGAAATCCTTTTTTTATTCCGGGTAGTTGCTTCTCCAATGCGTCTTTGCCCCAAAAAGTATATTCTTTTTTATTTTTGGTATAAGTAAGTATCTGATCAGTTAAACGGTTCTTATCGAAATCCTTTACATAAAGTTTTAACGGGGCCTCTGCTGTCGCATGAAGTTTGGAGTTGAGTCCGAAATTACCCGCAAGGATATCCATATTTCCGTCTCCGTCTATATCTGCAATATTAATCGTTTGCCAAAGTCCTGCCGGCTCCAGTTGTTCCCTTTTTTCAAATTTCCCTCTCTGATTATAAAACAAAGTTACAGGCATCCACTCTCCTGCAATCACCAGATCCGGGTAACCATCCTTATTCAAATCCGCGAAGCTGGCATCCGTAACCATCCCGATATCCTTTAAATCAATGATATTGTCGCCAGCCACTGAAAAATGCCCTTTGCCATCATTGAGTAATAACCAGGAAGTCTGCGGTAGTCCATAAGCCCGCGCATCTGCCCTGGCGCCAACAAATAAATCAATATCTCCGTCATGATCAATATCTGCAGCACACAAAGCGGATTTATTTCCATATAGCGCCGGAAGAGCGTTGTCAGATCTGGCAAAATTTCCCTTTCCATCATTTAAATAGAGGTGGTCGAGCAATGCCGGACTTTTACCTTCCGATTCATTACCGCCGCTGGCTACATAAAGATCAGGGTCTCCATCTCCATCAGCATCAAAAAACAACGCGTTCACTTCTTCACAGGCGGAGTCCCGCATAAATACCGCGCTGTCGGTCTCGGTAAAATGACCGGATTTTGTCTGTATAAATAATCTTCCTCCCTGAAACCGGGCGCCACAAACAAAGATGTCGTCCAGGCCGTCGCCGTTTACATCAGCAATGGCCAGTTTCGGCCCCGCCGTGGATAACTCATGGGGAATAAGATACTGCTGGTTAAAATCCGTAAATGCGTTTTCCCGGTGTTTCCATTTTAAACCCACACTGTCCGTAATGTTTTTGAATACCGGTCTTGCTTTCGGGAAAAAAGCATCATACTCAAATTTCCCGGAGGCGTTTTTTTGATACACCGTAACCTGTCGATTAGCCTTTACATTTCTTTCCAGTTGAAAACGCTGATCCGGCCACACAATCAGCATACTGTCAATCGAGGCCAAAGTGTCCAATCCGAAATGCAATCTCGGGTCTGAAGATGACTGGAATCCCCTGGTCAGCATTAATTGCTGATATTGAATTTTCCCTTTATTAAACAGGTATACTTTGGATCCGATGCCGGATGTATTCGCATTATCTCCCTTGCAGGTAACAGAGATATAATTCTTTATTCCGCCATTGGTATTTCTGTATATAAATGCTTCCGCGTTGATTCGGTTAACAATCAAATCCAGATTGCCATCATTATCCAGGTCGGCATAGGCAGCACCGTTGGAGTAAGACGGTATATTCATTCCCCATTCTATACTTTTATCTGTAAAACGGCCGGACTCATTCCCTTTGAAAATATAATTATGAACCTGTCCATCCGGCATTTTAGATAAAGCAACGCTGTCCAGGCGGGTGGACTCCCGCATCTGCCTGTTTACGGCCGGCGATGAGATAAAGCGGATATAATCCAGGTCCAATGGTCTTTTTACAATTCCATTGCTGATAAACAGATCCTTGATCCCATCGTTATCATAATCTGCGAGCAGGGGACTCCAGCTCCAGTCGGTGGCGGAAATGCCGGACATCAGGCCCTGTTCACTAAACGCAACAGCATCGCCCAGATTCTTTTGCAGGCAGTTCCTTGAATATTGGTTTTGAAACCCGTTTTGCTGTATGGTATAATTATATATATCGAACTGATCGCCGCCGCTATAGGTTTTCAAATATTTTTCCTCTTCCGGCAACATATCCATGGTTACGATGTCCAGCTGGCCGTCGTTGTTATAGTCCGCAATATCATTGCCCATACTGTACCGGGAGAAATGGTTAAAATGTTTCGCTCCGCTTTCCCTGAATGTGCCATCATGCTGGTTGATATAGTAGTAGTCATTTTCCTGAAAATCGTTGCCCACATAAATATCTTCCCAGCCGTCGTTATTCAGATCGGCAACGGATACGCCCAGGCCATATCCCAGGGCGCTGCTATAGATTCCGGCTTTTGATGTTACTTCCGTGAATTTTCTTTGCAAAGCATTACCATCATTCCGGTACAATTTATCTCCCGCCAGCGGACTTATCCGTCTGCGTAGAGAAGTATCTCCATAGGTTTCCACGGAATGGGAGCTCTGGTTAAGAAGAAAGCAATCCAGGTCGCCATCATGATCATAATCAAAGAACACTGCCTGAGTAGAGTACCCGGAGAAATCCAGGCCATAAGCTGCGGCGCTCTCTGTAAAACTGCCATCGTGATTATTTATAAACAATTCATTATGGCCTTTTAACCCCAGCTTCTGATTTACCGAACATACATAAATATCCAGCCAGCCATCCCCGTTCACATCTGCCATGGTTACACCGGTACACCAGTCGGCAGTTCCTTTTACTCCCGCTTTTTCCGTTATGTCCTCGAATTCAAAGTTTCCTTTATTCAGGTAAAGCTTATTTTTCCCTTTGCCATTTGCCGTAAAATAGATATCCGGCAGCCCATCCTGATTGATATCTCCAACCGCTACTCCGGCGCCGTTATAATAGTACAGATAATCGAGTATATTCAGGGAATCATGATCCTTCAATTCATTATTGAAATGAATATGAGTCTGGCTGGAGGGAACTGCCACAAACAATGCCGGCCTGTGCCTGCAGGAACACAAAGCAGTGATCAACACCCCGATCCCGAAAAGTAACAATGCGTTTTCTCTTTTTAACAATGTCAGTGCGGTTGTTTTGAAAAAATCTGCAAGGCCTCATTGTTTCTTGCTATCAGGATATCATCACCCGAAGAAGTGTGGATCTTTTTTACGTCCCGGATCTCACCTTTGATAAACAATCCGCTTTCTGCCGGCTTTAAATATCGTAACTGGTGGAGGGAATCACTCAGGAATGTTACACCATAACTGGCATCATAGCGACCGGTCTCCGGTTTTAACCCATAAAAATTCCCACCCAGAAAAACATCTTTATATCCATCTCCATTCATATCCGATACCAGAATCCCGAACACGGGTGAAAACTGTGCTTCCATCGGCAGGGGAATCATCTTAAATTCATCCCGGCCTTCATTGTAGAAAATACAGGTTTGAGTTTGTCCTACCTCCAGGCGCTTAGCATGGCTCAACTGTTGCTGAGTAAAGACTTCTTCTACTGTTTTGCCTGCATAGTCCGAGTAGTGCAAAAACTTCTTCTTCAAAGCTGGTATTTGCTTCACCAGGTCAGCGCGCAGATTATAGGGATAAGACCTGCCATCGGATTTATAATAGGCGGGCACACATTCTATCTGGCCATTGCGATTAAAATCATCTATGAATAACCTGGCAGGATGATCCCGGTCGGCGCGGATCTTTGAATTCAGTCCGTTATTACCCGCTATTAAATCCGGCCTCCCATCATCATTCATATCTGCCACCGTTAAACAATTCCACCATCCGGAAGAGTTCGCTATTTCTTTGATTTTCTCCAGTTTTATTCCGTTGTATTTAAAAATCGTCACCGGCATCCAATCTCCAACAATAATCAATTCCTTTTTCCCATCCCCGTCCAGATCCGCCCACTGCGCATCTGTCACCATACCCAGCTTTTGCAAAGCGGGCGCCTCGCTTTCTGTTACGTTTGAAAAACTCCCATTCCCGGTGTTTTTTAGTAATACGCTGGAAGGCGGCAATCCGTAACTTCCCGGAATATTCCTGGCCCCAATGAAAATATCCGGTTTCCCATCGCCGTCAAAATCATTGATCCTGATACAGGAAGCATTGATCGCTACCATGGGCCAGCCCTGAAAACTTCGCGTAAAATTTCCTTTGCCGTCATTCAGGTAAAGGCGGGTTAGTAAATTCAACGAACCTTCTTTTAACTGATTTCCGCCGGAAGCTACTACCAGATCCAGATCTCCATCGTTATCAGCATCGAAAAATTCTGCGCCGATATCCTCATAATCCTTGTCCTGCGCAAAAACGTATTGCGGTTTTTGAACGAAAAGTCCGCCGGGTGCTTGCAGAAAGAGTTTGGCGGTATCATTGGCGGCGCCCCCCATAAAAAAGTCATCCAGACCGTCTCCATTCACGTCGCCCACAGCAAGCTTAGGGCCTTCCGTTGAAATCATTTTAGGAATCAGGGGTTCCGGATTGAAATCAATAAATCCGTTCTCTTTGTGCAGGATGTCTCCTTTAATAATGGCCGGCGTTTTATTGGTATACAAGGGCTTCCTGCTGTTTGCCATTGTGCGAAAAGGAATATTCGCATCCTCCTGCCTCAGCGTCAGGAGCGTATCGGCTTTAACATTATACAGGTATTGCAACTGCCTGTCGGGCCAGCGTACGACAAGACTGTCCACTTTTCCGTAATCAGCAAGTCCGAAATTCAATACCGGATCCACACTGCTTTCAAAACCCCGGCTGGGCATTTGTTCGAGTACCTGTTGCATACCCCGGGCGTAAATAGTTACCCGGGCGCCGATGCCGAAGGTATTCGGCGATCTGCCTTTCAGGTTTACTTTCAGGAAATGTTGATGCAATGTTTCAGAAGTCATGTTCCGGTAAACATAGGCATCCATGTTCTCGTTATTGACAATCAGGTCCAGGTCGCCGTCTCCATCCAGATCGCCATAGGCTGCGCCGTTGCTAAATCCGGGGGATGCGAGTCCCAATTCATCGCTTCGATTTTTAAATGTCAGGTTCCGCTGATTAACGAATGCATAATTGGACAGGGGATTCGATTTCATTTTATCCAAAAACGGGTGGAAATCAAATCCATTACTCATCACCATCTTTTTTGTTTCCTCCGAACTGAAGAACTCAAGAAAATCCTGGTTGGTTAAATCCTTATAAATGCCGTTGCATACGAATATATCTTTCCAGCCATCGTTATTAAAATCAAAGCTGAGCGCTCCCCAGCTCCAGTCTGTCGCCTCAACGCCTGCATAGCAGGCGACTTCGCTGAAACTCCCGTCACCGTTATTCAGTTGCAGACAGTTACTGGCAAACTGATGATGAAAGTCGTTTTTCAGTTTGGCATTAAAAACATTATAATCTTCGAACTTTGTGATCAGTTTCAGCCGGTAGTCATCTTCCGGGAGCATATCGGTAGTAAAAATATCGAGGTTCCCATCGTTATTGATATCGGTCATATCGGATCCCATCGAGGACTGGCTGATATGCTGCATGGCCTGATCGATCACTTCTTTGAACCTGCCATTTCCCTGATTAATATAGAGATAATCCTTTTCAAAAAAATCATTGGATACATAAATATCCGGCCACCCGTCATTATTCAGATCTCCAACCGTTACACCCTGACCAAAACCAATTTCGCTTCCGAAGATCCCGGCGGCGGCGCTTACATCGGTAAACTTCCCCTGATCATTCCGGTAAAGGCGGTCGCCATTGACCGGATCGCGCATATTCCGCTGAAAAGGATTGTAACCAAAACTTTCCACAGAACGGTTGCTGTTGTTCAGTACAAAACAATCGAGATCGCCATCGTGATCATAATCAAAAAAAACGGCCTGTGTGGATTTCCCCTTGTCATCCAGACCGTAAGCGTGAGCTTCCTCCCGAAAAGTTCCATCCCGCTGGTTGATGTACAATTCATTCGAACGGTCGTCGCCTGGAATGTCTCCGCTATTGCAAACATAGATGTCCAGCCAGCCATCTCCGTTAATATCCACCATCGTAACGCCGGTATGCCACTGATGCGTACTGGTCAGGCCCGCCGACCGGGTAACGTCCTCAAACTTCCAGTTTCCCTGGTTGATGAATAATTTATTTTCATGCTGGTTAGAAGTAAAAAATATATCTGGCCGGCCATCGTTGTTTACGTCGCCAATGGCCACTCCCGCTCCATTATAGAAATTCCGGTATTTGAAAATATTGAATTCCCGGGTATCCGTTACCTGGTTGTTGAAATATATGCCGGTGCGATCCGGCAGCAATTGCTGGAATAAGGGATTTCCTGTTGAGACCTTATCCTCACGGCATGAAGGGAATAGCAGCACCGTCAGCCATGCGACAAGAATCCCATAAACTTTACGTCTCCTTTTCATGCTATAAAATGAATTATGCATTACCACACAATGTATGATAATGCATAATATGACCTTCCATTTCGGGAAAAACTAATAGGATCTAAAAAGCCGGATAGCCGGGATTTTGTTTCAGATTCGGATTCGCGTCATGCTGAACCTTAGGAATCGGGAAGATCTGCCAGTGTGCGTCTGCATCTGCAGATTTATTCGGAACTCTTGCGTTTCCATAAGTTCCAAACCGGATACAATCCTGCCTCCTGACATTTTCCCAGGCCAGTTCCCTTGCTCTTTCGTCAAAAATATTACTTAAGGTAAGCTGACCCATCGTCCAGTCATGACTCTGATCTCCGCCATAAGCGCGTTCACGCACCTGGTTTACATAACCCAGATCTGTTGATGAAGCCGTTCCGTTACGCAAGGAGGCTTCGGCGCGCATCAGATAGACATCAGCCAACCGGAAAATTGCTATATCATTACTCTGACCGCCCATGGTACCGGGATTCGGGAAATATTTGATATTCCGGAGACCGGCAAGTCTGAAGGTATCGGTTGGATTGCTTATTTCCGTTACATTCGGATAAAAGGAAAGAAGCTTACCGGTTTGGGCATCTTTTATTTTCAGATTTGCATCCTGGCTGGCATATAACACATTCGTGCTCGGAGGAAAGGTATAAGGAACAGCAAATTGCTGACCGATCAGATACTGGCCTGAACGGGAATCGAGATAAGTTCTGTAAGTATTCTGACCTTTCACCGTGTAAACAGAAGTCGTATCATAGTGGCTATAGAATTCAGCATTGATACAATATCCATTCCAGGGCGAAGATGATAACTGAAAGTTCAGGTTACTCTGATAATGCAGGGTTTCTGCTTCAAAATTGTTCCCGCCGATATTTACATTGTCATAGGGAACGACAAAAATATTTTCGACAGATCCCTCATTGGACTGGGAAAAATTATCGAAATAAGAAGGCTGTAGAGAATATTTACCGGATTGAATAACTGAATCGCAGGCCGCGATACAATCACTCCAGCGTGGCGTTCCGGTATAAGTTTGCGCATTCAGGTATAATTTCGCCAGTACGGTGAAGGCCATCCATTTGGTAACCCGTCCATAAGTGCCCGGACCGACTTCTGACGAAATCAGCTCAACATTCGCCTTTAGTTCACTTTCGATAAAATTGAATAAATCCTGGGTAGAGCTGTTGGTGACTGTATTGGGATTGGTTTTGAAGTCCGTAACCAGGGGCACGTTCCCGTATAAATCCATTGCCCAGTAATAGTACAAAGCACGCAGGGTTTTCAGTTCCGCGTCAATACTTTGGAGATTCGGCGGAGCGGGATTGATATTGTCAACAATGCTGAGAATAAAGTTTATTTTGCCAATTCCGGAATACAGATCAGCCCAGGCTCCGACTACTTCAGGTGTTTCTGCCGTATAAGTATGCTGCCATAACTGGATCCATTCTCCGATTCCCAGCCAGTCAGCGCCTCTGGCCGGCACAACCATCTCATCGGAGGTCGCCTCATTCAGATCGAACACATTTCCGTTCGGAATAACGGTCAGCTGTGCATAAGCAGGCGCAATGCCTGCAGAGATCTGTTCAGGGGTCTGCCAGAAATTTTCGTTCGTAACCACACTGTACACATTCTGATCCAGCTTGGTACATGAAAAAAGGCTAATGGCGATTAAGATGGCCAGCCGGTAAGTGAGAGATTTTGTCGTTCCCATATATTAGTTTTAGAATAGTTAGAATTAGAAACTTATTTTAAAGAGACGTTTACACCAAACACAATGGATTTACTCCTGGGATAAAAACCATCTCCCGAAACATTCGTGTCTATATAGGCCTGATTGCTGTCTCCGTTTCTGATCTCCGGATCCAGTCCTTCGTAAGGAGTGATGACAAAAAGGTTGCTGCCCGTAACATACACCCGGAGACTTTCCAATCCCTTAACATTCTTAAAATTATAGGACAAAGTAATATTATCCAGCCGCAGGTAGGAAGCATTTTGCAACCAGAGATCGGATGGTGTTTGGGAACCGATCAGTCCATTGGTCAGTGCTTCTTTCGTCACATTATTGCCGGGAAGTCTGGAAATATTGTCAACAATGGAGCGGTAATCATTAAATATCTTTTGACCCGAAACGCCGCGCAAAAAGAAATTAAGACCCAGGCCACCATAGGTAAATGTACTGCTGATCCCGTAAGTGAATTTAGGATTTGGATCGGCATAATAAGTCGATGCCGCGTTGAAATCAGCTACTGTTGATCCATCCGCAGCATAATAAAGCTGATTACTGTTGGTTGTCGGATCAACCGTTTTGCTGTAACCTGCAAACCGGGGAATATTGAACACATAAGGCGCATATCCCACTTTAAGGAAGGTAATGGCATTGTTGGCATAACCCCTTCCTTCTGCATAACCGACAGCGACTTTATCGGAAGCTATTTTATATCCTGCATATTCTCCTGACAAACTGGTGATCCGGGTTCTGGAAGTCGTTAGCTGACCACTTACTGACCAGGAAAATTTATTTCCCCTTACTATATCTGCGTTTAACTGAAGCTCCACTCCCTTGTTGCTTAAATCGCCCACATTGGCCAGGATCGAACTATAAAAGAATGGCGGAACAGGTACATTGTAAGTAAACAGCAGATTCTTTGTTTTATCATTATATACATTCACGCTACCGTTCAGGCGGGAATCGAAAAGAGCAAAACTAACTCCGATATTCTGACCATGCCGTTCCTCCCATTTCAAATCAGGATTCGCATTCTGGTTTGGTGTATAAGATTGCGGGTATTGATAAGTGGAAGTGGTCGGATCAAAAAACCGGCCGGCTCCCCCAGGGTCAATAAAGTATTGTATATCCCGATCGCATCCTGGTTTCCCACCACACCGAATCCGGCGTTGATCTTAAGTTCGTTGATCCAGGTGATGTTTCTGAGGAAATTTTCCTGACTCAACCGCCAGGCCACGGAAGCCGACGGGAAATTAGCCCAGCGATTGTTTGCACCGAACTTTGATGATCCATCTCTTCTGACACTTACTGTAGCATAGTATTTTGAATTATAATTGTAAGCCACCCTTGCCAAAAATGAGATAATCTTAAACTCCTCCTTATACGAACCAATCGAGTTCAGGGCCGGATTGCCGCCACCCAGATTATTATCCCTTTCTTCACTGATCAGATAGTTCTGGCCCGCCGCATTAAAGTTTCCGTTAGTAAAGTCATTGTATTCATAAACTGCCGTCGCACTTAAATTATGCTTTCCAAAATCGCGCAGGTAATTAACATGGATGTCGCCTTTTTTAGAATCTTTATACGCGCTGGTCTGGCTGGCTTTATTGATATTCCCCACGCCCGGCAAAACCGGCTGGAAATATTCGGAATGAAGGTTATAATGTGAAGTTGAACCCAGAACGCCCAGTTTCAAGCCGCGGATAATTTCATAATCCACCCTTCCATATAACTGGGTCAGGTATTCTTTACCGGTGTTTGTTTCCAGCATTTGCTGCGACACCGGGTTCTGCTGATCAAAATCATAATAAGGATAATAAGAGCCGTCCGGATTGTAAACCGGGTATGTAGGTGGTGTTGTATTTACATAATCGAAAATATTATAGTCCACATATTTCCGGTTATTTTGATTCGAGCTAAGGGAGACCTGGATGTTTAATTTATCGTTTAATGCTTTTTGCTGTGCATTGAAGCGTAAGCCCAACTGCTCCTTACCCGTATTGATGATAATCCCATCCTGATTGGTGTAATTCACCGAAGCACGGTAGTTAAAGTCTCCTGTACCTCCCGACACTGCCACGTTATGGCTCTGTGTATATGCCTTTCTTGTTACCGCATCCTGCCAGTCAGTATTCGCACCCTTATCAAGTCCGTCGATGGTTGACTGGTCAATGCCTGGAATATTTTTCACCGCTTCCCGCCATTCACCTGCACTTAACAGATCTAATTTCTTGGAAAGGGTATTTATCCCAACATATCCATTGTATTCCACTTTGGCTTTGCCGGCCGATCCTCTCTTCGTGTTAATGATGATTACGCCATTTGCTCCCCTGGATCCATATATGGCCGTTGCCGAAACATCCTTTAAAATGTCAAAGGAAGCAATATCGCCCGGCGGAATGCTACTGATTTGATTATTGTCATCCAGCGGGATTCCGTCCACCACTATTAAGGGTGCCTGCCCGCCACTAAGGGAGGTCTGCCCGCGTAAACGGATGATCAGATTCCCGTTGGGATCTCCCCCGGGCTGGGTAATCACCAGGCCTGCCACTTTACCCTGAATCTGCTGCATGGGATTTGTAATGACCCCGGTACTAAAGTCCTTGGACGCTACGTTGGCAATTGCTCCGGTTACATCCTTCTTACGCGCGGTACCATATCCGATCACTACCACGTCATTCATGGATTTGTTGTCGACCACCATGACCACATTAATTTCTGTTCTGCCATCGATGGCTACTTCCTGTTCCGTAAAACCGACAGAGCTTATCGTTAATGTCTTAACGCGGTTGTTCACATTCAGCTTAAACAAGCCGTTCTGGTCAGCTGTTGTACTCGCCGCAGACCCCTTTGCAGAAATGGTAGCGCCCGGCACCGGATTGTTGCTGTCGTCCGTGATCTTACCGGTAATGACAATTGTTTGTGAAACGGCGATTAATGTAACAGAAGAAAAAAGAAGGAGCAGTAAACTCTTTTTAAAGAACTGTTCAATAGACATAGTTAATCGTTTTGGAATTTTTCTAAATGGACATGTTAGGGAATCGGGCAATTCGTTCAATTATACCAGTTCATACTGGTATACAATATTAAATCCATTTTTTAATACCTGCAAAACTTTTTTTAACAATTTATAATCCGGACAGTCATTTTAATTCAATAGATTCCGCCGTTTCCCATCCCGGCGGACTTTCGTCATCATTCAGTGCATCGGGGAATACGTACTGGCAGTCTCCCTGTTTAATATATGCGCCGGCGATGCTGCGCAGGTAATACTCCTGCAGGAATTCAGGCGTTATTTTTACTTTTTTAGAGGCGACCATGGAAGCCGAGAAATAGCCCAGCGCCCGGTCACCGGAATCGGCGATGTTATAAACATTACCCGTCAGGGAGGCCGGGAGCGGATCGAGAATGCTGCCTGTCCGGTTAGTCTGTTCCAGGAAGGTCTGCCAGAATTCATAAGCCGTCCGGCTGATGGAGTACTGGTTCACCTGTATGAAATGAACCCCCATCCAGTATATCGGGGAATAAAATACAGGCTTCACAATCTCATTCCCATCCGTAAACTGATCAGCGAAAATATTGATCTGATCGTTCGACAGATACTGAACGCAAAATGCGTAACAACTACATTCCATGCCGCAGGGCGGAGAACCAAGACTGCAGGGCGCTCCGGAGGATCTCCTGGGAATATAGCCGGATGCCGTCCACCGGTAATAATTCTGTATTCCGCCAGGATCATGGGTATGAACGGATAAAACCAGCTGGGTTGGCCGGATATCCGTAATATAAGTACTGTCATACAACACGCTCACGCTGTCAATCGGCGGAACCGGTTCGATTTTCTCCGGAGAAGAGCTATAAGTCTTCCCATTGGACAGCCGAATAATCAGCCGGTAAGAGCGCCCGGCCAATCCCACAAATCCTGAATCTGTGGTTTGATAGTTACCTTCCGATACCCAGGCGCATGAAGTTGAATGTCCGAGATCGTCTTCTATCCGCACATCCGCATCGGTAATAAATTGTTTATCCGTTAATTGAAATGCAGCGGTGTACTGGCCGGAATAACTCAGTTTTATTTGGTAGGGCGCCGGATCGGTTGTAATCCATCCTTCCACCACCAGAATGGGTGCAACAGTCCGGATTGGCGGGTCGACCCTCCTGATGCAGGAAAACAGAAAAAACAATATCCATACGGGAATATATTTCATAGGCAAATGATCCAACCGTTTAAAAATAATAGCTTAATGTCATTGATGGAATTATGGTGCCCAGTACAGACAATTCATAGGCATCGAGCCGGGTGCCGTTTCTCTGAAAATAAATAGAGTACGGGTTCTTTCTTGCATACAGATTATATATCGAAAAATTAATGATGCAATATTTTTTCTGGTTTGCATATCGGCGGGAATCATGTGAGAAAGAAATGTCCAGCCGGTGATAATCCGGCAAGCGGTCCTGATTGCGGGCGGAATAGTTTGTAACGATCGAATTGTTGATCAGGTAAGTACCATCCGGATACGTTGCAGGCCTGCCGCTGATATAGACAAAGGTCCATCCGAAATCCCATCCGAGCCCCAGCCTGATTCCGCCGGTCAGACTCAGATTGGAAGGCCTGTCGGAGTTGGAGGGATAAAATTCACCCCCGTTTACCTGCTCTTCCCTGAACGGAGTGATATCGGCAATCAGCGAATGGGACCAGGTATAAGACAATTGCCCCGTAAAAATTCCCCTCGTCTTTCTCAGGGTTAATTCGGTCCCATAGTCTTTTCCTTTAGCCGGCAGCAAATCCGCATTCAAATAAGGGTTCATTAAAAGCGTTGCTCCATTTTTATAGTCGACCAGGTTATCTGAAATTTTATAGAACCCTTCAACAGAGGCTTCAATTTCGTCATTGCTGAAATTCCTGAATATTCCTGCCGTTATTTGATTTGTGGCCGCCGGCTTTATCTGAGGGTCGCTCAGCTTCCAGAAATCTACCGGGGTAATCGCAATGGTATTGGAAACCCGCTGCAGGTATTGGCGCATCTTTGAATAACTGAGTTTAACGGACATTGCATTGTCAATACCGATTTTCAGCAATATCCTGGGTTCCCAACCGCCGTAATGAACGATGGTTTCTCCTCTGACATATTGTGTGCTGTCGATGATGGTTTCTTTTGACAATGGCAATCCCTGCGAATATTGATAAATGGTATTCGGCCCCCGGTTTAAAAAGTAAGAATAACGGATACCGGCCTCCAGACTGATTAGACGGGTAATATCAAAACGGCCAAGTGCATATCCGGCCATTTCGTCTCCGTACTCTTTCCGGAGGTTCTTTGAATTTATTATGGATTCCTCTTTTGACGGATTCATTTCACCGGGGCTAAGTGCATACCGGATAAAATCGTATCCTCCTTCAAAATAAACGGGTTTTGCAGGCTGGTAATGCAGCGCGGCCTTTGCTTCCTCATTCAGGATGGAACTTTTCAGCGTGAATTGATAATCCGGCGCCGTTCCATTTATACCTGATGAGTAATAACTGATATTAGCACTGTAATAAACTGACCATTTCTTATTCAATGCCGATTTCCCGTTTAACGCAATGATATCCGATTGCCAGTTATAACTGGTATCCCCGGGAAATTTAAAAATATCATAACTCCGGTAAAAGGAAATAGAAACCTGGCTTTCCGGGATTAAACCGGTAACTCAGTTTCCCTACTGCATCGTAAAAAAAGGCATTGCTGCGGCTAACCGCTCCGGGAAATTGATTCATCAGCAATTTAGGATAGGCTATCCGGCCGTCTGCGGAAAAAGTCAATTTACTTTTCCGGATTAACGGGCCTTCTCCAAAAAGATGTATACTCACCGGACTGACACTTCCTCCGTAATGAATACTGTCGGGATTCCCGGGACGAACATTGAGTGCAAGTAAAGATGAAAGTCTTCCTCCGGACGAAGCAGGGAAAGCTCCTTTGTAAAGTGTGAAATCCTGTACCGCCTCCGGACTGATGGTGGAATAGAAACCCAGGAGATGAGCGCTGTTGAAAACAGGAGCGCCATCCAACAGGATCAGGTTCTGATCTGAATTACCTCCTCTTACGCTAAAACCGCCGGCGCCTTCGCCGATGGTAGAAATCCCTGTTTGCAGCGTTAGCGCTTTCACTATATCGGCCTCACCAAAAACCAGCGGTGTTTTTCTCAACCGGGCCGGATTGATGTTAACCGTACTCATATTGATTTCGGATATATTGGCGTCCTTAGCCCGGTGCTCTATGGTCACTTCCGGCAACTCCGTTGGCGGTCTTTTCTTTAATTCAACAACAATGCTATCCTGATCTGCAATATAAATGACCTGGGAAACTCTTCTGTACTCGACAGAACTGAAGAAAAAATCATATTTATCGACCGCCAGGTAAAAAGTGAACAGGCCGCGCCGATCCGTTAGTGTTGACTTTTTAATAGCCGGAATACTAACGGTAATCCCCTCCAGCGGGACCTTAGAGTCCAGGTCAACAACCTTCCCCTTAAATTCAATGTACTGGGCCTTTGTCCCGAGGGAAATTCCCAATAGCAAAAGAATAAAAAATGCTCTGTTTATAACCGGCATAAGATCATCAGGGCTGCAAATATACCTGTATGTACCAGTATACAATTTAGATTATTCATTTAAACTGTGCAAATCTTAAAAAAGAAAGCCCTTACGAGGAAGCGGCAGAAAATACCGACGTGTTTTGATGCCTATATTTTAAACCTTCAATTATTCAATTCCCGGAGTGAAACAAAACCTTACTGGCATACATGCACGTTTTGGATATAGACGACTTATGATGTTGAAAACGTGCCGGTTAAAGCCACCCGGCACAGCTTGTTTGATAATTCCCATCGTTCGGATTTTAATAGTTATGAAAAATAGATACCCGTCAACAGCGGGCCTACGCCTGCATGGCCGATAAGGATGAATTCAGCTGTGGCCACAGCAAATCATTTTTACCGGCGCCGGAAACCCGGCTACTGACAATGCAAATATGCGGTTGCCCTGAAAGGAAATTTGCCTGTCTGAAAACAGACTGGGAAAGATTTATCCCATCCAATATTTTTTTTGAGAAAATCGGTCATCAGCCGATCCGGCAGATTCTTCTTTTTTGTTATTCTTTCCGGAAACGAAAACGACGCTTTTCTGCTTTCCGCTGGCTGATTTCCTGCTGTTTCCTTGCTGTTTCCTTGCTGATTTCCTGCTGTGCGCCAGCAGTCGACAGCAACAAAACAGCAAGCGGGTAGCAAGGAAAGTAGCCAGGAAACAGCCATCAAACAGCAGAAAAACAGCCAGCGTTTACCCTTAAAGAAAAAAATGATTCCGGACAGCGCAAAAAAAATTTAAAATGGATAAATCTTTCCCAGTCTGTTTTCAGACAGGCAAATTTCCTTTCGGCGCAACCGCATATTTGCCCTGTCAACAATATTTCAAAAAAATGTCACGGGAGAAAAACGAATTCAAATCCCTCCCGTGAAAACCACGCCGCCAGGGGCTGTAGACCGGACGCTGTAAGTCCGGTAGCTCCTTCCTTCCGGAAGGAGCTTCTTAAAATGTTAGATATGGAACTGGAGCTTATCAGAACATACTACTGGTCGGGAACCAACCTATAATTTCTGAGTCGCTTCTTTATGATGTTCAGGATTATCTAAATGGAAAGAAAAAAACTTATCGGGCTAAGGTTGGTAGCCTAACCGCAATACTGAACGAGGTAGTTGAGCTAATATACAGTCTGGATAAGGGTTTCAGCCAAAATGAAAATGGACAAACCGAATCATTTTTCGATTTGTCCATTTTGGTGCCCGGGACTGGATTCGAACCAGCACATCGTTGCCTACGCTGCGACCTGAACACAGTGCGTCTACCAATTTCGCCACCCGGGCAAACTTCAGTTCTGATGACCTGCCTGTACCCAAGGTACTAAGCGGGGGTGCAAATATAAGTGAGTTTCCCTTTTCATCAAACTGCATTTAAACCCCCTCAAGGCTCTATCCGGGAAGGAACCGAATCCAGACCATAATACTGATGGGTAATTTTATCCGCGTCTGTCCTTACCACCCTCAGGCCGGACGGGTCCCTGCCCAGGGCCATGCCTACGGGCCCGGTACTGATGATTTCCAGGTCCCGGTCACGGCCTGTGGCATTGTGGTGCAGATGACCGGCAAATACATATTTTACTCCGTACTCATGAAATAAATCCAGGTATATGCGCCGCCGCGCCATGGGAATATTAAAATAGCCGTCTTTTTCGTCCGGGTTATTTACAAACCAGGGAATGTGCTGAAAGATCAGCAGGTTCGCATACTTCTTTTTTCTGGCTTCCTCCAGCGTTTTTCTCAGCCATTGATCCTGTTTTGCCGCCTCCTCCGGAACAAGCGAAGGATCAAAGAACAGGGAGGAGTTCAGCACGATCCCAAACAGGTTACCTGACGTAAAAGAGTAATAATCGGCTCCAAAGTTCTTTCTGTAATCCGAAAGGCTCTTTTCGGTGGGCGTATTTCCCACATCATGGTTACCCGGAACATTATAGAGCGGAATGGAGGGATCCAGTCCGGCGGCTATCCGTTTATATTCGGCAACCTGGGAAACGTTTTCGCGCTGGTTCACCAGATCCCCGCAAACGACAACGAATGCCGGATGCATCCGGTTAACCGCACTGATCGCCTTTTCAAAATTGATCGTTTCCTGCGCAAATCCCTTATTGTCTGTGATCATCCCGAACTGCGGATCAGACAGCTGAATAAAAAATGAACGCGACGAATCCGCAATATGCTTTGCTGCGCAGCCGGAGAGGATCGCAATAAGAAGGATAAAGAAAAAAGAAAAAAGGGGTCGCTTCCGTGTTTGCATATTCAATATACTTTATCCAGTGGTGAACCACATCAAAAATAATACTCTTCCTTCTCACATAACCGTAAATTTTGAAGCTATTAATCCGGATCGAAATCCGTGCCAGCCACAACCAGCTTCTTTTGACGATTCTTTTCAAATAAATAATTACCCAATACCAGATAATCCATTTCAGTCCGCATAAAACACTCGTAGGCATCGCGGGGGGAACATACGATCGGTTCGCCACGCACATTGAATGAGGTATTGATCAGCATGCTGCATCCTGTAATCTTTTTAAAGTCGCTGATCAGCCGCCAGAACCTCGGATTCGCATCTTTTTCTACTGTCTGTATTCTGGCGGAATAATCCATATGCGTTACCGCCGGAATCTGCGAACGGAGCTCAAAGATGCGTTCGTACAAATCTTTTCCCGATGCGGGCAATGCCGCTGGCTTTCGTAATGATTTTTTCAGCGGCACCGTAAAAAGCATATAGGGCGAAGGACTGCAGCCATCAAAATAATCAGCCGCATCCTCCGCCAGCACACTGGGAGCAAATGGCCGGAAGCCTTCGCGTGATTTAATTTTTTCGTTCAGCAGTTTTTGCATGGCGGGATTCCGCGGATCTGCGAGGATGCTGCGATTGCCCAATGCCCTCGGCCCGAATTCCATCCTGCCCTGGAACCAGCCCACAACTTTTCCATCTGCAATTTTCTGGCTGATCAGGGAACTGAGTTCACCGAACACACGAAAATAATCAGCTTCTGCCCGGTATTTATTGATGACCCTTTGGATTTCCTGATCTGTATACTCCGGACCGAGACAGGCATTCTGCATCGCATCCGTACCTTCAGGCTTCTTTCTTTCCTGCTTTCCCCAGATATAAAAAGCGGCGAGGGCCGCGCCCAGCGCTCCTCCCGCATCGCCCGCCGCCGGTTGGATCCAGATACGGTCAAAGAGTCCCGCAGCAGCCAACCTGCTGTTGGCGACACAGTTTAATGCTACGCCACCTGCCATAACGATATTGCTGCTGCCGGTGATTTCTTTGGCTGTGCGGGCAAGGGAGACTACCATGTCCCCCAGTATATCCTGAACAGCCAGGGCAAGATTCGCATATTCCTGACCGATAACCGATTCCGGTCTTCTGCGGGGCACGCCAAACAGTTTCTCCCATTTCCGGTCCTGTGTCATCCTGAGGCCGGTGGCAAATCTGAAATAATTCATATTGAGCAATAGCGATCCATCCTCCCGCAGATCCGCAAGTACAGAAAGGATTTTTTCTTTGAACCCGATCGTCTGCGGCGATTCGCGGTCACCGAACGGAGCCAGCCCCATCAGTTTATATTCACCGCTGTTCACCTTAAATCCCAGATAATAAGTAAAAGCAGAATACAGGAGGCCGACGGAATGCGGAAACTGCAGTTCCCGGAGAATACGGATTCCCTTTCCCGTTCCATGACAGATGGTACCGGTTGCCCATTCTCCCACCCCGTCGATGGTCAGAATGGCCGCTTCTTCAAAGGGCGAAGGAAAGAAGGCGCTGGCGGCGTGTGAAAGATGATGTTCGGAAAACAATATCGGAATTTTGCTTTTGCCGGACAGTTTAAGTGCGCGGCGCAGCAGTCTCTTCGTAAATAGTTTTTCTTTGATCCATACCGGAATGGCAGTTTTGAAACTTGCCAGTCCGCGTGGTGCAAAAGCATGGTAGGTTTCCAGCAACCGCTCGAATTTCAACAGCGGCTTATCATAGAAAACAATTGCGTCGATGTCTTCCGGATCCAGGCCTGCTTCTTTCAATACATAGGCAATAGCCTGTTCAGGAAAGGCCGGATCGTGTTTAATCCGGGTGAACCGTTCTTCCTGCGCGGCTGCAAGGATCTTCCCATCAACAACCAGCGCCGCTGCACTATCGTGATAAAAGGCTGAAATACCAAGTATGGTGCTGGTCAATGGAATCAGAATAAAGCATAAATAAATGGGGCAAAAGCCGGCACACTCGTAAGTACAATCAGTACTGCCAGCAGCATGAGAACGACAATCAGCGGCAGCAGCCAGAATTTCTTCCGGGCTCTCAGAAAGAGGAACAGTTCTTTTAAAAATTCCATAAAATGATCATTTCGAATTTCAAAATGTATTTAAAAAATCCTGTCCTGTATATTGGTGATCCCGGCTGACCATAACCGACTGCCTGCCTTTTTTAAACTCCTTTATTTTCATGCGGTCCTTACCCATCAACTTTCTAAAAATGCCTACCGGCGCAACCACCAGAAAAAACACAAGCGCCATCATAATGGACGTACTGATCACACCCAGGAATTTCGAAAAACCTAACCAGATCATCGCAAAGGGATAAAGAATAACCGGAACAGCAAGTGTGATCAGTGTAAGCACTAAGGCCAGCAGTACATACAGCTCCTTTTTAAAATACAGCGCCAGGATAAGGGCAATCATCACTGCCGCCAGTCCAAATTCTCCGCATTGCTTTCTGCTCACGGTTGTAAATAAACGTTTATTGCTTGCCCTGATCATTTTTCGTGTTTTGAATTTTAGCCAGCAAAGCCAGCGCGGGTTTATTCTTATCATCCGAATGTAACACCTTATCGAGATATTTCGTTGCTGCCCGGGGGTTGCCCATCTGAGCATATTTTCCCGCAATCTCATTCAGCACTGTCAGGTTACTGCTGTCTTTTAAAGAGGACTTCCGCAAGCCGATGATCTCTCCAATAAGTCGCTTGATGGCGGGCAACCGGGAATCTCTGCCGTTGCGCATGGCATAATCCAGGTAAGGAACGGCTTCTTCCGGTCTATCCATTTCGAGATAGAGAACAAAAAGGAACCTGGCTTTTTCGAAAGAGGGAGAAAGATCAAACGCTTTCCTGAAATAAAAAACCGCTTCTTCATCATCTTTCAGCGCACCACACAGGTTTGCAGCTTTTTCATAATAGCCCTCCTCATGGGGATACTCCAGCACCAGCGTTTCGACAACCGTTTTTGCTTTGCTGATCTCATGATGGCTGATATAATAGTCATAGAGGGTTTCGTTCGCCTGCAACCAGTTCATCTTTTTAAAAGCCACCCCATTGGCAAGTCTTTCCTCCTCCGATGTTCCGGCAATGCTGTCAGTTTGTTCAGAATCCTGAGCCCGCGTTTGGCTGAAAGGCCAGCTTTTTTTGAGCCTGTCAATTTTTATAGCGCCGGTCAGTGAATCCATACTGGTGATGGGCATGCGCTGCAACAGCTGTTCAAATGATATTTCCCCGGCCGGCGGTATGGAAAAGATCCGCGCCTTCTTCATCGACCGGTAAAATGCATCTGAAAGAAGCGCATATCCAAGCAGGTTAGGGTGAACATGTTCGAGGATCAGCTTATCACCGATAATATGGTGGTCCGACCATTCCTCGAAAAATGCTCCGGCTATCTACCAGGTGCGTATCCGGATATTTAGTGCACAATTTCAAAATGATCTCATTGAGTCTGCCGGGCGCCCGGAACCGAAGGGCATCCAGGTCAACCGCTTTTGAAAAAAAAGTTTCAGCCTTTCTAAAATCTCCGCGGTGGTAAGCCAGTTGTCCCAGATCGTAATTACAGGCGGCATGCGACGGATATATTTGTTCCGCCTGTTCAAGATATTTAGCGGCGTCTGCATAGTTGCCCTGTTCCAGCGCTTTTGATCCTGTCTGAAAGTTTTGGTTGAAAGACGGAAACCGAATGCTGTCCGGCCGAATGCTGATGAAAGGCTTCATATCTTTTTCATTGCTGACAAGGTTGCTGATAAAAACCGGGATATGATGCTTATTCAGGCACTTCAATGTGGCATCCATATTCGATTCAAATTGACTGATGCCGCGGTTGAACATATCGGAACCAAAAGGAATTTGCTGGTCCGCCACCATCAGTTCCATGCGGGTTTTTCCTGCGATGGCCTTTTTGCTTCCGAAAATGCGGATGATCCTTTCATAACCATTGGTCATCAATTGTACCAGTTTCAGTCCGCGTAACCATACTAATGCATTGACCAAATACGTATTTCCACCAATCCGGTCTGTTGAACCGACACCGAGTGCGCCATAATATTCATTATGACCGGTATAAATCAGCACTGCATCGGGCTGGTAATCCGGCAACTGCCTGGCAAAACCCAGAACAGTATAGGAATTCACCGCAGTAAGCGAACAATTGATGATCTCAAAATTCCTGTCCGGAAAACTGCGGGCAAGACGGTATTGCAACCAGCGATGAAAAGAAGCGTTATGAAAATAAGGATACCCAATGGTTGTCGACTCTCCCAGAACAAAAATCCGGATCGTATTTTCATCCTTTTCTTTTTTGAATAATTCTATATTGCCGGTCGTGGCAATGGCCTGGTCCGCGAAATATCTTTTTGAGGCTTCCGGGTTAAAAAACAGGTACTGATGATCGGACGGATATTCAATAAAGAGGTCCGGGTTATATCCGTAATGAAAAAGGCGAAGGGAAATTTCCAGCAGGAACAAAACGATGAAAGGAATGAACAGACCGATCAGCCTAAACAAGAAGAGTCTTTTTTTGGAATATCCCTTTCGGGAAGGGGGTGCCTGATTTTCGTCTTTCTTACTCATGCTGCGGCGTTCGTTCAGATAAATTGATTTTCAGAGGTCGCGCGAAAATAGAAGATACGGATTTCTCTCGTCTATTGATCAATGGGTATCGCTTTCAAAATAAAATCAATAATAGGAGTTGGATCCGGCAGGCTGTGCGGATGATGTTTAAATCCTGGTTTATGCAGAACCTGCACGTCTCCGTTCAGTGCTTTCAATTCCCGTTCGAATAAAAGGGTATTCTCCTCCGGCGGGACCGCATCATCGGCATCTGCGCAAAGGATCAGGATCGGATAATGACCCGCCGCAATCTGTGACAGTTTATTGATGGGACTGCCTTTAAATTGTTTAAGATCTGCTTCATCGTGCAGATGGTAATCGGATTCAAAAGTTTCCAGTTCTTTAGGCGAAGGCGGTTGCCTTCCCAATCCAGCGGGCCAGCTTTTTAAATCCAGCACCGGATTATCAACATATACACAGCTTACCTTATCCGGATTGACGGCTGACCAGTTGAATGCGTAGACAGCGCCCCGGCTCATTCCTTCCAGAACAGCCTTTTGTCCCAGCCCGGCACGCCGCAGCAGTTGATAAAAATCGTTCCAGCGCCGAACTGCCTCCTCATTCCCAAACAATTCCGCCACATCACAGTAAACCAGGTGGAAACCGCGCTCCAATAAAGCGATATCGGTCTGGGGTTCATGCCCCCAGAATCGGGCCCGCCATATCCAGGGCCTTCCTGCAGCCGTCCATTTCGGTTTCACCAGCTTACATTCCCTTCCATCCAGTGTAAAATCCGCGCAGGCATAACCGTAAAAAGAATCCTGTTTAACATCACTATGGATTGCAGGGAAAATATCGAATTGCCAATCTCCTGTCTGCTCAATCAAATGAAAAAGTCTTTCCGCAATCAACCGGGAACCGGACCGGTCGGGATGTATTTTATCCGGCATCCCGGATTCCTTATCCACGAATAAAGAATGCATATCCAGCACTTCGAGGTTATTATCATACGCCACCCGCTGGAGATCGGGAATGATCTGCGAAACGATCACCTGGTCATTGATCTGTGTTGTATCTTTTAGGAAACAGGGAAGCGGCAATAATAAAACAATGCGCGGATGTGTGGGCAGCTGTGCGAAAGATCGGATGAGTGCGTGGCAGTCTTTTTCGAAGTCACCGAGATGAACCCGGTTAATAAGTTTGCTGTCGTTGCCGCCCAGATCAATGAATACGATCTCCGGCATACTTTGAAGCGCTTTTTGATAAGCTGGCGCATTCCAATAAGACAGATCCCCTTTCCGCAACATCGTTGTACCGCTGACCCCAAAATTCATTACCTGATATTTGCCGCCCAGCATTTTTTGCATTTGAGCAGGATAGGCATCCGCTGAAGGATTATCCAGTGTGGCGCCGGCAGTAATGCTGGCGCCGATACAGGCTACCCGGACAATGCCGGTCTGACCATCGACACAACTTGCACAGAAGAAAAAGATCAGCCAGCCGGATGAATATTTCATAAAGTTTATTTTGCCGGTATCAGCGTATACCTTACACCGGGTTTTGTATTCAGATCACAGCGCATCGCAATCGTGGTTTTCATTCAGCCGGTGCTTTATGTCGCGCCCTGCAATATCCGCAACAGACATTAATAATCCCTTAATTTTTGAATTAATATGTTTATTAACCGTCTGGTTAACAGTTCAGTGGTTATTTGCATTTATTTCACGAAACATAGAAAATGAAACCCGCATTACGGTTGAATGCCCTTGTGATTCCATGCATCCTCTTCCTGATCAGTTGCCATAGCCATACCAGATCCGGCAAACCCCGGATATTGATCTTCACAAAAACAGCAGGTTACCATCATGGTTCCATTGCCGCCGGCGTGGCGGCCATGATGAAATTAGGCAGGGAAAATCAATTTGACACGGATACAACTTCCGATGCATCGCGGATTGTGGAAGACAGTCTCAGGCAATATGCTGCAGTCATTTTCCTGAATACCACCGGCAACCTGCTGAACAATTACCAGGAAGCGGATTTTGAACGTTATATACAGGCAGGAGGCGGTTATGTGGGCATCCATGCGGCGGCAGATGCCGGATATGACTGGAGATGGTATGGACGCCTGGTAGGCGCTTATTTTAACGGGCATCCGGAACAGCAGGAGGCCATCGTAAAAACAGTGGATCCGGATAACGACGCAACCCGCTTCCTGCCCTCCCGGTGGAAGAGAAAGGATGAATGGTACAATTTTAAGCAGATCAGCAGCGACATCCACGTACTCCTCAGCATTGATGAGAAATCCTACCAGGGCGGAACTAACGGGAACAATCATCCGCTTTCCTGGTATCATCAATTTGACGGAGGCAGATCCTGGTACACGGAACTGGGACATACGGAGGAATCCTATTCGGATCCACTCTATCTGAAACATATTCTGGCCGGCATAAAATACGCCATTGGCAAAAATGAAGTGCCTGATTATTCAAAAGCAACATCTTTAAGGGTGCCGGAAGAAAACCGCTTTACAAAAACCATGCTGGTGCGGGGGCAATTGTTCGAACCGACCGAAATGACTATCCTGCCGAACCTGGACGTTCTGATCGCACAACGGAGGGGCGGACTTTTAATATATAAAAGCGCTTCAAAAGATATCAAATCAGCAGGTACCTTAAATGTATATTATAAAGCACTTACTCCCACCGGGTCTACGGAAGAAGGTCTGTTAGGCATACAGGCCGATCCGGATTACGCCGCTAATCATTTTGTGTACCTGTATTACAGTCCGGCAGATACGCCCGTAGACCGGCTATCCCGTTTTACTTTCGAACGCGACACCCTCGATCCGAAGTCGGAAAAGATCATCCTGCAGGTAAATGTACAGCGCGAGATCTGTTGCCATACCGGCGGATCGATTGCTTTCGGAAAGGATCACGACCTGTTCCTCTCGACCGGTGATAATTCAACGCCATTCGATGAACCGGGAAAGCCTCCCTTCAACCTTCATTCTTTCGCTCCGCTGGATGACCGGCCCGGTCATCTGCCGTACGATTCACGACGTGGTGCAGGCAATACGAATGATCTCCGGGGTAAAATCCTCCGGATTAAAATGCATGCAGACGGGAGTTATTCCATTCCCGAAGGAAATTTATTTCCACCGGGAATGGATAAAACCCGGCCGGAGATTTACGTCATGGGCGATCGTAATCCCTACCGGATTTCAGTAGATCAGCATAATGAGTTTCTATATTGGGGAGAAGTGGGCCCCGATGCCGCCAACGACAGTCTCGAAACCAGAGGGCCGAAGGGTTACGATGAAATCAACCAGGCCAGGAAAGCGGGAAACTTCGGCTGGCCTTATTTTGTAGGCAATAATTATCCCTACCACGAGTATAATTTCGCTACCGGCAAATCCGGAATCGCGTTCGATCCGCAAAATCCTGTAAACAACTCCAGAAATAATACCGGATTGCACGAATTGCCACCGGCACAGCCGGCTTTTATCTGGTATCCCTACGGAGAGTCGGGAGATTTCCCTCAGGTGGGTACAGGTGGCAGAACAGCCATGGCTGGTCCCGTTTATCATAGCTCCCTGTTTCCTGACAGCACAAGGTATCCGGAGTATTATAACAATAAACTTTTTATTTACGACTGGATCAGGGGATGGATAAAGGCAATAACCCTGTCGCCCGATGGCGATTTCGACAAGATGGAGCCATTTATGCAGCATACTGTGTTCAACGCACCAATCGATATGGAAACCGGCCCGGACGGGCGAATCTATGTGCTGGAATATGGTAACGGCTGGTATCAGAAAAATCCCGATGCAGGGCTGGCGGTGATCAGTTACAATGCCGGCAACAGGCCTCCGGAAATCGGGAACCTGAAATTAGGCAAAACGGCCGGTCTCCTTCCTTTTAAAGGCAAGGTGCAGGTAACGGCAAAAGATCCTGAAAATGATCAAATGTCCTATAGCTGGAATTTTGGTAACGGTGTAGTCAAAGAAACCAGCATACCGGAAGCTGAATTCAATTATACAACGGCCGGCGACTATCAGATTTTCGTGGAGGTAAAAGATGAAAAGGGTGCATCGGCCATCAGCAAACCGATCTCCTTATATGCAGGCAATGAGATCCCGGAAGTCAGCATCCGGCTGGAAGGAAACCAGTCATTTTATCTCCCCGGAAAACCCGTGCGGTATAGCGTTTTCGTAAATAAGGGAGGAAATCCCATCATCCCTGACCGGGAAGATCTGTATGTATCGGCGGAATTTACCGAAAATACAGACACATGCATTGAACCGGCCGGCCGCGGGAGAAAACTTCAGTACTGGTAAGATCCTGACGCAGACCATGGATTGCAAGAGCTGCCACAGGGAAAATGAAAAATCGGCCGGGCCTGCTTTTATGAATGTATCTGAAAAATACCGGGGAGATAAAAATGCACTGAATTATTTAATGGAAAAGGTAACAAAAGGAGGAAGTGGTGTTTGGGGCGATGTGGCGATGCCGGCGCATCCGAATGTTTTGCAAACAGACCTGCAACAGATCGTACAATATATTCTCGCATTGTCTGAAAAAGGTGCTGTCAAAAAATCACTGCCGCCTTCAGGAACGATCACGCCATTGCCGGAAACAAAGCATCACGAGACCCTGGTATTGTCAGCGGCCTATTCCAATAGGGGATCCGGCAGCAATATAAAAGCATTAAGCGGGAGATCGGTAGTCGTACTACCCGATAGCCATATCTCATTCACGGGAAAAGAGAATAAAACAGGTTTCACCGTCATAAAAAAAGGTAGCCAAAACGAACTCAGCGTAGCGGACAGGCCGGGCTGGTTCAGCCTGGATTCCATCGACCTGCGCGGCGTTAGCGCAGTTGACATCATCACGAACCGGGATAATGAATCTTCTGCAACATGCACCGTTACGGTGAAACTGGATGATTTAAGTGGAAATCTGATTGGGAGCGGGGTAATCGGAACTGCGGCGCATGCAACAGGCCGCTCTTTCATTACGTCCATAAAACTGAAGCCCGTTGCCAGTGTGGGCTTTCATACGCTATATTTTATGATAATTCCGAAAGACAAAGAACCAGGTACCGGGATAAATATCGAAAGCGTGGACTTCAAATAATCATTCAATGGAACCTTTTCGGCTCCCTATGCAATGATTTCATGGAATGATTTGGGGAATTCTTCCCCGTAAATATCCTTATAATCCTTAGTGAACCGCAGGTAGCAGTTATTGGCGAGGGTATGCCGTTTCAGCAGGATCAGGCATTTGCATTTACCAATCAGCGCATCTTCATTCAGCTGATCGAAATAGAAAATATAATTGGTGATCCCGATAATAAATTCGGGATCCTTTGTCAGGTCCTGGGTTCTGATAAAACCCAAACAGATATCAATGGCCGAATTGGATACTTCCGATTTTATATTGTCGAGCCAGTTATATTCCGTCTGCGTCAGAAAAGCGCCGCGCTTAATGACTTCGAGCACAGCGCAGATATAATCCCTGTCCGTGCCGGAAGCGGCTTTAGACAGGGAAATATATCTTTTATAATCGATGAAAACATCATCTTCGGGATCAAGAAGCTGCCAGTAACCGGATTCTTTGTTGACTACGCAATTGCCGATTTTCTCGAGTATGGTTTTCAATTTGGCAATGTTGACGGAGCGGTTATTCTTTGCATCCTTTTCGGATTTATCGTGCCACAGGATCTCGTTTAGTCCTTCCGAAGATATCCCCCTTCCGTTTCTCAGGGTATAAATGCTGATAATCAGGAATAATTCCTTCAGCAGAGGCGTAAAAAAACGGGTGAGATCGTTTCCTTCCTTATCAAAAACCTGGAATTGGCCAAAGAGGTAAATGGCTGAACGCGGAGCGGGTCCCGGAGGGCTTTGCGGAAAAAGCATGCCGGCAGCTGAAGGCAATTCCCCTGAAACATTTGCCGGCGGTACCTGATCGTTTTGTTTCGGCCGGCGCCTTTTCTTTACTAACAGGGTCACCCCTATCCCAGCCAGCAGCAATCCCGCCAGAAGATAAAAGAGCCAGCTGCCGTTTTTTAATTTCGTGGTTTTTAAAACAGCAGTCATCCAATGGTTCCGGTGGAAAATTCAGGGAATAAATCTTTACTTGTGTGTTTTTTTCCTTCGCATCCTCCGGTGAATAAAATAAAGTAACGGCAATCAGTTTATTGCTGACCGGAGAATAATATAAATCGGCAAAGGATTGTATATCATGAAAATTATAAGGGATCGGGCTCCCCAGCGGCCGGAAGGTCGAATCTTTCAGTGAACCCTGAATCAGCTGCAGATTAGAATTAAAACTGTCGTTGGGAAATACCAACCCATAAAAAGCATTGGAATCGATGACCAGGCTATTGGCAAAAGTAAACGGTGTGGTCAGCGGCTTAAAACTGCAAAGCTTTTTGAAAGAATTCCTGCGCACATCATAGCGGAGCAGGTCATAATAGTATTTCGGATCCAGCATCTGATCCCCGGTCTGACTGCCATACCCGCCGAGAATATAAGCATATTTCCCCTCAGGGTCGGTACCCAGAGCGGATAAGTACCGGGGAGAAAAATAATCGCCGGAAGGCGTCAAGCAGAATCCCATTTTTTGGTCGCAAAATGATATCGCTGCACCGTGATTTTTATACCGGAGGTATCCATAACCTCCAATCATATACAAAGAAGTATCTGCGGGAGAAATGAATTTATTGGCATGCCAGAACTCTGGTGACAGGCACTGGGCCCGACGGGAAAGATAAAATCCCAGTGCTGGCCGGGAAAATCGTAAGCAACCACTTTCTCCTGATCGATATAGATATCCCAAAGCTTTTTGTTTATTGTATCATAAATGATCTGGTGACCCAGAAGAAGGTTCTGATGACGGGAGGGCGACCAATCCATATGCCTTTCATGTTTCAGGGTATAAATGGCGACGGAATCGGAACCGGTTATAAATAATTTATCCTGTGTAGCATCGTAAGCGACGCCGGCGTATCCATTGATGCTGAAAGAGCCGATCGTTTCCCATTTCTGATATTTTGGCTTTGATCCATTCGGGATTTTTGCACCTTTGCCGTTTTATGACTGATCCGGTCATAACAGACATCCCCGGACGTTTCATCGAGAGGCCAATAATATTTCAGGATATCCTTTTCGGAAATCTTAATATCCTTTATCTGCATGGGCGGCAGATCGCGGGTCTTGAATTTTTGAAAATCATTGCCCCCCACAGGAATTTGAAACAACTGCCACTTAAGGGCAGGCTGGCCGTTCCGATCAATTTGCCATTGACATAACATTGCAGCATATGTTTTTCAGGCTCACATTTCAAATTGAACCGGTTCCATTCCTTATACAATCGCAAACTGTCGATAGTAAAACTGATTCCGGAGAAATTTTCACCGGTAATTATTTTGAAGGAGGAAGTTGGCTGATTATATATCAGATCGATATTCCGGTTATCATTACTGATGATACGGAAAATATAACCAAAGTAGACCTGATGGTTGGGAACAAACCTGAAGTCGAAAGCCAGTTCAAAATCTTTTGGAAAACAAAATGAATCTTCCGGAGAAAGATCTAACGAGGTCCTTTTCTCGAGCACAACTTCGTGACTGTTGAAAGCTAAACCATAAGATTGAGCAAGACCGTTAATTTTTAAGGATAGGAGGATCGCAATACAAAGTATATACTTACGCATAAGCAATTGTAAAAATAAGAATCTTTTTTAAAGAATCGCTTCAGGCGATTACTGTTCGGAACGGTATACGTAAAGAAATCGGGATGACGGTTAACCGTCATCCGTCACTATTCACCAGTTCCCCAATTCTTATTCGGCTTCGGCCCCATCTCCAGTTCGAGGGTTCCGCCATTCATCAATTCTCATGGGTAAACCAGGGCTTGTTGAGTTCCTTCCCGTTCATTGAAGCATGCTGAATATATTTATTGATCACGGAACAATTGTGTGCAATCAGTGTAAAGGTTCTGCCATTCTCCAGTTTGATGGATACCTTACTGAACACCGGGCTGCCGATTGTGTAAACAGGCAGGCCCGGTGTTACCGGATAAAAACCCATGGATGAAAAGACCACAAAGGCAGACATGCCTCCGCCATCCTCATCGCCCGGAATCCCAAAAACATTATCCTTAAACCATAGGGACAATAAAAGGCGAATGGCTTTTTGCGTTTTCCATGGCGCTCCTGCATAGTTATATAAATAAGGAATATGAAAACTGGGTTCATTGCCCATCGAATACTGGCCGACCAAACCGGTTGCATCCGGAAACTTATTCCAGAATTCGAATTTCGACCTGCCCAGATCTTCGCGGAACAACTGATCCAGTCTTTCTTCAAATGCTTTCTTCCCGCCCATCAGCTGTATGAGTCCGGGTATATCTTCCTGCACCTGCCATAAATAAGTCCAGCCATTGTTTTCATCATAATAATCCCTGCCGCCGGGGCCGCCATCAAATTTCGGATCTATCTGTATCCAGTTACCCTTGTCATCTTTCGGCAGAAAAAAATGCTGCTCGCTGTTCCAGAGATTTTTGTAATTCATTGCGCGTTTTTCCAGCAAGCTGAAAGTCTTCGTTTTTTCCAAATCCTTCGCCAGTTGCGATGCAGCCCAGTCATCAAAACTGCAGCCCAGGGTTACCGCAACGGCCTGTCTTTTTTCAAAAGGATGAACCTGCTCAACCGTTTCTTTTTCTCCCGGATGCAACGCAGGGAAATATCCATGGGTCTGATAAAAATCATCGAGCACTGTTTTTGGTCCGTTCCGCCAGGGAAGCAGGGTGGCATCCATCGCATTTTTTCTGATGCCTTCATAATGCTTTTTCCACATCAAAATTTTTCAGTCCTTTCCGCTAGGCATCCAGAAAAATAACAGAAGAATGAAAACCGTTCATGCAGGCATAATCCCCGAACAATACCGGGAAAGTAGGCATCCATCCACTTTGTTCATACATGCGTACATACGACTGGAGCATATCTTCTTCCTGCTTCGGGTGAAGCAGCATTCTCAAAGGATGCAGGGCGAGGTAGGTATCCCAGGACCAGTCGTCTACATAAAATGGCCTTGCATCCTTGATGAATCTTTTTATCAAATCCGCTGTAATACTGCGAATCTTCACGTGATATCCACCATCCGTTCGTGACAGCGATAGAGTGCGGTATAAAAAGATCTTCTTTGTGCTTCCGTACCGCCTTGCACCTGAATCTGGGAAACGATGGCCGACCAGGCATCTTCAGCATGTTTTTTCATTGCGTTGAAATCCTGGCGCCGGATCTCCTCTTCAAAATTCTTTCTGGCTTGCTCCGGCGCTCACAAAACTGATTGCATATTTAAAGTCAACCCGATGCAATCGCCGCAGCGAAACCGATACGAACCCTGGCAGTTTTTCCGGATACGGAAGTTCCGTTTTTAAGTTGCCCGTTTTCGCTGATCTCCGGACTTCCCGCAGCGCTAAATTCTCCGTACATGTATATTTTAATATCGCCATGCCAGATTTCCGTCCCTTCTATGGCAGCGGATGAAAGAAAGTGCCAGGTCGATTCGCCATCATTAAATCCACTCAGCAGGATGGATTTATTTTTCCCCGGCGGAAAGGTAAACCGGTAATACCCTGTTTTTTTCCCGGGCGCAAATTCAACGGTGATACCGTCGCGGATCAGGTAGGTGGAATAATACCAGGGCCTCGTAATTTCCAGGTCATGATCATAAGGCATCTGACGGTTCCATTCTTCCGGATCAGGAGGAGCGATGCTGGGTTTAATGGAGAAGACCTCTCCCAGTCTGTGCGAAACAGCTGTCAATGGAAAACCGGAAATCCGGTCATCCAGATAATCTTTCCGGATGGGATAAACACGTATCAGCTGATTTGGCAATTGCGCAGTCGGACGTGTCGGTTCCAGCAGCCTGCCGATATTTCCGATGGTAGGATCGATATATTGAAGGGCGCTTTGCCCGGGAGCGGAAGTGTCCGCCTCAAAAAAAGGATAAGCAAATGCTTGAAAAAAAAACAGCGGCTGCAAAAGGAATAGGAGTATCCGCTTTGTGAATACAGGAAAATTTTTCATCAGTCATATTTTAGGAAATATAAAACAGCGTGCTGCAGCTGAAAATAACCGGGTGCATCACGAGGGGATAAAAACAGTTTAACCATGCATGATCCATGCATGGTTAAACTGAAACGTTCAGAGATCAGCTAATCAATATCCGTCATTCTGTTTCCAGTCGGGATTCAGTACCATTTCAGAATAAGGTATTGGCGCCAGATATCTTGTTTGATCTACGGGATGCGTGAGGGGATTTTCTGCAGGATCCCGTCCGGTGGTGATTTGCGGAAGCAGTTGCAGTCTGACGATATCAAACCAGCGCATGCCAAATTCACCCGCAAATTCATAAGCTCTTTCATAAACCACTGAATCCTGGAAGTCCGTTGCGCTGAGTCCGGCCACCAGCGGTGGTTCACCGGCGCGGGCCCTCACCTGATTGATGGCGTCATAGCTCTCGGTGGTTGGTCCGCTTCCGGCCATGGCCGACGCTTCGGCAAAGTCGAGCAGCACCTGCGGATACCGCACAATGATCGTTTCCTTATTGGTGCTTGGCTGTATGGTATTGATAGCGGTCGGCGTTTCATTCACGCCGTCGCCATTGAGCCCGGCCCTGAATTTTTTGTAGTAAGGATGCTGTGCATGCGTTGTCGGAGAATTCCATGGCGTAAGCACAAAACTTTTATCCGGTTGTCTCAGTTTAAGGGTGGTATAAAAAGTGAGATCTGTCCTCGTGCATGCCGGTGCTTTTTTAAAGAAATTGATCTCCGGATAAAAATCATCCCAGCCCGATGATCCGTCTGTGGCTACTTCGTCGAGAGGGACGCTGGTAGATCCGAAGCTCCGGTTGGGCAGATTACCTGCAACGCTGTATTCCAGCGCGAAAATACTCTCGGAACAATTATTGGTTGTGAACACTTTGTCGTATGGCGTACTGAGATCGTAAACGGCTGACTGCATCACGAGCTTTGCTTCGGTGGACGCCAGACTATACTTACTGGCATCATTCAAAGGCCAACCGGCCATGGTAAGATAAACGTCGGCCAGCACGGCACTTGCCGAATAGGTTGTCGGCAAGCCCTGGGTTTTCGCAGTACCCAGCATGCTTTTTGCCATTTGCAGATCGCTGATGATTAAAGCATAGATGGAATCAACCGAACTGCGTGGCGGATGGTTACCCGCTTCCGTGCTAAGCACGAGGGGTAATTGTCCGAAAGTTCTGACCAGGTAATAATAGCATAACCCTCTTATAAAATAAGCCTGGCCTGCCGATTCGTTTTTCTGTGCATCGGTCGAATTGACCTGCGGATAATTGGCAATGATATTGTTGGCGTTATAAATCGTTTGCCAGGGCCCGCTCCACATGGCGCCAATGTCCGGATTATCGGAGGCGCCGGCCAGCTGGTCGAATTCCCGCTGATTCCCCTTGTTTAGCCCGGGATCCGTGGTCAGATCATCGGCTCCGAAATAAGTGGTCATTTTATTGGTAAAGCCCCAGGCTCCGTCATGCGCAAGTACAGCATACATTCCCGCAATGGCGGCATCCAGATCGTTCTGCGTTTGAAAATACGTTCCGGGAGTAAGACTGGCTTTCGGGTCCTCCTTCAGTTGTTTTGAACAGCCCGAAATCAGTCCCGCGGAAAGGGCTGCCAGCAGGAAGGATGTAATTAAATATCTTGTTTTCATTATCTGTTTTTTTAAATATTCCCCTGAATTAATTTATTGTTGAATCCTTACAGTGTACATCTCAGTCCGAACGTATATGATTTCGGATTGGGAATGACGCCGAATTCCTGTCCCATGGAAATAGCATTTCCCGTCGGCTGCTGATCGATTTCCGGATCATAACCTTTGTAAGACGTAATGGTCCAGATATTTTGCGCACTGATATAGAACTCCAGATTGCTGACCCTTTTTCCGAGCACCCGCTGCGGAAGCTGATAGGTTAGTGAGATATTCTTCAGCCTGGCAAAGCTTGAATTATAAACATAGCGGCTGCTGCCATTATAATTATGGCCTGTATTACTCCAGGCTGGGTTATCCGTTTCGTGTCCGGCCGACCACAGATTTTCCGGAACAGCTTCAATGGTAGTGGCGTTCTTCATATCACCCAGTCCTCCCCAGAGATAGGCAAGGGTTTGGGAAAATACCTGTCCTCCCTGTTGTCCCTGGAACATAAAGCTGAATGTAAAATTGCCGTAGCTGAGATCGTTGATAAAACCGAAACTAAAATCGGGAGTGGCATTTCCGAGTTCCTGATAATCGTCCGCAGTATAGGCATGATCCCCGTTGAGATCCTGATACCGGGCATCTCCGGGTACCATCCCGAACAATGCGGCTTCCGCCTGGTCTTTAGATTTCCAGGTACCCAGGAATCTATATCCATAAAATTCACCCAGCGGATCACCCACTTTTAAGACCGCATTATACGTATTGTTGCCTCCGATGGCGAGGATCTTATCCTGCCCGCCGAGACTTAAAACCTTATTCCGGTTGATGGATACATTCAGGTTGGTGTTCCACCTGAATTTAGTATTACTGACAGGTGTTCCGCCAATGGCAAATTCAACACCTTTGTTGGAAAGGCTGCCGACGTTTGCTGCGTAAGTGCCCCCACCCAGATATTGCGGAGCGCTCTGACTGTAAAGCAGGTTGGTCACTTTGCTCGTATAAGCATCCACCACGAACGTTAAACGTCCGTTGAAAAATGCCATATCGATACCTGCATCATAGGTAGCTTTGTCTTCCCAGCGCAGCGAACTGGATACCGGCGTTCCGAGGAACGTGGCAACGGTCGGGTTACCTGCCGAGCCGGGTCCCTGGCCTGAGAAATAATAAGCACTCAGGTTGTTGTATTGTGTGTACTGTGTGTTGATCTGCGGAATGGTGGAGTAAGCCCCGACAGCCTGGTTACCCGTTTGTCCATAAGAAGCACGGATCTTCAAAGCGGAAAAGGCTCCTGAATTCTTCATGAATTCTTCATTTTTAATATTCCACGCCACCCCGACAGAAGGGAATGTTGCGTATTTTTTGGCCAGGTGGGAGGAGCCGTCTGTCCGGATACTGGCTGAAACATCGTACTTGTCGCGAAATGAATAGTAAACCCTGCCCATGTAGGAAACCAGGGCATCGGCGGAATAACCGGACGCCGTTTGCTGAGTGGAACCGAGGGCCAGGTTGTAATAACCAAGCGAATAGGTTGAGAGATTTTTAGAAGTTGAGGTCACATTGCTGTTCTGTCCGGAGGAAAACTCAAACAGAGCGGTTGCTGTTATGGAATGGTCTCCGAAACGGTGTTTGTAGGTAAGATAATTGCTGGTCTGTACGCCTCGCCCCCTGGAGGAATACACCTGGGCATTGTCGTTTTTACTGTCGTAGTCGCTGGTTCCCGGGCCGTCAAGATGTTGCCGGTATTCAAGGCCGAGGGAGTAGACGTCTGTGGAAGTGAAACTAAGGTCTTTCAGTATGCGGTAATTAATGGTGGCCATTCCGGATACATTGGTGGAAATATCATCATGCACCCTGCTTTCTGCTTCCGCGATCGGGTTAAATTGTATGGATGCATATTTGGAATGTGTGATCCATTTTCCGTTTGCATCCCTGATGGGTGAAGTAGGATCCCATTCCACTGCCTGGTTAAACGGATCACCGAGTCCGCCGCCGTAATCATTATTGTGGGATTGCGGAATACTGGCCGTTACATTGAATTTAATATTCAGGCGGTCATTCACCCGGATATCCACGTTGGAACGAAAGGAAGGTCTTTTGAACCATTGGTTCAGCATAATTCCCGGCTGATCGAGATAAGCGGCCGACAAATAATATTTTACTGCGTCAGAACCCCCGGATAAATCAACCTGGTAATTCTGTACCCAGGCTTTTGTGTGCAGGGCTCTTTGCCAGTCCGTACCTTTTACTGCGCCCGATTTAAAATCGCTCAGTTGCTGGTCTGTGAAATCAGCCGCACTTCCCTGGGCAATAAATTGGGAATTTACCGCCCGGGCAAAATCATAAGGTCCCATCAGATCCAGTTCTTTGGGCATCTGATCATGCCGGACCCATCCACTGACTCCTACTTTAGCCCTCCCGGTCGCGCCGGATTTTGTTGAAATCAGCACCACTCCGTTGGAGCCCCGGGAACCATAGATGGCTGTTGAAGCGGCATCTTTGAGCACTTCTATTGAGGCCACGTCATTTACGTTGACATCCGAACCCGATCCGATGATCCCATCAATTACATAGAGCGGCTCAGTGGATCCGGTAATGGAATTAGCGCCCCTGATCTTTACCCGGAGGCCCTGACCCGGTTGCCCGTTCGGGCTGATCACGTAAACACCGGAGGTGGTTCCCTGTAAAGCCTGCTCCAGCCTGACGAGCGGACGTTTTGAAATTTCTTTGGCCGTAACGGTGCTGCTGGCACCCGTGATATCACTCTTTTTCTGAACGCCATACCCGACAACCACTACATCGCCCAGACTCGACTCCTCGCGATCCAGCCGGATGCTGATGTCGGACCGCCCCCGGATGGGATATTCCCGCTGAAGGTAACCGACAAAGCTGATCAGCAACACCGGATTTGCCTGGTTGCTGATATCGATTTGAAAACTCCCGTCGGCGGAACTGGTGGTGGATACAGAAGTACTTTTAAGCGTTATTGTTGCGCCGGATAAGGGGCTGTTATTTTCATCCGTTATCTTACCTTTTATCAGGCGTTCCTGGGCATAGCTCCCATAGAAGCCGGACGCGCACAAAAGCAGCAATAGCAGTTTTTTCATACACAAGCAATTATTTGGGTTTAAATAATATGTGCAAATAAAGCCTGAGGCGTTAATAAAGCCGCTAATAATAGATTAATAAAGGAATTAATGAAAAAAAAATCCGCTTATCACCCAGGAAGGGCAAAAGCGATATAATCACCGCTGCTTTTTAGTCCTCTTCCTCCTCCGGCAGCAATAACAATATATTGTCTTCCTGCCAGCCGGTAGGTGATGGGTGTGGCAAATCCGCCGGCAGGAAGCTGATATTCCCATACCTGTTTTCCGGTCCGGCTGTCGAAGGCGCGAATCTTTTCATCTCTTGTACCTGCAATGAATACGAGGCCGCCGGCGGTAGCGAGGGGACCGCCATAGGATTCCATCCCGGTAATAGGGATGCCTTTTTTTGTCAGTTCCGGATATTCTCCCAGCGGTACCCGCCATTTATATTCCCCGGTATTCAGGTCAATCGCATTGAGCGTACCCCAGGGTGGTTTGATTCCGGGATATCCGTTTGAATCAGTAAGCTTTTCCCAGACGCTGCTGAAATAAGGAGGTTTGTATGGGAAGGCCGTATCGGTTGGTTTCTGATTTGTCAAAGGATGTTTGACCCCTTTATGTTCTGCCACGGCATGCACATCGCTTTCCAGAAAATGGATGATGGATCTCCTGTCCGTTTCCGAAAGCGTCTGGAAGGATGGCATCCTTCCCTGGCCCGTTTTCAGCACCCGGGCTATCTCAGCTTCCGGCAAACGGTTATTGATTTTCAGAAGGCTGGGGACCTCCTGGCCGTTGCCTCTGCGATCGGCGCCATGACAGGATGCGCAATTGGAAATATACAATCCGTTTCCCTGGGATAGTTCGGCGATTTCTTTCTGCTGATCTGCCCGGGAGATCATTCGAAGCAGCCAGGGAGCGTTGTTGCTGTTTTGATAAAATATACCGTTGTTATCCACCGCATTACCTCCCCATTCCGCGCCTCCGCTGTAACCAATCAGAACCGTTCCGCGGCCTGAGGGAGGAAGAAACTTTTTGTCGTGCCCTGTTCCGGCAAGCATTCGTTCCACATAATCGTGCGCGTCCTTTGAAATATCCGTGATATCGCTGTCTGCCAGAAATTGATTACAAAGCGGCGCCGGTTTCAATGGAAATTTCTGTACCGGCCAGGGATGTTCTCCAGACAATCCTTCTGTCGGAACCGGTCGTTCTTCAACAGGGAAAATGGAATGGCCGTCATCGCGGTCCAGTACATAAACCAGTCCGTCTTTGGTTGACTGAACCAGCACATCTTCTTTCTTCCCATTATGCACAATGCTGGTCAGGTTCGGCTGACAGGGGATATCGCGGTCCCAGAGATCATGGTGAATGGTCTGATAATACCATTTCAGTTTGCCGGTCTGAGCTTGTAAAGCCAGGATGCAATTCGCATACAGATTGATGCCGGCGCGGTCGCCACCATAAAAATCGGATGAAGGAGATCCTGTTCCGAAATAAACCATTCCCCTCTTTTCGTCAAGCGCCATGCCGCCCCAGTTATTTACTCCGCCGGCCCATTGATATGCATCTTTCGGCCAGGTTTCATAGCCCGGCTCACCGGGCTGGGGAATCGTATGAAAGGTCCAGACCAGTTTACCAGTGTGCGCATCGAAGCCGCGCACATAACCCGGCGCCGCATTACCCGCTTCGGATACTGCGGATCCGATGATCAGTATATTTTTATAGACAACGGCCGGTGAAGTGGCAGCAACATACAGATGCCGCACATCGTGATTGACAGCGAGACCCGTATAGAGGCTTAGTCTGCCCGCTTCGCCAAAATCGAGAACCGGTTTTCCCGTGAGTGCATGCACTGCATAGAGGTTGGAACCGGCAGTGAAAAAAATTCGTTTATCGTTTCCATCTTCCCAATACGTCATTCCACGGCTTCGCGTATACCTGGGTGTTAGGTCGGAAAACGGGTCGAATTTCCATACCTCCCTGCCAGTTGCCGCATCCAGGGCAAAGAGCTTCAACGCCGGATCGTATCCATAAAGTATTCCCTGCACTACGATGGGCTGGCACTGAATCTCCTGATCAGAACCCTGGCTATTTTGCCCCGGGTTCCCGGCCGAATGGTAGACCCAGGCCGGTCGAATGGTTTGCACATTACTCAGGTTGATTTCATTGAGCGGTGAATACCGGTTTCCCGCGTTATTTCCGCCATAGTTCCGCCACTCGGTATCCTGCTTCGGATGCGAGCAACCGGCGGCAAGGAGGAATATGATGAACACCGGAAAAAGGACAATTCGTTTTTCTTTCATAAGCTATCCATTATCAATTGTCCATTGTCAATTAAAATCATACCGAATCGTCCAGTGAAAAGTTTCACCAGGAAGCACTTTCACCCGGATATAAGGTTCGGGACAGAGGATCGTGGAAGAACCCCAGAAAACGAGCCTCGATAAAGGGCGGTCACAACGTATGCGGACACCGGTTCCTGTGATATGGTTCTGCAGCCGGATATCATAATCCCTTTCCGATTTGCCAAAGCCGAGCAGTTCGGCATAAACCGATTCGCGCGGTGCAGGTTGCCGGAGTACGGTGATGGAATCGGCCCGCAGAGCCGCGATATCATCCAGCCCCCGGGCTTGTTCCGCGGAAGGATGAAACGGAAATTTCAGCACGAGGCCCGGCCCCATGGGGCGATGGTCGAGCAGGAAAAAATTATGATCGAACACTTCTGTTTCGATCGTCTTCTTCCCGGTATTTTTCAGGCTGTGGATCAGGAGCAGCTCCGGTTTTCCTTTCACAAGCTTTACCTCTTTTTCATAGATGTAGGCGTAGGCCTTATCGTCCAGCCGGTGAATGAACCGGATATCGGCGGCAGATCTTTTTATTTCCCAATGTCCCGCATTCAGAATCTGGTAATATTTGAAGGGCGAGTAAGGTGTTGCATCGGGTTTGGATAAAACACCGATACCGATCTTTACAAAAGATCCCCCCGCCCCTGCTTCATCATATCCCAGTGGGTCGAATGCTTCCACAGGTCCCATGACAGCGTCGTTTTTCGTCGGCGTATAGTTATCGTACCATTGTCCGCTGTAACTGTGCCGATTAAAACTGATCTCCGGAATAACACCCGCCCAGTCGAAGCGGGTTCCACGGTAATATCCGTTGTCTGCATCCGGCAGGTATATCCTCGCATGAATGAGACCGTTGGTAATTTCCGCTGCGGGAAATTCAGCGGCCGGCAATGCACCCGTCAGGAGGCTGACCAGCATAACGCCCGGCAGCCAGATTATTTTTTTCATGAGCACTGGCATGATTTGGAATGATGAGTGATCCGATTACGGGCGGATGATCGTCCCGTCCCTTTTCCGGATCGTCCATTTACCTGCACGATTATTGATCGGGTATTTGGCCGCCAGCTTCTCATCAATATCCACCCCAAGCCCCGGCGCTTCATTCACATAAAAGTAGCCCTTCTTCAATTCCGGCGTTCCGGGAAAAACTTCGCGGATCTTATCGGAGAAGAAAATGGATTCCTGTACACCGAAATTCCAGATCGCAAGATCAATATGACAATTTGCGGCATGGCCTACGGGCGACACATCACCGGGTCCGTGCCAGGCGGTTTTTACATTGAAGAATTCCCCCAGACGCGCCACTTTCATAGCTGGTGTGATGCCACCAATCTGAGAAATATGGCAGCGGATATAATCCATATAATGATTTGAAATGGCGCCCACAAATTCATTGGGGTTATTGAAAAGTTCGCCCATGGCAAAGGGGACCGTCGTGCTTGCCCTTAGTTGTTTGAACCATTCCATGTTTTCCGGGGAAACCGGATCCTCTATAAAATAAGGGTTGTACTCCTCGAGCCGTTTGCACATATTGATCATATCTACCGGCTGTACGCGTTCGTGCGTGTCGTGCAGCAGATCAATTTCCTCGCCACAGCGTTTCCTCACTTCGCGAAAGAGTTTTGGTACTGCCTGCACATAAGCAACGGAATCCATGAACTCGTCGCTGTCTTTCCCAAAACCTGCTTCCTTGAAATCCGGCTGCTGAGCCAGATAGAGAGAGCCATAACCGCCCTGCTGGATGCGCACATACCGGAATCCCTGTTCGATGTATTTCTGTGCATTGTCAGCCACCTGCTCAGGTGTCCGGCCATCGGCATGCGCATACGTATCTACCGCAAATCGCGCTTTTCCTCCCAGCAATTGGTAAACCGGCATGTTGGCCCGCTTGCCTTTGATGTCCCACAACGCCTGATCCAGTCCGCTGATGGCGTTGTTCAATACCGGCCCGTTTCGCCAATAGGAACTGACGAAAAAAGCCTGCCACATATCCTCGATATTATCGGCATCCCTTCCCACGCAGAAATCGCTCATATAGCTATTGATAGCGGCAACCACCGCTTCCGCACGTTGCGTGAAAGTGGCGCAGCCGATACCATAAAGGCCTGGCTCGCTGGTTTCCACTTTCACCAGCACCAGGTTAGAACCTTCCGGGGCGGTACCGATCGCTTTAACGCTTCTGATTTTTAAAGGAGGCAGGCTTTTGTTGAAATTTGCTGAACGGCTTTCCGGCCCCTGATCATTTATTCGTTCCGTTAAACCGGCGGCCCGCAGCGGACCGCTGCCCAGTAATCCGAACAGACCCATCGTAGAGCCCATTCCCAAAAGTCGCATGGCGTCCCGCCGGTTCACAGCATGACGACCGGTAGCATAATTCTGATTATCCATTTGCAATCGTTTAATGATGAGTATAGATTTATATATGTAGATCCTGAAATATCGACCCAAAGTCAGCGGCTGCCCATCACAGTACAAATAAAGCCCAAATTGATTAATCATCGGGCTAATTTTTGATTAACAGGAAAATTAAAGCAGAAATTCCGTCGGGCTGTAAACTATCTATTCGGGGCAGACCGGGTTGACCGCCACAGGGGAAAAGCAAGTATCAGGATCAGCAATCCCACGACAAACGCCACGGTTCCGCTTTTAGCCAGCATGCCGAGGATGGCGATACCAGCGCCTACAATACCGATGGCGCCTGCAATGATTCTTATACCAAATACATTCTGACCTTGCGCATCTGCCTTATGTTCAGCAATCAATTCTGCAGTTTGCGCCTTATCCGGAAAGGCAGCCGCGGGGGATTCATACCTGATCAAAATATAATACAATTCCCAAAGCAGCAAAACGATTATTGGAATACCCACGCCCCAGGCGGTCTCCCACAAACGGCTGAGTTTAAACCCCAGCAATGCCGGACCGAATAATTTCAAACCCAGACTAATTATGAGCCCGCATAAAGAAGCGGAGACAACCGAAATGGCGTTTTGCCTTTTGGAATACAATGTCCAAATGATCGGGGCAAACAAAGCGCCTCCCGCAATGGAGGCGGTGCTTAATACCATTTCCACAATACCGCCAATCCTGGGCACCAGCATGGCGATCCCGATGGTAATGAACCCAAACAAAACGGTAAAGAATCTGGCGGCGCGGATCAGCGATCTTTCACTTGCCCGCGGGCTGAATACTTTTTTAACCACATCATGGGCGAACACAATCGCCATCATATTGATGGTTGTATTTGCCTTACTTGCGCTGGCCGAGATCATACCCGATAATACCAGACCGATCAGGCCCGCCGGTAATACCTGCTGACATATCATCATATAAGCGCCTTCCGGCTGTAATCCATGCAGGTTTGGATTGATGACCCGGTAGATCATCGGAGGCAGCATCCAGATAAAAGGACTCACAAAATAAAGAATCGTAAAAAGGTAGGCCACTTTTTTGGCATTCCGCTCCGTAGACACACTCGTGTATCGCTGTACATAGGCCCAATTCCCGCCAATGTACACAGTCTGATAGGCAAGAAAGGCAAGAAAAAACCCGAAGGAATATTCCTGATTAAAAAAGTTAAAGAATCCGCCCGGTGATTTGCTCACGAAGCTATGCACACCGCCTACCTCTTTAAAAGCCATTGGGATAACGATCATTACCGCAGCGGTCAGAATAACAAATTGCACCACATCCGTTACCAGTACGGCCCACAAACCACCTGCCGCAGTGTACAGGATAATAATTCCTCCTATAATCAATATACAGGCATTGAGAGAAAGCGGCGTGGCTACACTGGCCATTTTCCCTACGGGATATAAAACAGAGGCCGTCGTAAACAGTCCATGCAGCATGATCAGCAGCGTAAAAAACTGTTGCGTTTTTATTCCCAGTCTTTTGCCAATATATTCCGCGGCAGTTACCGTACCGGTTCGTTTCCACCTGGCTGCGATAAACCTGGCCACCAGCAATCCGCCAAATACCATGGTTAACTGTATACCGTTGGCTACAAAACCACTTTTATAGGCAATTGAGCCCCACACAACAAAAGTACCGGCGGAAAAATAGCTGATGAATAAAGAGATGCTGTTAATCCACCAGGGCGTAGCGCCGCCCGCTTCAAAGAATGCAGTTGAGGTCTTACTGCCCACCCGGGTAAAAGTCATGCCGATACCCAGGATCAACAACGCAAACACCGCCATTACAACAAAATCCAACTGACCCATTCCAACAATTTTTGTGGTTACCCATATGGCTTAGCCAGAGAGTGTCCATTTACTTTTGTGATAAAAGCTGACCGTCACTCAGCGCGTTGCCAGGTCAACAGCGTATACTTTGATGCCGTATCCTTTCAATTCTGTCTGCCAGATTTCCGATGAATCCAAACTTTTGCCGGCAGATAATTCTTTCTTCGACTCCACCTGCAGATTCCCTGGTTTCAGTTTCCGGATATCAAGCCGGATATCTGCATCCGTCCTTTCTCCAATATCGTTTAGCAGGAGAATGAATAACTTTTTCTTATCCTCACTGACTGCTGTAATATATTCTATATTGGGATTATTACAGGTTACCAAACCTTCACTAATCATTAGGCTGGCGGGTTCGCCGAATATTTTACCCGGCGCAAATCCGTAAGATTCATGCGGGCCAACTTTCGGCGTTAAAAATCCCCTGGGGAAAATAACCTTGCCGCCGGTACGCAGCTGCGCTTCCGCCAACAGGTAATCCGTTATCCATCCGATCTGCCACCAGGCGTGATGTGGATAGGGTCCGGCGCCTTTATTCATCGTTTTCCAGTAATACGAAGCAACGCCTGTCCGACTGTCAACAAATGCATCCCGGCCAATGGCTGCGGCTCTTGCCATGTAAGCGAACAGGCTGTCGCCGGTAAGCTGGAACATTCGTATAAACATACCGGCATGACTGCAAAGTAAAATCGGTCCGGCGCCATTGGCTGAACCGATAATGCCTCCATGTTCAAAACTTAATCCGGACTGGGATATCTGCCAATCCTCCCGGGAAACGCCATTGACCATTTTGATTTTACGGGAAGGAACCGGCTGCGTATAAATGGAGGTCATATACATTCTTGCGGTTTGGACGGCTGCCGTTTCATATTTTTTATCGCCGGTTAAATCGTACAGGTCCAGCAATGCCTGGGCTGATTGCCCGGTGGCAAAATCCGGGGCATACCGCGCATCGCCGCAAACACCAATGAAATTTCCTTTCGCCACCGCATTTTGAATAAACCAGTCTGCTCCCCTTTTTGCCGCTGAGAGATATTTTTCATCCTTTAAGATCCGGTAAGCCACCATCAGTCCATAAAATGTCGGCCGCAAATCTTTCAGGTCCGTAAATAACGGTTGACGTGTATTCCGGTCGTACGCTACTTCCCAGCTGCCATCGGCTTTCTGCCATTTTAATAATAATCCCGCTCCGAGTGTCAGCCTTTTTTTTAATTCCGCATTCCCCGGTTCAAACAAAAGAATATTGCCCAAATCCAGCATGGTATAATACGTGAGGCCAATGGGTTCTACAAATTCTCCCCATTCCTCCGTAAATTTTTTACTTTTTGAAAGGTAATACTGTCCCACGGCAGCACCCTGAAAAAATCCAGTGTCCGTTTGCTGCTGCGCCAGTTTAAAATTCAGCGCATATGGTAATACGCTGTCTTTCAGATAACGGTCGCTGCTGATACTCGCCAGCATCCACATGGCGCCGTAGTCGGAATTTTTCATTGCGTCCTTATTGGATCCGACCACCCCACCCAGATAAGATTGTCCGCCAATTTTCATGCCTTTGTATTCTTCCACATTCCATAAAGACGTTTTTCTGTCGGAAAGATATTCCCGCATCTGTTCCACCCTTCCCGTGAGTGATTCCGTGTTCTTTCTAAGCGCCAGGGCATCTTTAAAATGATATACATCTTCCACGGCGTGTTCCAGCAACCGGTACCATTCTCCCTTCATTACACTATACCGGAACTGATAATTTATTTCACTGCCCGTCTGCAACAGCGATTTCGGTTCACCTAATACAGGATAATAAAGTGTCGGAGATAGTTGCGATCTCCTGTTTTTGTGGGATATTGCGAGAAACCAATCCCCGTGAGTGTCCTTATCCAAAGCCCAGGGATCACGTCCCAGACCTGGTTCGGGAACAACTGTCAGAGAAACATTTTCCTTTGTTGTGATGATGGGACAAAGGGAACTCGCACAACGTTCCCTGTATATCACCGGAAGTTCCGGAACGCCTTGTCCGTACGCATAAGCGAGTATAAAATTCTTTTGCATCTCTTTCCCCTGAAAATACCCCGGCACAGTGGCCCATGCCATATCTTTTTCGCTGATCGTTAACAGGGAAGGGCTTGCAAGGGAATAATATCCGTTTCTTTTACAGACCATGGCTTGCTTAACCATAATATCTCCAGGATATTTTCCATTAAGACTCCATACGGTAGTGATGGTTGCGAGAGCTGTTTCCGCTGTAAAAACAATGGTATTTTTACCCATAACCTTTGCAGAAGCAGGATAAAAATAAACTGCCGTACCGGCACTATTCAGTGCTACCGGGGATACACTCTGATCCCACGCTTTAACCTGATATTTGTAAACCGTATCCGGCCATGTTGAACCGGTAACCGTTTTAAATGTACGATCCGGAATATCCGCAGGCTTTTCTGCCGAATACAACAAACAGTACTCTCCTGAAGGATGCGTGAGCGTTTGCCATCGGGCGTGCATAAAAACCTGAAGCCGTATGATCTTCCATCCTTCATTTGTTTTTGCCCAAACCACCCGTAATTGATTATTTTCCAGCCTGAGCGTATCCGCTTTTGCCAATGCAAACCCTGCAGATAACAGCAATAAAAAAACAAGCACATATTTTTTCATCATATTACCGGATGAATTTGTTAAAGTACATAATATTCTTACGGAGCACATCGCCTCTGCCCGGATCAGCTATAACAACGTACCGAAAAAACCGCTGCAGGTGATTGAACGGAAGGATGTTCCGGTTCAATCCTCAATTCCGTGCTAAGGATTTCATTTTCCAGCTCAATAACATTCCTCGTTTGATAATTCCCTTTTCTTTCCACCAGCAATCTTCTCTGATCATCATAAATCCGGTAGTTGCGGATACAAAAGGGCATTATCTGTTCTGGATGTAACATCAGTACAGATTCCATAGGATGATCGAAATCCGTATCAAAACTGAGCAGGATCTTTTTTATACGAACTGGCCGCTCCCACTGCAGGGTTAATGCAGGATGAGCATCCCTGAAATCAGCCACCCAGGCGTTGGGAGCCGTTGTAGGCCGGTTGATTCCGTTCCTGATATTCCCGGCCTTAAAAGAGTCAAGCGGTTTTCCAAATTTCATGGAAATGTTATGGCCAACCGGCCTTCTCTGCGGACACCAGAACTCAAAACTGTCCATCCCGATGTCTTGAGGAGGTTCCTGTTTGCCGTAATTGGAAACCGCCGGATTGGTAGTATTAAATACAGCCAGCACGCCCGTAATGCGCTTATCCGAACGGGGAATGCGCACCAGGGGATTTGCATGTAGAATTACAAATACATATTGTTCGGCTGCGAGCGAAGAAGCGGTATGCAATTGCAGGCAATTCTTTCCGGGTTGCAGCTCGAATTCAAATCCGGCAATCTGCTCGTCCGGGGTATAACTGCCGGTCCGGGAACAAATGCGGATTTCCGCCCGAAGCAGGGTCTCCTTTTCTGCATATGCGTGAATGCTGATATCGGGTATTCTGCCGGCAGGCAAAGGTATCATTTGCCCGATGGGCAAATCCAGCGGTTGCGGATCGCTGTCTTCCTCAATTTCAGCTAGTATTAGTTCGCTGCTCGCAATAATTTTTGCCCGTTGTACCAGATCGAGTTCGTCCCTGACTATGACGTTGGGAATATGTTGACCCGATCCGGTAAGCCGTAATTGCAATTCATTCATTCTTTCCTGTTTCAGCAGATCCGCCGGATCGCATTGATATTTTTTGCACAATACCGCTGCCATGGCTGAAGCCTGTGCAACGTAGGCGCTTGTAGCCATTACCCGGCAGGAGCCAAACGCCACATGCGTAGCGCTAATGATCCGGCCGGCAAGAAAAAGATTAGCAATATTCCTTGAATACAAACAACGAAGAGGTATCTGGTAGATGCCTTTACTATGCCATTGATTACATCCCGGCTGTTCGGAATACACACCGTCGGATGGATGCAGATCAATGCTCCATCCTCCAAATGCCACCGCGTCGGCATGGATACGCTGTTCTGTAATATCCTGTTGCTTCAGCATATAATCACCTTCAAAGCGACGACTTTCCCTTTTTCCCGGAATCATACCGACCCATTCAAGCGTCAGCGTTTCTGCCTCGGGAAACTTACCGGAATTTTTGATATAATTCCATACCCCATAAACAATCTTCCAGAGTTCCCATTTTATCTTTTCCGTGTCATGCACGGTATCCATCCTTCCTCCATATTCAATCCACCATAGTTTGCAGCCAAATTCCTGCGAATTAAAACTTTTAAACCGCGGGATTTTTGTAATATCATCCAAAGCAAAAGAAGGCGGCACAAAATGAACCGGCCGATGCGTGTCTTTTGAATAAAAATAAAGGGAATGCCCAAGCAGCTCACCGTATTCTTCCGGGGGAGCAAAAAGTTCCCCAAATTCCTCCCGGCTTTCCGCCCCCATTCTGAAAGCCGCGCCGGACAGGAATCCCAGTACGCCGTCTCCCGATGCATCACAAAATAACGGGGCGCTCAAAGCATATTCCGTCTGGTTCTGACTGCAATATGCTTTCACCGATTCAATGGTAACCGCATCTTTCATTTGGACCTGATAGACAGCGGTATTCAGCAGCAAACGGATATTGGGTTCACTAACCACTTTATCCAGCAATATATTATCCAGGATAACGGGGTTGCCTTCCGGATTGCGGTATATATTCTCTACCAGCAATTCATCAATTACACCGCCTTCCCGGGCCCACCGGTTATTGTTTCCCATGTGCGAGGTGGCCCCCAACACCCAGAGGCGCACTTCACTACTTGCGTTTCCACCGACAACACTCCTATCCTGCACCAGCACGACTTTCAGTCCCTCTCTCGCAGCGGTAATCGCGCAGCAAATGCCCGACAAACCGCCGCCTGCTATAATTAAATCTGCATCCATCCGCACCATCGGGAAATCGCGAGACTCAGCACTTTCTGATTTTATCATTCAATTCCTTTTGTTAGCTATATAATTTCGCGCAGGACGACATTTCATTTTCCTATCCGCCTTCCAAAGCCGCCTCCATTCTAAGCAATTGTATCCGCAGGGCTATTTCTCTATAGCTATTTTAATATTTTTCTGAGTATCACAAAAGACCCCGGTTTGATCAGCTCCACCTCCACTTCCAGTCCTGGCGACAGAACAGTGAGTTGCTCTTCTTCACCTGGCTTTAAAGTAGTCAGCGGAATCAGTTTATTGTTGTATCGGAGCTGATATCCTCTCAATGTATAACTGGGAAAATCTTTTCGCGCCTTTATACTGAGCGTAACAGTTTCTCCTTCCCTTTTCACCAATTCTATTGTTGCAGGAGAAAACTCCTCCTGCCAGGCATTATACATACCGCGCAATTCCCGGTTGGGACCTACCAGGCCCCAGGGCCTGTATCCGTTGGCGTTGGTACCCGGAAAACGGCTGAGATAATCGTTAAATGTCCATACTGACGCACCAATTAAAAAATCACACTGCCTGAAATCATGCATCGCATTTTTCAAATAGGATACCCGGTCCGCCTCTGTATTCCCATTGTCCGCCCTGATTCCGAACTCACTGACAAAAACCGGCTTGTCAGGATATAATGAATGGATATGCTGCAGACCCTTTAAAAAATCCCCATAGATATTCGCACTGATAAAATCCACATATTGCGATGCTTCGTCTTCAGGTGTTTTTATAATATCCCGCCTCACCATCATGCTCGCAAAAGTGATCAGCCTCGATGGGTCCATGGATCTCACAAAGCCGCTCATATCCCGGACCCAGGATTTTCCTTCATCTGTTTGAGATTGGAACTCATTACCCACACTGTACGCGATCAGGCTGGGATGATTCCAGTCACGCTCAACCATTTCTCTCATTTGCGAGCGGTATTTTTCCCGCATCAGGGTATCGTTCATTTGCTTCGGCGTCATTTGCCAGTTACCCGCTTCTTCAATGATCAGCAGCCCGTGTTCGTCGGCCCAGTCCAGTTGGTATTCCGTTAAGGGATAATGATTAATCCGGGAAAGTTCCATGCATCCTTCCTTGATCAGTTTGAGATCCTGGTCCAAAACAACCCGGGGATCCATGGAGCCATATCCCGGATAATCCAGGGGGCGGTTGCAACCACCCATCCGGATAGGGTCGCCGTTTAATAATAGACTGGTACCTTTTATTTCAAGCTTTCTTATTCCGAAGTTTTTGTTGATTGTATCGGCGCCTGCAACCACTTCAGCGCTATACAGATTGGGCTCATCCTGGTTCCATAATCTTACTTCTTCAGCAGGCATGGTGGCCAGCAGTTCCATTTTTGTTTCCCCATTCGGCCTTATGGCAGCAGAAAGCGGTTTAAAACGAACCCCGGCTCTCTTTCCACGATAGTAAATAAAAGCATTAATTGTGGATTTCACTGCAACCGCATTGCTGTTCCGGATCACTGCAGTTATATGAATGGATGCATCTCCTTTTTTCAGATCCGGATCCGCAACTACTTTTACATTTTCAATATATAGCGATGGCCGGGTAATAAGATGAACAGACCGGGTAAGTCCCCCGTAATTGATCCAGGGATATACCTGAGCTGCGTTAGAAGATTCGAATGCAACCGTTGTTTTGGCGCCCGGAATGGTCGTGGTATCCCAGGCATTGTTCACCTCCACAGCGAGCACGTTTTCTTTTTTGATTCCGGCAGTTATATCCAGTTCGAAAGGCGTATAACCGCCCTCATGTTCCCCGATCAAAACGCCGTTGAGCCAGACCTTCGATTTATAAAATACCGCATCAAACCGAAGAAAGACCCGATCACCTGCCGGTGCATCAGCTACAAATTTTTTAAAATACCAGGCTGTGCCGGTATAAAACATATATCTCGGATCAACGGAAAAGCAATGTGGAACGTTAACCTTATCGAATCTGCCGGCAGAAAAATCTGCCGCAAACCATTTATTGTTTTCGCCCACTTTTACAGGATCGAGTGCAAAGGTCCATTGCCCGTCTAAACTGTTGTCCGTACGCGGCTGTGCACCTGTGAGCATGGGCAGGATGAATAATAACGCGAATAAATTTCTCTTCATGTAATTCCTTTTCTGGATCGAATAATTCAATTTCTTTTTTGTCGCCGGCGCCTAGCCATGCTATTTATCCAGTGTCCGCAGGTATTCATAAAGCGCCCGGGCAATCGTATGGCCGAAAACGCGCGTATTTTTTTGTGTAACCGGAGAGCCGGATGCATTTGCGTATGGGAATTCCAACGTGGTCGCCAGGTGAATCCCATTCTGTTCAGCGGCCCACCTTGCCATACTTTTACCCTTGCTGTAGTTGGCCGCCGTATTCCATGCGGTTCCAAAGGGCAGGTTATAGGAAGTCAGGTAAGGAAGGGGATCTGATAATTCCTGTCTGGCAGACTTTTCCAGAAGGACCGCAAATTTATCCGCCTCGACGGCAGTATTCCTGTCCTCCATTCCCACCAAATGGATTTGTTCATGTTCTTTTCCGCGAATCGCCGGGCAGTGAAGATCCATTGCGGCCACCAATTTCCCATCTGACCAGACCGGAACATACGCCCTGATTTCGCGGGTGGAAGCGTAAATGCTTTCTCCCAGATAATCCCGGTTATGGTCTCTCCCTCTTCTGTACTTACCCTGATCTCCGTCCTCAACCCCATCCTTGTCTACGAATGGGATAATCAATACCTCAACATTCTTGCGAAACCACTCGCCTTCTTCCCCGTCTGCGAGTAAAGATTCTATTATTCCTTCCAACAGGTAGTTCGCCATCATTTCGCAGGCATGATGCCGGGCAGTCAGCAATACCCGATACTTTGGAGTACCATGTATATTTCCGACGTGTAACCGTTCAACAGGTCTTCCTTCTCTTGTTCTGGCAATAATTCCCGTTTCCAGGTTAGGATTGTCCTGATAACCTTTCAAAAAGGTACGGAGATTGGCTTCCGTGTATGGCATGCCAAAACTAAACCGGATGTCATGCATTCCTTTAGGAAAAGTATAGGTGAAGGAAGCTCCTTTAACCGTTTTCACTCCCAGCCAGGACCAGGTTTTGCCTGAATCAAAGCTGATGGCTGGGCCGCGGACGCCAATTACATTCAGCGGACGCAACTGCTTCCACGGATGGGTGAATTGAAAGGTGAGTGTTTTTCCCGATGCTGCTTTACCCACCCGGAAATACCAGTAAAACCAATTATCCTCCGTGTCGTGCAGATTTTGATGAATAAACACTTCGTTTCCCCGCACGGAATCAAACACGATATCTCCCCCGGGAAAAGCAGCACTGATCTCATATTTCCCTCCTTTTTTTGCGCTCTGTGAAAACAAAGCAGAGCCCGAAAATAAAAGCAGTAAGCAGAGTGAAAAATAATGTCTTATTGTAATGTGCATGATTGATAATTTTCAAAAACGTTCAGGATAAAACGGCTCACCCGTTATTGCCATGCGGGATTCTGCTTCACGCCCGGGTTTGCGTTGATCTCATCCAGCGGAATAGGAAAATATTTATTTTTTGCCGAAGGTGTCCGCACTGGGTAAATATTGTTGACTGCTGTTGGAATAACCGTCAAAAATTTATCGGTACGGGTCAGATCATACCACCGGTCACCTTCTCCAAAAAACTCCCAGGACCGCTCCTGCAGCACAGAATCGATAAATGCATCCTGTGACAGACCCGGTGTAAGATCATTTAGTCCGGCCCGGTGCCGGATTGAATCTATATAGCGGTAGGCTTTTGAACTGCCGCCATTCAATCTGGCTTCGGCTTCCGAAGCGATCAGGTAAACGTCTGCAAGACGCAGGATTTGTATATTGGTCGCTCCCCTGGATCCATTGGAATTCGGATCCTGGTATTTTTTCAGGAGCACCGCCTGGGGTGTGGCCACGTCAACGTCTTTCTGATGCACTATGTTCCCGTCTTTCCCTACATAGGTAGTATCCAGCAACTGGCGTCTTTTATCGTTCGGGTTAAATGAATCAAAAAAGGACTGGTAAACCAATGCAGATCCGAAAGACTGCACCAGGTATTCAGGTCCGTTGCTGCTTCTGGGGCCCCACAAACTATGGATCTGACTTCCAAGCCCCGGCGTCGTACTTTCGCATTCAAACGCCCACATATTTTCCTGCCTTGCTTCATCTTCTTTTGGCACACTGTAAAGATCCCGCACATCCGCCATTAAACGGTATTTTCCAGAGCTGATTACATCTTCAGCCTTTTCTAATGAAAGGGAATAATTCTCGCCATATAAGGCAGCTTTGGCATAAAGAGCAAGCGCTGCTTCTTTTGAGGGCCTTCCTTTCTGAATGCTGGCCGAATAACCGGGAAGATCGGCAACAGCAGAATCAAGATCTGCAAATATCTGTTTGTAAACGTCCGCTTTGGGTGATACAGGAGCATAAGCCGATGCCGGATCGGAACTGGAATGAATCTTTAGTACCACATCGCCAAAATTCTTGGTTAAAGTCCAGTGATAGAACGCTCTCAAAAAAAAGGCTTCTCCCAGAATTGCCGTTCTGCGTGCAACATCCATATTTGTTGCCGGAACCCTTTCCAGTACCCAATTGGATTTTTCAATGCCCGCATAACAGCTCCGCCAGATGGCCAGCGGCGACTCAAAATCCCGCCCAAAGCTCTTTTGCGTGGTATAATTCGGATCATAATTATACAATGCATACGTATCGCGGCCAACAACCGGTCGCGCATAACTCTGATCCGAGCTGAAGTCGGAGGCACAGGTACCCGCTGTATTGTATAAATCAGCCATCGGTCCATAGGCAGCCGTCATTGCCGCCTCTGCATCCGCAGCCGTCTTATAGAATTTCTCCGTATAAATGGAAGAATAAACCTGTTCATCCAGGGCGCCCTTTTTGCAGGAGGTAACGAGCGAAAAACACGCGATTACGATAAGAATGATATACGTTTTCATATTGAATGCTCTTGATAATTAAAATTATTCGTGTTAGAATCCCAACTGAAGGCCAATCAAAAAAGATCTGGCTGCCGGATATACAAGATTGTCAATACCAACCAGGGAATTTGATCCGCCAAAACTATTTACCTCGGGATCGTAGCCACTGTATTGGGTGATGGTAAACAAGTTGTTTCCACTGATATAAATCCTTGCCCTGGTTACCCATTTGATTGCAGGAAGTCTATATCCCAGGCTGATATTTTTAAGCCGCACATAGGATCCGTTTTCCAGAAACCGGTCCGACACGGGCAATCTTCCGCCCTGAGATCCACTCTGATATTCGTTGCTCGGATTTGTCGGAGACCAGCGATTAACCAGCCCGGCAAGCACATTTCTGGATCCCAGCGGATTTTCGTAGGTATACCGGCTGAGATTATAGAGCTGGTTGCCCTGCACCCCCGAGAGGAAGGCGCTGAAATCAAAATTCTTATAGGAGACGCTGGTGGAAATTCCGAATATATAGTTCGGATTCGAATTGCCCGTTATCTTCTGATCGGCATCCGTGATCTGTCCGTCCTTATTCAGGTCCACGAGCTTTGTACCACCGATCCTGCTTCCCTGGCCTGGCAGGATGGTTTCTCCTGTCTGGTAGATGCCATTAAAAACATAGGTTTTATAAATTCCAAGCGGCTGTCCCACTTTCAAAACACTGTACGGGCTGAGAACAAACTCATCCAGTCCACCTTCCAGGCTTATCAGTTTGTTGCGATTAAAGGAAATATTTCCGTTGATATTCCATTTCACCTGTCTGTCAATAATTCGCGCATCCACTGCCAATTCGATTCCCTTATTGTCAATGCTCGCAAAATTTCCCTGAAATGAGCTATAGCCGGAAGAAAGCGGAAGAGCTTTTATAAACAGCAGGCCGTCTGTCCTTTTCTGATAGGCATCGATTACAAAATTGATCCTGTTATTCAGCATGCCGATATCCAGGCCAATATCCGTTTGCTTTGATTTTTCCCATTTAAGGTCATTATTGGCAATGCCCGTTGGGCTCAACCCAACCGTATAAACGTGGTTGAATTCGTAGTTACTGCCTGATGAGAGCAGGGAGAGCGATTGGTATGGAGCAATGGCAGCCGCATTTCCGGTTAATCCATAGCTTACCCTGAGTTTAAGATCGCTTAGCAAAGTTTGGTTTTGCAAGAAAGATTCCTGAATGATGCGCCATGCACCGGATATAGCAGGAAAGAAACCGTATTTATTATTCGCTCCGAATTTCGATGCGCCGTCATACCGTGCTGTGAGATCCAGGAAGTATTTATTTTTATAACCGTAATTGATACGTCCCATGTAGGAATTGAGCTTATCGTTCGTTTTAAAGCTGCTCACTGTGCGGTTGGCGGCCAAAGCGACAGCCTCATTGGTGGTTGCATCGTTCGGAAATCCATTGGCGTTAATGGTATTGGAAGCAATGGTATTGCTCTGGGTTGCATAAACACCGGTTATTTTCAAAGAATGTTCTCCAAACATTCTGTCGAAGGTCAGTATGCTTTCATGTAGTAGTCCGCTGGCATTAACGTTCCCTTTTCTTGCAGTGCCCGAACTGGCGTTAATATTTGCATGGGCAATGATGGAAAGCGGGGAATAATAATCATTGAGCGAATTGGAGAGATCCATATTAAAGTTAGCCCGGTAAGTCAGTCCTTTAATAATATTGACTTCCGCATATATATTCGCCAGATCCCTCCGGGTTGTGGTTCGGTTGAGGATTTCCGCCATGCCCAGTGGATTCACCACCTCGCTATAACGGCCGCCGCCCTGATCCACGAAAGAATAGATCGATCCATCATCATTATAAGGTTTGAGCGTTGGCGGCGCACCCAGCGTTGCACCCACGATGCTGGAATAATCCACAGCCCCATCCATGCTGGTGCTTCCGGTAGGAATGCCATTGTTTACAGAATTGCTTCCGATAATGGTGGTCCCAATTTTAAAGCGATCGCTTATTTTGTGATCGATACTCACATGTAATGAATATCGTTTGTACCCCGATTTGATAATGATACCGTCCTGATCGAAAAAATTTCCTGAAATGGCAAACTGCGTTTTTTCGGTACCACCGCTTACTGACAACTGTGCGTTATTGATCGCTGCCTGCCTGTAAACAAGATTTTGCCAGTCGGTGCCTTTCCCAAGAGAGCCAGGATCCGGGTATCCGTTGTTATTGTATATCTCGTTCTCCAGCTGCGCAAATTGTGACGCATTCAGTAAATCGATCTTTTTTGTAATGTTCTGAATTCCGGTATACCCGTCAAACTGAACGCGGGTAGGGCCGTTCTTACCTCTTTTAGTGGTAATCAATACGACGCCGTTAGCTCCGCGGGCTCCATAAATTGCCGTGGCGGAAGCATCTTTAAGAATGTCGACTGATTCAATATCATTAGGATTAATCGTGGAAAGCGGGCTGGCGTCATTCACGCCGCCTTCATTTGATATCTGGATTCCGTCAATGATATACAAAGGTTCCGATGATCCGTTGATTGAGTTTGTTCCTCTGATTCGCACACTGATGCTTCCGCCAGGCGCTGCATTGTTCTGCGTAATCTGCACCCCCGAAACCCGGGCCTGAATGCCCTGTGCCACATTCGTAACCGGCGTTTGTGTTATTTCCGACGCTTTAACGGATGCGATAGATCCGGTGGTAGCTACTTTTCGCTGGGTTCCATAACCTACCACGACAACATCATTCAGCGTGTTAACGTTTTGTTTTACTGAAACAGTTAAGACAGCGGAATTTCTGACAATAACCGTTGCATCCTCATAACCCTGAAAGGAGATAACGAGTGCGGTTCCGCGTTTGATGTCACTTAAGGTAAAAGCGCCCGTATTATCGGTCTGGGTAGCTTTCGTCGAACCCTTAACGGTCACTGTGGCGCCATCAAGCCCCTTTCCGTTTTCATCCAGCACTTTGCCGTGAACTGTATTTTCGCCGGGAGCCTGCGCGTTTACCCCCAAAGTACAAATCATCAGAGAGGCGATTAAAGAAAGGGCCGCAAAACCATAAAGGCTTCGTAAGCAGAAAGAAAATTTCTTCATAAAGCAAGCAGATTTTAGGAATAAAACAGTAATTAAGTAATAAAACGATCAGACCTGATCGCCGGACAATGATAAAGAAGTTTGAAATAGAAAAGTGAACCCGCGCATTTTTACGGATACGAAATCTACCGGGAACGATACCGCAAACGATACCGGTATTTTTTGGCGGCTGATTGAAAATTGATGGGTGATGCCTATTTTTACTACCCCACCGATAAGAAGGGCCCTATTTATGATCCGTTGCACGAAATGTAATCATGTACATGCCATTACCAAATCCGGAATGGTAAGGGGGAAGCAGCGTTACTACTGCAAGGATTGCAAAAGTTATTTTACGCTGCCGGGCGCCAGCATCCGGTCCTCGCCGGAACGGCATATGGCCACTATTGTGGATATTGCCAAAGCATTGAATATTTCCAAGTCAACCGTTTCCAGAGCGTTGCACGAACATAGTGATATCAATAAACAAACCCGGATTGCTGTTCTGAAAATGGCAAGGAAATTAGACTATCAACCCAACCTCCTGGCCAAAAGCCTGGTAAAAAGCAAAAGCAATACCATTGGGATTATCGTACCGGAATTCCTGACTTATTTTTTCCCTACCGTGATCATGGGCGCACAGGAAGTGGCCGCGAATGCGGGATACAACGTGGTGATCTGCCAATCGCAGGAATCCTACACAACAGAAGTTTCCAATGCTCATGTTCTGCTTTCAAACCGGATGGACGGCATACTCATTTCCATGACGCGTGAAACAAAAAAATTCGAACATTTTAAAAGTTTTCAGCGTCATGGCATCCCGGTCGTTTTTTTTAACCGGGTCTGCGAGGACATGAATACTTCCCGGGTGCTGGTAAACGACTATGAAGGAGCTTACAAAGTAGTGGAACATCTGATACACAATGGGTATAAAAATATTGCCCATATTGGCGGGCCTCCTGCACTGCCCCTGAGCCGCAACAGGCTGAACGGATATACAGATGCGTTAAAACATTATCATCTTCCCGTAAAAAATAATTTCATCACCCATAGCGATCTTTCAAAAAAATCTGCATGGCTTTGCGCAAAAAAACTCCTTAGCCTCCGCAGGAAGCCTGACGCCGTGTTTTGTGTGAATGACCCGACCGCCATTCAACTGATGATATATGCTAAACTGATGGGCATTAAGATTCCGGAAGAATTGGGGGTTGCCGGATTCAGCGATGATCCAATCGCATCCGTTATCGAGCCGTCCCTCACTACTGTTGAACAACCGGTTGCCGATATGGGCCGGGTGGCTATGCGCATTTTACTGAGTGAAATAAACAATGAAGAAAAGGCGCTGCCTGTAAATGAATTGCTCACCACCCGGTTAATACCAAGAAAATCTTCAGCAGGTTTGGTACCGTCAGTTTGCGTTAAAAATCAGGGCTAATTCAAATTCATCATGGTAGCGCAAAAGACTGCGAAGTTCTTTTTTGCCGAGAGTCGACCGCCTGACGCCCTTCGTTCAATTATTTATTTTCAATGCAAGCAAATTCCCCAGTTCCGTACCGGTCCTGATCAGGTTGCTGGCAGTGGAACGCAGCGCGACAGCCAGGTCGGATGGTTCGTGACCGATAGGAAGCAATACATCAAAATAATCCCGCAGGGACGCTGACGGCAGCAAGGGTAGTTTACCAGCCAGTGCAATCACCGGCAAGCCTTTTTGTTTGGCGCGCGCCGCCACGCCAAAAGGCGCCTTCCCCTGCAACGTTTGTTCATCAATGCTTCCCTCTCCGGTAATAACCAGCTGGTTTCTTTCCAGGGCCTGATCAAAACCCGTAAGCTGCAGAAAAAAATCAATCCCACTTACAATCTGCGCCCCGAGCAGCGCATACAAACCTGCTGCTGCGCCTCCGGCTGTGCCTCCATATTTAATGCCAGCCATATCTCTGTCCGTTTGCTGCAACACTACTTTCGCAAGCCGGGCAAGTGCGACATCTAGTTGATTCACATCCTGTGCGGATGCTCCTTTTTGAGGACCAAAAATAGCTGCCGACCCATTGTTTCCGAGCAATTGATTGTCTACATCACATAACACGATGATCTCCGTATTCCATATTCTTTTATCGATATGAGAAACATCAATGGTCGCCAGGTTATCGAGTCCGGCAGGAAGGCCCGGCAACTCCAGTCCCTGATCATCCAGAAAACGAATGCCCAGGGCTTGCAGCATACCACAACCTCCGTCTACTGTAGCAGAACCGCCCATCCCGACAATGATCTTCCGGGCCCCTCTTTCCAGAGCCTCCCGGATCTGTTGTCCGGTACCGAATGAAGTAGCACGCAAGGGCGCCAGCTCTCCAGATTCTAATAAACGCAGGCCCGAAGCATTGGCCATTTCTATAATCGCCGTTTGCTCTTCTTTTAACCAACCGAAAGAACTATTTATTTTCCGGCCCAAAGGATCCTGAACGCTGGTGTTTATCCGGCTTCCATCAAATCTTTTAATAATGAGATCCCCTGTACCATCGCCTCCATCCCCGACCGGAAAACACTCGCAGGTGCAGGGGAGACGGCTCTGTCGCAATCCCTTCTCTATAGCCAACGCAGCATCCAACGCAGATAAACTATGTTTAAAGGCATTGGGCGCAATGAGGATATGCATGAATGTGTTAAATTATTTCCTGCCCATATTACACAATTTTTCAACAGCCAGATACAATGCCTGGTTACCGGAGGAACCGTTGCCCATAGCCTGCACAGATAAATACAATTGCTTTACCAGGGCCAGCCCGGGTAAAGATAGTTGCATACCTTCCGCTTCTTCCAGGGCAATGCGTAAATCCTTGGTAAAATGATCAACTGAAAATCCCGGAGAATAGTCGCCCTTTACAATTTTTGGGGCCAGTACATCCAGGCTCCAGCAGGCCGCAGCCCCTTTGCTAATGGACTGCAGCATCGTATTCAGATCAAGGCCCGCTTTCAGTCCGTAAATAAGCCCTTCGCAAATACCAATCAATGTTCCGGCAATTGTAATTTGGTTGCAAAGTTTGGTATGTTGCCCCGCGCCAGCTACCCCCTGGTAGACGATGTTTTTGGCAAACACTTCAAATATCGGCCTGACTTTGTTCACGACTTCCTCATTGCCGCCAATCATCACAGACAGGCTGGCATTGATGGCGCCCACCTGGCCGCCGGAAACGGGCGCATCTATAAAGTCTGCACCGATCCCGCCCGCCACTTCTGAAATCTGCACCGCCAGGCTTGGTTTGGTGGTCGTCATGTCTATCAAAATAGTTCCGGGCTTAATGCCTTTAAATACGCCTCTTTCGCCGAAATAACATTCCTCTACTTCTTTCGGGGAGCCAATCATGGTGACCAGCAGGTTTGAGTCTGCAGCCAGTGCGGCCGGTGAATCAAACCAGGCGCAGCCCAGCTTAATCAGCTCTTCGGCCTTGCTTTTGGTACGGCTATGAATGCTTACCGTATAACCGGCTTTTACCAGGTGCTTTGCCATGGGGACCCCCATCAGGCCGGCGCCAATCCATCCAATTTTTTTGTTTTTCATTGTAGTATTTATTTGTCGTTGGAACAGGCTGATCAAATCTTCATCAGCACCCTGTTCATTATTTGCCTGCATTCATCTGGAGAGCTTTTTATCCTTCGGCACAAATTCAATAAAATCAACCCGGGCTAATTCGCTGCCATCGGCCACCCCCGCGATTTTAATTTCATCGCCATTCCTGATCCTGACCCCAGAAATGGTTTTTCGCCGCCAGCATCCAACATCTTCAGATAAGATCCATTTCGACTTTAGTTTTCCGCTTACGAACAAAGATAAATTCCCCTGCCCGTTCTTTTCATCGGCGTAAGAAACGATGATATCATAAACTCCGGACGGATAGCTAAATTTTGAAGTGGCCGTTCCCGTTACGGAAGTTTTAACACCCTGTTCAATCAGGAATTTATCCGGCTGATATCCCGAAAGCTGCATATTCTCGACCTCTATACCCTGCACCGCCTTAAAGCCGTCAACACCCGCGGCGCTGAGACCGTTGCGCACCGCTCTCAACAGGGAATAAGGAGACCCGTCATAATGTTTAATACCGATGCCTTTTGCTCCGCCATCCACCGATATCTTAATGCTCGATTGCACGATTTCCGGCGTGGTCAGCAAACGGGTAGGCACACCGGGAATGATCCGGATATCTTTTCCCATATAATATTGAGTGGTCGCGATCCTTGATTTCCGGTCGGTATTCTGATATCCCTTTTGTTCGGTATGCGTTGAGAGATGTACGGAATTGATATTATTCTTCAGCTCTTCCAGCTGAAGGCCCGAAGAACGGTCATTCAGATCATTAAGGCGGAAATCAATATCCGGGTTTTCGCTGTGTATGCGGTTCGTTACGAGTTTATAGATCTCGGTGGTGGATGCTTTTCTGAAATTCAGCCACTGATCCAGTTCCGGCTGCGCATAGGGGTTGTCTTTCAATATGGTTCTTGCTGCATCCAGATCAAAACCCATTGCTTTTGCTTTGCGTTTGCAGGAACTGCAAAAGCAGGTGCCATCCTTTGGATTGTCCGAGCGGGTAAATAGTAACATGCAGGTTTGAATATAGTCTACGTCATAATGTTTGGCCAGGTCGCCGTACAGCGCCAGCAAATATTCCCGCACATCGGGGTTATTGGTACAAGGACGATCAACGGGCTTATCATTAATATCATGTTGTTTATATTCCGGATGAAGATTCAATACTTCCACCGGTATATAAGTATGGGATACTTCCACCCCGGCGCGCAATCCCCGCGCATGCGCTTTATCCAGTACAATTTTCAGCCAGTCCGTTTTACTGAGCCAGTCATAGTTCGAGAACAAAGGTTTGATCTTTCCATACATACCCATATCCGGACTGAAATATATTCTTGAATCTTCCGCATCCCATTCGGCCCGAACGGGATTATGTGTAAAATAAAATGAACCGGGCAAATGGTCTCCGTTAAACGGCCGGTGCTCCTGATGCATTACGGCAATCAGATACACGGAATTGACGCCGGCGATGCCGGTCATATTATCCAGGACAAGATCAATGCCTTCATCATGCACTTCCCAGGGATAGATGCTGCCGGTTACTTCAAACGCCGGTAACGCGATATGGGAACGCTGAACAGACTGGGCACTTGCGACGGCCGCCCACAAAAGAAAAAAAAGTATGCTGATATTTCTGTTACGCAGTTTAATAGATTTCATATAACTTATTTTAAGTAATGAATTTGCCGGTTACACCCGTGCCCAGGCTTCATTTAATGTCCGTTTGGCATTGGCAATCACAAGATCCGGATCTTCATCTCCAAAGGGTTTGACTTCAAAACTCAATATGGGCGGTTTCTTTTCATTCAGAAAGCCTATTTTCAGCAGGAGTCTCAGATATTCAGTCAGCTGTTCCGTATCATTTTCTCCATTGGGAAAGCCAAAGCGCGGATGCACGTCGCCGTAGGCGGCCATTTGAGCATTTTTCAATACACAGTTACCCACATGGGCATGCGTGATATAATCCTTCACCGGAAGAATGGCCTCCTCAATGGTTTCATGGATGAGTGGAATATGACTGAGATCCACCATCAATCCGAACCGGGCATATTCTTTCCGTATTTCCTTTGCATAGCGCAGAGCAAGCGGGGCCGGACCAATAAGGCTTTTCTTATCCATATCATAGTCGAATATTTCAAGAGCAATATTCATATTGCCTTTGCCAGCGGCATAGGCGCACAATTCTTTTGTCGATTTTATCAGCGCTTCAAAAGCTTCTTCCTTTTTTTCATCCGTATATTTCCCGCTTAGGAAGGCAAATCCAACAGCGCCCATTTCATAGGCTTCATCAATGCCTTCTTTTAAATTGATCACGGCAGCCCTGCGTTTCTCTTCATCCAAATCATTAACGTTCATTCCCGCCGTTAACAGCCGGGGCTGACCTCCATATGTCACCGTCAAGTGTGAAATGTCCAATATCTTCTTCGCTTTCTGCCGCTCTCCGGGATTCTTTATGGTCGTGATTTCAATGGCGGTAAAATACTCATCAAGCGCTACCTTTCTAATCGTTTCCACTACCGGACCTTCTCCTCTTATGGTGTCGGGATAAGCCATAAAATGGACCAGGCCCACTTTCATATAACGAAACAGCGATTCATTCATCATATTACTTTGAACAGATACTCAGTTAAGTTCATTTTTTTTACGAACCATTTTGATTACGAATACGGATAAGGCGATCAGTATACCGGCCAGCACGAGCAGGTAAGTATACCCCTTGGACATATCAGGCGTCAGTGACGTCGCTTTTTTATCCAGCAGGTGATACACGGGAATAAGCCATTTAAAAAGATAGGCCTGCGCCAGTACAAGGAAGCAGATTAATGTGAGCATAATAAAGCTATGCTTAAATGTAAATCTGAAGAGTTCGGATTCTCTTCCGACCAGGCCACCAGCCGCTGCTGCCACAGCAATGGACTGCGGGGAGATCATTTTTCCCACCACCCCTCCTGAAACGTTGGCCGCAACGGTTACCACAGGATCTACTCCGATGGAGGTTGCCGTTGCCGCCTGCAGTTTGCCGAATAAAGCATTCGCCGACGTATCGGATCCGGTAATAAATACTCCAAGCCATCCCAGCACCGGGGCAAAGAATGGAAATAAGAAACCGGTTCCCGCGAGCGCGACCGCCATGGTGATGGTGATGCCTGAATCGTTCACCAAATATGCAAATCCCAAAATAGCCGATACGGTAATGATGGGGAATTTCAGCTGCTTCATGGTATTTGCAAAAGTCCTTATGGCGTGGCCGAATTTCAATCCCAGCAACGGGATTGAAATCAGAGCTGAAATAAAAATGGCCGTTCCGGCCGCGGATAAATAATTCAGGTTAAAGATGTGGGATTGAAGATTGCCATTCGCATCGCTGATCGCAAAATGAAGTCCCGGAATTTCAAACGACAGATGACCGACGGCATTCAGTACCTGTTTAATGGGCTTTAATCCCCAGGCAATAATCATAATGGTCAATAAAATAAAGGGGGAACAAGCCTTGATGATCTGTCCGGTTGAATATTTTATATCCGAATCCAAAGTGGCCGGGGGTTCATTGCTGAACCGCCAAACTTTTTTGATTTTCCAGAATTTCAAAAACAGGATCAGGCAGACGATGGAACCCAGACCTGCAATCACATCAGGCAAAGCGGGGCCCAGGTAATTCGATATCGACCATTGAAAAAAGGCAAAAGAAACGCCGGAAACCAGGATGGCCGGCAACACTTCTATTGATTTCTTAAACCCTGCCATTAATACTACCAGATAAAAAGGCAACATAATGGAAAGCAGCGGAAGCGTTCTTCCCACCATCTGTGAAATAGCCATTTCCGGAATGCCGGAAACCTGCGAGGCGACCGTTATCGGAATACCGATGGCGCCAAAAGCCACGGGCGCCGTATTTGCAATCAGGCAAATTCCTGCGGCATATAGTGGATTAAAACCAAGACCGACAAGCATTGCAGCCGTGATCGCCACCGGCGCGCCAAAGCCTGCCGTGCCTTCCAGAAAAGATCCGAAAGAAAATGCGATGAGAAGAGCCTGCATTCTCCGGTCGGAAGTAATGGACGCCATAAAATGCTTAATCACTTCAAACTGCCCGCTCTCTACGGTCAGGTTAAAAAGGAACACAGCCGAAATGATGATCCAGCAAATCGGAAACAGCCCGTATAAAGCTCCATGAAAAGTAGATAACAGGGCCAGCTTCACCGGCATTTGGTAAATCACTATCGCGATGATCAGGGCGATGCCAGTCGTGAGCAGACTCGCCCAATATCCTTTCATTTTTTTGATGATCAGCGCCCAGAATATAAAAATGATCGGCAATACAGCCACCAGGGCCGAAAGAAAAATATTATTCAACGGATCAATGACCTGTTTCCATGGCATATCAATTCACTTTTACTGTTTGTTTTTATTCATTACCAATCGCCCATTTTGCATTTGTTCCTTCTCCCATTTCCAGCACCAGGGTTCCTCCGTTCATGAGTTCCTCGTGCGAGAACGACAAAGATCTGAGGGATTTCCCATTGAGGGTTGCCGACTGGATATACTTGTTGGTCCGGGAGCTTTTATTGGCGATCAGCGTAAACTTTTTCCCGTTGTGAAGATTCAGGGTAACTTTTGTAAACAACGGGCTCGTGATGGAGTACCGCGGAATGCCCGGCGTAACCGGATAAAAGCCCATCGCCGAAAATACCACAAAGGATGACATGGAGCCACCGTCCTCATCGCCCGGCACTCCGAAAATATTATCACCGAACCAGGTATCCAATATCAGTCTCGTATATTTCTGCGTTTTCCATGCGGCGTTTGTATAATTAAAAAGATAGGGAATAAAAAAGCTCACCTGATTGCCCATGGAGAACTGCCCGATCATACTTGTCTGATTGGGGAATTTAGCCCAGAACTCCGGCTTGCTGCGATCCATACCCTCACGAAAAAGCTGATCCAGGTATAATTCCATTTTATCCGCGCCGCCCATGAGTTTCCGAAGGCCTGGGATATCCTGCTGTACATTCCACATATAACTCCAGCCATTGTTTTCATTGTAGTAATCAAAGCCGTTTGAGCCGCCATCGAATTTCGGATCTATTTCTATCCAGTTTCCCTTTGCATCTTTGGGCATGAACATATGATATTTGTCCCACCACAGGTTTTTATAATTCTGAGCGCGCGGTGCATAACGCTGATGGATATCTGCATTACCCAGTTCCCCGGCGAATTCACTGACGGCCCAGCTGTCATAGCTGTCGCCCAGGGTAACGGCTACCGATGAGCGTACCTGTCCGCGCTTCATGGAAGCAAAAGAATCTGTCTCCGCCTCTCCCGGATGCAGGGCCGGGTAGTATCCTTTTTCATAATAAAATTTCTCCAGATCGCCCCTGGGTCCGTTTCTGAACGGAAGCATCGTGGCCTGTTCCTCATTCTTCAGAATGCCTTCGAACGCTTTGGCAACGTCAAAATCACGAATCCCTTTCCGGTAAGCATCCAGGAACATGATGGAAGAATGGAATCCAAACATGCCGGGACGATCTCCGAATGGCCGGGGGTACTCGGGCATCCAGCCATCCTGCTCATACATACGCACATAGGATTGGAGGATATCAGCCTCCCGTTTCGGATCCAGGATCACGCGCAACGGATGCAGGGCCAGGTAATTTCCCCAGGTATAGTCATCCGTATAAAAAGAGCGTTTATCCTGATGCACCTGTTTATCATAACCGCTGAAATAACGACTGCCTTCGGAAATATTCACCATGCGGGCATAACAGCGATAGAGTGCAGTGTAAAATGTACGTTTCTGCGCTTCGGTACCACCTTCTACTTCAACCTGGCCAATTACTTTTTCCCATGCCGCTTTCCCCTTATTCTTTAGCTGGTCAAAACTTACGCCCTTGAGCTCTCTTTCGAAATTCTTTTTTGCCTCCTCCGTGCTGATAAAAGAAATCGCATACCGGAATTCCACTACGGCGGCATCCCGCGAAGTATAGCTGAACCAGGCCCTTTGGCCGTTCATCTTTTTGGGTAACTCCGGCCTGCCTCCCACGGTATATTTTCCCCAATCCTTCTCTCCTTCCTTTATGCCGCTTTTCGGCCTGCCCGAAAGTGCCCCGTATAAATAAACCTGTCCCTGCTGGGAATGGATGGCATCGTTCACTTTTTCAGTTCCCGTAATAATATTACCCTGCTGAATAACATATTCGCCGTTTTCATAGTAATGGGAGAACAAAAGGTTTTTTTCAACAGCGGCAGGAAAGCTGAAGCGGTAGATACCGGTTCTTTCACCAGCCGTATATTCAGTAAGGATCTGATCGTCTGTAAGCATCGTGGCATAATACCAGGGCCTCGTGATTTCGAGATCGTGATCATAGGTGAGTCTCCGGTACCAGCCGGTATCGAGGACTTCTCCTTTGGAGGGCTTAACACCAAAAACCATTTGCGGCGTAATGATATTGGTAACCATCATTGGAAAATCGGTGATCTGCATATCCAGGTGATCCTGCCGCCTGGGAAACACCCGCACGCTCTGATTGGGCAGAAGGACTACCGGTCGGTTCGTATTCAGGAGCGGCGCCACATTACCGATCGTGGGATCAATATAGTCCACATAACCGGAACGCTGTTGCTTTAACCCCTGGCTCAGTACTGCCTGGCAGCAAATCAGGACAACGCCGAAGAGGAAAGTTGCTTTTTTATTGCTTTGCTTATATATAAACATATCGTAACTATAAAGAATAATTAATCGGGAATCTCCCATTTGGCATTCGTTCCTTTTCCCATTTCCAATACCAGGGTCCCCCCGTTTACGAGGTCTTCATGGGAGAAAAACAGGGAGCGCAGGGGCTTCCCGTTAAGGGTTGCGGATTGAATGTATTTATTGGTTCTCGAACATTTATTGGCAATCAGGGTAAACTTCCTTCCGTTGGGAAGATTGATCGTCACTTTTGTAAACAAAGGGCTGGTAATGGTATAACGGGGAACCCCCGGCGTCAGCGGATAAAAGCCCATGGCGGAAAATACCACAAAGGACGACATGGAACCGCCATCCTCATCGCCCGACACGCCGAAAACATTATCCTTAAACCAGGTATCCAGGATGAGCCTGGTATACTTCTGTGTTTTCCACGGCGCATGGGTATAATTGTAGATATAAGGAATGAAAAAGCTAACCTGGTTACCCATGTCATGGCGCCCGATCAGTCCGGTCTGGGCAATGAATGTTGACCAGAATTCCGGTTTACTGCGACCCGTTCCTTCCGTGAAAAGCTGATCGAGCTTTAATTCCATTTTATCCGGGCCGCCCATCAGGTCGCTCAACCCCCGGAAATCCTGCTGTACATTCCACATGTAGCTCCAGCCATTGTTTTCATTATAATAATCCTCCAGACCACGCCGGTCCCTGCCAAACCACGGATCAATATCAATCCAGTTTCCTTTCGCATCTTTGGGCATGAACATACCCGCTTTATCCCACCACAGATTTTTATAATTCTTCGCCCTCGGCGCGTATTTCCTGTAAACATCATCCCTGCCCAGTTCTTTAGCCAGCTGACTTACCGCCCAGCTATCGTAGCTATCTCCCAAAGTAACAGAAACGGCGGATCGCTTCTGTCTGCTTTTCAGCAACGCAAAAGAATCCGTTTCCGCCTCGCCAGGATGCAGCGCAGGATAATATCCGTGGGCGTAATAAAAATCTTCCAATGCCCCCTTCGGTCCGTTACGGCTCGGAAGCAGCGTGGCCTGTTCCTCATTTTTGATATTTCCTTCCAGGGCTTTAGCAGCATCAAAATTCCGTACGCCCTTACGATAAGCATCCAAAAACATAATGGAGGAATGAAAAGCAAACATCCCCGGACGGTCGCCATAATGGCGCGGGTATTCCGGCATCCACCCATCCTGTTCGTACATGCGTACATAGGACTGCAGCATATCCGCTTCTCTTTCCGGATCAAGGATCACCCGCAGGGGATGCAGCGCAATATAATTACCCCAGGAATAATCATCCGTATAAAAAGGGCGTTTATCGGCATGCACTTTTTTATCATAGCCACTGAAATAATTTCCATCTTCAGAGATGTCCACCATACGGGCATAACAACGGTAAAGTGCGGTATAGAATGTACGTTTCTGCGCTTCCGTTCCTCCTTCCACGTTGACCTGGCCGGCCACCTTCTTCCAGGCCGCCTTTCCCTTGTTTTCCAGTTGTTCAAAACTTACGCCGGTCAATTCTTCCCTGAAACTCTTTTTAGCCTGATCAACACTGATAAAAGAAATGGCATAACGAAATTCCACCGTATTCGGGTCATCCGCTCCATAACTGGCCCACGCCCGCTTCCCTTCCATAGGGACAGGTTTTGGCGTTCTGGCAAGAACAGTAATAGATCCCCAGTTCTTTTCGCCGTCCCGCGTACCGGTCTTCGGCTTACCGGAAAAAACACCATACAGGTAAGCAACGCCCTTTTGGGAATGAATGACGTCGTTCACCTGCTCCCTGCCCTCCACCACATTTCCATCCCGGAGTTCAAACCCGCCACCCGGATAATAGTGTGAAAGCAGGAGATTCTTCTGAACCCCCGCCGGAAAGCGAAAGCGGTAAATACCGGTTTTCTTACCGGCCGTAAATTCGGTCACGATATTATCATCCGTAAGCATCACGGAATAATACCATGGTTTCGTTACTTCAAAATCGTGATCGTAGTTCAGCCTCCTGTACCAACCCGTGTCGAGCACTTCCCCCCGGGAAGGCCTGATCGCAAACAGCATCTGCGGAGTGATGATATTGGTAGCCAGCATCGGGAAATCGGTAATCTGCATATCCAGATGATCCTCCCGCTTCGGAAATACCCGTACCATCTGATTTGGCAGCTGAACCACCGGCCTGTTTGGATTCAACAGGGGCGCCACATTCCCGATCGTGGGATCAATATAATCCAGGTTGCTGCGGCTTTGTTTCGCAGCCTGACCCTGCGCCGGCTGGCAGGAAACGATGGCAATGCCTGTTACGATAAATATTTTATTCAGATAACGCAGTAATACCGGCATGTTGAATTTATATTTTATGTCTAATATTGGATTTCCCATCTCGCATTCGTTTTCTCTCCCATTTCCAATACCAGTGTTCCTCCGTTCATTAACTCATCATGCGTAAATGAAAGGGAGCGCAGCGGCTTTCCATTCATCGTAGCCGATTGAACGTATTTATTTTTCCGGGAGGATTTCCTCGCAATCAGCGTGAATTTCTTACCATTGTCCAGATCGATGGTAACTTTTGTAAATAACGGACTGCTGATTGCATACCGGGGGATGCCCGGGGTAACAGGATAAAAACCCATGGCAGAAAATACCACAAAGGATGACATAGCCCCTCCGTCTTCATCACCGGGCACGCCGAATACATTATCCTGAAACCAGGTGTCCAGCAGGAGCCGGGTGTATTTCTGCGTTTTCCAGGGAGCATTTGTATAATTAAAGAGATAAGGAATAAAAAAAGTCACCTGGTTGCCCATACCAAACTTTCCGATCAAACCCGTTTGATCAGGGAACTTCTCCCAGAATTCGGGCTTACTGTGACCTGTGCCTTCATTAAAAAGCCGGTCAAGCATCAATTCCATTTTACCGGGGCCGCCCATCAGGTCACTCAGCCCCTTAATATCCTGCTGCACGTTCCATAAATAACTCCAGCCATTGTTTTCATTATAGTAATCGGACCCCGCATGTCCGCCGCCAAATACCGGATCAATGTCAATCCATTGACCCTTTGCATCTTTGGGCATGAACATGCTGTATTTATCCCACCATAGATTTTGATAGTTCTTTGCCCGCGGGGCATAACGCTGACGGATATCCGCTTTTCCCAATTCTCCGGCAAGTTCACTCAGGGCCCAGCTATCGTAACTATCGCCCAGCGTAATGGCGACGGCGGATCTTTTTTGTCCCCTTTTCAATAAGGCAAAAGAATCCGTTTCCGTTTCGCCGGGATGCAGCGCGGGGTAATAGCCGCTGGCATGATAGAAATCTTCCAGGGCTCCTTTCGGGCCATTCCGGGAAGGCAACATGGTAGCCTGTTCTTCGTTTTTGAGCACGCCTTCGAATGCTTTATTCACATCAAAATTGCGCACGCCTTTGCGGTAAGCATCCAGGAACATAACCGAAGAATGGAAACCAAACATGCCCGGCCGGTCACCGAAATGCCGGGGATACTCAGGCATCCAGCCTTCCTGCTCATACATGCGTACATAGGATTGAAGCATATCGGCTTCTCCTTTCGGATCAAGGATCAGCCGCAGGGGATGAAGCGCCAGGTAATTGCCCCATGTATAATCATCGGTATAAAAAGGCCTCGCATCCTGATGAACCTGTTTGTCGTACCCGCTGAAATAGCTGCCTTCTTCTGAAATATTCACCATGCGCGCATAACAACGATACAGGGCAGTATAGAATGTCCGCTTCTGTGCTTCAGTTCCGCCTTCTACTTTTATCTGCCCGATCTTTTTTTCCCAGGCTGTTTGCCCTTTATGCTGTAGTTGTTCGAAGCTGATTCCGGTCAGCTCTTTTTCAAAATTCCTTTTTGCCTGGTCATAACTGACAAATGAAACGGCATACCGAAATTCAACGGCAGCAGGGTCATCTGCCGAATAGCTGGCCCAGGCCCGTTTTCCCTCCATGTAAACCGGCTGTTGCATCCTGCCGGTAACAGAATACCGGCCCCAGTCTTTTTCTCCATCCCTGGTCCCGGTTTTCGGGGTGCCGGAAAAAACGCCGTATAGATAAGCAACTCCTTTTTGGGCATGAATGGCATCATTCACCTGTTCTTTGCCCACAATCACATTTCCATCGCGGAGCTCATATTCACCACCTGCATAGTAATGCGAGAGCAGCAGGTTTTTCTGAACCCCTTTAGGAAAAGTAAACCGGTAGATGCCGGTCTTTTCGCCTGCTGTAAATTCAGTTCTGATCTGATCATCCGTAAGGGATACTGCATAGTACCAGGGCTTTGTAATTTCAAAATCATGATCGTAGGTCAGACGCCGGTACCAACCCGTGTCGGACAATGCCCCGCCAGATGGCTTAATACCAAATACCAGCTGAGGGGTAATGATATTGGTGGCCAGCATGGGAAAATCCGTAATCTGCATATCCAGATGGTCCTGTCGTTTCGGGAACACCCTGACCATCTGATTGGGTAGATGCACCACCGGTCTGTTTGGGTTCAGCAGCGGCGCCACATTGCCGATGGTCGGATCAATATAGTTAACCGGGTTTTGCTGACCGGCAGACTGGCTCCGGGCCGTTTGCCAGGAAAAAGCAGCGAGCAGGACCAGGCACACCGCTACTCTATCTAAACTATTCAGTCGCTTTTTCATTGACTTCGTTTGTCTTGTTATTTCTCAATTAATCATAACTCGGATTCTGCGGTAGCACCGATGGATCATTAATGATTTGAATTTCAATTAGTGGAATCGGCCAGACATTCATGTAGGGTTTCATTCCAAAAGGCTCCATCACCGTAAGCGCCCGGTCGGTTCTCACCAGGTCAAACCAGCGAACGCCTTCCATACCGAGTTCAAATCTGCGTTCCTGGTAAATCTTATCGCGGGTATCCTCCTTGCTAAGCGTGAGATCGTACTCCGGCAAACCGGCGCGATCACGAATCTGGTTCAGATAAGGGATGGCATCGCTGGTCTTGTTATTCTCATTAAGGGCCTCAGCATACATCAGCAGCACATCGGCATAGCGGATCACTTTCCAGTTCACTTTACTGTCGTTAATGGCCGGCGTAACCGCCAGGTATTTTTTGGTGAACGTGGCGATTTGAATAAATCCCTGGAATACGCCGTTGTTATCGTAATATCCTTTGGCTACGGTTACATCCCGGCGCTTGTCACTCGCATCAAACGCGTCGTAGAATGCCAGCGTCGGCGTATTCTGCTCTCCGGCGCCGCCCTTGATACCATAAAAAATATCTGCCGCAGAACCTGCCGATTTTGGCAGGAATTTATTTGAATAACCGCTACCCAATCCTAGTCCGCCGTCCTGGTATTCAATATCGAATATATATTCGCTGTGATGCTCATCTTTTGTATAATCAAACAGGTCGTTGTAATTGGTCAGCAACGCATACCCCATGGTGGTCACTTCCAGTAATTTACTTTCAGCACTTGCAAAATCTTTAATGGTCAGGTAGACCCTTCCTAAAATAGCCGCTGCTGCCCCCTTCGTGGCTCTTCCTACATTTACTCCTGTATATTTAGGAGGCAGTTTGCTCTGCGCGTCCAGCAGATCGGGAATGATCAGATCCGAATAGATTTTCGCTACTTTTTCACGGGGCGTTTTGTAGCCTTCTGCGATGTTGATCGGCGCGGTGATCAGCGGCACATCCCCCCAGATGCGTACCAGGTCAAAATAGGCAAAGGCTCGCAGGAATTTGGCTTCAGCAATATGCTGATCCTTGTTCTTCACAACAGCCGGATCTGCATCCGCAATTTTCGACAATACCATATTGGCCCGCTCGATCATCTTATAGTAGTTTCTCCAGCTGTTGATCATCAGCGAGGCGCTGCTGCTCATACTGAATGTGTTCACGGAAACCAGGAAAGCATCGTTGCCCAGGGCATGCCAGGAGTCGTCGGCCCGGAGGTCTCCGAATATCCAGAAATCCTGGTATTGATTTCTCAATGTGGTATAAATCCCAACCACCGCATCCTGGAAATCTTTATCGGTTTTATATACATCATTCACACTTGCCGTAGAAATAGGCGTGAGTTCAATAAAACTCTTCTTACAGGAGGGGGATAACAGGGAGACAAAAAGCAGATATATTAATATCTTTTTCATAATCGTTTTTTTATTCAGCATTGGTCAATTAAAAAGTCACATTTATTCCCATCATAATGCCCTTGGGTAAAGGATAATTACTGGATTCAATGCCCGGCATCAGCGGGTTATCATTCATACTTACATCCGGGTTAAACCCTTTATTTTTTGTAATCAGGAATGGATTGGTCGCATTTACGTATACTCTTAGCGCGTTCAGCCTGAGTTTCTGCACAATGCCTGCAGGAAGTAAATAAGCCAGGGTGATGTTGTTAAACCGGAGATAGCTTCCATTGTCAAGATATTTGGTACTGGGCAAACGGAATCCGCCGGTCGGATTATCATTCGGTCTCGGGGTTACACCATCTCCCGGGGCCTGTTCGGATTTCCAGTAGTTATTGCTGAAAGCATATCCCCTTACCCGGGCTCTTCCGCTGTAGCCACCATCGCGCGCCATATCATAGATCTGGCTTCCTTTTGAACCCTGAACCGAAACACTGAGGGTAATATTTTTAAAGGAGAACCGGTTGGTCATTCCATAATAGAATTCCGGATAGGGTGATCCCATGATGGTTTTATCAAAGTTATTGATCACGCCATCCGGCTTGCCATCGGGGCCGCTGATGTCTTTAAAACGGACATCTCCCACCCGTGAGCGGTCCGCCGCACCCGGATTGAAAACCGGACCATTGGTTAGTTCGGTTGCATTCTTAAATACGCCATCCGTAACAAACCCGTAGAACATGCCAATCGGATGACCGATCATGGTTACGTTATTACCACTGTAAATGGGGTCGCCTTCTGGGCCCAGTTTGGTCACTTTATTGCGGTAACTGGAAAGATTGAAATCAGTTGACCAATCAAACTTGCCGGCTATGTTGACGGTACTGAGCACAAATTCCCACCCGGTATTCCGGACTTCGCCAATATTCTGTAAAGCAGTACTGAAGCCAGTGATATTCGGAACGTTTACATTCAGCAATAATTCGGTATTCCTGGACTCGAAATGATCAATCACGATGCTCAGTCTTCTTTGAAAAAAACTGGCGTCAATGCCCACATTCACCGATTGCTGCTTTTCCCAGGTAAGGGATGAATTTGCTATTCTCGCAGGCGCAATACCCGTTGTGGCTACTCCGCCAAGGGCATAGTTTTCATAATTGATGGTTGCGTACTGATCATAATTACCAATATTGTTATTCCCTGTTTCGCCATAGCTGGTTCTCAATTTCAACTCATTGAGAAAAGAGACATCCTTAAGAAAATTTTCCTGTGAAAGTCGCCATGCCAGGGCCACTGAAGGGAATACGCCGTATTTGTTTTTTTCACCAAAGCGGGATGAGCCGTCCGTACGTATGGAGCCCGTTACATAATACTTTCCATCATAATTGTAATTCACCCTTGCGAGATAGGAAAGCAATGACCATTCATACAAATCAGATGTTCCGGCCGTGATCAGGCCGCCAACAGCACTCAACGTTGGCACCAGGTTATTTGGGAACCGGTTACTGCTCAGTGAGTTGGATTCGCCGTTTTCTTTCTGCACCGTATATCCGGCCAGCCCTTGTAAATTATGTTTACCAAAACTCTTATTATAATTGAGGGTATATTCTGTCAGCCAGTTGGTAATCTGTGAGGAGTTGTCGGAACCAAAGGGAAGATCATTGAAAAAATAAGGGCGCTGCGGTTTAAACAGCATTCCTTTTGTACCCAGCACACTTCCACCCAGTAAAAAATTAAAATGCAGGGCATTGGTGATCCGGTAATCGGCGCTCAGGTTGGCCAGCAGCCTGGTCAGCTTATTGGACACCCTGGTTTCACTGGCAACGGCCAGGGGATTGTATACTGCGGCCAGATCAGGTAAGCCATCATAATTAAAAAAGTTACCATCTGCATCTTTCAACGGCCGGTAATTGGAAATATTCAAAGCCGCTGCCACTACTCCGGAACCGAGACAGCATACACCGGTTGACGGAAGGGCTGATTGTTTCGTAAATGAAGGATTCAGATTCAGCTTTAAGGTTAACCGGTCGTTTAGTTTAGCATCAAAATTAGCGCGAACGGAATAGCGCTGAAATCCGCTGTTTATCACAATACCATCCTGGTTCATATATTCACCGCTCAAAGCATATTTCAGTAAATCCGTTCCTCCGGATGCGGAGAGCTGGATCATTTTTTGAGGTGCATTTACCAGGATGCCGTCAAGGGCCTCTTCATCTGTCGTATTCTTTCCTTCCAGCACATCCATGATCACCTGGGGCACCGGCTGGCTCCAGGTAGTTGGATCCCCGGATACATCCAGACCTGCATCTATATTTTTGTTCCGCATCCCATCCAGCCACCACTCTGCCTGTTCCACGGAGTTTTTCATTTTAGGAATCTTCGACACTTTTTGCACACCGTAATAAGCATCCAGTCCAAGCACGGACTTTCCGGCCTTCCCTCTTTTTGTGTTGATAATGATGACTCCGTTTGATCCGCGGGATCCATAGATAGCCGTCGCGGATGCATCCTTAAGGATATCCAGGCTTTCAATATCGTTCGGATTGAGGGTTTGTATATTGTCCGTCGGAAACCCGTCGATCACATATAAAGGCCCTACACCGGCCGAGATACTCCCAATGCCTCTTATCCTGATTTGCGGCGCAATGCCGGGTTCTCCGCTCGCCGCCTTTACCTGTACTCCCGGCACTCTTCCTGCCAGTCCCTGGTCAATGCGTGTCAGGCCAAGATCTTTTACTTCCTTGTTACCAACAGAAACCACCGAACCGGTAAGGTCTTTTCTTTTCTGTACACCATATCCCACCACTACCACCTGATCCAGTCCCTCGGCGGCCGACGCTTTCATTTTCACAACGAGCGACAGACTGATATCGGCCTTAATATTATATCCGGCCAATACCTGGGGCTCATATCCCACGGCTGTAAACGTAAAACTGTAAGAACCTCCTGCAGGGATGCGTGAAAAACTGAAGATCCCGCTGCTGTCGGTGCTGGTGCCCGACGTAAAATTGTCTCCGGTCTTCCGGATGATTACCGAAACGCCGGCTAAAGGATTTCCTTCGTTGTTTTGTACCACCCCTTTTACGAGGCTGGTTTTCCCCTGCGCAAGAATATCCGTGGAAGAAAGAGCAAAAAGGAGCGACATCAGGGTATATAGAATTACCCCGGATTTAAACCGATTAGGTCTCATATGGCATGTGTTATTTAGGCTTATAAAATAGGCGGAATGCCCGCATTGATCCGGTTAGGGAGCAATCGTCAAAAAGGTTTTTAAATTATTTGTTGGTAAAATAGATGAAATGCCTGCTGATCTTCCGGTCGTCACCGTACGATCTTAGCAGGTCTTTTCCGCAACCATAGAATGAAAAAGATATATTCGATAAAGAGGTAAGAGAATGGCTTGAACTTCGACGAGCTAAATCTCATATGACTACAATTAAACTTGATAAAAAAGGCAATCGTTAAATTGAATGATCCTATTTTCTGATAACGTACTTATTCGCTTCCTTCAGCACCGTGAGATTATTCAGCACGGCAATCTGTTTTAAAATCGTTTCCAGTGAATCTGTCTTTCCGAACTTACCGATAAAATATTTATTTCTAACGTCATCTGCTGAATAATCTATCGGGATACCATACATATCCGCCAGCTGATTAAATACCTGGGCAAGCGACTGATTATTGAACATATACCAGGAACCTCCTTCACCCTTCGGGATCGTCGGATCGTCTTTCGACAGATCATATCCATTGATTTGATTCCGGTCATTCTGTCTCCTCCGTGTCATTCTTTTCAATACGGCTGAATAGTCTTTTTGATTATACAGCAATTGCTGCCCGGGCAACAGATAATAGTCCTTCTTTAATTTTCTTTCCATGGTATCTGCTGCCCGAACCACCACTTTGCCTGCATATAAGGCAACGATGATCTGAGAGCCTCCTTTAAAATAAGTAACGGAGAAATCGGTTCCTAAAACCGTTGTCAGAATATCGCCACTATATACGGTAAAGGGTTTTGACATATCTTTTGAAACCCTGAATTCTGCTTTTCCAAAGAGCGTAATATCCCGCCGGCCATCCGCGAAGGGCTGGCGATAAGTCACTTCACTATTATTCGCCAGTAATATTTCAGATCCATCCTGTAATATCAGATGCCTTACCACGCCGGAGGTATTCTTCTCATGGACGGTAACCACCTGGGGTTTGTCAGGCATTTCTGTTATTGCTTTTACGAGCGCCGGCCCGGATTCCTTTTGCTGCCCCTCCATCATCCATATCATTCCAAAAACGATGACAGCAGAAGCAGCCACAGCAACCGCCACTTTTATCCGATTCCGCATCCTGTGAGCCGCAATAAAGTGCTTCTCTTCGATTTCGGGGTAAACCGGCTCCGACTGACTGAGCGGGACGGTCTTTAACCAGCGGTTATTCGCTGTTGTTTTAAACTGTTCCCATTCTCTTTCCACATCAATCAGACCCGCTTCTTTTTGTACTCCAACCAAACGCCACACACCCTGCATTTCTTCAAAGCGCTGCCTGTTTTGCACATCAGCCTGTATCCATTCTAAAATGGCTGCACCCTCGCTCTGACTCGTTTCATTTGACAAATACCTGATCAGTAATTCATCAAACTGACTTTCATTTTCCATGTACGTAATGTTATAATACGATTGAACTGCTGTTTACCCTTACAATCCCGAAAATATTTTTTTCGCCCTGCCGTAGGATTTATAAATTAAATAGTACGGTTATCAGATAGAGCGTCAGGTGCTGCGACAGTTTCTTCCGAAGCTTTGCGAGCGCCCGGCTCATTTGTGTTTCCACCGTTTTTACTGAAATACCCAGGAGTCCGGCAATTTCTGCGTATTTGAGTCCCTCAAAGCGGCATAGTTCAAACACATTGCGCATCTGGCCGGGCAATTCCGAAACGGCCAGGTCAATTTCATCGGACAATCGTTTGAAATCTGCCTGATCAAATCCGTTATTCTGTTCTCCCACAAGGGCATTCTGAAGAAGTTGTTTCTCCCCTTTCTGCTTCACTTTTTCGCGTCTTAAAATATCCAGGCTCCTGTTGCTGACCGTTTTGAATAGGTAAGCTTTGGCTGAGAGGTCAAATGTGACGCTTTGTCGTGCTTCCCAGATCTTCAAAAAACTAGCCTGCACGATGTCCTTGGCCTGATCCAGATCAAACCCGAATTTGTACTGGCAATATGCACAGAGGGGAATAAAATTTTTTTTGAAAAATAATTCGAAATTAGCATCATCCGGTTGTCTCTTCATTACGGACGACTCTTCCACAATATTCACTTTTTGATGAGGACTCATAAGCAACCGTTTACCATAAGCCCCAAAATAAGCAAACAGCAAACATTATCCAAAAGCATTATTTGACGGCGGCTTATCACGTCTGCATCTGCATGAATGATAAGTAACGCAAGTTTCAGCAGATAGTAAACACCTGTTGCTGCTCGGATAATATTTGAACTTTTGAACCGCGAAGAAATTTCTCCCGGTATTCTTTTGGCGTACAGCCCTTTTGCCGTTTGAAAAACCGGTGGAAATACGCGACATTGTTATACCCCATTTTATACGCGATTTCGGAAATATTATCGGAGCTGTCTAACAATAATTGGCAAATATGGGCAATCCGGATCTCATTCAGGCTTTCCAGATAAGTCTTTCCCGTTCTCTTCCGGATAAAACGGCAAAAGGAACCCCGGGTCATATTGGCTTTTTTGGCAACATCATCCAGGAACAGCGGTTTTGAATAATTGGCGTTCATGTAAGCAATAATCGAATCGATCCGGAGTTTGCCGTTGGTGGCAGGCGCAGGCGTATAAGGCCTGGTCATCAGTTTTTTCTTATCCGTGGAAAGGGATAATTCATGAAGCAGGGAAAGTAGGGCGAGAAATGAATCCCATTCCCCTTTTTCTGACAGGGAAAGAATCCGGGGTTGAACCTTTTCTGCCGTTTCCCTGCTAAACAGTATTCCTTCCCCCGCCAGTTGAAATAAATCTTTAATCCCCTGAAGCTGATTTTTGTTTATGAAACTTTCTCCCAACAGATCGAACGGAAAACGGATCCTGATCCCGGAAATCTCCTTCCCGGAAATCCCTTCCTCTTTCAGGGCATGGGGAAGGCCAGGAGCCGTGAGGAGCAGACTGGTCCCGCTCAGGCAATATTCGTCATTTCCAATATATAATTTAACCCGGTCGGCATTAAAAATCAGGGTTAATTCAAATTCGTCATGGTAGTACAAAAGGCTGTGAAGTTCTTTTTTACCAAGCAGGGAAAGTGAAAGACAGTCCTGGGAGCCCGGAGTGGCTGCACAATGTAAAGTATTGTATTTCATTTGGGTAAGCATATCATTATAAAAATAAATTACTTAAACTTACCTTGCGTTTTTTGGCACATGCTGATAGTACATTGCACAATATGATATGATAAAGGAGCTGAAGTTGTTTTATCCGGTCGCCTATCTGGCCCTGGTCTTTGCCTTCCCGCCCGAGAATGCTTTTGGTCAGCCCGGAGACCCGGTAAAATTTAGTCAGATCAGCACCATGGATGGTTTAAGTCAGGGCAGTGTGAATTGCATCCTGAAGGATAAGTATGGCTTTATGTGGTTTGGTACGCAGGATGGATTAAACAGATTCGACGGCTATCATTTTACAGTTTACCGGAACAAGCCCGGGAATCCGGAAACCATTCCGGATAATCAGATCCGCTGTATTTATGAAGATGATCAAGCCAATCTCTGGATTGGAACACTGGGGGGCGGACTATGTTATTACGACCGGAACCGGGATGTCTTTATCCGGTTAAAAGATCTTGATATTCATGCTGATCAGCCGGTAAATCCGACTATATTGAGTATTTACGAGGACCGTTCGGGTAATCTGTGGGTGGGAACTTTTCATAATTTATTGCTGATTGACCGGAAAAATAAAAAGATCCGGCAATACAAATCCGACCCGTCAGACCCCCTAAGTCTGAGCAACCCGGTGGTCCAGTCCATCTTTGAAGATTCCCAAAACAATCTCTGGATCGGCACGAACAAAGGACTCAACCTGCTGAACCGGGAAAAGGGAGGCTTCACTCATTTCTTTCATGACGCTCAGAATTCCCAGAGTATCAGCAGCGATCAGGTCACCAGCATTTCCGAAGATCCTGGCGGCCATTTGTGGATCGGCACGAACGGCGGAGGGCTTAATGTGCTGGACAGTCGCCGGAATGGCTTCATCCATTACAAGAATGAACGTCTCAATAAAAACAGCATCAGCAACAATGTGGTGAGAAGCCTTTGCACCACAACGCATGATGGTATCTGGGTCGGAACGGAAAACGGGCTGGATCTGCTGAATGTACTTACCGGACAGTTTACACACTATAATAAAAGACCCTATGGTGAAGGCGGGCTGAGCGATAAAACCATCCTTTCGCTGAATCAGGACAATAACGGTATTCTGTGGGTAGGAACATCCGAAGGGGGTATAAATAAGTACGACCGGAACCTGACTTATTTTGAATTACACAGAAGAACCGCCGATCCAAACAGCGTGAGCGCAGAAATGATCACTTCTTTTGCCGAAGATAAAAACGGTGATTTCTGGATCGGAACGGATGGCGGCGGTCTGAACCAATGGCAGGAGGCATCCGGACGTTTCATCCATTATTTGCCTGACCCCGGGAATCAAAATGCGCTGGAGGGATCCACCGTTTTATCCCTGTTCATGGGCAGAAAAAAAGATTGCCTCTGGATCGGCACGTATGGAAATGGTTTGCAGCGGCTGGACCTGAAAACCAAAAAGTTCAGCCATTTTCAAATAGGAACCGGCACACATGATCTAAACAATGCATCCATCTATGCGCTGCTGGAGGACCGGGAAGGCAATATCTGGATGGGTACAAACGGAGGCGGTGTGAATGTACTGGATCCACGGAGCGGAATCATTGTCAAGCACCGGCATACCGATGATACTGACAGCATAAGCAATGATTACATCAGGTCGATACGCGAAGACCGGCAGGGAAAAATCTGGATCGGAACGTATTCAGGTGGCATCAGTGTTTATGATCCCTTTAGTAAAAAGTTCGCCGTATATAATCAGGTAGTAAACAACCTGAGCAACCAGGTGGTCTACTCTTTATGGGAGGATCCGAAAGGTAATATGTGGGCAGGCACCATGGGTGGCGGGTTGGATTTGTTTGACCCGCAGACCCGTCGGTTTGTTTCCTTTAACGAAGAAAACGGTTTAGGCAATAACATCATCTACAGCATCATCGGCGATGATAAAGGTTATCTGTGGCTAAGCACCAATAAAGGAGTCAGCCGGTTCAACCCCCTAACAAAAGAGTTTAAGAACTATGAAACTTATAATGGACTGCAAAGCCAGGAATTCATTGTGGGGTCCGGATTCAAAACACGGGAGGGTCGAATTTTATTTGGAGGTGTGAATGGATTCAATGTGATCAATCCGCCCGAAGTGCAGGAAAATAAAAATCCACCCCAGTGCCGGTTCACCGGATTCTATCTTTTCAATAAACCTGCAGGACCCGGGTATCCGAACTCCCCGTTAAAAAAAGATTTGAACGCGGTGAACGAAATCACTTTAACGCACGATCAGTCTGACTTTACTTTTACTTATTCTGCTCTGGACTATACCGTTCCGTCGAACAACAGATACAGCTATCTGCTGGAGGGCTTTGATAAGTCGTGGACGGATGCAGGTCACGATACGAAAGCCACGTATACCAATCTTCCTCCGGGAGATTATCGTTTCCTTGTGAAAGCGGCAAATAACGACGGCATCTGGAATGATCGCCCGACAACCCTGATCATCCATATAATCCCTCCTTTCTGGAAAACCTGGTGGGCATACCTGATATATCTGATGCTTCTTATCAGTATTCTGTACATCATTTACCGGGATATCAGCAATAAAGAACGATTAAAAGCCCAGATCCGCATGGAACGGCTTACTGCTGATAAAATGAAAGAGCTAAGCCGGATCAAGCTCAATTTCTTTACGCATGTCTCGCATGAACTGCGCACGCCGCTTTCACTGATCATGGATCCGCTGCGTAAAATGATCCGCGAGGAAATGACAGCGGAACAAACAAAAAAATATGGCGGCCTGATGTATAAAAATGCGCAAAGGCTGATGCAACTGATCGATCAGATGCTGGATATGCGGAAAATCGAGGAGGGACATTTAAACCTGCATGCACGGCCCGAAAATATCGTTGTGCTAACGAAAAATATTGCAGGGTTATTCAACATGCACGCCATTGAACGGAATATCCACTATAGCATCAGCACCACCACGGATGATTTAGAAGTGTGGATCGATCAGGATAAATTTGAAAAGATCATTTTCAATCTCATTTCAAACGCCTTTAAATATACGGCCGACAACGGATCCATTATGATCCGGATCACCGCTGAAAAAACAGAACCCGGATTTGCTGTTATTCATGTGAAAGATACCGGAGTCGGCATTCCTTCGCACCTGAAGAATAAAGTGTTTGAATTGTTTTACCAGGTAGAAGACAGCAGTCGCTATGAAAACGGTTCCACCGGTATCGGATTAACCCTCACCAGGGAGTTGGTTGAACTGCACAAAGGCAGGATTGAAGTGGAGAGTGAACCGGGAAAAGGATCTGATTTTATCATTTATCTTCCCTTTGGCAGTCCCCCTGCGGATAGAAATGAACAACCCGGCCTTTCATCATCCTCCCGCGCGGTGACAAAACCCGTGGACAATATTTACCCTGCTCCATTTGACGAATCCGCGACCGGTCAGGCAGGAGATTCTCTCCGCCATTCCGAACCAGGACCATTGTTATTGTTGGTGGAAGACAATAAGGACCTTCGCGAATATTTAAAAGAAGAACTGAGCCGCCATTTTTCCATCGAGGAGGCAGCAGACGGACAGGCCGGCCATGAAAAAGCATTACAATTGGTGCCGGATCTGATAATCAGTGATATCATGATGCCGGAAATGAACGGCATTGAGCTTTGCCGGAAAATAAAAACCGATGAACGCACAAGTCATATCCCGGTGATCCTGCTCACGGCAAAGCAGGCGGAGACGCATCAGATCGAAGGCTATTCGGCAGGTGCCGATGCCTACGTACCAAAACCTTTCAATCTGGAAGTCTTACTGGCCCGGATTAAGAACCTGCTGGATTCCCGGAAAAAGCTGAGGGAATTATATGGGAAAGAAACAGACGAATCAGTTTCGGATACCGGTTCGGAACCGCAGATGAATCCGATCGACCGGGAATTCCTGGATAAAACCATTCGCCTCGTGGAAGAAAATCTTTCTGATATCCGTTTCGATATTGACCTGCTTTCCGATATGCTGAAAGTAAGCAGAAGGCAGCTATACCGTAAAATAAAAGCGCTTACCAATCAGACCGTACATGATTTTGTTACAGACATCCGTTTAAAAAGGGCCGCCGCTCTCCTGCTGTCAGGAGAATTTACCGTGTCGGAAGTTGCTTACAAAGTTGGTTTTTCAGAACCTGCCAATTTCAGCCGTTCTTTTGCGCGGCGGTACGGGAAAAGCCCGAGGAGGTTTGTTGCTGATTACACCGGGAAGAATGGTTGACGGTTGACAGTTGACGGTTGACGGACTCCTGTGAAACGACTGGAATGTGTTTAACCTTTACAATCCACATAAAGTCCGTCAACTGTCATCCGTCAACCATTCTTCATCTCACAAAAGGCGCCTTCCCCGTAAACGACCCAATGATTTTCCACATCGCGTAATCGCTGTCAAAAACAGCATTGAGTCCCTGCTCCTCCATGGGCGGATCTCCGAGATATCCGTCGCCCGGCTTCCAGCGTGATTGCCCTTTTACAGGTCTTCCTTCGCCGCCAAACGCCCAGAAATTACAACCGGCAATGGCCCCCTTATTTAAAATATTCTTTTTCACCAGACTGAATAGGGTTTGGTAATATTCCTGACGCAGCGTTGCAGGAGACGCCGGATCGAATTGCTGAAGATCCCTCGGCAGGCCAAATTCTTCAATGACAAGCGGCTTATTCAGGCTCCGCGCGATGGCTTCATGTTTATCAATATAAGCTTCGCTTTTATTGATAATAGCCGGCATGGCGCTTGCAATGGCTGTATCTGCATAATATCCCCAGTTCTTAGGCCAGACATGGATGGTCAGATAGTCAATATTTTTATCATCGTGAATATTCTTGTACAGCTGGATATCGTCATCCGTGCTGGCCTGCCCCTCGGTACCAATCGTAACCAGGTGATGGGGATCCATCGATTTGATCAGCGAGGCCGTTTTCCTGATCCATTGTTCATACGCTGCATTGGATGAAGGACGCATGGGCCTTGGTTCGTTACCCATTTCCCAGGCCATGATCGCCGGGTCTGCTGCATAAGAAATATGGCTGAAACTATTTTTTCTGCCAACAATTTCTTTCACCTGCCGGGAATAATCCGCCTTGCAGGATTCACAGCTGTAGAACTGACTGGTATAGTCCCGGGCTTCATCCCAGCTCATCTTCCTCCGCAATACCGAATCCGGGAGGAGGCCGTTCCAGTTCAGGTACTGCAGAAAACCTCCGCTCCATCCCCAGTTATTGCTTAAGTAAAGTACCGCTTTCATATTGCGCCTACCCATTTCCGCGAGCAGGTAATCCAGTCCTTCCAATGCATCCGGGCTGAATCTGCCTTTTTCCGGTTGGAGGGAAGGCTCTACGCGATAGGAACCGTCAATGGCCCCACTGCCTTCCGTTCCTACTACAATGCGCAGGTTGGTCGTGTTATGACGAACCAGGAAATCCAGTTCTCTTTGTACTCTTTGCCTGCCAGGCTTACCAAAACTTTTATTCGAAAGCAAAGGCCCCTGCCAGTAATTAGCGCCGATATAATAATATGGTTTCCCATTCAGCAGAAAAACGGTTCCCGTTCTCTTTACGAAATTGTCCGCTGCATCCTTTTTGCCGGCGCCGGTCTGCGCAAAATTAAATGACAGGCATCCCAGCATAAATAGCAGGAGGGCGCATTTTTTTTTCATCCTCAGTTTTTTTTCTTTCCGCTTGCGGGCGGGAAAAATTTAAGATCGCTGATATTTTTTTGGGAAAGCCAGTTCACTCGCCTCATTGATTTACCGGAACTCAGGCTATTCTCCGTAATGGATCCACCACGAAGATTCCTGATCAACGCGTCGCTGCCTTCGCTTAATGCAATCACTGCCCTGGCGGCTGCCGCCTGAGGTCCGGCCGAACCGCTGAATCCATCAATGGTCAATTGGTGAAAATGATCGCAGGAAATGGCATTCGTGAAATAATCCGGCAACGACGAATCCCAGCGCACATCAATGTCCCTGAGTGTAAGCCCATTCACATGCCGGGCATATATTGCCGGAATATCATGTTTAAAAATTGCCAGCTTCGGATCATTCGTCGCCCGGAGATCAAAATTGCCGGCATAGTAATCTGTCAGCGCTCCTCTCCTTATGCTTAGTTGTACATGATCGAACCGGATATCGCGGAGAACACTTTCTTCCGAACCGTAAAGCAGGATGCCTTCTTCGCCGCTGGCAATGATATTAGAGAACCTGATATTGCTGATGGTTCCTACTTCCTTACTGCCAAGACCCGGAAGCGCAGAAATATGGATCGGTTCTCCATGCCCCCACCACTGTCCGGGATAAAGCCGGGTATCGATGATCATGTTGGAGAACAGCATGTTCTCCATATTCCCTTTCCGGCGCTGAAAGATGCCGATTCCCCTGTTGGATCCGTAAATGCGGATATTATCAAACAGCAGGTTTCCGGAATTGTTATCGTTGAAGCCATTATAGCCGATGCGGATACCGCAGGACCTGGACCAGAGATTGCAATTACTTACTTTCAGATTGCTTGTGCTCACCACAGCAATGGCATCGTCGCCTGCGCGGATATCGCAATCAGCGATGATTACATTGCGGGAATCATACATGTCGATTCCATCACTGTTAGGCACGCTCATGTTATTGTCGATGGAAATGCCGAGCACTTTGGCATCATCGCAGGCATTCAGGTCAATGGTCCAGTCATTGGCATTGCGGATCGTAATATCACGGAGCAATACCTTTTTGCACGAATGAAAAATGATCTGCGTGCCCGGCCTTTTGATCCATTCCCCTTTCCACATGACTGGTGCATCCTTTCTGCCCGCAGGCTGGTTCATATAATCATTCCCCTGCCGGGTATATTTGCCATCTTCAGCGCTGCTCACCTGCACGCTGTCCAGATACATGAATGCCTCCGCACGACCATCGATGGTTCCCGTGCCGGTGATGGATACATTCACTGCATTCACGGCGAATATGATCCCGAGTCTTTTTCCGCCGGCGCCCGAACCGCCGAAGCCGTAGTCTGCCTGTAACAAATAGTCATCCTCATTTTCGGAGGCGAGAATGACCGCGCCGGCGCTGAGCTGCAGATTGATATTACTGAATAATTGAAAGGTACCAGTCACAAAGGTTCCCGCCGGAACCAGCACCGTTCCGCCGCCGGCTTTTACGCAGGCTGCTATGGCATCATTAAAGCTTTTGGTGTCCGGCGTATGACCATCGCCGGTAGCGCCGTATTGTTTTACGTTGAAAACGGCATCGACAGAACCCTGTCCATAGGATCTGAATAAAACCATTCCGGTCATGCAAAACAGGAAAAAAATTCTTCTGATCAATTGCATCGAGGCTTAATGTTTAAGAAATCAATTAATGGGCACCATGCGGAAATTGCAAATGGAAAAATTACTCTGACTGGGATTTGCATCTTTCAGCATAAACTCCATGATGATCGGATTGGAAAAGGCCAATCCGTCCAGGTTACCCCAGCTCTTTAAAGGAACGGTAAAAGTCTCCCACTTTCCATTGGTGGAGAAAGGATAAGCCCCGCCGGCGGCATCGTAAAAATATTCTTTGAAATTTCCGCTGTTGAAACACATATATAGTTTCAAAGGCAGTGAAGGAGTTCCTGCCGGAATGTTCATTTCAAATTTCAACGCATAGTTGACGTATTGGGCAGGATCGTTCACGAGTTCGGCAGGCATTGCACAGTTATTGCTGCAGAACGGGTCCCAGGCCCAGCCCCCCTGCCAGGATTTAGCCACTTTGAAATATGGCCCGTTGATGGGAGCCGGAGAAGGGCCGGATGAAAGATACGTGCTTCCGTTCCAGCCGGTGAAATTCGACATGTCAAATAAAAAATTCCGGTTGTCGAGGTACCAGGCCTTGGTACTGATGGAAATATTCAGGGGAGCGACGCCATTCACCATAACCGGGCCCGGCTGTGCATCGGACGGAACAATTACCTTTAGGGTAGTTGCCGCGCCGGCCACCACGTTAACCTTGGCACCCCCGGTAAAAGTCACAGTCGTGGAAGAAGAATCCAGGCCGTAGAGATCAAAATTCTGGCCGATCAGCGTAAGGGTATCACCGATGGGTGCATACTCATTGAACATGCCGTTTAATTGAAGGGCCGGAATCACCGTAGTAAAATTGTAGGTCGCCGTTCCGCCCTTTGTTGTAAGCGTAATGGTATTGCTGATATCATGCGGAATGGCCCGGGGAATCTGAACCGTTACAGATGTATCCGAGGCATAGAGCGTTTTATAAACCACGGTCTGGTCGTTAAAAGAAACCGATTGCGTGGAAGCCAGATTGGTTCCATAAATAATTACCCACTGCGTGAAACTGCCGGAATCAATTCCATTGTTATCGAGCGGCTGAGCCACACGGGAAATGCTCGGAACGCCGTAAACGGGCGCCGAATCCTTTTTGCAGGAAATTACGCAGAGTGCCGCAAGGAACAGGAAACCGGGCAGCAGTATATTTTTTAACTTATTCATATAAACAGCTTAAATAAATATTGTTATAGATTAAAAGCGATTGTTCATTTACCAGCCGGGATTATTGCCGCCCAGTGCTGAATTGGTATTGATCTCATCAGTGGAAATGGGGAACAATAAATTCCTTGCCGATCTCACTTTGGTGAGCCGGTCATTTCCCTGAATCACTACCCCGAGTTTATTCATCACCTGCAAATACACACCCCAGCGCAGCAGGTCGTATCTTCTTTGCGTTTCAAAAACAAACTCACGCCCTCTTTCTTCAAATACAAAGGACCTGAACTGATCCTGGCTCATCCCGGCAGGCGCTTCACTCGCATGGCTGCGCAACCGGACTTCATTGAGGTATTTGTATGCATCCCCCGTGGGGCCGTTCACTTCATTTTCTGCTTCGGCATACATCAGCAATACTTCGGCATACCGCAGCATCGGAACAAAATTGTCTGAATTGGCCGTGCCGGGATTGGATACATAACTGTATTTATTGGAATAAGCACGGTCATAATAAGTGCCATTCCATGCGTAAATATTGCCTGCGCCATCGGTTTTATAAATTGCCGTATCCACCTGAGGATATAAAATGTAGTTGGTGTATTGCGGTTGTCCGTAGTCAACAATATACTGGTGCGCCACGCCGTGCAGGATACGGTCATCGTCGTGTTCATAATCATTGTAATGATTATCGGTCATCCACACGGCAGATACGCCGCTTCTGTCGGGCTGCGCCGCGTTGAAATAATAGTACAGGTCAGTCTCCAGGTTGTCGTTGCCTGCCTGCGCCTGTATTTCCCACATATTTTCCTGCTGATTCTTCCCGGCCACCTGCCAGATGTCCATGAAATTCGGAAAAAGCGAATACTCCCCACTCTGAATAATCTCCAGCGATTTGGCCCGGGCAGAATCAAAATAAGCCCGGCTGTCGAAATTTTCATATCCGGCTACTACATCCTTGGTATAGGTATATTGCGCATTGTCCTGCCCCCCTCTTACGGTCAGCGAAGCGCCTTTCAGCGACCCGGAAGCCATCGTGAGATAAGCTTTGGCCAGGAAAGCGGAAGCTACGCCCCGGGTCACCCGGCCTTTTTCTCCTGATCTGGGATCGCTGGCGGGGAATAACAATTTCTCGGCCGTTTTAAAATCGTTGATGGCCACATTAAAAACATCGGCAACAGAAGACTTCGGCATATTCGGTTCATCACCGGATGCTACTGTTTTCAGATGAACGGGTACTGCGCCGTAAAGCCTGACCAGATCGAAATAAGACCAGCCCCTCAAAAAGGTTGCTTCCCCGATCAGCCGGTTTTTAATATCCGGATCCATAACGGCCTTACCAATATTCTCCAGCACGCTGTTGGCGCGGCTGATGATCAGATAATGATCGCCCCAGATATTATTGATTCCCCAGAAAGCAGAAGGATTGCCTGCTCCGATATTTCCCAGGAACCAGTCGGCGCCCATGGCATGATCGCAATCCAATCCGGTGAGCCAGTATGGCTGCTTCATTAAACCCCATCCCCAAAAAGTATTGTATATCCCGTTAACCGCTGCGGTGGCATCGGTTTCATTCTGATAAAAATTAGCCGGCGAGAGAAAACTGTAAGGCTTTTCCTGCAAAGTTTTCTGACAGGATGAAGCAAGCAGCATAAGCGCCGGCGCGATGATTAAGAATATCTTTCTCATAAAGAATAAATTAAAATGATTAGGTCTTAAAAAATGCACTGCACACCGAAATTGTAAACTTTGGAACTGGGATATCCGCCCATGTCCACACCCCTTCTGGATGGATCATCCCCGTATCCGTTGATATCGGGATCATATCCGCTGTATTTGGTGATGGTAATCAGGTTATTGGCATTTACAAATACCCTTAATGACTGGATCAGATTCGTTTTGAGCTTTATATTATAACCCAGGCTGATATTTCTTAACCGGATATAGGAACCGTCTTCGATAAAACGGCGCGTGAATTTGAAAGCGCGCCAGTATTGCTGTTCAGGCTTGGGCCCTTTCGCATTTTCCCAGTTGTCGAAAGTCCATCGGTCGTTCCACATTTTTTCTGTCACATTATTGAAACCGCCGATATTGGAAAGATAATACGTGTTCATGTTGATGATATCATTCCCGTATACGCCCTGAATGAGTATGTTCATATCAAATTGCTTATACCTGAAATTGTTGGTCAGCCCGAAGGTGAATTTCGGGTTCACATTCCCGATCAGTGTCTGGTCCTTCGGAGTGATGGCGCCATCATGATCGAGGTCCTTGTACCTGATCTCTCCTACCGTACGGGCAATAATTGCGTCCGGCTGACCGGCCATTGCCGGATCGGATCTTACTTCCGCTTCATTTTTGTAGATGTCCTGTTCAACATATCCATAGAGCGCGCCGATCGGCTGGCCTACTTTCTGAATGAAGGGCTGATCTCCATTGGTGCTGATGCGGGTAGCGAATTGTTCCTGTACGCCGCCGCCCAGGCTGATGATCTTATTCTGGTTAAAGGAAATATTCCCGGAAAGATTCCAGTTAAAGTCTTTGTTGTTTACCGGAGTCGCATTTAAGGAAAGCTCCAGTCCTTTATTTTCCACTTCTCCCCGGTTCACGAGTTGGGTAGCGAATCCTGTGGATGGCGGGATGGTAATATTCTGCAGCAGATCGTGGGTTCTTTTATAATACAGGTCGGCATGGAAACTGATCCGGTTATTCAGGAATGCCAGGTCCAGTCCTGCATCATACTGATCCGTGGTTTCCCACCTCAGATTCTCGTTTCCGGGCCCCGCATAGTAATCATCTGCATAACCATTGACGACTGTACCATTAAAAGTATATGGATAGGGTACCAGTTTGGACATTGTGGCATAAGCACCGATACCCTGGTTTCCGGTGCGTCCATAGCTCACGCGGATCTTTGCATTGTTCACCGTGTTCAGCATTCCCTTCATAAAGGGTTCATTGGAAACGATCCAGGCAAATGCGCCGGAGGGGAACTGCGACCAGCGGTTTTTACGCGCAAACTTACTGGTGCCATCGTCGCGGAAGGAAAGCGTAAATAAATACCTGTCCTTCCAGTTATCCGTAATTCTGCCTAAAAAAGATACCAGGTTCGATTTTGTTCTGTTATTCAGCAACTGGTAGGTGCTTTGTGCTCCTCCGTAAAGGTTATTATCCTGAAGCTGGTCATTTACAAAATTACTTGGCCCGCTGGTTCTTCGTCGTGCTTTCATCATCTTCATAGGTTGCCCCACCGGTAAAAGTGAAGACATGCTCCCCGAAAGTTTTCGAATAATTCAAGATACTTTCCGTAGTAAGGGAATTGTACCAACCCTGGGACTGATAAGCCAGACCCAGGTAAGACAACCCTTCATACACCGAACGGGGATAATATTGCTCGCGCTGATTGTTGTAATAACTAATCCCCACGTTTTGCCGGAATGTCAGCCCTTTCGCAAGGGTGGCTTCCAGGTAATTGGAAGAGAAGATTTGTGTAACCCCCACTTCATTCTTCACACTCATCGCATATACATAGGGGTTAGAGATGAGGGTGGCTGCGGTAAACTGATTGGTGCCCGAATCATACAGGGGAGCTGTAGGTGCAAAAGCCAGGGAGGCTTTCACCACGCCAACTCCGCCGCTGAGGTCTTCGTTATTGGTTTTTACCAGTTGGTTGAGGGATTTGTTAAAATTAGTATTGGAACCAAAGGTCAGCCACTTATTAATGTGCCGCGTGATATTGGCCCGGATCCCATACTGACTGAACCGGGAGTCCATAATAACTCCTTTCTGATTCAGGTAATTGCCAGAAATCATGTAACTACCTTTATCGTCTGCACCGGAAAGATTCAGGGAATAATTATTGGTAATTCCGGTTTGAAAGATCTCATCCTGCCAGTTGGTGCTGTGCCCGATAAAATCTGCCGGCCCTTTAAAATAAACGGTGGAATCCGGATTGGTAGCCGATTGCTGAAACTCACCAGGATAAGGCAGCCCTCTTGGTGTAGGTCCGGGTTCGAAGTAGTTTGAATTGCTGTATGCTTCGTTCTGCATGGTAGCATAATCATGGGCATTCAGCATGTTAATTTCCTTAATCACTTTGGATATGCTGGTATTGGCATTCAGTTCGAGTTTATCGCCACCCTTTTTCCCCTGCTTCGTGGTAATGATCACCACGCCATTGGCGCCTCGTGATCCGTAGATTGCGGTGGCCGAAGCATCTTTGAGGATTGAAATGGATTCAATATCCGCAGGATTGATAAAGGACAATGCATTGGAAGAGGCGAGCTCGCCTCCGGAAACAGAGGGAGGCGTTGCGTCATTGTTTCCCATCACATAGGGAATTCCGTCAATGACGTATAGTGGCTGGGTGCCCAAAAAGGAATTGGAGCCCCTGATCGTAATATTGATGCCCGCACCTGGTGCGCCATCACTCTGGCTGATTACGGCGCCTGCAATTTTACCCTGCATGGCAGAAACGATATTCGTGGGACTTCCCTTTACCAGGTCGGCGCCCTTAATCACTTCCACAGAACCCGTAAGGTCTTTCTTTTTCACGGTGCCATAAGCAATCACTACCACATCACTAAGGCTGGAAGCGGATTGTTTTAATACAGCATTCAGCAATCCTGAAGCAGGGATACCGAATTCTTCCGTTTGCATACCCACGAAAGAAACCACAATTCTTTTTGCATTCTCAGGAAGGGGAAGTTTAAAATTTCCATCGGGATCGGTCACGGTTGAAACATTACTGCTCTTAACAGAAACAGTGGCAGCGGAGAGCGCATTGCCATTTTCATCCTTCACCGTGCCGCTCAGTGACCGGGTTTGGGCAATGACATCCTGCGTCAGGATGGTTGCGATCAGCAGGGTAATGGTAAGATAAAAAATCAATTTACGCATGGTCAGTCAATTTTGCGTCAAACGTAAGTTGTTTAGGAACAGAATTTTAATGATTTTTTATCCTGCTATTGTCCTTAATTCCCCCAAATGAAAAGAGACTGCCATATTGAACGGCTCTGTTTGCAAATGCGAAAGGAAGCTTATTTTTATACTTTGTTTCAGTACTCATATTCCTCTTAAAGCAAATAACCATGCGGATCATGAAAACCCTCCTCCTGTTCAGCAGTTTATTCCTGATGATTTCCTGCGGAGCAGGTCCTGATCATTACGTTTATTCCGGGCCCGTTTATGTTGTTCCGGGCGTAGGTCTCGGCACCATCATCGCCGTAGTGGTTTCCTGGAGCCGGAATAAATCCATTTTATGGGCGATCGTTCATGGCATATTGGGATGGCTGTACGTGATATACGCTTTACTTGTTCCAAAAAAGTGATCCCGACAATATATAAAGGGAGGTATGCGATCTGCCTCCGTAAAAAATTCTTTAGCGGTATAAATTTTAAAGTAATGAATTATTATCGGGGAATCTTACTATTTTCCGCCATTGGGTTATGGATTGTATTGGGTTCCTGCAAAAAAAATAAAACCGCTTCTGCTTTGGATCCGGGAGATACCGATACTACAACCATCAAACCTCCGGTAGAGCCTCCGCTTGCGGAAACCATCGGATTTTTTCTGGATGACTGGACTCCCAAAACTTTTACGCCGCCGGTTTATAAAGAGATTTCCGTTTCCGGACCGGCAACGAATACCGTTACCGTTGACGCATCCGCGATCATTACAAAAATTCCGGAATCGGTCTTCGGACAAAACGCCAGCTTCTGGCTGGGGCCAGCCGATACAGAGCCCATATTCCTGAATCCGCTAAAAAGTCTGCAGCCACATATTCTGCGTTTTCCGGGAGGCAGCGCCAGCGATGCTTATTTCTGGAATGCACAACAGGGAGCGAATCCCACGGATGCACCGGCGCTAATCATGGACAAAGACGGTAATCTGACTGCGCCCGGTTACAACTATGGAATGACGGATCAGAACTGGCAATGCAACCTGAACAACTATTACAATATTCTGCAGCAAAGCAATAACCAGGGTCTCATTACAGTGAATTATGGTTATGCCCGTTACGGAACCGGAACAGATCCGGTCGCCACGGCGGCGCACCTGGCGGCCGACTGGGTCCGTTATGATAACGGACGCACTTTATACTGGGAAATCGGGAATGAGAATTTCGGGGATTGGGAATGGGGTTACCGGATCGATCTTTCACAAAACAAGGACGGACAGCCTGAATATTTAACCGGCGCCTTGTACGCACAGCATTTCCAGGTGTTTGCCGACTCCATGCGGCAGGCAGCATCCGAAACCGGCAAAAAGATACTGATCGGAGCCGTTACTTCAGAAGCAGCGCCGCAATCCTGGCAGACCAATACCGTGAAGACATGGAATAGCGGAATGATGACGGGCATTCACGACAAGGCGGATTTCTATGTAGTGCATAATTATTTCACGCCCTACAATGCGAACTCAAATGCGGCCGTAATACTGGAAAGCGCTACGACCGTGCCTTCTCAAATGATCGGTTATGTGACGCAAGCACTGCAGACCAACGGAGCCGCCATCAAACCCATCGCCATGGATGAATGGAATATGTTTGCTGTAGGTTCAAAACAAATGGTGTCCAATACCAGCGGAGTGTTCTCTGTTCTGGTGCTGGCAGAAGCATTAAAAAATAAATTCGGTATGGCTGCCAGATGGGATCTGCTGAACGGCTGGAGCAGCGGGAACGATATGGGACTCTTCAGCGCAGGTGACGAACCCGGAATCGCAAAATGGAGTCCACGTCCTTCATTCTACTATATGTACTTCTTCAAAAAATTCCTGGGCGACCGGCTTGTTTCTGCTTCCGCACAAAACAGTACCAATCTGAAGGCTTATGCATCCACATTCTCTTCAGGTGAAGCCAACATCACGATGGTGAATACCGGGGCAACAGATCAACTGGTGGAAATAAAAATAAAAAACTTTCGTACCGGCAGCCGCTATTACTGGTACAGTCTGGCAGGCGGAACCGATAATGGTGAATTCTCCGCAAAAGTTTTCGTGAATGGCGATGGGCCCGCGCAGGGTGCCGGAGGACCTGCTGACTATATCAGCCTCAAGGCGAATTCAGCTCCTGTAGCCGGCGGCATCATTGTAAATGTGCCGGCAAGAGGAGTGATTTGTATGGTGGTGGATAGGCAATAAGCCTGACGACGGCGTTACTATGATCTTATTTTGAAGATATCCCTTAACGCCCGTCTGGCGGCGTGATAGCCGCCCATCCCATGTACACCACCGCCGGGCGGCGTTGAAGCAGAACATATATAAATGCCCCTGGCAGAAGTACGGTAAGGCGAAAAACGCAAAGCAGGCCGGGTGAATAGTTGTCCTGCGTCCGTAATCCCGCCATTGATATCGCCTCCGATATAATTCGGATTTCTTTCTTCCATTTCCATGGCATTTATGGTATGCCGCGCCAGGATGCGCTCCCGGAATCCCGGCGCATAGCGTTCCACCTGTTGTTCAATAGCATTCGTCATATCGGTTGTGGAGGCATTCGGCACATGGCAATACGCCCATCCGGTATGCTTGCCGGCAGGGGCTCGGGAAGCATCAAATACACTTTGCTGGGTAAGCAATACAAAGGGCCGTTCCGGATGGCCGCCATCCCACACTTTTTTTTCACTGGCAGCAATTTCTTCAAAACTATTCCCCAGGTGTATTGTTCCCGCCTGACCGCATACAGGATCTTTAAATGGTATTTGACCGTCGAGCGCCCAGTCAATTTTGAAAGCGCCCATCCCGTAACGATATCTTTCCAGCTGCCATTTGTAGATATTCGAAAAACGATGTCCGGCTATTTGCAGCAATTGTTTTGGCGTAACATCAAATATGACGGCCTTCGCGGAAGGAAGCTGACTGAGTGAATTGATGTATATTCCCGTTTCAATTTCTCCGCCCCATGAAACAAAATAATCCGCCAGTGCTTTGGCAATGGAATAAGACCCGCCGGCCGGAATGGGCCAGCCCGCCCTGTGGCCCGACACCATCAATACCAGCCCGATGGCAGAAGTGATACAATGGGAAAGCGGTCGCATGCCATGTGCGGCCATACCTGCCCACAAACCGCGCGACCGCGGATTGGAAAAGCGTTTAGCCAGATATTGCGCCGAGGTAAGCGCAGAAAATCCAAACCGGGCCATATCTGCCGGATGCTCCGGAAAACGCAACGGAGCCAGGATATCCCCGATGATGCCAGGCCAGCATTTTACAAGGGGTTTTATTAATGCCGCGTAGGTTTTATCATCCAGTATAGCTGCTGTTTCCGCTACGGAGCGTTTTAGTACCGCCGTTTTATCATGATCAAAGGGATGCGCTGCGTCCAATGGCGGATAAATAAATTGCAAACCATATTTCTCCAGTGGAAGGCTTTTGAAAAACGGAGATCCCGCGGCCATCGGATGAATCGCCGAACAGGTATCGTGATAAAAACCCGGAAGTGTTAATTCTTCGGTCGATAACCCGCCGCCTATTTTATTTTTCCCTTCAATTAATAAAACAGAAAGCCCCTTCTGCTGCAATACGATTGCGGCAGCCAGCCCGTTCGGACCAGATCCTACAACCACTGCATCATAGTCTTTTTTATTCATCAACCGGTTAAATAAGTTCTTCTCCCAACCGATCAGCTTCGGGAAATAAAGTCAGCTTTATTCAATTATTGAAGATAAGAAAGTAAAGCAAAGGATAGCAGACTTCCCGGGAGAGAATGGAGTCTTATTTCGTGAGGAGCCACCAATCCGTATGAGAAGGTAAATCGGCAGAAAAGACTTTGAGATCACTATAACCATCATCATAAATGGCATAAATAATTCCGTCGATAATATTCTTTACCGTATATTTTTTCGCATTTGAAATTTCTGCGCCATCAATGAGCGTATCGCCGATAACCAGCTGACGAATGTCTTTTACGGAGTTGATCTTCCTGAGCATACTTAGGTCTTTTTACATGAAGAAAACTGCAACTTAAACCTCTGGTCAACCCCTTCACCCTATATAGATAAAAAGTATGCCAAAAAAATAAAATGGCGAAAAGTCTCTGCCTATAAGGGAAAACATTTATCCATATTAATGTTTCAACGGCCTTTTCTTTAACATCCCCCCCTTTGTATCCTTGATGCTGCTCATGACAACAAACGCATTGGAATCAATTTTTTCAATTTCGGTATTTAGTTTATTCAACTCCAACCGGGTTACGACGGTATAAACGATATCAATTTCTTTTGCCTCCCCCCTTTTCCCATATCCGCGCTTTCCACTGTATACGGTCAGGCCCCTGCCCAGCCGGTCCATAATCATATGCCGGATTTCTTCACTGTGAGCGGAAATAATGGTAACCCCGATATACTCTTCTATTCCTTCCACGATGAAATCCAGGGTCCTGGACGCAGCCACATAAGTGATCATAGAATACAGCGCTATTTCAATAGAAAGGAAATAGGCAGCCGTCGAAAAGATGATCACATTGATCACAATAATAATATCGCCGATGGTAGTGCCCAGCTTACGGCTTAAAAAAATCGCCAGCACTTCGGTTCCGTCAATAACCGCACCCCCTCTTACCGCAAGGCCGATACCCGCGCCCAGAAAAAACCCTCCGAATACCGCCACCAGCAATTTATCCTGCGTAACATCCGGAAAATGCACCGTCGCCAATACCAGGGCGAGTCCGGAAATCGCCAGCATGGTTTTAATGGCAAAAGCTTTTCCCATTACACGGTAGGCCAGTACGATGAAAGGAAGGTTTATGCAAATGATCAGCTGATAAAGCGGAATGGAAGTAAGCGCCGATATCAGGAGGGATATCCCGGTTGCGCCGCCATCAATAAAATGATTGGTTAGTAAAAATCCTTTGAAGCCAAAGGCTGCAGAAAAAATTCCCGCCGACAGTAAGAACGCATCTTTCATCCGCCGGATGGCCGTTATCCTTAGTTCACGCAATCCCCTCGCCAGCTCATAATCCGAAAACGCCTTCTCCCTTTTAATATCTTTTTTGTTTCGCAGGATCGTTCGGCGGACGATCCGGGCTAAAATGGGGTTCATGGTATTTTATTGAAATGACCGTACAGGTCAGTTTACCGGGAACCGGCTGGTTCAAATATAAAGTAATAAAAATAATTTTCTGCAGAACCGCAGATAGGAAGGATCAGTACGATCCGGCATGCTGAATGCAAAGATTCAAAATATTGAATCCGGGAGAATGAGCGAAGGGGAAAGAATACGAAAATAATCAGGGAGCGGTTGTTCCCAGTTATGAAAACAACCGCCCTGCCTGAATATTTCAAACCAAATTTATCAGTGGTTTACTATCTTACAAAAGCTACAAGCTTTGATGTATCCGGTTTAGTCGTATCCTTCGGAAAGGTATCCGTCAAATTTGTACTATACCGTACATACGCCAGTCTGGAAGTGTCTGGTTTAGTGGTATCCTTCGGCAGTGTATCCGTTAAATTTGTACTATACCGCACATAGGCCAGCGCAGATGTATCACGCTTGGTCGTATCCTTTGGAAGTGTATCTGTTAAATTTGAATTTAACCGAACGTAGGCCAGCTTCGGAGACGTTGTATCCGGGGCGGGCATTTTTGATGTGTCTTTTGGAACGGTGTCGGTTAATGACTGTCTGGAAGCGATCCGGGCTCCTGTTTTATTGGAGGAGGCAACCGTGGCGCCGATGATGCAAATACCCGCTAATGCGGACAATAGGACTTTTTTCATAACTGATCAATTTTTAATGTTTAATAAAAAAGAGTCCTACGATTTAGGAAAAGGTTTAGTCGTACCGTTCCGGCACTTCTGCAGGGACATCGGTACATTCCTCAGAATGTAAAAACCATGCCAATTAATTTCTGATTTGATTTCTTAACGGTTCAGGCTGATACCCGCTTCCAGTCCCCGCAGTTCCGCCAGCCCCTTCAGACGCCCGATGGCGCTGTATCCGGGATATGTTTGTTTATTTAAATCATCCAGCATCTGGTGCCCGTGATCGGGCCGCATGGGGATGGATCTGTTTTCGCGTTTCATTAACAGTTTAGCTTCTTTCATTACGGAGTACATATTCACATCGCCGGATAAATGATCCGCTTCATAGAAATTCCCTTCCGCGTCCCGCCTGATATTTCTCAAATGCAGGAAATAAATCCGGCTCCCCATCCTTTGAATCATGCCCGTTAAATCATTTTCCGGTCTGCACCCCCAGGGAGCCTGTACAAAAACACAATCCATTTGCCGGAGACGGAACAGCGGATATTATTTCCCTGAGATCATTTTCAGTACTCACGATCCTGGGTAAACCCAATACCGGAAAGGGCGGATCATCAGGATGTATGGCGAGTTTTAGCCCCAGCTTTTCCGCTGCCGGAACAACCTGCTGTAAAAAATAAAAAAGATGTTCTTTCAATTTCTCTGTACCGATCCGTTCGTATGTTTTAAGGGCCGCCAGCACCTGCGCAGCCGTAAAAGATTCCCTGCTTCCCGGCAAACCCAGCAGGGCAGACCGGTATAAATCCGCCCGCTCCTGGCGGGACATGTTTTTAAAATGCGATTCCGTCCGGGCAATTTCTTCAGCGCTGTATTCCTTTTCCGCCCCCGGTCTTTTCAGCAGAAAAAGATCAAAGGCAACAAATGCGATTCTTTGAAAGTATAAGGCAAGGCTTCCATCCGGCATCCGGTAATGAATATCCGTACGCAGCCAGTCCAGCACAGGCATGAAATTATAAGTGACTACCTCTATGCCGGCCTCGGCAAGATTCCGGAGACTTTCCCGGTAATGCTGAATATAACATTTATAATCCCCTGTTTGCTTTTTGATATCCTCATGAACGGGCAGGCTTTCCACCACGGTCCAATCCATGCCGGCTGCTGTGATCAGTTTTTTTCTTTTGGCGATCTCTTCCGGCGACCACAGGCTCCCCACGGGTATATGGTGCAGGGCGGTTACCACCCCGCTGCAGCCGGCCTGGCGGATATCAGAGAGTTGTACCGTATCCTCCGGTCCATACCAGCGCATGGTTTGTATCAGTTTCATTCTTCTTATATAAGAGTTATCAGCTATTTTTTTAGCGTCTTTGCAATCTCAACGAAAATAGCTGCCTGAAATTTAAGATTCCCTTTATCCGACCCCCAGCGGTGAAAAATAAATGAATACAGAAACAACAATAATGAGCACAATCACGGAAAGCCAGACATCCAGCTGATTCCAGCTTGCGCGGGAAGCTGCCTTATCCGAAGCAACTGTTGTGGAAAAGGTTAACCCGTTCAACTGTTCTGCCGATGGTTTTTCTGTAAGCAGGCTCACAACCACCATGATCGCAATGGAAACCAGGAACAGCAGGATACAGAAATACAAAAAATTAAGGGTGGCAAACTGATAGAGGAAGCCATGCAGATGATCTCTTTCGAGTTCCAGCACGATCCGGATCAGACCCAGTACAAAACCGGCCACCATGGCCGAGTAGGCGCCTTTCGCATTGATCCGTTTGGAGAAAACGCCAAACAGGAATACAGCCGCAATCGGAGGAGCGAGATAAGATTGCACGCTCTGGAGGTACTGATAAAGCGTTCCGGAAATTCCTTTCATCACCGGTATCCAGATCATGCCCAGCAAAACCGCAACACCTGTTGCGATGCGGCCCACTTTTACCAGTTCTTTGTTCCCCGCGGCCGGCCGGTATTTTTGATAAATATCCATTGTGAACAATGTGGAACAGGCATTGTAAACGGAAGCCAGGGAACTCATCAGGGCGGCGAGTAAACCACCGGCCAGTAAACCGCGCAGGCCGACGGGCATTAATTCTTTTACCAGGATGGGGAACGACTGATCGGAATTGGGTAATTGTATTTTACCCTGCTTTGCCAGCACATAGGCAATCAGGCCGGGGATCATAAAAATGAAAAAGGGAAATAATTTCAGGTAGGCCGCAAAAATGGTTCCTCTTCTGGCCTGTCTTTCATCTCTTCCGGCCAGGCATCTCTGCACGATATGCTGATCGGTACACCAATACCATAAACCAACAATCGGCGCGGCAAATAAAATACCGAGCCAGGGAAAATCCGGATCGGAAAGCGGAGGAAACATATTGAGTTTCCCTTTCGGCAAATCCGCCAGCAGCGCATGCCATCCGCCAACGCGATGCAGGCCCACCAGCATCAGGGTAAAGGAGCCGACAATCAGAATGATCGCCTGGAGGGTTTCGGTGTACATCACCGCATGCAAACCGCCCAGGATGGTATAAATGCCGGTTATGATCACCAGCACAAAAGCGCCCGTCCAGAAATCCACACCCAGGAAAGAAGTCACCACCAGCGCACCCGCATAAATGGTTACGGATACTTTCGCGATGATATAACTCAGCAATTGAATAATGGAGAGCAGCATCCTGGATTGGCTGTTATATCTTCTCTCCAGAAATTCCGGCATCGTATATACCATGCTCCGCATATAAAACGGAACAAATACCCAGCCCAGCGTGAGGATGATCCAGGAATGCAATTCGTAATGCCCCATCACAAGTCCCGATTTGGCGGCCGTGCCGGCCAGCCCCACAATATGTTCCGATCCCACATTGGAAGCCAGGATGGAAGCGCCGATTACAAACCAGCCGAGATTCCGGTTGGCCAGGAAATAATCTTCGGGAGAATTTTTTTTGCGGCGAATAGACCAGACGGAGATGCCCGCGATAACGGCAAGGTACAAGCCAACAAAGATCCAGTCAACAGCTCCGAGGAAATGCATAGAAAAGTTTTAGTTGTGAAAGAATGGGGCCCGGTTCCATCGGTTAGCTATTAAAAATACCGCTCTGCAAATAAAAGGAAAAACGGCCATACCAATAAATCGGTATGGCCGTCTTCGCGTTCCCGGAATACGGGCCGCCCGCTACTACTCAGGAAGTTGTTCCAGCGGCGCCACATTGCCCGCAGCGCCGGAGTATCCTTCATTCTGATTAATATGTCCATTCACGTTGGCGTCAATTGCCGACTGGGGAATGGGCCATAGCACATGATAAGGGCTCATCGTATATTCATCCCCATGAATCGTATGAACGCCTTTGTTATAAAAATCAGTTACATCCATGATCCGGTCGTACCAGAAGTTACTTGTGGAGAAGTTACTCATACTGTAGGTTCTTCCTTTATAATCGGGTTGTCCTGTTTTCGCAAAGAGGTAGGCTATGCGGGTAAGTTCCACTTTCCGAAGTTCCTCATAATACAATTCCCGCGCTCTTTCATCCAGTATCGTTGCGATGGTTACATCTCCGGCGTCAACGGGCTGGGCGCCGGCCCTTGCCCTTACAACGTTAATGTCTGCCGCCGCATTCGCAAGATCTCCCTTCCAATAATACGCTTCGGCCCTCAATAAATAGGTTTCAGCTAACCTGAATACATACCAGGGTGTGTGGCCGCCATTATTCAGGGAATTTTCGTGATCGGGAACAAAGGTCTTGTACTGCGGCCAGTCAAACCAATCCCTTATCGTATCTGCACATAACAGCGCGCCCGAACTACTGAATTTCTGCAAATGCTGGCCATAATAAGGATCTCCCAGCCCAACCAGGGGCGGATTGTTATAGACCAGATCTTCCATCCGCATCCAGTTGCCGGGAGCATGCCGCAGATCACCCGGATCGTTTTCCCATAGCTGGTGTGTGCTGTACCAGGTTCCCCTGCATCGGCCAATACCCCTGCCATATGCCGTTTGCTGATCATATTCAATACCCACGGTTCTGACAGTACCTACATTTCCGTTCGGCGTGTTAATTTTTGAATCCCAAAGCGGAACAGCCTGTCGCATGAGAGAGCTTCCTCCGCTGTAATCACCATTGTTGATAAAGCCTTCTTCATCAATTACATAAAATAATCCTTCTGTGTTTTGCGGCAGTACCTTATTATTGGGCCGGTGTAAATCCCAGATAACATTGTCAGGATTGCCCGGATCCTGCCCAAAGGGCTGGGTCATCAGATGATAAACACCTCCGTTTATCAGGTTAGAAGCTGCCTGAATAGCCCCGTCAAAATCACCCAGCGACAAATTGATTTTCGCCAGCAGATGCTGGCAGGCGCCTTTCGACACTTCTCCTTTGGGTACATTGTCGGGAACCCATTGCACCGCATATTCGAGCTCGTTTTTCATTTCATTCAATATAACCTCCCGGTCCACCGTTTGAAAATCAAGTTTGGGCGTTGAATACAGCTTACCCACATAAGGTACATTCCCAAATGAATTACACAGAACATAATACGTATATGCCCTGAAGAAATAGGCCGCCCCTATCAGCGCATTGCGCTGAGCAACCTGGGTAGCATTCGTGGTATCCCATTTTGGCACATCGATATAGGCCAAAACCGTATTGGCATATTTGAGCCGGTAAAAACCCTGTTCCCAAAACCAGTAAATCCGGTTGTGATCTGCATTATCATTCGCCGAAGTAATCGCATCCGGCGTGATATCTATATTCAAATCCTGCGCCGGCCCGGATTTATCCGTGGTACCTTCTACTGCCACATCAGAAAATATCTCCTGGGTGATTATCGGCGCCCCGTCCCCGAACCAGTCATACCTCAGGTTCCTTTGACAGGCAACCAGCGCATCCTGTAAAGCAGCAGGGGTATTGTAAGTATTCTCCGGCGTATAAAAAGAAAGGGGTTTTGGAGCAAGCCAGCTTTTTTTACAACCCGTACCGGTAAAAACTGAAATTAATATCAGGAGCAGGCCGTATATTAATTTTTTATTGAGTGCTTTCATGATTTCTTTTTTATCGTACTATTTTATAAAGTCAGGTTAAATCCCAGCGTATAGGTTCTGGGGGTTGGCCCGGGGCCTGGATTCAGGACGGCGCCCGGGTCCCATTCCGGATCCCAGTTGTCCCAATCCGGAGCGTAGAACCCCACGTTCCTGACAGAAAAATAAACCTTAAAGTCCTGTATGCTGGCCTTGTTTATAAAAGGCCGGGGGAGAGTATAGGCGATTGATATATTGTCCAGCCTTATAAAATCCAGCTTCCTGTAAACGCTGTAGGAAGCGCTGCCGTCGCTGGAAAAGATTCTTGCAAAATCTGTCGTGGGATGGTCCGGTGTCCAATGCGGATATACGTAGCCGTTTGTCCGGTCAGGAAAACCACCACGGTTTTTGGCCTGGTTGAAGCTGCTCATATTTCCCCATTTGGAATAAATCAAAAAAGAAAAATCGAAGTTTTTAAAGAAGGTAAAATCATTCCTTAGCGTCCATTGAAACCGCGGCTTCCCGAATCCGATGAACTGACGGTCGTCATTGGTATACTTACCATCTCCGTTTACATCCTGCAGTTTAAAATCACCGGGGCTTTGGCCGTATACCGCCGCCTGGTCTTTATCGCCGCTTTGGTATACGCCTAAAACTTTCAGATCCCAGACAGCGTCGATCGGATGGCCGATAAACCATTTATTCGGAATATCACTCGCCTCCTGCTGGCCGATCACATTTCCATTCGCATCTTTCACATCTACCATATTGCCATATAGATGAGCGATCTTATTCCGGTTTAAAGAAAAATTAAAGGAACTGGTCCATCTGAAATTCCGATGATCAATATTGGTGGACGTTAAGCCGATCTCCAATCCTTTATTATCTACTTCGCCCAGGTTGGATTGCACATTGGCAAAACCAACCACATCAGGCAAACTGCGGTTTACCAGCAAATTCGTTGTTTTCCCCTGGTATACGTCTATACTGCCTCCAATCCGATTATGCAACATAGAGAAATCAAGCCCCAGATTAAAAGCAGCCGTTCTTTCCCATTTTAAATCCTCATTCGCCATCTGTGTAACATACAGCTGCGAAACGATACTGGTGGTGCCATCCGGATTAACCTCCAGGTATTTTCCCGTTGCCAGGTTAGAAAGTGCCGAATACCGGCCAATATCCCGGTTTCCGTTGACACCATAAGAGAACCGGAGTTTTCCATAATTCAGCCAGTTGGCCTTAAAAAATGGTTCCTGTGTAAATACCCATCCAACAGCCGCCGAGGGAAACTCCGCCCAGGGATACTTCTGACCAAAAGCCGAATAGCCGTCCTGCCGCATCGACAAGGTCAGCATGTAACGGTCTTTATATGAATAAAAAAGACGTCCCATTAAAGCAGCGCCGGTACTGTACTCGTCGTCACTGGAGATGGAAGCATTCAGGGCAGCTCCCATGTTGTGAAAACTTAACACGTCGCTGGGGTTGAAATTCGTTCCGATCATATCGTTTGACCAATACTGGTATTTTTCGGCATTTGCCAGTAAGGTCACTTCAAAATGATGATCATCATTAAATGTTTTATTCCAGCTGAGAATATTGTCTATCTGCCATTGATAAATCTGGTGATTTTTCCGTTCAGCCTGGCCGCCCATTAAGGTATAGTCCGGGTTTTTTGCAGAATTTCCATTCAGGCTGTCATAGAATTCAAGTTCAGGGGAGAAGTTCACGCTGTATTGAATACCAAATGGGAGCTTTACTTTAGCATAGATAATAGAGTTCAGCGTATAATATTTTGTTCTGCGGTTGGTATAGCTGGTCGCGATGAACGGATTTCTTGAACCACCGCCCGGATCATCCTGTGGGCTGTACCGGTAGTCTGAAGAATCATCATTGTAAAAACTACCGTAGGGGGAGTTATTGACAATGAGCGCCCAGTTCACAGGGACTGAACTTTGATCCCTGTCTGCAAATTGTGTATTGATGCCCACCGTTAAAAACTTGGTTACTTCAGCTTCCAGCTTCAGCCTGCTTTGTATGGTTGTATACCCATCGCCCACTATGATTCCTTTATTTTTCAGATAACCTCCCGACCAGTAATAGGACAGTTTATCTGTACCTCCCGCCACACTCAGCGTATAGTTCTGCTGAGGGGCATTCTGAAACACCATATCATACCAGTTAATCACCCGCCCGGCCGTATAATTTTTTTTCTCTACCGGCTGGAAATTTAAACGATTGAGCCATACATCAACGGGATCGCCACTGGATGCATCGTATGCCAGCCAGTCTGCCTGGGAAATATTAGAGGGCAACGTGCGGGGGTCATTAAACTGGTAAGGCTTCTGATTAAAACTATGAATGCTGTTCTCCACATCCGTACGCCAGTTAACGAAGTCTTCTCCCTGGTAAACGGGTTGATTTACTTCCATGGTCGCCGTTGCAAAGTTGCCGTTCAGGTTGATCACCGGTTTCCCGGGCTTTCCTTTTTTGGTAGTAATCATTATAACGCCGCTCGCCGATTTGGCTCCATAAACCGCAGCGGCGCTGGCATCTTTTAATACGTCTACGGTGGCGATATCCTGCGGATTGATATCAGCCAGGGCTCCATAGTAAATCGCTCCGTCTAAAACGATCAGCGGACTTGTGCCTGCATTCAAAGAATTGGTCCCCCTTACCTGAAGGGATCCTCCCGGCTTGGCTGTGTTCGTGACCCCGACCGTTAATCCCGGAATATTAGCACGCAGCGCGTCCTGCACGGAAGTCCGGTTTTCATTCTGCAGTTTTGCAACATTCACGGATGAAATAGCGCCTGTAAGATCTTTTTTTCTGGCCGTGCCGTATCCGATAACCACTACCTGATCAAGCGGAGACGACACCAGGTGCATGGTCATATCAATCCGGGTCCGGCCGTTAATTTGCTCTGTATGCTGTACATATCCGACAAAGGAAAAATCCAGTGCGCCCTGGGGATCTACATTGGTCAAAACATAATCGCCGTTTTTGTCGGTCACTGTTCCAACGGAAGATCCGGACACGCTGACCGTTACGCCCTGAACTCCTTTGGGGCTGTCTTCCGAAGTTACTTTCCCGCGGACAGAAATTGCCTGGGCAAAATTAACTTCCCGGGTGCAGAGCATGATGATGCCAAGGAGCAGTACTTTGTTAAGAAATGTATTTTTCATATTGAGCAGTTTGAGTTTTTTTGAAATTTGACGATTACTGAGCTATTTCGAGCGCTTTTGTAGTGGTATAATATTTAGCAATCATCCCCGGCACTTCCCAATCAGGTAATTTCCCGTCTTTCAGGTATTGCAGGTACCTTTTCATCACCTCGGCAAAATGTGCTTCGTGCCCCTGCTGTATATTTTTCAGGGATGATAACTTTCCAGCCCTCTTTATATTTCTCCAGGCTTACGCCCGGAAATTCTTCATTAATCCCTTTGATCGCATCCTCCAGGGCATGGGTTAATGCATCCCTGTCTTTCATCGCTTTCGCCGGCCACACGTATAAGGCGGGCTGCCAGGATTCTTCTGTTCCCCTGCCTTATTTCCAGGCTGGCTTTGCTGCCTTTCAACAGGGAATAATAGGTATCGCCCGCTCCTTCCGGAGCCTGATAAGTCCATTTGGCAGTTATCCTTGCATGTATCCCTTTGATCGTATAATTGATTGTGCCGTTTCCATGCGTCAGTAAAATGGTATCCGCTTTTACATATTTCATCAGGAAATCCGGGAAGCGGTCTGCTTTGGTAATATTGGAAAATTCGGATAAGACAAGCGGAGTAGGCCAGATCCTGGACGACCGGATCCGGATATCCCGGGAATAGTCAAGCGATACATCCGGAAAACAAACCCATTGCACCAGGTCAACCAGGTGCGTACCCACATCCACGATCGCACCGCCTTCCTGCAGCGGATCAAAAAACCAGTCGGGGCGTATCAGCGGTTTTCCGGAAACCGTTTTAAAATACCGGTGTACACTTTCCATTGTAACGGCGGGGGAATCATCGGTTCCGGGTTGTAATTCGCCGAAGACCGCAGGCATGCCGGCAAGTTTTTTTTGAAGAATGGTAGTAATCTCAGAGCGTTCCGTCATGATATCATACAAAAGCACTCCCTTTCTGCTTTGCATCCGCAAAAGCCTGTTTCAGCGAATCAAATCCTCCCGTGCCGATAGCCATCGGCTTATCAGCCAGCACATTCATTCCGTCGTCCACCGATTTTTTGATATACTCTGCTTTCCGCCGGTTATTTCCTGCCAGTACAACAACGTTTCCCTTTTTCTCTTCCAGCATCTTTTGCAGAAAATCGTTGCCGGTATAAACCTTTTCTACCCAGCCGGTGGGATCATTTGCGCGGCTGTTGTATTGCTTTATATAATTGAGTTGCTCATCCAATCCCAGTCCCGCCGGGAGCATAAACCTGAACCACCGAATCAATCTCCGGGATACATTGCTTTTTTGCACCAGTGCTGCATGGAAGTGCGCCGGATCAAGCGTGATTAATTTCACTTCGCCCGTGCTGTTTTCCAAATTGCACGCCGATCTCTTTCCGGCCACAACCTGATACCAGCAAACCGGCCATCAGCAATACGGTTATTGCTTCAATATTCCGAATCATTTTCATTCGATTGCTATCGCCAGTTTACAAATCAGATAACCGTTTTCAGATCGTATTCCATGTTCAGCTGATAGGGCCAGCGTTCCGAGCGGCTCAGCATGGCATTGGCTTCCGTATCGTTTTTAAATCTTTCCTTAATCGGATCCCAGTACAATTTCCTTCTCAGTTTCATGGCGATCGCACTGAGCAGGCAAACGGAGCAGGCGCGATGGCCAGCTTCTATCGGGGCAACCGTCGGCTGGCCGCTGAGGATACACTCCAGCCAGTTCAGATGCTGTTCCTTGCTCTCATACAAATGAATCTCATTGGGACCTATTTTTGATTCGAGAATTTTAGGATCACTGGCAGACAGTGATTTTTCGTTCTGATTTTTCGATTTGGGATCACTTGCCGTGACGGAATAATTTCCGCGCCCGACAAATATCCAGCCTTTTGAGCCCACGAATTTTACGCCGTTGGCATAAGCGTCGCTGGCAAGAACCCTAACGCCATTCGCGAACAGCGATTCTGTTTTAAAAGGGCCGTGCACATCCCACAGCGCCTCCTTTGCCGGCCATGTTACTTCCTGGCAGGAGATTTCTACCGGACCGGTATGTTCGGTTCCCATACCCCAGTTGGCAATATCAAAATGATGCGCTCCCCAGCCGGTGATCATTCCTGCGCCATATTGCTCACAACGCAACCATCCCGGCCTTGAAAAACTCCCGTCCTGCGGGTGTACCCTTTTTTCAGTATAGACAGAATAAGGCGTACTGCCCGACCACATTTCATAATTCAGATTTTTGGGCACCGGCATTTCCTGTTCCGGCGTCGATTGCTCAGGATTATCTGTAGGCAATCCCACATACACAACCTGCAGATCGCCGATCCGTCCGTTTCGCACCAGTTCACAGGCTTTGTGAAACTGCGGCCAGGGAGAAAGCGACCGCTGCTGGCTGCCAATTTGAAAAGTAACGCCGGACCTGTAAACTTCATCGCTTAATATCCTGCCGCCGGCAATGGTAAGCGAAGCTGGTTTTTCCATGTAAATATGTTTTCCCGCCCTTGCCGCATGCACGGCAGCCAGCGCATGCCAGTGATCGGGCGTGCAGATCAATACGGCATCTATATCTTTATCAGCCAGCAGTTCCTGGTAATCGCTGAAGGTTTTTGTTCCGTTGTAAGAACCGCCTGATTTTTTCGCATAATGATCATCGATATATTTTTTTCCCTGCTGAACCCGGTTGGTATCCAGATCGCATACCGCCATAATATTGGCCTGATCCCATTGCCAGGTACCGGGAATATCCCATTGATGGGCAATTCGCCCTGCGCCAATTACGCCGATGTTGATCCGGTTGCTCGGCGCATATTTCCCAAACACGCTGGCCGGCACAATACTGGGGAAACCCTGACTGCTACCGGGCAGATTAGCCAAAGCGATTGCGCCGGCCGCTCCCTTTACCGAAGCAGATAAGAATTTTCTCCTGTTGAACTGGTTTTCTGATTCTTTAGTCTTCATCATTTCTTTATTTTTTCCAATGAATAATAACGAGTCTGTTCCTTAAAAATTTAATACGGCAATGGGTCCTCCGGACTTTGCGCATGCGCTTTTGAATAATCCAATGGTTTGTTTTTCCCGATCACCCACGCTTATCCCGCCCATAATAAATTTTTCAAAAACGGGATCGGAATACGTTTTCCCATCATGCCCCAGGGCCGTGTACCATTCCCGCCCGCCGTCAAATTCGTGATACCAGGTGGATGGAAATACCGTTCCATACACAGTCGGGCTTATTTTCATCCGTAACGGTGGAAAGATCATGCACCGTCAGCACATGAATATCCGGGTTGATATCGGTCGCGTAATAACATTCATCATTCACATCCCAATGCCGTGGCAAAAATGAGGTGGATGAATTCGTGGTATCAATGATGATTTCCTGGAACGGCTGATGTCTTGCATGGCGGACAAATGTTCCGCCGACCAATCTGATGAACCATTGCCAGTGCCGCTCGGTACCGGTAACGGAATGAATACCCACAAATCCTCCCCCGGCCTGTATGTATCGCATGAGCGCCACTTTCTGCGCATCCGAATCAAACACGTCATTATTTGTGCTGGTAAAAATCAGTGCATTGTATTTTTTCAGGTTGGCCTCATTGAAATCAGCCGGATTATCGGACACATCCACGGCAAATCCCTGTTGCTTCCCCAATCGCTGGATACAGGCCACCGCAGACGGAATATTATCATGTATATATCCTTTGCCGTTTTTGGTATAAACCAGCACGCTTACCTTTTTCCAGTTGACCGCGGAATCACCTGCCTGCCTTCCCGTGGCGCAGGAAGATAAAATGAATATCAGGGAAGCCAGCACAACCAGATAACCGTTGATTTTTATTTTTCTTTTATTCATTGTCAGTGATAAATAAGATGAAAGATTAATTCGATTTTAATTTTGTGATGGTTATCTCCGGCGGATGGCCAAAACTTTTCCAGGTATCTTCCGCCAGCTCCGGAGAAATGGTTCCGTCATACACCAGCATCCGGTATTTCAATACATATCGTTTATCCGGCATCAATGCCCAGCTCATATTGCGGGTAGGGCTGAAACTAAAAAACACATCTCCCCGCCCATTCATTTTCTCCGGCCATACCCGCATCGGCTCAGGGAAATTGTAATTGGCCGGATAATCCATAAACAATATTCCCGAATGTCCGCCGCCCACCTCCCCGTCAATCATGCACCAGCGGGCGCGTGAGGCATCCGCATCTTTACGGGTCTTACCTTCCGAAGTGAGTACCCGGCTGTTCTGATCATTCCAGTCGTGTGTAGCCCGGAAGCCGAATCCGCCATAACGGTATTCTTTCAAAATGACCGAATCGGCCGTAGCGCAATTCAGTATGGAAGTAAAATCCCATAGCCACATTTTAGCTCCGATATTATATACTTTAATGTCCCACACTTCATCCAGGGCCACTTTTTCCGCCCTCATGAGTGTGTCTTCAAAAACCACATGTTCCTGTAATGCTTTAAATCCACCATAAACAGGCCCTTCGGTTTTTGAAATGAATTTTGCAAAACGTACCGTTCCCTGCTTTCTGACCAGATTCCAGAAATCCACTTCCTTTCCTTCAAATTGAACTTCCGTCCACGGATTCCAGATGCCGACATGGTGCCGGTGATCCGGGGGGTTAATCCGCGTTAGCACATGACCGTCCGGCGACCACAGGGGATGGATAAATCCACTTCTTTTAAATACGGTATCTACACCTTCAGGCGGATAAACGGTATTGAAATTATACTGCAATACTTTTTTCCCTTCATCTGTAATCTGCAATGCGCCGTCCTGATTCACCACTTTTACAGGAAATTCTCCGGCCTTTACCTGTTTCCCCTTCGACAGTTCGTAAACCTGCGTTTCCTGAGGCGCCGAACCTTCCCTTTTCAGCGTCCACCAGAGAAAACGGTGATAGCCATGCTCCACCTGAAAAGGCACGGAAATTTTTTTATTTCCAACCACCTGTTGAAATACCAGGTCAGAATCCGCTGCATACGTTATTGCATCCAAATCAATAGATACAGGTGTTTCAATACGATTGCTTACCCGATGAACGGTAAACCGCGCAATAGCCTGGGAATAAATATTCCCTCCGCCCAGGCACATTATCAGCGCAACAGACAGGTAACATCTTTTCAGATGACGCGGTGTTATGTTTGCCGGCAATCTGAAATAACAGGGGAAAAAGCGGGATAAAAAACCGGAATGAACTACGGGAATAGTCCGCCCGCAAAGCGTTGCAGAGCTCTTAATATCATGTTTTGGCTGCATAAAACAATCGTTCGTTTTTGAGTTAGGCAAGTATGCAGTATCGGAATCGCCACACTAAAATAGGGAAAAAACAACATAATGTAACCGATTACATTTTTTTTCATAAAATATATCTAATTTAGACTTATTTTACTCATGTAAGCGATTGTATGAATGACGGACGGGAAGTAACCATGTACGATTTGGCCCGGAAGCTGAATATTTCAGTGGCCACGGTCAGCCGGGGATTACAGGATGACCCGGTAGTCAGCAAAAAAACAAAGAAAAAAATAACGGAACTGGCGGAAGCACTGGGATACCGGTCCAATAATTTCGCCAGAAATCTGCGCACCCGGCAGAACCCAGACGATCGGAGTGATCGTGCCCCGGCTTAAAAGTTATTTCATGTCGACCGTTATTGCCGGCATCGAATCTGTCGCCAATACCGAAGGCTATAACCTGATCATTTCCCAATCTTCCGAATCAGCCGGCCAGGAAAAAGCGAGCGCCAAAACAATGTTCAATAGCCGGGTAGACGGTTTACTGGTTTCCCTGGCCTATGATACGGACGATCTCTCCCATCTTGAAGCCTTCACCAAAAAAAATATTCCGGTTCTGTTTTTTGACCGCGTAGCAGACCACAAGGATTTCACCAATATATTAATAGATAATAAGAGAGCGGCTTACGAGGCAACCAGTCACCTGATCAGTCAGGGCTGCCGGAAAATCATTCATATTACAGCGCCTCCAAAACAAAATGTTTATATCGACCGGCTGGAGGGATATAAAAAAGCGCTGGCAGATCACCGTATGCGGTTCCTTGAAGACAATGTGATCATCGGCAACCTCAGCCAGGAAGCCGGAGCGGAAGCGGCGGCCGTGATCCTGAAAATGAAACCCTTACCGGATGCAGTTTTTGCGGCAAATGACAACTGTGCGATCGGGTGCATGCTGGCGCTGAAACAGGCCGGTATCCGGATTCCGGAACAGATCGCTTTTGTAGGATTCAATAATGACCCGGTGTCTAAAGTGATTGAGCCGAACCTGACCACCATCAATTACCCGGGTTATGAGATGGGTGAAGTAGCGGCCAGGAATCTGATCAATCACCTGAACGGCGTTTCGGAACTCCGCAATACCAATACCATTATTCTCCGGTCAGAATTTATCGAAAGAGCCTCTTCGCAGAAACGTGGCCGGTTTACGTAATTCATTAAAACAAAATATATTAATCGTAGGAATGGAAAATAAGCAAATACAACCCCTTGCACTGGTCACCGGCGGCGGATCCGGCATTGGCCTGGCGATCGCCCGGAAGTTTACCGAAAACGGGATCCGCACCATCATCCTGGGCCGCGACCGGGAAAAATTAATATCGGCAAAAAAACTGCTCGGCCCTCTTTGTGAAGAAATCCGATCCGACCTCGATCAGCTTTCGACGCTGCCCGGACTGGTGAATGATATCCAGAACCGTTTCGGCCCGGTAACCATACTGGTCAACAATGCCGGCGTGAATCTGAAAAAGGAATTTACGGAGGTGACCGATCAGGAGTTTCAGCAGATCATGCTGACCAATGTATCTGCCGTTTTTACCCTTTCCCGGGAAGTGGTTAAAAAAATGCTGGAAACGGGAAACGGCTCCATTATCAATATCAGTTCCATGGCCTCCCGGTACGGAATTCCGAAGGTGATCGCTTATACTGCATCCAAATCGGCCATTGAGGGTATGACGCGCTCCATGGCAGTCGATCTTTCCCCGCAGGGAATACGGGTAAACTGTATCGCCCCTGGTTTTATAGAAACGGAAATGTCGTCTAAAGCCCTCAACGGCGACCAGGAAAGAATGCAGAAAGTCCTGTCCCGCACACCCATGGGCATACTGGGCAAGCCGGAGGACATTGGGGAAGCCGCCCTGTTTTTTGCAACGGAGGCTTCCCGTTTTATTACCGGAACGGTATTGCCCGTGGATGGCGGAAATTCCATCGGTTTCTGATTTTTCCTTCCAAATCCTAGCCTTTTTTATAGTATATTTAGGGGGTAAGTCCATTGCGGCAATGGACTTACCCCCTAAATATACTATAAGCCGGAATAAAGGATTCATCCCGAATCCGGCTCAGGAAATCTTTAAAATTGAAGGACTGGGAAAACAGAAAAATATAGCGATCCGGGGCACTTTTGGGAATACGATCTATTATTCCCTTAATGGGGAGCATTATAAGCGGTCGAAACCCACCCGGGTGAACCGCACTGCAGCTTCGGTTAAGAGCGGGCTTAATTTCGGTAAAGCCAGCCGGATTTGCCGGCAGGTAAGGGAACTGGTTGAACCGCTGAACCCCTGCAGCAGCGATAAAAAGCTGATGTTCCGGCTTACCGGCGCCCTGAACCAGTTTATTCATTGTGTGTCCGGCGCCGCGCCAGGGGAGATCAGCCGCCCGACCGGCCTCGCCTACCTGCGTGATTTTCAGTTTAACGACCAGGCCATTATGGCGGGTATCCAGGGCTTCAGCATCAATGCAAATTCAAACGATTCCGCTTCACCCGGGCTAACCATCTCTCCATTCATTCCCGGGTCCTCGATTCCGGCGCCCGAGAAAACAGCGCAAATATTGTGCAGGATCCTGATCACCGGCAGCAACCTGGGCCAGGTCGCCACGAAGCTTCTTGGAAAAGTCGGAATTCATCATCCCCTACCAGAAGGAATTGTACGAGCCTCCTGCATTGTTGTTTACAAGCCTCCCCAGAACCGGATGATCTCATGCTCATGATCGTATCGTTAGAATTTCAAAGCCCTCACAACGGCGAAATGCAAAGGGATGAACGTTTGCGGTATCGTCCCTGCGGAATTGTATGGTCGCGGTGATTTATGTCAGAGCCGTATTTCAAATAATTTTATATTCAAATTCCTCTATTTTAATCCCTCACATATATTATCCCACAGAATATAAACCTTCGGTCATGCTATTTGCTGCACAAAAATCTTTTACTCCTTAATCCGATTTCAGTTCACCATCCAATTCCGGATAAAACCCGTGCCGGTGTTGGGTTCGACGGCACCACACGGTAAACGATAGAATCAAAGGTTTGCTCCAATAACCTGAAACCGGGCATTTTGCGTGAACCTATTAAAAAGAGAGGTGATTACAAAGGTGTTTTCGCCTTGAAAATAAAGACTTAAAAAAGTAAATTCCGGATTCATAAAATGAAACAGAGGTGAATTATGAAAGATATGAATCACTGTTGATTTCAGCGAATTCACTTGAATACAAGTTTACAAGTAACGGGCCCAAAGGCGAAATCCAAAAAGTGGTTCAATTTATTGCAACAAGTGATCCCTCGATTTATAATTTGGCATTTGGAGACTTGCTGCAGGATGGAGGGGTGGACGACCATATTAGAAACGACAACAACGACAGAAACAAAATTCTGGCGACCGTTGCCGCAACTGTCTATGAATTTACAGCCAGGTATCCGGACAAACATGTCTTTTTTACCGGCAGTACACCGGAGAGGACAAGATTATACAGAATGGCAATAACGATCAATTTGAAGGAGTTAAAGGAATCTTTTGAAATTTATGGTATAAACACGGCGGGAGGGGCCGATCTGGTTGAACCTTTTTTAAAAGGAGAAGAATACCAGGGATTTCTTATTAAACGGAAAATGGATTAATTTTACCATCATGAAAACAAGGAAAGAATTGAAGGGGGCTTCCGCTTTGGGCGTGAAGGTAAAAAGAGACAAATCCCTGGATAAACTTTCGGGAAAAGTGTTATTTCCCGAGAAACTGAAAGTTGCCAACAAGGTGGTTTCTAATCTGAAATGGAAATCTGCCTGAGGCAAGATGAATACCTGCTGACACTATTCCCGGTTTTGAATCTAATCCTTGTTTTAATTGCTCCATTCATAAAACACCTCCAGGGTTTTCTGAAAGAGATTCATTCTGTCAGGCCTTAAACTATTTTTGAAGCCCCATTTCATCAACTTTTATCTTAAGATTTTGAATGCTTCAACAGTATTTTTTTGGAATTCATTTGTAATGGAATATTGTGAAGCAAATTGCATAGCCAGAATGACTTTTTATCATCGTTTTCAATGACTCTTTGCAAAATCCCCGCCAGCCGGTTAAGTTCGGCGACGGTGTAGAATTTTAATCTCCTCAATGAGAATGCGGTAGCGAAAACGCACCGTCTGCCCTTTTTTTAAACGCAGGTTCATTTCCGTTTTGCCATTACTGAATATTTTCTGCCCCAGGGGATTGGCGGCAAATAAACCGTAACCGCGCGCATGCCAGTAGGTGGGATAGCCGGGATTTTGCGGATGGTCAATGATGCTGATGCTGACGGAATCGCTCGCCCATTTTTCCGAAAACCTTACACCATACGCCGCGGGTACCCCAGGCGGCATCACCGGTTTTTCCTTCACTGGTTAAATAATTTCCATTGGCAATCTTATCCGTTCCGCCTTTTACCAGCGTCTTGTTTCCTTTGTTATCTGTGAATGTCCTGGTCTTCCTTTGCAGGGATCTGCAATTCATGTGCAAGCCGGATTCCGAGCATGCCGTCTTTCGCATCCGCAAAGAGAACCGTTGTATCGGCTTTCAGTTCCGTTATGCGGTCAATCATCCGCTGATTCCCGTTCCCGCTGAATTCAAAGCGGGTGGTTTCTTCCAGCAGAACCTTTCCCTGCTGATTGGTCCAGTTGGCATGATAGACCAGGGTACCCGGATTGTCCGTCTGCGATTTTCTCAATGCGGTCCGTTTTGATCCATCCGTACAAATGCTTTTTCTCCGCCGGAATGGCATAGGAATTATTCCAGAAATCCAGCCCGTTTACATTTTCATACGTAAACCACAAGCCCAGATGATGCGGATGGTCGGTGGGCTCCCCGGGCCGGGGAGCCAATGGAAATCCCCGGGTAACCTGCTCGCCGTTCGCAGCATACAGGGGATATAATACCGGCTTTTCCAGAGTATCAGGATACAAAAACTGCGTAAACAATTTATTGCCGATGAAGACATCAATGCGGTTCGCGTTTTCTGCTTTTACCAGTTTCACCGGTTCATTCAAATTGTGCGAAGACGGCCAAGGACAATAAAATCATCACCCGGAAAAGACGGCTTTCCGGATCATTCCTTTTATCATAAAAATATTTTTGCTAAACCCATTAATATTTGAAAACTTTTCCGTCCGCCATCACTTCCTGGGTGCTTTCATCGAAAGTTGCCTTTCCACCGGTATGAACCGCGGCATTGGTCATGATATTGGCAATGGAATGACTGTACCCTGCTTCCACCGGCGCATGCGGTTCTTTGCGGCTGCGGACACATTCCATCCAGTTGCGGATATGCGCCGACGTTAGGGAGTCTCCGCCGGTATTGGCAGAAGTAACTACTTTTTCTGCGGTCGACAAGGCTCATTTCCGGCAGGAGGTTCGGCTGCATATGCATGGCATCGGCAAAATGTTTGGTCAGCCCGCCGGCCGGGGAAACTTTATTGGTATTCAGATTCAGTTCGCCGCCATTGGAATAATAAATTTCGGCCGGATTCTCCACGCCATTGTCCATGCGGGACGCAAAGATAACCTGGAAGCCGTTGGTGGGATCATCTGCAGGTCCATAATCAAATGCCGCCGTGATGGTATCCCAGTTCTTTCTTCCGTCCTTCCACATGTAAATGCCGCCATTGGCCACTACGCTGCGCGGATGTTTCAATCCGCTAAACCAATGCACCGTATCAATCTGGTGGCTCATCCACTGTCCGGGCAGACCGGAAGAATAAGGCCAGAACAAACGGAACTCCAGGTATTTTCTCGGATCAAATTCATCCTTCGGCCGGTTCATCAAAAATCTTTCCCAGTCGGTATCTTCTTTTTTAATCAGTCCGGTCAGTTCCGGCCTGCGCCAGCGGCCGGGCTGGTTCACATTCCAGGTGAGTTCCACCATTTTGATCGGCCCAAATTTTCCGGAACGGATAAAATCATTGGCCGACATATAATTGGCGCCGCTTCTTCTTTGCGAACCGATCTGCACGATCTTCCCGCTTGCCTTGATGGCTTTTAATGCAGCCCGGTTATCTTCCATCGTTTCGGCAAATGGTTTTTCCACATAAGCATCGCAACCTGCATTCACTGCTTCGATGGCATGCCGCGCATGCTGGAAATCGGCCGTGCTGACAAACACGGCATCCACCAGTTTCCGTTGTATAATTCATCATTATTGCGGCAGGCGATAATATCATGTCCCATTTTTTCTTTCCATTTTGCGGCGCCTTCTTCCCTTCTTCTGTTCCAGATATCCGATACAGCCACCACATCAAAATTCAGTTCCTTGTAATGATTCATGAAGCAGGGCATATGAGTTGAACTGGTGCCGGTCGGAAAAACCAACCACGCCTACCCGTACACGATCATTCGCGCCGATGATCCGGCGGTAACTGCTGGCCGTCCAGCCCATCTTGGAAACAAGTACGGCGCCTCCTGCAAGGGAAGCCTGTTTTACAAATGCTCTTCTTGAATTTTTCATTTCTTTGATTTGAAATTAAAAGTAAAAATCACCCCAATTATCCCCAATTGCATCTGTTCATTCTGAAAACAGGAATAAATTTCCGCAATTCTGTTGGAGCATTAAAATGACCGGAGTTCTATTTTATCTCCTATTCGATTGATTTCTAAATGTATCGAAAATTTTGCGGTCCAAAAAACAGTGCTGGTACGATGATTGGATTTATAATTAGGTTTTTCAAAGGATATTGGATTTTTATAAACGGGCTGGATGTCTATCCGGCCCATTCTTATTGGTTGTAATACTCCCTGGTCCACTCATCGGTCCGGAAGGGCGCAACCGGAAGTCCGTCCACTCCGAACAAATCTCCCTGCACCCAGTCTTTGAAATCATACCGGGCCGCCACCGGTTTTTTTACTTTGAGGCTGTTAATCGTATACCCTTCCCCGTTATCACGGCATGTGCCGGATAGAAAACACTATCGGCCCCCGCAATTTCAAATCCGGATATTTCTTTACCAAAGGAAGTCAGTCCGTTTGCAGCATGATCGAACTGAATGTTGATGGTATCCCTGGTCACCTGCATGGATTTGAAAGCCGGACTGGCAAATTCCAAATCCTTTTTACCATAAACATTTGCAAGCGCCCAATAAACCAACCGCCGGCTTACCGTTGTCTTATCCGGCGGATGAATCGTATGTTCATTGCCGATATCCATGGTTACGACCATTCCCGCTGCAGGAATCTGATCCGGTAATTTACTTTGCGCTTCCCTTAAACGCGGAACCAGTTCTCTTTTATCGGGATAGGCATAAGGCGCAATCTGTACATAATAAAAGGGGAAGTCGCCATAGCCCCATGACTTCCGCCAGTCCTTTACCATTGCCGGAAATAATTTTTCGTACAGCGAAGGCTCCATCCGGTTTTGTTCTCCCTGATACCAGATCATGCCCCGGATGCCATAACCGATCAATGGATTGATCATGGCGTTGTATAAAACCGTCGGACTATTTTTATTAACGCCCGTTGTATCCTTTGGTATTTGAATTCCGGAGAAGGAGCCTAAACTTTCCGCACTCATCCAGGCTTCAATCACAGTGCCTCCCCAATACGTTCCGATAATCCCAACCGGAACCTTCAGGGTTTCCTGAATCATTTTTGCGAACTGATAGCCTACTGCGCTGAATTTTTTAACTGCTGCTGCATCATCTGCCTGCCAGCCGGATGATTTACCATCTTTTAACGGGGTGACCGATAAATTCCGGTCCAGGCTAAAAATCCTGATCTCCGGATTATCCGCTTCCATCAGGATCCGGTTCGAATTCGCCACCGGTTGATTCCTGAATCCGGCAACCGGCATTTCCATATTGGATTGTCCGGAACAGATCCATACTTCCCCGATGAGCACATTGGATAAAACGAGTTTATCCCCGTCCGAAAAAATAATCCGGTAAGGGCCGCCTGCCGCCGGCGTTTGAACGAGTATCTTCCAGGATCCGTCGGCAGCCGGATTGACCGACCAGGTTTTATTATTCCAGGATGTGTTGATGGTAACTTTCGCATGGCGGTCCGTAGTTCCCCATAAGAGCAACTTTTGACTGCTGCTGCAATACCATATTATTATCAATCACGGAAGGGAGGCTGATTTTACCAAAACTGCAGCATGAGAGCAGGCAACCCAAAATAACAAATCCGGTTTTAAGATGTTTCATATCGACAAATTTATTGTTTAGTTCTCCGGTTAAATATTAAAAAATTCAGGCAACAACTTCCGGGCAATTTTCCTCGCTTTTGCAATATCCTGTTCCTCTATCCATTTGTAGGGCCAGCGCAAGCGAGTTCCGATATTCGCCCAGCCACCAATGGCAGCAAGGTATTTATCCAGCGCCGGATTGGAATAGCCTGCGTTTTTATAAGGAGCTATACAAAGCTCAAAAAACTTCAGAATCCTTTTCTGTATTTCCAATGCATCGTTCAGATCTGAATTTATTTTTCTCCACCACCACTGGGAGCCTTTCGGACTCAGGCAGGCCACATTAGAGTATGCGCCGGATGCAACGCCATGCGATACGCCCGTCGCCAGATAATGACCGGGAACAAAAACCGACAATTCAGCGGAGAGTATTTTCATTTCCCTGTACCATTGATCATCCCCGGCTCCCGTTTTGATGCCGGCCAGTTGCGGAACAGCTTTGTGCAGCGCCTCAAAATCCACTCCGGCCAACACAGGCCTGGCATGCGGCGGATTGTATAAAACCAATGGAATGCCGTCTGCCGCTTCCGCCATCTTCTGCAAAAAAAAAATTTGTTCTTCCCGGGTGGTTATTACCCAGTCCGGCAATATGACCTGATACGCAAAAGGCTTCAGGGACTTTGTCCTTTTTAATCTTTCCAGCGATATCACCGGCGCCGGGTGACTGGCTCCTATTTGAAAACGAATGTTACTCCGATGACATTTCTCCGCCATTAATCCCTGTACCCGGTCAAACTCAGCTTCCGTTTGATTATGAAATTCTCCAGCTGTTCCATTGGAATATATTCCGTCCAGCCCCGCTTCAATCAGATAATCCAATTCCTCCTCCAGTCTGTTAAAATCTATCTGCTCATTCCTCCCGATGGGTAATAACAACGTGCCCCAGTTTCCGGTAATTTTATTTGCCAAGTCTGTTTTATTTTTTGTTTTTCGGGAATAAATCGTCTCATTCAATATCCCTGCAAAATTTTTGAGGAGTACGCGTTTATTCGATATCCTTAACAAAATCAGCAAGCGATATCTCATCAAAAACAATCCCTTCATAAGCGCTTGCATATCCGGCTTCAAAATAGCAGCCCAGGTTGCCGTCTGGCAGCACGGTCAGATCCGAGTAAGCGGAGGGACCGGCGTATAATATTTTCTTTAGCGGCCAGGTCTTCCCTTTATTAAAGCTCAGTCTGACGGTCATGTTTACACGCGCCGTTTTACTGGCAGGATTCGAAAATACCATGCAGGTTTTTCTGCCCGGGAAATGGTATTGGATCAGGCTGCCTTCGCAAACCGGCTCGATGAGTGTGCTATCAGCATGTATATCCGACCAGCTCATTCCCCCGTCTTTACTCGTGGAAACCTGCCGGTTGCGCATCCTGCCGGCATTGCGCATATTCACCATCAGTCTCCCATTGGGAAGTTCGGCAACAGAAGATTCATTCACCTGGTCCTGTGCGGTTATTCCGCCGAGTGTCCAGGTTTGCCCCCCATCATCAGAATAAATGGCATGAACATAATTCTTCTTCGTTATGGCCTCCACATGATTGCAGCTGACAACCAACCGGCCCCTATATTTTCCCCGGCTGATCTGCACGGCAGAGCCCGGTCCTGTAGCATACCATGTCCAGTTTCCCTTTTTTACTTTGTCTGTTATTTCCTTTGCCTTCGACCAGCTATTTCCGTCGTCCGAAGAGATGATCACAAAAACCCTGCGGCCGTTTTTACTGGTTCCGCCAATGATTTCCTTTTCATGATCGGTACCGAGGTTCCAGGTTGACAATAAAACGATATTACCTGTTCTGGTATCCACTACCGGCGAGGGGTTACCACAGGTATTGCTGCTGTCGTTCCAGACAACCTTGAGTGAGCTCCAGGTTTTACCATTATCGAATGAACGTTTCACCACGAGATCTATATCCCCCGCATCCCCGCAATTATTCTTTCTTGCTTCGGCAAAGGCCAATACGGTTCCTTTTGCCGTAGTCACGATCGCGGGTATGCGAAAACAGGCGTAACCCGCTTCGCCTTTTTTATAGATAAAGTTCAGCGGCTGACCAGAGACTTTGACAGTTCCTGACAAAAAGAAAAGGCTGCAGAGCAACCCCGCGCCGACAGAATATATTTTAACTTTCATGATGAAATAATTTAAAATATTCAGGCCGGAGATCCGGCGCCTGTCGCGCCCGGCTTCTCCGGAAGCAACAGGCTGAAAATATACCCAACGATCACACAGCCAAATATGGCAAACAGGGGATATAAAAAGAAATTCACCCGGCCGGATTCCTGTATGAAATATAAGCCAATACTGCTGCATACAAAACCAATCAGTATGCCCGTGCTATTAATGCGCGGAAAAAAGATTCCGGCCATGAACATGCCGGCCAGACATCCTCCAAATAATCCGATAATTTTCAGGTACTGATCCCAGATGGATTCATTCTGCAAATACACCAGGTATACAGCAATGGCTGATCCGGCAACACCCAGCGCAACCGTAAAAAGTTTTGCAAAACGCAAGCGTTGTTTATCAGTCGCTTTTTTATAAATGTTGCTGTAAAAATCTGTTGTCACTACTGTGGCGATGGAATTCATGCTGGAGCTGATGGTAGACATGGTGGCAGCGAATAGACCTGCAATAACAAGTCCGGATAATCCGGCAGGTAATTCCTGGGAGATAAACCAGGGAAATACGTCATCCGTTCTTCCCAGCGGATTTAGTTGTCCGGGGTTATGCCGGAAGTATACCCAGAGAGCGGTTCCCACCCCGAAAAAAATAAGCGTTGCCGGAATCACCATCAGCGCATTGGTATAGATGGATCGCCGGGCTTCTTTTTCCGATGAGGTAGTGAGGTATCGTTGTACGACCACCTGATCTGAAGTATAGGTGACCAGGTTGGTCAGGAAAGCGCCTACAGCAACAACCCATAAAACGGGCTCGGAAATGCTCCATCCCAGATTGGCCACCCGGAATTTATCGTGATGGTACGCTTCTGATATCAGGCCCGAAAAACCACCCTGCGTATGCCCGCTGATAAAAAAGAAACTGACGAGGGCGCCCCCAAGCAATACAAATACCTGCATGACTTCTGTCCATACCACCGCTTCGATGCCGCCAGCCACACTGTAGGCCGTCGTGATGAGCGTAGTAAGGAAGATGCAGATGAAGATATTCGTGCCCGTTACAGTGCTCAATACCAGGGCAGGCAGATAAATAACAACGCCCAAACGGCTTAACTGAAAGACCACAAACGTAAGACTTCCCAGCAGTTTTACTTTATTGTTAAAACGGATGCGCAGGTATTCATAAACACTGGTCAGTTTTAATTTTCTGAAATAAGGCAGATAAAAACTGGTGACCACCGGCGCAATGGCAACAATCATCACATTGTTCATTACATAAACCCAGTTTTCCGCATAGGCTTTTGCGGGAATCGCGATGAATGTCAGGGCGCTTAACTTGGAGCCGAAAATGCTGAGACCCGCAGCCCACCAGGGGATTTTTCTTCCACCGAGAAAAAAATCCCCGGTGGTATTTCCCATATTCCGGGATACATATAAACTGATTCCCGCCACCGCCAGGAAATATAATAAAATGATCCCCCAGTCAAGTCCTCCGAATTTTCCTTTCGGTTGAACCGGACTGGCCACCAGCACTTTATTGCTGCGCACGCCGGGCCTTGCTTCACCTCCGGCAATCACTATATTATTATTCCATACCAGCAGCGGAGTAGTGACCGGAGCGTAAAGGCTGCCATGCGGATTGCTGACGGAATCCTTTTTTTTATCTGCCGGCATTCGGCCAGCGACCGACCAGGAATCGGTGATGCTGTTATATGCAATGATGTCATTGCTGAAACCCGGGTGTTCATCTTTTAAAACAGAGACCTGGGAAGCAAGTTGTCCGTCGTCGCCTCCGAATATGATCAGGTGCGACTGCCCCCCGTTATATGCGGGGGAAGGCGCAGCAGCCAGGGCTTTGGGCATATCCGCAATCCGCTTCCATCCCTTTTCCTTATTAAACGCCCAGCAGTCTTTTAAGTATTCTCTTTGCAATGAAGAACCGGAGGTTTTCAGGTGCACGCCTCCAAATACATATACATTATCTTCCTGGGCGCCGGCAACCGCCAGCATTCTGGAAGGCCCCGGAAGCGGATCCAGGATTTTCCATTTACCCGTCCTGGCTGACAGATCCAGGCTCCAAAAACTATTTTCCGTCAATCCGGATGGAGTGTATGTACCGCCAATAATATATACCACATTATTGAGCACGGACGCCGGATGCATTGCTCAGCGGCGAGGGCATGGATGGGAGTTGAACCGTGTCAATTTTACCGGCAACATATTTTAAAATAAAAACATCGGCGTAGTTTCGGTTTGCATCTCCGCCGCCCAGACAGATCAGGCCATCCGCACAGGTAAGCGCAACGCCATAGGCCATCGGCCGGGGAAGTTTGCCCACTTCCTTCCAGTCTGCGCCAGGCTTCTCCAGCATAAAGATCTGATCGTACCAGGTTTTGATCCCATGGGTCCAGGGTCTTTTATCATCCGGAAAATTAGCGCCGCCTGCCAGGAGTAAAACGCCGTTGCTGACACCCGCATAAGATCCGGCAAATCCATTTGCATCCGGAATAGCACTGGCCTGTGACCAGTTAAAAAAGTTTCCGTCTGATGGAGCTTGTGCACTGCCTTTCATAACCAGCAGCAATAAGATAAATACAATCGATCTCCTGCATGTGACCACATATCTCTTTTTAATTATAATCAACTTAAGTATTTATCATTGCTACTATAGGATGACCGCTCTGATGGCCGATTCATTTTTTTGACGGGACTTTCTCAAAGAAAGAAAGCTGATCCAGATCCCTGTATAATTGATCGTAACTGTCGGCTTCCAGCGTAGTGAGCGGAAGTCTGCTGGGACCGATATTCCAGCCCAGCATTTTCATAATCGCCTTTTGTGCAGGGATCGGCGGAAACTTCAGCATCGTGCGGATCACTTCAACCATATAAGCATGATTCTTCCGTGCTTCTTCCGTTTTCCCTTCATTGAAAAGCGACATGGTTTTCAGGTATATGGGCGCAGCAAAAGTATAAGTGGATCCGATGGCCGCTTTCGCTCCCACTGCCAGCGCAGGAAGCAGGAGTTCATCCAGTCCGTATAAAATATCGTATTTACCGGATTCGAAGTTTAAACAGGACTGATATTCCTGGATCGTAGGCGCCGTGTATTTAATTCCGGCCAGGTTGGGAATCCGTGGCCCGGCAAATTTTAAAAATTCCATCATATCCATGCTAACACCGGTCAGATGCGGAATATGATAATAGTAAAAAGGAATCTGCGGAGCCGCGGCCGCAATTTCCGCCATACAGTTTGCCAGGTTATGAACAGAAACCGGTTTAAAATAAAAAGCTGCAACGGCAGAAAATGCATCAACCCCGATGGAAGCGCCATGCGTTGCCAAAGCCTTCGCATCTGCAATACTGCTGTGGCCAACGTGCAAAATGATATATAAGCGCTTTCTGACGGCCCTTACAAATTCTTCGGCAACTTCCATCCGTTCCTTAGTCGTCATGTTGGGCCCTTCTCCGTTGCTGCCGCATATAAAAATCCCGGTTACACCATCAGCCGCCAGTTTATCCACCAGCAGTCCGATCATTTCCCGGTTCACGGAACCATCTTCGTGGAAGGGTGTAAATACCGCTGCAATCAAACCTTCTATTTTCTTCATTTTATACTTTTAATATCGCAAATATTTATTCATGCCCGTTAGTATCCCGCCGTTTGTTCCAGCAGATCGTTATTGGCCAGCACGGTTGTATTTAATGGCCAGAACAAGGGTGTTGATTTTCCGATCAGGTTCGGGATATAGTTATAGATATCCAATGTGCCGCCTTTATAAAATCTCAGGAGGTCGTACCAGCGTTTGTTTTCAAAATACAATTCACGGCCGCGTTCATCCAGGATTTCCCTTTCAAGGGTTAGCTTATCCGTTGCTCCGGTATAGTCTCCGTTGCCGGCCCTTTCTCTTACTTTGTTGAGATAGTCAATGGCGTCTGTTGGATCTTCCAGCGCCGCATAAGCCTCCGCCTTCAGGAGATAGATATCAGCCAGCCGGTAAATGATGATGTCGTTATCCGAAACGCGGTCATCCGAATACTTCGTTCCGGGATATTTGGTTATCCAGGAAATCTTGGGTCCTGAAGGCTGCCGTTCGGTCACCCAGGTATAGGGAATCCGTTTATCATTGGGGTTGGCATCAAACAACGACTTAGACAGCGGGCTGATCTGGTAGGCGCCCTGCCCGTTGCCGGACGACACGCAATACGGGATACTGTCAATATTCAGCGCTCCCTGCACAATGGAAAGAAAGGGCAGCGCATTTACTCCATAATTTCCTCCGGTTTCATCGCGGTTATAATAAGCTGAGAGAATAATTTCGGGATTGGCTGACGCACGTTTTCCGGTCACATCTTTGAAATTAGCGTTGAGTGTAACGCCGGATGCTTCCACCTCATCAATTGCCGCAATGGCATCATTCAGATCAGCAGTGCCGCCGCCCAGTACTTTCGCACTCCAGAGCTTTGCATCCGCCTTCAACGCCTGGGCAGACCCATAGGCAAAACGGTATTTGCTGGGATAAGCGCCGGGTGAAAATGTACTCATTGATTTATATAAGAGGATTGCGGAATCCAGATCACTGTTAATTTGTTTCATTACATCTGCAGCCGGTGAGCGGGGTAAGAGCGGAACATTCTCATCCGTTACTGCCTGTAACATGAGGGGCGCATCCCCGATGATGCGGGTGAGATGGAAATAAAAATAGGCGCGCAGACTATAGGTTTCCGCCAGTATCCTTTTGCGGGTATCCGGATTTGCGTTAAACGGAAAACTTTTAATTTTTTCGAAAAGCAGGTTGCAGTGGCCGATCGCCTTGTACCAGTCATTATAGTTCACTGCGCCGGACGAAGGCGTAATGATCTGGCTCCAGGCTACGCCAAACCTTGAATTGGATCCGGAAATCAATTCCTCCCCGCGTTCCATGCCATAAGTAACGTTATTGGCAAAGGTTCGCATGTAGGTATAAATGCCTGTTACGTAAGGTTCAAAATCACCCTCATTCTGGAAATAAGTGGCTTCGGTTATGCTTGACTGCGGCGTCACTTCCAGTATTTTTTTACATCCTGAAAGAGCCAGAAGGAAGCAGGCCGGAACCATCATTAATATTATAGACTTTTTCATGTCTGCAGTTTTTCTTGTTATCGGGAAACGCCCGGTTATTTGAAATTTCGTTTATTTATAATTTGTTGAATGTTCATTCTGTTAAAATCTCAGCGTACCACCCAGTGAAAACTGGCGGGGGCGGGGATAACTGCCATCATCAAATCCGATATAGGTTTCGGGATTCACGCCTTTGTATTTCGTTAAATAACCCAGGTTGTATACACTGGCGAAAACACTGAGCCCGGTAGAATGAATTTTCTTCATGATATTTTTCGGAAGCTCGTAGGATAAAGTGATTTCGCGAAACGCAAGGAAATCCCCTTTAGCAAAAACGGCAGAAACATCCGAGGAATAGGAATTATTATTTCCCAGCGTAGCGCCTCTTAAATAATTGCGCTGCCCGTAATCGTAATCGGCAAAGGAGAACCGCGCATATTTCTTGTTCACATCTCCCGGTTTCTGCCAGATATCCGGACCCAGCGCCTGGGTGGGAGCGCCTTCGTTGAATGCCCTGCCCTGTCCCAGCGAACGGGCAAGCGCACCATCACTGATGATATGGCCCAGGGCGTAGTCTACCGCAACCCGCAGGGAAAATGCCTTGTAGCTGAAGGTATTTTGCATGCCGCCAATTTTGTCGGGTGAGCGATATCCGAAAAATACCTGATCCTTGCTGTCAATCACGCCGTCGTTATTCACGTCTTCGAAAATAAAATCGCCGGCATGTTTTCCGGTCGTGATGCCGGAAGGAGAAGCGAGGTGATCTTTATGGGTGCTATTCCAGTCTGCCGCTTCTGCTTCCGTTGAAAAAACACCCAGCGTACGGTATCCATACAGAGAATAGGGACGTTCTCCTTCAGCAAAACCGCCGGCTTCCACATCCTGTTTGGATTTCGGGTCGTAAATGATATCACCGCCCTGGCGGTTTTTAACCCGGCCATTGGCAGGAAGTTTGGTGATGGTGGTTTTATTATACGCAAACGAAAAATTAGTTCTCCAGGTAAATGATTTTGAATGGATGATGGTGGCGCCCAGTTCAATCTCAACACCTTTATTCTGCAGGGTTCCATTATTGAAAGTAATGGAAGGGAAGGGAGCTTCGGAAGGCAATGGTTTGGAAGCCAGCCTTTGCATCGTTAATTTATTGTAGAAGTCAACGGACAGGCTTACTCTTTCCTTAAAAAATCCCGCATCAAATGCCAGATCCGTGGTTTGGGTAACCTCCCATCTCAGATTCGGGTTCGATAAGATTTGTTCTCAGTATTCCCGAACCCTGCGCATAGGTATAAGCGCTGTATCCGCCATAGGTATCGGTGATGCTCAGGTCGTTTAAACCTGCCTGGCCCCAGCTGGCCCGCAGTTTCAGGGAACTCACCGGTCTTACGTTCCAGAATTTTTCCTTGTGAACATTCCAGCCGATGGATGCCGATGGAAATAACGCGTATTTATTTTCGGGAGCAAAATTGGAGAATCCGTCATAACGTATTGCTCCGCTCAGCAGGTATTTTCCCTGGAAATCATAATTCAGCTGACCGAAATAACTGGCTGACCGGGTTTCGGAAAGTTTGGTTGAAAAATTGGTCACGTTGGTGGTGGTCACGCCGTTGATTACGGTTGTTGACGGTTCAGCAATGGTAAAAATATAATCACTGGTTGCCCGCTGGGATCCGATATCAACGGTATTGTCCGTATTCCGGGTATAGTTAAATCCTCCCAGCACGGTGAAATGATGATCATCCTGAATATTAAAATCATACTGCAGGATCTGGTCGACCATGAGCTGACGCGAATTGGTAGTCGTTTCTCTTTTCTGACGCTGGGTGGAAGGCTGGATTTCAGACGGCGGCGTGGCTTTCCGCATAAACATATAGCGATAGTCTTCAATCAGGTAGGAAACAGCCGGTTTATAATGAAGTCCCTTTATGATCGTGAGATCGCCGGCGAGCCGGGTTACAAAACGTTCTGTGTTCACCCGCGTGTCGTCATATTTTAATGTATGGAAGCGGTTTCTCACGGAATAGAGTTCTCCCGGCGCCGGATCGCCATCATCTTTATAAATCCGGATCAGCGGGGTTATCCGGGTTCCCCTGGTCATTTCATTCTGATAAGCTTCCACATAATTCGGCAGCACGTTCTGGTAATTCATCATCGCGTCGATCTTGAAATTATCCGATACCCGGAAGTTGAAATTTCCCAGCGCATCATATCTTTTATATTTGGTGCCGGCAAATGTTCCCAGCTGATCCGTATAGCCGAGGGATACATTGTAGTTGGCCCGGTCGCTGCCTCCGTTTATTCCTACATTTTCATTATTGGAAAGGCCGGTATTCCACAGCAGATCCTGGTAATGATTATCGGCATACAGGAGTTTTGTTCCGGGGTTGATGGGATCATCCATGGTCATCCATCCTTTCGACAACAGGTTATTGACATAATCCTGTCCTTCCACCGCAACGATATTATCGTAGAGTGCGGTAAGATTTACATTGTTTCCATAGTCGCCTTTTTTTGTGTACACTCTCGTTCCGGCTGAGAAACCGCCATTGTTCAGCAGATTATCTTTTGGCAGGAGGTCGTAGGTATTGAATACGGTGGTACGCGCCAGTTTCAGATAACTTGTCGCATCCAGGTAGTGAATATCCCTTGCATTCGTTTCCCAGGTAGTCCGGTGATTCAGCGAAATATTCGGTTTCGTATTAAACTTACCCCCTTTGGTAGTCACCACGATCACACCGTTGGCGCCCCTTGCGCCATAAATGGCCGTGGAGGCAGCGTCTTTCATTACCTGGAAGGTTTCGATATTATCCGGGTTGATATCATCCAGGGATCTGAAAACTCCGTCGACCACTACCAGGGGACTGCTGGCATTTGCATTGCCGATTGCATTTCCTCCACTGTTGCCGAGGCTGGTTCCGTACGTATTTAATTTGGTGCCTCCGCGAATGAGAATATTGGTTGCGCCTTCTCCGGGTTGTCCGGATGCAATGGGCACTGAAACCCCGGCAATCTTTCCCTGCAGAGCCTGCACCGGATTGGGCGCCGGGTTATTTTTAAATTCTTCCACATTCACTTTGGAAATGGCTGCCGTTGTTTTGGTTTTGCTTTGCGATATATAGCCAACCACAACCACGTCCGTTAATGCATCGTCGCTATGCAGTAAGGAAACATGCAGTGCTTGCCCTGCCTTGTCCGCTTTGATTTCCTGCGAATTGTACCCGATGCTGGAAAAAATCAATACGGTTCCGGGTGAAGGAACGGAAAGGGTAAAGGTTCCGTCGGCTGCGGTAACGGTTCCTCCCGCATGGCCTTTTATTTTTACACTTACATTTTCCAGTCCTTTGCCGGCGCTGTCTGTAACAGATCCGGTAACGGGGAATGACTGGCCTTTGACCAGGTTATTTGCACAAAGAAACACTGTGAAAAAAAGCAGTAAACGCAATTTCAGAAATAGGGATTCCTGTTTCATAAGCAATAATCGTTTTGACGGGTGGTGAGTCTATATTGTCTTTTAGTAGTTATGTCCTACATAACAAAAATGGCCATTATTGTTTATTCCGCAAAATTTATTTTTTCGGTTTTATTTCAGTTTCCTGAAATGATGTTCGAGGTGATTGTGCATGACCTGGCGGAATTCTTCCTTTGTTCCATGCTTCAATGCCTTTACCAGGTCGAGGTGGGAAGCGCTGCCTACGATCGGCTTTTTTTCCAGGGTTACGATATAACCGAATACGGGCAGGAGCAGGCTCTGAAATCTTCGCAGGGTTTCGTTCCCCGTCATCTGGTAGATTTTCCCGTGAAAGGCAATTTCATTTTTTATGCGGAATACCGGTTTGGTGCCGGTTACTTTCTGATTCCGGGCAATCTGTTCCAGTTCCTCCACATCCTCCTTCGTTTTGCGCAGGTACAGGAGATCGGCAAGTCCCATTTCGAGCGTGAGTCGTATTTCGAAAATATCCTGCAGTGTACTTTCTCCAATGATCAGCGGATCCAGCACCCGTTCAAAAGAACCCAGGATATCCGGACGGCTGAGCACCATCCCCCTTTTCTTTTTGGTTTCAACCATGCCCAGCATTCTCAGACGGCTCAGCGCTTCACGGAGTACGTTCCGGCTGACATCGAGTGCGCGGGCAAGTTCCAGTTCTCCCGGCAGCGAATCTCCCGGCTTAAAGGATTTTTCCTTCAGGAATTCCCGCAAACGGATCTCCACAATATCCGCCATCGTTTTATGCGTAATGCGGGCGAGGTCTATATTTGAGCCATCGTTCTTCATACAATTTTTCAAAAATGGGAAACCAGATAATGTTTAAATGTAGTGCAAGATAAATTAATTTTCAGGGCTTTGCTTTTTTTACCTGTAGGCAGGAAAGTAAAAAAATTGCGGGGCGCAGCCGTTTTATTTACTTTTATTTGATGAAAAAATTCTTCGTCTTCTTTCTCTTCGCCCTTTATTTTCAGATGCTCCCGGCACAAAATGCAGCGGACTTTCAGCCTGCCGCACAACAAAAGCAGAATAGTTTCCTTCAGGATAGCATCGATCAATATATTGAAAGCGGATTAAAAGACTGGAATCTGCCGGGCCTTGCCGTTGTGATTGTAAAGGACGGGAAAGTGGTGCTGATGAAGGGTTATGGCGTTAAGGACATCCAAACCAAAGCGCCGGTGGACACCAATACACTGTTCATGATCGCCAGCAATACCAAACTATTTACGGCAAGTTCGCTGGCATTGCTGGAAACAGAAGGCAGCATTTCGCTGGATGATCATATCACTAAATATTTCCCGGACTACCGTCTGTATGATTCGACTAGCTACAAAACTGGTCAGCATTCGTGACCTGCTCAGTCACCGCATCGGAACCAAAACCTTCCAGGGCGATTTTACTTTCTGGAACACATCCCTCAGCCGCAGCGGAAATTATGAAAAGAATGCGGTTGCTGAAACCTTCCCGGCATTTCCGGCAGGATTTCGGTTATTGCAACAGCTGCTTTTTAACGGCCGGGCGAGGTCATTCCGGTGGTCACCGGCATTTCCTGGGAAAATTTCGTACAGACAAAATTGCTGGATCCGCTCAGTATGAACCATACCCTGATCCTTTCTACCGGCATCGCCCAACAGGCTGATGTGGCTACTCCTTATACCACGTCCTATTCCCGGAAACTAAACAAGGTTCCGTACGATAACTGGAATAACCTGGCGCCCGCAGCGAGTATCGTCAGTAATGTAAGTGATCTTTCCCACTGGCTGCTGATGCAGCTGGATAGTGGCCGGTATGCAGGAAGGCAGGTTCTCCCCTGGGCAGCAGTTCAAAAAACCCGGGACATCAATACCATTATCAGCAGCAGGAAATCTGGAATATTACCAACGCATTTTACCGGGTACGGACTCGGTTTATTTGTTGGAGACTATGCAGGCCGTCAGCTTTACTGGCATACAGGCGGTGCCGGTGGCATGGTCAGCAATGTTTGCTTTGTTCCGGAGGAAAGACTCGGCATTGCCATCCTGACCAATAATGACAATCAGAGTTTTTTTGAAGCCCTGCGGTACCAGATCCTGGATTCCTACCTGGGTGTGCCTTATATAAACAGGAGCAGGACATCCCTGGACAGGTTTGAAAAGGCTGCAAACGATCAGGTTAATGAAATTGATCACTGGAAGGAAGAGATCAAAGGAAATAAACCGGAACTTTCCCTGTCATCCTATACCGGCGTTTACAGTAACCCGTTATACGGAACCATTACGATAGAACAGCAGAAAAATCAGCTCCGCATAAATTTTAATACAAAGCCGGATTTATCCGCAATACTGGACTATCTCGATCATGGCGATTGGCTTTTAACCTACAACAATATTGAATACGGAATCTTTAAAGTCCGTTTTGCGATTGCTGACGGAAAAGTCAGTTCCCTCACAACAAAACAAAATCCTTTTGTTGAGTACGATCCCTACCTCTTTACCAAAGAATAAATTATTGAGGCAGTTGTCCGTCCTTCGCATCCTTTTTCAACTGATCATTCGCCATGACCCCGATTTCCACCCGGCGGTTCAAAGCCCGGTGTTCGTCGGAATCGTTCGGATACTTCGGCTGGCTTTCTCCATACCATTTGATATCCAGACGGTTTGAAGAAACGCCTTTGGTTTGCAAAAATGCGCTAACGGAACGGGCTCTTTTTTCTGAAAGTCCCGTATTATAAGCATCCGTGCCCGTGTTATCCGTATGTCCCTCAACGAGAATATTACTTTCAGGGTATTTCACAAATACAGCCGCTACTTTGTCGAGTTCGGTTTTTGCCGCTTCACTCAATTCGCTGGAATTGATCTTAAACAGCAACCCGGAGTTCAATGTCATATTGATCCCCTCGCCCACTCTTTCCACCTGCGCGTCCGGAACAGCCTGTTTGATTTCCGCTGCCTGCTTATCCATGTGATGCCCGATCAGGTAACCTGCACCACCTCCCACTGCCGCGCCGATCAATGCGCCCCAGACCGAACTCTTCCCGCCTCCTCCGATGATGGCGCCCGCTGCACCGCCGGCTGCCGTTCCGATAGCTGTTCCTTTCTGCGTGTTGTTTAAGGTCTTGCAGCCGGCCATACTACTTACTAAAAGGGTTGCCCAGATGAATTTTTTTAAATAGCTCATTTTATTTATTTGAAAATTTTGAATTATACCGATTACCTGCATACCGATGTCTGCAGCAAATCAATGGTCATGTCTTTCATTCCCCTGCTTTGTCCCTTACTGATGGTTTCACAGAGTGATTTTTTTTCCGCACTGCTCATTTTACCGGCCAGTTCGCCGGCATTATCCGTTCCGTATTTCTTTTGCAGGATCTTAACCTGGAGGACGGTTTTGCTTTTCCAGGCTTCCGCATCATCCTTGCCTTTGGCGATGGCATCATCATAGTCGTTCATGGCTTCTGAAAAATTTCCGGCTGCTGAATGGATATCACCTTTTTGTTCGTAAAAATTCAGGTTTCCGGGATCGAGGGTAATGGCCGCCTGAATATTTTTCAGGGCCTCTGTATAATTTCTTTGTCGGCTATTGACTTCAGCCAGCTTGGCATAAATCTTAGCCCTTTCTGCCGTATTCCTGTTTTTTGACGTCAGGCTGGTGATGCTTTTCAGATCGGCAACCGCGGCATCATGCATTCCAAGGCCTTCTTCCGCATTTGCTTTCGCGAATAAATTGTCAATACTGTTCTTATTGATTTTCAGTCCCTGGCCCGCAGCCGTCAGCGCATCCTGGTACTGGTGCAGTCCATTTAATGCAGTTGCCTTACCCGCATAGGCTTTTTCCTTGGCATCATAGGCGTCACACTGCTTAATGACCTCATTAAAATTGTTGAGTGCATTCGTATAATCCCCTGCCTTGTTTTGCGCATCCGCGGTATTGATGGCATTATAGCATTTATTGGACGTTGTTACCAGTCCACTTTTGCAATGAATTAGTAACTGGCTCATTAAGAGCAGAATAACAGCTGATATACCTTTTTTCATATTTTAATTTTAAGGAGCCTGTCCTGGAATGCTGCCCGATGGCAGGCAGATCCCATTGTTAAAAATTCGTGCCGGAATTGAAAAATCACTCCCCTTATCACAAGATTTTCAAAAAATTTTAAGAAATTGAATAGATACTCCGGTTTTCTCTCGAATATTCGCCAGATTTGAAACAAATGGAGGATTTCTTCAACAGCCTCAGTCATTTAATCACTCTTTCCCCGGAAAGCAAATCTGCATTTTCCGGTATCCTTGTCAGAAAGGAGGTAAAAAAAGGTGAAATCCTGCTGAAAGCGGAAAAGACCTGTAACCATCTATATTATATCGAGAAGGGTCTCGCCCGGACTTTTTATTTAAAAGACGGCAAAGATGTAACGGACTGGATCAGTACGGAGAAAAATTTTTCAGTCTCCATTCTGAGCTTTATTACCCGTAAACCGGACCGGCGATCCATCGAACTGCTGGAAGATTCCGTCCTCTGGTCCATCTATTACGATGACCTGCAAAAACTTTATAAAGAATATCATGAAATAGAACGGCTGGGAAGAATGCTGGCGGAGGATGGTCTGGTGCAGATCCAGCAAAGATTCGATGATCTGCATTTCACGTCCGCACAGGACCGGTATAAAAAATTATTGCTGGCCAATCCAACCATCATTCAGCGCGTCCCCCTGGGGATGGTCGCTTCTTATCTCGGCATTTCCCAGGAAACATTAAGCCGGATCCGCTCCGGTTTAAGTTTTTGACAAAAGTCAAAGGAATCCAACTGCCGTATTCAAAACTTTGTGGAAAATCATTTTTATGAATACCATACTTTGGGTTCTGCAGATCTTTCTGGCCGCAACTTTTGCCTATTCCGGCATCATGAAATCCACGCAGCAGCGGGAAAAGCTGATGAGTATCGGCCAAACCGGGGTTGCCGATCTTTCCTATCCGCTCATCCGCTTTATTGGCATTATCGAAATCCTGGGTGCCCTGGGTATTATTCTGCCCCAGGCCCTCGGCATTCTTTCCATACTGACGCCGGTTACAGCCATCGGCTTTGCCGTGATTATGATACCGGCAGCCAATATACATGCCAAACGAAAGGAATTCCTGTCTTTTTCATTCAACCTGTTTTTATTGCTGATCAGTGCTTTCGTAGCCATGCAAAGATTTAAGCTGCACTAGAGCCAGCCGTTGAATTTATTATAAATCCGTACCTTCTATTTTGCAAAGGAAATGGTGTCTTCCTATCTAACCGTTTCAGGCTTTCTGAAACTAATGGCGCCTACAAATTATTAACGCCGTTAATCGTATCTGTAATTTGTAGGAATGAATAAGCCGGATCTTTCAAACAAATATTTTCCGTTTTACCCTGCTTTGGGAATGCCGCCTGATTTCGGTTCTTTTCCCGGATCATCTTCATTCCTGTAATATGGTTTTCAAATGATCGTATCAATCCTATGGTTACAGATTGAAATAATATTAAACGATAAAAAATGAAACTGGTATTCATCGTTGGACTGGGTGGGGAATGGGCAGTATGCTCCGATACGTGATGCAGGTTTTTGTCAGCCGCCATATGCCCATCCTTTTTCCCTGGGGAACCTTCCTGGTAAATTGCTCCGGCTGTTTCCTGATCGGCGTATTATATGCCCTTTCCGCCAGATATTCCTGGCTAACCGTAGAATGGAGAATGTTCCTGATCGCGGGTCTTTGCGGAGGGTATACCACGTTCTCCAGCTTTTCCTATGAAAGCATCAGCCTGTTCAGGCAGGGGGCTTACAGCTATTTTTTAATGTATACCGTTTTGAGCGTAATATTGGGTCTGCTGGCAACCGTTGCAGGAGTAGCTATTTTTAAATGAAATCATTCCGAAGCGCGCTGCCGGTTATGCTTTCTTCTGTAACGGAATCTTACAGTCCTTAATCATCATCTTTCGTTTCATTCAATTTCACAAATGCAGCCCGTCTTGGCGCAGGAACAACGGCAATCTGCCCCTTTCACTGCTTTCCAGATCACTTCGGTAAATATCCTGTCCGGAATCCTGTCTTCTTTGGAAAAATCAAAGGTTTCGCTTTTTCTCTGCCATGCATTTTCAACCGTATTACGCGCATTGATATCAGTCTGTAAAGGTTTCGCATCAAATGGCGTCAGATCAGCGCTGTCTGAAAAACAGCGCCACATCGGCGTGGCGGCCGCATCATACTGGCTCATCGGCGGAATACCCAGTATCAGTTCAATGGTATGCAGCATTGATGTGGTGGAATACATCGTATGATCAACAAATGCCGCTTTACAAATCCACCGGCAACATAAGCCGGACTCCTGTGCGCATCTACATGATCAGGACCATCCTGCGCATCGTCTTCCAGAACAAAAACAACAGTTTCTTTCCAACCGGACTCTTGCTTAAGTAATCCACGAACATACCGACGGCCAGATCATTATCCGCGCAATGTGCAAACGGCGTAGGCCTGCCCTTCCTTAATCCTTCTGTATGATCATTGATGATGCGCAGCGTATTCAGATGCGGCAATGCATGATTGCAACCAGCGAATCAAAATCTCTTTTCCATTGCCCACCCTGGTGGTATCCCGCACTTTCTGATCCCAGCTGGTATAATATGTACAATAATGATCTTTTAAACCAGGAATATTGGGTTTATAATCATCTGCGAATTCCCATAGGTTCGGTAACTGACCCCTGCACGTGCACAATGATCCCAGATAAATCCTCCTTTATTATTGGCGATGGCCCGGTTTCCTTCCCCATCATAAGTTCCGCCGCGGCCGCCATAACTGGTTGGCCAGGTTTTTTCCAGATAATCAGTTGCATAGCCGCCCATGCTCCAGTTATGTCCGTCGGCACTTACTTCCGCATCCACATAAAAATTATCCAGCAACACAAATTCTCTGGCCAGCGCATGCAGGTTGGGTGTAATTTTTTCACCGAACAAACACAAGACTGGTATCGCCATTTCCTTCCTTCATATCCCCAGCACCTGATCGTAGGTCCTGTTTTCCTTAATAATATAAAATACATATTTTATGGGCGAAGAATCGCCGATTTTCATGGGTACCGGATTTCCTTTTTCGCCATGCGCAGTCAATTCTCTGTTTTTATTATAAGGTGTATTTTCATAAACCAGTTTGGAATACTTGCTTAGTTGTTGCGTCTGTTGGTTCATTGAAAATGCTGAGTGTTCCTTGAATAAACCGCCGATATATTGCTGTTTCTTATCTCCTTTCTGATACGCCAATGTTTTAGCCGGTGTCAAAGGGTCGGTATTCCGGATTCGGCAAGGAAGTAAATCCTTTTCCATTCGCAACAAAAATTTTATTGCCGATCACTTTTACAGCAGGTGGGATACCAGCCCACAGGAATAAATCCTTTGGATTTACTGGATACCGGGATTGACTTACATCAAATACAGCCAGGCAATTATTATCTGCATTGGCGATGTACAAGAGTTTTTTCATCTTCACTTAGTGCCACGCTATTCGTGGTTGATCCGGCACGGGATCCGGGATACAAGAGCCGCATTCAAGGTTTCCAGCTACTTTTCGCTTTTTTATATCGATCACAGAAACACTGTTATCATTTGCATTGGCAACAAAAAGAAATTTGCCGTTTTTTGTAAGGCAGATATCATTCGGGTTATCACCAACGGCAATACTGTCTGATAATTTTTTTTAATCCGGTATGATAAACTAATAATTTTATCGCCACCCCATAAAGAAATATATAATTCTTTTTTGTCCGGCGATAACAGACAGGTATATGCTTCAGCACCCAATGCAAGAGAATCGGACTTTTTCGTTTTAAAATCAACCGTGTACAGGCAATTATTTTCTTTGGTAACCACATATAATTTCCGGGACACGTTATCAATATCAATTCCGTGCGGGAGAAATTTTCACGGGCCATGTTTTCCCCAGTGAAATACTGTCGCAATCCAATCGTCCCTGCAGGATATTGTATTTCAAAATGCGGTTATCGTTGCCGCCGGAGGCATACAATGATTTTTCATCCCCGCTAAAAACGAGGCCCAGCCAGCTTTTCGGAATCACAACCTCGCTCAGCAGCTCGGAACTGCACGGCATCAATCAACTGAATGGTCTGCGTGCTCTGTCCGTTATTGGTAACGGCAATGAGTTTCTTCGAAGCCGAAACCGCAATATTCAGCGGAAGATCGCCGAGTGGCAGGGATTGCCCCAGTGGCGTCAGACTCCAGCCATTCGGCAAATGAACCCTCTCCGCTATCGAATCCGCTGACTGCGCATAACCGATTCCTGACCAAGGCAGAAAGAGCAGGAATGCAAGGTATTTTTTCATGAATTTTAAATTTTAAAATTGCCGGGACCGACAACAGGGACATCTCCCGCAAAATTAAAGGGTCAATATTGAATTACATGATAATTTTTAAAAGATTGGTTCCGGCAGCGACGTATTATGCCGGAATAAAAATATATTTGATACCTCAAACGACCCGCATGCTATCTTCTTTCTGGCTAAAAAAATCCTGCCCGCCATAACCTTGCAAAAAGCGGAAGATGCACTCCCCGTAGCGGAGGCCCTACTGAAAGGCGGATTGAATATCATGGAGATCACTTTCAGAACGGATATTGCTTCGCAGGCGATCCGGCTGATCAGTGATCAATATCCGGAAATGATTACGGGCGCCGGCACGATCCTCAATATTTCCCAATTGAACGAAGCCATCGGCTCGGGCGCCCGTTTCGCTTTGAGTCCCGCTTTTAACGCAAAGGTTTGTACGGAAGCAAACCGACTGAATTTTCCTTTTATCCCGGGCATCATGACGCCGACTGAAATGGAAATGGCTTATGAACTGGATTACCGGATTTTGAAATTATTTCCTTCGGAACAGGTTGGTGGGATGGCTTTTCTTAAAAGCCTTTCCGGGCCATATGGTCACCTGGACATTCGATTCATCCCCATGGGTGGCGTGAATCTTCAGAATATGGATGGGTTTTTAAAACTTCCCAATGTAATGGCGGTTGGCGGATCCTGGATAGCCGCTAAAGAACTGATCGCAGCAAAAAATTATGCAGCCATAACAGAAAATGTTTGCCTGGCTTTGCAAAAGATTAATCGCTGGCGGTCAGGATACGCCGTTTATCATCCAATGAAAAGGAGAGAATAAAATGAACGAATAATGAAATTATACCGTTAATCATGATAAAAACCGCAAAACCTACCGTAAGATATTCCATTTTGGCCGCCATTTTCATTAACGTGGTGATTAATTATATGGACCGCAGCAATATTTCGGTAGCCGCGCCTTTTATCATCAAATCCTTTTCGCTGGATTCGGTTAAAATGGGATATATTTTTTCCGCTTTCGGATGGACCTATGCTTTTCTTCAAATTCCCGGCGGCGTGATGACCGACCGCTTCGGACCCAGGATCTTATACAGTATCAGCTTAATATTATGGTCGCTTGCCAGCCTGTTGCAGGGGTTTGCAAAAGGCTTTGCTTCCCTGCTGGGATTGCGAATTGCCGTTGGCGCATTTGAAGCGCCGGCCTATCCGATGAATAACCGGATCGTAACGAGCTGGTTTCCCGACAGTGAGCGGGCTTCCGCCATCGCGGTTTATACTTCCGGACAATTTATAGGGCTTGCTTTCCTGACACCCGTATTGATTGCATTGGAAAATTGGGTGGGCTGGAAGGGGCTTTTTTATTGTACAGGCTCCATCGGATTGATCTGGGGAATCATCTGGTGGTTTATTTACCGCGACCCATTACAGCATCCCCGCATAAATCAGGCGGAACTGAATCATATTGAGGCCGGTGGAGGCCTGATCCGGGAAAATAAAAGAAGCCAGACAAAATTTAAATGGAAGAACCTCCGCATCGTTCTTTCAAAAAGAAAACTCTGGGGGATTTACATCGGTCAGTTCGGCGTAAATTCCACATTATGGTTTTTTCTTACCTGGTTTCCGACTTATCTCGTCAAATACAGGGGATTAAATTTTCTTGAGTCCGGCATGCTGAGCTCAGTCCCCTTTCTGGCCGCCTTTGCCGGAATATTATTCTCCGGCTTTTTATCCGATCACCTGATTAAAAAAGGTGTTTCGGCCGGACTGGCAAGAAAAACGCCCGTCATTAGCGGCCTGCTCCTTTCTATTGCCATCATCGGCGCCAATTTTGTAAACAGCCCTTTCCTGATCACGCTTTTCATGACGATTGCCTTTTTTGGAAACGGGCTGGCTTCCATTACCTGGATTTTTGTTTCCGCCCTGGCGCCAAAGCATTTATTGGGATTAACCGGCGGGGTATTTAATTTTACGGGCGGACTGGCGGCGATCATTGTTCCTGTTGCGATTGGCTACCTGGTCCGGAACGGAAATTTTTCGCCGGCATTGATTTTTATCGGATGCATGGCCTTAATGGGTGCGTTGTCCTATCTGTTTTTAGTAGGTAAAGTGGACAGGATTATAACGGAAAGCAACCGGGAAATCATTTCATCACAATAAAGAATCAAGCGGGCTATGATCAATTTTCTGAGTTGCGACTGGGGCACAACATCATTCAGGCTGCGGCTGATCAATACAGAGAGTCAGGCAACCCAGACAGAAGTTTTAAGCAATCGGGGTATTGCCGCAATGCATCAGGATTGGTTAAATCAGGGTTTGCCGGAAAATGAACGGTTTGATTTTTACCTGGTCTTCTTAAGAAATGCAAATTCATGAGCTGGAAAAAAAATGGAACCATTCCCTGAAAGCAACCCCCCTGCTGATTTCTGGTATGGCGTCCTCCAGCATTGGCATGATGGCATTGGATTACCTGCCGATGCCTTTCCATTGTGATGCCGCCAACATCCGGACGAAACTGATCGGGCCTTCCGAATCATTTCCCAATCCCCTGATCCTGGTTTCCGGGGTTAAAACAGCGAATGATGTGATGCGCGGAGAAGAAACCCTGTTGATCGGTTGCGATGCAGATTCAAACATTCCTGAACAATATTTTATTTTCCCCGGAACCCATTCAAAACACATTCTGGTGAAGAATGGTATTCGTCGTTGATCTTAAAACTTTTATGACCGGCGAAATTTTTGAATTATTGGCACGCAACAGCATCCTTTCTGCCTCTCTGCCTGAAAATATACAGGTGGAGGCCCTCCGGAACAGTCTTCCTTTTGAAAAAGGCGTTAAAAAAGGCTATGAATTCCAATCTGCTGAATGCTGTTTTTCAGGTACGAACCAACCAGTTGTTTAAGCAGTTAACGCCGGATGAAAATTACTTGTACCTGAGCGGATTGCTGATCGGATATGAATTAAGCGCTTTAAAAAATTCAGCGGCTGATCCGGTTGTGCTGGTCTGTGGCGCCAACCTGAAAGAGTATTATCGTATAGCCCTGATCAGCAGCGGTTTTAAATTGCAGGTTGTGGATGCAGACCAGGCACTCATTCGCGGGCAATGCCGGATAGCCGCTCAAATTTTAAATCAATCCTTTTCACATCATAAACCTTAAATTATGTCAGTCCGGTATTTCCTCTGCTTCGCTGTTTCAGCAATGGGTTTTGCTTCCTGTAACAATAAACCCGCCAAACAGTCCCCGGAAAAACAAACAGATTCAGTTTCATCCAAAACGACCGCAGCGAAGAATCTCCATTCTTGATCCGGAAGCGCTGAATATACTGGATTCCACCGCCAGCATAGAGGTGATTGCTTCGGGATTCAAATGGGCCGAAGGGCCGCTGTATATTAAAGATGGCGGCTATCTTTTATTTTCCGATGTTCCGGCGAACAAAATTTACAAATGGCAGGAAGGAAAGGACACGGTCGTTTTTCTGGATCATTCCGGCACTACAAAGCCCGTCGTGGATCCCAAGGAACCCGGGTCCAACGGGCTGCTGCTGAACAATCAGGGGCAATTGGTTTTATGCCAGCAGGGTGAAAGACGCATGGCAAGAATGAAAGCCCCCTTATCTGATCCGAAACCGGAATACCTTCCGCTTGCTGCCAGCTACAAGGGCAAACGTCTGAACAGCCCCAATGATGCGGTTTACCATCCCAACGGAAATCTGTATTTCACGGATCCGCCTTATGGTTTCAGTAATGGTATTCATGATAGCGCAAAGCAGTTATCTTTTCAGGGCGTATTCTGTTTAAAACCCGATGGCAAATTATTACTGGTTACGGATGAACTCCCTTATCCGAATGGCATTGCGCTTTCTCCGGACGGAAAATATTTATTCGTATCAAACTCTGACGATCACAATAAGCTTTGGATGAAGTATGAATTGGATCAAAATGGCTTAATCAAAAGCAAACAGGTTTTCTACCATGCTGTCGAATATGATGGCAAGGATTTGGGAAATCCGGATGGAATGAAAATAAATAAAAACGGATACCTGTTTGCTTCCGGTCCGGAAGGAATCTGGCTGTTCAATCCTTCCGGCAAGCTGATTGCGAAAATATTGACCGGGGAACTGACTTCCAATTGCGCTTTCTCGACGGATGAAAAAGAGCTTTTTATTACGTGCAATCATTACATCATGCGATGCAAACTCAGGAGTTAGGCCAGATCACAATTTCAATTCCCAGGGCTTCCGGTACACAGGAGTGATCAGTGCATTGGCCTGCGGGTTATTCCCAAAATTCCGGTCGCCCTCCTGCCATACCAGACGGGAATTGGTCCGCAGCGCAATATTTCCCATGTGCGCATACATGGCTACCAGTCTGCCATTTTCAATGCTGCATGCAGGATCCTTCCGCGTTTTAATGCATTCCAGGAAATTTTGCATGTGCTCTTCATGAGAATCTTTACCGGGTTGCCTGGGTATGGCTGCCGTTCTGAAACCTGAGCCATCTTTCTCCGGAAATAATTCCCAGCCTTCCCGGTCAATGACCAGGGTGGCATTGTCGCCGATATAAGCGAGGCCGTAAGACCGGTTGTACGGGCCAAGCTCGGTACCTGCTGTATGCTCCCAGGTGATATTATAATCTTTCATCTGATAATTTACGCTCATGGTATCAAAAGTTTCATGCGCATGATCGGGAAAAGAGAAGTTACCGCCAACTGCATTCACCGCCAATGGCGGCGTCTGAATATTTTTAACCCACAAAGCCATATCCAGTAAATGAACACCCCAGTCCGTGATCAGTCCTCCGCCATAATCCCAGAACATCCGCCAGTTACCATGAAACCGGTTTTTATTAAATGTTCTTTGGGGAGCAGGCCCCAGCCACATGTCAAAGTCAACTCCTGCCGGCACCGGGGAATCCGGAACGATTTTTCCGCCAACGCCATAATTAAAATTCCCCCAGACATTTACTTTTCGCAGGGTTCCGATATGGCCCGCGTTCATAAATTCCATGGCCTGTTTCCAATGTGCACCACTGCGTTGTTGTTGTCCGACCTGAACCACCCGGTTGTATTTGCGGGCAGCTTTTACCATCAGATCACATTCCGCGATACTGTTTGCGAGCGGTTTTTCAACATATACATCCTTGCCGGCTTCACAGGCTGCAATAAAGGGCAGGCAATGCCAGTGATCCGGCGTTCCGATAATCACCGCATCAATATCCTTGTTCTCTAAAAATTTTCTGAAATCTTTATACTGTTTTGCCGGCTTGCCCTGTATTCTAAGTATATCGGCGCTTCGCCTGTTCAGCACGGCATCATCTATATCGCAGATGCCCGCACATTCTACGCCTGGTTGTTTGAGGGCATTTTCCAGGTCTCCAAAGCCCATGGAGTTTGCTCCGATTAATCCTACCCTAATTTTTTCATTGGGCGATATGCTTATCCTTTTTGAAAAGGCAGAGAGAGATGAAGGTATCATGGGAAGTAAGGCGGCAGAGGCCAGGGCCTTTGAGCTTTGATTTAAAAATTTCCGGCGTGTAGCAGTCATGGCAGATTTTTTTAATGAATGTTTTATTCGGCATCCAGGTTTATGGTCGCGGGTTGAAGGCCATCAGCGCTTGCAGTTAATTTAATGTCCCCTTTCTTCTTTTTTGACTGAATCACCACTAGGCACATGCCGTTAAAAGCCTTGCGTTCTTTGGCCTTGAAGGAATCATGATCTACGGAGTTTCCATTATCCACTCCGGCAATGGATGCATTATCGCTTAGATTAAACTTAATCAACTGACTGGCATCCGGAACGAGGTTGCCGTCCTTATCCAGCACTTTTACCGTGATAAACGAGAGGTCTTCACCATCCGCTCTGATGGTTTTTCTGTCCGCCTGCAATGCTATTCTGGCAGCCTTCCCCGCCGTTTTTATTTCTCTTTCCAACACCACTTTCCCGTCCTTTCTTGAAACAGCTTTGAGGGTACCGGGCTCAAATGTCAATCTCCACATCACGTGCAGATCATCGCCGGTCTTTTTCCGGATGCCCATGGATTTCCCATTCAGGTAAAGTTCCACTTCGTCCGCATTATTATAGAATGCCCAAACGTCCACTACCTGTCCTGCTGTCTGGTTCCAGTGCGGAAAGATATGCAATACCGGTTCATTCGTCCATTCGCTTTTATACAAATAGTAAATATCCTTTGGAAAACCGGCCAGGTCAATGATACCGAAATAAGAACTGCGGGAGGGCCACCCGTAGGGTGTCGGCTCGCCGAGATAGTCGAAGCCTGTCCAGATAAACTGGCCGGACAAAAACTTATACTTTTTAATTTCCCTTAAGGTTTCCTCATGCGTGGATCCCCAGGCAGCTGATGCATTATCATAAGCGGAAATGGTATTCGTAATGGTTCCGTCGGGAAGAACAATATTCTTCCGGTGGCTATACCGTTTGATACTATCGGAAGGCATTTCATAGAAACCCCTGGTTTCAAATGCCGAAACAGTTTCCGTGCCAATGAATTTTTTATCCGGGAAATCTTTCATGAAAATTTGCATAATCCTTAAAGTCATAATTATAACCAATCAGATCCAGCGCACCGGAACGGATGATCTCATTTTCCGGATAGGGATGATTGAGCGCTGAAGTAATGGGTCTTGTGGTATCCAGTGACCTGACAATGGAAGCCAGTTCCTTGGCTATCCTCATTCCGGAACTATCCTTTCCCCATTGTTCGGGAATTTCGTTTCCGATACTCCAGATGATCACAGATGGATGATTTCGGTCTCTCAGCACCTGATCTTCCAGGTCCTTTTTATGCCATTCATCCCAAACCAAATGGTAATCGAAAGGGGTTTTTTGCCGCTTCCACATGTCAAAAGCCTCATCCATGACCAGCAATCCCAATTCGTCACAGAGGTCGAGCAACTCCGGAGCCGGCGGATTATGGGAAGTGCGGATGGCGTTGCATCCCATGCCTTTTAAAATAACCAGCTGACGCCGGATGGCTGCTTTATTGACTGCCGACCCCAAACATCCCAGGTCGTGGTGATCACAAACCCCATTGATTTTCATCCATTTCCCATTCAGTGAAAATCCATTGTCTGCATCGAAAGAAAAATAGCGGATACCAAACGGGGTTGTATATTCATCCACTATTTTACCGCTAACGGTTATTTTCGTAATCGCCCGGTAAAGATAAGGCCGGTCAACTGACCAGAGCTTTGGATCCGGAACCGTGAAATGGGGAGAAAAATTTACCAGGCTATCACGTAAATCCCTAAACCTCATCGCGGAACTGGCAACTTCTTTACCGGATTCATCCAAAATGAAGTTGAAATATCTACTAGCGCACCGGAGCCTTTTGCCGAACGGATTTGCAGTTTCAGATTAACGGTCGCGGATCTGTCAGAGATTTCGGGCGTTGTAATAAAACTGCCCCAATGGTCAATATGTATATTGCTGGTTTTTACCAGCCACACATTCCTGAAAATACCCGATCCGGAATACCATCTGGAATTGGGTTGATGCGAATTATCCACTTTCACGGCGATCTCATTTTTGCCGCTTCCGAATTTCAGATATGGCGTCAGGTTATACCGGAATGAAATATATCCGTTTGGCCTCAGGCCAAGATAATGGCCATTGATCCATACTTCGCTGTTACAATAAACCCCGTCGAAATCTATAAAAATATTTTTATCCCTTGTCGGTTTCCGGAATCTGAAATGATTTACGATACCATCCGACACCTCCGGGCAGGGCGCCACCCCCAACCGTTGCCGGGTTCTTTTCGCTGAATGCTCCTTCAATACTCCAGTCGTGCGGTAACTGCAAAGAACGCCAGCCGGCATCAGCAAAACTCTCAGCACTGGCATCAATCGAATCGTTCAGTAAAAATTTCCAGTCTTCATTAAAAGAAACCCTTGTTCTGGAACCATTCTGCGCCGCGACCTGAAGACCGGTAAAAAACAACAGAAAAAAAAGTGTTTTTCTTAATCCGGAACAAATATCCGGACGAACGGGGAACCGACTTTCATTTTAAGGTATTTGGTATAAATATAAAATGTTTAACTCAATAAATAATTTAGATGACGGTTGACAGATGACGGTTGACGGCCATCGGGTGTAAATTCACACATAAATTCCGTCAACCGTCATCTGTCAACCGTCACTCCTCTTATCTTTACAGCAAATTCCGCTCTTCCCCCATGCCCGATGTTTCCCCCGCCCGATTGAGAAGGGCGATAGCTGTTTACTTTTTTATTTCCGGGTTTGGATATTCCAGCTGGACTTCCCGTATTCCGGTTGTAAAGGAAACACTTAAACTGAATGATGCGCATTTCGGCACCCTGTTGTTTATGATGCCGGTCGGGCTCATCATAACCATGCCCTTTACCGGGAAACTGCTGGATCATTTTAAAAGCCGGGTCATCATGCTATACGGCGCGCTGATCTATTTTGTGGTGCTGATTTTCCTGGGTTTCAGCCCCTATGCCTGGATGCTAGCCATCGTTTTGTTTTTCTTCGGCGCATCCCGCAATCTTATGAATCTTTCCATGAATGCACAGGCCATCGGTGTGCAGGCGCGGTACAGCCGTTCCATCATGAGTTCCTTTCATGCGGTATGGAGCCTGGCCGGATTCGCCGGAGCGGCTGTCGGCTATGTGATGGTAGCCACGCATATTATTCCGGGCTGGCATTTGCTGGGAGTAAGTCTTTTATTGACTGCCCTTACCCTTTATTATTACCGCGATACCCTGGATCAGGAATCCCGGATAAAAATAACCGGAGACCCATTTTTTCCTTGCCTCCGAAGGGAATGCTGATTTTCTCCCTGATCTGCTTTGCATCGATGGCCTGTGAAAATACCATGTACGACTGGAGCGGGATCTATATCAAACAGGTAATGCACGGATCGAACGGTATGGCGACGATTGCTTTTGTCATTTATATGGTAGCCATGACGACCGGAAGAATTTTCGGCGACCGCATAGCGGATAAATTCGGCATCAAATTCGTGCTGAGGGGAAGCGGAATACTTATTTTTTGCGGACTGCTGATCACCGTGCTTTCGCCATTCATACCCCTAACGCTGTTCGGTTATCTGCTTACCGGATTCGGCGTTTCCTGCGTGGTCCCTTTTATTTTCAGTCTTGCCGGCAAGATACCCATGTCCAATCCCGGGCCGGCCCTCGCATCCATTTCTTCCATCGGCTACCTGGGATTTTTACTCGTTCCGCCCATGATCGGTTATGTAGCGCAATCCACGAGCCTGCGGGTATCCTTCGCCATCATTGCCACGATGGGATTGCTGATCATCGGCATGACCAGAAAAATAAATGTGCCCGCCTGAGGTTTATTCAAACCGAATGGATCCGAATTTTTTGAATTCATGAAAACTATGCGCGATTGGCGCCCAGGACCATTTCACCATGCTGCCGCTATCATAATCGAGCCGGTAAAAATTGGCATGCCACACCGTGCCGCTGACCGGCGGAACATTCAACAGCGGATCGAAGATCTGGTATGGAAAAAATAATTCAGCGCTCCAGGATTTAATGGAAGCACCCGGTTCCGCTTTGCCTCCAACGATATCAACTTTTTTCTGAACAGACTTCATGTTGTAATGAAACGGCAACCATCCGGAGGCCCTTCCGCTCAGATTCGGGATCAGTAAAACCAGTTCTTTGTTCAATGCATTCACTTCATATTCCAGGTATAATGGCATGCTGGTATCCGGCTGGAAAAATACTTCAAATACGTCTGCATTATATAAATCCTGAAAATCCTGATCAAAGTTTGTACTGATCCGGTTATCCTTTCCATCGAAAAGCACATAAATTCCTTTTGCAGCATATAATATTTTAAACCGGGTGGCATAATTGATTCCGGCTGAATCGAGCCGGGTCAGCGGATGCCAGGAAGTTTTCGCCCATTCCGGATTGGTGCCTTTCCCGTTTATACTGAAGTCATTGCATTTAATAACTTTCAATATTTCGGATGAAGGAAGCTGGGCACACAGTTTCCCTCCCGAAGCCTGAATCATCAGCCAGCCCAGCATACCAATACAGCATTTCAGTTTCGCAGATAGTTTCATAATCTATTTTTTTCAACAGGCCATTTACTAAAGGTTTTTATCTTTCCGATACCGCATCCGCTATAACCGAAATCACCAATTGCTTTTCTTGGTTGCAAGAATTGAATATAACATCGGAATTTTATTTTCGAGATGTTGGATCCGGAATTTCCCAGGCTCGGTTTCATTTGTATGTTTAAAACAATTAAAAGGCGAATAATCAAATTCGTCAAACGAATTAATTTCAATGCCATTCTTAATCAGACTATTCAATATTTCACTGATACCGTGATTCCAGCCCACTAATTCCTGCCCAATGAGCGCTTGCCGGTCTGCATAGTCCCCTTTTTCGTTTTCGATAATGGGGCCCGTATTAAAATAGTTATATCCCACTCTTTTAAATTCATCGTCGAACATCCAGACCACCGGATGAAATTCCACCAATACAAACTTGCCGTCGGGTTTTAAAAACTGAGAAATAATGCCGGCCCAGCGGTCAAGATCCGGCAGCCAGCCAATCGTTCCATAGCTTGTAAATACAATATCAAATTGTCCGGTTAGATTGCCAGGCAAATCATAGATATTGCAGCAAATGAATTTTGCAGGACTATGGGTTTGCGCAGCAAATTCAGCAGCCTGTTTTATGGCTTCGTCGGAAATGTCGATCCCCGTAACATCCGCCCCCAGCCTGCCGAGCGAAATACTGTCCTGTCCAAAATGACATTGCAGATGTAAAATACTTTTCCCGGTAATGTTGCCCAGCAAATTCAGTTCAACCGGCTTTCAGGGTGGACTTCCCTTTCAGGAAATTTTCATTGTCATAAAAATCCGACTTTATATGAACCTTCGTTTTTTCATTCCAGGATTTCCTGTTCGTTTCAAAATAGTTCAAATCCATATCCATTGTCTGTTAATTAACTGTTCATTCCGCTGCAAAAGTAGAGAAAGCCAGCCATTGACAGTGAAAATCTGCACTTTGCGCTTTCGGCGAAGATTGGGATATTACATTCGTTTTAGCAAACGGGATATTCCATTCATTTAAAGACGGCTGATTTTGTACTATCTGCTCCGCATATTGGTCTGGCTGGGATTGAAAATCTATTGCAGGAGTATCCGGATCAACCAGCCTGATTTACTTCAATTCAGGGGCCCTCTGATATTGGCCTGCAACCATCCCAATGCATTTCTGGACGCCATTATCCTGGGAAGTCTTTTCCATCAGCCCGTTCATTTTCTGGCCCGGGGCGATGCATTCCGGAATCCGGTGATCAGGAAATTTCTCAATGCTTTACAATTGATTCCCGTTTACCGCTTAACGGAAGGAAAGGAATATTTAAATCTGAATGAAGCCAGTTTTGATAAATGTCAGCAGATCCTGAATGCAGGCGGCATCGTATTAATTTTCGCAGAAGGTTTATGCCTGAATCAATGGATGCTCCGGCCAATGAAAAAAGGAACAGCGCGCATTGCGTTGGCTGCCATGAATGAAGAGGGATTGAGTTCGGCCGTGGGCATTCTTCCGGTAAGTCTGAATTATAATTCATTCAGCAGTCCCGGTAAAACGGTGCTGATCCATTTTGGAGAAATGATATCGAAAAAGGATCTCCCTGCCTGCCCGATCCGAAGCGGAAAAAATGCATTATTTCAATGGCTTGCTGGCAGAAAGACTGTCTGCCGGAATGCTGCAATCCGCCGCCCATCCGCGAATCATTCAAACCCTGATCAGCAATCATCATCAGCGTACGGATTGCCCCATTTAAAAAAAATTCAGTCCCGACTGGTTTCTGAAAATCAGACATGCTCCTGTTTCAAAAATTAAAAATGCCCGGAGCCGTTTGCCGCCGGGACCGCTTCCTTTTTACAAAATCTGCTTCATTACCTATTTTACTGATTCCCGCAGCCATCGGCCTGTTGCTGCATGCCCCGCTTTATTTTCCGGTAAAAAAGATCATTCAGCAAAAAACAAAGGACACCGTTTTTTATGATTCTGTTATGTTTGCTGTGCTGGTCATAACCTATCCGCGTTTACTGGCTGCTGCTGAACATCATACTTCAACCCCTGATCGGCAATAAATGGATCAGCTTGCTCCTTTTATTTATGCCCTTTTTGGCTGGATCAGTATTTACTGGAAAGAATGTTTCCTGCGCGTAAGAAATTATTTGGCATTGACACAGAAAGAAAGGAAAATCTTATTCAGGCAACGCTGAACAGAAACGCTGCAGGTCGACCGAATGAGCGGCCATCATCAATTCATCAATTAAACAAGTGTTGCAGATTCGACCTCTCCGCCATCTCTTCGCCGGGACCTGAATAACCGGACGGCTCTGGCTACAAAGGCAACAAATCCAAGAAGGGAGAAGTAAAACAGGATGGAAGTAACAAGGGACATTGTAACGCCGATTTTGTAGACCAGCAAGGCTCCGGTAATTCCCGCAACAACGGCAAAACAAATAGCCCAGGAAATTGATTCTTTGATTTTCAGCCTGTTAGCTGAAATGCTATGACCGGGTTCGGGTTTAACGATCTTTCTGTGCAGACCGGGAAAGATCAATCAGCCGGGCTTCTTGCGAAAGGGATTCCATCATAACTGTTTATACCCATTATCTGCAAAAAACCGTGCCAGATTAACTTAAATAATTAACAATGTTTTGATATCCGTTCTTACCAAACATAAGTACCGACAGCACCGGCATCCAGGTCGTAGAAAAAGCTCTGCCTGAAACCTGTACTGTAAAAGGCTGGTTCTCATCGGTATTATTGGCAACGATCAGAACCGTTTTGCCTGCAGGCGTTCTGAAAGCCACATCGGATCACGCGGTCTGTTTGGGTTGAACCGATGCGGACGGAACCGGGGCTTACAAATTTTGAAGCCTGGGCAATCACATAATAAGCCAGATTACGCGAGAAATCATTTCCTTCAATGGTCAGCGCACCCTGGCACATGGTGCAGCCGCCATTATCCGTATGCGGTTTATTGTCTTTGTCTGCGGCAAGATTCCAGACAAAACATTCCTGCTCCAGTTGCGGGTAGCGCCAATGATCAACCGGTTCACCTGAGCGGCAATACGAAATCCACGGTCGTCAACAACCATCTGTTCGGTGAAATAAAGATTTTTATCCGGATATGCATTGTGCACTTCCGACATGGCTTCGATCTTTCCTCCATATAAATGAAACCCTGAACCATCCACATAAGCAGCCGCACCAGGATCTTTCAGGATGGTCAGCGGATATCCCGGTTCATCGCAGTTATGATCATACAGGATAATTTTCGTTTTGATGCCTTTTTTCCGGAAAAGCGGACCCAGGTTTTCCTTTATAAACTGAAGTTGTTCCGTCGCCAGCATTTTCATGCTGGGCGTATTGCCTTCATTTAAAGGTTCATTCTGTATGGTAATGGCGTCTATCCGGATCCCTTCCTGCTGCATAGCCTGGAGATATTTCACAAAATATTCTGCATAAACAGCGTAGTATTGATTCTTCAAACTGCCTCCTTTCATTTGGCCGTTGGTTTTCATCCAGGCGGGAGCAGACCAGGGAGAACCGAGAATTTTAATATGAAGGATTGATCGCCAGGATTTCCTTCAATACCGGAATCACATCTTTCTTATCTTCCTGCAGATCGAAATGCTTCAGTTCCGGGTCGGTTTGACCTTCCGGCATATCATCATAAGTAAAAACATGATCGTTCAGGTCTGAAGCGCCGATGCTTACCCTCAGGTAGCTGACGGAAATATCACCCGGCCTTTTCCCGAATATTTCCTGCAGCAATTTTTTCCTGTCGGCAGCATCCATGTGAATGATGTGCTGGGCGCTGCCGCCTGTTAATGCAAATCCAAATCCATCGATGGTCTGAAATTTTTTTGAATCATCCACCACAATAGCATCCGGAATGTTTTTACTTTCCGAAAATCTTAATGGAGTCGCCTGCTCTTTGAGCAATTGGGTGCGGTCACCGGTGCTAATCCAGTATTTCACGGAGCTTTGCTGGGAGAAACATACGGACGGGAAAGTAAAAGCTAAAAAGTAATAAATAAAAAAGGGCAACTTCATCATGTCCCAAAGTTACGTTTTAAACCCTTTTTACTTTTCACTTTTTTCTGATAATCGCCGCCCATCCGCCGCCTGCCGCCAAATGCAGATGAAGTGAGGATTCCTGCTGAACGGATATAATTTCACGTTTATAATCTGTGCCATCACGTTCGGCATTTACGCCATCGCTGAATATTTCCGCATCATACTTTCCTTCTCCCAGAAAACTTAACAGGATATCCAGATCCCGCGCGGTTCCAGTTATTCAGTGCCCCGATATACCAGGTCTGTTCCTTTTCTCCGGGCAATAGCTGCAAATTCTCCCAGCCTCCCATCAATCGCCACGGTTTCATCAAATACCGTCGGGAAGGCCGCAATAAAGCGTGTGCAGATACTGTCCTGCCGGTATGCCGTGGGATTATCGGAAAGCATTTGCAGCGGCGCTTCATACACTGTGTACATCGCCAGCTGGTGACAGCGCGTTCCCAGACTCATCGGCATGGAATTAATGGGTCTGAAATCCGATTTATTGGCGTTCCGCATGGCGCCCGGCGTATAATCCATCGGTCCTGCCAGCATACGGATAAATGGAATCTGCACATCATAATCCGGAACGGAGGTTTCGGCTGACCATTTATAATTTTCCAGACCCCGCACGCCTTCACAATTGATCACATTCGGGTAAGTCCGCTGCAGGCCGGAGGGTTTATACATTCCGTGATAATCCAGCAACAGCTTATATCTGGCTGCTTTGGCAGCCACTTCATACACTCTTTTTACCATCTGCTGATCATCGCGGTCCAGAAAATCAATTTTAAAGCCCTTTACTCCCATCCTGCTGTAATGAGCGAAAACGGAGTCGGTATTTTTTGCTGCTGCATACATGGTTGACCAAAGGATCACACCCACATTGCGCTGCTGTCCATAATGAATAATACTTTCCAGATCGACGGCCGGGGAAACCTCCATCAGGCTTGTATCATTGCTCCAGCCTTCATCCAGAATAATGTATTCCAGTTTATTGTCAGCCGCAAAATCAATATAATATTTATAGGTTTCGGTATTGATGCCCGCTTTGAAATTCACATGAGAAATATTCCAGTCGTTCCACCAGTCCCAGGCAACTTTACCCGGATGAATCCAGGAAATATCGGCAATCCGGGAGGGAGAAGCCAGTTTTTGCACCATGTCATTATTCAGTAATTCCTTGTCGGAATTGCTCAGCAATAGTACCCGCCAGGGAAACTGATGTTTCCCGTTCACCCGGGCGATAAAATTTTCACGCCCATCCACCCTGGCATTGAGTTTATTCTGAAATAAACTTTCCTTTACCGGATATCCTGCGAATGCGCCCTGCAGGCTGTTGGGTGAACCTTTCTCCGGTTGTAAAAACATGCCGGGATAATCTTCCAGATCAGCTTCGAGTATCGCCAGTTTCTTACCCTCTCCCAAATTGATCAGCGCCGGAAGAAAAGCAAGCGTATCTGCAGGGAACTGACTGATGGTCATTTTCCGGTAGAGCGATTCAAAACTGCACATGAACGGATCTCCGGGAACCCGGTATTCCTGAATCAGCGGAAAAAGTCCGCTGTGATCTGCTGCAAAATGAAAGGATGCCGTTTCATTTTTAATCGTAAGCTCTCCTTTCCGCCTGGTAATGAACCGGTAAGCCACACCATCATTATAAGCCCGGAAAACAAGACTGTAGTTTCCTGAAAAGTTCAGGGTAAGCTCATGCATACTGATCTCGTTACCGAAGATTTTTTATAAAAGGCTGTCGAAAAAGTTTTATCTACACTTATTTTGGATGATTTCCGTACCACCGCATGGCGGCCCAGTACTTCTCCGTTATCCAGTTCCAAGCGCGATTTTCGAGGGGAGTAATATCTGGGTATTGTTATTCATCACCGACCAGCTGACTTCCTCCCCCGTCGTAATTACAATTGCCAGCTGATGATCGGGAGAAAGTAGCCGGTACGTGCCGGATTGCGCGGAGACCTGAATAACCGACAGCGTGATGAAAAGCAAAAATAATAATCTCCGGACAAATAGCCGATGGAAGGAGCTTGATGGTTGAAGGTTAATCTTCATTTTACTTAATGCTTAATATATTCTCTAAAACAGTTTCATTTAGTAATGCGCCTACCCAACTCCGCTCCGGTGGATAAGCACTTTTAAATTATCTGATTATTCCCCGCTCCTTCATCCATTCCAAACAAATATCCATCCATCTCACGCTGCTGGTTTTATTGATCAGGCCAAATCCATGGCCTCCTTTCTCATAAAGAAATAATTTTTCCGGTACGCCATGCTTTTTGAGTGAATCCGCGAAAGCGACACTGTTGGCATAAGGGACTGCAGGATCATCCTTCGCCTGCGCAAGAAACGCAGGTGGCGTTTGATCCGTGACCTGCATTTCATTGGAATATTCCTTTATTTTTTCAGGCGTCGGATTTTTTCCCAGCAACTGATCGCGGGAACCGATATGTCCGATCTTATCCGTAAAACTGATCACCGGATAAATCAGGATCATGAAATCGGGCCGTAAACTGATATGATCCGGATTGTCGATATAAGATTTATTAAAATGCGTTCCGGCAGTTGAAGCGAGATGCCCGCCTGCCGAAAAGCCCATGATACCGATCCGGTGTTCATCCAGTCCCCATTCCGCAGCATGGGAACGAACGATCTGAATTGCCCGCTGGGCATCCTGCAACGGACCTATTTCTTTATTGATCATGGTACTGCTGTCCGGGAATCCGGTATTTTAATACAAATGCGGCAATTCCCGCTTCATTAAGCCGTTTTGCCACGTCGGAACCCTCATGACCTGCCGCAACGATCGAATATCCTCCACCCGGACAAATAACGACCGCAGCGCCGGTAGCCTTCTCTTTCGGCGGAAGATAAACCGTTAAAGTAGGTCTGGAAATTTTTCCGATTCTCAATATACCGTCGGCAGCATTATCGGAAGTCTCCAAATCCGGGCCAGGCTTTGAATTGGGAATATTGCCGGAATACAATGGCATTACAGCCTGAGAGTGGGCGTCTGGTAAGAAAATTGACATGAGCGATAAAAATAGATAAAAGAAGCGATTGTTAAACAGGTGTTGGAGAAGCATCATGCATACAAAATAATCAAAATTCCCCGAACCTGTATGCTGCAGCGTGTGGTTAATCTTTATAATTTGCAAACCAGACTGGCCTGTTTACCTTTACGCTGATTGCAGATGCGGCTTTTTCTTCCGGATTTTGCCTGCGGTTAATCAGCGTTTCCAGATAAATAAACCCATTGCTTATGCGTGCCATATATGAAATTGATGCCGACAGGAAAACGCCCAAATACCTTCAGATCATCGATTCCATCAATAACTCAATAAAAAACGGGACCCTGAAAAAAGGCGACCGCCTGCTTTCCATCAATGAACTCAGCAATGAATTTTTTCTGTCGAGGGATACGGTTCAGAAAGCATATGACCTGCTGGAAAAAAAGGGCGTCATCTTACCGGTGCGGGGAAAAGGCTTTTATATCAACAGAACCGACTTCAATACTTCCCACCGCATTTTGCTGCTCTTTAATAAGATCAGCAACTATAAAAAACAAATCTACAATGCTTTTGTCCAGACCATTGGCCCCCATGCGGTGATCGATTTGAAAATCCATTATTCCAATGTCCGGATTTTCAACAACCTTTTGGAAAATCACCTGCATGAATACGACTACTACGTCATTATGCCGCATTTTTATGAAAATGCGAATGAGGCTTATTCCCAGATCAGAAAAATTCCGACGGAAAAATTACTGATCCTGGATAAAGATCTTTCAAACCTGGACACGGATTATGCCGCCGTTTACCAGGACTTTAAAAATGATACGCGGGATGCTTTGCAAAACAGTCTTCCCCTGTTGAAAAAATATGACAAACTGAAGCTGGTTTTTCCAAAGATGGTCGCCTATCCGAATGAAATCATTACCGGATTCAGGAGTTTCTGCATGGAATTTGGCGTGAAGTACGATATCATTCAGGAAATAGACCCCGGTATGGAAGTGAAGCCGAAAGAAGCTTTCATTGTCATTGAAGAAACAGACCTCGTGAACCTGATCAAAATCTGCCGGAGTAAAAAGCTGATTGTCGGAAAGGATGTGGGCATTATCTCTTACAATGAAACCCCGTTAAAGGAAATATTGCTGAATGGCATAACCGTGCTTTCTACCGATCATGCGAAAATGGGAGAATCAGCAGCCCGGCTCATCCTCGAAAACAGAAAGGAGAAAATAAAAAATCCTTTCAGTCTCCTGATCCGGAAATCTCTATAGGCTTTTATCCAGTTTACAGGTAAAATGATATTTCCCCGATCCGGTTTCGAAAAACTGATAGCCATCCGGGCTTGCTGCCAACGACAGCGAACCTTTTCCGTTCATCGCAGACTCCGTTCATGCTGACAGTTTTCGGATCTGATGTGGGCAGATAAATAACGGCACGCGTATTGGCCGGAATCTCAACATCGAGCACAAATTCATCCCCACTGATTTTCCAGTTGGCGGATACCTGTCCATAATATGGTTTTCAGGGCAGCATTCACATAACTGAAATTTCCGCCGGGATGTGGTTTGATCCGGATTTTTTTATATCCCGGGAAAGAATCATAGGTATCAATTCCTGCGATATCCCGGTACATGAAATCTCCGATGGCCCCATACGCATAATGATTAAATGAATTCATGCCCGGCGTTTCAAAAGTACTGTCAGGCTTTTCTCCATCCCATCGTTCCCAGATGGTAGTGGCGCCCATTTTTACCGGATACAACCAGGAAGGATAAGTTTCCTGCAGTAATAGCTGATAAGCCACATCGGGATGATCGAAACCGGGTTAACACAGCGCACAAATACGGAGTACCTAAAAAACCGGTTGTTAAATGATTGGAATATGACCTGACATTTTCAACCAGCCGGTCAGCAGCCTGGGTGCGCAGGGATTCCGGCAGCATATCAAATTGCAATGCCAGCACATAGGCAGTCTGGGTACCAGAAACCAGTCGCCCGGAAGGCGTTACATATTCTTTCAGATAAGCTGCCTTTATTTTATTCAGCAATTCGGTATAGGCTGCTGCATCTTCCTTTAATCCCAGCACATTTGCCGTATTGATCAGCAGTTGCGTGGAATGCGCATAAAAGCATTGGGCGATCAGATATTTATCCGTGATCGCCGATCTTCCGTCATTATCATCTTCCGGCCGGTAAAACAGCCAGTCTCCAAAATGAAAACCGGTATTCCATAAATTATTCTTGCTGTGATCCTTCATATAATTCACCCAGGCTTTCATAGAAGGATACTGGTTTTTCAAAACCGAAGTATCCCCATAAGCCAGGTACATATTCCAGGGAATGATGGTGGAAACATCAGCCCAGCCGGCGGATGATGCGGCATTTGGCCCCAGCACATTCGGCACAACAAACGGAACGCCGCCATCCGGATTCTGGTCGGCAGCAACGTCTTTCAGCCATTTATCAAAAAAATTATTGACGCCCATATTAAAGGAGGCCGTCCGGGAAAATACCTGCGCATCGCCTGTCCAGCCCAGCCGTTCATCCCGTTGCGGGCAATCTGTGGGCACATCCAGGAAATTCCCTTTTTGTCCCCATTGAATATTATGCTGCAGCTGATTGATGAGCGGATTGGATGTGGAAAAATTTCCGGTTACGGGCATATCGGAATAGAGCGCGACAGCGGTAAAATTTTCCGGCTTGATTTCTCCGGGATAACCTTCAATTTTAATATAGCGGAATCCCTGAAAGGTAAAATGCGGTTCAAAATGTTCTTCTCCTGCTCCGCTCAGGATATAAGTATTCTGCTGCTTCGCCGCACGGAGATTCTCGGTATAAAAATTCCCGGTCTTATCCAGTACTTCCGCATGGGATATGCGGATCCGGTCTCCGCTTTTACCCTTCGCTTTTACTTCCACCCATCCCACCAGGTTTTGCCCGAAGTCGATTACCTGATCCCCCTGCGGTGTTTTAAATATCCTTACCGGTTTAAAAGTTTCATGCTTTTTTATTAGTTCATTGTCGGTGGCAATGATATGATTGAAAGGATAGTCCTTTACTTCCACTCCCGTCCAGCTCCGGTCGTTAAACCCGGAAAGCATCCATCCGTTCTGATATTTCCCCGCATCGAAGGTTTCTCCGTCGTATATTTCCGAACTGAGGATGGCGCTGGTGGAGCTTTTCCAGTTCCCGTCTGAGACAATGGTTTCTTTACTGCCATCCGCATAACGGATTTCAAGCTGCGCCAGCAAAGCCAGCTTCTTACCATAAATATCATGATGATCGCTCCAGGCAAGATATCCCCGGTACCATCCGGAACCCAGCACGGCGCCAATTACATTTTTACCGGGCTTTATCAGACCGGCAACATCATATGCCTGGTATTGCAGTCTTTTGTTATAACTCGTAAATCCCGGAGTAAGAAAAGCATCACCGGCTTTTTGTCCGTTGATGAACGCTTCGTATAATCCGTGTGCCGTTATAAATAAGATTGCAGAGGCAACCTTTTTCTCCGCACTAAATTCCCTGCGGAACATCGGGCTGGGGCGGGTTACAGAATCCTCAACAAAACCAGCTTCCATCCATTTCGCTTTCCAGTTGGTAAAATTCAGCAGTCCGGATTGCCAGAAGGCCGGAGCCGACCATTCCGATTTTTTTCCCCTTTCATCCCAAACCCTCACCTGCCAGTAGTAATTTCTACCGGCCTCCGGTTTCCGGCCTTCATACCGGACATGGACAGACGCTGGAGAAGATATCTTTCCGCTGCTCCAAACCAGGTTTTTCCCATTTTTTAATTCTGCCGGAGAGAAAGCCACCCGCAGTTCGTAAGCTGTCTGGATCACATCCCTCCGGTCGGCCTGAAGCTGCCAGCTAAACCGGGGAGCCAACACATCCACACCCAGCGGATTTCGCCGGTTTTCACAAAGAAGTCCCTGAACACTTACCTGAGCCTGAATTACTATAATGGTAAAACAAAGCGATACAGCAGAAAGCAATTTTTTCATAAGTGCCGTTTGAGAAGTCCATCCGAAGATGACGCATTTCGTGAAATATACTGTGCTGGTCAGTCTGGTCTGCAAAATATCGATACAGCCGGGAAACTACCTGCTAATTTCAGCTTCCCAACAATTTTAACTCCTGAATATCAGTGTGCAACCCATTAGAAAAACTGTTCCCTGAATCCAGGCATTCCCGACAGGAGTCTGATGCAAAAAGCTTAAATTGTTCCGGACCAACAAAACCGGAAATGACTGGCTTCAACAGGTATAAAAAGTATGGTCTTCCTATTCTTTTCATTTTTGGATTTGTTTACGCCGGAAGCACGTTCTGTAAAGGATCTGACGAATTAAAAGGCATGTCCCTTTTGAAAAATAATCCAAATCCCTATGCCGGTTCGGCGTCCTGCAGAAATTGCCATAAGGACATCTACGATACGCATATCCTCACTGCTCACTACCGGGATTCGCGGCCGGCTGATGAAAGATTTATCAAAGGCAGTTTCGATTCGCCAAAAAACCGGTTCAAACTGAACAAATTCACCGAACTGGTCATGGAGAAAACAGACAGCGGTTTTTTTCAAACGGCCTATATCAATGGTCTCCCTTTTAGGAGAGAAGCATTTGGAATGGTGATCGGTTCCGGAAGAAAAGGGCAGTCCTATCTTTATTGGGACGAGGACAAAATGTTCCAGCTTCCCATTTCCTATTTTACTCCTTTGAACAGTTGGTGCAATAGCCCGGGTTATAATACCACGGTTGCTTATTTTGACAAAGCAATTACCGGGCGTTGTATTGAATGCCATGGCACCTATGCTAAAACAATGATCGGGCCGGACGCAGTGACTCATTTCGACAGCAATTCGATAATTTATGGAATTGACTGCGAACGCTGTCACGGGCCATCTGCCGCCCACGTTGATTTTCAGACTAAACATCCGGGTGATAAAACAGCAAAATTTGTTACCAATCCGAAATCGATGGCCAGGGAACTGAAATTAGATGCCTGTGCCCTCTGTCATTCCGGTTTCAGAAAGGAAAAAGCGCCTCCCTTCTCATTTCTGGTTGGCGACAGACTCGATGATTTTTCCTCGGCGGACTATCCGGAAGATAAAAGCTCCACGCTGGATGTGCATGGCAATCAGCTGGGCCTCCTCAGTTCAAGCAAATGTTTTAAATCTTCGCTGATGGATTGTTCTTCCTGTCATAATGTACACCGGAACGAAGTGAATGATCCGGTTTTATTTTCCACGAGGTGCATGAACTGTCATAAAGAAAAAAGTCCGGCTGACTGCACATTCAACCCGCCAAAAGGGTTGGTACTGAGCGCAAATTGCATTGATTGTCATATGCCATTATTGCCTTCCCGAAAAATCTTCCTCAAAATGGATAATCCCCGGGAATCAACATCTGACCTGGTGAGAACACACCGGATCGCCATTTATAGAGATATTGCGAAAAAATTTGTGGCAAATTGGAATAAATCCGATCGTTGAGTGGCTTCATGTCTTGATCCGGAAATAAAGTCCGTCAACTGACATTCATCAACCACCAACTATTTGTAAATTTGCACTTTCAACCGATTTCATATCATGATCAGAAGAATCCGTTTAATCCACCCGGTGCGCTCTTTTTTATTTATTCTGTTTTTGCTTCTCTTATTTAGTGTTCAGGCAGGCCCGTTGGCTACCGGCATACAGCGATTAAAGGGGAATTATCCCCCCAACGGCATCTGGCAGGCGGACATTATTCGTAAAGACGGTCAGCAAATCCGTTTCAATTTTGAGATGAAAGACAGTGCGGGAAAAAAAATACTGTACGTGATAAATGGAAAAGAACGTTTATTGGCAGACGATATCCGGCAACGGGAAGATTCCATATTCATAGAAATGCCATTTTTTGATTCCCGGTTTGCGCTGCGTTTATACGACGATGATAAACTGAAAGGAAGCTGGATAAAAAATTACGGCCATCGTCAGGTAACCATGCCTGTCGTAGCGGTCCGGAATCAGACCCAAAGATTTTCCGTAACCAGACCTCCCCTTTTTAATATTACCGGAAGATGGTCAGTCTATTTTAAGGAAAAGAACCAGTCGACCGAGAATGCGATTGGTGAATTCAATCAGTCCGGCGCATCGGTCACCGGCACCTTTTTAACGACAACAGGCGACTATCGTTTTCTGGAAGGTGTTGTGGACGGCGACTCCCTCAGGCTGTCAACTTTTGACGGCGGACATGCTTATTATTTTACGGCAAAAATTGACGCTGGTAAGATGTCCGGAGGCGTTTTTTATTCAGGGGCTACCAGCAGGGAAATCTGGCGGGCCGAAAAAAATGAACGCGCCGCCTTACCGGATGAATTTAGCCTGACTACTTTAAAAGATCCGCACAATGACCGGTTGAATTTTACTTTCAAAAGTATAGATGGACCGATGGTATCCATAAAAGACAATGTGTTTACAAATAAAGTGGTGATCATTCAGATCATGGGATCCTGGTGCCCCAATTGTATGGACGAAACCCGCTTTTTGAGCGATTACTATAAGAAAAACAAAGACCGGGGCATCGAAATTATAGCGCTTGCCTATGAGCGAACCACCGATTTTGATGAATCGAAAAAATCATTGCAGTCCTTCAAAAACCGCTTTGATGTAACCTATCCGGTACTGGTTACCGGTGTTGCTGTAAGCGACACGTCCAGAACAGAAAAAACACTCCCGCAAATAAAACAGATCATGGGGTTCCCGACCACCATTTACATTGATAAAAAGGGGAAGGTGCGAAAAATATCCACCGGCTTTAATGGCCCCGGAACCGGCGACCACTATGAAATATTTAAAAAGGAATTCAATGATCTGGTAAATA